>NZ_VNFK01000049.1 GCF_007786235.1 Paenarthrobacter nitroguajacolicus | reverse complement strand
ACGTCGAAGGACCGGACGCCGTTACGCATGGCATCCGGTCCTTCGGTACTGCTGGTGGGTGGTTCGGGGGTTTAGCCGTGGGCGGCCAGGATGGTGGAGGCTTCCTGGCGGGTGGTGCCGGAGGACTCGATGTGGGCCAGGGCGGCGGGGATTTCCCAGCCCTTCTTCCGCATCGCGGTGGCCCACAAACGGCCTGCCCGGTACGAGGACCGCACCAACGGCCCGGACATGACACCGAGGAAGCCGATCTCCTCGGCCTCGTGCTGGAGGTCCACGAATTCCTGGGGCTTGACCCACCGGTCCACCGGGAGGTGCCGCTCGGAAGGGCGCAGGTACTGGGTGATGGTGATCAGGTCACACCCGGCCTGGTGCAGGTCCCGCAGGGCTTCGGAGATTTCCTCCCGGGTCTCGCCCATGCCCAGGATCAGGTTGGACTTGGTCACCATGCCCAAATCCCGGCCCTGGGTAATGACATCCAGGGACCTCTCGTACCGGAACGCCGGACGGATCCGCTTGAAAATCCTCGGCACGGTCTCCACGTTGTGCGCGAACACCTCGGGCTTGGAATCACAGATCGCCGCGATGTGCTCAGGCTTGCCGGAGAAGTCCGGGATCAGCAACTCCACCCCGGTACCCGGGTTCAGTTCGTGAATCTTCCGGACCGTTTCGGCGTACAACCAGACACCCTCATCGGCCAGGTCATCACGGGCCACCCCGGTCACGGTGGCGTAGCGCAACTGCATCGCCTGGACACTCCGGGCCACCTTGGTGGGCTCGAACATGTCCACCGGGGAGGGCTTGCCGGTGTCGATCTGGCAGAAATCACAGCGCCTGGTGCACTCGGACCCGCCGATCAGGAACGTCGCTTCCTTGTCTTCCCAGCACTCGAAAATGTTCGGGCACCCGGCCTCTTCACAGACCGTGTGCAGGCCTTCCTTCTTCACCAGGTTCTTGAGCTGGACAAACTCAGGACCCATCTGGACCTTGGCCTTGATCCACTCAGGCTTACGTTCAACCGGTACCGCAGAATTACGCTGCTCAACGCGCAGCAACTTACGGCCTTCAGGTGC
>NZ_VNFK01000048.1 GCF_007786235.1 Paenarthrobacter nitroguajacolicus | reverse complement strand
TCGGGTGGGGGTGTGGAGTTGCCGTATGCGGTGGAGGATATGGTGTTGCATCCGTTGACGGTGTTGCCGCGGCATACGAACGGGATGAAGTTCGCCGTGGCTGATGCTGAGGGAAACATTGTGCATGAGGCGACGTTCTTTTCGGTCGGTGGTGGGTTCATTGTCCGGGAGGGTGAGGAGGACGCTGCCCGGCAGGAGTTGGAGGAGACGAAGGCGGAGTTGCCGTTGCCGTTCAGGACGGCGGCGGAGTTGTTGGGCCGGTGTGCGTCCAAGGGTCTGGGGATTTCAGACATCATGTTCATCAACGAGCGGGCGTCCCGGTCTGAGGAGGAGATCCGGGAGGGTCTTTTGCATATTTGGGCCGTGATGGAGGCCTGTGTTGAGACGTCGTTGAAGCGTGAGGGTGTGTTGCCTGGTGGGTTGCGGGTTCGGCGTCGTTCGCCTGATTGGTTGGAGCGGTTGCTGAAGGAGGACAAGGACCGGAATGATCCGAAGTATTGGCAGGAGTGGGTGAACCTGATCGCTTTGGCGGTCAATGAGGAGAACGCTTCGGGTGGTCGGGTGGTGACGGCGCCGACCAATGGTGCTGCGGGGATTATTCCGGCGGTGCTGTATTACGCGTTGAATTATGCTCCGGGCATGGATCAGGCCACCCAGGCCGATAAGGATGATGTGGTGGTGAAGTTCCTGCTCGCTGCCGGTGCGGTGGGTGTGTTGTATAAGGAGCAGGCGTCGATTTCGGGTGCTGAGGTGGGGTGTCAGGGGGAGGTTGGTTCGGCGTCGTCGATGGCTGCTGCGGGGTTGGCTGAGGTGATGGGTGGTACGCCGGGTCAGGTGGAGAACGCTGCGGAGATCGCGATGGAACATAACCTGGGGTTGACGTGTGATCCGATCGGGGGGTTGGTGCAGATTCCGTGTATTGAGCGGAACGCGATCGCGGCGGCGAAGGCGATCAACGCGGCGAAGATGGCGTTGTGGGGCGATGGGACGCACCGGGTCTCCCTCGATGAGGTGATCGTGACCATGCGTGAGACGGGCAAGGACATGTCCGATAAGTACAAGGAAACCGCGATGGGCGGCCTCGCCGTCAACGTCGTCGAATGCTGA
>NZ_VNFK01000047.1 GCF_007786235.1 Paenarthrobacter nitroguajacolicus | reverse complement strand
TGTATTGTCCCGGCAGGTTGATGACACGGGGCTGGGAGTAACGCGATAAAGAGGACCTCCGGGTGTTGTGTGGAGCTTGTCGAGAGCAAACACAATGTCCAGGAGGTCCTCGTGTCCCACTCTAACGCGATCCTTGCCCCTGCCGGCCGGTTGAAGCTCGCCCGGTGCGTGGTGAACGATCATTGGCCGTTGCGCCGCGCGGCTGAGCGGTTCAACGTCTCTGTCCCGACCGCGGCCCGCTGGGCGAAGCGTTACGTCGAGTTCGGCGAAGCCGGGATGCAGGACCGGCCCTGTCGACCGTTGAGCTGTCCGCACCGCAGTGCAATGCGAACAGAACGCCGGGTGGTGGGCCTGAGAACCTCCAAGCGCTGGGGACCGGCCAGGATCGCCTACCACCTGCACTTGAACATCTCCACGGTCCACCGGATCCTGCGCCGCTACCACTGCCCGCCGCTGCGCTTCACGGACCGTTCCACCGGGATCAGGATCCGCCGGGAACACGCCCACCGCTATGAGTACACGCAGCCGGGCGAGATGATCCACGTTGATGTGAAGAAACTCGGCAGGATCCCCGACGGCGGAGGCCACCGAAGCCTGGGCCGGGTAGCAGGGGAAGCCAACGCCCGTGCCCGGAACCTGTCCGAAGGCGCCCGGAAGAACAGGGGCCTGCTCCGCGGCTTCACGTTCATCCACCACGCCGTCGATGACCACTCCCGCTACGTCTACTCCGAAATCTGCCCGGATGAGACCAAGGAAACGGCCGCGGCCTTCATGCGCAACGCGATTGCAGCGTTCGCCGCCCACGGCGTGAAGATCCAAAGGGTCCTCACCGATAACGGCTCCTGCTACCGGTCCCGCCTCTTTGCCCAAACCCTGACGGAAGCCGGCATCCGACACAAACGCACCAGACCCTACCGACCCCAGACCAACGGCAAAGTCGAACGCTTCAACCGCATCCTCCTGGAGGAATGGGCCTACGCCCGGCACTACACATCAGAAACCGAACGCCAAGCCTGCTACCTGGACTTCATCGAGCACTACAATCGCAGCAGGCCACACACCGCACTCAAAGGCGCCTCCCCAGCCAGCCGCGTCAACAACCTACCGGGTTAGTACATCTAG
>NZ_VNFK01000046.1 GCF_007786235.1 Paenarthrobacter nitroguajacolicus | reverse complement strand
GGCTAGATCACCTGGTTTCGGGTCTAATCCTAGCAACTGTACGCCCAGTTAAGACTCGGTTTCCCTACGGCTCCCCTAAACGGTTAACCTTGCTACTAAAATTAAGTCGCTGACCCATTATACAAAAGGTACGCAGTCACACCACGAAGGTGCTCCTACTGCTTGTACGTACACGGTTTCAGGTTCTATTTCACTCCCCTCACAGGGGTTCTTTTCGCCTTTCCCTCACGGTACTGGTTCACTATCGGTCAGTCAGTAGTATTTAGCCTTGGAGGATGGTCCCCCCATATTCAGACAGGATATCACGTGTCCCGCCCTACTCGTTTTCACTGATTATGAGATGTCGACTACGGGGCTATCACCCTTTACTGCGGCACTTTCCAGAGCCTTCGTCTGTCTCATTAAAAGCTTAAGGGCTAATCCAATTTCGCTCGCCGCTACTTTCGGAATCTCGGTTGATTTCTCTTCCTCGGGGTACTTAGATGTTTCAGTTCCCCCGGTTTGCCTCCTGTTGCTATGTATTCACAACAGGATACGTGCTTATGCACGTGGGTTTCCCCATTCGGAAATCCCAGACTCAAAAGGTTATTACTACCTAATCTGGGCTTATCGCAAGTTATTACGTCCTTCATCGCCTCTGACTGCCAAGGCATCCACCGTGTACGCTTAGTCACTTAACCATACAACCCGAAAGGGTCTTAGTGTATGGCAACTAACCAAGGTTTTTGGTTGTCATCAAGAAGGGTTAATTCTCAATGACTGTTTGCCGGACTCAATTGTGAATCAAATAAATTTGATTCGAATACAAGACACTTGAATGTGTTTGTTGTGTTTATCTAATGAAAGATAAACATTGAGAACTTTTAAATTTGATTGAATTACTCGTAAGTAAATCAATCAGTCAGCTTTCCAAATTGTTAAAGAGCTTGATTCAAACTAATGAACCATTTCTAAATATTTTCAAATAAAAACACTTAAAGATGGTGGAGCTATGCGGGATCGAACCGCAGACCTCCTGCGTGCAAGGCAGGCGCTCTCCCAGCTGAGCTATAGCCCCAAATTTTTATTTCCTTGGGAGGAAATGGTGGGTCGTGCAGGATTCGAACCTGCGACCAATTGATTAAAAGTCAACTGCTCTACCAACTGAGCTAACGACC
>NZ_VNFK01000045.1 GCF_007786235.1 Paenarthrobacter nitroguajacolicus | reverse complement strand
GGGATTGACCCCCAGGCATTTGAGTAGATATAAAATCAACTCATGAGGAGTTGAGTCAAATGCCTTGCGATAGTCAATCCAGGCCATTGACAGATTGCGTTGATAGTAGATCGCATCTTGTAAGACACATCGATCCACTATCAAGTTCTCTTTGCAACCTGACAGGCCTCTTTTGCTGCCACGCTGTTCATATATCTGTTGCCATACAGGTTCTATCTCCTGCAAGATACGGTTGTTTAAAATTTTTGTAAAAATTTTATAAACCGCATTCAAGCAGGTGATAGGCCTGTAATTCTTTGGGTCAGACAAGTCACCTTTCTTAGGTATCAGTACGGTTCGCCCTTCTACAAGCCAGTCCGGAATCGGATCGTCAGCTCTAATGTAAGATGTAAATATACGGGCCAGATGAAGGTGGGTAGAAGTTAACTTCTTCCACCAGAAGACATTTATGCCATCTGGTCCCGGGGCAGCCCAATTTTTGCTGCCATTTAGAGCTGAACGAACTTCATCCACACTGACTGCAGGGCTCTCTTCATCAGCATTCTGTCGACGGTGTTCCCGACAGAATGCTTTGAAGTCGTGCAGAGCTGGAGTATTGGCGTTCACGTTTGGTTGATCTCCATACAACTCAGTCCAAAAAGCTTCCACCCGCTCAGGTGTTGGATAGTTCCCGGTAACATCGGTCTTTGGTGTCAGAAAGCGTGAAGGGCTGGATCGAAACAACGAGTTGTCGACCAACCGCTTCAGCCTTTTCTCTAGTGACTTTTTGGCAGTCACTAGAGCCCGCAATTTATTAAGAGACTCTTCCTTGATGACAAGAAGAGTACTCTTGTTCAGTGTGTGATGACGCCACCGAAGTTCAGCAGCAATGCGCCGAATTCGGGGCGTGTATGCTCTTTGAGTTGTTTCGAACTCAATCACACACTGAATGCGGGAGACCTGTTTCCGGGATCTGTCAATTTTGAAACCAAGTTGTGAGATGCGCTGTCTCAACCTTGCCTCGATCGAGAGACAATGTCTCTCTCTCGGAAAAGCCGAAACTGCTGCACCATACACAACCTGGTTCACAGTGAGCAGGGTGGAATCCTCCAGGATGTTTGCACGGAGATCTTCATTTACCGCGTCAAGCTGTTGTTTTGAGTAAGTTATCTTTTTAGATATACTTACTTGCCGTCCTACAAAGGGATTGTTGTCATCCAGAG
>NZ_VNFK01000044.1 GCF_007786235.1 Paenarthrobacter nitroguajacolicus | reverse complement strand
ACTGCATCTTCACAGCGATTTCAATTTCACTGAGTCTCGGGTGGAGACAGCGTGGCCATCATTACGCCATTCGTGCAGGTCGGAACTTACCCGACAAGGAATTTCGCTACCTTAGGACCGTTATAGTTACGGCCGCCGTTTACCGGGGCTTCGATCAAGAGCTTCGTCCGAAGACTAACCCCATCAATTAACCTTCCGGCACCGGGCAGGCGTCACACCGTATACGTCATCTTACGATTTTGCACAGTGCTGTGTTTTTAATAAACAGTTGCAGCCACCTGGTATCTGCGACTCTCGTCTGCTCCATCCGCAAGGGACTTCACTGATAAGAGCGTACCTTCTCCCGAAGTTACGGTACCATTTTGCCTAGTTCCTTCACCCGAGTTCTCTCAAGCGCCTTGGTATTCTCTACCCGACCACCTGTGTCGGTTTGGGGTACGATTCCTTACAATCTGAAGCTTAGAGGCTTTTCCTGGAAGCATGGCATCAATGACTTCACTACCGTAGTAGCTCGACATCGTATCTCAGCGTTAATAGTGGTCCGGATTTACCTAAACCACCCGCCTACATACTTGAACCTGGACAACCGTCGCCAGGCCCACCTAGCCTTCTCCGTCCCCCCATCGCAATTGTAAGAAGTACGGGAATATTAACCCGTTTCCCATCGACTACGCCTTTCGGCCTCGCCTTAGGAGTCGACTTACCCTGCCCCGATTAACGTTGGACAGGAACCCTTGGTCTTCCGGCGAGGGAGTTTTTCACTCCCTTTATCGTTACTCATGTCAGCATTCGCACTTCTGATACCTCCAGCAGCCCTTACAGACCACCTTCAACGGCTTACAGAACGCTCCCCTACCCCACATACCCTAAGGTACGTAGCCGCAGCTTCGGTGTATAGCTTAGCCCCGTTACATCTTCCGCGCAGGCCGACTCGACCAGTGAGCTATTACGCTTTCTTTAAATGATGGCTGCTTCTAAGCCAACATCCTGGCTGTCTGAGCCTTCCCACATCGTTTCCCACTTAGCTATACTTTGGGACCTTAGCTGGCGGTCTGGGTTGTTTCCCTCTCCACGACGGACGTTAGCACCCGCCGTGTGTCTCCCGGATAGTACTTACTGGTATTCGGAGTTTGCAAAGGGTTGGTAAGTCGGGATGACCCCCTAGCCTTAACAGTGCTCTACCCCCAGTAGTATTCGTCCGAGGCGCTACCTAAATAGCTTTCGGGGAGAACCAGCTATCTCCAGGTTTGATTGGCCTTTCACCCCTAGCCACAAGTCATCCGCTAATTTTTCAACATTAGTCGGTTCGGTCCTCCAGTTGATCAATGAGCGGGAAGTGGATACCACCTTGCTCA
>NZ_VNFK01000043.1 GCF_007786235.1 Paenarthrobacter nitroguajacolicus | reverse complement strand
CAATTTCCTAGGCATTACTCACCCGTCCGCCGCTCGACGCCCAACAAATCCTCCGAAGAATCATTGTTGTCGTTTCCGCTCGACTTGCATGTGTTAGGCCTGCCGCCAGCGTTCAATCTGAGCCATGATCAAACTCTTCAATTTAAGATTTTGTGACTCAACGAATACTGACTTCAAAACTAATATTCATTCGAAAATGAACATGTAATTCTAAAGTTATTACCATTCCAACAGAATGGTAATGAATTGACTGTGCCAAATAACCCCTCTCTATATAGAAAGTAATTATTCGTATTGGTCACTCAGTTCATTGAAATCAAGTTTGTTACCGAAGTAACTGTCATTACCTAAGTAATAACGTTTTGATATTCATCAACGAGTGCCCACACAGATTGATAGGTTTAAATTGTTAAAGAGCGTGTTCTCTAAAAAGAGAACGCTTTCAGTGCCTTAGCACTTAAGCAGGACGCGTATAATACGCTTTCCACTTTGAAAGTCAACATAAAACACTAAGAAAACTTAGAACTCTATGGTGACTTGTCTATTAAATAGACAAAGTCGAAATTAAAGCCTGGCGATGTCCTACTCTCACATGGGGAAACCCCACACTACCATCGGCGCTATTGTGTTTCACTTCTGAGTTCGGCATGGAATCAGGTGGGTCCACAATGCTATGGTCGCCAAGCAAATTTTAAAATTCGGAAAGCTTATCTAAAAGTATTTCTCTTCAAACGCATTCAAGGTCTGGTACATCTGAGTCCACAAAACCCCTTGGGTGTTGTATGGTTAAGCCTCACGGGCAATTAGTACAGGTTAGCTCAATGCCTCGCAGCACTTACACACCCTGCCTATCAACGTCGTAGTCTACGACAACCCTTTAGGACACTTATAGTGCCAGGGAAAACTCATCTCAAGGCTCGCTTCCCGCTTAGATGCTTTCAGCGGTTATCGATTCCGAACTTAGCTACCGGGCAATGCCATTGGCATGACAACCCGAACACCAGAGGTTCGTCCACTCCGGTCCTCTCGTACTAGGAGCAGCCCCTTTCAATTTTCCAACGCCCACGGCAGATAGGGACCGAACTGTCTCACGACGTTCTAAACCCAGCTCGCGTACCACTTTAAATGGCGAACAGCCATACCCTTGGGACCGACTTCAGCCCCAGGATGTGATGAGCCGACATCGAGGTGCCAAACACCGCCGTCGATATGAACTCTTGGGCGGTATCAGCCTGTTATCCCCGGAGTACCTTTTATCCGTTGAGCGATGGCCCTTCCATTCAGAACCACCGGATCACTATGACCTGCTTTCGCACCTGCTCGAATTGTCATTCTCGCAGTCAAGCGGGCTTATGCCATTGCACTAACCACACGATGTCCAACCGTGTTTAGCCCACCTTCGTGCTCCTCCGTTACTCTTTGGGAGGAGACCGCCCCAGTCAAACTACCCACCAGGCACTGTCCGCAACCCCGATAAGGGGCCAACGTTAGAACATCAAGCATACAAG
>NZ_VNFK01000042.1 GCF_007786235.1 Paenarthrobacter nitroguajacolicus | reverse complement strand
ATAACCATTGGAAACGATGGCTAATACCGCATAATGCCTACGGGCCAAAGAGGGGGATCTTCGGACCTCTCGCGTCAAGATATGCCTAGGTGGGATTAGCTAGTTGGTGAGGTAATGGCTCACCAAGGCGACGATCCCTAGCTGGTCTGAGAGGATGATCAGCCACACTGGAACTGAGACACGGTCCAGACTCCTACGGGAGGCAGCAGTGGGGAATATTGCACAATGGGCGAAAGCCTGATGCAGCCATGCCGCGTGTATGAAGAAGGCCTTCGGGTTGTAAAGTACTTTCAGTTGTGAGGAAGGGTGTGTAGTTAATAGCTGCGCATCTTGACGTTAGCAACAGAAGAAGCACCGGCTAACTCCGTGCCAGCCGCCGCGGTAATACGTAGGGTGCGAGCGTTAATCGGAATTACTGGGCGTAAAGCGCATGCAGGTGGTTCATTAAGTCAGATGTGAAAGCCCGGGGCTCAACCTCGGAACTGCATTTGAAACTGGTGAACTAGAGTGCTGTAGAGGGGGGTAGAATTTCAGGTGTAGCGGTGAAATGCGTAGAGATCTGAAGGAATACCAGTGGCGAAGGCGGCCCCCTGGACAGACACTGACGCTCAGATGCGAAAGCGTGGGGAGCAAACAGGATTAGATACCCTGGTAGTCCACGCCGTAAACGATGTCTACTTGGAGGTTGTGGCCTTGAGCCGTGGCTTTCGGAGCTAACGCGTTAAGTAGACCGCCTGGGGAGTACGGTCGCAAGATTAAAACTCAAATGAATTGACGGGGGCCCGCACAAGCGGTGGAGCATGTGGTTTAATTCGATGCAACGCGAAGAACCTTACCTACTCTTGACATCCAGAGAAGCCAGTGGAGACACAGGTGTGCCTTCGGGAGCTCTGAGACAGGTGCTGCATGGCTGTCGTCAGCTCGTGTTGTGAAATGTTGGGTTAAGTCCCGCAACGAGCGCAACCCTTATCCTTGTTTGCCAGCGAGTAATGTCGGGAACTCCAGGGAGACTGCCGGTGATAAACCGGAGGAAGGTGGGGACGACGTCAAGTCATCATGGCCCTTACGAGTAGGGCTACACACGTGCTACAATGGCGCATACAGAGGGCAGCAAGC
Organism: Paenarthrobacter nitroguajacolicus; assembly: GCF_007786235.1. GTDB lineage: Bacteria > Actinomycetota > Actinomycetes > Actinomycetales > Micrococcaceae > Arthrobacter > Arthrobacter nitroguajacolicus_A. The sequence goes on along the minus strand of NZ_VNFK01000042.1, from coordinate 519 downwards.
TAGCGATAGTGAGCGAATCCCAAAAAGTGCGTCGTAGTCCGGATTGGAGTCTGCAACTCGACTCCATGAAGTCGGAATCGCTAGTAATCGTGAATCAGAATGTCACGGTGAATACGTTCCCGGGCCTTGTACACACCGCCCGTCACACCATGGGAGTGGGCTGCAAAAGAAGTGGGTAGTTTAACCTTTCGAGGAGGACGCTCACCACTTTGTGGTTCATGACTGGGGTGAAGTCGTAACAAGGTAGCCCTAGGGGAACCTGGGGCTGGATCACCTCCTTATACGAAGATAGTCACGATGAGTGTCCACACAGATTGATTAGGTTTAGAAAAGTAAAGAGACGAAGAACTCCCAAGTTCTTCAATATCCAGTGTCCCGTTCGTCTAGAGGCCTAGGACACCGCCCTTTCACGGCGGTAACAGGGGTTCGACTCCCCTACGGGATACCATTTTTAAAAGTTCTCTTTCGAGAGTCTTTAAAAATGGTTTCAAACACTTAGTGTTTAGAAATTCATGCTCT
>NZ_VNFK01000041.1 GCF_007786235.1 Paenarthrobacter nitroguajacolicus | reverse complement strand
GCCTCCTATCCGGCACAAGCGATCTTCTGTTACGCCGAAGATGAGCGGCATAGTTACGCAGGTGTTTAGGCGTAAAATGCGTTAGCTCCGGATGCATATCACTCCAAAGAGTGTGCATCCGGGCCATATAACCGCTCACCCCCGGCTCGCTACGTTGGTAGCACACCAAGAGGTCGACTCGTAGTTCTTCCGTCCACTTAAAGTTTTTCCTTAAAGCGCCAGGGTCGTCATAATTCATCGGGTCCGGCGTGCTCCTCCCACCTGATGAATGGTCCTCATCCGAAAAGGACCGGTTGTGGGGAGCACTTCTGAGTTGATGTGTTGTAACTCAGTTATTTCCATGCAGTGGGTAGTTGGCCCACTGCAAGGGCTACGTCGTTCGCCTACAGACCTGGTGTTATGGTCTGCGTTTCCCGCGATGCGCCGCTTGGAGGCCACGTAGCAAGCACCGCTTATTATTATTATTATTATTATTATTATTATTATTATTATTATTATTATTATTTTGTTATTAAATGCTCAGGGGGGTTTTCCCCGGAGTCCGACTCTCCGAGGGCCCAGCCTGAGCTCCATCCGTTACTGCTGGATCACTCCGCACAACAAGGCGGTTAGTGATCACAGCAGGCCAAAGTCATTTCCCTAAGTAGACGGAGAGAACCAAGTATTACAGCCTTCTGCATCCTGACTGCCAAGAACTCAGCTTTTGATGAGCAAGCTGGAACTTTGGCAAGTGAGGATACAAAAGACTGTTTCATCCCTCCAAGGACGCCAACAATCAGGACGACAAGCTTGACACGGTAACCTGGGTAAAGTTTGCCAATTTCAAACAGGAGATCCTGATATATTTCTCTTTTGTGCTCTTCTTTGGCTGAGATGTTGTATTCAGCCGGGGCCGAAAACTCAATGACATAAATGTCACGAGTGGCCTTGTCGAAGAGCACAATATCAGGTTTGTTGTGATCTATCCGCCGGGTTGTTGCAAATGGCATGTTCCAATAAATTTTGCAACTGTCATTCTCAACAACCTGGGGAATATCTCCTGGCAGATAAGGCAGCACTGGTGTCACGTCAATACCGTAGCAATGACGAAGATAGTAGTATAGTACTCTCAGGGCAGCATTGTGACGCTGGATGTATGCACCTCTCGCCAGCACAGGACATGCTGACAAAAGGTGCATAAGCGTCTCCGGATGTTGTTTACACCTCCTACAGGAAGTGTCCGGAAGCTGCACCTGGAGCACCTTGCTACGGTACTCAAGAGTGTTAATGACACCATCTTGGCAGGCAAATATGAACCCCTCAGTCTCGGACATCAGGCCAGCTGACTTTAAGAAGGAAAACGTCAGCTGGGTGGACAAGCCATGATCACGCACGTGTTTAAAGAACACGCTGTGCATGGACTTGTCCATCAGTTCGCCAAGGAGTAATTTTTCCTCGGCGTTCCTGATGACGCTCTTAAATTCCTCCTTTCGGAGTTCCATAAGAGCGTTTATTTCTCCAAGACCAAGGGTTCTTGCCGCATATATTGCTGCCTCATACAAGAACGACCCCTTATGCGCATTTTCATGTTTATGAACAATTTGCATAAGAAAGTCATCCTCGTCTGCAGTGAAATTGACAACTTCGTGTGTTAAACCCAGGACCAAACGGTCGTGAAGCCGCTCCAAGCTCTGCAAACCTCTCCCACCGATGGACCGGGAGAGGTATAATCTGGCGACTGATGAATTGGGGTGCATGCTCCGATTCATATTGATAATCTTACG
>NZ_VNFK01000040.1 GCF_007786235.1 Paenarthrobacter nitroguajacolicus | reverse complement strand
TTTCCGTTTCGCACCCGGCGACTCAGAAAACAATACACGCCCCACCACCCCAACGCAAATCCACCCCAAACCCCACCACCCGCCGTCGAACCCTGCCCCTGGCGAGCTGCCATCCATAGGACGGCAGGGCCGTGCGCAGTAGCAAATGACGACGCCGCACGGTGGTGGGAGGATGGGACCCATGGAACTGCACATCACAGGAGATGCCGCCGCCGATCAACTTCTCAGTGACGACGCTTTTGCGTTGCTGACCGGTATGTTGCTCGATCAACAAGTCACTATGGAGTCAGCGTTCGCCGGACCTGAGAAGATCCGCACGCGCCTCGGTTCCTTGGACCCGGGCACGATCGCTGATTACGATCCCGCCGGTTTCGTGGAAGTGTTCAAGGAGCGGCCGGCAGTTCACCGATTCCCGGGCTCCATGGCAGGCAGGGTACAGGCCCTCGCCGAAACGGTTCACCGTGAATGGGATGGAGATACCACGGCCATCTGGACCAGCGGCGACCCCGACGGCGCCGAGGTCCTCCGTCGACTCAAAGCCTTGCCAGGCTTCGGAGACCAGAAAGCAAAGATCTTCCTGGCCCTCCTCGGCAAGCAATGCGGCCTGCAGGCAGCCGGGTGGCGTGAAGCCGCGGGCCACTACGGCGAGGACGGCTCCTATTTATCCGTGGCCGACATCGTGGACCCAGAGTCATTGGCCAAAGTGCGCGCCAGCAAGCAGGCGGCCAAGGCCGCGGCCAAAGCTGCGAAGGCACCAAACGCCTGAAGCGAGCCACCCTATAAGTCCAAGAACGCAGAAGGGCCCCCACATTGCGTGGGGGCCCCTCCTGCTATCAGTGCCAGAAATCCGCGAGTTCCCTGGCAACGTCTTTCCCTTGCACGTAACCGGCACGGGCAGCTGGTGGCCGCAGCGAAAGGTCCATCGCGTTGGTTCCGAACATGTGCCCGGATTCGCTGGTCGGGAAGATCGTTTCCACCCTGCTGCCGCCTGCGCGCAGTTGGTCCACCTGAGTAGCAAGATCAGTGCCCCACTCCTTGGGATGCAGTGACCTGCCGCCGAAGGGCGCCAAGACCAGAACCCGCCCCGAACCGGCTGCCAGGTCGGCATTCTCGGCATTGGATCGGTAACCCCCATCGATGTAGTAGCCGTCGCCGATCCTGTAGGGAAGCCCACTGGAGCAGCTTGCCGCTACGGCATCCACCAAGTCGACTCCGCTGTGCCGGTCGAACACCACGGATTCACCGCTACCGGCGTCCACGGCCGTGATCAGTATCCGCCGTTCCGGCCACTGCTGGATGGGGAGACGGGAGGCGACGACGGTCCGCCACTGCGCCTGCCAGGAACCGTCCGACGCCGAACCCATCTCGAGCGCGGACGCCCCCACTTTGCGGCGCATATCGGCAGCGTCTGAAGCGGAAACTATGATCTTGCGCATGCGCTCCATGTGATCCACTACGGGCCTGACGCGCGGCCGGTCCGGTCCGCCTGCATTTGACCGTGTTTGGGGTACTGGCACCAAGGTGGCGGCAAGCAGCTCGGTCGGCGACGCGCCGGAGACCTGCACCGCAGCCGTGGAGCCTGCCGATGTTCCGATGGTCAGGTCGGCTGTGGTTACGTCCAAGCCGGCCTCGAACAGGCCGGCGATGACACCGATGAGCCAAGCGTTACCAGTCGAACCGCCGCCACCCAGGACCAACGCCCGCCCACCTGTGGGAAGCGCGTACAAAGTCTTGTCTAGCTGCGGCCGATCCTGGTCGCCCAACAGCTCTGGAGACGACGTGGAGGTGGCTTGCACATTGGAAAAAGGTGTTGTGTTCATGGGAGTCGCCTTTCGCGAATTGCCGAGGGGGCGCTCCCGAACAGCGACTACCTCAGTCGCGGGATCGTGGAAAGCGAGGGAGCACCCATGGTGGATACTGCGTTCATGGGTCTCACCTCCTGTTGTTAGATCACGATCACTGAAAAACTAGCATGCACTCGGGGCCGTGCGCCATCGCGTGTTTGTTGTGTGGGTGTTAAAGGTGAAGAGCCCCGACCTGTGGTCGGGGCTCTTCGAATGGTTGTCCGGCGGTGTCCTACTCT
>NZ_VNFK01000004.1 GCF_007786235.1 Paenarthrobacter nitroguajacolicus | reverse complement strand
GAGCACTACAATCAACGCAGGCCACACACCGCACTCAAAGGCGCCTCACCCATCAGCCGCGTCACCAACCAACCGGGATAGTACAGCTAGCGCTCCCGGCTGACGACGCAGAAACGGACCAGCGACGCCCACATCCGGGTGTCGCTGGTCCGTTTCTTTGTCTGCTACGGATTTAGTAGTTGTACCTGCTGCTTGAGGCGCCGATGGCAGCGAAGAAGATGATGCCAAAGATGATGGTCAGCGCCACACCGAGATATCCCATCACCAAGCCGGCAATCGCCATGCCCTTGCCCGCGGGCTCGCGCTTCAGGGCGAGGTGGCCCAGGATCACGGCCGCGATCTGCGGAAGGATGAAGAAGCCGAAGCCCACATAGACAGCGATGCCACAGCACATGCTGGCAATGCTCAGGCCCTTGGGTTGCGTGGGCATGGCATAGTAGGCCGGCTGGCCGTAGGGCGACTGGGGCTGGCCGTACGGCTGCTGGCCGAATGCCTGCTGCTGGTATGGGCTGGGCGGCTGGTCGTAGGGCGACGGAGGCTGCTGGCTGTAGTCGCCCGGCGTGTACGCGCCCTGGCTGGTGGGCGGCTGCGGCTGCGTGTAGAAGTCGTTTTGGCCCTGGGCGTTCTGCGTGTAAGCGTTCTGCTCGTATGGCGGGAGCGGCTGAGTGGGGTTGGCGCCTTGCTCGGGCACGCCCTGGCCGGGAACGTTCTCCCCGGGAGCGCTCTCCGGGGCACTGAACTGTGCGGGCGGAACGTACTGCGGCGGCTCGTAACCGGCCGGCTTGTCTTCGTTGCCCTTGGATGGCTGATCTGACATAGGAATCCCCCTGCATCTTGGTCTTTGATCCCAACACTACCGCCGGCCGGGGTGCCGCAGAAGGTAGCGGCTGGCCCATGAGCAGGGCAGTAAATGCGATGTAGGTCATATTCATGCATACGCATGGAATTTTTCCGAGTCCCACTTGGTTTGTACCAGTAGCGACTTAAGCAGCGCTCACCAAGGAAATCTGCGGGATCCGTCCCGCGAAGGAGGAATCATGGGTAACTTCGAAGGCAAGACCGCGCTCGTCACTGGCGGTGGTTCAGGGCTCGGGGAAGCGATCAGCAAGGACCTCGCAAAGAACGGCGTCAACGTTGTGGTGGTAGACGTGAACCTCGACGCCGCCACACGCGTCGCGGACCAGATCACGGCCGACGGCGGCACGGCAGTTCCGTTCCAAGGCAACACTGCGGTGGCCGAGGACAGCAAGAAGGCCGTCGACTTCGCCGTGGAGACCTATGGCGCCCTCAACTACGCCGTCAACAACGCCGGTATCGGCGGGGCCAGCGCTCCTGTTGGAGAAATCGACATCGAAGACTGGGATCGGGTCATCGCCATCAACTTGAGCGGAGTCCTCTACGGAATGCGCTATCAGGTACCGGCCATCCTTGCCGCTGGCGCGTCCGAAGGTGCCATCGTGAACATGGCGTCGATTCATGGTGCCGTCGCAGCTCCCGGCAATGCCGCGTATACGGCAGCCAAGCACGGCGTGGTGGGCATGACCAAGAACGCTGCGGCCGAATATGGGGCCCAAGGCCTGCGTGTCAACGCAATCGGCCCCGGCTACATCGATACACCGTTGCTGGCTGCTGCTCCGAAGGAAGTCATCAACGGACTCGAAGCCAAGCACCCCCTGGGCCGTTTGGGACAGGCCGAGGAGATCGCGAACGTCACCACGTTCCTCCTCTCGGACAAGGCCAGCTTCATGACGGGTTCGTACGTACTGGTTGATGGTGGCTACACCGCCGTCTAACGCTCGGGATCTTTCGGCATGAGTTCGCTCCGTCCCGGTTTTCGGACCGGGAGGGAGCTTTTCCTTGTGGCAAGCAACGTTGCCTGAACGCGGGGTAAACCTTGCTGCCTTTTGGGCCGGTTCTCCGCCATTCAGCGTCACAGGGGCCAGATCCCGGACATTTCCTGTCAGCAGGCCGTGTGGTCTGGCATGCTGGACCCCATGGCTAGCCGAGCGGGCACAGTTGCCCTTCCCCAGGACCTTGTTGACATCACAGCACTGCTGGACGCGTATTTCGACGTAGCTCCGGACTTGGGCGATCCCGCGCAGCGCGTGGCGTTTGGAACGTCGGGACACCGTGGATCCAGCTTGAAAGCGTCGTTCAACGAGCCGCATATCCTTGCGATCACACAGGCAATCGTTGAATACCGCGGACGCCAGGGCATCACCGGCCCGCTGTTCATTGGACGTGACACCCACGCTTTGAGTGAGCCGGCGCAGAACTCTGCGTTGGAGGTGCTGGCCGCCAACGGCGTGACCGTTTTGGTGGATGCCCGCCACGCTTACACACCGACACCGGCCCTGAGCCACGCCATCCTCAAGTACAACCGCGAAGCCGGGCCGGGCACTCCCCAGGCCGACGGCATCGTGGTCACTCCCAGCCACAACCCGCCCGGCGACGGCGGCTTCAAGTACAACCCTCCGCATGGCGGCCCCGCAGACACTGACGCCACTGGCTGGATTGCCGACCGCGCCAACCAACTCCTGGAGAACGGGCTCCGCGGCGTCAAGCGGATGCCGCTGAACGATGCCCTGGCCGCCGACACAACCGGCAAGTTCGATTTCCTCAGCAGCTACGTGGACGACCTCCCGTCCGTGCTTAACCTCGACGCCATCCGCGAGGCCGGCGTCCGCATCGGCGCCGACCCCATGGGCGGAGCTTCCGTGGACTACTGGGGCGAGATCGGCGAGCGCCACCAGCTCAACCTGACGGTAGTGAACCCCACAGTTGATCCGCAGTGGGCCTTCATGACCCTCGACTGGGACGAGAAGATCCGCATGGACTGCTCGTCGCCGTCGGCCATGGCGTCGCTGATCAAGCGGATGGCCGCCGGTGCCGATGGCACTGCCGCCTATGACATCGCCACCGGTAACGACGCCGACGCCGACCGCCACGGCATCGTCACACCTGATGGCGGGCTGATGAACCCCAACCACTACCTCGCCGTCGCCATCGACTACCTGTACCGGAACCGCAGCGGCTGGAACCCGGAATCAGTGGTGGGCAAGACGCTGGTTTCGTCCTCCATCATCGACCGCGTGGCTGGCGGACTCGGCCGCACGCTGGTGGAGGTGCCCGTTGGCTTCAAGTGGTTCGTGCCCGGCCTGCTCTCCGGCGAGGGCGCTTTCGGTGGCGAGGAATCTGCCGGCGCCTCCTTCAACAAGCTTGATGGCAGCGTGTGGACCACGGACAAGGACGGCATCCTGCTGGCCCTGCTGGCTTCGGAAATCACGGCTGTCACTGGCAAGTCCCCGTCGCAGCTGTACAAGGGGCTCACCGACCAGTTCGGCGCACCCGTTTACGCCCGCATCGACGCTGCCGCGACTCGTGAGCAGAAGTCCAAGCTGGGCAAGCTCTCCGCAGCCGACGTCACCGCCACTTCCCTTGCCGGCGAAGAGATTACTGCCAAGCTCACTGAGGCCCCGGGCAACGGCGCTTCCATTGGCGGCTTGAAGGTTGTCACTGAGAACGCCTGGTTCGCGGCCCGCCCTTCCGGCACCGAGGATGTCTACAAGATCTATGCCGAGTCCTTCAAGGGCGCTGACCACCTTGCCCTCGTCCAGGAGGAAGCCAAGGCGCTGGTGGACGGGGTTATTGCCTAGGTTCCGCCAAGCTGGCAACGCTGGCGACGCGCATATTCGCTGGCGCCACTGAAACGGGCTGAGGACACTTGAATTCGGGTGTCATCAGCCCGTTTCTTTGTCGTCAGGCGTTGTGCGTGTCCTGGGTCCAGAGACGGAGGATCCTCCGAATGGTGTGGTCACCTTGGGGAGCCATGTCCACCAGCGCTACTTGATCAAGGACGACGACGTCTCCGGACTTGGGACGCTTGCCGTCGTGATGCGAGATGTGCGGCCGATACCGTTCCAGGACATAGTTCGGCGTAGCGATCCTCCCACCAATGCTTGTCACGGCATCAACGATCTCTTCATGCAGTCCCTGCAGCAGCGGGTTGTGGTGGATGAGGCTCACCGGGATGGACCCCAAGTGCCCAAAGCCCGCCTCTTCTCCTATGGTCAGCTGCGTTCCCAGGGCTCCCCTGACGGGCGCTTCGGCCAAGTCCGCCAAAACACCGGCGACGTCGGCACTCACGTCATCGCCGACGTCGAACCTTAACAGCGTGATGTGAAGCGGCCAGTCGCTGCGCGGAAACACCAGCCCCGGTTGCACGGGCTCGGTGAACGACACCCAAATGAGGTTCCGCATAGGCATAGTGTGCCACCCACCCCCCCAACCCTCACTCACATCCCACCCCCCCACCCCCAACCCTCACTCACATCCCACCCCCCCACCCCCAACCCTCACTCACATCCCACCCCCAAACCCCCAACCCTCACTCACATCCCTACGGTCGGGGCAAGCGGAAATCTCCATCCGGTCATAGGAACTGCTGCCGGACGGGATGACGACCAAGGGCCGGTGCACCCCGCCAATAGTTGGAGCCATGCCCTTCGATGTGGGATGTGATGGAGCGTTCCGAAAAAGAGGCTGGGATGTGAGAGAGCGTCCAAGGGTTCCGGACGCTCTCTCACCATCGGCTTCTGAGTTTCCGCAGAGGTTGGCGACTTCGACGAAGCGGCCTGACCCCCAGCAACGCAAAACGCCCGCTCACATGCGTGTGAGCGGGCGTTTTTTGTGGAGTCTTAGACGGTGCGAACAACGTCGTCGTAATCGAACTTCGGCTTGGCTTCGCCCCAGGCGTCCGGGCCGGGCTGGCCGATGTTGACCACGAGGAAGCTCTTCTGGTCGCCGGCAGGGAAGAACTCGGCGTCGATGGCGGCGAAGTCAGCGCCGGTCATCGGGCCAGCGGCGAAACCGAGGGAGCGCACGGCGAGGATGAAGTAGCCGGCCTGCAGGTGGGCGTTGTTGTTGCCGGTGGAGGCCGCGAAGGCGGGATCGGCGTCGTACATGGCCTTGGGCGCGCCATAGGCGGGCAGGAACTTGTCCCACTGACCTTGCCAGTCGGTGTCGTAGGACAGGATGGCAACCAGCGGAGCGGAAGCAGTCTTGGCCTGGTTGCCGCGCGAGAGGTGGTCTACCAGCTTGGCGCGGGCCTCATCTGAACGGACGTAGGTCACGCGGAGGGGCTGGGAGTTGAAGGCGGTGGGACCGAACTTGGTGAGCTCGTAGATGGCGCGGGCCTGCTCTTCAGTGACCTCACCGGCGAAGCTGTTGGCCGTACGGGCTTCGGCAAAGATGGCGTCGACGGCGGCGGCGTCAATGACTGCTTCTTCGTGTGCAATCGTCATGGGTAAACCTTTCGCTGGGCCCTGGCCCTGAGCCGGCCGGGCACTACTGCTTTCCATGGTTGCAACTTCAACTTCCCTTGTCCTCTTCCCGTGACGGCCCGTGACGTTGGGCACACAGCCCCTTGTGGGATCTGCGTTGCGGGGCCCGATTTGCGCCCTATTCAGCGCGCGAGGCGCGTAGAGCGGGCCCCGCAATGGCGGTAATGTTGCACCGAATCCCAACACTCTTCTGAGGAAGGCCCGCCATGAGCATGCTCGGCATCAAATGGAAGCTTCACGGCAACGGCAAGTCCATCCGCCCCGGCCACGTGGTGGCTCCCGACGAGCGGCTGGCGTGGCCCCTGACCATCGGCATCGGCATGCAGCACGTGGTTGCCATGTTCGGCGCGACCTTCCTGGTCCCCATCATTACGGGCATGCCACCGGCCACCACGCTGTTCTTCTCGGGTATCGGCACGCTGTTGTTCCTCGTCATCACCAAGGGCCGGGTGCCCAGCTACCTGGGGTCCAGCTTCGCGTTCATCGCCCCGATCATGGCGTCCCAGCAGCAGTACGGCGTTGGTGGCGCCTTGGGCGGCGTGGTGCTTGCCGGCGTCGTACTGGCGCTTATAGGTGCGGTGGTCCAGAAGTTCGGAGCCGAATGGATCAACCGGCTCATGCCGCCGATCGTCACCGGCGCCATTGTGGCGCTGATCGGCCTGAACCTGGCACCGGCCGCGAAGGCGAACTTCGACCTCGCGCCGGTTACCGCGCTGATCACGCTGGTGACGATCATTCTGGTATCTGTTCTGTTCCGCGGAATCCTTGGGCGCCTGAGCATTCTGGTGGGTGTTGTTGTCGGTTACCTCGTGGCGATGATGCGCGGCGAGGTCAGCTACGAAAAGATGGATGCCGCTGCCTGGGTTGGCCTGCCGTTTTTCCAGACGCCCGAGTTCCACATCGGCGTGGTGGGCTTGTTCGTGCCGGTGGTGCTGGTGCTGGTGGCTGAGAACGTGGGGCACGTGAAGTCTGTGGCCGCCATGACCGGCCAGAACCTCGACGGCGTCTCCGGCCGCGCGCTGATGGCCGACGGCGCCGCGACGGTACTTGCCGGGTTCGGCGGCGGTTCCGGTACTACGACGTACGCGGAGAACATCGGCGTCATGGCCGCCACAAAGGTCTATTCGACGGCGGCCTACTGGGTGGCCGGTATCTTCGCCATCTTGCTGAGCTTCTCCCCGAAATTCGGCGAACTGATCGCGACCGTCCCGCCGGGTGTCTTGGGCGGCGCCGCGACCATGCTGTACGGCATGATCGGCGTGCTTGGCGTGAAGATCTGGGTTCAGAACAAGGTCAACTTCTCCAACCCGATCAACCTGACGACGGCCGCCGTGGCTCTGATTATCGGCATTGCTGACTACACCTGGACCCTTGGCGAGCTGAAGTTCACGGGCATCGCCCTTGGTTCCGCTGCTGCGCTGGTGATCTACCACGGCATGAAGGGGCTGGCTCACTGGCGCGGGACCGTCGCAGAACCCGAGACCGAGACGGCGGGGCTGCCGCCTGCGGTGAAGTCGGCGATGAATGCCGCGGCTAAGCGGGGCGGGAAGAAGGGGAAGTAGGGGTTTCCCACCGCGCTTTCCATCGGTAATTGACAGCCAGCTCTTCGATGGAGAACGTATTACTTTAGCTAGGCAAGTCCCAAGGCAGCTTGAGTGGCCGAACAAAGGGCCTAACATTTCGCGAACCCCCCAATTGCTTGGGGGGTTCTTGCGTTAATCGAACCAAATCATTCCTTGGCCAGAACCATCGCGCCTGTGCTTGCTGGGCCTGGCGTCTGCAATGGCGGCGGCCGGCATCGCAGAGGCCTGGGTTCCCCAAGCTTCCGGATGATTCTGCAGATGGTCAAGCTAGACGCGGGTCACCCTTACGGGCACGACGGCCCGAACCCACAGAGCAAGGACTTGAATAATATTAAAAATGACTTTAATATTATTCACATGGAGACGAGCAAGTGGACGGACGAACTGAGCGACAGCGACCTAGGCTTCATCAGGTCCATGATTCTCCACTCGGGCTCACTTAAGGCTTTAGCCCTCGAATACGGCGTCTCATATCCAACCGTGCGCAGCCGCTTGGACAAGATCATCGAGAAAATAAAGGTGGCCGAAAGTACCACTCTCGATGAGTTCTCGCAGAAGATTTTTGCCATGGCGATCGACGGGCAAATAACGCGTGATGCCGCCAAGCGCATCATTGAACTTCATCACTTACAAACAGGGGGAAAGTATGGAAAACATTAATCCGACAGTGGCTATTCTTTGCCTTATTCTCGCCGCGGCAGTGCACAGATTCATCCTGTCGAATCGGCGGCAGAAGTTTCTCGGAGCAATCATCCCGGCGATCTGGCTGGTCGCCGTGGTGATTCTGGCAGCCAACGGCGTACTGTCCGGGCTTGGAGCATGGATCAGCGCGGTCATCGTCATGGCTGGACTCCTCGTGATTTGGTGGTCGGGCCAAGTGTCCTATAGGACGCGCTTGGCCGACGAAAATGCCCGGATTGACACCGTCAACGCGAGTAGGTTGTCGAAGTAGGGCGCACAAACCTGAGTTCGGTGTGCGGCGAGGTGGTTGTCGGCCTGGAGTTCCAAGCCGACGGCACCACCCTCACACCCCCACCTTCGCCTCGAACGCCGCCCGCCGCTCCAGCACATCGGCAGGATCCCACCCCGGCCCAGGCATCGAGGAAATGAGCAGCTTCGTGTAACTGCTCTCAGGCGCATTCAGCACCCGGCCCGTGGGACCCTGCTCCAGGATCGATCCCCGATACATGACCAGCACGTCGTCGGTGACCTCGGAAACCACTGCAAGGTCGTGGCTCACGAACAACAGCGCGATCCCGGAAGAAGCCCGGATCTCGTTCAACAGCGCAAGGATCTGTGCTTGAACAGACACATCCAAGGCAGACACAGCCTCGTCCAGCACCATCACCGACGGCTCAATCGCCAAGCACCGGGCAATGGCCACGCGTTGCCGCTGACCGCCGCTGAGCTGGTGCGGCTTGGAGTCCCCATGCTTCGCCAGCAAGCCAACTTGATCCAGCAGCGCAGCAACACGCGCAGAACCAGAAACCCCATGCAACCGCATCGCCTGGTCCAAACACTGCGCCACGGTCAGCCGACGATCCAGTGAGCCGTACGGATCCTGGAACACCATCTGGATCTCCTTGGCACGCCGCAGGCGGGCTGCGCGTCCCCGTTCCTGTAGCCCAAGCTGCCGTCCCCGCACGTGGATGGTGCCGGCGTCGGGCGTTTCAAGGCCCACCAACATACGTGCGATGGTGCTCTTGCCGGACCCGGACTCCCCCACCAGTCCCATGGAGCCGCCAGGCGGAATGGTGAAGCTGACGTTGTTGCAGGCCACAACCTCACCCGCTCCCACGCGGAAGGCCTTCTGCAGGCCGTCGACCTCCAGGACGTACTCGCTCATGATGCCCTGCTTTCTGAGTTGGGAAGATGGCCGATAGCCGGAACGGCAGACAACAGCCGGCGGGTGTATTCGTGTTGCGCCCCATGGAAGAGGTCGTTGCCGCGCAGTTCCTCCACGATCCGCCCGCGGTACATCACATAGACGCGGTCGCAGTAGGCGGCAGCCAGGTGGAGGTCGTGGGTGATCAGCAGGACGCCCAGCCCCCGTTGCACCTGAAGGTCCCGCAGGATCGCCAGGACTTCGGCTTGGGTAGTGACGTCCAGCGCACTGGTGGCCTCGTCTGCCAGCAGCAGTTTGGGCTGTCCGGTGAGCGCTGCAGCGATCACGACGCGCTGAAGCATGCCGCCGGAGAGCTCGTGCGGGTACTGGCGCATCCGCTCTTCAGGCTGCCGGATCCCGACGGCGGCAAGGAGTTCCAGCCCGGCCGCGGCAGCGTCCGAACGGCTGACTCCCAGCACGTGCACCAGCCGTTCGGTCAGCGAGTCACCGATCCGCCGGACCGGGTTGAGCGCCGCCCGCGGGTCCTGATGAATCATCGCGGCCTCGGAGGAACGCACGCGGTGAAGCTCATCCCGGGAGGCAGAAAGGACTTCCGTCCCGCCCACCGTGATGGAACCTTCGACGGCGGCCGTATGGGGATACAGCCTCAGCACGGCTCGGGCGGTGGTGGACTTACCGGAACCGGATTCGCCCACCAGGCCCACCACTTCCCCGGCGTCAACGGAGAGACTCACGGTGTCCAAGATGGGGTTAACGAGCCCGTTAGCCGTGATGGTCAGGCTGAGATTGTCTATGTCGAGCAGCATTTCTTACCTCTCAAACCGTGAGTTCAGGCGGTCGGACAGCCGCACGCCCACCACGTTGACGGCCACCACGACGGCGGCGATGGCTGCGCCGGGAACCAGCGTCGGCCAGATGTGGCCTTGGATGATGCCGGACTGGCCTTCCTGGACCATGAGTCCCCATTCGGAGCTGGGCGGTTGGGCGCCGAACCCAAGGAAGCTGAGTGTCGCCAGGCTCATCAGGCCTTCGCCGAACAGCACCACAAGGTAGCCCAGGAGCGGCGGGGTCAGGTTGGGGATGATGTAGCGGACGCAGAGGAGGAATCCGCCCACGCCTTGCACGCGGTACGCATCCACGTACGGCCGGGCCATTTCGGCGAGCGCAAGGGACCGTGTGAACTTCGCGATCACGGGTGCGTAGGCGAGCGCCAAGGCGACTATCGCCGTCGCGGGTCCTTTGCCAAAGACGGCAATCACCAGAACCACGAACAGCAGCCCGGGGAAGGCGAACATGACATCGGTGATGCGCGCCAGGAGGACATCGAGCCAGCCACCGTTCCAGGCAGCAACAGTGCCGATGGTCACCCCAAACAGCGTCGCCAACGCCAAGAGGGCCAGCGGTCCGAGGAGCGATTCGCGGGCGCCGTGGATGAGTCGCGAGAACAGATCCTGGCCCACTTGGTCAGTACCGAGCAGATGCCCGGCACCCGGTGCTTGCCAGATCGCGGTGAAGTCCACGGCGTTGGCGGCATAGGGCGCAACCCACGGGGCAAGCAGCGCCGCGGCCACCACAATGAGGAGGAATCCGAGGCTCAGAAGGTAGGCAACGTCGCGCTTCTTCCTGCCGATTACCGGGGTGGACGCCAGCGTGGACGTCGAGAGGGAGCTCATGATTTCTTGTCCTTTGCCTTGATGCGCGGATCAAGCAACGGGTGGACCAGGTCCACCAGGGTGGTCACCACCATGTACGTAATGACCATGTAGAGGAGTACCGCCTGCACCACGGGGAAGTCGTGGGTGTTGATGGCGTCCACCAGCAGCTTGCCGACGCCGCTGATGCCAAAGACGCTTTCGACGACGACCGTCCCGGCCAGCATGCTGGCCACCACCAGCGCCACCATGGTGAGGATGGGTCCCCACGCGTTGCGCAGCACATGCCGGCGGATCAACTTGGCGGGTGCCAGCCCGAAGCTGCGGGCCGCTTCCACATGGTCCATGGACAGTTGCTCCACCATGGATTGCCGGGTCACCCTGCTGACAATTGCGACGGCACCAACGGCCAGTGCCACTGCGGGCAGTACGAGGTGGTGCAGCCGGTCCAGGAACCCTTCGCCGGCACCCGAGACGGGGAACCATCCCAGTTGGACCGAGAAGATGGACACCAGCAGCAGGCCGATCACGAACGACGGAACCGACGCCGCAAGCGTGGTGGCCGCAGTGATGGTGGAGTCGGTGCGCTTGCCTTGACGAAGCGCGGACAGGATGCCCAGGCCTACACCGGCCACGATGAACAGGACCGACGCAATGGCTACGAGCGCGAGGGTGGCGGGAAGCCGGGTGGCCATCAGTTCAGCCACTGGCTGGTGGTACTGGAAGGACGTGCCAAGGTTTCCGACGAAGGCCTGGGAAGCCCACAGCCCGTACTGCACAAGGAGCGGCTGATCCAGGTTGTACTGTGCCTTGACCTCGGCCACACGTTCGGGGGTGATGTTCTCCGGGTTGCCGATCAGGAACGTGACGGGGTCTCCGGGCGCCGCATACATTGCGGCGAAGATGATGAACGAGCTCACCACCAAGGTCAGGATCATTCCCGCCAGGCGGGTTGCTGCACGGATCATGGCGTCACTTCTTGCTGCTGCCGACGTCCGCGGCCCACGGGTAGTAGAGGAACGACGCCGATGACGGAGCCCCGGTGATGTCTTTGGCCATGGCGATGGTTGCCGGCGTGTGAGCCACCGGGATCCAGACCACGGCGTCGGTCCACTGCTTCTCCAGCTCGATGGCGAGCTTGGCGCGGGCGGCATCATCGGTGGTGGCCTGGGCTTGCTTGACCTTGTTGTCGTAGCCCTCTCCGGTGAACTTCACGAAGTTGACCTTCGCTGTGGAGGCACCGTTTTTGTAAAAGCCCACGGGGTCGTTCTTGGAGATGTAGTACTCGTCGGAGAAGAGGTCGGCTTGCGCCCTCAGGGATGCGTCCGAGTAGAAGTCGCCGTACTGCTGGCGAGGGATGGTGACGATCTCGGCTTTCAGGCCGATCTTCTGAGCGGCTTCCACCAAGGCGCTGGAGATGACGTTCCGGATGGAGTCGCCGCTGTTGGCCACCACGATCGG
Organism: Paenarthrobacter nitroguajacolicus; assembly: GCF_007786235.1. Lineage (GTDB taxonomy): Bacteria > Actinomycetota > Actinomycetes > Actinomycetales > Micrococcaceae > Arthrobacter > Arthrobacter nitroguajacolicus_A. The sequence continues at coordinate 354,990 of NZ_VNFK01000004.1, read as the reverse complement.
TTCTGCCGGCACGCCTGCTTCCTGCACCAGCTTCTTTGCTTTCTCCAGGTCGTCCTTGGACGGCTGTGCCGGTGCGCCTGCCAGAGCTTCGTAGGCACTGTTGAACGTCGGCTCTTCGTAGCCCCACGCTCCCGGGCCTACCGGCGTCTTCCACGGCTTGGCCAGCCCGCCGAACGCGGCCTGGGCAACACCCTGCCGGTTCAACGCCAGGGACAGTGCTTGGCGGATCCGTTCATCCTTGAGGGCGCCGCGTTCCGTGGCAATGAGCGACCACACGTTGGTGGACGGTCCTTGGGCGATCTGAACTTTGTCGCTCTTCTGCAGCGGTCCGGCAGTCGCGGGGCTGTCCAGGTACGCGCCTTGGGCTTCACCGCTGGTGAGCGCATTGACGATCGCGTTGTCGTCAGCCCAGCGGAAGGTGATGCTGTCTGCCAGGGAAGCGTTATCAGCATCCCAGTAGTCAGCGGCCTTGGTGAGGGTGATGTTGGAACCTGCGGACCACTTCTCGAGCTTCAGCGGACCTGAGCAAGCATCAGGAGCCGACGGCGACCCGTAGTTGGCGCCTTGGGCTTCCACCACTTTGCGGTTGAGGATGATTCCGCCGTTACCGGCCATTGCTTGGAGGAAGATGGCGTCGCGTTGTTTGAGGGTGACGGTGATTTGGTCGTCACCGGTTTTGGCCATGTCGGTGACGTTGGCGTATTCATCGGATTCGTCAGCGCCCTTGGCCGCGTGCCGCTGCATGCTCCACAGCACGTCGTCGGCTGTCATGGGTGTGCCGTCGTGGAAGGTGACATCGTTGCGGAGCGAGAACACCACTGTGGTGTCTGAGGTCCATTCGGCTTTCTCCGCCAAGTGCGGCTTGGTGGTCAGGTCCGGCTGGAGCTGCATCAAGCGTTCGCACACGTTGGACATGATGGTGTTCTCGGCCGTGGCGCTGTCGATGTCCAGGTCAAAGGTGGCCGGTTCCTGGGTGATCATCCACGTGAAGGAAGCGATCTTGCCTGCGGCTTGAGAGGTGGTGGGGCCGAAGGAAACATCCGTGGGGGTGCTCTGGGCCTGCGGGCTGGATGCACCGCAGGCACTCATTGCCAGCGTGAGGGCCGTGGCCCCGGCAAGGATGCCGGCTCTGGCGAAGGGCTTGAAGCTATCGTTGCGTTTCACAGTGATACCTCTGCAATGGTGGGGTTGAAGGAGTCGTGGGTGGAACCGGGTCCGTCGTAGAGGTTCCAAGGGATTACTTCGTAGTCGTGGTCGCACGGGGTTCCGTTGGTGACCAGGTATTCGCCTGTAGTGAGGTCTACGCAGCTTGAGAGCAGCGTGGACCACTGACGGACGTGGGGACGTCGCTCGTCCGGATGGGTGCAGACGGATTCGGGAAAGCCAAGGTGGTCCGACATTGCTGCTTTGATGAGTTCACGGGACTGAGTGCTGCTTGTGGCTGCACTGACCCGCTCCAGACCCCGCCGTGCCTGCGGGACCCGGAAGAGCGAATCCACGGAAACCGGACGGTAGGTGGCTGCCAGTTGCACCGGCATGAAGGCCTCGTAGTGATTGCCGTGAACCAGTACCCCGGACTTGTCCGGGTACATCCAGCCGTTGCTGCCGGGGGTGGTTTCCACGTCGATGGAGAAGCCGGAACGGTGGGACAGTACGGCGTTGCTGGCGATGTGGGGTTTCTGGCGGAAGAGCGTGTTCAACGCATCCGGCAGCTCTGATTGATCCAGCACCATGCGGCGGATGAAGGTCTGCGGCATGCCGAGTTCGTCGGTGAACCGCCCTCCCAGTCCGTTCGCGTTCAGGGCGATGCCTGCTGAGTTGGCTCCGTGGCGGCCGATCTGACCGGCTTCAACCTGCATGATCAACGTGGGCTTTGGGTCCTGCACGATCCGGAGGATCATCACGGTGTCCTGGGCCCCGAAGCGCCAGTCCCAGTTCTGGCCCACGTACATGTGGCCGTCGCCTGCAGCTCCATCCGTCAGGACGAAGGACGTGCATCCGTCCACATCGTCGCGCTCCTCCGGCTGGGAGGCCTTGGCGAAGCCAGCATCGTAGATGATCTCGCCCCTGAGGTTCAGCACCATGATGTCCAGGACGTCCCGGCCGCTGCCCTCGGCAATGCCGCGCATTTCAGTCACCAGGTCCGGGGCCGTCTGTGTGCACAGGCCCATCCAGCGTTCCGCCCTGTGGCGCAGCTGGTCCCAGGTCAAACCTGTCTGCTGCTGGAAAGCCTCGGTGTAAAAATCGATGGCTTTGGTGATCAGGTCTGTGGCAGCACTTCCGTACTGCCTCCCCCGCTCCAGCGGAGGTCCGGAGATCTCCACGATCCGCAAGGATGTGTTGCTCATATCCGTAGGGCCTTTCATTCGGTAGGGGCTCACTGTCATCCGTGTGTGGAAGGGGTATCTTTGGAACAACCGTTACAAGTGAGGGCTTCTTTAGAATGAATAGTACATCCGATGTGACTTCTGTAACAGACGTTACGAAAAATCGGGGCATGATTAATTTGCGCGGTCGCGTTCGCGAGCACTGGGAGAGGCTCTCCAAGGCCGAGCGAACAGTGAGCACGTTCCTCACCAACAGCTCGCCGGAACGACTCCTCTACGCGAGCGCGCAGGAACTCGGCGCAGAGAGCGGCACCAGCAGCGCCACGGTCGTCCGCACCGTACAGTCGTTGGAATATTCAGGCCTGCAAGAGCTCAAAAGGGACATCGCAACCCCCTTCACCTCAACGGTGGCCCCGGAAGTTCGCATGCAACAGCGAATCGACCATATGGGTGCCAGCATCGAAGACATCTGGCAAAACGTATGGTCCGAGGCCAAGGACCGGCTGGAACTCGCCTCCAGCGCCGACCCCGCGGAGGCGATCGCTCCCGCCGTCGAACTTCTCATGAGAGGTTCCACGATTGTCAGTTATGGCGTGGGAGCATCCGGTATCGCCGCCCTCAACCTTGCCCTGCGCTGCAATCGGATCGGCCGGCGGGCACGGTGCATCTCCAGTGACGGCTTCCGGCTCGCGGATGATTTGCTCCAGCTTGGGAGCCAGGACGTTGTGGTGGTCTTCGCTCCGGGACGAGTAACTGTCGACGTCGAGGTGCTGCTTAAGCGCGCCCGCTCAGTAGGTGCCTCCATAGTTCTTCTGACCGATGAGCCGGATTCCGCACTGCACGACCTCGCCGATACCGTCATTCTCGCCCCGCACACCCCGACCGGCATGACCACGGAAGCGCTGCCCTCGATAGTCCTTAGCGACGTCCTGGTGCAGGCCCTGGTCTCCGTGGACCACGAGCAAGCGGTGGAATCGTCGCACCAGCTCACGTCGTTGCGCGAGCAGCTGGGGTACTAAGCCCGCCGATCCGCAGCGGCCTGGAGGGGACCGCTCAGCGCTCTTGCGACTGTGGACGTACTGACTCCCAAGGTGTCAGCGATCTCGCTGAGAGTCATCTTCTTGCTCCTGAGGTTCCGCGCCGCTTCCAGCTTGTGCGGGGTCATCGCCGGTGGCCGCCCGCCCAGGCGCCCACGGGCCCGGGCTGCCGCGAGCCCCACCGTGGTTCGCTCGGACAACCTGCTGCGTTCGTAGTTCGCTATGGATTCGAACAACCCAAGGATCACCCGACCGTGCTCGCCTCCGGTATCCAACCACGGCTCCGCCACTACCCGGAAGCTCACGCTCCGCTCGGCCAGCAGTGCAATGATGCCCACCAAGTCCGAGGTACTGCGGCCCAGCCTCGTCAAGTCGCTCACGAGCAGCGAGTCCCCCGGCTTGAGCGCCTCGAAGCAGGCTTCCCATTGCCCCCTGAGTTCAGTGGCCCCGGTTGCTCGCTCCTCATAGACATCCACTGCTCCGGCTGCCTTGAGCACTTGGACCTGGTCCTCAAGGGACGGCCCAAACGTGCTTTCCCTGGCGTAACCAATAGAAATATTAAGTCTTTCCAATTTCCCAAAAACCCCCATTTTTGAGTTGAAATTATTTGAATACCGTATTGAGTTTTGACGCATAACTATCTGCAATTTGGCTCAGCGGGTATACAGCCTTCACAGGAGCCAGATAATGACTTCTGGGAAGCGCAACAGCGATCCTGCCATGGCTGGGACCACAGCATCCGCCCCGCCAGTATGACATAACGGAATTAGAAACTAAAACAACTTTAAGAAAGCCCTTGATGGCTCTTGTCACGTTCTCGACCAGAAGTGATACTCGAGTTACAACCGGCAAAGTAGCCGTGTAATTATCACCTAGGGAGGAGGGATGATGATGAAAAGCAACTATTCTGCTCCGCGTGTAGCGCGGGTGGGTTCGTTCCGTGAAGTGACAAACGGTGTTTGGTTCGGGCGCTGGCGCGACATCTTCGGCGGTCGGGCATTCGTTAAGGTCGACATCGGCTGATAGCAGTACAGAGGTACGAGCGGGAGCCTCGTCATAGTGACGAGGCTCCCGTTCTGCATCAGGCTTTCATTCGCTCCATCACACGTCAGGTGCCAGGACTCAATGCCACAACTCTTCTTAGCCAACAGGGGCAGTGCCTCGGGATTGATCGACGAATCAACGGCGTTGCCGTCCAGCGCCGATGTCACCATCCTCGATTCCAGGCTCAGTGAGCGGCAAGTGAGGGATTCCGCTGTCTCCCGCCAACATTTCCGTGATGACCATGGCGCAACCCCGGGCTACGCACGCGCCACCACCGGATCAATTTCAACGGCAGAGGCCCTGTACTGGACCGACATCGGCGGAGTGCCGGTTGCCTCGACGTCCCAGGGAGCACTGCGGCGAATTGCCCACAGCAAGCTCGATGACAGCAGGGTCCGTCTGGCCCTGTGCACAAATTTGCCTGGCTTCCTGCGCCACCTTCCGTTCTGGGAAGGAATCAATGCAGTGGCACCAGGTTCCACGCTCACCTACCACAATGGGCGTCCCAAGGTACTGGACCAAGCAGTTGCGGCGGACCACCCCACCCTGGATCTATCCGAGGCGGCTGAACTGCTGCTGGCTGAACTGACACGGTCCATGGAACGCCGCATCCTGTCCTACGGGAAACTGAGCGCTGATGTGTCCGGCGGCATGGATTCAACCAGCCTGGCCTACATTCTGGATTCACTTCAGGAAGAGAGCATTTACTACCATGCGGGTACGGACGATCCCCATAACCGGGATAGCCAGTACGCGCGTCGAGCAGCATCGGAACTACGCGGGCAATTCACTGAGCTGGAGTCACTGACCGCCACATCAGGCGCGTTCAGCGAATTCGACCAGAACATCCAGAGCCTCGATGACGGTCCGCTGGCATGGGCCGGGAATTCCAAGCACCTCGGATTTTTGCTCACAGATGCCTCCCGGCGTGGCGTCAAGGCTCACCTGACGGGCGTTGGTGGCGACGAATTGTTTGATCCACTTCCCGCAACCGCCCTGGATCTCCTCACGACTCCATCGTGGAAGGCCGGTCTCCGGATCATTCGCCGGCTAGGCAAAATGCAGCGGTGGTCCACGTTGGCAGTAGCCCGAGCGGTGGGGTCCAACGTCAACTTTGAAACTGAGATGCTACGGCGTATTGAAGCCCAGGCGGGGAACATCGTGGGGCCGGCCGAGGCCTTCTCATGGGCGCCCGGCTTCGGCATTTCTAAATTCGCCACAGCAGAAACCCGGGAAGTAGTGGCGCAAAAAGTGAAGGATGCGCTCACACAGGGAGCCCGCCCGCACCATAAGGATCGCTTCAGGCATCAGATGACCGAGGCAGTCATGTTCCAAGGCGAAGTTGTGCGGCAAGTGGGCCATGCCTACGAACACCTCGGCGTCGCTTGGGAGGCGCCCTTCTTGGACGATGCGGTAGTCCGTCTCATCCTGAGCCTGCCTACTGACATCCTCGTTGGTACCCGCGATAGCAAACCGCTCCTGGCGCGGGCGACGGAGCCTGTTGCCCCCCGTTGGCTGTTCACCCGCGAAGACAAGGGTGAATACAGCTCCGACCTGTTCACCGAGTACAAGAAGCGCCGACACGATCTGTCCCGTCTTTTCGACGAAAGCTATCTGGTGGACATGGGCCATATCAACGCTGACGCTGTACGCGATGCCTTGAGCATGCCGGTAGTCAGCACGGACGAACTCTTTGAAATCGAACAACTCGCCGGCGTCGAGAGATGGGTCAGGGCCATTCAATGAGGAAGAAGACAACCCGCACCGTCCAAGCTGGAGACGTATTCCAACCATCACCGAAAATTACCTTCAACGTAGATGATGACGGGATAACGGTGTTCGACGCCCGAGGCGGCACCTACTGGCGTGGAAACGCCACAGCAGCCGACGTCATGGCTGCAATCGAGCAAAATCTCGAGGTGGGTGACGTCGTCGACAAAATCTCTGAATCCTATGGAGTTGACCACCACCGGGTGAGTCAGGACGTCCACACTTTGATTGATGAACTGCAGCGTTCCGGAATTATTCGGAGGGTCAGCCCATGAGCCTTCCCATCAGTCCACAGCCAACCGTCATGCCACAGGGGCTGTTCCGGTTGCGGACCCACGCGGTGGTCGGCGTCGCTTGGGTCATGACCTTGCTGCCACCGGCGCTTCTTCAGTCAGTTCTCCATGGTCTTTCACATTCGCACCGTTCCACCACCGCCCATCAAGCACGCCTCATGCGGGCAGCCGTCTGTGCCGTCAGCGCCCGCTGCGCCGGCGAGGGGTGCCTGCAGCGGTCGATCGCAGCCTTCATGCTGTGCCGTATGGAAGGCCACTCACCGGGATGGAAAACGGGCTACCAACTTGAGCCATTCGCCGCCCATGCATGGATTGAAGTGGACGGGGTGCCGATCGACGAGCCCCATCGTATCCGCAGCTACGTCCCCGTCCTCACCGTGGCTCAGCCCGGAGAAGCGAGTAACAAATGAAGACCACAGCCAATACCTCTCGACGCGCCGGGCTGACCGAACTGTTCCGCCACGTAGCCGTTCAACGCCGACTCGTTGTCCTCATCGTTCTTCTCAGCCTTTTAGGATCTGCGCTTTCCTTGGCGCAACCTTTGCTGGTCCGTGAAGTGATCGACCGGGTCAGCGCATCCAAGCCCTTGGAAGTCCTGCCGTGGCTTGTTGGCGGGCTCATCCTGGTGGGGGGAGTTCTTGGTGGCATCAGGCAGTACCTGATCCAGCGCACCGCCGAGACGGCCATTAGGAGGTCGCGCCACAACCTCATCGACCACATACTTCACCTGCCGGTGCCCACATTGGACCAGCGCCGAGTAGGCGATCTCGTCGCCCGTGTCACCACCGACACCACAGTCATCCGGAACATGCTCAGCCAGGGCTTTGTGGAATCCTTCGCAGGCGTTTTCACCATCATCGGCGCGCTCGTGGCAATGCTCTTCCTGGATCCGGTTCTGGTGATCATTGCCCTTGGAGCCGCCCTGGTCTCGGTCGCAGCGGTCGTTTGGGTCACCTCCTACATCGAACGCGCCAGCCTCGGGGTTCAAACTGCCCTGGGGAAACTCTCGTCCTCCATGGACCGCGCCATCCGGGCGACACGAACTGTGCGTGCAGCCAACGCAAGTACACGTGAATCCCAACGCGTTAAGGAAGACGCGAACGGCGTCTGGACCATTGGACTGCGTGTTGCGGCCACCACAGCCTTGGTATCGCCGATTTCCTCCATCGCCATGCAAGTGACCTTCCTTGCCGTTATCGGAGTTGGCGGGCTAAGAGTGGCATCGGGCGAACTGACGGTGGCGGACCTCGTTTCGTTCATACTCTTCCTGTTCCTCCTCATCATGCCCCTCGGCCAACTCTTCGGAACCGTGAGTGCCATCGGGGAGGCGCTTGGAGGCGTGGCGCGCATTAACGAGATCCTGCAGCTCCCCACCGAACAGGACGCGCCCGTCGTTGTGGGCAACGTGGTCCCCACCATCAGGGATTCCAGCTTGGTTTTCCGTGGGGTGAGCTTTGAGTACGACCATCCTTCCGGGGAGACGGAAGGGCCCAGTCGGCGTTCAACGTTGAGCGATGTCTCATTCCAGATCGAATCCCGTCAGCGGGTTGCAATCGTCGGCCCATCCGGGGCCGGCAAGAGCACCATCCTGAACCTTATAGCCCGCTTCTACGATGCTTCCGATGGTCAAATCCTGTTCGGCGGAACCGACGTTGACCAAGTAGCAAGGTCGGCGGTCCGGGCCAATATCGCCTATGTCGAGCAGGACGCTCCCGCTGTTGCCGGAACCCTCCGGGACAACCTGAACATAGGGAATCCGGATGCCTCCGACGAGGACATGATGGCCATTCTGGAACGACTGAATCTCACGGCTGTCCTTCAGAGGTCAGAACTTGGCCTCGACGCGGAAGTCGGCGAGGGAGCCGTGCTCCTCTCCGGGGGAGAACGGCAGCGAATTGCTGTGGCCCGAGCCTTGCTCGCAAACCCTTCAATGCTTCTCCTGGACGAATCAACCTCCAACCTGGACGGGGTGAGCGAGGAAAAGGTGAGGGAGCTCATCGCCGACGTAACTTCGGGTTGCACCTTGGTCATCGTTGCCCACCGCCTCGCCACCGTGCAAAGCTCTGACTTGATCCTGGTGCTCGATGAAGGCAAGGTCGTGGCAAGCGGTACCCACACAGAATTGATGCAGACGTCGCCTCTTTATCGGGAACTCGCTCAGAACCAATTCCTGACAAGTGAGATGGCCTATGACGCAACGACACCCGAGCACGACGCAAAGCGCTGATCCAGAAAACGTTCGCCTCTCCGTAGTCCGGGAAACGATCATTCCCGTTCTACTGAACGTTCTGGTCGGCCTCATCGTGGTGGCAGGGCTTTGGATCACCGTGGTTCCGCCGGAATCACCCGGCAGGCTGTTCCAACTGGCTTTGGGTGGCCTTGTTGTCCTGGGACTCTGCCTTCGGTCAAGGTTTCCTTGGTTTGCCGCCGCGTGGACCGGTGTTGTGACGGCCGTTGGCTGGAGCTTGGGAATGACAGAGGATCCTTTCCTGGTAACAGGGCTCTGCCTGTACGTTGCCGCGGAACGATTCGGGACACGCCTCTTTCCTGCATGGCTGATCGTGCTGGAAATTCTTCTGTTCACGTCCTTGCTTCTGGTCTCCGCGGAGGGTGCCGAAGCACGCATCCGGGGCATCATCCTGGGCGCTGTCATCATCGGGGCAGCGTGGGTCTTGGGAATCCGCACCCAACGCATGCGTTATGAAACCGAGCGCAATGCCCGGGCGCAGGAACGGCTTCGCCTCGCCCGGGATATCCACGACGTGCTGTCCCACACCCTGGGTGGGATTGGGGTGCGGGCGGGCGTCGTGGCGCATGTAAAGTCGTCCACCACCGACGATCTGCGATCTGCGCTGCAGGGCATCGAGTCCGATGCCCGTGATGCGTTGGGCCAACTGCAGGTCTTAATGCGCCAGGAACGTAGCGAAACGGGTGATGACGCACCGCCGGGAAGCCTTCCTGAACTGGTGCGGGAGCTGTCGCAGCCGGCCATAAGGGCCGGTATATCTGTCGTGATCGACGCCGATGAAAGCGCCCAGGACCTTCCTGCCATCCAGCGAACCACCGCGTATCGAATCATTCAGGAAGCCCTGACGAACGTGATTCGGCATTCCGGAGCAGGAACCTGCCGGATCACCATCAGGACTGAGGAAGGTGACCTGAGAATCAGCGTCCTCGACGACGGTCCGGGGGCGCCTTTGGCTTCCAAGAACGGTCACGGCCTCACAGGAATGCGTGAACGGGCTCAGTTATTGGGCGGAACCTTTGAAGCCGGACGGGACGCCAATGGATACCGTGTGGCGGTTTCACTGCCGGGAACTGCAGGGAGGGTGCACAGCCGATGAATGAGATCAGTGTCCTCATCGCAGACGACGATCCTCACATCAGGACGTCACTGCGCCTGTTGATCGACGATGAGCCGGACATGGCGGTGTCTGCCGTGGCTGTGGACGGCGCGGAGGCCGTGGAGTCCATCCTGGAGCATCAACCGGATGTGGCGCTCATGGATGTTCGAATGCCGCGGATGACAGGCCTTGAAGCTGCTGGCATTCTGGCCTCACGGCAGTCCCGCACCCGGTTGGTCATGCTGACCACCTTCGATATGGACGATTACGTGTACCAAGCACTTCGCCAGGGCGCCTCCGGCTTTCTCCTCAAGAACGCGCCGCTGCCCGACATCCTCAAGGCAATCCGTACAGCACATGAGGGAAACGCGCTCCTCGCCCCGGAGATTACCCGCCGTCTCATAGATCGCTTCACCCTGCGCCCAGCCGCACACGACCGCCTCAGTGAACTGACAGTCCGCGAACGCGAAACCTTGACCCTCATCGGACAAGGTGCCTCCAACAACGAGATAGCAGCCGCCCTGTTTCTCACGCGAACCACTGTGCGGACTTACGTGAGTAGAATCCTGACGAAACTGGACGCACGGGACAGAGCCCAACTCGTTGTCATCGCCTACGAAGGCGGCCTGGTGGGCCCTTCGCCCGTTTAGAACGTGCCACGACTGTCAACACCTGCAGACAGACAAGCGATGCTGGGCCGGATTGACTTGAGTAATGCCAGCATCTTCCAGAGCGACCTTCGACGTGCAGCCGGGGCCACGAACAACCATGGCCCGCGCCGTCAGGGCCGAAACCACCAAACTCCTGACACTGCGTCTTTGCTTCAACACCATGGCAGGAACGGTGCTGCTTACGGTGTTTCTTTCCTGGATACTGACAAACCTGATCGACGCTGCCCACAAGGCAGGGAGGCCGGAGGAGGCAGCTGGCCTTGAGGGAGGCACAGCCTTTCTGGTCATCCTTCACTATGGACAAATAGGGGTCATCCTTCTTGCGGCGTGGTCGATGCACCAGGAATCGGACAGCGGCTCTCTTCGGAGCACCTTGATCAGCCTCCCGCAGCGCAGTGCCGTGTTGGCGGCCAAAGCGATCGTGATTGTCGCTGCCGTTTTCATCACGGCTGTCCTGAGCGTGTTCGGGTCGGCAGGGATTCGTTGCGTGGTCATCGACTGCACCACCGAAACAAGCCAGATAACAGCAACTCCACAAGCGGCATCAGGAATCCTGTGGGGCGTGGTCCTTTACTGGATACTCATCGCCCTGTTCACCTACGCCTTGTCAGTGGTCCTTCGCAGCGGATTGGCGGCCATGGGCACGGTCTTGGCGATGGCCCTCATTGTCTCCACCTACATGGTGAACATCACCCCCCTCGCCAAGTTCCTGCCGGATCAGGCGGGAGCCCAGCTCTACCAACTGCCACCTTCTGCGCCGGGCGACTTGGGACCTGCAACGGGTGGATTGGTCCTCGCGGCGTGGGTGGTCGCGGCGCTGGTCGCTGCTCTTGTGCTGTTCCGCCGCCAACCAGTTCGCCGCTAAGTGACATCGACTACCAAGGAGATCAGACAGTGATCGAGATAAAGAATTTGAACAAGAAATACGGGCAGTCGGATGGAATCATCGACGTCTCACTGACGGCAGAGCCCGGGAAAGTCACCGCCTTTCTCGGCCCGAACGGGGCCGGAAAGTCGACCACTTTCCGACTGCTTCTAGGCCTCGATCGGGCGGACAGCGGGTCCGCTCTCATCGAAGGAAAGCCATACCGGGACCTCACCGCTCCTCTGTGGACCGTCGGGGCTCAGTTCGATGGCTCAGGAGCCCACAAGGGCCGCACGGCCAAGGCCCATCTCACGTGGCTGGCCCAATCCAACGGCATTCCGCACTCGAGGATCAGTGAAGTTCTGGAGCTCGTCGGACTTTCGGACGCCGCCCGGAAGCGCGTGGGAGCGTACTCACTGGGTATGGGTCAGCGGCTGGGGATCGCCGCGGCCCTTCTCGGCGATCCACGCATTATTGTTCTCGATGAGCCGACCAACGGCTTGGATCCCGAAGGTATCCGCTGGATCCGGGGCCTCCTGAGGACCCTTGCAGCCAACGGCAAGACTGTCCTTATTTCCAGCCATCTCATTAATGAGGTCCAGCACGTCGCTGACCACATCGTCGTCATTTCCGGTGGCCGCATTGTTCAGTCCGGAAACGTCGATGACCTGGTCGCCGGTCATCATGACCTGGAAGCCGCCTACTTCGACTGGACCGGCAACGCAGCTAAGGGAAACGCCGCATGAGTACCCTGGTGGACACTGCCCGAAAGCCAAGTCTGTTCCGCGCCGAAATCACCAAACTCATCACATTAAGGTCCGTGTGGATCACTGCAGCCCTGACGTGGCTCATCGTCGTCCTCATCGGATGGTCCCAGGCGGCCCCGGTGGGGGATGCGCTCCGAACCAATGACCCCGAGCTTGCCCCAGGGGCGAGTCCGGAGACGGTGGGCTTCGACTGGGTTGCGCTGGGACTGATCGGAATCATTGTTATCGGCGTCATTTCCGCATCGAGTGAGTACGTGTCGGGCCAACTGCGGACCAGCCTGGTGGCCGCGCCGAACCGCGAGCGCCTGTACTTGGCGAAATGCACTGCGTTGACAGCGTTCGTCACGCTGCTGGGCTTGGTGACCATCCCGCTGTTGAGCCTGTTGTCCCAATCCGGTCTCGGCGAACTTTCCGTGGTGAACGGGACCGTTCCGGCAAGCCTTATTCTCCGCTGGGTTGGTGCCATCGCTTTCTGGGATGCCATAGCCCTCATTGGGTTCGCACTGGGCATCTTGCTCAAGCAGACGCTGATACCGCTGTTTGCGCTGATTGTGGTTTCACAACTGTCGCTGATGTTGCTCCTGCTGACCCCGGCTTTTGCCTATCTACCCACCGTGGCCGGGGTCCTGCTGTTCGACCCAGGCTTGGTTACGGGGTCCTACCCGGACGCGGACCTGGGTACCCTCACCGCTGCGATAGTCACTTTCACTTGGACAGCCGGCCTCGTGGCCTTCGCAGGGTTCAAGTTCAGCACGCGGGACGCCCGTGGATAGCTGAACCACGACGGCGGTCCTCACCTTCTCCTAAGGCGAGGACCGCCGTCGGGCTTGGCTCCGTCCTTCGGAATCCGGGCGGCAACGAGGTCGGGCGTGGTCGCAGCAGCGGCGTACAGGTTGGGGCCATCGGCATAGAAGGGATCGGTGAGAACCAGGCGTCCGTCGCGGGTACGCATGATACGGAGGAAATGCTCTACGTCTCTGTGGTTGGGTCGCTGACCGAGTGAGTTGAGAGCAACTGACGAGGGCCCCTGTGAGGAAGGGCTGATCCAAGTGCGCGTTGTGGCCAGCATGGTCGAGAACAACAACTGTGGACTGCGCGTAACTGTTGGCCAAGGCAATCTGATCCTGGAATCCGACCACGTGGTCCTGGCGCCCTGCCACGATCAGAGCGGGCCCTTGAAAGGTGGCGAACCGTCCCTCCGGCTCTTCACTGAGCACATAGTTTTCCGAAATTCGCTCTATCGCAGCCTGGTCAAAGATCCGCAGCCCTGGGAGCACCGCATCCCGGAAACGAAACCAGTTCTCCGGGGATTGGACCACAGCCATGGATTCATACTCCGCAGCGTCTGCCGGTTCCAGCGTCGCTAACAGCGCTGGATCCGTTTCAATGACTGTCCGGTTGGGCAGCGTTCTTAAGCCGTGATCCGCAACCACCACCGGACAAAGGAGTGCAACCCCCAGCACTTGCTCCCCAAATTCGCCTATCAAATGACGGGCAATCATGCCCCCGAAGGAATTCCCGAGGACTGCAAACTCCTCATCGCCGAAAGTCTCCCGAGCAAACAAGGCAACGGCGTTTGCCACAGCGTCTGCGCTGTCGATCTCAGGCCCCGCTTCGGTTTGGCCTGGAGGAACGAGCCCTGCTGGTCGTTTTCGAGGGACCGGCCTACGCTTCTGAACCGCCCCGCAGAGCCGGCCGCGCGCCGTCGTCGTCCATTTCCACCGTGGAAGTGGCCCCCTCAGCTTCCCACCGCAGCAAGTCTCCCGGCTGGCACTCCAGCACCTCGCACAGTGCTTCCAAAGTAGTGAAACGGACAGCCTTCGCCCTCCCATTCTTGAGAACAGCCAAGTTGGCCGGCGTGATTCCTACCCGCTCCGCGAGTACGCCCACCGCCATCTTGCGCTTGGCCAGCATGACGTCGATATCCACGATGATCGGCATCAGATCACCTCGTCCAGCTCTGCCCGCAAGCCAGCGGCTTCGACGTCGCGCTTGACGGCCTGGGCCAGCAGCGTCCGCAATACCAGCACCAGCAGCGCCACTCCCCCGATCATCAACGCAGCCCCGCAGATCAGCATCACAATGCCCGGCGCAGTCTCCCCGGGCGCCAACAGCACCGCAATGGAGAACATCAACAGGGCGGCAACAGAAATGGCCCCGAAGATTATGTCCACAAACCGGAAAGCCCCGTGAGAGAACACCGTCCCGCGGCGCACCATCGTCAGCAATCGCCACACGCAGACCGCAACCACCTGTACACACAGGATCCCCAGGACCACGATGGCAAGCAAGGCAATCCGTGGACCGTCAGGGGCACCCGCCTCCACGAGGTCAGCCGAGAGCAGCGGCACCATCCATACCTGCACGAACAGCGAACCCGCCAGCACCATCGCAATCACAATCCTCAGCGCGAGAATCGTCAGCTTTCCCATAGAACGCCCCCTTTATCGAACAACAATGAGATTCTATCGATATTCGATACCTCAACACAAGACGTCAGTGCCCTCCTGAAATTAGTCAGCTTGCTTACTAAAGCGAGGTTCCCTAGGGTGGAACAGGTCAGACAAACAACTCTCACAGCGGCGGCCTCGCCCAAAAAGCACCCCGCTGCGCAACGAGGAGGAACAATGTCAGAACACAACATCGCAGGCAAGAAGGTCGCATTCCTTTTGACGGACGGCGTTGAGCAAGTGGAGCTCACCAGCCCGTGGCAGGCCGTCAAGGACGCCGGCGGCGAACCCACTCTTGTGGCCCTCTCCAAGGGAAAACTCCAAGGATTCAACGGCGTGGACAAGGGCGACACGTTCGACGTCGACCTCGCAGTGGCCGACGCCAACGCCGCCGACTTCGACGCACTGGTACTCCCGGGGGGCGTCGTGAACGCAGACAACCTCCGCGTGGACAAGGATGCACAGAACTTCACGCGCGCATTCTTCGAGCAGCACAAGCCCGTGGCTTCGATCTGCCACGGACCGTGGATCCTCATCGACGCCGGCGTGATCAAGGGCCGCAACGTCACCTCGTACCACACCCTCCAATCGGACCTGAAGAACGCCGGCGCCAACTGGACCGACGAAGAAGTGGTGTGCGATCAGGGCTTGGTCACCAGCCGAAACCCAGACGACCTCCCGGCCTTCAACGCCAAGGTTGTTGAAGAGATCTCGGAAGGCCAGCACGCCGGCCAGACCGCTTAGCGGCCACCAGCGTCCTGAACGCGAGTGCCGCCGTCGTACTTTCACAAGAAGTACGACGGCGGCACTCGCCGTTTCGCCGGCAGGTCAGCCTGGTTCGCGCCCTCAGTGGCGGGCTCCTTGCTGTCGCTCGATGCCGCACGGGTGCCCGCAAGGGGATCCCTAAACGGACACTGTGCTGCCTAGCTAGCGCTCGAGCCCAGGGACGGAACTCCGCAAAAAATCGGCAACATCGGGGGAAATTTTAGGACCTCGGACTAAGCTCACCATCGGCTCGTACCACCACAAAACGCAGTGTGAACTCAACTTGCCGAACGCGATCAGGTCCGCATCACTGAGCTGATCGCCGTTAAGTAGGCGCCGGAGAGAGCTAAGGGCTTCAGCTCCAGCGATAGAGGCATGAGCATCGTGGGGAGCGACTGGCTCTCCACTCGTCCAAGACCTGAGCGGCTCGCCTGGCCTGTAGTTAGACGATTCCCGGGGCAGTCGTTGCTCATCGTTCATTAGTTTCAACTTCTGGACGCGGATTCTTCATAGGTCCCAACCTAACGTTTGCGGGGCGAATCCTTAGGCCGTCCCGTTAGCCGATCCCCAACCGGGCACTCTTGACAGCATGTCCACGATCGCATGAATCCTCTTCACAGGCGTGGCTAGTCGCGACCTTTGCGGTTCGGCGTTACACGTGCCGCTAGGCTGTACGGAATAGGACCACGTATCTGGTCAATCTTCAAACAACTGGGCATGGGGGCGGCAGTTGAATACGGAAACCATCGCGATCATTGTCTTGGTCGTCATTGTTGTGATGTTCGGAGTCGGGTCCTATGTCGTAAACGACATCCGACGTAAGAAGTGAATCGTGGGGAACTTTGACCGGAGGCGAACGTGATCAGGATTCTTGCGGGTAATGCAAGTACCGAAATCGTCAGGGGCGGCTGGGATGCAGACTACCAATGGATCGTCTTCGCGGTAGTAGGAGCAGTTTTCCTCGCCACCATAATCGCGGCCGTGCGCATCTACATCCGACGCAGAAGATAGCCCCAGATCATTGGGCAGACAAAAGTGAGCCCGTTAGCCGATCCTTGAACGGACACTCGTTAGATGATCGGCTGACTAGCCGCCTTCCAGGAAGCTGGTGTGGCCGACAATTCGCATGACACACAGGACGAAATCGGAGCAGAAAGAGATAAATTCAGTACGGCAAACGATGGAGTGTCCATCGGGATTCGAGGAGGTAACCAATGACATCAGATCCGCATCCCACCCCGGGAATGAATCGACTTGAGTTGGCTGACCTCATTGACCACCTCAGAGATTCACTGAACCGAGACCCGGAGTCTTGGGAGAACCCAGATCTGGACAGGTTCTTGGATGCTCTGGCTGCATGGACCCGAGACATGGACGGTTGGTTCACGAACCGTGGGGAACCAGTTCCCGAGAGACCTTCCTGGGAGCTCTTTGGCCATATGCTCCTGGCAGCCAGAATTTACGAGTAGAGCTTCAAGAACTGAACCCAGCGTGAGCCTGGCAGTCTTCAGCACCTCGGGAGATGAAACCAATGCTGGCATGTATACCGTCTCATTTCGTCTGCGCTCAACTACTCGGTAAGTGACGTCAATGCGCGGACTGATCCCCCGTATTCCATGCCCGTAAGCCGGTCGTTGATCGGACAGTCGGGACCGGGAGCAGAGGCCGTCGTTCCCTGATCGTTGCATGCGCTGAATTTGTGCGAGCAATGCACGCAATCTCAGACTGGAGCCTCTCCCCACCAAGGCTCAGTGACTACGACGCTGTAGCCAGCTCCCAGCGCAAGGCGAACCTCGCGCAGAAGGCGTACTCCCTCTGCAACCCAGCCGGCGTCGCCTGGGCCCGAAAGTGGGACTTTGTCTTCTTCGAACTGAAAGTTCCAAGACATGAGCTGCTCTGAGAGCTCGCGAGGGAGCCCCAGAGATCGCAGATCCCCAGGTTTTCCTTGCTCCCACAGTGGGCCTGCGCCATAGTCCGGCCAAAATTCTAGTTGGATCACTGTCTGATTATTACCCGTCAGCGAATGTCTGCGTTGGCTCACTGAACGCAACAACAACCCTCAGAGCTGTCCCGGTGAGGGATTGGCTTGAGCGCCGTTCCGCCGGCTATTCATAGAAGGACAGCCCATACGAGTAAATCGTCATTCTCGGTCTCTTGCTTGGAGGGGGCGGCAAAGGGGACTTCTCGCAGCCTATCGAAGCTGATGAATCCAGGAGTCTGGTCTGAGAGTATCCGGTCTAGACTAGGGCTGAATCATTGGTCGTACGGATTCTGCCTCCAAAGGGCAACCGGCTTTGCGAGGTCAGTGAACAACGCAGTTGGCCAGCCGGCTCGTCATACCAAGCGTAGAAAGTTCCACTATGTGGAGCGGCTTTGAATCGGTTCCGCAGTCCATTGACGACTTCATCGAGCGCGGCAGCAAGATCTACGGCAGAAGAACGGGGCAAAGGAGCCACAGAGTACGCCCAAGTGTTTGCTCTCACCTCTTTCTCTGGGTGATCCGGCAACAGCATGATGTCTGGATCGTCAAGATAGGACGCGATCTGGGCGGCAAGTGTTTCAATCACGGCCGAATTCTATAAGGCATGTGTCTTGCGAGGCAGCCAAACCGGTTTGAGCTTGGCCCGGTGAGGGACCGATGCTTACGGGCGCCGAAGTAGGCCGGTCGTTTGTGGGTCGTGGTCATTAGCCTGATCGGCCCAGCGCGTACGAGTCTTGAGGGTATGTCAGACGGCGGACGGCCGCTTGACATCGTAAGGGTCCCAGTCGAGCTTCCAAAAGGCCTCGAGTCCGTGGTCGTGGATGTAACGGCGTTCGGAGTCGTGGATCGGGTACAAGCCGCAGATGTTGATTGGCAGAACCTCTCCTAAGTCAATTCCGGCGTAGTCCGAATGGTCCATGACCGCGGGTGCAAAGATGACGAATGAGGTCATTTCGGAGTCGGGCGCGATCCTTTCGCCGAAGTTGATCGTGTCGCCGTAGCGGAATGGGTTGTCTCCACGTTGGACCTCTCCGATGTGTCCAATGGCAAGAGCCCAGCGGATGTCCTCGGATTTCACGCAGATACAGAGCTCGGGCTTACCGAATCGCCAAAGGGGATGGTCGGCCAGGCTGACGCCGTAGGTGATGCCGGTGAGCAACCCGGATTCGGGAATGTCGTCATAGACAATTACCGTCACGCTCGGTACGCCGGGACGACTCGGTTCGACCGGGAAAAACCGCGGCTCGATCCCGCCAGTTAGGCCATCGAGGTGGGAGAGGAACTGTTCAACGCGAGTGGGCACCTCGCCACATTAGCAACACGTCGACTGAAGTGGGGTGCGTATGTAGCGATGGGAACGCCCGTCCGTCAACGTCCCCCGCAGGCCGTCCACAAACGTATCGACCCGCCCCTAAGCCGGTCCCCACCGGCCGCATCTGACGTGTATCGACGCCGCCACCGTTCCAGCGCTACGGGATTCCCGTAAGACCCGCCCGCAAAAATGCCCGGTGAAGGTGCCCTAAACGCTACACGGTTAGCCGTCCCACTTCCTTAGAAGTGGGACAGCATGAATGGGCCACTCTCCCATCTGTGACTTTCGACGGTAAATGGCGGCTTTCTGACGGCGCTATTTGTCTCAGCCCGCAAGGGGTTCGGCTTACGTGCAGTGGAATCCGGCCGTCTCTTGGATGCTTCCCACCTCGTCCAAGAGGTGTCTAAACCCCTGTTCATTTCAAAACCCGTTCCGGATCTTGATACCGGGCAGTTGCTTGGACGGCAGTTCTGGCACCTATGTGAGCTCCTCGTGCGGGGATGACGTCATGCAGGTCATAGCCGATCGGTTTCGAGTTAAAGCCGTGTTGGTTAGAACACCAACACGGGCCGTCCTCGCACGCCGCCTTCTTCGATGACTCGATGTGCTTCTGCGACTTGCTCGATCGGGTATGTCCCGGCGACGCGGAGCGTAAGGGTGCCGGACTCTGCAAGGTCGCGTAGCCGTGTCAGAGCCGCGGTGTCCTGCATTCGGTCGTAGATGAAGACAGGTAACCAGCGCACGCCCCGGCCGGTGTCGCCGGTGAAGCCCTTAACAGTCGAGATCGCGCCCCCATCGCGAACTGCCGGCGCGACAGCATCGCCTACCGATCCGGCGTCGACAATTCCGGCAACGCCGTCAGGCCGGATCTCGCGGACAGCGGCGGGGAACCCGTCCCCGCGAGGGAGCACGTGATCGGCGCCCAGGCTCTCGACCAGGTCACGGTCCTTATCTGCCGCATCTGCGATGACGGTCAGCCCGGCCGCCTTGGCCAACTGGATGGCGTAACCGCCGATCCCACCTGCTGCGCCGGTTACGGCGATCGTTGCTCCTGGGGTAAGGTCGAGCGCTTCCACTGCCATCAGTGCAGTAATGGCGGCCATGAGCAGTGTAGAGGCTGTCGTCAGGTCCACTCCCTGCGGCGCGAGAACGACTGACTCGGCCGGTGCGAGCACGTACTGCGCCTGGCCGCCAAGGTCTAGTTTGGGCTCGGTGATCGCGATCGCCTCGGCGCCGGGGGTCAATTCTGGCCGGACTCCCGTTCCAACTTCGTCGATCGTGCCGGCTATCTCCCATCCGACGACGTACACGTCCGATGGCGGGTTCATTTCCGGGCTGTATTTAGCCGAGATACCGGATCGAATGTTGACGTCGGCCGGGTGGACGGGGGCCGCAACGACCTTGATTCGTACTTGGCCTGGTCACGCGTGCGGCTCGGGTAGTTCCAGCACACGCATGACGTCGCGGCTTCCAAACTCGGTGAATCCGAGGGCTTTCACAGCTCCTCGCTTTCTGCGGCCGGGAGCCGCCAGTCCTGTCGTGTGGCCGATTTGAGGGTCGTGGTGCTCAGCCCGTAGTGGGCGGCGTGGTGAGGGCGGGCCGGGTAGCCGACAACGTCGTCCCAGTGTCGACCATCGGCGTAGGGCGTCCCGGTGACCTGCTCCCACTCCTCAGGGGCGTGGAAGACGGCGGTGATCTGTCGGTTAGCGGCCGCGGAGATGGTGTCTGCGATCTCTGGAAAGGTGAGCACGTCGCCGGCGAATTCGATTTCGACTTCGTGGAAGGTGTCGGAGTCGGCGACGGCGGCCGCGACGGCGGCGCCGAGGTCCTCCGCATTAATCAGAGCCAACGCGGTCTGCGGCCCTGTTGCCGTCACGAGCTTTCCCTTGGGCAGATCGGGGAACATGTCGAGGCGTTTTCCGGGGAGCACGTTATCCATGTACCAAGCGGGTTTGAAGATGGTCCAGCGGTCGATGCCTGACTGACGTACCGCATCTTCGGCTGCCTCTTTGTTGTCCCAGTACGCCCGAAACAGCTCGTGCTGCCGGTAATCCGGGTAGCGGCTACGCCACCCGGTGCCAGACACGGACGTGTGGATAAGTTGGGCGACGTCGGCTCGTTTGGCTGCCGTTGCGATGTTGCGGGCCTGGCGCTGCTCAGAGTCCAAATCGGCCGGGTCGGCGCCGAACAACTGCACGGAAAACACCGCATCATGCCCTGCGCTGGCTGCCTCCAAGGACGCCAGGTCCTCGAGGTTTCCGATCGCCAATTCGACGCCCTGCTGCGCAAGCGCCCGGGCGGGCGCTGAGTCAGGATTGCGCACGAACCCCGTCACGGAGTGGCCACCGCGCAGGAGCGCCTGAACAACGGCACCACCCTGCATCCCCGTGGCCCCGGTTACCAGGACCTTCTTGTTTTCAGTCATTGCACTTCTTCTCTCATAGTTTGAACGGGCACTCAATCTGATTGATCGGTGCCGGTGCTGTTCTACGGTCTGCCCAGTGCACACCTCCGAAGTGCGCGAACATTTGATACTATATCGTATCGAAACGATATCGTATCGAAACGGTAGAGTATCGTCAAGGCACAATCCCGGACGCCTGCCCGACATCCCTGTAATCTGGAGAACACCATGACTGTCGATCCCATCGCCCCGCTGCGCCAGCGCCCTGCCGGCAACGTTGGCCGCACCCGCGACCTCGGGCGCGATACGAAAATTCTCGACGCCGCCCTCGATCTCGTTAGCGAGCAGGGGCGCGGAGCAGTCAGTATGGAAGCGATCGCGGCTCGCGCCGGCGTTAGCAAATCCACCGTCTACCGTCGCTGGGGGAACCTCGCGGATCTACTGGCTGACGCGGTCGATACGATCACCTTCGCCAGCGCCCCCGCGGCCACGGGAAATGTCCGTGATGACCTCGTAGAGGGCATCATTGCGGCCTCGGGATGCATGGACCCTCGCCGCCAGCGCATCATCAGCGCCCTCCTGAGTACCGGCATCGACCAAGCCGAACTAGTCGAAGCGTTACGCATTCGGTTCATTGACGCCACCGCAGCAGCGATGAAAGTAGCCGTCCAGGAACAGACCGACACTGAATGGCCGAAAGCGTCCATCGAGCTAGCCGTCGTCATCGGGCTCCTGACCGGCCTGCCCCACATCACCGGCCACCCCATCGACCGCGCCGACTTCGAGCGAATCGTCGACGACGCCTTGCTCCCCTTGCTGGCACACCGCTCCTGTTGAAGCCTTGTGACCCGAGCGATGCTCGGTACCAAGCGCCGGTTCAAGGACGTTCTGCGTAGTCGGCCCACTTGTCCGCTGAGGTCTCGATGCAGTCCACGGACCTCCGGTCGCGAAATGGCGGCGAATTCGACCCATACGTAGCGCGCTAAATGTTTCGAGACACGGTCGTCGCGTCGATGAGGTTCGAAGGAAACTGCCGTCCCACTTCCTTGGACGTGGGACGGTGGCAGTTTCGGTATCTCCCCCGCTGCCCGGGGGCTCCGCGTAGAGTCTGAGGATGAATCCTCTGGAGCAGCCTGTACTCGTTGCGCCCCCTTACAGGCTCCGCCCATTTACGGCAGCCGATGTTCCTGTGGTCCAGGAAGCCTCGAGCGATCCACCAATTCCTGCCATCACGACGGTCCCCGCCAGCGGTTCACGCCAGGCAGCTCTGGCCTTCATCGAAAGACAGCACCAACGCTTAGTTGATGGCACCGGGTACTCCTTCGCTATTGCTGATTCCTCCTCTGATCAGGCGGTTGGCCAAATCGGGCTGTGGCTGAAGAACCTCAGCCAAGGCCGGGCGAGCATTGGCTATTGGGTGGCGCCAAGTCATCGGGGGAAGGGAGCTGCTTCCTCTGCTTTAGGTGCCCTCGCCGCCTGGGGTCTTGCGCAACCCGGGATTCATCGATTGGAACTCTACGTCGAGCCTTGGAATGAGGGCTCCTGGCGCGCAGCCGAGCGCAGCGGGTTCGTACGGGAAGGGACGATGAGGAGCTGGCTAGAGATTGGCGGCCAGCGCAAGGACATGTACATGTACTCGCGCCTTCCTGCTCGCTAGGAATCACGCTACGCAGACCTCGCTGCCCTGCCGTGGTTTCGGTGTTCCACTTCCTTGGAAGTGGGACCTCATTGACAGGCACACTCCCAACCCCGGATTTGATTGTCAACCAAGACTTCTCTGCTACCGTTCGATGCCGCGCGGGTGCCCGTAAGGGGATCCTTTACCGGGCATGGGTCGTGATCCTTCCTGCTCGGCATTTCGGAACCTACTGTTGATCGGATGGCATTGAGTAACGGACACTGCATTTTGGCGGACCTATCCCTGAATCCCACTGCTGAAGGGGGTTTAAGAGAGCCGCTACCTTCTGGGACACGCTCGCTGATATTTGAGTTCAAAGATCAAGACGGCAAAGCACAACTAGGAGCAAGAATCGAAACGCCTACCGTCGGCTCCCTCCGCCCAGGGGAAGAAGTCCTGGGAGCAAGAGTCGACTTCTGGGCAGATGAAGCACGCATATACGCCACGGAGGGGCAATCCTTTGAGCTTTGGTATGGAAGGCACATCGGGCACGGTGTCGTCCAGCAGATCCTTTAGAGATGTGTTTTTCGGCCGTAAATAGCGGTCTTTCGCAGCGCTATTTGGTGCACGACTCAGCCACGTAAGGGGATCCTTTAGTGGGACGACATAAGAGCCCAATTTTCTAGCTGTCATCATGGTCTGTGTGACCAAACCCGGGACTTACGACTGTTCTCCATCCAATCTCCGCGTGCTCATGAAGGCATATTGGTCCCCGACTGGCTGGCACCAGACCCCGGCTCTACCTGACGAAGCAACGTTCGAGAAGATGAAGTCTGCCGGCATCATGTTCGCGAACGACCGTCTCAGAAGTCACGATCATTGGGTAGCGCGGGCACGAGCTGCAGCGCAACGCCTTACTCTCAGCGAGGTTCGCGATGGTTTTCTGGCTAGCCTAACGAGCCGCCGACTGGATCTTCGATCTGCGTTGAGTTCCTATATCATCGCGAGATCGTTGCCCGACCATCACTATGAGGTGACTGCTGCACAGTCTCGCTGCCTGGTGTGCGACGCCGCCGCCCAATCCAGTGCGGACCTGAACATCCTCAACTTTGAACGATTCAAATGGGGAGGAGTAAGGAAACTAGATATTGGCTACATCGCCTTCGACCTAGAACAATTCGAACGAGCGCCAAAGCTCAAGCCGTCCGAGGCCGACCAGACACTTGGCCGCGAGATCTTCGCTTTCATTCAGAGCTGCCCGCCTTCGACGACCCCAACCCAGCTGGCCCAAGCACTCAAGATGCTCCCTGGAAACAAGGATGAGCGCATCTCGTTTATAGACACCCTCGGAATCGTCGAAATCCTCAAAGCCCCAGAACATCCTGGATTCCTAACCCGCTTCGTCCCTTCCGGAGAGAGGAATCTACCTAACCGTCACTATGTAGAAGACGGATACCCGGTCTGCTGGTGGACTGCCGCGAACGGTGTTAGCACCATGGCGCTCCTCGAGGTGCTAGCCCTTAAGAGCTGACCGTTGGGATGGCCACTCTGAGCTTTAGGCCATGGAACGCCCGTTTGAGGATCCATTACCGGGCGCAGCATCCGACCCGATGGGCCCTTGAATTCGGCTGGCATCATTTGGCTGTTTAGCCGTCAGAAACGAGGACGTTCTCGTGAATCTTCGTCCAGCCGCTGGATTCCAGTTCCTTGGTGTTGTAACCGTCAGCGACCAGGATTGAAGACTCCTGGTCGGGGCCGCTGGCCCTGACCAGCTCACCTTTTGTCGCGTCAGTGCATCCGGCGTACCAACCAGATCCATCAGTAGGGACCGTGATGATGCAAGCATGCGGCCCTTCATTGCCCTGCCCTACGAAGTACTTCTTCCCGTTGGCCTCTGCAACAAGGAGTACCTTGTCCAGCTTCACGTCGTGGAGTTTGACCTCTCCAGGAAGCTCATCCGTCGAGGTTGGTGTTCGTTCCAAAACCTTCAGGCTGCCAGAGTCTGAACAGCTGCTCAAAAGGAGCCCGGCTGTGAGTGTGGCTGTAACTAATGTAAATGTGCGGTTTTTGATGGCGCTGCCCCCTCAGGCTTTTGTTGAAATACCATCGTATCCACACTCTGGTGAACGTTGCTGGCGGCCGTTTTGATGACAGTTTCGAACGGTGTCCGGTGAGGGATCCCTTACCGGACACCGTCGAGGTGACTCAGCGCTCCCCGTCCAGCGGGAAGCTAGCGTTTCGTATTCAGCGGCACGAATGTGTGATGATCCGGTAATGACCGACGAGAACAAGAAGAGGGAAACGATGCTGTTGAGAGTGAAGACGCTCTTCCTTCATCGAGTCTTGCGCGGATACAGCATCAAGTGGATCTTTGTCAGCCACTGGCGCCGCTTATGGCGCCAAGGCGGGAACTTCAAAAACGGCGAGAACAGCCCGCGGGCGAAGGAACTCACAGACCAGTGGGAGTCCGCATGGCCAGGTTGCGAACCCAGTGGAAGCAGCCTCAGGGACCACGAGCCCGGTCTGTGGCTCAGGTTCCACAGCCTGCCACGGGCCAAGCGTTACGCCGAAAATAGCGAAGAGCGGGACGAGGTGCTGCACCGCCACCAAACTCTTCTCAATGACTTGCTGGCCATCTCGGGTTCAACCCGAATCCGAGTCATCGGCCAGGACTACGACACAAACGACATCCACAGCGGCTGGACAAAGAAGCACATGCCCGGCTCATGGCCCTGGAGGGTTCATTTGGACACCCACCTCCACGGCGACGTTCCCGGGCAGAAAGCCCCCGAAACTTACTTCTGGGTCTCGTCATACGACACGGTCGGACAACTCACTGGCCTTCTCGAACAAGCTGCCGAGGACGTCGCGAAATTCATCGTCACCGACCCCGCTATGACCTGGGTCTATGCGCCCTATGACGGCGGAGTAGACATCATCGCCCCCACGCTCGAAGCACGAGAAGCCTTGGAAACAGCCCACCCTGAATGGCTACCAAGTGAAACAGGAAGTGTGTAGCCCCCCTCTCCCGACAGCCACAAAGAAACCCTCCGGCAGAAGACCCAACGGACTCCCAAGTGAATCTAGCTCAAGCCGAATATGTTCGTCCGTTGAGGGATCCTGATCCGGGACACTCAATCGTCGGGACCTAACAGTGTTGGGCGGCCCTCTGCGGGTTTGGCGAACTTGCTTGGTGCGTCTGGGGCAGTGGCCGTGGCCGTGAGGCAGGTTTAGCCGGTAGGGGCGGGATGATGGTTTGCTTTGGGTATGGGTTTGTTTAACTGGAAGAAGACTGTGGTCAACGCCGATGAACATGAGCAGCCGGTTTTTTCGGAGCTGACTTCGGAGTATGAGGAGTTTCTAGCCGCCTACGTGAACATTGCTGAAGGTTCTGGTGTGGATCTTGAGGATCCGGAAAGCGTTGCCAATTTCTACGAGACTGCGCTGGCCACGTGGCAGGCGTCGGACGGGCAGATGGACGCTGAGTTGTACGGAAACGCCGCTGGTGTTGCTCTAGGAGAGCTCCTCGTCCGTGTATCTCCTCTTCGATGGGTTGTCGCCGAGGATTCAAAGGGGCGGGAACTGGCCGTTCATTCTGATCGAAACAATTTCCTTGTGTACCCTCTCGACGCAGTCGAGAAGCGGTGGGCCAGAGGTGAAGATGGAGTGTTCATCAAGACTTTCGCGAGTATGGTTATTGACCATTTCAAGGTTCACTAACCGCTGGGAGCAGCACTGGCTCAGGGTTGGACCAACAGGCGCTCCCGGTTCGTAAGTCGGTGGCTCTCCGGACGCTTCAAAGCGCCCGGTAAAGGATCCTTTACCGGGCGGCCCTCGTCGCCTTCTGCGGCTGCAAGGAGCTTGGATTCGGATCACGCAAGGGGCGCCGGGTCAGCTTCGTCGCTTGGGTATCCAGTCAGCGTGCGTCAGCGATTTGCCGACGCTCACTGACTCTGCCTCCGAGATGATGTTGCGTAGACCCTCTAACCAATCAGCAGGGGCATTGACCACCCCTACGGTCGGGTGGCGAGGGAACTGGGGATTTGAGAGCCCCGCTATGGCCAGCGCCTGCTCCGCGTGATCAACGGCTTCAGCAGCGCGTCCTTGGAGGAGCTTCAGGGTTGCCATGAGGAACTCCCAGCGAAAGCGATCAACGTTCATGAGGATGTCCTGGCAAGGCTGGCTAGCTAACACCTCTCCAGCCTCCTCGATGTCCTCCGGGCGCTGCCTGCTGAGCAACCCCGTTGCCAGATCTAATTCTGTTAGGCGGGTGCCGAACTGCGGAGTCCGGGATGCTATTGCCGTACGAAAGTGTTCGATGGCATCGTCCTTTCGGCCGGCCCGGGCATAGAACGCCCCGAGCGTTTCGTAGTACCCGGCCAGAAAGAACTTGTCGGGATTCCCCTCAATCGCTTCCCGAATCAATCCCTCGCCCACTGGAAAGAGAGATGCGTCAGCGGAACGAAGGAGCGCTTCACCCTTCGTGACCATGTATCCCCACTTGCGGTAGCGCGCCCTCTTGATCTTTGCAGAGAAGATTTCCTGATCCTCATCGGACCATGTTGAACTCGTGTACCAATCATCCGATCCCATGGCTCAAAGTTTGTCACACAGCCACGACGGAGATGCCCCATCTGTATAGGCTTTGGCCTTGTAGGAGCACCCCTAGCGAGTGGTCCAGCGGACGCTATAAGTGTCCGGTTGGGGATCCTTCACCGGGCATGGAACTTCTCGGGGGGCAGGGCCAGCTGGGTTCGGATACTGCCAGGATGCCCTGTCGGCGCACTTTCATTTCCAGGCATCGATGAAGTCCGCGATCAAAGTGTTGCCCATACGACGCGCGTAGTCAGCTGCGGTCATGCCTACGAATTTTTCGTCACTTCCGTCGTCCGTTATTCGAGGATCTGCTCCGGCCTGCAGAAGGACTCTTACGGTTTCCATCCCGTCCGAGGACTCCGCCGCCGTCATCAGAGCCGTTGCCCCGCGGGACTTGTCGTCGATGCGCGCTCCTGCATCAATGAGCAGCTGTGCGACTTCGGCATTTCCGTAGTCGGCTGCACGTAACAAGGGCGTTTGAAGCAGTCGGTATTCCCTGACGTTAGGGTCGGCTCCCGCGGCAAGGAGGCGACTGATTGTCTCGGTGTTCCCTGGGCCAGCGGCGTTGAGCAATGGGGTGAAACCGGAATCGTCCATGACGTCGACTGGACATCCCGCTTCGAGCAGTACCCGAATGATCTCAGTATGGTTTCGCGATGCAGCGGCGTGCAGCGCGGACCATCCATCGGATTCGGCCGCAGCAGGGGAAACGCCCTGGGCAAGCAGTGAACTGACCTCGCCAAGGTCTCCAGTTCGGGAAGCGCGTACTAATGGCGGGAGACCTTCCAGAAATTCCACTTCATCAAGCTCGTCCACGCTGCACCTCCGCAGTTTCTACAAGATCTAACCATGGCATTATGGGCCCAGTCACAGAGCCTACAATGCCGCGATGCGCCCCTAAACCGATCCTCAAGCGGGACGCTGGTGCACTATTGGGAATTGGTGCGTTGTCACTGTCTCGTCGATTCGCTGGCGCTATTCCCTTCGTCGCAGTATGCAAGTGATAGGACATAGCCGTAGAGATAGTCGGTTTCGCCTCTGTCGAAGGGACCTGTGTACGAGAATGTGTACATGATCTGGCCAGTGCCGGTGTTGGCGACGCTTTCCTCATGAGCGGTATCACGCATCCATGAACCGGATGTGTCGGCTACCGGCTCCAGGGTTGCCTCGCCAGTCACAGGTACGAGGCCTTCGCGTGTCCGGGTCTGACAACAGCGCACGCTGCACAGCTCAGCTACTTCTCCCGACACCCGACGCGAAGGTTGATCCACCGCATCGCCGTACGAATCGAACTGCCAATCGATGACCAGACGATCACCGAACAATCGCCAAACCCAATCCCGGTCAGCCCGATACACTGTCCAATCCACGGGGTCACCCACTCTAACGAGCAGGTGATCTTCCGCAATTTGCCAGTCCGTAAGCCATACACGCATGCGACCATCGTCGCAGACCCTGTATTCGGCATTAGGTGGACATGACACTGGCCACCCCTGAAGTTCGCTAAGGGATCCTCTAAGGGCGCTAATCGCCACTGTCGGCCAACCGTTTCTGCTGGCTGGAGGCATAGATGTGGGTGAAGTAGACGCCATACTGGCTATCGTCCGAGAACTCGGGTAGGTCCAGGTCGCCGCTTGTCTCGAACTCTGACCACAGCTTCTCCCCAACAGACTCCCACGGCGTCGGACCGCACCCACAACACCAAGGGAATGACTTCGACATCCAACCCAGAACAAACCGAACCGTAGTGTCAATCTCCTCCGCCGAAGTGAGGAAGGCAGCCAGCTCGGGGAACAAAGACGCGTCGTAGTCGTAATCAGGTAGGCCGGTCAGAAAGTCCGGTTCACTGCAAGACCACCACTCGATAAACGCAAGCCTGAGTGCGGTTCCTTTGTCCGGAGGAAGGGAACGCCAGCGTTCAAGCAACGCTTCACGCGATGCGGAAAGAGCCCCTGGGCGCTCTAGCGCAATTGCTTCCCGCATTAACAAGGGCTTCATGTCGTCCACATCGCGATTCTACGGTGCAAGCGGCGGCCTATTTTTGTGCCCGCTAGCCGATCGGCTAGCGGGGCAGACGGACTGTTCTGCCGATGAGCTGCGGCGGCGCAATTTCGGCGCAGCTTCCGAAGGCGGCTTTGTGGGTTACTCATATGGTGTCTCGTCAATCCGGGAGAGGAAAACTGAGTACACATTGTCTGTTCCATCCGGTAGAACTCGACGTTCCTTTCGAATTTCGAGACGGAGTCCACCTCCACGTCTTGCCCGACGTAGGCCTCAAGCTCACTGAGAATGTCCTCCATGTCAGTTTTGTCTTCGTCAGTGACCCTCGACAGTTGGAACCGCAGCTTGATCTTGACGCCGTGGATCTCCACACCGACCGCGAGTGCGTGTTTAGGGATCTGACCGCGCATGGCCGCCACAGTCTGAGCGATGATGTAGATCTCCCATAGCGGCGCTTGGGCGAGGTCGTTTGGTGCTGGCATACGCATGGTGTCGATCCTTTTGGTCGCCTGATCAGAGTCACGGTTGTTGATCCTTGGCTGAAAATACATCAGTCGCCACAGGAAAAGGCGCATTTGGGCGTGCTCGTAAGCCGGTCCCCCACCGGCCGCATCTGACGTGCATCTACGTCGCCGCCGTTCCAGCGCTACGGGATTCCCGTAAGACCCGCCCGCAAAAATGCCCGGTGAAGGTGCCCTAAACGCTACACGGTTAGCCGTCCCACTTCCTTGGAACCGGGAAACTTCCGTTGGAACCCCCTCTACTCGATGCGTGGCGTGACGCGCAATCTGCGGCCCTTCCTACGCCAGTCTTGATTGGCCTGTGCGAAGGTGGATCTAAATTTTTCTCCAGCTGGGTTAGGGAGCTCCATGACGAATTTATATCTTTTCCACGGCGGCGCCCCTGGCCTCAAAGTCGGAGACAGAGTCCTGCCTCCAACCGAGACCAGGGTGAAGTCCCAGGCAT
This sequence comes from Paenarthrobacter nitroguajacolicus, assembly GCF_007786235.1. Lineage (GTDB taxonomy): Bacteria > Actinomycetota > Actinomycetes > Actinomycetales > Micrococcaceae > Arthrobacter > Arthrobacter nitroguajacolicus_A. The sequence goes on along the minus strand of NZ_VNFK01000004.1, from coordinate 324,779 downwards.
TGGCCGCCAGTTTGGAGCTAGGTTTCGGAAAGATAGCTCAACAACTCGACAAGGTCTACATGACCACGGACGTAAAGCTAGCCAGAGCTTACGCCGGGATGTGGACAGACCCTGCCTCCGCCTCGTCGCCAGCTGGAGGTGGCGTTGTCTACAGAGTTGAAGTCGAAGATGGAACTCTGGAGGCAGATAAGGACCTTCTGTCTAGCCCGGGGGTTTCCTACCAGGCGAGTTCAGCGGTGGTGGTGGATATTCAATATTCCTACGTAGCCTTCGACAAGGAAGAAATCACGACAACTTTGAATCGGGTTTTGTCGGCTCATGAAGTGAACGTTGCGGATAAGGCTAAGCAGGCGACAGAAAGCCCTGCCGTTTCCTCCCCGGCGGGAAGTTCTTTCTTTCGACCGATACCGTCCAGCTGAAGTATCAGAAGGGGGAGCGCTCGGACCAAGATCTTCCATTCGAGTCCTCTAAGCACACTAGTTCGGCGGCGGTAGGAGATTTCCTCAGCCCTCAAGTGTGCCAGGCGGTACGGAGCCATCCTTTTTGGCCGGCCTCTATTACGGCCGGCGTGCAGCTGCAGGCCGCACGCAATCAGTAGCGCGATACGTACACAGGGTTCGCTGCAGCCTCGCTGATCTCGACGGCCAAATCCGTGCTTAGCCGATGGCCGTCGGCTTTCTTGGTCAGGAATTTCATGGCCGCAGCCTTTCGCTCCGCTTTGGAGTAGACCACCTGCCATGCGGGGTAGTTCCTAAGTTCGTCGGTTATCTCCTCCTTGCGAGCTCGGAAGTCCTGCTCAAACTCGTAAACCTTGGCATTTATGATCCTGTTAGCTTCGGGCATGACGCGGTGGGACAAAGTCATGTCGTCGATCTCGTCCATTCCAGCTTCGGCGATGACAGTTGCCATCAGGTGCCGACGCTTGCCCACTTGTTCGCCGCGGTATTTGTGGGATTCAGCCAGAACTGTCGCCGCCGTTTGGATATTCGTGTAGTACTCGGTCAGGCGTTCCCGCTGGGCTTCATTGGATTCTTCCTCTGATTCCTCAACCGCTTCGTGTAACTCATTGAGGAAGGGAACCAGCCAATCAGCACCAGCGTGCCATTCATAAAGCAGCCCCTGGGCGGCCCAGACTACCGTCACACTTTGGTGCTGTCCGTTGTACTGCCGAGCAGCTTCAATCAGCTTCTTGGCCCGAGCGGACAAATTTTCCTGGTCATCGACAAGCTCGTCTAGGTAGTTCTGCACTTCGAAGGTGGAAGCACTAGAACTGACGAATACCGCCCCGACCTTGGCTGCCACCCGGACGGCTTCATCGACATTGAGGTCGCTGCCACTGAGGGCTATATGGCTCTCACCCTCAACCTTTGCGCCAGGCACGAACAAAATGCCGGCGTCGTGGGCGCGGGCCGGAATGCTCTCAGCGATATCTGCCAGATGGGTGGAGGTGTACGTAAAGGTCATGATTCAGATACTAGGACGTGTATCTGACACGCAAGGCAGCTTCGGTCTAGGCCCGGTCCTCAGTCGCTTCCGGGCGCCCTAGGCGCCTTAGGAAAATGCCCGCCGTAACCTGTGGACGGTCGCATATGGTTAGCGAAGGAGCGGTCGACTACTTCGTACCCTCCCTGAACACGTTGCCCAATTCGGTCAAGACCCTTCTTGCTTCATCGGCCTTTGCGTACGGCCCAGGCATCCGAAACACGCGTGCACCCCAACTCGTCGTTTTCTCCTGCAAGCCCGGCTTCGATTTTCTCAAGCCGAGTAGTGCATGGACCGGATGTCGGAACACCCCAATGACCAAGTGAACGTCTCGAGCCGCCAACGAGGCCTCAAGCAAAGGCAGCCCCTCACGAATCCGCCCGGCTTTGACCTGCTTCTCCCCCAGGGTCGGAACCTTCACAATGTCCGTGAAAGCTATTCCACGCTGCAATGCAGCGTCATCCAGAAATGGCGCGTCAGCCGGATCGAACAGGCCGACTTCAGCCAACCGCACCAACTGACGTTGCCCTGCCGGACCCTGATAATAGTGGCCCGCCTCAACGCTCTTAGGCGCGGGGTTTAGCCCGACAACGGCAGCAACAACGTGGCCAGCAGGCCACAAATTGGCAAGCGTCAGGCCCCCATGTCCGTCCAGCAATCTCTCCTGATGCCCAACCAAGCGATCTACCATTTGGCCCTATGGTCCTCAGTCGAGCTCACTTGCTGGAACGGTGTTGGCCTAAACTCGAAGGCCGGCGATGACGACGTCCGGCTCGATAGGTGACGGCCGTAGCCAGAATGGGCACCAGTAGAAACGTGAAAGCCCATTGTCGCTCAGTCCCTTCTGAAGATCAGTTGTTCTACCTGCTCGGCTTCAATGCCGAGCTCGGCTGCCCATTGGGCCATACACGCCGTGTACCGGCGATAACTACCGGCACTGTTCCAGTTGAGCCACAGAGGCCCGATCTCCTTGCAGTGTTCACTGAACCATTTCGCGACGATGCTGTCCAGAATCGGGGTGGTGGCGACGCGGCTGGAGGCCTTAGTAGCGAAGCTGATGTACTTTGTCGCGAAGGCGGGTCCCCACTGGTCGAAGAACTTCCTGTTGGCCTGCCGTCTCTTCACGATGTGCTCGAAAGCTGCATTCCCGCCACTAGTCATGGCTTTCTCGGCGAGCTCGTGTAGGTCGGCGGCGAAGTTCTGACCGTTTTCCAGGTCGGTATTCAAGCGGATGACGCGTTCTGCCCGGTAAGGGCCAAAGTTGGCCTGGGCATAACCCCAGAGGTAGCTGGCGACGTAGGCGTCGAGAGCCGAATCAGGGTCAGCGACTTGCTTGAATGCCTCCAGAACGCCAGCGCGGTCAATGGGATTTGGGAGTGATTCCAAGATTCTCTTGCCGCCGAGGTATCTTTGCCAGTTCCGCTTCTCCCACTCGAAGGCCTCCTGTGTTGGACGCCCCTTCGCGTCCCAGTTCTGGAATTTTCTTCGCAGGTCATCGGGCACGGCCGGCATGGTCAGTCTCCCCCAGGTAGATGGTGCATTTACTTTCGCATAAGGAACCCCGGTCGATCGATGTGGTGGTCGTCCCCGGTCGCTATCCCACTTCTTTGGAACTGGGACACTCCTGGTGGGACACCGCCCATTTGCGGATTTGGGGTCGTTTGCAGCATTCCTACCGTCGCACCATGCCGTCCAGGCGGCTTTGGGCATTCATTAAGGCGCCGTCGGGGCTGCTGAAATCCCCGTCCAGCATCCGCGTGACATTGCCCCCGTAACTTGTCCCAAATCATCCCCTTCCAACACCTGTCGCAAAGACAACTTCCGGAACAGCTGGATCGTGGCCCACGAACCCACATCCAGGCTGCGTACACAGTGGCCCGGCTGGTAGTCGGTTCCACCCGCCCAACCTGCGAAACAGGCACCCGCAGCATTCCCGCCGTCGCAATGTTGCGCACGTCACACTCGACGTCTACGCTGGGGGGCGCTGCAGCGTGGCAGCAACCTGATGAAAGGCAACTCATTGTCCAGCGACAAACTCTCCGTAGTTGTTCGTGTCGACGTGGACGGCGAACAGATCCAGATCGCCGCGACCGGTCGCGTCACCACCCTGAGCCTTCAGGGCCTGTACCCGGTAGTGCAACGCACCAGGAGCTTGGGCGGCGGCCTGGGCGTCGAGATGGACCTGACGGAAGCGATGGTTGATGCGGACGCGTTGCAGCAGCTCCAGGTATTCGCCGAGCTCCACGAGTTGCCCGTCCGCCTTCCTGCCGCACCCGGCAATGTGACCGCCCTGCCGTCACGCGAACTTCAGACAACCAGCCGCGCCGCCTAGCAGGAGGACCCCTTGCGCAAAGTCACCGCCGGCCTGTTCCACTCAGTAGACGGCGTGGTTCAGGACCCGTTCAAGTTCCAGTTCGACAGCTTCGACGACGGGCTTGGCACGGGACTGACCAAGATGATTAACACGGTTGACACCGTGATCCTGGGTCGCGTCAGTTACCAGGAGTGGGCCGGCTACTGGCCGAACGCTTCCCGGGACGAGGACTTCGCGGCTTTCATCAATCCGGTGGAGAAGTTCGTCGCATCCCGCACTCTGTCCGAGCCCTTGGAATGGGAGAACTCGCAACTGATCGAGGGCGACGTGGAGCAGTTCGTCACCGACCTAAAGAGCCGCGACGGCGGCGAGATCGCCGTCTGCGGCAGCATCTCCCTGGTTCGCCAACTGCTGTTCGCGGGCGTGCTCGACGAGCTCACCCTCATGACCCACCCGGTAGTGGCGGGAAGCGGGCGGCGACTCTTCGAGGACGGCGACCCGCTGCACCGGCTTGCGCTGGAGGACCAGTACGCGACCAGCAAGGGCAACGTGGTGAGCACGTACAGTCTGCGCAAGGACTAACCGCTCGACGGCGGGACTCGCCTCATACCGCCGGCTCACCAAGACGGTCACCCCAACAGCAACGCCGCGCCCAACTCGCTTCTGAAGTAGAGCACGCTGCGGCCGTAGCGTGTGGATGTCACCAGTCCAGCGTCCCTGAGCACCCTGAGGTGTTGATTGATTGCGGACGTGGTGACACCAAAGCGCACTCCAAGCTCGGTGGAGGAGGCAGGAGCAGCAAGCGCAGTCAGCAAGCTGGTCCGGACCTCGCCGAGCAGCGCTACAACAGCGGCGGGGTTCCGAACCTGCTCGGCCTCCCACATGGCCCCTTGCCCTCGGGCCGGGTACATCAGCATCGGCGGGTCGCCATGGTTCACCGGGGCGGAGGCCCTGCGGGTGAACATGGTGGGCACAAGCGTCAGTCCCAAGCCGTCGGTCTTCTCGGTCCGCGACGCCGGATTCTTCAGCCTTACGGAAATGATGCGGCCATCGAATTCCACGGCACCGGACAAATCGTTGAGCATCGTGAACAGCCCGCCCTGCGCGATCTGACGGCCGCGGTAGACGATGTCCGCCTCCAGGATGGTGCGCATACGCAGCCAATGCGGCGCGAAGCAGGTGTCCCAAAATTCCTGGAGGATACGGACCATTCGCCGAACGGCTGGTCGCGCCGGTCCGGCGAAGACCGCGGGAACTGCACCATGCACCCTGATCAGGTCGCCATGAAACTGCTCGGCTGAGATTCGCTCCAGTGCCGCGAATTCGTCATCGATCCGGGTGAGAGGGGACGCTGGCCGGGGGTTCAGGAAGTCGGGCGTCCACAGCCGGTCATCCACCAAGGCCAGCAAACCGTCCAGGTCCAGGCGCGAACGGGCCCCCTCCGACCGACGCAGCCAAGGCAACTGAAGCGGATACTGGCTGGGATCGCGAACAGCCCTTAGTGAAAGCCCGAGTTCGCACAGAGGCGAGATGCCGAAGCGGACGCCGCCTAGATCGGTGTCAGACAACACGTACTTCAACATGAAGCACAACGCTACATCAATACCGCCTGCCCTCAGCGACTGGCAGAACTGTGTACGTGACTAAATCCCCCGCCGAAACCGTCCCCGCTCCGCAGCGCACCCTCCGCGCAGCGCTCTCCGATCCCACCCTCAAGATCCTCGCTTCCGCCATTCTCGTGTCTACAGTGGGGCGCGGCATCTTCCTCACCCTTACTGTCCTGTACTTCAACCGCTTCGTCGGGTTGAGCGCCATGGAGATCGCCGTCATCCTCTCGGTTTCCAGCGGGGTCGGCGTCGCGACGTCGTATGTCGGCGGTCGACTGGCTGACCGCTTCTCCGCTCGTCGGCTCCTGGTGGGGATGGTCGCCGTCCAGGGTCTCGCGATCGCAAGCTATACGTTCGCGGGGAACTTCAGCACCGCCGTCGTGATTGCCTGCATCACTGTAGGCGTGGACCGGGGCGCCAATGCCACGCGCTCAGCGATCATCGCCCGGGCATTCGAGGGCCCCAACCGGGTGAATGCGCGGGCGGTCCTCCGCACAGTCACCAACGTGGGCATCGCGCTGGGCGGCATGATCGCTGGACTCGCATTGCTGGCAGGAACTGCAGCCGCGTTCCGCGGAATGATGATCAGCGCCGGCGTGGTCTACATCCTGAGTGCGCTGCACCTCCGCCGCCTGCCCGGCCGCGTTGACGCACCGCGCCACGATCCGTCCAACCCTGCTCCGAAGCGGGGAATCTCCCCCTTCCGGGACCGCCGGTACATACTGCTGACCGTGCTCTCAGGTATTTTTGGCATGCAGTTCGGGCTCGCCGAAATGGGCGTTCCGCTGTGGATATCACAGGACACCAGCGCACCGGATGTTCTGATTTCCGTTGTCCTTGTGATCAACACTGCGTGTGTCGTCCTGCTGCAAGTGCCGCTCTCCCGCGGAACCGAACAGCCCCGCCGTGCAGGAAAGATCGTGCTGGTCGGTGGCCTGCTGATGGCCATCGCCTGCGCACTCTACGCTATGGCGGGCGGCGTGCCGGCCGTCGCGGCCATCATTCTCCTGTGCAGCGCCGCACTCCTGCACTCGTTGGCGGAAATCCTTTCGCAAGCCGGAGCGTGGGGGCTGAGCTTCGAACTCGCCAACCCACTCCAAGCCGGCGCTTACCAAGGGATGTTCGGCATGGGATCCGCCCTGGGGGCGATGCTCGCACCGCTCGTGGTGACCGCTACCGTCGTCGAACATGGCACGCTGGGTTGGGCGATCCTGGGAGCGGTCTTTGTTGCCTCGGCGGCGGGCGTCGCGCTGATAGCGCGGAAAGCCACGACGACGGCGGTACCGGCCTAACGGGGTTGACGCAGGGCCCGACGACGCCGGCCAAGAGCGGGCTGCGCGCTTGGTTCCGGAGGGGGTTCCTCGTCCGAGCATTCCGGGCACGGCCCATCAGGGAACTCGCCCACTTGCTTCCAAATCCACCCCTCCAGGCAATGATCGTTCCGGCACGACAGTTGTGTCATTGGCTGTCCCCCTAGGCCACGTTTCTCTCCTTGGTTCTATGTGCGAGTCAGCCCTGATTCGTTACGCGGGGCTCCACCCTTGGCACGATCCCGCCGCGAGCAACATCACCACGCGGACGGAGGAATTGAACCTCCCATCCTGAAACCATGGAGGGAACGAGTGAAGGGGAATCATGGGGGAATGGGTGTGGCCGGCGTACGTGGGTGTGCTGGGAGGGGTGATCCTCTTTGGCGTGTTCATGGTGCCGATCGTGGCTGTTCAGTACAGGATGTACGGCAGATTCACGTGGCGTCGATTTCTGGGCGCCGCGGGGCTGAGCGTCTACGGCGTAGCCCTGGTGGCTTACACGTTGCTCCCGCTGCCGGACCCCAATCTGTTGAAATGCGGGCCACACGGAAGCACGTTCCAAGCCATCCCGTTCCAATTCCTGGACGACATTCAACGTGAAACGTCGGGCCTTGGGATCACCGGAACGCTGACCAGCCGCGCCACGCTCCAGGTTGTGTTCAACGTGGTGCTGTTCATTCCGTGGGGCATCATCGCGCGGCGCTACCTTTCGTGGAACATCGCGGTTTCAACGCTGTCCGGTGCCCTGGCCTCCGGGCTTATCGAAGCCACACAGTTCACCGGATTGTGGGGCCTGTACGGCTGCGCTTACCGCCTGGCCGACATCGACGACCTCATCACCAACACCTTGGGCGCCTTGATCGGCGCGCTCATCGCACCGCTTGTCCTCTGGTTCATGCCGCAACGACGCGAACTCCGCGCGGCCCGCAACCAGAGCCGCCCCGTCACCGTCTGGCGGCGCTGGCTGGGGATGGTCATCGACTATGTGGCGCTGGCGTTCCTCGGCTTCGCCTTTGTGGTCACGTACCGGGTTGGGCTGCTCGCGCTGGGCGCGGACCTCCCCGGTGCGGACGACGCCACCTCCCTCGTCCTTATGCACCTCGTGCCCGGCTTCCTGGTGTTCTACCTTCCGGCGCTCGTGGGTTCCGGTGCATCCCTCGGCCAGCGCGCCGTGTGGCTGCAACCGCAGTGGCCAACCACCCGCCGTCGGGCATTGCTCCGCGCGAGCGCCACCGGCGGGCTCTATGTGGTGTTGTCGTTCCTCGGCGCATTGCTGCCTACCACGGCGTTCGGCCCGCTCACCGGCCTGCTGCTCCTGGCAGCGTTCGTGGCGGTGCCCCTCACCAAGTCGCGAGGACTTTCGGGCGTACTGACAGGGGCGCAGATGGTTGACTCCCGCGAAAGCGCACGACGGCGGCTGGCTGGGTCAGGAGCGGGGCCTGCCTAGCTCCAGCAGATCCACATCAACGTAACCACTGCCCGGCTTAGGAGCACCGCGTTGCTTGCGAAGCCGCATGGCTTTGTACTCGTCCTTGGACAAGTTGAACCCATACCAAGCAATGAATCCCGCGAGTCCCACAACCCAGAGAGCCCCCCAAGAAGGGCCTGCTCCGTGAAGAAGCGGGGAAAGGAACATCGCCACCGAGGCAACGAATCCAAGGCACCCGAATGCCGACAGAATCGCCATCCCCCACCAGGAACTCACCTGCGCCTGGCCGCGGCCTGGTGTGAACCCGATCTCATCTCCGGGATAACTGTGGAGTTCGCCGGTGCTGGTCCTGCGGAGGACGCGTTCCTCACCTCTGGCGACGGCAGCTTTATGCTCGGCATACACTGCATCGTCGCGACGCTCACGCTCCCGGTCGTAAACCACCATCAGTCCCTCGGTTTGAAAACCCCAGCCTAACGCCCGAAGCCCGGCTGGCACTGCAGCTGGCGTGCCGAAGCCTGCTGATGGATAGGCCGGACTAGGGCGGCGCTACTTCTTTCCCGCTTTCAGGTCCGAGACCACTTTCGCAATCCGCCGTGCGCGGGTCTCTTCCGTCTTGGCGTCCCCGATCGGCTCTACGTAACGCCGCCGCGAGCTGTAATTCAGGGTTCCGTAGAAGGCCTTCGCCTCGGGCTCGGCGTCGAGGGCAGCGGCCAGGTCCTGGGGCACCTCGATGACGCGGGGCTGGGTGTCCACTTCCAAGCCAACTTCAACAGTGTCCCCCGCCGAAGCACCCGTGAGCTCACGATTGGCCGAGCTGACGCCCACCATGTACTTTCCGCCCATCACGGCGATGCTGCTGCGGTAGCTCTGCCCGTTGATGGTCACGACGACCGGTGGCCGTTTGCCGGCACCCAGCCCGCCAACGATCTCGTCCGGAACTTCGATGCCCGCTTTGTTGCCATCGCCCACGATGGTGGTTGTGAATTTCATGTGGCCAGTATGCCGGTGGCCACCAGTAGACGCACCCCATCGGCAGGACTACGTTCTAGATAACCGCGCAAACCACACAGAGGAGTACAGCCATGGACAACCAGGATCTCTTGGAGCGAATCCAGTCACTGGTCGAGGAAGAGCACCGACTCCGCGACGCAGCCGGTGCCGAGGACGACGACAACCGCGCCCGCCTTGCCCAGCTCGAAGCCCAGTTGGACCAGTGCTGGGACTTGCTGCGCCAACGCCGTGCAAAGAAGGACGCCGGCGAGAACCCGGACGAGGCCGAACCGCGACCCGCCAGCGAAGTGGAGGGCTACCGGCAGTAGTGACGCCGCAGTGCCTGCCCTCCCATCAGAAGTGCGTCGGGCAAAATGCTGGCCGCTCCACCGCGAACATCTGCGCTGCCAGGAACGCCGCACCCTGCTGGTTCTCTTGTATCCGCCCAGCCGCCACCAAGGATGCCGGATGGACTGCGCCCAAGTAAATGGATGACAACACGGAGATGTCCAACTCCAGATCAGGGGCAGCATCGGTAGCAGTCACGGTTGCGTGGCCCTCGCGGACATCGAGCGAGAACGTCCCGGGCGTCAGTCCGAGTGCATCGCGGACCTTCAGGACCAGGGTGCCATCGGCGGGGAATTGACGCTCTTCCAGGGCCTTCTGAATATCCAGGATTCGCAGCCAGAGCATGTCCCGCGGGTCGGACCCCTTGACGCAACGCGGGTCCTCAAGGGCCCAGGTCAGGGGGTTGTCCACGGAGACTCCGCTCCACTTCACGCGTTCCACAAGATCAATGGCGCCCAAGTACTGCCACAGTTCCAAGTAGGCGGCGGAGTTGGCTGCCACCAAGTCCACGATCTCCATGGTGGCAGGCTCCGTTTCCCACCCACCGAATTTGTAGGACACGTAACCGTCAACATCACCGTTGGACGCATAATGCAGGGCCGCCTTGATCTTGGCATCCGGTCCCCCGTCTCCATCGGCCCCATCGCCGCCAACAGATCCGGAGACATATTGGCGGTAAGACTCCTGCCGGTCGATTGATCCGGGCAAATGCCGGTGTTGCTGCTCGAAGATCTGTGGCGCCAAGTCCAGCAGGATCTTCGGGTCGGCCACTTCCACGGTTCCTTCCGGAGCATGGTTGAGCTTGAAGCGAGCGCTCGTATCCACCGTGATGGACTGCTCGGAGGTCGCGACGCCGAACCCGAAGCGCCCATAGATGGACGCTTCAGAGGCCGTCAGCGCTGCAATCGCGACGCCATCGTCCTTGGCCAAAGCCAGGTCTTCGCTCATCATCTGCCGCAGCAGGCCTCGGCGGCGGTGCGAGGTGCGGACTGTCACTGCTGAGATCAGGTGAGCATCCACGAGCTTTCCAAAACCGACGTTGAGCGTCTTGCGCCACGTCGCGAAGGTAGCAACCGGCACCTCAGCGCTAAGGGAGTACGCCGCCGGTTCGCTGGTCTGATAGACCCCGGTAAACACACTGTGGTCGGCCCGGCTCATGGCCAAGCCTCGATCGATCCTTGTCTCGCTCTTGCTCTCCTCGTGGAACCCGAAGGCCACCGCACGCGACCACGCTACGGCGGCATCGTAATCAGGTTCATTCTTGGCGGCCGGCTCGAACCGACGGATTTGGTAGTCCCCACTCATCTTTGACACGCTCTCGAGCCTAGCCAATAGCCGCCGGTGGCGCTATGGCCAAGACGGGCTACGCCCCTTCAAGCACCTGGCTCGTTGCCCATGCGAGGTATTTGCCAGCGTTGGCAACGGCGTCGGCCACGTCCGGAACGCCGTCCTTGCGCTGAGCTACGTCCAGCAGCTGGGCGGCGGCCACAATGCCGTGCTTCGCCAGGTCCTCGGGCGTTACGGTAATGCGGCCAGCGACCGCGATGACGGGAATGCCGTGCACGCTCGCGGCATCGGCGAGTGCGATCGGCGCCTTGCCCGTGAGCGACTGCTCGTCCATGGAGCCTTCGCCGGTGATTACCAGGTCGGCCTCGCTCAAGTGTGAAGCGAGGCCCGTGAGTCCGGCCACCAGCGCGAAGCCGCCTTCCAGCGCAGCGTCAGTGAAAGCCAGGAACGACGCCGGGAACCCGCCCGCCGCTCCAGCTCCCGGAACGTTCACGTCGCGGCCGGTGGCCTCCCGAAGGAGCGACGCCCAGTTGCGGAGACCGGCGTCGAGCCTTTCGACGGCGTCCTCATCCGCGCCCTTCTGCGGGCCGAAAACGTGGGCGGCACCTTCCTGGCCGTACAGCGGGTTTTGGACGTCGACGGCGATGCGGAACTTCACGGCACGCAGCCGCGGATCCAGCTCGGAAACGTTCAAGGCAACGACGTCGGCCAGGGAACCTCCGCCGAGGGGAACCACGTTCCCGGCGGCATCAACGGGTTTGAGCCCCAACGCACGCAGCGCTCCGCTGCCGCCGTCGGACATGGCCGAGCCGCCCAAACCAAGCACAATCTCGGTTGCACCGGCATCCAGGGCGGCGGCGATCAGCTGGCCGCAGCCGTAGCTGTGGGCGCGAAGTGAGTTCTCGGGAGTGGGCTCCATGTGGGCCAGGCCTGATGCCTGAGCGGTCTCGATCACGGCAGTCGCGCCACCGAAAGAATCCTTACGGACGGCCCAGGACGCGCCGACAGGCTTGAGGATCGGACCCACAACGGCGTTGTTCCGCTCTTCGTAGCCAGCAGCAACGGCAGCGTCCAGTGTTCCTTCGCCGCCGTCGGCAATGGGGAACTGGGTGGTCACGGCATCCGGGTAAACACGGAGGGCGCCTTCGGCCATGGCTGACGCTGCTTCGGCGGCGGTCAGTGATCCCTTGAACTTGTCCGGGGCGATGAGGATACGCATGGACCCATCTTGCCAGCTTTGCTCGGAAAGCGCTTGCCCACGCTGTAACCTAGCCGCTGATAGCCCTCACGGGCGTGCCCTCAAGCCACGCTTTCACGTCCTCGAACGCCCCACCGTAGAACTGCCGGTAACTCTCATGCGTCACGTACCCGATGTGCGGCGAGAGGACAGTGCGCGGAGAATGCAGCATCGCGTGCCCTGCGGGCAGGGGCTCCTCATCAAAGACATCCAGGGCAGCACCCCGGATCCACCCCTCCTCCAATGCCCGGATCAACGCCGCTTCATCCACCAATGGTCCCCGCGCTGTGTTGACCAGGACTCCGTCCGGGCCCAGGAGCCGCAGCTCCTCCGCGCCAACAATGCCCTCCGTCCGTTCGGACAACCTCAGGTGCAGCGTCACCACATCGGACTCACGGAACAACTCCTCCTTGCTCACCTTGCGGGCGCCAGCGGCCTCAGCATCCTCGGTAGTGAGGTTCTGGCTCCACGCGAGGACGTCCATCCCGAACGCCTTGGCGTAGCCCGCAATCCGCTTGCCGATCTTGCCCAGCCCAACGATTCCCAGCGTCTTGCCTTCGAGTTCGAACCCGACGCCGGTCTGCCACTCGCCTGCCCGCAGCGAGTTCTCTTCCGCCACCAGGTTCCTAGCGAAGGCAAGCAGCAGCGCCCACGTCAGTTCGGGTGCCGCAGCCGGCGAGCCACCTGTCCCGCACACCACGATGCCGCGTTCTGTGGCCGCTTCGAGGTCGATCGCGGCGTTGGCCATGCCCGTGGTGACCAGGAGTTTCAGGTTCGGCAGCGAATCGAGGACACGCTGTGGGAATCGCGTGCGTTCGCGCATGGCCACAATGATGTCGAACGGCGCCAAAGCCGCCACAGCTTGCTCTTCGGAAACGAAAGGTGCGCTGAAGACGCTGACCTTCACGCCGTCGTCGAGCAGTGAATCCCACGGGGCGTAGTCCCCGGCGACCTGCTGGTAATCATCAAGAATGGCTAGACGGAACTGGGTCACGTCAATCTCCTCCCGCGGCGACTGGTGGTACTGAACACCATCTCACGTTAGGTTTTTGAGTGTGAGCCAAAATGTGACCTCCACCATGCCCAAGCCCGAGCACCCCCGCCCTCAGCTGGTCCGCGAGAAGTGGATGAACCTCAACGGCACCTGGGGTTTTGAGATCGACGCCGGCGACTCCGGTTGGGAGCGCGGGCTCCCCACCCGCGAACTCAACAGCGAGATACTGGTCCCGTTCGCGCCTGAATCGGCGCTTTCCGGGATTGAGCACGTCGACTTCATGGAAGCCGTTTGGTATCGCCGGACAGTGTCCATCCCCCAGGAATGGGCCGGACACAACGTGCTGCTTCACTTCGGCGCAGTGGACCACGACGCCACCGTGTGGGTGAACGGTGTTGAGGTTGCGCGGCATCGAGGCGGGTTCACGCCGTTTACCGCGGATTTGGGCGGAGTGGTGGAACCTGGAGCGGACGCTGTGATCGTGGTCCGGGCGCGGGACTCGCGGCATGAGATGCAGGCCCGCGGCAAGCAGGCAACCTGGTACAACAACACTCATTGCCAGTACACACGCACCACTGGGATCTGGCAGACGGTGTGGATGGAGGCCATACCCGAGGTCTACATCAAGCGCCTCCGCATGACCCCCAATCTGGCAGCCTCCAGCATCACACTGGAAGTGCCTATCAGCCGGAACCGGACCGGGCACACGGTTTCTGCGGTCCTCACCGGGGACGCTGAAAGGATCCAAGCGTCGGCGCGTGCCGATCTGGACCTCACCCCATCACTCCAGCTCAACATCCCGGCCGAGACTCTCCGCCCCTGGTCCATTGAGGATCCCTTCCTCTATGACCTCGAAGTCACTGTGCGTGACGGTTCCGGCCACGTTGTGGACCGCGTCAGCAGTTACGCAGCCGTGCGATCAGTGGCCTTGGACGGCAAGGTGGTCCGCATCAACGGCAAGGCCGTGTTCCAGCGGCTGGTCCTGGACCAGGGCTACTGGCCGGAGTCCTTGATGACCTCGCCCGATGAGGCCGCGTTGATCAAGGACATTGAGCTCTCCATGGCTGCCGGGTTCAACGGCGCCCGCCTGCACCAAAAGGTCTTCGAGGAGCGCTTTCTTTATCACGCGGACCGGCTCGGGTACCTGGTGTGGGGCGAGTTCGGCGATTGGGGAGTATCCGGTGGCGGCACCATAGGCCACAACCAGAAACCCACGGCGAGTTTCGTGGCCCAATGGTTGGAGGTACTGCAGCGCGACGTCAACCACCCGTCCATCATCGGCTGGTGTCCCCTCAACGAAACCCACCAGGTCCTGCACGACCACATCACCGTACTGGACGACGTCACCCAGGCGATGTTCCTCGCCACCAAGCTCGCTGACCCCACCCGGCCAGTCATAGACGCTTCCGGTTATGCCCATAGGATTCGTGAGACCGACATCTACGACTCCCACTCCTACGAGCAGGACCCCGAGCGTTTCCGCATCGAGCAGCAGGGACTGGCCGAGGGAAAGCCGTACATCAACCGCAAGGACGACGGCGAGGAGTACTCAGTGCCCTACGGCGGCCAGCCGTACTTCGTCTCCGAATTCGGCGGCATTTGGTGGAACGAGACTGAAGCCCGCCAGGCAGCAGAGGCGGCCGGCACCGACGTCGAAAGTTCCTGGGGCTACGGCCAGCGCGTCAGCAGCGAAGAGGAGTTCTACGCCCGCTTCGAGGGACTCTGTGGCGTCCTGCTGGATAATCCGGACATGTTTGGGTACTGCTACACGCAGCTGACGGATGTCTTCCAGGAGAAGAACGGCATCTTCACGTTCGATCGCAGCCCCAAGTTCGACCTCGAGAGGATCCGGGCCTGCCAGCTCCGCCGGGATGACACTTAATGCCAATGTGAGTGCTTGGAACTATCATCAAATGCCATGTCGCGGGAGCTCAGCGGACTACCTAGACCCACTGGCCTCGACGGATCAGGACCTCCTTGAGGAGGTCCAAGCGGTCGGACACGATTCCGTCCACGCCCAGATCCAGCAGACGCTCCATTTCGGCAGGATCGTTGATGGTCCATACATGCACCTGCCTGTTCAGGCGATGGGCACGGCGGATGAATCCCGGGGTCACCACACGGAACCTGCCGTAGCGCACGGGAACTTGGAAAACGTCGACGCCGGCAAGCAGCCTTCGCGCCCATGGAACCGGAAGCAGGGGACCAAGAAGAACAAAGAACGCAGTGAGCGAACTGCCGGCTGAGGAAGCCACGCGACGAGACAGCTTGGACAGGACTGCCCGGCGGCGCCTGTCCGAGAAGCTGGTGACCAGGACGCGATCATGGATCCCGTGCCGCTCAATGGCCTCGGCCATCGAGCCCACCGAATTCCAGTCCTTGATATCCAGGTTCAGCCGGGCGTCCGGCAGCGCTGAAACCAGCTCATCGAAGGTCGGAACAGGTTCCACCCCGCCGATGCGGGCCGTGGCCACCTCGGCGGCTGTCAGCTCCGCGATCTTGCCCACGGAATCCGTCACGCGGTCCAAGGAGGAGTCGTGGAAGACCAGTAGCACGCCGTCCGACGTGGTGTGGACGTCCGTTTCAAGGTGCACGGTCCCGAGTTCCGCCGCAGCCCTGAAGGCACCCATGGAATTCTCCAGGCCATCCAAAGAGAAACCACGGTGCGCGAAGGCCAAAGGACCCACTGAACCGTCCTTGCGGAGGAAATAGGGCAGCGTCACACCCGTAGCGTAGCGGACCAGCACCCCAATGAAGGGCGTCAGGCCTCGTGCGGGACTATCGCCACGCCGTCGCTGACATGAACCAGCGTCCGGCCGCGACCGCCGTCGAGCTCCACCCAAACGGCGGTGGCATCGCCGGTGACGGCGTCAACTACGCCAGCCGATTCGTACCCCGGCGTGAGCGTGACGCTGACCCTGTCGCCTTGGCGCAGCGAACGCCAGTGGTGATCCGGTTCGATGCGCCGCAAAGGAGCGGTGTTGAAATCGTTGATCCTGCGCTTGGCCATGATTACCCCTGCAAATCCGACTTGTAAGACACGATGCGAACGGGTCCCTTGGCTGGAAGCCTACGGTTGCAATGTGAACGCCGGTTGTATGGAGTCTGGGAAGTCGGTGACAGTCTGGAACTGCCAGACTAGGGACATGACTGTGTTGATTGCCGGATGCGGCGACCTTGGAACGGAAGCCGGGCTTCGCTTCGCTGCGGCAGGCCACCAGGTTGTGGGCTTGCGCCGTTCCCCCGAAAAGCTGCCTCCGGAAATCCGTGGCGTCTACGCGGACCTCGCCGTGGAGCTCCCGGAGTTACCCGCGGATGTGGACATTGTGGTGGTGGCCGTCGCTGCCGATGCCTCCACTGAAGAGGCCTATCGCGCGGCGTACCTGAACGGCGTGAAGAACGTGCTGGACGCGCTGGAGCGGCAGTCCATAGAGCCGCGTCGGGTCCTCTTCGTTTCGTCCACGGCCGTGTACAAGGACTCCGGTGGGGCCGTTGTGGACGAGTCGACGCCAACGGAGCCCACTCGGTTCAGCGGCAAGGTGTTGGTGGAGGCCGAGGAGCTGCTGTTCGCCCGGACTCGCAGAACGGGTACGCAGCCAATCTCCCTCCGGCTCGGCGGGATCTACGGACCCGGACGCACCCGCCTGATCGACCAAGTCAGAACGGGCCAAGCCGTCATTCCGGCCCAGCCCCGGCACACGAACCGTGTCCACAGGGACGATGCTGCGGCCATGATCGTCCACCTCACCACCATGGATCAGGTCCCGGATCCGGTGTACGTGGGCGTTGACGATCACGCTGCCGAAATGGGCGAAGTCATGCGGTTCCTCGCCTCTGAGATGGGTTGCCCGGAACCCCCGACGGCGGCACCTGGCGGCGCGTCCGACGCTGGCCCCGGTGACAAACGCTGCTCGAATTCCCGCTTGAGGGCGACGGGCTTTGAACTCACTTTCCCCACCTACAAAGAGGGGTATCGCGCCCTGCTGTCCGGCCAGGGCGTGCGGCACCCGTGACACCTGCGGCCCCACCTGCGGGGACGCAGTTGCACCGTTGGGGACGGGCCTACTTCGCAACACAGGCGATCTCCGGGATGGCTTGGTGGATTGCCGTCTTCTTATCGCCCGCGGTCCGCACAGCCACCCTCGGAAGCCTCGACCCCATCGCTGTGGCCGCCCTCGACGTTCCGCTGTTCGTGCTGGGTTCGGCCCTGGCGGCCCTTGGTGTGAAGGCCGCTGCTGTGGTGGCTTCAGGATGGACGGCCTTGGTAGCCGCCGCGCTGGCCCTCTACGCCACGATCACTACCGAAGCGGGCTTGGGCGTCCTGATGATGATTGCCGCCGCCGCTTGCTCAGGCCTTGCGCTCTGCTTCGTCCTGCTGGGTCGGGTTCCCACGGAATGGATCGTCCGTGGGCCCTTCGCATTCCGCTCCGCTGCCGCGAACCGTCCGGCAACTACACACGTGAGCGCGACCATCGGGCAGATGATCCTGTTCTGGGGTTTCTTCCTCGTCGCTGTCCCACTGCTCATATCGTGGCTGGAAATTCGATGGCTGGTGTCCCTGCCTGTTCCGCCGTTCGCTGCCACGGCGGGCGCCACGCTTCTGGTGCTGGCCAGCGTTCTTGGGGTCGCTTCGGCGGTGACCATGGCGTCCCGGGGCAGTGGAACGCCCCTGCCATCCGCCATGCCCAACCGGTTGGTTGTCGCCGGCCCGTATCGCTGGGTTCGCAATCCGATGGCTGTCGCCGGCATCACCCAAGGCGTAGGAGTGGGCCTCATCCTGGGGTCATGGCTCGTGGTCGCGTACGCGATGATCGGTTCGCTGCTGTGGAATTATGCCGTCCGGCCACTGGAAGAAGCAGACTTGGAAAAACGGTTTGGAACCGAGTTCCAGCAATACCGCGATACGGTGCGCTGCTGGATTCCCCGCGTCTGACGACGCTAGACCCGCTGCTCCGTCAGCTTTGCCTCGAGAATCTGGGCCACGCCGTCGTCGTCGAAGTGCGGTGCCTGCTGGCCGGCGGCGAGGATGGCCTCCGGGTGTCCGCTGGCCATGGCGTAGCCGTGGCCAGCCCAACGGAGCATTTCGATGTCATTGGGCATGTCCCCGAACGCCACCACATCGGCGGCTTCGATCCCCAGTGATTCTGCGTACTTGGCGAGGGTGACGGCTTTGTTGATGCCCGGAACGGACATCTCCAGCATCGCCGTCCGCGGGGCGGAGTGCGTGGTGGACACGAGGTGGGCAACAGCCGGCTGTACCTCGGCCAGGAACTCGTCCGGCGTACCTTTGCGGGTAATTGCCAGGAACTTCACGACGGCGTCATCCGCTGTGAGCGTCTCGATCAGCGGTTTGGGGGTGAACTCCGCGAGCAGCTCGCTGGTTTCGTTTTCGATGAAGCCCGGTTCCAGCTGGAAGCCCGTCAACGTCTCGACGGCGAACAGGGCATCCGGCCGGAGGGATTTGATGATACGGCGGGCCTCAAAGACTGACTCCGCATCCAGGACGCACGAGGAAAGTGCCTTCTCCGTTTCGAGGTCCCACACCACGGCGCCGTTGGAACAGATCACGATTCCGCTGTGCCCGAGCTGTTCCTGGAGTGGGTACAACCAGCGTGGCGGACGGCCGGTGACGAAGACGAGTTCCACGCCTGCGTCGCGGCATGCCTGGAATGCCTTGATGGTCCGATCACTGATTTTTCCGTCGTGACCGAGGATAGTGCCGTCAATATCGCTTGCTACGAGCCGCATCATGCCAGTCTACGTTGGAGCGAACAGGCGTTTGCGCCCGGAATAGCCTCCACATTTCCAAAACCCAGAGCATAGGCTGGGGCAATGAGTGAGAAGACCAGCGCAGTCGAAGAACACAGCACCCGCGGAGCGTACGTCACCGGCGGTGAGTTCACCCGCGACACCAACTACATCGAGGACCGCATCACCCGCGACGGTACTCCGGGACCAAACGGCGAGCCGGGTTGGCCCGTAGAGCCCGGGCGGTACCGGCTGATTGCGGCGCGGGCGTGCCCGTGGGCCAATCGGACAGTGATTGTGCGCCGGCTTCTGGGACTCGAGGATGTCATCAGCCTTGGCCAACCTGGCCCCACCCACGATGCCCGCTCTTGGACTTTCGACCTTGATCCCGGCGGCAAGGATCCCGTGCTGGGCATCGAGCGGCTACAGGAGGCGTTCTTCCGCCGTTTCCCGGATTACCCCCGCGGAATCACTGTCCCGGCCATTGTCGATATCCCCAGCGGCGAGGTAGTGACCAACAACTACCCGCAGATCACGCTGGACTTCTCCACGGAGTGGACGGAGTTCCACCGCACCGGCGCACCCCAGCTGTACCCGGAGCACCTCCGTGAGGAAATCGACCAGGTCAACAAACGCGTCTTTACCGAGGTCAACAACGGCGTCTACCGATGCGGCTTCGCCGGGTCACAAGAAGCCTACGATGCCGCCTACGCCCGGTTGTGGAACGCCATGGACTGGTTGGAGGAACGGCTCACCGGCCAGCGATACCTGGTAGGTAACTCCATCACCGAGGCTGACGTCCGGCTCTTCACCACGTTGGCGCGCTTCGACGCCGTGTATCACGGACACTTCAAATGCAACCGGAACAAGCTCAGCGAAATGCCGGCGTTGTGGGCCTATGCACGGGACCTGTTCCAGACGCCGGGGTTCGGGGACACCATCGACTTCGTGCAAATCAAACAGCATTACTACATCGTGCACGAGGACATTAATCCCACGAAGATCGTTCCGGCGGGCCCTGATCCATCCGGATGGCTCACCGCTCACGGGCGGGAATCGCTGGGCGGAAGCCCGTTCGGGAAGGGCACTCCCCCGGGCCCGGTCAAGGCCGGCGAAGAAGTGGCCGCCGTGCACGGGGCCGCCTAAGCGCCCTGCTCCTGGAATTTCACGGAGCCCCGAAGACTTACACAGCCCCGTGGTTCAGCTCGGCACGCGTGGGCGGGTTGGCGCCGGCGCGTGAAACGGTCACGGCTGCGGCGCGGCTGGCATGCTCCATGATCGCAGCCAGCGTTTCAGGGGGCATGGCGCGCAGCGCTTCGCGGTTTTGCGCACCATCCAGCCCGTGATCCACAATCGCGGACAGCAGCCCCGCCATGAACGAATCACCAGCGCCCACGGTGTCCACGACGTTCACGGAAGGCGCCGGAACCTGGGTTTCGCCTGTCCTTGTGACGCCCCACGGCCCGCGTGAACCACGGGTCACCACCACCAGGGCCGGTCCTTCCTCGCCGCCCAGGGACAGCCACCGGCGCGCGGATTCCGTGGGATCAACGTCCGGATACAGCCACTCGAGGTCCTCGTCGGAAGCCTTCACGACGTCGGACAGGACCACAAAGCGCTCGGCCTGCGTTCGCGCGTACTCAACGTCCGTGATGATGCTGGGGCGGCAGTTGGGATCGAAGCTGATGGTGCTGCTCGGGTGGGCATGCTCGACGGCGGCGAGCACCTCAGCGGCGCCGGGCTCCAAGGCGGTGGCAATGGAACCTGTATGCAGCAAGGTGGCGCCCTGCAGCATCAGCGGCAACCTACCGGCGAGGCCGGGGAGTTCCCAGGTGAGATCGAAGGCGTAGGTGGCGGCGCCGTCGTCGTCAATCTGCGCAGTGGCTACGCTGGTTGGCTTCTCATCCGGCGGAAGCGGCACCATCACCGAACTCGAGCGCAGGTGCGCGGCCACGGAATCTCCGTAGGCGTCGCGGCCGTAGCGCCCGATGAACTGCACCGGGTGGTCCAGCCTGGCGAGGCCCACGGCAACGTTGAGTGGGCTCCCGCCTACGTGCGCCTCAATTCCCGAGGGGCGTTGAACGACGTCGACCAGGGCCTCACCAATGACTGTCAGCATGGGACCACTCTGCCAGAGGCGGTCCCGGCGGACCACAGATTACGAGAGCAGGCGTTGCACCAGTTCGCGGCACTTCTTGTAAGCCACAGCTTTGGGATCGATCAGGTCAAAGTGGTCTCCCGGAACACGCAGCAACTGCGCCGCGCTGCCTGCTGCCGTTGCCGCCGCCACGTACGCTTCGGACTGGCTCGCAGGAACGTCCTCGTCATCCGTGGCGTGCACGGCATATACGGGGACGTCGAGCGGCAGCAAACTCATGGGATCGGCGTATTTATGCCGTTTGGGGTATCTATGGGAGTCCCCGCCCATCAAATTGCAGACTGCGCCGTTGCTGAGGTTCAGTTTCTCCGCGGCGGCGAGGTTCAGAAGGCCGGACTGGCTGACGACGCCCGTCAGGTGCACAGCGCTATCTTCAGGGCTGCGCTGGAGTTGACGGTCGGCGTCGGGCGTTCCGATGTCCGAGAGCCGCTGCCGGCCCGCAGCCCAGACAGCCAAATGGCCGCCGGCGGAGTGGCCGAGGGCCACCACCTTGCCGAGCTGGAGGTCGTGCTCGCCGGCGATTTCGGACAGATGGTCGATGCCGGCCAGGATGTCCTCAAAGGTATGGGGCCAACCACCGCCGTTACCGGCCCGCCGGTATTCCAGGTTCCAAGCGGTAATGCCATGCGCGGCAAGGTCGCGCGCCAGGGGCTCACCGAGCTCCGCGCCGTACTGCGAACGCCAGTAGCCGCCATGGATCACAACGGCGATTCCACCGGCCACAGCTGATGCGCCGCGATGGTTTCCGTTGCTTGGTTCAGGTATGAAGAGTTCGCCCCACTGACTGGGGTGTTCGCCGTAGCTGTACTTGTGCCGCAAC
This sequence comes from Paenarthrobacter nitroguajacolicus, assembly GCF_007786235.1. Classification (GTDB taxonomy): domain Bacteria; phylum Actinomycetota; class Actinomycetes; order Actinomycetales; family Micrococcaceae; genus Arthrobacter; species Arthrobacter nitroguajacolicus_A. The sequence goes on along the minus strand of NZ_VNFK01000004.1, from coordinate 303,052 downwards.
ATTGCGCCCTCCTTTGTACTGAGCCTATCGTGACGGTTCGGATGTTTGGCTAGAGGCACCCCGACGGCGAGTGGCTCGGTTCAGTGTCGGACCCGCCCCGTAAGCTGGGGGCATGGCAAGCAATTGGGACAGCCTGGACCAGGATCAGCGCGATGCAGTGGATGCGAACGTGGCACTCTACGAGCGTGTTCGCCCTGCCCTGAAGCGGGTTACGCGGGACGTCCTGCTCACCCTGCGGGACATGTTGAACGACGCCGAGGTCACCCCACTGTTTGTTACCGGCCGGACTAAAACGGTGGAGTCTTTCCGCGAGAAAATTTCCCGCACCGATGATCCTTTGGAGCCGGGGGGCCCGCGCGTCCTCAAGTTCCCGGACCCATTCCGCACGTTGAACGACATGGTGGGCATCCGCGTGATCACCAAGCTGCCCGCCGAAAACGCTGCGGTGGCCAACATCATCAAGCGCCAACGCCAGCTCTTCGACTGCCGTGGGGACCGCGAGAAGGACATCGGTTCCATCGAGTCCGGAACGTACGGGTACTCCAGCAGGCACCTCATCCTGCGCACCATCCAGAATGAGGCCGTCAAGGAGTACCAGCACGTCTTCAATCCGGACATGCCCGCCAACGGCAGTTACTTTTTTGAATGCCAGATCCGTACTGTGTTCGCGCACGCATGGAGCGAGATCGAGCACGACATCCGTTTCAAGGCCGAGGACCCGCGTGCATGGACGCCGCATTTCGACCGTCAATTCACAGCCACGGCAGCCATGCTGGAAACCGTGGAGAGCGCGTTCGCCGATCTTCACGAGCGCTACGAGGAAGTCCGAAGCTACTGGGACCTCGAAGGGGAGGGCGGATCGCCGCTGACACCCAACCGGGTCCGTGACGTCTGGCGTACGCTCCTGCCCCACGTTGACCGTAAAGTTGATGACGACTGGGGATGGGCTGCCGAACTCCTTGCCGCCCACGGACTCACCAAGACCGTGGAACTGGCCGGGCTGCTCAGCGCCAACCGGATCACCGAGGTCCGCAAGGCCCTGGACCACCGCTACTCCCCCGGCCCCGACCGCCTCTTGGACGACCTCCTGCTGTGGCAGTACGGAACCGAACACATTGATCTCACCGCTGAGGCGCCCGACGTCGTCCCGCACCCGCGGCGCGACAGCCTCCAGCGGCGTCTTAAGCAGATTGAGCGTTACCGCCAGACTGCACTGTAAGAAATCTGCCCTGTAAGGACCCATGACTCCCGAGCAACTCATGTCTCTGCGGGCGACGTTCCGCTCGCCCCGCCGTCTGCTGACGGAGTCCCTCGCAGGGCTCGTGGTGGCTTTGGCGCTGATCCCGGAAGCCATTGCCTTTTCCGTGATTGCGGGCGTGGATCCACGCATCGGCTTGTTCGCATCGTTCACCATGGGCGTGGTCACCGCGCTGGTGGGCGGCCGTCCTGCCATGATCTCCGCGGCCACCGGCGCGGTGGCATTGGTGATCGCTCCCGTCATGAAGGAACACGGGCTCGACTACCTGATTGCCACCATCATTCTGGCGGGCGTCTTCCAGATCATCCTTGCGGTCCTTGGCGTGACCAAGCTGATGCGGTTCATCCCACGGTCCGTCATGATCGGCTTCGTGAACGCGCTGGCCATCCTGGTGTTCATGTCTCAGATGCCAGAGCTCTTCAACGTGCCGTGGATGGTGTATCCGATTGTGGTGGTGGGCTTGGTGATCGTGTTTGGGCTGCCACGCCTGACCACTGCCATTCCTGCACCGCTGGTAGCGATCGTGGTCATCACGTTGGTGACCGTGCTGGGCAATGTGGACGTTCCCACCGTCAGCGACAAGGGCGAACTCCCGGACAGCTTGCCCGGGTTCTTCCTGCCCAACGTTCCGCTGACCCTGGAGACCTTCCAGATCATTGCGCCGTTCGCCTTGTCCATGGCGCTGGTGGGCCTGCTGGAGTCGCTGATGACCGCCAAGCTCGTGGATGACATCACGGACACGCGCTCCAACAAGACGCGGGTCTCCTGGGGTCAAGGGGCGGCCAACATTGTCACCGGTTTCCTGGGCGGTTTGGGCGGTTGCGCGGTCATTGGCCAAACCATGATCAACGTGAAGGGTTCGGGTGCCCGCAGCCGGCTCTCGACATTCTTGGCCGGCGTCTTCCTGCTGATCCTTGTTGTGGTCCTGGGCGATGTAGTGGGCATGATTCCGATGGCTGCCTTGGTGGCAGTGATGATCTTCGTTTCACTGATCACCTTCGACTGGCACTCCATCCGGCCTTCCACGCTCAAGCGCCTGCCCAAGTCGGAGACCGCCGTCATGGTGGTTACTGTTGCGGCCGTGGTGGCCACGCACAACCTGGCGGTGGGTGTCGGCGTCGGAGTTGTGACCGCCATGGTGCTGTTCGCGCGGCGCGTGGCCCACTTCGCTACCGTTGAGCGGACCGAACTGGACCTCAACGGTGAAAGGGTTGCCACCTACACGGTGGATGGCGAACTTTTCTTTGCGTCATCCAACGATCTGTACACGCAGTTCGACTACGCAAAGGATTCCTCGGAAGGCATAGATCGAGTGATCATCGACCTGCACGGCTCGCATATTTGGGACGCGTCAACGGTGGCCGTGCTGGATTCCGTTACCGAGAAGTACCGTAACCACGGGCGCGAGGTGGAGTTCATCGGGCTCAACGAAGCCAGCATCCGCATGCGCGAGCGTTTGGCAGGGAAACTCAACTCCTGACGCAAACAGCGGTCATCTGACATATACGTCTCCCTGCAAGTAAAGAATTCGTTCCCGCTGCGGGGCAAGTGTGAGCATGGATGAATGCTTGAGGCAACCAATACCCCACCGAAAACCGATGAATCCGCTGCGCCCGTCAACGCCGCCCTCGCCGCCGAGGCCAAGATCGCGCGGGTTGCCGTCACGGTGTTCCCGCTTCTTGTGGTGGTTGCCGGCGTCCTCGGCTTCCTCATACCGGACCTGTTCAAACCCCTGGGCGTCTCGGTTCCTTACCTGCTGGGCGTCATCATGTTCTGCATGGGCCTGACGCTGACTCCGCCGGACTTTGCCTCGGTGGCCCGTCGACCGTGGGCCGTAGCGCTGGGCATCGTGGCGCATTACGTGATCATGCCCGGCGCCGGCTGGCTCATAGCCGTCCTACTCCAACTCCCTCCCGAACTGGCTGTCGGCCTCATCCTGGTGGGCTGTGCTCCTTCCGGTACGGCGTCCAACGTCATGGCATTCCTGGCCAAGGGCGACGTAGCCCTGTCCGTCGCCGTTGCCTCCGTTTCCACACTGATCGCCCCCATCGTGACTCCTGCACTGACGCTCTTCCTGGCCGGCTCGTTCCTGCACATCGATGCCGGTGCCATGGTCATGGACATCGTGAAAACCGTCCTGCTGCCGGTCATCGCAGGCCTTCTGGCCCGACTGTTCCTCTCGAAGCTCGTCGCGAAGGTGCTCCCGGCACTTCCGTGGGCATCCGCCGTCGTGATTTCGCTGATTGTTGCGATTGTCGTGGCGGGCAGCGCCAGCAAGATCGTGGCCGCCGGCGGCATCGTGTTCCTGGCAGTGGTCCTCCACAACGGCTTCGGCCTGGGCCTCGGCTACCTGGCCGGCAAGCTCGGTCGCCTGGATGACAAGGCTCGCCGCGCCCTCGCTTTCGAGGTTGGCATGCAGAACTCCGGCCTGGCAGCGACACTGGCCACCGCGCACTTCAGCCCGCTGGCAGCGCTGCCGTCGGCAGTGTTCTCGCTGTGGCACAACATCTCGGGCGCCATTGTGGCGGCTTGGCTTGCTCGCCGCCCGTTGAAGGACTAGTTACTCAGAGTGGTGCCGCGCCGGTGCAACTTCCACGGCGAGGCAACCCTGACGCCCTCCACCGGAGTGGTGCCTGCCAAACGATCCAACAGCATACGGACCACCTGTTCGAAGATGGGTTCGGGCCCAACCGTGGTCAGGGCGGGATCGTAATCCTGGCCCTCGGTAGAGTTCCCGACGCCAACAATCTGCACATCTTCGGGTACGCGGAGGCCCAGGCGATAGGCGGCACGGATGGTCTGCAGCGCCTCCATGTCGTCCGTGCAGAGGATGGCAGTGGGCCGGTCCGGCAGTTGGAGCAGCTCAAGGGCGGACTGATAGGCGATGGCCGGGCGGTGCTGCGACGTCCTGACAAAGGTCTCGTCGAGCGGAATGCCCGCCTTCTCCAATCCGGCTGCGTAGGCGGCGAAGCGACTCTTGGGCCGTCCCGCCGGGTCTGCCCTCCGGATGCAGGCGATTCTGCGGTGGGACGCGGTGAGGAAGTCCATGCACTCCTTGAGCCCAGCGTCAGCTTCTGGAGCAAGGACATCGAAGCCCGCCGGCTTCATGGTTCCGGAGATCACCACTTGGGCAACGCCGCGTCGGGCGAGCTCCGTGACAGTTTCATCCTGTGACTTTGCTTCAGGGAAGTACCCGATGATCACGCCGTCCGCCCCGCCTGACATCATGAACTTCCGCCAGTCGTCGCCCAGCAGGATCACGGGTTGGTAGCCATGCTGCGGGAGGATCGCTGCTGCGGCGGTGGCGAGGGCGCGGTCCCAGGGCCATTCAAGGTTTCCGATGGCTACCGCCACCACATCCGTTTTGCCCCTCCGCATCCCCCGCGCGGCCTGATTGGGCACATAGCCCAGTTCCTTCACCGCGGCCAAGACCCTGTCCTGCGTCGGCTGGCTGATCCGGGTGGTCCCGCCGTGCCGACCGGAGAGCACGTAGGAAACGGTGGTCAGGGAGACCTCCGCGGCCTTCGCTACGTCCCGGATGGTGGGCTTGGATCCCTTGCTCACGTGCGACTCCTGATTGACAGCGGGTTTCTTGAACTCTAGCCGTTATGGCGTGGACAGCCCTTGACGCAATTAGTTGTGAACGTTAACAATTACGGGAGCCATTACGTATCCAAGTGGGAAGATCATTCGATGAAGAACTGGGCAGGAAACCTTGAGTACTCGTCCGCGGAAGTCCACAGCCCCACGTCGGTGGAGGAGCTGCAGGAACTCGTAGCCAACGCGTCGCGGATCAAGGCGCTCGGTTCCCGGCACTCCTTCAACACGGTTGCCGACACGGACGGTACCCACATCCTGCTGGACGCGCTACCCCAGGAAGTAGTCCTCAACAAGGACAAGAGCACCGTCAAGGTCAGCGGTGGCATCAGCTATGGAGCCCTCGGCCGAGCGCTGGAGGAGCAGGGATACGCCATCCACAACCTCGCTTCGCTCCCCCATATCTCCGTCGCGGGCGCCATCCAAACCGGCACCCACGGCAGTGGAGTCAACAATCCCTCCCTGGCTGCCGCCGTCGTAGGTGTCGACTTGGTGCGCGCCTCCGGCGAGCTGGTGACGCTCACAGCGGACGACGACGAATTCCTCGCCAGCGTGGTGGGCGTGGGCGCCCTTGGCATCGTCACGGGACTTGAGCTGGCTGTCCGTCCGAGCTTCGACGTCCGGCAGCGCGTGCTCACCAACCTCACCTGGGAGGGGGCGCTGGCGAACTTCCAGACCATCGCGTCGAGCGCCTACAGCGTCAGCTTCTTCACCAATTACACCGGCGACACCATCCCGCAGGTTTGGCTGAAAGCGCTGGATACTGAAGCGCCGCTCCCTGACCTCTTTGGAGCAACCGCAGCGACGTCGGCCCTGCATCCCTTGCCTGACATGTCCGCCGAGAACTGCACCGAGCAGCTGGACGTTGCGGGTAAGTGGCTGGACCGGCTGCCCCACTTCCGGCATGAGTTCACGCCGAGCAACGGAGAAGAACTGCAGAGCGAGTTCCTGCTGCCGCTGGACCAGGCACCCGCTGCCCTGCAGGCGGTTCGCGGGCTGGCCGACAAGCTGGCACCGCTCTTGTTCATCTCCGAGGTCCGCACAGTGGCCGAGGATGAGTTCTGGCTCAGCCCGTTCTACCGGCAGCAGAGCGTTGCGCTCCACTTCACGTGGAAGCCGCTCCAGCCCGAGGTGGAAGCGGTCCTCCCCGAGCTCGAAGCAGCGTTGAGGCCCTTCGGCGCACGTCCCCACTGGGGCAAGCTCTTCACGCCCAGCGAGTACGACTTCGCCGCGCTCTACCCTCGGTTCGAGGACTTCCGGTCCTTGGTTCAGGCCAACGATCCCACGGGCAAGTTCCGTAACGCCTTGCTGGACAGCGTGCTGGGTGTGACGGTTACGTCGTAGCCCGTTGTCGGCCCGCTGTTCCGTCGCCGGGCAGCCACGGAACAGCGGCTTGGCAACGGAACAGCGGCACTACTCGATGTGGGCCAGAACTGCTCCAACGGTGACGGCCCCGCCGGGTGCCGAGAGTACTTCGGAGAGGGTTCCTGTGCGGTGTGCCGGAACTTGGGTTTCCATCTTCATGGCTTCCAGGACCACCAACGGGTCCCCCGCCGCCACGTTGGCCCCGGGCTCCACGAGCCACTTCACCACGGTGCCGGCCATGCTGGAAACGAGGGCGGATTCGGCGGGCGAGTCAGTGCTTACAGAACCCGGCGTATCGGCCGGCGCGGTAAAGGCAGGGATGCCCTGACCGGAGCGCGCCCAGCCATCCAACAGATCAGCCGGAAGTCCCACCGCCAGCCGCTTGCCGTCAACATCGATCGTGATGGTGCGGCGCCCTCCTTCCGGGGCGACCACGTTGTACTCAGGGTCCACGGGGATCTGATCCGCAAAGTCGGTTTCGATCCACCGGGTGTGAACGCGCATTCCGGCCACGGAAGTGAAATCCTCGGACTCCAGAACCGCGCGGTGGAAGGGCAGTACCGTGGCGAGGCCGGTGATCGTGATTTCCGCAAGGGCCCTGCGCGCGCGGCGTAGGGCTTGCTGCCGGTCAGCCCCAGTGACGATCAGCTTGGCAAGCAAGGAATCGAACTGTGGTGCCACAAACGAACCCGACCGCACGCCGCTGTCCACGCGGATGCCGGGACCGGTGGGGGCTTCAAAGAGTGCCACCGTCCCCGGGGAAGGCAGGAAGCCACGGCCCACGTCCTCGGCGTTGATGCGGAACTCGAAGGAATGTCCGCGAGGGGCCGGGTCATCCGAAATGCTCAGGGGCAACCCGGCAGCGATGCGGAACTGCTCCTGCACAAGGTCGATCCCGGCGGTCTCCTCGGTGATCGGGTGCTCCACCTGAAGTCGCGTGTTGACCTCAAGGAACGCCACTGCTCCGTCCGCGGAAACCAGGAACTCCACCGTCCCGGCTCCGTAGTAGCCAGCTTCACGGACGATTGCCTTGGAACCGTCGTAGATCTTCTGCCGCTGCGTTTCGCTGAGGAAGGGCGCGGGTGCCTCTTCCACGAGCTTTTGGTGGCGACGCTGGAGTGAACAGTCGCGGGTACCCACCACAATGACGTTGCCCAGCTTGTCTGCGATGATCTGCGCTTCCACGTGCCGCGGCCGGTCCAGGTATTGCTCCAGGAAGCACTCGCCACGTCCGAAGGCGGCCACGGCCTCGCGGACTGCGGAGTCAAAGGCTTCCTCCACTTCAGCAAGCTCGCGGACAACCTTGAGCCCGCGGCCACCTCCGCCGAAGGCAGCTTTGATGGCCATCGGAAGTCCGTGTTCCTCGGCAAACGCCCGTGCTTCCGCGGCGGAGGACACCGGCCCATCGCTGCCTGCAACCAATGGAGCTCCCGCCCGGACAGCGATCTCGCGGGCGGTGATCTTGTTGCCCAACTGCCGGATCGACTCCGGCGAGGGACCAATCCACTCAAGCCCGGCGTCGAGCACTGCCTGCGCGAAGTCCGCATTCTCGGAGAGGAAGCCATAGCCGGGGTGGACGGCGTCCGCGCCGGACTGTGCCGCGATGCCCAGCAGCTTCCCGATGTTCAGGTACGTGTCAGCGGGACTGTTTCCGTCCAAGCTGTACGCTTCATCGGCGGCGCCAACGTGCATCGCGTCTGCGTCGATATTTGCGTAAACAGCCACAGACGAAATGCCGGCGTCATCGCAGGCTCGGGCGACGCGGACGGCGATTTCGCCGCGGTTCGCAATCAGGACCTTGCGCATCAAATACTCACTTCTCTGGGGTCTTGGTGAAGTCTGGGGAATCGTGGACGAACCGGAATCTGATCCGCCCGCCGATGGGGACCTGCGCGGCACGGTCCAAATGCTCATCGCGCACCACGCCGATCACGGGATACCCGCCGGTGATGGGGTGATCCGCAAGGAAGAGGACGGGCAGTCCAGCCGGCGGGATCTGGAGGGCCCCGGCCATGGTGCCCTCGCTGGGGAGTTCGCCTTCGCGGGTTCGCTTCAGCGGAACGCCGTCCAGTCGCATGCCCACGCGGTTGGACTGCGGTGTGACCAGCCAGTCCTGGTCACACAAGGAATCCAATGCCTCCTGGTCGAACCAGTCGGCACGCGGTCCAGGAACAACGTCCAGCACCGTTACGCCCATGCTGGGGAACTCAGGCTGCAATTCGGGACTGCCAACAGCCGTGGACGCCGTGGCCTCACCCGCCGCAAGGACCTGCCTGATGACCAGAGGAGCCGGTCCGATGCCGGACATCGTGTCCGCCGAGCGGCTGCCCAGCACCTCCGGGACATCCACTCCGCCCCGGATCGCCACATAGTTCCTGAACCCGGACTCGGGCGCACCCAAGGTGAGGATTTCGCCGTCGAGCAGCGCGAAAGGCGCGGCCATCGGGACGGTCCGCTGCGCACCGGGCCGGGACCCGTCGTCGTCGGATTCAACGTTCGACGGCGACTGGACAGTCAGCGTGGTCGGCGCACCGGCGACGGCAATTACCTGGTCTCCAACGGCCTCTACGGTCAGCCCGCCGTTGACGGACTCAATGGCGGCGGCCGAAGGGGTGTTGCCGACCAAACGATTCGCGCGCCGGAGGGACGCCCGGTCCAAAGCCCCGGCGGCCGAGACGCCAAGCGGGCCGAACCCTCGCCGGCCGAGGTCTTGGATAAGGCTCTGCGCGCCAGGGTTGAGAATCCGCAATCCAGGGCCCGTGTGGTGGTCTGCTTCGGCTTCGGAATCATGGGCCGGTGCGGTGATGACCTCCCGGACTGCCCGGTACTGCACACGATCACCGGGCCTCACAAGGGCCGGCTGTGATCGGTCCAGATCCCACATCCGTGCACCGGTCCGGCCAATCAACTGCCAACCACCCGGCGAACGACGCGGGTAGACGGCGGAGTACTGTCCACCGAGGGCCACGGATCCGGCGGGCACTGCTGTTCGCGGGGAAGATCGGCGAGGAACCGTGAGTGCTTCATTCTCGCCCACCATGTAGCCGAACCCGGGTGCGAAGCCAGCGAAGGCAACGGTCCAGATCTGGCCGGTGTGCGCGGCAATCACACCCTCCACGCTCAGTCCGGTCAGCTCCGCGACATCGGCGAGGTCGTCGCCGTCGTACACGGTGTCGATGACCACCAGCCCGGAGTCGGTGACCTCCGGGGCAAACAGTTCCAACTCCATGAGCCGGGCACCGATCGCTCGGGTTGCCGCTGCGGACTCCCCCACCACCATGACGGTTTCTGCTGCGGCAAGCACGTCCACTTGGCCAGGAAGCGGAGACTTGTAGAGCATGTCCTGCAGGGCGAGGACATCCTGCAGTCCGTCCAGCTCTGCCAGGACCGCGCGGGTCCCGACAGGCCTGACGGAGCGAACCCTTTTGGCGGTGGTCGTTTGCATCACGGTTTCCATTGTTAGCTACGCCGCCGGCTGAGCGTGCGCACCCTGCATCAGACGGACGTCTTCTTCCGGCTTGGGGTCACGGCCCAGGAGCATGCCCACAATCGTGACAACAGCCGCGACGAGGATGTAAACGGCGATCAGGTACCAGCCGCCATCAGCCGCGCCATAGAGGGCGGTAAAGATGATGGGCGCAACAGCTCCGCCAATCACACCAGCCAGGGTGTAGGCCAGCGAACTGCCTGCGTAGCGGAGGCGGGCCGGGAACTGCTCGGTGATGAACGCGGCCTGGGGACCGTACATGAAGGCGTGCAGCGCCAGGCCGATCACGGTTCCGATGGTCAGCATGGCTACCGACTTGCCCTGGATCATCAGGAAGAACAACGGGATGTAGGCAGCCGTTGCGGCGGCGGCGATGCCATATACCCAACGCCGGTTGAAGCGGTCCGTCAGTGCACCAGCCAGCGGGATCAGGAAGAGCTGGAAGGCTGAACCAATAAGGATCGCGGACAGCACGTTGCCCGTGGTCATGCCCAGTTCCTTGGTGGCGTATACGGCAACGAACACCGTGAACAGCGCGTAGAGGATGTCGGGGCACACTCGGGAGAGCGCAGCGGCAACCAAGGCCTTGGGCTGCGTGGTGAAGACTTCCTTGATGGGAGCCTTGGGGCGGTCGCCATGGGCCTGGATGGCCTTGAACACCGGGGTTTCTTCGAGCTTGAGACGGATGATCAGGCCGAAGACCACCAAGAGGGCCGAAGCCAGGAACGCTACGCGCCAGCCCCAGGAGAGGAACGCTTCGTCGCTGAGGGAAGCGGCGAGGATGGCGAGGACGCCATTGGCCATGAGGTTACCTGCGGGCGGGCCGATCTGGGCAGCGGAAGACCAGAAACCGCGCTTGTTGGGGTCTCCGAATTCACTAGACAGCAATACGGCACCGCCCCATTCGCCGCCAACGCCAATGCCCTGCGCCAAACGCAGCAACACGAGGATTGTGGGTGCCGCGACGCCTATTACGGAGTAGTCGGGCAGCGCTCCGATGAGCACCGTGGCAACGCCGATCAGAACAAGCGTGAACACCAGTACGTACTTGCGGCCGATCTTGTCACCGAGGCGCCCGAAGATGACGCCACCAATGGGTCGGGCCAGGTAACCGACCGCGAAGGCTGAGAAGGAGAGCAGCAACGCGACGAACTCGTCATTGCCCGGGAAGAAGATCTTGGGAAACACGAGGGCCGAGGCCACCGAGTAGATGGCGAAGTCGTAGTACTCCAGCGACGTGCCGGTGAGGCTGGCGACGTACGCCTTGATGGCGCCGGGCGGTGGCTTCCTTGTCACTGCCTTGGCTGCATTGTTGGTGCTGGTCATGATGTCCTCCGGGGGGATGAGGGATGGTGCGGGGAGCCCGGGTGGGCTAGAGGAACGAGCCGATGCTGACGCCGGCGTCGCCCAGAGCGGACTTCACCGCGGTGGCCATTGCCACGGCTCCGGGTGAGTCACCATGTACGCAGATGCTTTCTGCGCGGATTTTCAGGATGGAACCGTCAATGGTCCTGACGGATTGTTCGGTAGCCATCCGAAGGACGTGTTCGGCCACTTCGGCGGGGTCATGCAGTACAGCGCCCGGCTGGGACCGCGAAACGAGCGTTCCGTCCGGGTTGTAGGCTCGGTCAGCGAACGCTTCGGATACGCCCCGAAGGCCGGCTTCCTCAGCGAGACGCAGGACTTTGGAGCCGGGGAGGCCGAGGATCGGAAGGTTGGGGTCAACCGATTTCACGGCGTCGACGACGGCACGGGCCTGGGCGGTGTGCTTCACGATTGCGTTGTAAAGGCCGCCGTGGGGCTTCACGTATTGAACCCGTGATCCCGTGGTGGCCGCCAGCGCTTGCAGCGCACCGATCTGATATACGACGTCGTCGGCCAGTTCCACGGGATCGATGTCCATGAAGCGGCGGCCGAATCCCGCGAGGTCGCGGTAGCCAACGTGGGCGCCAATCACGACGCCGGCCTGGACCGCCTTCGCACAGGTGCTTCGGATGACGCTGGGGTCGCCAGCGTGGAATCCACACGCAACGTTGGCGCTGGAGACGGACTCGAACATGGCGGCGTCATCGCCGAGTGTCCAGCGCCCGAATGACTCTCCGACGTCGCTGTTCAGATCGATGATTGCCATGATGTGATCCCTGCCTCGTGATGTGCGTTACATCCAGCATGCACCAATCCGCTGGATTGTTCAACAATCCAGCGATCCGAATCTTCGGCAATCGTGTACTTTTGGTGTCATGGCCAGTGCAGATCAGGAATCAAGCGAACCCGCTGGCTTTGATGGTGCACGGGCGCGGATGCGCCTGAGGGTGCCGTCCGTGGCTGAGCGTGTTGCCGAGGAACTGCGCTACCAACTGGCCGAAGGCTTCCTGGTCCCGGGTGCCAAACTCACCGAGGCCACCATTGCCGAGGACCTGGGCGTCTCCCGGAACACGGTCCGCGAAGCGTTCGCCGAACTTGCCGGCGAGAGGTTGCTCATCCGTCAACCCAACAGGGGCGTCTACGTCGCCACCTTGGAAGCGGGCGACATCCATGATGTCTACACAGTGCGCCGGGCCATCGAGGTCAGTTCCATCCGCGCCGGTGGGTCACCTGAGCGCATTGCCGCCGTCAGGGCCGCCGTCGAAGAGGGTAAACGCGCCGCGGCCGCCAACGACAATGAGGGACTTGGCAGCGCCAACCAGCATTTCCACGGCGCGATCGTTGCCCTCGCGGAAAGCGGCAGGCTGGACACGATCATGGCGCAAGTCCTGGCGGAGATGCGGCTGTACTTCCACAAGGCCACCATGAACGCCCACTTCTACAGCGACTGGCTCACGGAAAACGAGCAGATCTGCTCGGCACTGGAAGCCGGCGAATTGGAACGCGCCGGGGACCTGCTGCTGGCCTATCTCAACCGTTCAGAACAGCAACAAACCGCGATTCACGGTGCGTAGCTACCGTTTGCCCTTCTTGCGCGAGCCCTTGCCGCGTCCCTTGTCCGGGTTCGGGGCGTAGCGCTGTGCGACCGCGGGCTTCTTGGGGCCGCCACCACGGCGGTCAGGTTTGGGGGCTTTCTTGGGTTTCTCCTGCTGGGCGGATGGCTGGCGTGAGCTTTGCGCCGTGCGCCCCCGCACAATCCCGATGAATTCCTCAATCACCGGGCTGTCCGTTCCCACGGGCCACGCCAAACCGATCTGGGTGGTGGGAGCGCCGGTCAGCCGCCGCATGACGGTGTCCTTGACGTTCAGGTGCCGCGCAACAGACATAGGCAAGATTGCCAACCCAGCGCCCGATGCCACCACCTGGAGGGCCATGTCCGGCCCGCCCATCTCGTCAACATCCAGGAAGTTCTCCTCGGAGAGATCCTCGAGGGCCACTTCCTCGAACACCGAGATCTCGTGGCCCTTGGGCGCAACCACCACGGGCTGCTCTTCGTAGAGGGGAATGACGTTCAAGCCTTCACGGTCCACGGGCAACCGAACAAAGCTGAGGTCCGCGGAACCGTCACGCAGCACCGCAAGCTGCGCGCCGTCGTCGGACATGAACGCGTGCAACGGATAGTCGGGCATCCGCTCTTCCCACCGGCGGATCCATTTCCCAGGGGTCACACCCGCCACATAGGCGAAGCGGAGGCCGGGCAAGGGCTCGGTTGTTTCGGTGGATTCTTCAGCGGCTGGCACACACTCACAGTACCGGCCAGATACCCTTGAAGCATGACGTCCTCGAACTCCCAGTCCATGAAGCCGGCAACAGTTGCCAAGAAACTCGGCATCTACCTGCCCGCGACACCCCAGGAGTTCCAGGATTCGTCCATCTCCCGCGACGAATTCGCCGAACTCCAGGCCAACCCGCCGGAGTGGCTTGCCGAACTGCGTCGCAACGGCCCGCACCCGCGCCCGGTAGTCGCGCAGAAGCTGAACGTCTCCATCAGCGGCCTCGCCCGCGGCGGCGTTGAGGAAGCACTTACGACGGCGCAAATCACCGAGCTGCTGCAGGCTCCGCCGCAGTGGTTGGTCACCGAGCGCGCTACACACGCTGCTGTGCGTTCAGAGGCCCAGCGAGTCAAGGACGAAGCAGCCAAGAAGGCCGCAACGAAGGAAGCGAAGGACAACGCAGCCGCAAAGCGCGATGCCCCCAAGACTTCCAAGCGCGACCACGCGTAGCTTTCACTGAGCTGTGGCCGGGACCCTTGCGTCCCGGCCATAGCTGTTTAAGGCCACAGCTGTTTAAGTGGGTCAGTCCTGGTGAAGCTGGACGAAGTTGCCGCAACCGTCGTCGAAGACTGCGCTGACGCCGGAGGGATCTTCAGAAGGTTCACCTTGGAATTTCACGCCGGCAGCAAGCAGGCGCTCATACTCGGCCTGAACATCAGGAACACCGAAGGTGATGGCTGCCAAGCCGGACTCATGCAGGGCGTTCATGTAATTCGAAGCGATCGGGTTGTCGCTCGGTTCCAGCAGCAGCCCGGGGGAGCTGTTGTTGTCCGCCCCGGGGTCCTTGATGATGAACAGGTTGTACTCCGGCATGGCCATCAGGGTTTCGAAGCCCAGCGTCTCCGTATAGAACGCGTGAGCTGCTGCGGGGTCCTTAACGTGGATGCTGCACATTTTCAGTCTCATGCTGCCTAGGCTACGCCGAGGGTGCGACAGACCACCCCTCGCGTCCGCGCAAGCACTGGCGCATACTGAATTCAAAGCAGCGTGATGTCGCCTGGAGGTGGTCCGATGCCCGCCATGATGCTCCTGTGGGGTGTAGCTCTGGTTCTCGCAACCGCAGCAACCACGTTTGTCCTGCACAGGAAACTGACCTACGGCCGTGGCCCCGAGCCGGACGGGCTGTTTTGGGACGTTTTCGGGGGCTCGGTGGTGATTCTTCCCGCCATCCTGGTGCCCGCCGTGCATTGGCCTCCGGCCGGGCTCATCATGGTTTTCGTCGGCGGCGCCACCGTTGCAGGGACCTTGGCGAGCGTCCGCAAGGTGGAGCGGATCCACGCAGCCGAGCCCCGGCGTCGTGCAGGTTTTACGGACGATGCCGCCCGCCACAGCAGCATCCTTGAACAGTGGCGCCGCTATGAACTCGATCCGGCACAGACCATCGACTTCCCGGCCATGACGGATGTGAGGACTGTGGAAACTGCTGCGCTCAGCCGGGCCATGCGAGAGGCCGAATACTGCAAGGTGACAGCCGGCACCGACTATCGCGCCGCCGTCGAACGCCTCGCCGAGGCCCTCGCCGCAGCCGAGCGGGCAGCAGGCGTTCCAACCGCCGCCCTACCCGCGCCGAGATAGCATTTAATACCAATCCCAGCGAGCAACATCGTCATCAAATGGCATCTCGGCGCAGGAACTAGGCCCGGGTCAGAACCTTGCCCTTGAAGAACTCGGGCCGCAGCCGGTACATCACCAGCATGACCACCACACCCAGCAGGATCACGCCCATGCCCAGGATGAACACCAGGCCCACGCCTCCAACAGACGAGCCGGACCCGTACTCCGGATCCATTGAGTCCATGGCGGTCTTCACGAACATGACCAGCAGAATCACGCCACCAACGAGCGGTGCCAGGAACTTGAAGAAGAATCCCCTGGCTCCCCGGAAGGCCTCGGCCCGGAAGAACCAGACACAGGCCAGCGCGGTGATGCCGTAGTAGAAGCAGATCATCATGCCCAGCGCAGTGATGGTGTCCCACAGCGCATTTTCGGACACCGTCCGGGTTATCACGTAGAAGCCTGCGGCAGCGATGGCGGCGGCGATGGTCGCAAAGCTGGGCGACTTGTACGTGGGGCTGATCTTGCCGAACCTGGGCGAGATGGCCCGGTAGTGGCCCATGGCCAGCATGGTCCGGGCGGGCGACACGAAGGTGGACTGCAGGGACGCGGCGGAGCTGCTCAGGATGGCCAGCGACATGAGGATCGCAAACGGACCCATCACCGGCCCGGCCAGGACAGCGAAAATGCTGGACTGGTTCTCCGGGTTGCCGGCACCCAAACCGGTCTCGCCGACGCCAGCGAAGGACAGGGTGGCCAACGCGACGGTCATGTAGATGATCACGATGACCAGCACGGTGATGGTCGCAGCGCGGCCCGGGGTCTTCTCCGGATTCTTGGTTTCCTCGTTCATGGTCAGGGTGACGTCCCACCCCCAGTAAATGAAGATCGAGAGTGACACACCCGCGGCGAATGACGAGAACGAATCCACGGCGAAGGGGTTGAACCAGTCCGGCGAAATCGTGGTGGCATCGAAGGCCGTTCCATTCGCTACATGAGCAAAGGCTGAGACCGCGAACCAGCCTAGAACCAGCAATTGGAAGGCCACCAGCACATACTGGACGCCCTTGGTGGTCTCCATTCCGCGGTAGGAAATCCAACAAGCCAGGGCTATGAAGACCAGCGTGGTGGCGATGTTCAACGGCAAGATCTTGCTGAGCTCACCCAATTCCGGGTTACTGAAAATCTGCGCGAGCATCAGGTAGAAGAAGTCCACCGCCACAGCCGCCAGGTTGGACAACACAATAATGGTGGCCGCGATCAATCCCCAGCCACCCATCCACCCGATCCACGGACCAAAGGCGCGGGTGGCCCACGTGAAGGAAGTCCCGGCGTCGGGCATTGCGTTATTCAGTTCGCGGTAGCCGAGTGCCACAAGCAACATGGGGATGAAGCCCACCAGGAAGATGGCTGGCAGGTGCACGCCGACTTCGGACACGGTGGGGCCCAAGGCGGCGGTCAGCGTATAGGCGGGAGCGATGCAGGAAACGCCGATCACGACGGCGCCGATCAGGCCCACCGATCCGGCTTTCAGTCCCTTTTCACTCAGGGACGTCTCTTTCGACTGGACCGTCTTTGGTGCAGTTGACATGGGTTTTGCCTCTCAGGCGATTGCTAGGAGCTTTGTCGCGTGTAGTCGCGGGGTACCACGGTCATGGGAACGGGGAGGGCACGCAGAATCCGGTTGGCGGTGGTGCCCAGGAAAGTGGCCCGCTGCTGGGCCAGGCGGCTGGAGCCGATCAGCAGGATTTCGCCGTCTTCCCAGTCGAGTCGGTCAACGGCTTCCTCGATGGTGCGGCCCTGGGCGACGACGATCTCGGGTTCGGGCACGGAGCCGTCCACCTCACCGGAACCGCCCGCTTCACCGGAGCGGTCCCCCTCAGTGGAACCTCCGACGGCGGCAAGCCGGTCGGCGGCATGCACCCAGGCGGCGTCGGCCAACCCAGGCGAGTTACCGCCGTCGAGCGCCAACAGGGAGACGAGCCGCAGCGGAAGGCCCCGGTCGCGCGCGGACTCCACAGCGACGTCGAGCAGTTGGTCAGCGCCCGGGCGCGTCCCAAAACCGCAGCTCAAGCGGGTAATCGGCTCGGTGCGGTGGTACCCGTGCGGTGCCAACGCGACTGGAACGGGTGACGAGTGGAGCAGCGAACTTGCCACGGATCCAATGGTGAAGCGCTTAAAGAGGCCGCTGTTGGTGGCGCCGATGACCAATGCCGCAGCGTCGAATTCCACGGCCGCATCGATCAACGTTTGGGCTTCGGAGTCACCGCGGCGGATGTGGGCGCGGGCGGTGACGTCGTCCGGAACCAGGGCCAGGCCCTCATCCAGCCAGCGCTGCGCCTGCTCGTTAAGGATGTCGTTGTACCCGGCTTCGGGTGGGTAGACAGCGTTGAACGGGGAGTCTTCGGGGATCACCAGGACCAGGTCCAGGCTGACATCGTGGTTCCGGGCCAGCGCGACGGCAAGGTGGACGGCGTCGTGCCCCCTGGCGTTGGCGGTGTAGCCCACTACGTAGCGCATGGTGGTCCTTTCGGTGCTTAAACAGTGGAGCCGGCAGGCCGGGGATGATGCTCCCCCGGCCTGCCGGTGTGGTGCGGAATACCTTAGGCGACGGGCAACGCGCTCAGCTTGTTGGCTTCGACAATGTGGGCGGCGGTTGCCTGGCCCATGCGGACCGCGCCATCCACGTGCTGGTAACCCTCGGCTGCAAGGTCGGACGAGGACCAGTAGATCGGCCCAACGTTCGCGTGCTGGTCCTTGCCATAGCGGTGCAGGCCACCGAGGTCATAGCTGGAAGCGTACGCGCCGCGGGTCCACTCTTCGGAGCCCCAGTCGGACTCGTAGTAGACCTCGGGCGTGAGGGCCTTGTCTCCCAGGAAGCCGGCGATCGATTCCAGGATGGCCTTCTTGCGGTCTTCGGCGCTGAGCTCGAACACGGCGTCGGCCTTTTCGTCGGACACGAAGCCCACCAAGGTGCCGCGGGAATCGCCGTGGTTGGTGTTGTCGTAGACCTCCTGGACCAGCGCGCCTGCGCTGAAACCGGTGCCGGAGAGTCCTTCTTCGCGCCAGAACGGCGTGTCGTAGACAGCGTGGACCTTGATGACCAGGCCCAGGGACTGGTGCTGGTGCATCTGGTGCTGGCGGCGCGGCAGCGGCGGGTCGAACGAAACGCGCGAGTACAGGTTCGGCGGGACGGCCATGATCACGAAGCGGGCGTTGACGGTTGCCTGCTCGGACACGACGGTCACGTTGTTGTCGTCCCACTTGATGGTGCGAACCGGGCTGTTAAGGACGACGTCGGCACCCAGCTCAGCTGCCTGCAGCAGCGAAACCTGCTGCATACCGCCGATCACGCGCTTGTCCAGGATGAAGTCTTCGTCAGTCAGGTGGCTGAAGGACCCAGCAGAGGCGGCCATGAGGACTGCCTGCAGTGCGGAGAAGGCGTGGGCGGGCTTGGTGAGCATGCCACCGGCGATGAAGAGGCCGATGTTGTTGCAGGCTTCCTGGTCGCTGGAGTTCTGGCGAAGCCAGTGGTGGAAGGAGATGGTGTCCAACTCACGTGCCTTGGGGTGTGCCCAGGGCTCGGTGGGGCCGATCTCCGCAGCAAGCTCATCCAGGATGGCTACGAGCTTGTCCATCTCGGCCTTGGTGGTCTGGTTCACCGGGAAGGTGTCACCGGTGTACTGCGTGCGCTTTCCATCTGCGCCGATGTAGACGGATTCGCCTTCGCGGTAGCGCGAGTACATTTTGAGGCCGAGCTCGTCCAGAAGCTCCATCAGTGCCGTCTGGTCGGGGGAAACCCACTGGCCGCCGATCTCCAACATGGCGCCGTCGATGGTGTCGGTCCAGGTGCGGCCGCCCACGCGGTCGCGTGCTTCGAGCACTGCGACGCTGAGTCCGGCCTTCTTCAACTCACGTGCCGCCGTCAGCCCTGACGGCCCGGCACCGACGATCACAACGTCGCGATCAAGATTCTGCATGATGTCCTCTCCGTGGCCGTCCGTGGTGGCTGACCAATAAATGAATGCCATTCATTTATATCCATAGTAGCGTCGTAGTCCGCAGCTGTGAAGGCCCGATGGAATAATGCTGGGGACACAGGCAGCAGAAAGGCCTCCGATGCCCGCACCCACGCCCGCTCCTTCCGCTCTTCCCGCGCGCCGCCGTGCCGGACGACCGACGGCGGCGATTCTGGACCAGGACGGCATCACGACGGCGGCCCTCGAGTTGATCAGCAACAAAGGCTACGACGGACTCACCATGGCGGCCTTGGCCCGCTCCCTCGGCGTCGCACCGTCTGCCCTGTACAACCACGTGGCCTCCAAGGATGACGTGTTGCTGCTGGTGGAGGACCATTTGGCGGCGATGGTGGATGTCTCCGCCTTCGGGGTGGAGCCGTGGGATGCTGCCGTGCGTCGCTGGGCGTGGTCCTACCGGGACGTATTCTCGGAGCATACGCCGCTGATCCCCGTGATTGCAGTACTTCCAGTGGCAAATGCGCCGAAGACCCTGGCCATGTACGAGGCCGTGACCGCCGGCTTCCGCGACGCCGGCTTCCCGGAAGAGAAAATCATCTCGGCGATCGTTGCCTTGGAAGCGTTTGTGTTTGGTGCCGCTTACGACGTCACCGCACCTGAGGACATTTTCGACGCCGGCAACCTCGCTGAGCAGGTCCCCAACTTCACGGCTGCCGTAGACCGTTTGGCCCTGGAACGGCATGCACGGCCCACCGACGTTGCCTTCAGTTTGGGTCTGGAGGCGCTGATCACGGGGTTCGGGGCGCTACGGGGGTAGGTGTCCCTGATCCAATGGTCCCTGTCAGAGGCTGAGATGGCGGACCTAAGTCATCGCGGTGATTTCCGGACCACCTTGACCCGATGCCATTGATAGCGGGTTGTCTGCGATGACGCCGGTACCAAGCTGGGTGGTTCTGATTTCACGGGCTGCGGGGAACGGTTGGCAGAACTTCACGGCCATCACCGCCAGGAAATGCGATTCCAAGGGGCAGATAGTACCGCCAATGACATGGACATTAGCGGCGGAGCCACCTCCATGCCCGCGATGCCGGGAGGCACGCGGGTGTTCGGATAGCGCTCACCTACTGACGGGGGTTGGCCGAAGCTCAACGATCCTGCACCAGCCCGGTGGTCGCCGACGACCACCGGGCCAGCAGTCCTAGCGGACAAGTGAAACACCCAATGTAGCCAGGACCCCGAACGCTGTTCCCCAGATGACTATTGAAATGATCTGCCAAAGAATGACCGCGTTCTTGGAGGCCCCGAAGGAGATCATGGCAACCGACGTGATCTGGCTGGGCAGGATTGTTGGACCGATCAGGCTTACACCCGCCACGCCGAACTTATCGAAGGTGGCGCGCAATTTGGCGCGGCGCGGGGTGATCTCCTTGGAGGGCCTGCCAGCCGCCACTTTGCTGCGCACACGGTGCGCGGCAAAAACGAAGACGAGCAGCGAGAGGACATTTCCCACAACTGCCGCAGCTATGGCCACCGCGGGATGCACGCCGGCCAACACTCCCACCACAGCACCGAAGTAGGAATCAACAAACGGGATGGCGGCGATCAGCAACACCCCCAGCCACGTCAGCATTGACGGCAGGGAGGAAGTGAAATCTTGCAAGGACTCAATCATCAGGGGCTCTCTTCATGGATGGGTGATGTTGACAATCCAATCCTTCAGCGAGCCAAGCGGTCCGTGTAGTGAGCTCCTGTCACTGCTTCATGAGCCGATTCACCAGCGGAACCATGACAAATGTCATTGCCCTACACTGGGCGTCATGTCCGCAGCCACCGCCCCCGAGGTATTGCAGCCCACTACCCGCCCGGGTCGGAGCGTGCACACTACTTGGACGTACACCTTGGGTTGCATGGTGTTTATCCTCGTGGTCCTCGACTTCATGCTGGTTGTCCTGGCGCTGGAACCGGCAAAAGCCCGGTTCGACGCCGTTGCGGGGCTTCTTCTCATCAGCTTGGTCTGTGCGGTGGCCACCCAGATTCGCTACTGCTGGTTCCTGCGGGCAGGGCTCAGCGGAGGCTTTCCACCCATTGCCTGGACATTGGCACTGGTTATCCCCTCTGCTGCGGTTTGGATAGTGGGCCTGTTTACCAACGCCCATGTCCTCATGTGGAGCCTGCCGTTATGGCTGGCCGCCTGCCTGATCGCTTGCTTGCTTCCCAACCGCCAACGGCTGGCCGTCCTGGCCGCGGGCCTCGCACTGACTCTCCTGCATCCGATCACCTACCTGATCCTGCATGGCCAGAGCTATGCCTTCCCGGAAGAGCCAGGTCTTCGCATGCTCATCAGCTATGCGGCAACCATGCCCGTGGTCCTGCTCAGCAGCCTATGGTGGTGGCGCATAGTGGTGGAATTGGACAGGCACCGGCTCATGGCAGGGGAATTGGCCGTTGCCCAGGAGCGGCTCCGCTTTGCCGCCGACCTGCACGACATCCAGGGGCACCACCTTCAGGTGATTGCCTTGAAATCTGAGCTTGCCGAACGTCTCCTAACCATCGACGCCGAGGCCGCCCGCGGTCACATCCACGATTCGCGGCTGATCGCCAAACAGGCACTCGAGGAAACGCGTTCCCTGGTTTCCGGCTACCGCGGCACAGTCCTCAAGAATGAGCTTGAGAACGCCCGCGAAGTACTGTCGGCCGCAGGAGCGCAATGCGAACTCACCATTGATCCCGTCCCTGAAAATCCTGACGCTCACAAGGCGTTGGCCATGGCGGTCCGCGAGGCCACCACCAACATCCTCAGGCACAGCAACGCAACCTTGGCTTCCATCACCCTGGCGGCCTCCGCAAACGGCTGCATCCTCACGGTCAGCAACAATGGGGTTACCAGTGAGGCAACCGGCAGCCGAACACCCGGCAACGGCCTTGCCGGCCTCCGTGAGCGGATCTCGGCATTGGGCGGCAACCTCGAAACAACCACTAACGCCGGATTCTTTGAGCTTCAGGCTTCGGTCCCGTCCAAAGGAAACGCACAGTGAACAACCCTGACGGCCCGCAGAACATTCGTTTGCTGATTGCCGACGATGAACATCTCATACGCGGCGCTTTGGAAGCGCTCCTGGGGTTGGAACCGGATATCGAGGTGGTTGCCAGCGCCGACAACGGTGTGACCGCAGCAGAGTTGGCCTTGGAAGTACGGCCGGATATCTGCCTCCTGGATCTGGAAATGCCCCGGATGGACGGAGTCGAAGCAGCTGCCCGGATCCTGTCCACGGTCAAGACGCGCGTGATCATCGTCACGCGTCATGCCCGGCCCGGGGTGTTGCGCAGGGCCTTGGCCTCGAAGGTCTCGGGCTTCGTCCCGAAATCAACCCCCGCCGAAGATCTGGCCGACGTTATCCGTGACGTCGCGGCAGGCAAGCGTTACATCGATCCCGAAATAGCCGCGACGGCCCTGGCCGCCGAGCGCTGCCCGCTCACTGACCGCGAGTTGGACGCCTTGAGGTACAGCCGGTCGACCTCCAGCGTCTCGCAGGTAGCCGAACAGTTGCGGCTCGCCCCTGGTACCGTACGCAATTACTTGTCCTCCGCCATGATGAAACTTGGCGCGGTATCCCGGCACGACGCCGCCGAAAAGGCTTGGCAACAGGGGTGGATCTAGCGATTGTCGCGCCCGATCAGCCCGCCTCCTGAAACGCCGTTCACGCGAACGGAACGGACCGCCCGAGTTTCAGCCGCCGTTCCTTGCACTCTTCACAATAACTTCAAACCCTTGTAGTACAAGTTTGAAACTTGTATCCTAAGTGGCAGGCAAGGACGCCCCGCCCCATTAGGAGAACCATGAGCACCGTAGATCTCATTCGCCACGTCAAGCTGTCCACGGCACGTTTGCCCCTCACCGTACCCATCAGCGATGCCAAAGTCTTCACCGGCAGGCAGAAGCCCATGACGGAAGTGGTGTTCCTCTTCGCCGAGATCACCACGGAGCAGGGCCACAGCGGCCTGGGCTTCAGCTACTCCAAGCGCGCCGGCGGGCCGGCCCAGTACGCCCACGCCAAGGAAGTCGCCGAAGGCATCATCGGTGAGGATCCCAACGACATCGGCAAGATCTACACCAAGCTCCTCTGGGCCGGCGCCTCGGTGGGCCGCTCGGGTGTGGCAACCCAGGCTCTCGCCGCGATCGACATTGCGCTCTACGACCTCAAGGCCAAGCGCGCCGGACTCCCCCTGGCCAAGCTCCTGGGTTCCTACCGCGACTCCGTCCAGACCTACAACACCTCCGGCGGCTTCCTCAACGCCACCTTGGACGAGGTCAAGGAGCGCGCCACGCAATCCCTCGACGACGGCATCGGCGGCATCAAGATCAAGGTTGGCCTGCCCGACTCCAAGGAAGACCTGCGCCGTGTGGCCGGAGTCCGTGAGCACATCGGCTGGGACGTCCCGCTCATGGTGGACGCCAACCAACAGTGGGACAGGGCCACAGCGCTGCGCATGGGGCGCCAACTCGAGGAATTCAACCTCATCTGGATCGAAGAACCTCTGGATGCCTACGATTTCGAGGGCCACGCACATCTGGCACAGGTCCTGGACACGCCCATCGCCACCGGTGAAATGCTCGCGTCCGTCGCAGAACACAAGGGCCTCATCAACGCCAACAGCTGCGACATCATCCAGCCCGATGCCCCCCGCGTCGGCGGTATCACCCAATTCCTGCGCCTCGCCGCCTTGGCGGATGAAAGAGGCCTTGGCCTGGCTCCGCACTTCGCCATGGAAATCCACCTCCACTTGGCCGCCGCCTACCCGCGCGAGCCGTGGGTGGAGCACTTCGACTGGCTGGACCCGCTGTTCGAGGAGCGCCTGGAAACCAAGAACGGCCGCATGATCGTTCCGGACCGCCCCGGACTGGGCGTCACCCTGAGCGAGCAGGCCCGTGCCTGGACCACCGAATCCGTGGAGTTCGGCGCGTAATCTTGAATCCATGAGCCGAAACCTGACCGCGGATCTTGCCGCCGACCTTCGCAACCGCATCGTCGACGGCGTCATCCAGCCAGGTGAGAAGCTCCCCAGCGAAAACACCCTCATCAGCGAGTTTGGGGTGAGCCGGACAGTCGTCCGCTCCGCCCTGACCCACCTGCAGGCCGAGGGACTAGTGGAAACCGAACGTGGGCGGGGCAGCTTTGCGCTGACTCCGCCCGCGGAAGGCCCCTCGCCCGCGCCTGGAACGCGAGCCGTTTCCAGCATGGCAGAGCGGCTTCAGATGCTCGACTTCCGCATCGGCGTCGAAACCGAAGCCGCCGCTTTAGCCGCGCGGAACCACACTGAACGCCAACTTAAGGCCGCGCATGGCGCCTTGGAGCAATTCATTGCGAGCTCGGGCCACCCTGCCCACTCCATGAAGGCGGACTTCGAGTTCCACCGCGCAGTTGCAGCCGCCACCGGCAATCCTTTTTATACGGACTGCATCTCCGCCCTGGGCCAAACCATGATCACCATGCCGCGCCCGCGTCTTGTGGCCGGTGATGAGCAAAACTCCCGCGAACGCTTCGAGCAAGTGGTGCACGAGCATTCCTCTATATACGAAGCAATCGCAGAGGGCGACCAAGTGGCTGCCGCAGCAGCCATGCGCCTGCACTTGAGCAACTCACGACGCCGGTTCGCGGCTTCAGCACGCGGCTGACGGTTCCGCGCGTCCCACCAAGAATCAAACACGCATCCCTCCGGGAAAAACAAAAGAGCCCCGATCCTAAGACCGGGGCTCTTTCGATTGCGTGCGCGAGGGGGGATTTGAACCCCCACACCCTTTCGGATACTGGCACCTGAAGCCAGCGCGTCTGCCGTTCCGCCACTCGCGCGCAACTTCTTTTTCCGGACTTCAGCTGGTCTCCCAGCTTCGTTTCCTTCAAAAGCAGCGAGATCAAGCATAACGGACATCCCCGGCAAAACACCAATCGAGTGGTAGTGGCCCCCGTGGACGGTGCCGAAAGACGCCCAACAGAGCTTGAACTCCATGGAAATTTCTCGCCCCCACTCCCGCGTCAGCAAGGGCCGGGATCGAACTTTTCCGGGTCGCAAGGCGTTGTGGATTAAGGCCATTCCCAGTCAGTCCCAGTAGTATCGGGAAGTGGAAGGGCCGTCAGGCGCGTACTTCGCCGTGTGCACAGACGGACAGATGGACGGACTATCGGACAGGCACAACGGGTGCCGCGGCAAGGAAAGGAGAAGGACCATGGGTTTGCTGGACAAAGTCGAACGTGGCATTGAAAAAGCCGTCCGCAACGTCTTCTCCACGGGGTCGCGGGCGCGTGTTGAGCCAGTGGAGATCGCAAGCAAGCTGAGGCGGGAACTGGACAACAAGTCCATCACCATCGCCGCCGGCCGCACACTTGCACCCAACGTTTTCGATGTCCTCCTCAGTGACGAAGACTTCGCCCGGGCCCAGGAATGGGGAACTCCCCTGGCCGAGGAACTCTGCGACGTCGTCATCCAGCACGTCCGAAGCCAGGGCTACACGCTCCAGGGCGCGGTAAGGATCTCGTTCCGTCGAAATGACGAAGAACGCGCCGGCCACTTTGAAATCGCTTCCCGGACCGAGAAATCGTCCGACGACGCAGCTCCGGCTCCGCAAGCTCCCCGGGCCCACGTGCCGGCAGCTCCGGCACGGCAGCCCACCCGCCTCCAACCTGTTTTGGACATCGGAGGCCAGCGCTATTCCCTCAACGCCCAGTCCGTGGTGCTGGGTCGCTCCTCGGAAGCCGACATCCTGGTGGATGACACGGGCGTCTCCCGGAAGCACCTTGAGATTCGCACTCAGAACGGCAGCACGTGGGCCGTTGACATGGGCTCCACCAATGGCAGCTACGTCAACGGACATAAGGTAAACGGCAGCGTGGAGCTCACAGACGGCTCAACCATCACGATGGGACGTACCAAGATCATTTTCCGCCTCCTCCCCCAAACCCCGGGTGGCCACGCGTGAACGACATCAGCGAGCTGACCATCACAGCGCTGCGTTTCGGGTTCCTCCTTCTGCTGTGGGTCCTGATCTTCAGCATCGTGTCCACCATGCGCCGCGATTTCCAGATCGGCCGCAAGGCAGTGACCGGAGTTCCCACGGCACGCGAAGTCCGCAAGCACCCCGAATTGGCCGCGTCTCCGCCGCCGGCAATCCAACATGCGCGCACCCTGGTGGTCACCGAGGGCCCACTCAAGGGCACTACTGTTCCCTTGGCAGCAAGCCCCATCTTGCTCGGCCGGGCACAGGAAGCCACCCTTGTCCTGGAAGACGATTACGCTTCCGGCCGGCACGCCCGCCTGTTCCCGCAGGGCAGCCGATGGTTCATCGAGGACCTCGGCTCCACCAACGGCACCTACTTGGCCGATCAACAGCTCACCCGCGCTTTGCCGGTTGAGCTTGGCGTCCCCGTGAGAATCGGCAAGACGGTCATTGAATTGAGGCCGTAGCCCAATGGCCTCCCCCGAGACCCCCGAAGGCAAGGAAACGCCCGCGGAGCGCCCCCTCATCATGCGCTACGCTGCGCGCTCCGACGTCGGCCGGATCCGCTCCAAGAATGACGACTCCGCATACGTGGGCCGCCATCTTGCAGTCGTGGCCGACGGCATGGGCGGTCACGCCGGCGGCGACGTCGCCTCAGCTTCAACGGTCCTGGACATGATCCACCTGGATCACGACGATTATCCGGACGGCGCCGAGACGGTCCTGGCCGACGAGATCCAGACTGCCAATTCGCTCCTTTCAGAGCTGGTCCACCAGAATCCCAAGCTTTCCGGAATGGGAACCACGGTCACCGCCCTGCTCCTTGAAGACCGCAAACTCCACTTTGCGCACATCGGCGACTCCCGCGCGTACCGCCTGCGAAACAAAAAATTCGAGCAAGTCAGCGTGGACCACACGTTCGTACAGCGCCTTATTGACGAAGGCCGTCTCCGCCCCGAAGAAGCCGAGACCCACCCCCATAAGAACGTCCTGATGCGAGTCCTCGGCGACGTCGACGCCAGCCCTGAACTGGACTTGGACGTTCTCGACGTCGAACCCGGCGAACGCTGGCTGCTGTGCTCCGATGGCCTCAACTACGTAGCGGGCCACGTCGTGGAGCGCATGGTCCGCGAGACCAAGGACCTGCGCGAGTGCGCAGAGATCCTCGTGGACCTCACGCTGGAAGCCGGGGCCCCGGACAACGTCACCGTGGTGATGGTGGAGATAGCAGAAGAAACCGACGACGACGTCAACACGGCCGCCGTCGACGTCGTTCCGGCCGCGATGCTTGCCGCCGTGGACGAGCCTGAAGCTGTTACCGCCTCCAAGTCCGCAGAAGGTCCTTCGGCGACCAAAACGGCAGACGACACCCAACCGGGTCCGCAGGCCACGCCCGACGGAGGATCCTCGTTCAGCGCCGGCGATCCAACTGCGCCAAAGAACGAATCCCCCGATGCGCCTGAGTCTTCGAACGGGTCCAGTGAGCCTCCTGCCACTACCGACCCGCATCTCGGTGAGCACCTGTCTGCCGAGGTCCTGCGCGAAGAACTCGCAAGCCGGCCCCATGAACTCGTGGGGGCCGCGGCCACCGCAGCCGAATCAGGTTCCATTCCCACAGTCGCAGGACGCACTGTCGCTCGTCGGGCCGCCACTGTCCTGACCCACAAGGCTGAGCAGGATCGTCTTGAAGCCGAGGAACCGCCACGTCGCCGTGTCCGCTGGCTCATGCCGGCGGTCGCTGCCGTCGTAGTCCTTGGCGTCGTGGTGGGCCTGTGGCTCGGCTATGCCTGGACGCAGACGCGCTACTACGTGGGCGAGTTCGATCAGCGTGTTGCCATTTTCAACGGCATTTCGCAGCGGCTTGGGCCTATCCAGCTTTCCAGGCTCGAAGCCGTTACCGACGTCAGGGTGGACTCATTGCCGGAATACGGCCAGCAGAGCGTGCGCCAGACCGTCCCCGCAGGCGACCTCGACGACGCCCAGCGGATTGTGGAAAACCTGAAGAACACCGGCAGTGCCTCCGCCAACTGCCCCACGACAAGCGCTACCCCAACGCCGTCCCCCACCACCAGCGTGCCCGTGCCCAGCACAGCGGCCGTCGCTACCCCCAGCCCTTCGCCCGTCCCGACTCTCTGTGAGGCGGCCAAATGATCCAGACTGAGACAACTCCCAAGCCCCGCCGGAACGTAGAGCTGGTGCTCATCGTCTTGGCCTTGGCCGTAGGAATCGGCGCCAGCGCCTTGGTGAGCATCAACTCCGAGTCCGGCCTGGACAATGACTTCTGGTTCCAGTCGAGCTTGCTCGCGGTAGCAGCGTTCGCGTTCCACATTGTCCTCAGGCTTCGGGCGAAGTATGCCGATCCGGTAATACTTCCTATCGTCGTGGCCCTGAACGGGCTCGGCCTTGCCCTGATCCACCGGATGGACGGCCCCGGCGACGACACTGGCAACAACCAACTCCGTTGGACGTTGATTGCCATGGCTGTCTCGATTGCCGTGATTTGGTTCCTCAAGGACCACCGAATCCTGCGCCGGTTTACGTACATCTCGCTGGCGGCAAGTGCTTTCCTTCTGCTTCTCCCCTTGATTCCGGGTATCTCCGCTGGTGAGATCCTGGGTGCGCGGGTTTGGATCCGCGTGGGTCCAATGACCTTCCAACCGGGCGAAATTGCGAAGATCACGCTGGCAATCTTCTTCGCCGGGTATCTTTCCTCCAACCGGGACCTGATTCTCTTGGCCGGCCGCAAGATCGGCCCCATGCAGTTCCCGAGGTTCAAGGACCTCGGGCCCATGATCACCGCATGGTTGGTGAGCATCGGCGTGCTCGTCTTCCAGCGCGACCTCGGATCCTCCATCCTCTTCTTCGGCCTGTTCATCGTGATGATTTACGTGGCCACCAGCCGTATCTCCTGGGTGGTTATCGGCCTGCTGCTGATCCTGGGCGGTGGCTTCATTGCCGCCCAGATCTTCTCCCACGTCGCGTTCCGCATCGACAGTTGGATCAATGCGTTCACCCCGGAGGTCTTCGGCAGGTCCCCAGGCGGCAGTGGGCAAATCGTCGAGGGCCTGTTCGGCATGGCGGACGGTGGCCTGGTGGGCACCGGACTTGGCCAAGGCAGGCCCGACCTGGTTCCTTTCGCCAACAGCGACATGATCGTGGCCCTCATCGGCGAAGAACTGGGCCTGATCGGGCTCTTCGCCGTGGTGATGCTCTACCTGTTGCTCTTCACCCGTGGCTTCCGTGCGGCTCTGGGAACCCGTGACGCTTTTGGCAAGCTCCTGGCGTGTGGCTTGTCCTTCGCCATCGCGCTCCAGTGCTTTGTGGTTATTGGCGGCGTCACCCGGCTCATCCCGTTGACCGGCCTCACCACGCCGTTCCTGGCTGCCGGGGGATCATCTCTCCTGGCCAACTGGATCATCGTTGGCCTTCTGCTCATGATCTCCAACACGGCACGTGGTCCCGTAGACACCACTCCCATGGTCAATAAACCACCAGCAACCAGCAGCAATCCTGGCGCACCGAAACCTGTCACAGCACAAACCCCCAGCGCACCCACGGAGGCGGTGAAGCAACAATGAATCAGGCAATTCGCAGCAGCTGGATAGCTGCCGTCGCCATGTTCGCGTTGATCTTCGGCGCCATCAGCTACGTGCAGGTCATTGGCGCCGATGACCTCAACGCCAACCCCTGGAACCAGCGGGCCATCCTGGCGTCGTTCTGCAACGAGCGGGGATCGATCATCGTCGGTGGCAAGCCAATCGCGGAATCAGTCCCCGGAACAGAGTCCTGCGCCTTCCAGCGGCAGTACAACCAGCCGGAGCTATATGCAGGCGTCACCGGATATTTCTCCAAGTTCTTCGGTTCCACCGGCTTGGAGCAATCGATGGGGGAAACCCTTGCTGGCAACTCGGACCAACTATTCCTGGATCGCATGAGCCAAATGTTCCTGGGCAACGAGCCCAAGGGCGCCTCCGTGGAACTGACCTTGGACCCTGCCATCCAGCAACTGGCCTTCGACCTCATTCCCGACGGGCAGCGCGGATCCATTGTGGTCACCAATCCCAAGACTGGTGCCATCCTCGCCATGGCTTCAAAGCCGTCCTATGATCCCAATCTGATCGCCTCCCATGATCGCGCCACGGCCGATGCCAATTACACCGAGTTGAACCAAATTCCCGGCATCAACCTGAACCAAAACGTCAGTGGCCCCACCGGCAACCTGTTGTCGCCCGGTTCAGTCTTCAAGCTCGTTGATACGGCTGCTGCCCTGAACTCGGGCAAGTACAACAAGGACAGCGAACTGCCGAACCCCAGCAGCCTGCCCCTTCCCGGTTCCAGTGCGAGCCTGCCCAACTACGCTGGCGGAAACTGCAACGTCCGCGAAACGGCCACGTTCGTGTTTGCCTTGGAGCAGTCCTGCAACACACCGTTCGCCAGTATCGCCCTTGATCTGGGCCAGGATGCCATTCGGGAACAGGCGGAGAAGTTCGGCTTCGGCGATAACTTCGGCGATCAACTCAAGCTCCAAATGGCTCCCAGCATCTTCCCCAAGGATCTGGACCAGGCTCAACTGGCGCAGTCCTCGGTGGGCCAACGCGACGTCAAGGCAACCCCGCTGCAAATCAACCTCATGACAGCGGCCATCGCCAATGGTGGAGTTCAGATGAAGCCGAGCCTGGTGAAGGCCGTCCGCGCTCCGGACCTTCGCGTCATCAGCGAATCCAAGCCCGAATCCCTCCGCACCAGCACCACGGCCCCCATCGCAAGCCAGATCACCGAGTGGATGACCAGCGCGGTGGACAACGGCATTGCCAACGGTGCTGCCGTTCCGGGCGTCAAGGTGGCCGGCAAGACCGGTACCGCCGAGCTCGGAGATTCAGGTTTGAACAACTCATGGTTTACCGGGTTCGCCCCGGCAAACGACCCGCAAGTAGCCGTCACCATCGTCATGGAAGGTGTGGATGTGCTCAGCGGTGCCAAGCTAACCAGTCCGAACGCAAAGAAGATTTTTGAGGCGGTGTTGAATAAGTGAGGCCTACTTCGGGAATCACACTCGGCGGCAGGTTCCAGCTGACCAGTCGCATTGCGATTGGCGGCATGGGCGAGGTCTGGAAGGCCAAGGACCAGATCCTGGGCCGGATCGTTGCCATTAAGGTGCTCAAGGAGGAATACACGGGGGACCCCGGCTTCCTCCAGCGCTTCCGTGCCGAGGCGCGCCACACCGCCCTCCTGAACCACGTGGGCATCGCCAATGTCTTCGACTACGGCGAAGAAGCCGGTTCTGCTTACTTGGTCATGGAGCTCGTCCCGGGACACCCGCTCAGCGGCATCCTTGAGCGCGAGCAGGTGCTGTCGCCGGATATGACGCTTTCCATCATCGCGCAGACGGCCAGGGCCCTTGCCGTGGCTCACGCCCAGGGTTTGGTCCACCGCGACATCAAGCCGGGCAACCTGCTGATCACGCCGGACAACCGCGTCAAAGTCACGGACTTCGGCATTGCCCGCCTTGCGGACCAGGTGCCGCTGACGCAGACCGGTCAAGTCATGGGCACCGCCCAGTACTTGGCTCCTGAGCAGGCAACAGGCCAAACCGCCACGGGTTCCTCAGACATCTATTCCTTGGGCGTCATCGGCTACGAATGCCTCACCGGCCACCGTCCTTTCTCCGGCGAATCGCAGATTGCCATTGCCCTCGCGCAGGTCAACGACGCCCCGCCGCCCCTTCCGGAGACGCTGCCCACCCCCGTGCGCGCGCTCTTGATGTCCATGCTGGCCAAGGACCCCAAGAACCGTCCGGCCAATGCCATCAAGTTGGCAGAAGCTGCCGAAGCCATCCGCAACGGCGACATTGCCACGGCGCACGCCGCCGTACCCGGCATGCTGTTGTTCGAATCCACCACGGGACCCATCACGGCGCCGGTGGACACCGCAACGGCCCCCACCGGCGTCGTTACCTCTCCTTACGGCAAGGAACAGTCGACGACGGCGACCTCCGCCCTTCCGGTGCTCGGCGCCGGTGCAGCCGGGGCTGCTTTGGGAGCCGCAGCGGCATCTTCGGACAACCCGTTGACCCGTGCCAACGCCTTGGAGGCTGAGCGGCAGCTGAACGACGAGGAAGAAGTCGTCTACAGCGACGACGAAAACTTCGACGACGCCGAGCCGGAACGCAAGAAGCGCAGTCCCTGGACCTGGCCCCTTGTCGCCCTGATCCTGCTGGTCCTGTTCGCGCTGGTTGGTTTCCTGATCTCGCAGTCGGGATTCTTCTCGCCGAACCCTGGTCCCACGGAGACGACGTCCACCAGCCCCAGCCGGAGCGCCAGCCCGACGGCGACATCGCAGTCAGCGACTCCCACCCAGACGCAGACCTCCGAGGCTCCGTCTCCTACGCAGACCACTCCGGAAAAGATCAATGTCATCCCCGAGCAGTTCCTGGGAAGGCCGTTTAACCAGGTCAGCGCAGAACTTCGTGCTGCGGGCTTGGGTGTAGACGGCCAGGAAGTGTTCGATGCGTCGGCCCCCGGAACAGTCATCAACCTCAATCCCACAGGTGCCGTGGATCCCGGGACTACCATCACAGTCCAGTACTCCAAGGGCCCTGAGCTCGTGGCCGTGCCAAACATCGGCGTAGGTGCCAACGAATCACAGGTTCGGGCAGCTATCGAAGGCGCCGGGCTGCGTTGGGTGGCAGGGGATCCCGTGAACGGCGCCGTTGGCCAGCAGCCGGGCACGTTCGTCCGCTCTTCGCCTGCTGCAGGAACGCAGGTGGAAGCAGGCTCCACCGTGACCTACTTCCTGTCCAGGAACGTCGTTCCCACCAACCCCGGTTCCTCGAGCGCCAGCCCCAGCGGCACCGGCAGCCCGAACAACTAATTAATCCGCCATGTCTACGCCACGACCCGGTCCCGCGCATCGAGAGGAGAGCACACCTGTGTCTTCACAGCGCATCCTCAATGCTCGCTACGAACTCGGTGAGTTGATCGGTCGTGGCGGCATGGCGGACGTCTACCGCGGAACGGACACGCTCCTGGGCCGGACCATCGCCGTCAAGGTCCTGCGTGCGGACCTGGCACGCGATCCGCAGTTTCAGGCCCGTTTTAAACGGGAGGCCCAGGCCGTTGCGGCGTTGAACCATCCCTCCATCGTGGCGATCTTCGATACCGGCGAATATTCCGTCCCCGGAGGTCCCGGAGAGGACGTGCGGGTTCCGTACATCGTCATGGAGTTCGTGTCCGGACGTACCCTGCGCGACATGATCAAAGCGAACGAGCTGGGCGTCGAGGATTCCATTGGGTACACACTCGGGGTCCTGGCCGCCCTGGAGTACAGCCACCGGGCCGGAATCGTGCACCGCGACATCAAGCCGGCCAACGTCATGGTCTGTGCCGACACCGGCGAGGTCAAGGTCATGGACTTTGGCATAGCGCGTGCCATGGCGGATTCTGCTGCCACCATGACGCAGACGCAGGCCGTGGTGGGTACCGCGCAGTACCTTTCACCGGAGCAGGCCCGTGGCGAAACCGTGGACGCCCGCAGCGACCTCTATTCGGCAGGATGCCTCCTGTATGAGTTGCTGACCAGCCGGCCACCGTTCATCGGGGACAGCCCCGTTTCTGTTGCCTATCAGCATGTCCGTGAAATTCCGGACATGCCCAGTGCGCACAACCCCGAAGTCTCCGAAGCGTTGGATTCCGTCCTGGCCAAGGCCCTGCAGAAGAACCGAACGGACCGTTTCCAGGACGCCGCTTCTTTCCGCCGCGCCTTGCGCGCCGCCAGCAACGGCATCCCTGTCCCGGCATTGCCGGCCAGCGAGGCTCCTACCGACCCGAACGACCTCGTGGACACGGAAGACCCGGCAACCCAGCTACTGAGCGCCACCGCTGTGGGATTCCTCGATGCCGACCAGTTCAGGGACCACCCGGCCGAGCAAGTCCAGGAAGAGCCCCTTCCCCTGGGCCTCCCGCCGGAGAGCGAGCGGACAGCAGGCCAAAAGTCCCGCCGTCGTGCATGGGCAGCAACACTGGTGATCTTCACGCTCTTGGTGCTCGCCGGCGGTGGATTCTGGCTGTACAGCCTCATGAACATGCAGCCGCCGCCCCCGGCCAAGATCGCCGTCCCGGTGGTGGCCAACATGTCCGAATCCCAGGCCATCCAGGAAATCTACTCGGCCAAGCTGGTGCCGAAAACGGTTCGGGAGCCCAGCGATTCGGTCGCCAAGGACATGACGATCGGAACCGCACCCAGTGCCGGCTCAATGCTGGACCGGGACGCCGAGGTCATCCTCAAGATTTCCAGCGGCCCCAGCTCGATCACCATACCCGCAGATATCGTGGGTCGGACGGAGCCGGACGCTCGTGATGCCCTGCGCAGGCTCGGGATTACCGGCGATATCGTGACCGTCCGGACACACAGCCCCACTGTTCCTGTGGGACTGGTGATCAATACCGGACCCGCACCAGGCGGCCCCATTGCGGCTTCCTCCAAGGTTGAACTGCAGGTTTCCTCGGGCAAAGTACTCATGCCGCAGCTGATTGGGCTCCCGTTGGCCGAAGCGGAAGCCACGCTCAAGGCCAACGGACTGGTCATGGCGGTGGTGGAGCAGGAGAACTCCCAGGTGGCACCGGGCACGGTCACTGCCCAGAGCGAGACCTTCAACACCGAGGTGGATCAGGGCAAGTCGGTCACAGTGACGGTGGCGAAGGCTCCGGTAGTCCCCACGCCTACGCCGACCCCCACGGACAAGGACAAGCCGTCCCCGAAGCCGACGGAAACCAAGAAATAGCTGTCGGACCGCGGCGGTGCCAGCCTCCCTCAGCTACTGCTTGATGAGCGGGCTCAGCTTGGAAGCGCGTTCGGCGGCGCCGGTCATTCCGAGGGATTCCAGCCAGTTGCCGAGCATCTGGTAGCCGCCTTCAGTGAGCACCGATTCCGGGTGGAACTGGACACCGCAGAGGGGAGCGGTCTTGTGCTGCAACCCCATCACCACGCCGTTGGTGGTCTCGGCCGTGATTTCCAGGACGTCCGGGATGGAGTCGCGGACCGCTGCGAGCGAGTGGTAGCGAGTTGCCGTCACGGGCGAGGGAAGACCGGCGAACACGCTCTTGCCTTCATGCCGCACCGGAGAGGTCTTGCCGTGCATGAGCTCCGGGGCGTGAGTGACCACGCCACCGTAGGCCTCGGCGAGGGCTTGGTGCCCCAGGCAGACGCCAAACATCGGCTTGCTGTTGTCACCACACCATTTGATGAGTTCGATGCAGACGCCGGCTTCGGCGGGCGTGCCGGGACCGGGGGACACCAGGACTCCGTCGCGGGTTGCTGCGAGTTCGGTGGCCTCTGCGAGCGTCACGTCGTCGTTGCGGACCACGGTCGTTTCCGCGCCGAGCTCCTGAAGGTATCCCACCAGGGTGTAGACGAAGCTGTCGTAGTTATCCACTACCAGGATTTTTGTTGTGCTCATGGTTGCTGCACTAAACCAATCGTCGAGTCAGTCAATGTGGTGAATTGGGAGAACCAGGGGAAGAGAAACTCCACCATCAGTACCAGGGCTACGCCCACCAGTACCAAGCATGTCAGGATTCGCACCCAGAGGGGGCCGGGCAAGTTGCGGAAGATCCACGCGTACATCCGTTACCCCTTTCCGTTTGCTTGGGCTACTTGGGCGGCGATTTCCGACGGCGGTCCGGCCGAGGCGGGTTGCCAACTTTCCAACAGGGAGTAGGCGATGATGCGTTCCTGCGCCCCGAATCGGGGGTTGCAACTGGTCATGGTGAGGATGCTCTCCTGGGGTGCGGCTCCCGCTTGGGTGGGAACCGGCAACAAAACATCCGTGCGCTCGGGCAGGACGATCTGGTTGTTGCGGAAAACGTAGGTGTAGTAGCCGTCCGCCGTCTGGACGTAGATCTTGTCTCCGGGAACCAACGTGTGGATGTTGTCCAGCACGGCGCCATGGGTTTGCCTGTGGCCGGCAACTGCGAAGTTGCCGACGGCTCCCGGCATGCTGGTGCTGCCGTAGTGGCCCAGGCCGAGTGTGTCCAAGACGCCGGAGTCGGTGCCCTCGATGATGGGACGGGTGTAGTCCGCGCCGAACCGGGGAACGTACATGATCCCGATCATCCCGCCGTAGCCCGGAGCTGTACCCACAACGGGCACGCCGTAGTCCACCGAAACGTCCGGTGCTGCGGGTTCCAACGGGCCGTTGAAATCCTGGGCAAAGCTCTTGATGGCTTCGGTCTGCTTGGCATCGGCTTCCACGTTGGTCCACCACAGTTCCCAGCCCACGAAGAGCAGCAGGACAACGCCTGCAGTAATGAGGAGTTCGCCCAGGATCTGGCTGATTTTGCGGATGACGTCCGAGGCTCGGAGCGGCCTGCCCGGACCCTGTTGCTGGCCTCTGCCGGCGGACGGCGCGGCTGAAGCCGCCGTCGTCTGCTGGTGCGCCACGGGGTCTCCTCGTATCGGGCACGGACGGCGCGGGCGGACCCCGAGTTGCGGCTAGACTTGACAGCTAGAACCAACCCGGAACGCCGCGTGGCCGTTAACCGCTGGAATTTTCCTTCCTGCAGGATATCAAGGCTGACAGGAACGGGTATTAACCAACAGCCAAGGAGGATCCGTGCCCGAGTCCAAGCCCCGCAAGCGGCCTGCCCGTCAGGCCCAGCAGACTTCCGCAGCACAGCAGTACAAGCCCAACCCGGTTTGGTACAAGGCAGTCATGTTTGGCCTGATGATCATCGGCCTGATTTGGATCATCACGTTCTACATCACCGAGGGCCAATTCCCCGTCCGCGACTGGGCCTCCTGGAACATCGTGGCAGGCTTCGGCATCGCGATTGTCGGCTTCCTCATGACCACTCGCTGGCGCTCCTAGGAATTCCGCACCTCACATTTCCGTGCCCTAGGACGTCTACAAGATATGAGCATCCGGCACACCACCATGGACTCCCCGTTAGGGCAGTTGACGATGACTGCCCGCGGCGAATTCTTGACGGGTATCTTCTACGAGGGTCATTGGCACATGCCTCCTCCCGACTACTTCGGGGAACCGGCTGAGCTCGAGGACCCCGTTTTTGCGCTGACCCGGGTTGAACTTGATGACTACCTGGCCGGCCAGCGGACGGAATTCACGGTTCCGTGCGAAGCCCGTGGGAACCCCTTCCAGGAAAAGGTCTGGGATCGGCTCCGACATATTCCCTTTGGGGAAACAGTCAGTTACGGCGAGTTGGCAGCCGAGCTGGGCGATCCCCACCTTGCACAGGCCGTCGGATCCGCTGTGGGACGCAACCCCATCAGCATCATCATCCCGTGCCACCGAGTGGTGGGCCGCAAAGGACACCTCACTGGATACGCAGGCGGCCTCCGGAACAAGCGGTTCCTCTTGGAGCTTGAAGAACCAGCGGCTGTGAGAGAGGGAAAGCTTTTCTGATGCAGCTAGATCAGTCGGCTACGGCCAAAGTGCCGTTCGAGGCAGTCGTCCAGGAACATGGCGCCACTGTGCTCCGGGTGTGCCGTGCAGTGCTCGGCGTGCATGATGCTGACGACGCCTGGTCCGACACCTTCCTGTCCGCGCTGCAGGCCTATCCCGCTCTTCCGGGTGAGGCGAACGTGCAAGCCTGGCTGGTCACCATCGCCCACCGCAAGTGCATCGACCATGTGCGTGCAGGTTCCCGTCGTGCCGTCCCCGTCGACTCTCCGCCGGAGCGGCCTTCCGGCCTTGGCATTCCCGGCGCGGGCAATGCGGAACTGCTCGACGCCGTCAGTCATCTTCCACCGAAACAGCGCCAGGCCGTGGCATACCACTACCTAGCAGGCCTCGCGTACAAGGACATAGCCATCTTGCTGGGTGGCACCCCGGAGGCCGCACGTCGCGCCGGCGCAGACGGCGTGAAAGCGCTCCGCTTGGCTCTCGCGGAACGTTCCGTACTGGCTCATTCCTCGAAAGGAGAAATCCGATGACCCTCGATCCAACCCTGGACCATTCCGAAGTCGCGGAGCTCCTGCACCCGCTCGACGACGGACTCGAGCCCGCCATCGCCAGTCTTCGCGCCCGCCTGGCCCGCGACGCGCAACTGACCCACACCCTGGACGTCGCGTACCGGGTGGTTGACTCGCCGGTGGGTAAGCTCCTGCTGGCGGCCACCGACCGTGGGATCGTCCGGGTGGCGTTCGAAGTGGAGGACCATGTCGAGGTCCTGCAGGCGCTGGCAAACAGCGTCAGCCCCCGCATCCTTCAAGCACCAGCGCGGTTGGAGGACGCCGCCCGCCAACTCGACGAGTACTTCAGCGGCAAGCGGAGGGAATTCGATCTCATTTTGGATTTCCGCCTGGCCCGCGGTTTCCGCCTGAATGTACTTCAGCACCTGCCTCGCATCGCCTACGGCAACACCGAAAGCTATGCGCAAGTTGCCCAAGCCGCAGGCAGCCCGAACGCGGTCCGCGCAGTCGGAACCGCTTGCGCCACCAACCCGCTTCCGGTCATCGTGCCGTGCCATCGGGTGGTGAAATCCGACGGCAGCTTTGGCGGCTATCTCGGTGGAACCGACGCCAAACGCGCACTGCTCACCCTTGAGGCAGCGGCGTGAGTGACGACGCCCTGTTTCCGCTTGAGCTGGTGCAGCCGGAAGACCACGACGCCGGCCCTCGCCTGATAGCGCCGGGGGCTGTTCACCTCCCTGGCTGGCTCACCATGGAGCAGCAGCGCTGGATAGTGGAGCGCTTTGACGAATGGACGCACGGGCCAGTTCCGTTGCGGGCCGCCACCCTTCCGGGCGGCCACCAGATGTCCGTACGAACGGTGTGCTTGGGCTGGCATTGGCAGCCCTACCGGTACACACGGGAAGCCACTGACGTCAACGGGCGTCCCGTGCTCGACTTCCCGGATTGGATGGTCCGCTTGGGGCGGAAGGCTGTTAACGCGGCCTACGCCTCTGGTATTGAGGACAATGATCCCCTGGCAAACCTCGCGGACGACTACACACCCGATGCCGCGCTGGTGAACTTTTACGATGATGGCGCAGCCATGGGAATGCACCAGGACAAGGACGAACGCTCCAGCGCCCCTGTGGTGTCGCTCAGCATTGGCGAGGCGTGTGTCTTCCGTTTCGGTAACGCCCAGACACGCACCAAACCCTACAAGGACGTCGAGCTGCGTTCCGGAGACCTTTTCGTTTTCGGCGGGCCATCACGGTTTGCCTATCACGGCATCCCCAAAGTCCTCCCGGGGACGGCGCCGCTTGGCTGCGGCCTGTCCCATGGACGGATCAACATCACCATGCGGGTCACTGGATTGTCGTGAGGCCGCGGGCTCAGCTCTCGAATGTCAGGGGTACGGGGCACAATATCCCCGGAAGCTAAATTACTGGTTGGACCACCTGGGTGGCTCGGCTGCAGAGGAGCATTCATGACCCCGGATAACGGCACCATCATCGGCGAGGACGGCTTGGCCCGTCCTCTGTGGGCTGCCTCTGATCCCCTCATGCAGGCGTACTACGACCACGAATGGGGAATGCCCGTCCGCGATGAGCAGGGCATGTATGAGCGCATCAGCCTCGAAGCCTTCCAGGCTGGCCTTTCCTGGGCCACCATCCTTCGGAAACGGGATGCGTTCAGGAAGGCCTTCCTGGACTTCCATCCGGAAAGCGTTGCAGCTTTCACCGAGGCGGACGTAGAGCGCCTCATGTTGGACGCCGGCATCGTTCGTAACCGGCTCAAGATCCACGCCGCCATCACCAACGCGAAGGCCACCATTGCCCTGCGCGAGGAAGGTGGTTTGGTGGACTTCGTATGGTCGTTCCAGCCGGAAAGCACGCCGACGCCCAGCACCATGGCCGATATCCCCACAACATCCCCTGAGTCGATCGCTTTGTCCAAGGCGCTGAGGAAAAAGGGCTTTGCCTTCGTGGGGCCCACCACCATGTACGCCTTGATGGAAGCGGTAGGGATCGTAGATACCCACCTTCTGGACAGCCACCGTCGGGGGACTTCCGGGGTTTGGGCCCAGGCGGGGATTCTTCCTCCACGCCGTGGGAGAAGCCTCCAGTAGTCCACAGTTCTTGTCCACAGAAGTGCGTAACTTTATCCACAAGCGTGGATAACTTCTGTGGACATCCACGTATATACGGTGCAAATCGCCGCCACGCCGCCGATTCACGTCCCGGAACCTCCCGCGGACACTTATACCCACTGTGTACTGCCCTGTGGATAGTGCTCCAAGCTTCACCCAAAGTTAAACATCTCAGGATTGCCGGATTTGCCGAGCGTCATTTCGAGGGGTCTTGGACTCGATAACCAAGGGGTCCACCCCACCGCTCGCGGCCTACGGCCCTGCCAGAGGTTACCCACTTAACAACACCCCCCTACCCACAAGTTATCCACAGATGGGGAAAACGTGTGGGTTTTACTCAGGAGATCCCTGCCATGCCGGGGTTCTCAGCCCTCTAAGGGGTCGGAACTACACCTGTGTAAGTTATTAACAATGTTGATAAGCCTGTTGATAGAGCGTCTTCTACAGAGTGATTAACAGGGTTGTCCACACCGGGCCTCAAGATGCCCTGTTTGTCCACATATTCGACCTCGACGGGGACAAAGTTATCCACAGCTGTGGAGAAATTCATGCCTTTCAGGGGATATCTACCGCTCCGGCGAGGCTGCTGACGGCGAATAGCCCTAACTACACCTGTGTAAGTTACACACAGTGTGGATAACGCCTGTGGATAAAGTGGATCTGTGAGGACCCACCTCAGAAGTACCCAACACCCGGAGATATGAAGCCATGAAGAGCGACTTCAAGAAACTGATCGCCACCTACAGCGCCAAGCACGGCCAATTCTCTGTGGTTACCGTTCCCACCTTGCAGTTCCTCATGATCGACGGCCACGGGGATCCCAACACCGCGCAGTCGTACAAGGACGCGCTGACTACCCTGTACCCCGTCGCCTACAAGTTGAAGTTCTTCAGCAAAGCCGAGCTCGGCCAGGACTATGGCGTCATGCCGCTTGAGGCTCTGTGGTGGTCCGATGACATGGAGTCGTTCACCAGCGCCAGGGACAAGTCGCGGTGGGACTGGACATTGTTGAACATGGTCCCCGACTGGATCACCCAGGAGCACATGGAAATGGTGCGACAAGTAGTCGCCAAGAAAGGAGAGGCCCCGGCTTTGGAGTCGCTCCGCCTGGAACCACTGGAGGAGGGACTAAGTGTGCAGACACTCCACATAGGGCCCTACGACCATGAAGGGCCTGTACTTGAGGAGATGCACAATAACTTCATACCGGAGCAATCACTGTCCATGACCGGCAGGCACCATGAGATCTATCTTGGTGATCCTCGCCGTACGGCACCGGAAAAGCTCAAAACCATCCTGCGGCAGCCGGTCTCTCAGAACACCAAGTAGGAGCCGCTAGCCAGCAGTGACGCGGAACCAGGTGATCAAGGCCAACAGCCCTGCCACCAGGACCAGTCCACCTGCCTGGAGCAGCGCTTGGTTCTTGCCCTTGGGGGCGTAGGCAATCGCGGCAGCAGCGAGGCCACCCGTGATCAAACCGCCCAAGTGGGCTTGCCAGGCAATACTGGGAACAAAGAAGCCAATGGCGCCATTGATGGCAATCAGGACCCAAAGTTGCTTAGTCTCGCCGCCCCTGTGCCTCTGCACCACCAGCATGGCGCCAAACAGGCCAAAGATGGCCCCGGAGGCACCCACCACACCCACTGCGGGCACTGTGGTCGGGGTGAGGACAAGGAAGCCTACAGATCCGCCAACTGCGGAAATCAGATAGACGGCAAGAAAACGGATGCGCCCGAGCAAAGGCTCAAGGGCCTGTCCGAAGATCCACAGTGTGTACATGTTGAGCACGATGTGGAGGAGGAAACCCTGGGAGTGGAGGAAAGCGGAAGTGACCATGCGCCACGGCTCGCGGTCAGCGAAAACATTGGCAAAGGCAAAGTTCTTGAACATCTGATCGCCCGGCACAATCCACTGAAGGATATACACCAGCACGCACAGCCCGATGATGGTGAACGTCACCAAAGGACGGCCGACGGCCAAGGCGCCGCCGTACGGGGAGCGGTAGGTCGGCGTCGTACGTTGTTGTTCGTTGACGCAGTCAACGCATTGGAACCCGACGGCGGCCGCCCGCTGGCACTCGGGGCACGCAGGGCGCCCACAGCGTTGGCACCGCACATAGGAGGGCCTGTCCGGGTGCCTGGGGCACACCGGAATATCAGCGGACGGCTCTGCCGACGGAATTCCGTAACTCATGAGCTCAGATTCAGTGGGTGACTAGAGCTGTTCGATGTCGATGCTGTTGATGACAACGTCCTCGACGGGGCGGTCGCCCATACCGGTGCGGACGGCCTCGATCGAGTCAACAACCTTGCGGGATTCCTCGTCGGTAACTTCGCCGAAGATGCTGTGCTTGCCGAAGAGCCAGTCGGTGTTCACGGTGGTGATGAAGAACTGTGACCCGTTGGTGCCCTTACCCATCTGGATGCCGGCGTTCGCCATGGCCAGCTTGTAAGGAGCGTTGAACGTCAGTTCCGGGTGGATCTCATCGTCGAACTGGTAGCCGGGGCCACCCACGCCGCGGCCCAGGGGATCGCCGCCCTGGATCATGAAGTCCTTGATGATGCGGTGGAAAATGGTGCCGTCATAAAGGGGCGTTCCGGTCTTGTCTTCGCCGGTTTCAGGGTGGTTCCAGGACTTTTCGCCCGTGGCCAGCCCAATGAAGTTGGCGACCGTCTTGGGCGCGTGGTTGCCGAAGAGGTCAACCTTGATGTCGCCGAGGGTCGTGTGGATCGTTGCTTTTGCAGTTGCAATGGTCATGGGCCCATTCTTCCATGCAGGGTCAACGCCGGCATGGCTGTAAAGCCGGTTCCGCGCTCGGTGAAATCCTGGCCTAATCCAGCAGATGAATAGCCGGTGTTCACTTGGCGACGTAGGCTAGCAACAAACGAGCATGTGTATCGGGAGGTAGTTGTGAAGAAATCAGACCGTATTGCCCGCGACCTTGAACAATCCGTTGCGGTTGGTGTGGATAACGCCCGCGACTGGGCTGCACCCCGCGTGGAAGCAGCTGTGAATTGGGCTGTTCCGCGTATCCAGCACGGCATTGACACCGCTTCCCCCAAGATCCAAGAGGGGCTGAAGTCCGCTGCGCACAACCTCGCCGACGGCGTAGCAGTTGTGACACCGCGAATTCAGGATGGACTGGCGCACCTAGCGCCGAAGATCCATGACGCTGTGGAGGACGCAACACCCAGGATCCAGGAGACGCTGAACAAGGCCACTCCGGCTCTTGGGCACGCGCGGGACAAGGTGGTGGACGAATACCTGCCCAAACTGTCCGAACAGCTGGGCCAGGCTTCCGTAGCTGTTCACCACGCCCTTGAAAACGCGCCGGCCCAGGTGGACGCTGTCGCACAGAAGCTTGTTGATTCAGGCGTTGTGCACAGCGTGCAGGAGCAGGCCCAGGCCACTGGGAAGCAGATCAAGGCAGTAGCCGGTGAAGCAACCAAGGCTGTTTCCACCAAGTTGGGCAAGGAACCGAAGCCAAAGAAACGCGGTTGGCTGATCGTTACGGTCATCGCCGCGGCCGCTGCGGCAGGCGTTGCTGCGTGGAAGGCTTCCAAGCCCGTGGAGGATCCGTGGAAGACACCTTCCCCGGTGACGCCCAAGCCCGAAACCACCCCGGCTCCGGCTGATGCCGCCGCGTCTGCCACGGCTGCAGCGGTAACTGAACCCAGTGCCACGGACATCACCCCGGAAGAAGCTGCTGCCGAAGCCGAGCAGGCAACCAAGGACGCCTTCAAGAACGTTGAGGACTCCACGGCGAAGGTAGCAACCGACGCCAAGACCGCAGTCAAGAACATCGCGGCGAGCCTGCACAAGGATGCCGACGGCACTGAGTCCGGCTCCAAGGGCGCGCACAGCTAGCACGCACCACTCCGATCACCTGAAGGGATTCCGGCTGTTGCCGGGGTCCCTTCAGTGTTTGCCGGCTTGTAACCAAAGCCTCCATCGGGCGCAGTGCCCCGGGTGTTAGATTTGAAGTGATGTCAGCCGATAGACCCTTTGCGGGTGCCCTCAAGGATGCTCCGGAACCACCGGGCGTGTCCATCGTCATCCCGGCGTATAACGAGGAAAGCGTCATTCGCCAGTGCCTCATTGCTGCGATTTACCAGTCTGTCCCGGCCGACGAAATCATCGTGGTGGATAATCTGTCCACGGACCGCACGGTCACAATCGTGCAGCAAATGCAGCAGGAGTACCCGGAAAGCCCCATTATCCTCCTCAGCCAGGAAGACACCCAGGGCCTGATCCCAACACGTAACCATGGGCTGAACAACGCCACAGGGGATGTCGTTGGCCGCATCGACGCCGATTCCGTCCTGGAGCCGGACTGGGTGGAGCAGGTCCAGAAAGCATTCATGGACCCGGCTGTCGCTGCCGCCACGGGGCCGGTGGTCTACTACGACATGCCCATGCGTCGCTTCGGCCTCAAGGCGGATGACAAGATGCGCCAGCTCATGCTGCGCCTGGCCAAGCACCAGTACCATTTCCTCTTCGGCTCCAACATGGCCCTTCGCCGCACTGCGTGGGAGACCATCCGCGACGAAGCGTGCCTGGATCCCAAGGATGAAATGCATGAGGATATTGATCTCTCCCTGCACCTCTTTGAGCACGACCTCAAGGTGCAGTACCTCCCGCAAATGGTTTCCGGGATGTCGGCCCGCCGACTCGAGGACTCACCCCGCGACTACCGCTACTACGTCCAGCGGTTCGACCGGACCTACAAGGCGCACAACGTTAAGAAAATGGCCCTGAAGGCGCCCATGGTGGTGTTCTTCTCGGTGTACTTCCCGGCCAAGCTGCTGCGGGCCATTCACACGGCCAACTCCGCGCAGG
The DNA here is from genome assembly GCF_007786235.1 of Paenarthrobacter nitroguajacolicus. Taxonomy (GTDB): domain Bacteria; phylum Actinomycetota; class Actinomycetes; order Actinomycetales; family Micrococcaceae; genus Arthrobacter; species Arthrobacter nitroguajacolicus_A. The sequence continues at coordinate 258,230 of NZ_VNFK01000004.1, read as the reverse complement.
GCGTCCGCCGCGGCGGTCTGTAAACGCCCGACGCCGGTACGTCAGTCGGTGCCCAGCTCGGCTTCCCGCCGGTCTGCTTCAGGCCGGCCACGCCGCTGCCCGGCAACCACCACTGCCAGCCCCACAAGGATCAGGGCAAGGCCGGCATATGTTCCGGCCGGCAGGGTTTCATTTAGGAAAATGGCGGCCAGGATCGCCGCGCCCGGAATTTCCAGCAGGATGATCATGGATACCAGGAGCGGGCTCATCGTGGCCAGCAAGTGGTTGAACGCTGTGTGCCCCACCAACTGCGCACAGACGGTGATGGCGATAATGCCAAGCCAGCCTCCGGCGTCGAATCCTGTGAGCGGTTGGCCGCCGACCAAAGCCAGCACAGCCACAATGCCCGCGCACATGCCATAGCAGAGGGTGGTGTACGTTCCCGTTCCCATCGATTGCCGGGCCTTACCGCCGGCAAGGGTGTATAGACCCGCCAAGGCGCCGCCAGCAAGCGCCAGGAGGTCGCCCAGCAAAGCCTCGGGGGAGGAACCCATGTCGAAGCCTGTGATGGCCACAACGCCCCCGAACGCTATGCCCAAGCCCAGCAGCACGGGCCACCGGTGCCGCGTCCCCCGGAACAGCTGGAAGACAGCAATCCAGCCTGACTGAAGGCACACCAAGGCGGTAGCGGCAGCCACCGACGTCAGCTGCAGCGCGGTGATGAAGCACGCAAAGTGGAAGGCGAGTGCAACAGCAGCCACTGCCGACCATCCGAATTCGCGTCGTGTGATCCTTCCGAACTGCTTCGGCTCCCGGATCGCAACCGGAACGGCCATCACCACTGCGCCGATCGCATTCCGCCAAAAGGCGATGGCCAACGCAGTCACTGAGGTGGCGCCGAGAGTGCCTGCGATAAGTGGGCCGGAGGAGGCAACACCCAGTACTCCCAGAGCTGCGATGAGAAGGTTCACGGATCAACCTTAGTGGGGCGGACAGACCGTCTTGCCCCTATCTGATGGGCTGACAGTGTGATTGTCTTGACTCATCATTCCAGTGAGCCGATAACGGCGTACCCAAGGGGATACCTGATTGAACAGCGCACCCGTCGGAGCTGGCACCAAACGGAGACGGTCGGTCCTGCTGCTGGTTGCAGCCGGGGCGCTCACGGCCGCCCTCGTGGTCACCGGCTGGTTTGTTGTTTCGCGGGACCGCCCCGGCGGACCTGAGGGACAGGTGACGGAGGTTCCCAACATCTTCCCGGTACCCCAGCATGCGCGCCCTGGAACCGGAAGCCCGGTTCCTTTGAACGGCCACGTGTACATCGTGGCTCCATCTGGAACGGATCAAGCGTCAATCGCTGCCGTTCAGGACCTGGTTGCGGGGGCCGGAGGCACTGCCGAGGCCGTAACAACCCTCACTTCGCCACGAGAAGGAGCCTCTGCCGTCTTTTTGGGGAGCGCTGCAACTGTTTCTTCGGCCCTCCAAGCGTTGCGGCTGGACAGCGACCCGGAGATCCAGTACGCCTTGGGTCGAGCCGAAGGCTACGCACTTGCCACGGGAAAGGCTGTAGGAATACCGACGGCGGTCCTCGCCGGAAGCGACGGCGACGGCGTCTTCCACGCGGTCCAGACCCTTCGCCAATTGGTCCGAGGCGGTTCCGTAGTTCCGGTCCGCGTGGCCGACTGGCCGCTGATGGAAACACGCGGCGTCATCGAGGGCTTCTACGGCACGCCGTGGTCCCACCAGGCCCGCTTGGACGTTATCGAATTCGCAGGGCGGCAGAAGATGAACACCTACATCTATTCGCCAAAAGACGACCCCCTGCTCAGGGACAAATGGCGGGACCTCTACTCGGATCAGGAACTCCAGGAACTGCAGGAGCTGATCGACGCGGCTGCGGACAACCACATCCGGTTCAGCTACGCGTTGTCCCCAGGGATCGACATTTGCTATTCGCGTTCGTCTGACTTGGACGACGCCGTGGCCAAGCTTGACTCGTTGTATTCGCTGGGTGTGCGGTCCTTCGTGATTCCCCTTGACGACATCGCCACCAAAGTTCAGTGCGCCGAGGATCTCCGGGAGTTCGGTTCCGGCCAAGCCAACCTGGCTAAAGCACAAGCTTCCTTCCTCAACGATGTGAATGACCGATTCATCTCTGCACGCGAGGGCGTGCTGCCGCTCGAAACGGTCCCGACGTTCTACAACGGATCCGCCAGCAATCCCTACAAACGGGAACTCGGCCAGGCGTTGAACCCGGGGATCGTGGTGCAGTGGACCGGTGAAGACGTCGTGTCGCACCGTATCACCCAGGACTCAGCAGAAACCGCCGGACTGACCTACGGGAGCCCGGGTTCTCCCCGCAGTCTGGTCATTTGGGACAACTATCCCGTCAACGACTTCTCCCAGGACCACCTGTTCATGGCGCCCGTCATCGGCAGGGACGCCAAACTCCATGAGTCAGTCCGGGGCATCGTCACCAACCCCATGATTGAGCCCTATCTCTCCCTGCCGGCGGTCTTCAACTACGCCGATCTCTCATGGAACGGTCCGGGCTATGATCCCGACAAGTCCATGAGTGCCGCCCTTTCCCTGCTTGCCGGGCCTGATCCCGAGGTCCAAGAAGCTGTCAGGGCCTTCGTGGACCTCAACCAGGACTGGCAGGACGACGCACTCACACCCTCAGCTCCCCAGCTACGCCGTGATATTGACCAGTTTTGGGAAGACTACGACGCCGGAAGATCACCTTCGGGCGGCCTCAAAGCTCGCGCTGACCTGCTGCAGCGCCTGCCGGAGCTCCTTCCCAGGATGGCGGAGCCGGGCTTCTCAACGGATGCTACCCACTGGATGACGGCGGCTGCGCAGTATGGACGCGGCGTGGAGGAAGCCTTGGTCATGCTGGAGGCCGCAAAGCGCGGTGATGTCCAGGCCGCGACTATGGCCCGCAGGAATGTCCAGGGCGCGTTGACGGCTGCTACAGCAAAGACGCAGCCCACCCTTGAGTTGGGCGTCGTGACTCCGGTGCTGGGGGACAGCGAGCTCAAGGCCTTCCTGGACCGGGCGCTTCAACAGGTTCCGGGTAGCTGAGTAGCCCATTGGGGCCGCGGGCATTCGTTGATGACGCGCAAATTCGCTGGCGACACCCGGATATGCGTAGCGTGGGCGAAAGCGCGTGGCGCGGGCGAAAACGCGTGGCGCGGGTATAGCAAACTGGCACCGGCTGTGTTGGGTGTTCGCGAGGGTTAGGACGTTAAATGCAAAAGTCCCGGTCATTTCTGACCGGGACTTTTCTTATGGTGGAGGCACGGGGACTCGAACCCCGAACCCCCTGCTTGCAAAGCAGGTGCGCTACCAATTGCGCCATGCCCCCATAAGAAGCAACCCGTCAATCATACCCCATGTCAGGACCGGTATTTACCAGTTCAAACCGGGCTCCTCGGCTAGTCCACCTTGTCGGTTGACTTGCTCCAGACATCCTTCCGGGCTTCGGATTCCTGGGCCTTTTTATAGACCAGGACACCTGCGACTGCCACTACTACCAGCAACTTCTTCACAAGTACCTCATTCCAGTTCAGTTTTACCTGAACCTGTTGTAGGTTCCGTGGGCGTACCAGGACTTGAACCTGGGACCTCTTCGTTATCAGCGAAGCGCTCTAACCGCCTGAGCTATACGCCCCGATGCCTCATCGGGCCGAGATATGACTGTACAGCACATCCCGGCCCGATCTCAAATCGAGGCTTTCTTGCCGTGGTTTTCCGCCGGTTTAGGCGGATTTCCGCGGATTTTTGCTAGTCGTCCGTCAAAGTGACGCCAACGCCGCCAACCAACGTTGCCGAAATGTTATACAGAACGGCCGAGAGCATGGATAGAGCCGTCAGGAGGACCACGTTCACCACAGCAATGATGGTGGCGAAGGAAGCCACCTGCCCCAGGGAAGCAATCTTCTTCAGTTCGAATCCACTACCCTCGGAACCGGCCAGCGTGCCGAGAAGGCTGTCCACCTGGTTGAAGATGCCCGTCAGGTCCAGCACGGTCCACAGCACGATCGCAGCAACCACAGTGACAATGCCCAGCGCGACGGACAGCAGGAACGCCATCTTCAGGACGGACCACGGGTCAACCTTGCTGACGAGCAGGCGTGCGCGGCGAACCTTGGCCTTGGGAGCCGGCTTTACCAAGCCTGGGGCTCCTTGCTGGGCAGGTCGCTGGGCAGCGGCGCCGGCCGGACGCTGGCCGGGCTGGGCAGGACGCTGCCCGGGAGCCCCGGCGGGACGCTGGCCTGCTTGTGCGGGGCGCTGCCCGGGAGCCCCGGCGGGACGCTGGGCGGAGTTAGTGCCTGTCGCGGGACGCGCACCTGCAGCTCCGGCCCCGGGAGACCCGGCTCCAGGTCGCTGTTGCGGCCGTGCGGGCGTTCCTGCCTGCGCGTTGCCCGAGGGCTGCCGGAGTCCGCCGGGGACACCTGTGCTCGGCTTGGGATATGAGTCGGAATTACTCACTCGTTACCTCCGGTATTGTCTTCGTTCAGCTCCGCGCCCGTTTCGATTTCCGGGTCTGCGTCGTTTTCCGTATCGGCCTCCACGGTCGCCTCGGAGGCGCCGTCGTTTGCAGCCAACGTTACGTCATCGTCGAGTCCGTCCTCGGACTCTTCGCCTTCCAAACCACGTTCGCTGTTGCGTGCAACCTCGATAATGCGGTCGTTCTTGTCCGGCTTGGCGAAGATGACTCCCATGGTGTCGCGTCCCTTGGCGGGAACGCCGGTGACGGCCGAGCGGACTACCTTGCCGCCTTCCATGACCACCAGGACTTCATCTTCTTCCTGCACAATCAAAGCGCCCACAAGGTCGCCGCGGTCCTCGGCAAGCTTGGCCACCTTGATGCCCAGACCACCTCGGCCCTGCAGTCGGTACTCGTCCACAGCGGTCCGTTTGGCGTAGCCGCCTTCGGTCACGATGAAAACGAATGAACCGTCCTGGACCACATCCGCGGCCAGGAGTTCATCGTCTTCACGGAACTTCATACCGGTCACACCGGACGTCGCACGGCCCATGGGACGCAGGGCGTCATCGGTAGCCGTGAAGCGGATGGACTGGCCCTTGCGTGAAACCAGGAGAAGGTCGTCGGTCTCGCTGACCAGCTGGGCAGAGACAAGTTCGTCACCATCACGCAGGTTGATGGCGATAACACCGGCCGTGCGGTTGGTGTCATAGTCTTCCAGCCTGGTCTTCTTGACCAAACCGTTCTTGGTGGCCAGCACAAGGTATGGAGCCTGCTGGTAGTCCCTCAGGTCCAGGACCTGAGCGATGTGTTCGTCGGGCTGGAACGCCAACAGGTTGGCAACGTGCTGGCCCTTGGCATCTCGGCCGGCCTCTGCCAGTTCGTAGGCCTTGGCGCGGTACACGCGGCCCAAGTTGGTGAAGAACAGCAGCCAGTGATGGGTGGTGGTCACGAAGAAGTGCTCCACGACGTCGTCACCACGGAGCTGGGCACCCTTAATGCCCTTGCCGCCGCGCTGCTGTGAGCGGTAGTTGTCACTGCGGGTGCGCTTGACATAGCCGCCGCGGGTGATGGTGACAACCATTTCCTCTTCGGGGATCAAGTCCTCCATGGACATGTCGCCATCAAAGCCCATCAGGATGTGCGTGCGGCGATCGTCGCCGTGCTTGGCTACGATCTCCGCGAGTTCTTCACTGATGATCTGGCGCTGACGTTCCTCCGAAGCGAGGATCGCGTTGTACTCCTCGATCATGGCTTCGAGTTCCGCGTGCCGGTCCTGGATTTTCTGGCGCTCCAGCGCAGCCAGGCGGCGCAGCTGCATGTCGAGGATGGCACGGGCCTGGAGTTCGTCGATCTCCAGGAGCTCCATGAGGCCTTCGCGGGCTGCTTCCGTGGTATTGGACGCACGGATGAGGGCGATGACCTCGTCCAGCATGTCCAAGGCCTTGAGGAGTGCACGCAGGATGTGCGCCTCTTCTTCGGCTTTACGCAGGCGGTAGCGGGTGCGGCGTGCGATGACGTCCATCTGGTGCGCAACCCAGTGCCGGATGAAGGCATCCAGGCTCAAGGTGCGGGGAACGCCGTCGACAATTGCCAGCATGTTTGCCGAGAAGTTGTCCTGCAGCTGCGTGTGCTTGTACAGATTGTTGAGGACCACCTTGGCCACGGCATCGCGCTTGAGCACGATCACCAGGCGTTGGCCGGTACGGCCGGAAGTCTCATCGCGGAGGTCGGCGATGCCCTGGATCTTGCCGTCCTTGACCAGCTCGGCGATCTTGATGGCCAGGTTGTCCGGATTGGCCTGGTAAGGGAGCTCGGTAACTACCAGGCACGTACGGCCTTGGAGTTCCTCCACGTTGACCACGGCGCGCATGGTGATGGAGCCGCGGCCCGTACGGTACGCGTCCTCGATGCCCTTGTGTCCCAGGATGGTGGCACCTGTGGGGAAGTCGGGCCCCTTGATGCGCAGCAACAGTGCTTCGAGGAGCTCTTCACGCGAGGCGGTGGGGTTGTCCAGTGCCCACTGCACGCCTTCGGCTACCTCACGGAGGTTGTGCGGCGGGATGTTGGTGGCCATACCGACGGCGATACCCGAGGAGCCATTGACCAGCAGGTTGGGGAAACGAGCCGGCAGGATGGTGGGTTCCTGGTTCTTGCCGTCGTAGTTGTCCTGGAAGTCGACGGTTTCCTCGTCGATGTCGCGGACCATTTCCATGGCCAGCTGCGCCATCTTGGTTTCCGTGTAACGCGGAGCTGCAGCACCGTCGTTACCCGGCGAACCGAAGTTACCCTGGCCGAGTGCCAGCGGGTAGCGCATGGTCCAGTCCTGGATCAGGCGGACCAAGGCATCGTAAATCGCCATGTCACCGTGCGGGTGGTACGTACCCATGACGTCGCCCACCACGCGCGCACACTTGTTGAAGGAGCGGTCGGGGCGGTAACCGCCGTCGAACATCGCGTACAAAACGCGACGGTGAACCGGCTTGAGGCCGTCACGAACGTCCGGGAGGGCGCGGCCTACGATCACAGCCATGGCGTAGTCCAGGTAGGACCGCTGCATTTCGGTCTGCAGATCCACCTGCTCCACGCGGTCAGTCAGCACGTCGCCTTCAAGGACGACGTCATCAGCGTTGGAATCCGCCGGGACTTCGGGAGTTTCGTCACTCATAATCTAAGGTTTCCGTTTCAGGTATATGTCAGTTCTGGAATATTCAGTTGCCGCGATCGGGCCGCTAAATATCGAGGAACCTGACGTCCTTGGCGTTCTGCTGGATGAAGTTACGGCGTGATTCCACGTCCTCGCCCATCAACACGGAGAAAGTCTGGTCGGCGGCCAAAGCGTCGTCCATGGTGACCTGCAACAGCGTGCGGCGATCCGGGTCCATGGTGGTGTCCCACAGCTCGGTGTAGTCCATCTCGCCCAAGCCCTTGTAGCGCTGGATGCCGTTGTCCTTGGGAAGGCGCTTGTTCATCGCAGCGCCCTTCCGGATGGTTTCATCGCGTTCACGGTCGCTGTAAACGTAGTCATGGGCCGCATTGGACCACTTGATCCGGTACAGCGGAGGCTGGGCCAGGTACACGTATCCGTTTTCAATGAGCGGGCGCATGTAACGGAACAGCAGCGTCATCAACAGGGTGGTGATGTGCTGACCATCAACGTCGGCATCGGCCATCAGAACGATCTTGTGGTACCGGAGCTTTGCGATATCGAAGTCTTCGCCGATTCCAGTGCCGAAGGCAGTGATCATGGACTGGACTTCGGCGTTGCCCAGGGCCTTGTCCAGGCGCGCACGTTCAACGTTAAGGATCTTGCCTCGCAGCGGCAGGATGGCCTGCGTTTCCGGGTTTCGACCACGCTTGGCCGAGCCGCCGGCCGAGTCACCCTCCACCAGGTAAACCTCGCAGCGCGAGGGATCCTTGGAGGAGCAGTCAGAAAGCTTGCCGGGCATGCCGAATGATTCCAGCGGGCTCTTTCGCCGGGCGTTATCGCGGGCTTTGCGGGCCGCCATGCGTGCCTGGGCGGCCGAGATAGCTTTGCGGATAACGTCGCGGGCAGGACCGGGGTTCCGCTCCAGCCAGTCACCCAACTGGTCAGTAACGACGCGCTGGACGAAGCCCTTGACCTCGGAGTTGCCCAGCTTGGTCTTGGTCTGGCCTTCGAACTGCGGTTCGGAAAGCTTCACCGAGATCACAGCGGTCAGGCCTTCACGGATGTCATCACCAGTGAGGTTGTCTTCCTTCTCCTTGATGATGCTCTTCTCGCGTGCGTAACGGTTGATGAGCGAGGTCATCGCGGCACGGAAACCTTCTTCGTGCGTTCCGCCCTCGTGGGTGTTGATGGTGTTCGCGTAGGTGTGGACGCTTTCCGAGTAGGCGGTGGTCCACTGCATGGCGACCTCGACGGCGATGTGCCGCTCAGTGTCTTCGGTTTCGAAAGCGATGACGTCCTCGTGGACGATCTCCACCTTCTTGCTCGAATTCAGGTGCTTGACGTAGTCCAGCAGGCCGTCAGGGTACTGGTACACCACCGTGCGGTGCTCGGCAGCGACTTCACCTTCAGTCGCGACGGCGTCAAGGTCGAGATCCTCATCGCCCTCGCGTGCAACGGGGCGTTCGTCAGTCAGCGTGATCCGCAGACCCTTGTTGAGGAAAGCCATTTGCTGGAACCGCGCACGGAGCGTTTCGAAGTCGAATTCGGTGGACTCGAAGATCGTTCCGTCCGGGTAGAACGTCTGGGACGTCCCGGTACGCTCAGTTTCCTCACCCTTGACGAGTTCGCCCTGGGGCTTGCCGCCGTCGGCAAATGTCATGCGCCAAACGTGACCCTGGCGGCGGACTTCCGTGTCCACACGACGGGACAGGGCGTTGACCACGGAGATACCCACACCGTGCAAACCACCGGAAACTGCGTAACCGCCGCCGCCGAACTTACCGCCGGCGTGCAGGATGGTCATGACCACTTCAACCGTGGGCTTGCCTTCGGTGGGGTGGATGTCCACGGGGATGCCGCGGCCGTCATCAACAACACGGACGCCGCCATCGGCACGGAGCGTGACCTCGATGTGGCTGCAATACCCCGCCAACGCCTCATCAACAGAGTTGTCCACCACTTCATAGACCAGGTGGTGCAAACCGCGCGGACCGGTGGATCCGATGTACATGCCGGGGCGTTTGCGCACGGCTTCGAGGCCCTCCAGCACGGTGATGTCGCTGGCACCGTACTCCCTTTGCGTCTCCGCGGGCGTATCAGGCGTAGGAACAGTCTCCTCTACGGGCTCTACTGCCAAGGTCTCTGCATTGTCGTTAGCCACAGGCGCTTTCGACTCCTCTGTACTCGATGTCGGCCGTTCCCGAAGTTGTCCACGGCGAACCGAGGCCGTCAACGGGCACGTGACTGATTGCGCCGATTACTACGACGAAGGGGGTTCCGAGGGCACAAGAGTGTATTCAGGACCCCAACGACGTTTCACCGGCGCTCAGTGATCTACGCCAATTCTATCGTGGATAGGCGCGAATCCTTGCAAATACAGGGGCAGCCGAGAGCTGAATATGCCCATGGGAGGCCGCTGGCCCTATCTGCAATGGCCCTGCGGTGGTCCCGATGGGGGCCTATACGACTCAGGGGCGTTGAAACGCCCTGCACGCCGTTTAGCCGTATGTGTCCCGGGGTCCACGACCGTTGACGCTGCGGCCGCCCTTTCGCCAAGTTGGAGCCGAAGGCCCCAGCACCTGAATGCTGGTGACAACGCCCTCGCCCAGTTCGTTGCGGAACATCTCCAACAGGCTGCTGCTGAGCAGCCTCAATTGGGTGGCCCAAGCGGTTGAGTCGCAACGGACATGGAGTGTGGTGTCGGTGAAACTCTCCGGTGTGCAGTGGGCGGATATGTCCGGGCCAACCAGGGTTTCCCATTCGGCCATGACCGATCCGACCGCTACAGGCGAGGTCCAACCGCGTTCGGCCACCAAACGACCAACAACTTTGCCGAGACCAAGAGGGTCCCGGCCGCTGCCGTGAAACTGCGTGAAGCCCCTGGTATCGCGCAAGCCCTTGCGTTTCGGGGCCGATCCGGGACGAGGGGCGCGTTGACGCACTTCGCCACGGGCAGCAGCAGCCTCGCGCATGCGGTTCAGGGCGGCCTGGGCAGCATCGATTTCGTCCGGGTCGCGGCCCGGTTGAAGTCCGTCGCGGCTATCCTTCGCCATCGATGCCTCCCGGAACAACGGTTACGCGCCGTCCGGCCAGCTCCTCGGGGATATCGGCATCGACGGCGGCAGTCACCAGCACTTGTTCGGCACCGGCCACTATTGCAGCCAGTTTACGCCGACGTTGGACATCGAGTTCAGCGAAAACATCGTCCAGGATGAGAATCGGAGCCGTGCCGCCGGTGCGGGCATCATCCAGCATGACGTAGTAGGAAGCCAGTCGCAGCGACAGGCACATGGACCACGTTTCGCCGTGTGAGGCATAGCCCTTCGCGGGGGCCTGACCCAAGACGAGTTCGAGTTCATCCCTGTGTGGGCCTACCAGCGATATGCCACGTTCCAGTTCCTTCTTCCGGGACGCTGCGAATGCGTGGACATAGCGTTCGGTCAGATCGTCGACGGACAGCAGGCCAAGGTCCTCAACCGACGCCGAAGGTTCCGTTCCGTGGTCGGCCGGCCCGCCGTCGTCGTCCAGGATGTCCTGGATAGTTGAGCGGTAGACCGCGCCGGCGTCCTTGGAACCGTCGGTGAGTTGTGCGTAGGCGCTGTTAAGGTGGGGGCGCAGGCGCTCCACCAGCTCCAAGCGTGCGTGCAGGAGTTCGGCGCCGGCGCGGGCCATGTGTTGGTCCCACACGTCCAAGGTAGCCTCGTGGCCGGACGTGAACTTGCCGGTGCGTGCCGATTTCAGGAGTGCGTTGCGCTGTTTAAGGACGCGATCGTAATCGCTGCGGGTGGCCGCGTGCCGTGGAACGAGGCTGACCAGCAACTCGTCGAGGAAACGCCGGCGGTTGGAAGGATCACCTTTGACCAACGCTAAATCCTCGGGCGCGAACAGCACGGTTTGGCAGATGCCCAGGATGTCCCTGGCCCGGACCGGATTGCCGCGGTTGATCCGCCCGCGGTTAGCCCGCCCGGCGTTGATCTCGAGTTCGATCACTGTGGACTGTTCGCCGCGCACCAGCTTGGCCCGAACCATGGCGCGTTCAGCACCGAACCGGAGCAGCGGCGCGTCCGTGCTCACGCGATGGGAACTGAGCGTGGCCAAGTACCCAATGGCTTCCATGAGGTTGGTCTTGCCGATTCCGTTGGAACCCACCAGGACCGTCACGCCGGGGCCCAGCTTCAGGTCCACCTGGGCGTAGCTGCGGAAATCCGTCAGCGAAAGATGTTCGAGGTACACGTCTTTGCTGGACTCCTGCGGCCTAGTTGGCCGGACGTGTGGCGTGTCCGCCGAACTGGTGGCGCAGGGCGGAGACCATCTTCATAGCCGGCGAGTTGTCTTCGCGCGAGGAGAAGCGGGCGAAGAGCGCGGCGGTGATGGCCGGGGCGGGCACCGCGTTGGCGATGGCTTCTTCCACGGTCCAACGGCCTTCGCCTGAGTCCTCCACGTAGTCGTCGATGGAGGCCAGCCCCGGGTCCTCGTCCAGTGCCTTGACCATGAGGTCCAGCAGCCAGGAGCGGACAACGGTTCCCTTTTGCCACGCGCGGAACGTTCCCGGAAGGTCCTTGACGATGTCCTTCGCTGCAAGCAGTTCGTAGCCTTCGGCGTACGCCTGCATGAGCCCATACTCGATTCCGTTATGGACCATCTTGGCGTAGTGACCGGCGCCAACGCCGCCGACGTGCACAAAGCTGTCCGCCCGTTCGCCTTCAGGACGCAGGGCGTCGAAGACCGGCATTGCCAGCTCAATGTCTTCATCGGCACCGCCAGCCATAAGTCCGTAACCGTTCTCCAGGCCCCAGACACCACCGGACACACCGCAGTCTGCGAAGCGGATGCTCTTTTCAGCGAGTGCAGCAGCGTGCTTCTGGTCTTCGGTGAAACGTGAGTTGCCGCCGTCGATCACAAGGTCGCCCGGGCTCAGTTTCTCGCCAAGTTCCGTAACCACGGCATCTGTGATGGCGCCGGAAGGAACCATCACCCACACCAGTCGCGGAGTGGGCAGTGCAGCGATGAGTTCGTCCACGGAAGCAACATCGGTGACCTCTGGGTTCCGGTCAAAACCTGTGACTTCGATGCCACCGTTCCGCATGCGCTCCCGCATGTTGAAACCCATTTTTCCAAGGCCGATCAGTCCGATGTGCACAGTGAACTCTTTTCTGCGAATGCGGGTGGACGTGGTGCGGTACCGACTAATTAGGGAGACGGACCGGCATCACAAGGTAGCGGTAGTCGTCCTGGTCTTCGCCATCTGCTTCAGCCTGGGCCGTGATCATGGCCGGCTTTGGGGCGGTGGTGAAGGAGAAGCGAACGAACTTGGTTTCGATGACGCTCAAGCCCTCAACGAGGTAGTGCGGGTTGAAGGCCACGGTGATGTCCTCACCGGATAGCTGGGCCTCGAGCTCTTCGGAGGCCTGCGCGTCTTCGCCTGTGCCGGCGTCAAGGTTCAGGAGTCCCTGGGTGAACGCGAGACGGACCGGAGTGTTGCGCTCTGCAACCAGCGAGACACGACGAACAGCTTCGACGAGCTCCTGGGTCTGGACTGTTGCGTGGATGGGCGTGGAATCGGGGAAGAGAGACCGGATCTTGGGGTAGTCGCCGTCTACCAGGAGCGACGTAGTGGTGCGTCCGCCGCTTTCAAAGCCGATGAGCCGGCTGTCGTCGTCAGCCAGGGCGAGGTTGATGTCGCCGCTGCCACCGAGGGTCTTGGCCACCTCGTTCAGGGTCTTGGATTTGACCAGCGCGCTGGTGGAAATTCCAGGAGTGACCGGCTTCCACGGGACTTCACGCATGGCAAGGCGGTATCTGTCCGTGGCGAGGAGGGTGATTAGGTCGTCCTCGATCTCCATGCGGACGCCGGTGAGAATCGGCAGGGTGTCGTCCTTGCTGGCAGCGATGATCACCTGTGAAACAGCCTGGGCGAAGGCGTCACCGGGCAACGTTCCGCTGATTGCCGGCAGGGCCGGCAGGGCCGGGTACTCGGACTCGGGCATGGTGGCGAGGTGGAAGCTGCTTCGACGGCAGGTAAGCGTGACTTTACTGCCGTCGGTCTCAACTTCTACGGGCGCTGAAGGAAGGCTGCGGCAGATATCTGCCAACAGGCGTCCCGAGACGAGGATGGTGCCTTCCACAGCGATGTCCGCCGGGATTTCCAAGCGTGCTGAGGTCTCGTAGTCAAAGCTGGAGAGGCTTACGGTTCCTGCCTCAGCTTTGAGGAGGAGGCCGGAAAGCACAGGTACGGGCGGCCGCGGAGACAACGACCGCGCGGTCCACGTAACGGCTTCTGCCAGGACGTCGCGGTCGACTCTGAACTTCACGGAAGGGTGCCGCCTTTCATTGCTGCTGCCATGTCATCGCTGCGGATTCCTGCTTGGAAGCCGCCAAATCTGCGCGGTCCGACACGTGAACCTGCATGGTCCGCACTCAGCGAACTACAAACAGACCCAAGGATGGGAGCGCTGCTGACAGCTTAGCCGGAAGATCCGCGATTAACCCATCCCCGCACGCTCGGACCCCCCGTATGTGGACAGCCGCAGGCTGGCCTTGGCCTGGCCGCTGGCCGGGCTCGAAGTGTGGCAGAACGAGATTGTTATTTGAGGGATTTCAATTTTTTGGGATTCGTAGTGTTAATAACTGCTGTGGAAACTGTGGATAACCCCATCTCGCCCCGCAGTTCCGCGGTTAAGCCCTGTTCACGGACTGTGCGTTAACTGGGTTTTAAACAGGGTGTGGATGGGGACAACTCCCAGGGCCATTTTTAACGATCCACAGACGGCTTAAGGGTTTTAAGCCCATTAAGGACGCTTGTCCCCTTAAGTATCCACAGGCTTATCCACATGCACCTGTTAATAAGGTATGTAGTGGCGGACGCGATGTGGTTTCAGGAGTCGCGTTGCTGCTGTTTGATGCGGTTGGTCAGCTCGGTGACCTGGTTGTAAATCACACGACGCTCCGCCATCAGCTCGCGGATCTTGCGATCCGCGTGGATGACCGTGGTGTGATCGCGGCCGCCGAGTTCCTGACCGATCTTTGGCAGCGACATGTCCGTCAGCTCGCGGCACAGGTACATGGCGATCTGGCGGGCTGTCACCAGGGTGCGCGTACGGGACTTGCTGCAGAGCTCTTCCATGCTGAGTTTGAAATAGTCAGCAGTCTGGTCGAGGATCTGCTTCGCCGTGATCTCCTGGGCGCCGTCATCCGTGATCAGGTCCTTGAGGACCATCTCGGCAAGGGCAACATCCACCGGCTGGCGGTTGAGGCTGGCAAATGCCGTGACGCGGATCAGGGCACCTTCGAGTTCGCGGATGTTGCTGGAGATCTTTGAGGCGATGTACTCAAGTGCGTCGTCCGGTGCGGAGAGGCCTTCGCTGAGGCCCTTCTTGCGGAGGATTGCGATTCGGGTCTCGAGTTCCGGAGGCTGGATGTCCGTCAGCAGGCCCCATTCGAAGCGGGACGTCATGCGGTCCTCGAAGCCGGCGAGCATCTTCGGTGGCTGGTCTGAGGTGATGACCACCTGCTTGTTGGCATTGTGGAGGGCATTGAACGTGTGGAAGAACTCTTCCTGTGTCCGGTCTTTGCCCGCCAGGAACTGGATGTCGTCAATGAGGAGGACATCCACGTTGCGGTACGTGGTCTTGAAGCTGGTGCCTTCGTCGTCACGAATGGAGTTGATGAAGTCGTTGGTGAATTCTTCGGAGTTCACGTAGCGGACTCGGATGCCGCTGTAGAGCCGCCGGGCATAGTGGCCGATTGCGTGCAACAGGTGGGTCTTGCCCAGTCCCGAGTCACCGTAAATGAAGAGCGGGTTGTACGCCTTGGCGGGGGCTTCAGCGACCGCGACGGCGGCGGCGTGCGCAAAGCGGTTGGATGAACCGATCACGAAGGTGTCGAAGATGTACTTCGGGTTCAGTCGACCGAACTCATGCGATGTGCTCGGCGGGGTAGGTTGCGGTTTCGGCTCGGCGAAGTCCGGGACTGCGGAAAGCTCGACGGCGGGTTCCGGCTCTGCGTGGACAGGCACCAGATCGGTATCGACGTCTATAGCGCAGCGGATGTCGTCGGAAAACACGTTGCGGAGAGCATCGTCCAGGGCATCCTTGACCTGGGTCTGCAGCACCTCGCGGGTGAGTTCGTTGGGAACGGCCACCAGAAGGGTGGAACCGATGAGGCCCTGCGCCTGGGCGAGGATGACGAAACCGCGCTGACGGGGTGTGACCCGGTCGTCCTGTTCCATGAGGCTCAGCACCCTGCGCCAGGAACTTCCGACAGTGTTGGCGTGGTTGGCTTCGTCTACTGTCATCAATCAGTTCCTAAATACTTGCTTGCCGGCGTTGCTGGCAGCCGAAGTGTCTCCGGCGTCGCTGTTCCGGGCGTTAATCCACAGAGTTATACACAGCGGGTGGACAATGGGCTACTGAGCCACTCTAGGGGATGGAATCGCCAGAAGATAGCTGGGAACTTGCCTGTGGATAATTACACGGTTGTGGTTCTCTAAAGCGGCCTGTGAGCTACTTCATCCACAGGCTGGCAACGGTGGTTGGACACAGCTGTGGATAGGCCTCCGGCAGTCTCCCGGTTTGACTGAGGGTGCCTTTTTGCCCTAACGTTGTGAAGTCCTTTGTGTCCGCTTTTGAGATCAGTTGTAAGTCCGTACGTTCAGCGTGCGGGAGGCAACGGCGGCAGGCACATACAAAACTTAGCGTCGGCCAGTTCTTCCCCTTTTTTGATCGGGTGGGCGCACCTTTGATCCACTGGAGTAACTAACGTGAGCAAGCGGACTTTTCAGCCGAATAACCGCCGTCGGGCCAAGAAGCACGGCTTCCGCCTTCGTATGCGCACCCGTGCCGGCCGCGCCATCCTGGCTGCCCGTCGCGGCAAGGGCCGCGTCGAACTGTCGGCGTAAATAACTGACTTGTCGGTCAGGGTCTTTTTGCGGGTTCGACGGTGCTAGCCACCCCTAACCGTCTGCGGACGTCTACCGACTTTTCAACAACTGTACGTTCCGGCGTCCGCAATGGACGCCGGAACTTAGTGTTATATACGGCCCCTATCGGGGCCGAGGAGCCGAGTCGAATCGGCTTCATTGTCTCCAAAGCCGTCGGGAACGCCGTGACCAGGAACCTCGTTAAGAGGAGACTGAGAGAAGTAGGCGCACTTTCTTTGCATACGCATGGAACGGGCCTGGCGGTCGTGGTCCGGGCACTGCCCGCAGCTGCACATGCCAGCTGGGAGCAGCTGCTTTCGGACTACAACGCCGCATTGGCAGTGACGACGAAGCGATTGGGTGGCTCAGCTCCACGCAACGCTTCGCCGGACCACAACGGCACCACAACGGAAGGGACACCGCGTGCATGACATAAGCACCGCCGTCGTTCCTTCTTCAAGCGACCCCTCCGGCAAGGTTCCTGAAAGGACCATGCCGGCGGTGGTTGGCACGTTTCTCTGGAACCTGCCCCGCAACATCCTCATTCTTTTGCTGAAGACGTACCGTAAGGTCGTTTCGCCCCTGTACGGCCAGGTCTGCCGTTTCTTTCCCTCCTGCTCGGCCTATGCCTTGGAAGCAGTGACGGTGCATGGTGCCGTGAAGGGTACCTGGCTCGCAGCCAAAAGGCTCGCCAAATGCCACCCTTGGAACGCCGGCGGAGTGGACCATGTCCCCGCTGGCCACCGTCACTGGCCCGAAGGCCGGACGCCCACAATTGTTGTACTGAACAACCCGGACCAGTTCCTGGCTGCTCAGGCTGATGAAGAAGGCCGCTCGGCGGCCTAACGAATAGGGATATCGTATGGACTTCTTTGAAACAATCATGTTTCCGTTCAAGTGGCTGGTGTCAATCATCATGGTTGGCTTCCACGAGGGACTGAGCTTCATTGGCCTGCCCGCCGCGAACGGCTGGACGTGGACTCTGTCCATCATCGGCCTCGTGTTGGTGATCCGTGCCGCCCTGATTCCTGTCTTCGTCAAGCAGATCAAAGCGCAGCGCGGCATGCAGCTGCTACAGCCGGACCTGAAGAAACTTCAGACCAAGTACAAGGGCAAGACCGATCAGCTCTCCCGCCAGGCCATGGCGCAGGAGCAGATGGCACTGTACAAGAAGCACGGAACCAACCCGTTCTCGGCATGTTTGCCGATGCTGATCCAGATGCCGTTCTTCTTCGCACTGTTCCAGGTGCTGTCGGGTATTTCGACGAACGCCAAGGCGGGCCAGGGCGTGGGCGCCATGAGCCACGAACAGGTTGTCCAGTTCGATTCGTCCAGCATCTTCGGCGCGCCACTGTCCGCTTCACTGCTGCATGGCGATCCGAGTGGTGGAAACAGCGCTGTTGCTGTCTGGGTTCTCAGCATCGTGATGATCATCGCCATGACGGCCTCGCAGTTCATCACCCAAAAGCAGATCATGGCCAAGAACATGTCCGAAGAGGCCATGGCCAGCCCGTTCATGCGCCAGCAGAAGATGATGCTCTACATCCTGCCGCTCGTGTTCGGCATTGGTGGCATCAACTTCCCGATCGGTGTCCTCATCTACTGGACCACCACCAACCTCTGGACCATGGGCCAGCAGTTCTTCGTCATCCGCCGTATGCCCACCCCGGGTTCCCCTGCCGCCAAGGCACTGGAGGAGCGCCGCGCCGCCAAGGGCCTGCCCCCGCTGCTGGGTGGTAAAAAGACCGCGGACGCCGCCGCCGAAGCCGAAGCTGCTGCCGCTGCAGCCGCCGAGATCCGGGCCCAGCGCGTCCAGCCACAACGTAAGAACAGGAAGAAGAAGTAATGTCTGCCGAGAGCACCGAAGAAGTTATCGCCGCTGTGACTGAAGAGCAGGAAGAGCCCCAGGAGACGCAGTCCAAGACGGCCAGCCGCTTGGAAGAGGAGGGCGACATCGCCGCCGACTACCTCGAAGAACTTCTTGATATCGCCGATATCGACGGCGACATCGATATCGAGATCCGCAACGGACGCACGTACATCTCCATCGGTGCTGATGAAGAGTCCGCGGCCCTGGACAGCCTCGTCGGACGCGACGGCGAGGTCCTGGAGGCACTGCAGGAACTGGCCCGTCTTTCGGTCCTGTCCGCCACGGAAAGCCGCTCACGCCTCGTTCTGGACATCAACGGTTACCGCAAGGAGCGCGCCGGCGTTCTTCAGCAGATCGCCGAAGACGCTGTGGCCAAGGTCAAGGAATCCGGCGGAACCGTTGCCCTTGAACCGATGAGCGCTTACGAGCGCAAGATTGTCCATGACGCCGTAGCTGACCTTGGATTCGTTTCTGAGTCCGAAGGCGAAGGCGCCGGCCGCCACATCGTCGTCTCGGCTGACTAGCAGCTCATGGTTGAAATCACCGTAGCTGAACTGGAAGCGGCCGAAAAGATTTTTGGGGAGCGCTTGGATCTGGCCAAGCGCTACGTTGAACACCTGGCTACGTCGGGTACTGAACGTGGACTGATTGGCCCCCGCGAGATCCCGCGGTTGTGGAGCAGGCATGTCCTGAACTGTGCCGTCATCGAGTCTGCGATTGCCATGGACAGCCACGTCGCCGACGTCGGATCCGGCGCAGGCCTGCCGGGTCTTTGCCTTGCCATTGCCCGTCCGGATCTCGAGCTGACGTTGATAGAGCCGCTGGAACGTCGTGTTATCTGGCTTCAGGAAGTCGTTGACGACCTCGGCTTGGACAACGTGACCATTATGCGTACGCGCGCTGAGCTTGCAGTGGGGATGGTGGACGCGGACGTCGTGACGGCTCGCGCCGTTTCTGCTCTGACTAATCTCGCCGGCCTGACCATTCCTTTGTTGAACGGCCATGGTGAAGTGGTTGCGATCAAGGGACGCAGTGCTGCCGAAGAGATCGAGAAGGCCACAAAGGTCATCCGCAAACTTGGCGGCGTGGCGACATCCGTTGTTGTTTGCGGACAGGAGCTTTTGGAGGAACCCACCACCGTGGTGAGGATCATCGTCAACAAGCCCGGAAAGACGGCCTAGGTCCCGCTCGGTTTCCCGCGTGTCGGCGGCTGAGCGGTTAGGCTAGAGAACGGCAGCAAGCGCCGAAATGAGAGTGAGAGTGTGACCAGTGGGTAGTAGTGAAACCTCCACGCAGCGGATTCCCCCGTTTATGTCTTTGGGGTCCGCGCGGGCCATGGCTACACCCTCTGCATCTCTCCAGTCCGCGATTGTGCGTACTGATTCGGTTGAAAACGTTGCCGTTTCACGTGAAACTGTTTCAGATGGAGCGCATAACGTTATGGATTCCATCGATGATTCAAGCCCTATCGCTCGGCAGTTGGCCAACGAGACGCGTCGTCGAGAGCGGTTGATTGGCCGCGAACTGCCTAAGCCGGACCGGACCCGAATCTTCACTGTGTCCAATCAAAAGGGCGGGGTAGGCAAAACTACTACCACCGTGAATATCGCGGCCGCTCTGGCATCTGCCGGCCTCAACGTGCTGGTGATCGACATTGATCCCCAAGGCAATGCCTCCACTGCTTTGGGTATTGAGCACCACGCCGACGTGGACAGCATCTACGACGTCTTGATCAACGATCTTCCGTTGAAGGACGTCGTGGCACCGTGCCCAGACATCCCCAATTTGATCTGCGCGCCCGCAACCATTCACTTGGCCGGCGCCGAGATTGAGCTTGTGTCGCTGGTAGCCCGCGAACAACGGCTTCGCCGTGCTATCGACGTCTACGCCAAGGAACGCGAGAAGAACGGTGAGGGACGGCTGGACTTCATCTTCATAGACTGCCCGCCAAGCCTTGGCCTTCTGACCGTCAATGCCTTCTGCGCTGCCAGCGAAGTACTCATCCCCATCCAGTGCGAGTACTATGCCCTGGAAGGCTTGAGCCAGCTTCTCAAGAACATTGAGATGATCCAGAAGCACCTGAATGCAGACTTGGTAGTCTCCACCATCCTCCTGACCATGTATGACGGCCGGACAAACCTGGCAGCGCAGGTGGCGTCCGAGGTCCGCCAGCACTTCCCGGACCAGGTCCTGGGTGCTGTGGTTCCCCGTTCCGTGCGCATCTCTGAAGCTCCGAGCTATCAGCAAACGGTCATGACGTACGATCCTTCATCGAGCGGCGCGTTGTCCTACATGGAAGCCGCTGCCGAAATCGCTGAACGCTAGAATTCTTGAAACACTGCAACAGCCAGGGCCGATTCGTGCTCGGCTATTCCATCGGAGGGATGAATCAATGAGCGAAAAGCGAAGGGGCCTCGGCAGGGGTCTTGGGGCTCTCATTCCTAGCTCGGCCGCGGCCCAGGGCAACGGTGCTGCGCCGTCGCGTCCCGTCGATCTGTTTTTCCCAGAGGCACGGAAGACGGCGGAGCCCACGGTAGATGCACCTCGGGATGAACCGAGTGCTGATTCCACGGCACCCGCGGCTAAGCCCTCCACCAAGTCTGCTAAGGCTGATGCTCCAATGAAGCCGGCCGCCAAGTCTGCTGCCGCCAAGGCGCCAGCTGCGGTTAAGTCACCCACGAAGGCGCCGGCGTCTAAGCCGGCTGCCAAGCGCACTGTTCCGGACGTTGCTGATACTACGGAACGGTCGACGGCGGCTGCCGCGCCCGTAGCTCCCGACGTCGAGTTGGTGGAGGTACCTGGTGCCCGGTTCGCCGAGATTCCAGTCGGCGATATCCACCCGAACCGCAAACAGCCGCGTTCCGTCTTCGATGAAGACGACATGGCCGAGCTGGTGCACTCCGTCAAGGAAATAGGCGTCCTCCAGCCAATTGTTGTACGGACTTCAACCGAAAAGGGTGGAGAACCGTACGAGCTGGTCATGGGTGAGCGTCGTTGGCGCGCTGTGCAGGCGGCTGGGCTCGAAACCATCCCCGCCATTGTTCGTGACACCACCGACGACGACCTTCTCCGGGATGCCCTCCTGGAGAACCTGCACCGCAGTCAGCTGAACCCCTTGGAAGAAGCTGCGGCTTACCAGCAGCTTTTGGAAGACTTTGGTACCACCCACGAGCAGTTGGCAGACCGCATCGGTCGCTCACGCCCGCAGGTTTCCAATACACTTCGCTTGCTGAAGCTTCCCCCGCTGGTTCAACGCCGTGTAGCTGCGAGCGTTCTCTCTGCTGGCCATGCACGTGCCCTGCTCGCACTTCCGGATGCCGCTGCAATGGAACGCCTTGCCCAGAGGATCGTGGCAGAGGGTATGTCCGTGCGGGCCACAGAGGAAGCCGTTGCGCTTTACCAGGACCCTGCAACTCCTGCGAAGAGCAGCATTCCCAAGCCGAATGCCCGCCATGAGCGTCTTGACTACCTCGCTTCGTCGCTTTCCGATCGGCTGGATACGAACGTGAAGATCACCCTTGGCGCCCGAAAGGGACGCGTGAGTATCGAGTTTGCAAGTGTTGAGGATCTCAACCGCATTATGGACGTTTTGGGTCCAGGCGCAGAGGACTAAGTCGACTGTTTCAATGGAATGGGGTTCACATTTGATGTGGGCCCCATTTTTCTCGTCTTGGCGGTTCGGGCGTCGGGACGGTCATACATAGTTAAGCTGTCGCATCTCTAGGGAATGTTTCACGTGAAACGGTATGTGGCCTACTTGTTCAAAGTGGCTTGTTATCGGGTCGGCTGAACTAGGTCGACCCGATCTGGTGGGTGCCCTATTGTTTAGTGGCTTGTTGACCGGTGTGTTAGGCGGCCATTGATACGAATCGGTCCCGAAGCCCTACTTCATTGGATTCGGGTACGCTCCCTATGCATTAGTGCTAATCAGTTGTTCCAGATACGCGATGCCGACAGCGGAGATGGTCCTCACATGTACTCTATGAGTCCATGGTGGGAACGAGTTGTTACCCCGATGCGATGAATAGAGCATTTGGTGCTAGTGGTACCCACATGCAGTGCGCCCCGGCTTCGGCGTCCTCTGTTCACCTTGTTGCCAGATGAACTGCAAGTCTGGCCTGGGTTGGCGACTAGATGTGCTTTCTCCGACTTACACACTGACTCACTGAATGTTTAGCGGCACCCGAACCCTTCCCCTGCACTGCTCGCGCCCTCACCGCATCCTTTTGAATTTTCGTTTCACGTGAAACATGACGCTGATGCTCCCTTTGAGCGGCCGGATTCCGTGCAAGTTGTGACCTGCTAAGCTCCGAAGCGCGTTCCCTTCCGTGCGACTCTATGGACTACACCAAATTACGTAGTCATGGGCCATCAGCGCGGCTCGATCACGCCGGTGTGCACACGGCGGTATGTCAGCTGCGTTGCAGTCCCCCTAGGGAGTCTCCGTAGGGCCTCTCGGGTACAGACATTGCCTTGTAAGTAAATTCCATCACCCAAGAGGGATTTTTCTGGAGGTGAGGGCTTCCCCATGGACCGTGATTGTCATCGTAAACTGCTTTTGTTCTCCGAAACCCGGGCGAGAGCAATTCCTGTATCGCTAGGGTATTAATCGCGTGGAGGACTCAACAATACTCGGCGTGGCGTGGCGTGGCGTGGCGTGGCGTGGCAACCCCTTACGTGTTGGTGTTTCACGTGAAACACGAAGTAGGATTCACCATCCCAAATCTGGTAGATGGGCAGTCTCGAAATGAGAAGTGAGTCGGGGACACCGATATGAATGGGGCCCGCAGGGACATGAGGCAGTGTAATGAGCGGCCGATGCTCGAAAGGACAGCATTCACTAGACAAATTTATGGGCAACAACACGATCCCCATTCGGGGGGGGGGGGGAATCTTGGTGTTAGCAACATAGACTAATGGTCCAGTAGCCGGCTGTGTAAAGGGTAGGATCACAGCGCACGGTTTCACGTGAAACATCATCCGATCCCTCAAGTGTAATGAAACCTAAACGGGCCGAGTGCACCTCTTAGGGACCGTGACGGGCAGGCGGGAGAACCGTCCTAATCTTGGTTGTGAATCAGTCGGGCACCTCACTGCCGATTCGGTTTCACCAGGAGACCGTGACCAGGTAAATGGACGAGCGCGACAGCGAATTGGGAAGGCGGCTCCGATGTGATTCGTGCACGCGCATCCATGCAGAGCTCAGCCCATTCATCCAAAACCTGGTTACCATCCGACAGTCCACGAAGTACTTGAGTTGTGCCCGCGATCGTGTTCTCGTCAGCATACGGATAACAGGCTTGCTGGTTGCCTCATGCAGGCGGTTGCCGACTAGTCGGGCTTATGGGCCTCGAACTCGCGTGGGCGTGGGTGCGGACGGAGCGGACCGAGCGGGCCGATTCTATGTTCGGCACTATGCGCTTCGTTCCGCTCTATATATCCCAAGGGATAAACGGAGTCCCGGGTGAGAAGGATCAGCGCACCACGCTCCCCCAACGCACCATTAGCGGCCTGAAGGAAGGCGCATCAATAGTGACCGGTACAACCCACAGGGTTCCAGGTTCTCCAAAGATGCTGCAATATTCGCATTAGCGGCGGCTGCACGAACCACGAGGTCCACTCTAGGCGTTGACGGTTCTGAGCGCCTTTCTGATCTGTCGCCAGTGAAATGGTAGTGGAAGCTATTTGGAGCATGCGTACCTCGTGTGGGTGTCCCCTGTGGTCAGCGCAAAGCCTCCTAGGCACGAGCAACGCACCTAGACCTTGACATGGCTACATACGGGGGATGTCGATCGCCTGGGCGGCTCGACACCCGTTTGAGCGGGCTGTGACGAAGGCATCCAGTGGGACGCACGCCTCAGCTGACCACGGGTACTCTGCCGTAGGCGTCTTCCGGACTCACTGTGACCCTGGAATGGTCTGTTCATTGTCTCCAAACCGGGCTGCCTGCCACATATTCCAACCATCCTCGCCAGACCGGAATCTCATGAGCGAGGGGCTGGTATTACGTACGTACAAGATGGCGAATTGGACTCAAAGACTGAAGTTCAGTGGGCGATTGGTCCGATGTTGATATGTCATCTTTGAAGATCGTCGTTGGTGCTAGTTTGTGCTGCGGCTCGTGACAGTGACCGTGACTCAGGCAGCCCGTCGAGACAGATCCTGAACGCCAAATTCGGCAAATCCGAAGGCGACCAAAGGCTGCAGTGTTTCACGTGAAACGGAGCCGCAGTGCGACGCTCTACTCGGCGCCGGGACCAATAGCTTCAAGGACCGGAGACGTGGATAACCCAGTGGATATCCCTGTGGAAAACAGTGGGGATAACTTTGTGGACAAAGAGCTTCCTTGCGGCTTGATACGGGCGGGGTGATGACTATAGTCGGCACTGATGAATGTGCGTCCCACTGGCCCGGACCTCCATCCACTTCACGCTGGGTGCCCTACGCATCTTCCAGTCATGATGAAGCGCATAACGCCTGTATTTCATTGATTTATAGGGATCTTCGCAGGCTAAGGGGGGCTGCTGGCTCTCCCACCTATATGTCGAGTACTGAGATGTTGAATCTCTATATAGGATGCTCAATCTCTCCGGCCATCCGCTGAGCTGTGGTCAGTCTCATGAGCAGTGGATAAGCCTGTGGATAAAGTTGTGCAAAACTTGTCATGCGAAGCCGGACTCAAGCCATGTCCATATGGTCAGAGGCCAAGAAGATGCCTGGACCCGCGGAGCTCATGAGTGGTGTTCCGACACGAGTGTGGGATCACACCGCATCCCTGGTACAGCCAATACTGCACCTCGCGACTAGGCATGATCGTTCATCTGCTGTTCTTCCAGGTTCCCGAAACTGCGAGGCGGAGATCCCGATTCGGCGGCGGGCTGTCGTCGAACGGGTTGGTAGGTATAGATCCGATGTCTCCGCATCCTATTGTGCAATCCGGGGTATGCCGGATATGCAGTGGACCCGTGACACTGACGGACGGCAAGAGCTCTGATGATCATGGGAAGGTGGAAAGATGCCAGTTCCGGACTCCGATGTGCGTCTGCTGTCATTAGGACGCGGGCACACTGACCAAGGGTGCGGGGCTGAGATACCACTTACGGATGAGTCCCCTCCGTTGAGGAAGCAGGCTGTTAGGGGGTATTGGAGCATTCTGTTTTCACGAGACTTCCACCCACGTTGAGCGTGGGTACTGGCTCATGCTTGGCTGTGGTTTCGACTGACAGCTCCCCCGTGTTCTCAGCTCGTGTAGTGTGGGTGCAGCCGCATTGGCTGATCGGGCTCGCGACCCCAGCCGGTGGTTAGGACGGGGTGCATGCTCTTTGGCGGTTCCGTTTCACGTGAAACACTGCAGTAGCGGTGCTGACCCGAGCGACAGGCCTAATTGGCATCGGAAAGGATGTGGAGACCTTACACGCGAAACAAGGCCAGGAAGGCGTAATCGAAGTTGCGGGCCCGCCATCAAAGACACTATGGCCGAATGGCGTGAAGACTGTCGCTGAGGATAGATACTTGAATTTCCCTTCGTCATTCGGTCGCGGTGGGGGTGCCGTAGACGCCTTCCTCTCTTAGTCGGTGCGCCAGCTCCCCCGGCTCAGATCCTTGTCCGATAAGGGACCTCTCGCATGGAGCTGACACGTTCACGTTTCGGGCGGCTTTAGCCCATGTAAATCGCTCAGTATTCCGACTAGGCGCGCGACGAGGCAGGCCGGTGATGCCGAGGGATGTAAATGAGACAGTCCTCGGTGTACGACGTTGGGAAGAACCGGGGGCACCTTAGTCTCGGTACCTGTGTTTCACGTGAAACATGAGCCACAGCGGGTTGCTGCAGTTCGGTCAAGCTCTTTGTAGATCAGGACGACGCCAATATTCCGAGCCAAGTTTTAGGATGCTGCTTGCCTGGGACGCCCAGCGTCAGAGCAGGAGAAGCCACAAACTGCCCTTACGCCGCACAAGTCGCTAGGAAATCAGGTCTGATACGAACTCACCCAGATGCAACGACAGATAGCTGTGCTAGAGCAGGGGTCTCCGGTGGGCGACCCGCGAAACGCGGCCAACAGACGATACCCACCTGGGTAGCAGAAATTCCCAACTGCCGCCTCGTTGGCCCAGGCGGTCATGAACGGTGGCACGGTGCAGACGCAGGCTGACAGCCTAAAAGAAGCCCTGGCGACTCGTTTAGCCGGTGTAAATAGCTGCTCTTACCCACCAGCACACGGTGTACAGATGGCGTGTGGGGTGCTTCTCAACTAGGCGAGCCGTACGTTTATGCCTGTCGCGGCGCCGCGTTGAGCTGAGACGATGCATCTACGGGTCGTACTGGCCCCGTGGAGCGATGCCTTAAACCTAGACCGCCTGGGCTCGCTGGCCGATGCCACTGACCGCTAGAACTGCCGTATGTCGCACTGGTGCGCGTTTGCCTGATCCAGACCGGCGCCCGGGTCACGAACTGACGCCGAGCCTCGGAGTAGCCGGCATAGGGCCTAGCGTAGTTACCCCGTTGGCCGGAGCGGCTCTACTACATCTTTTCGGCTGACGAAGTGCAAACGTATAGGCCTCCAACCGGGTTCTATTGCATCGATACCCGTTTAGTTGACCTAAGATGATTCTCCACCGTGGCCTGCTGACTATGTCCTCGGCCTGTACGGCCTCATTTGGGCGGATAGAGCGAGAGGCGTTGTCAGAAGGGTGGACCGGCGGTCAGAAGGGAGCATCGTTGGACCGACTCATCTTCAGTGTGCCCGCCAGCTAGGTGGAACACGGCGATAGAAGTCGGGTTAGGAAAGCACAATCACACGTAGTGAGCCCCTATTTCTCCCTCCGATACGCGCGATTGGCGGTCAACGGTGGGATGGGCTGGCCCATGGTTCGCTGGTGAGTTCCCAACAGTCTGCGCAGGTAGCTCCAGATGAACGCATGCTTAGCGGCAGTGGCTGTCGCTAACCATGCGAAGTCAGTTGCCATGCAGGAAACGATAGCGGTCTTGAGAAGTCCGAGGGCGTTGCTGCCTCGCAGATCTTTGCACTACTAAAGGTCGTGACGATTCCACCGAATAGGGCTTAGTGCGTCCATTCAAGCGACCGCAGCCTATGATCATCAAGCGCTTTTGGACGACAGTGGAGCTGCATCGATGTGGTGAAAGCTCAGCCAACCACCCGTATGCGTCGAGAGTCCTAGGTGCCTGATTCCAGCGATGACAGTCTTAGTGTCGGCGATGGCTTCGTCGCATGGAAAGTCAATAGCTGGTTTCGGACAACCTTGGCCATAGGCCGACGTTCTGTGTGAAACGAGCGGGTGACAGCCAGGAATTCGTCGGAGAACTAGCCCTGCGCCGTGCATCCCTAAGGTGTTTCACGTGAAACACGTAGGCACCGTTAGCGAACCTTTGCGTGTGCACTATCGCCACCAATTGAAAGCCGTATAGCGCGCCCCGCGCTCCTGTTGTTTCTCTCGAACAGGTTCTCATGTGAGACGTTAGACGCGGCACGCGAGTAGCTAGGGGGATCTGTAAAGCAAGCCGAGGCGGCCGGGGTAATGGGGGTGGGAGGTGGGAGAGGGACGGCGGTATGGGGGTGGGAGGTGAGAGAGGGACGGCGGTATGGGGGTGGGAGGTGAGAGAGGGACGGCGGTATGGGGGTGGGAGGTGAGAGAGGGACGACGGTATGGGGGTGGGAGGTGAGAGAGGGACGACGGTAGTGGGGGTGGGAGGTGAGAGAGGGACGATTCGCCCCTACCCCAGGTAAGGCGAAGTGAAACGTAGCAGCAGTACGTCCCACAAACCGGCTCAGAGAACGAAACGTAGAAAAACTACCTGATGACGTTCATTTCACTAAGAAACAACAAAAAAACCGGCGGTTCCCACTCCCTCGGGAGCAGCAACCGCCGGTTTCAGGTGATCAGTGTGGAACTAGGACAGGACGTCCGCGAATTCCTTTTCGAAGAACTGCTTCGGCTTGGCACCGATGACTGTGCTCTTAACTTCTCCCCCGCTGAACAGGTACACGGCCGGGATGGACGTGATGCCGTATTCGGCTGCGATGGCAGGGTTGTCGTCAACGTTGAGTTTCACGACGTCAACCTTCTCGCTGTACTCAACGGAGATCTCGTCGAGGATGGGGCCGAGCTTGCGGCAGGGGCCGCACCATTCTGCCCAGAAGTCCACGATGACCGGCTTTTCTGAAGCCAGGACATCCGTGCTGAAGCTTGCGTCAGTTACGTCTTTTGCGTTGCTCATAACTCTTCCCTTCGTATGGTTGCTTGGATGCAGCTTAGGAGTGCAGGTCTGCGAGGTAGTGCTCAACATCGAGAGCAGCCACACAACCGGAACCCGAGGCCGTGATGGCCTGGCGGTAGGTGGGATCGATGACATCGCCGGCAGCGAAGACACCCTTAATACTGGTACGGGAGCTGCGGCCCTCGACGGCGATGGTTCCCTCAGGGGTCAGATCAACCTTGCCCTTGATGAGATCCGTGCGGGGGTCGTTGCCGATGGCCACGAAAACGCCGGTGACTGCGAGCTCGGACTCAGTGCCATCCACCAGGTTCTTCAGCTTCAGTCCAGTGACCTTATCCTCACCGAGGACGTCCTCAACGGCCGTGTTCCAGACGAAGTTGATCTTCTCGTGTGCCTGGGCGCGGTCACCCATGATCTTGGAAGCCTTCAGGGTATCGCGGCGGTGGATAACAGTTACTGACTTAGCGAACTTGGTCAGGAACAGTGCTTCCTCCATAGCGGAGTCGCCACCACCAATAACGGCGATGTCCTGGTCCTTGAAGAAGAAACCGTCGCAGGTTGCACACCAGCTAACGCCGTGGCCTGACAGGCGCTTTTCATTGGCCAAGCCAAGCTCGCGGTAGGCCGAACCCGTGGACAGGATGATGGCCTTCGCCTGGAAGGTCTCCCCCGTGCCGATGGTGACGGTCTTGATGTCGCCGTCGAGATCCAGTTCGGTGACATCCTCAAACTGGATCTCCGTGCCGAACCGGGCGGCCTGCTTCTCGAAGTTCTCCATCAGGTCCGGGCCCATGATGCCGTCGGGGAAGCCCGGGTAGTTTTCCACGTCGGTGGTGTTCATGAGTTCGCCACCAGCGGTGACGGAACCGGCAATGAGCAGAGGCTTCATGTTGGCGCGGGCGGTGTAAACGGCGGCTGTGTAGCCGGCCGGGCCTGAACCTACGATGATGACGTCACGCACCTGCGATGCGCTGTTTTCTGCAATGCTCACGTGGCGTGAACCTCTTCCTTAGTCGATGCTGCGGCTTTCGGGGCAGCCACCTGACTCAACCCCTGTAATGCCCCAAATATTCCGTTGGAGTTGGGGACCTTAAAAGCCACCAACATTCAGGGTACCGTCTGCGGACACGCCGAATCGAAGTGGGGACCCCGAATGACCGGCAGCCCCAACGGTCACAGAAGGGGTACTACTGGACAGTGACTTCCGCCAGGCGCAGGCCGAAGCCGAAGCGGGTCTTCGGTGCAGCCAGCTTGGGAAGAGCCTTGATGACCACAATGACGTACTGCGTCTGGGTGGGCGCTGCGAGCGGCATGGTCAGCTCCGGGGAGGTGAAGCTGTTGGTGCCCACCAGCTTCGCGCCGTCCATGGCGGGACGGTCGTTGGTGTAAACGCTGATGCTGCCGCCGGAGCCGCCCAACTGGTTCAGCACAATGGACTTGACCTCGGTCTTCTCCTTGAGCTTGATGACCAGCGGCATATCAACGAAGAGTCCACCCCAGTCTGCCGTGGCGAATTCCATATCCGACCAGTAGCTGGCCGCATTGCCATCGAAGGCCCGTACGAGGTCCTTGTCGTAGGTAGCTGCGAAGGGGAAGTCGCCGAGGCGCGTGATCCCCTCGATTGCGGGCGGTGCCGCGGGCGGCGGAGCCTGGGTTGGCCCGGGCTCTTCGGTTTCCGTGCCGGTGGACTGCGGAGCCGTGGTGTTCTGCGTCGCTGCAGGAGTGTTGCTGGGCAACAGGCTGCCAAGGTTGGTGACGGCGAGGACGAGGCCCACTACAAGTACAGCAGCGAGCAGGCCGCCCACCAGCCAGCGCAAGGAACGGGGCTCCTTTTCGGGAGCTTCGTCCTCGTAGACCTCTTCATCCTGGTAGTCGTCCTGGACAGCGGCCGACGCCGGGAAGCTGGTTGGCGCGCGGTCGTAACCTGCGTCCGGGGTACTGCGGCCAGCAGCAGCGCCGCCTCCCCCAGCAAAGCCGTAGTCCTCTTCGGACCAGAGCGAAACCTTGGGGTCGGCAGGCTCCCGGGCCGGCGCCGGTTGCGAGGTGACTGCTTGCGTCGGCGGTTCGACCGGTGCGGCAGGCGCGGCGGTGGGCTGCGAAGCTACGGCCTGGGTAGGTGGCTGGGCCGGCACTGCAGGCGATGCTCCCCCGGCGGAAGCGGCGGCGCCAGCGCCGGTGGCCGCACCGGCGTCGTGATTCTTGGAACCCGAGTTCTTCAGCGCAGCGGCAGCTGCGAGACCGGCTGCGCCCGCGCCCGCTGCGGCAGCGGCCAACTTACCGGCGATGCCGCTCTTGGACGACGACGGGCTGGCGGAAGGCATGGGCGGCACATGGCCGGGCTGGGAGCCAGCTGCTTCAGGCTCAGCGTCGTCCTCGGACGGGATGGGGTAGCCGTTTTCGTCGTACTGGATGTATTCGGCGTCGTGCTCGTCGTCCTCATACAGCCCGTCGTACGTTTCCGGCTCATATGTGCGCGGTTGGCCAAAGATCTCACTGCCGAGCGTTTCCGTGAAGAACGGCTCAATGTACGGCGGGTTGGTAGCCACCACGAGGTCCAGGAGGTCCGGAGCGGTGCTGTGGTTGGTGATGAGGTAGGTGGTGTTGTCGCTGACGCCGAGGTCCAAGATCTGGACGTGTCCGGGGCGCTCCCCGGTTGCCACTTCACGGGCGCTCTGCGCCACCTGTTCGGCGTTCCCAGGTCCGGCCACCAGGATGCTCACGGGACGGTTGAGGACCTGGTCCACGCCGTCGAGCACCTGATCTTGGTCATGCGAGGTCAACACATTGGCCGTGACCTTGTAGCGGCCGCCAAGTACTGATCCGACGTCGATCGGGTGGGACACGTGTTCCTCCTAGGCTGTCCGGGAGCTGCGGGTCCTGCACGCGGCTGGCCCGGCGAGCCGGTTCAACCGCTTTTGCAACTACCTATATTCGTTTCTAGCCTAGCCGATTAGCGTCCGCCGCCCGTGTTGGCGGCACCGGCTCACTTCCGTTTCCGCCCGCTGGGGAAGTATGGATTGCGGCCTGCATCGCCTTGGTAGGTGCGTCGACCCGGCAACGGGACCTGCGGACGGAACTTGCCGCCTTGGGCCGTGCTGGGCACGTCTTCGTCGGGCAGGTAGGTCTTGGGAGCATCAGGGGCAGGCGTCGGGGCGACCCGCCGGGGTTCAACGGCCGGGCCTGCCCTGAAGGAGGCGGCGTCGAACTCACCGGAAATGCGCGGAATCAAGCCGGTATCGTCCGAGACCGTGGCGCGTGCCGCCGTCGTGGGTTCTGCTGCGGCTCCGGCAGGCGCTGGTGCGCCGCGTCCCAAGCGGCCCATCAGCGGGCGGAGGAGGTCGCGAAGTTCAGTGACGTGGAAGACGCGGAGCAGGACCAGATAGGCCAGCAGCATGACCGGCCCGACGACGACTACGGTCACCAGGGCGGCCGGGCGGCTGCTCCACGCGAAACCGTCCGCCCGGTAGCTTCCCAGGAGCCACAGCGCGGCGGCGCCGGCAAGCGCGGAACCCAAACCTGCGTATCCCATGCGGATGTACGAGTTGGCGATCCTCGGCCCGTCAAGGTGACCCAGAAGCCTGCGCAAGAAGACCACGCTGATGACCACGGAGAGGATGTTGCCCAGCGTGTAGAGGATGGCGATCGCGTAAATGATCTGGCCGACGGGCAGGAACTGGATGAAGAAGGCGCCCACCACGTAGATCACGGCAAGCCACAACTGGACATACAGGGGCGTGCGGGCGTCCTCGTTGGCGTAGAACACGCGGGACATCATGAAGTTAGCGCTCAGGAACGGGGTACTAAGGGCCAGGATGGTGAGCGTTTGGGCCAGCATGACGCCGTCCTGCGGCTCCCCTCCGGAGAAGAACATACCCAGTGGTCCGGCCAAGGCGAACAGGGCCAAGGCACCGAAAACCGTGGCAACGGCCATGGTGCGCAGGCCGTGGGACAAGGCATCGCGGAGCTCGGCTTTGTTGCCATCTTGGGAGGCCCGTGTCATCCGGTTAAAGAGGACGGTGGCCAAGGACAAAGCGATGATCGAGTGCGGCAGCAGGTACAGCTGGCTGGCGACTTCCAGGACGGCGTTACCCGGCAGGACGGCTGCGGCAACGTTGTTTCCCGCGTTGCTCAGGCGGAGACGTTCAGCGCCGGGGATCGTGGCGATCCTCATGACATAGAGGAAAGCCAACTGCCCGACGGCGGCAGTCGCCAGCGTCCAGACGCTCAGCTTGGCAGCCTGGCCCAGTCCAACGCCGCGCCAACCGAAGCGGGGACGCAAGCCGAGGCGCAGGCGGAAGACGGGGATCAGCAGGATGGCTGTTTGGGCAATAACACCGAAGGTGGCGAACCCCGCGATCAGGAACGTCTGCGTTGGGCCCCAATTATCTATGGTGTGCGGGTTGTCGATGTTGGCGCCCAGGATCCAGATGAACATGCCCAGGCCGGCGATGGCCACGAGGTTGTTCAGGATGGGCGCCCACATGGCCGGACCGAACGCGCCATGGGCATTCAGGACTTGTGTCAGCAGGGCATAGAGCCCGTAGAAGAAGATCTGGGGAAGGCACCAGAACGCAAAAGTCACAGCCAAGGCTTTTTGTTGCTCGGAATACCCCTGCGTGGTGAGGTCGATGACCAGGGGCGCCGCCAGCGTCACCAGGGCCGTCAGGGCCAACAGCACCAGGACAGCGAGTGTGAGCAGACGGCTGATGTAGTCCGCACCGCGGTCCGGGGCCTTGCTGGCCTTGATGATCTGCGGGACGAGGACGGCATTGAACACGCCGCCCGCCACCAGCAGGAAGATCAGGTTCGGCAGGTTGTTCGCGTTAATGAACGTGTCATTGACCGTGGAACCAAGGCCGAGCGCGGCGCCGAGCATCCACGTTTTGGCGAAGCCTAGGAACCGGGAAACGAGCGTTCCTGCTGCCATGATGGCGCTGGAACGTGCTTCTCCGGATTGAACGGACTCAGTGGTTTTGGCTTCAGACATCGCCTTTATCGTCCCATGTACCCGGGTCAGAGGTGTTCGGGCAGCACTTCCCGTGCCAAATCAGCGATGCGGCGTTCGTTCGGGAAGGACAGTTTGCGGGCGAGTTCCTGGATGGGAACCCAGGCAGCGTCCACGGCTTCCTGGTCGGGATCGTTCTCGATGGTCAGCTCGCCACCTGTGGCCTGGAGCAGGAAATGGTGCACGGTCTTGTGGACTCGGTGGCCGCTGACGGTGAACCAGTAGTCGATGCTCCCCAAAGGAGCCAGGATGCTGCCTTCGATGCCGGTTTCCTCGGCGATCTCGCGGACTGCAGCTTCCTCGTTGTTCTCGCGGCCTTCCGGGTGGCCCTTAGGCAGGCACCACTCAAGCCGGCCACCCCTATTAAGGCGGGCGATAATCGCAACCCGGAGTTCGCCGTCGGACGTGTCTACTACAACGCCACCCGCCGACACTTCCTCCACAGTAGGAAGGGAGGCCTGCACCGGGTGCTGCGGGGCAGGGGCGACGTGCGCGCCGATTGCCGACGGCAACGGTGCGTTTGTCCTCCTGCCAGGAGCGCTCGGGATCGGGTTGGCCATGAGGTCCACTCTAACGACTCTTGCCCCGGAGTGATGACCGGGACATGGCCACAAGATGGACTCCAAGAGACGGTCCACGGATGCATGCCTGATATTGCATGGAACAGTGGCCCACTGCCGAGTAAAAATCTGCCAAGCTTAAGGGACTATGGCGCACGTACTGGACAGCTCTTCTGTTAACTTCACCATCGATCCGGTGGTGCTCGACCTCGGGCAGCGCTTTGTCGATGCCGGCTTCGAGCTATCCCTGGTGGGCGGGCCCGTGCGCGACCTCTTCCTCGGCAGGACCTCCCCGGACCTCGACTTCACCACTGACGCCACGCCGGACCAGACCATTTCCGTCATCAAGAAGTGGGCGGACAACTTCTGGGAAATCGGACGCGCCTTCGGCACCATCGGGATGAAGAAGAGCGGCTTCCAGATTGAAATCACCACCTACCGCGCCGAAGCGTACGACCCCGATTCACGCAAGCCAGTAGTGGCGTTCGGCAACTCCCTGACCGACGACCTTCTCCGCCGCGACTTCACCATCAACGCCATGGCGTTGCGGTTGCCGAGCTTGGAACTGGTGGACCCCTTCGGCGGCGTCCGCGACCTCCATGCCTCCGAGCTCGCAACGCCCGGCGCTCCTGAAGCGTCCTTCTCGGACGATCCGCTGCGGATGATGCGCGCGGCCCGCTTCGCATCTCAGCTCGGCGTGTCGGTTCACGACGACGTCCGGCTCGCCATGTCCCAGATGGCCGACCGGATCAAGATCATTTCCGCCGAGCGTGTCCGCGAAGAGTTGGTCAAGCTCATCAACGGAGCGCACCCCCGCGTGGGCATAGATCTCCTGGTGGACACCGGCCTGGCTGAGTTCGTGCTCCCGGAGGTCTCCGCACTGCGCCTGGAAGCAGACGAGCACCACCGGCACAAGGACGTGTACCAGCACTCGCTGCAGGTTCTGGAACAGGCCGCCGCACTTGAAACTGGTCCTGACGGTCCGGTGCCCGGCCCCGACTTCGTGCTGCGGTTCGCTGCCTTGATGCACGACGTCGGCAAGCCGGCTACGCGCCGCTTTGAACCGGGCGGTGCGGTGAGCTTCCGCCACCATGACGTTGTGGGCTCGAAACTGACGGCGAAGCGGATGAAGGCGCTGCGGTTCGACAACGAGTCGATCAAAGCCGTCTCCCGCTTGGTTGAACTGCACATGCGCTTCTACGGCTACGGCGACGCTGGCTGGAGCGACTCAGCGGTCCGCCGCTACGTGACCGACGCCGGTCCCCTGCTGGAGCGCCTTCACCGCCTGACCCGCTCTGACGTCACCACGCGTAACCAGCGCAAGGCCGACCGCTTGTCCTTCGCCTACGATGACCTTGAGCATCGCATCGCGGCGCTCTTGGAGCAGGAATCGTTGGCTGCAGTCCGGCCAGACCTTGATGGAGCGCAAATCATGGCCCTCCTGGGACTGAAACCAGGGCCTGTGGTTGGCAAGGCCTACAAGTTCCTTCTCGAAGAACGCATGGAACACGGACCACTGTCCCCGGACGAAGCCGAGCAGAAGCTCCTGGCATGGTGGGAAGCGCAACCCGAGTCCGCCGTCGTCGAGCCTTTGACCGAAACTGAGGAGCCATCATGACCGCTGCGACTTCCCCGCGTCCACAACTCTGGATCCTGCGCCACGGTGAGACGGAATGGTCCAAGAGTGGCCAGTACACGGGCCTGACGGATCTCCCGCTCACTGTTGAGGGTGAGCAGCAGGCAGTTGAAGCACGCAAGGTGCTGGAAAGTATCGACTTCGACTTGGTGCTGACTTCACCGCTGCGTCGCGCCCGACGCACCGCCGAGTTGGCAGGCTATCCGGAAGCCGTGCATGAACCGCTGGCTGTCGAATGGAACTATGGCGACTACGAAGGCATCAGCTCGGACCTCATCCGCAAGGACAACCCGGACTATCTGATCTGGACCGACGGCGTGCCGAACGGTGAGACGCTGGACGAAGTAGCTGCCCGGGCTGACAAGATCATTGGGCGTGTCCTGGAATCCGGAATGGATAACGTTCTGGTGGTTGCCCACGGACATTTCTCCCGAATCCTCACGGCGCGTTGGCTCGAAATGGACGCCCGCGAAGGCCGGCACTTCATTCTGGGAACCGCAAAGGTGTGCACGCTTGGTTGGGATAAGCGGACGCCCGCAATTGTCCGATGGGGCCTCTAAACCATTAATTTAGAAAAACTTTTGGCAAATTAGCGAATTGCGCTGGTCAAACTCCGTGTTCATGGGGTAGCTTATATCTTGTTCCCAGAGCGACCCGCCGGGAACCAGGCGCGCATTCACCGGTTAGTCAGCCGGGACAATGCCACAGCAGGCTGTTACAGCCAGAAAAGGAGGTTGGGAAAAATGATTACTTTGACTAGCGGACGGAAGTTGACCGTCACTGCTACCCCGGCCTCTGCTGATGATCGACGCCGTTATTGCTCTCTGACCCACTCCTGATTCACCGGACCGGCCTGATGCCGGCGGTGTTCATGGCCACCACTCTGCGTGGTTGGCGTTCTGAGTAGTCAGTTGTAGGCGCGGACCCACGCAGCATGCCGCGGGTGCGCAGTTTCCCCAAAGTTCGGAACCAGCTTCTTGTTGGGTCGACTGCAGGAAGCACGCGCTATTGCACGACGAATCCCTGTTGATTCGGTCCGCTTTATCCCCTCATTAACCTCGGCTATTTATGCCCTTTTAGGCTTTGATTTCTCATGGAATCAATTGGCTCTAATTGTCATGCCTAAATATCGGAGATTTCTCCACGAAAGGAGGTGAACCATGCCAAAACGCCCCGAAGACATGCGCTTCTACAAGAGCAGCGATGCTCCCAAGGACCGCACCCTGTTCAACGGCCAGCTGCTCGACCAGCGCCGCGAAGACGTCTACGTTGTCCTGCACCAGATGGGACTCATCCGCTGAATCCCTTCAGCCATTCCGAAGGAGTTTCAGATGCCAGACATTCATGCTGAACCTCAAGGAGCCCACGCGGCTACGCGTGGGCTCCCCCCTTTTAACGGACTCCGACCGGGGACTTCCACTGGGCCGTGGGCCACGGCATGACGGTAAGCTCGATCCATGCAGGAGACGAAGCCGCACCAGCAGCGAAAACGTGCCCGCTTTGTGGTTCCCAGCCGCAGCGATCCCCTGCTTCGCAACTTCACGGAGCTGGTGGGTGGGCCCATGGGCAAATACTCGTCTCCGGGAAAAATCTCTCCAGGGCCATTCACAGTTGAACGCGTCCTTATCATCCTGACCGTGTTCGCCGCGTTGCTGGCGGTCCTCGCCAAGGACTACTGCCGTGTCAACGGCTGGCAGACTCCCGATCAGTTCTACGCCACCTGCTACTCCGACTTCCCTGAGCTCTTCAAAAACCGGGGACTGGGCGATGGCATCTTCCCCTTCTTCACGCAGGGCAGCCTGTTCGAGTACCCCGTGCTCATGGGGGTCATTGCAGGTTTCACAGCATTGCTGGTTCCAGGGCAAGGTGTGGGGAACGAGCGCGTTCTGGCCTACTTTGACATCAATGCCACCATGATTGTGGCCATATGGATAGTCACCGTCCTTCTCACGGCACGGATCAACAAACGACGCCCTTGGGATGCTGCCATGGTGGCCGTAGCCCCGGGCATGATTCTGGCCGGCTTCATCAACTGGGACATGTGGGCCGTGGGGCTGCTGGCCCTGGGCATGTACTTCTTCTCCCGGGACAAACTGGTACTGGCGGGTGTGTTCATCGGCCTTGGAACGGCCACCAAGCTGTATCCCGTCCTGATACTCGGCGCCATACTGCTATTGGCCCTGCGGACTGGCAAGCTGCGGACGTTCTTTGTCACCACCGGCGCTGCGCTGGCGTCCTGGCTGGCCGTTAATCTACCCATCGCCGTGATCAACCCCTCCGAATGGCGCTACTTCTTTGAGTTCTCGCAAGAGCGCCCAGCCGGGTACAGCTCACCGTGGTTCGCTTACAACCTGGTGGCCGACCGAATCCAGTGGACGCAGATGGACGCGGGAACCATCAACTCCCTGGCGCTGTCCCTGTTCATCCTGGCGTGCGTTCTCATAGGTGCACTGTCCCTGTGTGCACCACACCGGCCGCGCCTGGCCCAGCTGGCTTTCTTGATCGTGGCTGCCTTCATCCTCACCAACAAGGTCTACTCGCCCCAATTCGTCATCTGGCTCATCCCGCTTCTGGCCCTGGCAAGGCCCCGGTGGCGGGACTTCTTGATCTGGCAGGCCGCAGAAGGGCTCCATTGGGCAGCCATCTGGATGTACCTCGGCCAAGCGACCAGCGGCGGCTCCGTTCAGCACAACATCGACATGTCCTACTACGTCCTGGCTGTCGCACTTCATATGGCAGCAACCGCGTACCTGATGGCACGCGTGATCATGGATATCTGGGATCCTGCCCAGGATCCGTTGCGAGCGTACGGGCAAGACGATCCCCACGGCGGACCTTTTGATGGTGCGCGGGACTGGTTGCGGTTCGATGTCTTCCGCCCTTCGCGCTCTGCGCTGCCGTGGCGGACCCAAGCTGCCCTTCCCGCATCCACAGCAGCCCACAAAACGGAGGTGAAGAGCGATGGCTGATGTCGCCGTCGTCGGTGCCGGTCCCAACGGCCTTGCCGCTGCGGTGGTGATGGCCCGTGCCGGGCTCGATGTCCATCTGTACGAGGCCGCAGCCACCATTGGTGGCGGAACTCGGACCACGGAATTGATTGAACCCGGCTATTTCCACGATGTGTGCTCTGCGGTGCATCC
The DNA here is from genome assembly GCF_007786235.1 of Paenarthrobacter nitroguajacolicus. GTDB lineage: Bacteria > Actinomycetota > Actinomycetes > Actinomycetales > Micrococcaceae > Arthrobacter > Arthrobacter nitroguajacolicus_A. The sequence goes on along the minus strand of NZ_VNFK01000004.1, from coordinate 219,747 downwards.
CATGGCGTTGGCGTCGCCGTTCTTCAAGTCCTTCGAACTTTCGCAGCGCGTGGATCTGCGGGTTCCAGAGATTCAGCACGGCACTCCCTTGGACGAGGGCGGGGCAGCGCTGGCCTACCAGTCGTTGGAACGGACATCGGCGGAGCTGGGCGTTGACGGCCCGGCCTATCGCAGGTTGATGGCGCCCCTCTTGGCGCATGTTGAGGGTGTGGTGGATTTTACGTCCAACCAGTTGTTGCGCGTCCCCCGGGATCCGCTGGCAGCCCTCAGGTTTGGGCTTGCCACCTTGGACCAGGGAACGCCGTTCTGGGGACGCCGCTTCCGTGAAGAGGCTGCCCCCGCACTGCTGACCGGTGTCATGGCACATGCCGTCTCTGCCTTGCCATCGCTCAGTGCCACCGGCGCTGGCCTCTTGCTGGGGGTCCTGGCTCACGCTGGTGGTTGGGTGGTCCCCATGGGCGGCTCGGCCGCCATTGCCAAGGCCATGGCCGATGACCTCCTCGCCCATGGAGGCACTATCCATACGGGTGAGCGGGTGGACTCCCTGGACCAGGTCCGGCCGGCGAAGGCCATTCTGTTGGATGTGGCACCGCCGACACTGGCACGACTGGGTGGGGGGGAAGTTCCAGACCGTTACCGGCGGGCATTGGAAACATTCCGATTTGGGAATGCTGCCTGCAAAGTGGACTACATCCTTTCCGGACCCGTCCCTTGGTCCGCCCCGGGATTGGCGAAGGCGGGAACCGTCCATGTCGGTGGTTCGCGGGCAGCCATAGCCGAAGCCGAGAACCTGGTGGCGATGGGCAAGCACCCCAAGGACCCCTATGTCCTGGTGTCACAGCCATCGCTGGTTGACCCATCGCGGGCACCCGCGGGCCGGAACATCCTGTGGACGTATTGCCACGTGCCCGCCGGCTCCGACGTGGACATGGCCGAGGCGGTGACCGCACGCATTGAGCAGTATGCCCCGGGCTTCCGCGATGTTGTGGTCGCTTCCAAAACCACGACGGCGGCGGACCTGGCGGCGTACAACGAGAACTATGTGGGTGGAGACTTCAGCGCGGGCTTGGTGGATATGCGCGGTCTCCTCCAGCGCCCCGTGGTGTCGAATGCGCCCTGGCGGACCCCCATGGCCGGTGTCTACCTGTGTTCATCCTCGACGCCACCGGGTCCGGGGGTTACGGGAATGCCCGGATACCACGCGGCGAAATATGCCCTTAAGGACATATTCCAGGCGCAGGTACCCGGGCTCGGGGTGGGGCTGTAGGAGGCCCTAGTTGGCAGCGGTGAAACGTGCGCGGCGGTGGGCCGGGGTTTCAATCTCGTCCAGCATGGCTACGGCGTAGTCCTGTGAGGAGATGCTGTTGCCGGCAGGTGAATCCTTGGCCACGGTGTATTCGCCGGTGCGCTCACCAGGCTGAATGACGGGCGCGGGAGCAAGGACGGTCCAGTCGATGGTGTCCGGAGTCTGCTTCACAGCTTCGAATGCCTTGGCTGCCGTGGTGGCTTCAGCCTTGTAGGCCTCGGGGAAGTCCGGGGAATCGAGGAGGCGGACACCGTCAATTTCCAGGGTGCCGGCGCCGCCAACAATCATCAGGCGGGTGCCCTCGGAGTTGCTGTACGCGGTAGCCATGGCGTCAAGCCATTCCGCATGGTCGCCGCCGGTGCGGCTGGGACCCGTCGCCAACACAACGACGTCGTGCTCCTTTGCAATGGACGCGAACGTCTGGCCGTCGGCCTGGTCTGCGGCCCGGGCGGAAGCGCCGGGGACTTCTGCGCCCTTACGGGAGATAGCCGTGACTTGGTGGCCGCGAGTGATGGATTCGTTGACGATCTGGCTTCCGACCATGCCCGTTGCGCCGTAAACTGCGATTTTCATTGCTCTCCTTGGGGTTGGTATCCTTGCAATAAGTCAAAGGTATCCAATAGATACTGATAGCTTCAAAGGAACCTAGTTACCTCAGGGATACTAAACTATGAACACCCAAGACCTCCCCGCGAACATCCTGGACCCAAACTGCCCATCACGGGTGATCTTCCAGCGCATCGGCGATAAGTGGGCATCGCTGGTAATCCAGGTTCTGGGCGAAGGACCCGTCCGCTTCTCGGAGCTGCGGAAGATGGTGAGCGTTGTGACGCCCAAGGTGCTGACCCAGACGCTGCGAGCCCTTGAGCGGGACGGGCTGATCACGCGGACCGTCCACGCCCAGGTACCACCGCGCGTGGACTACGAGCTGACGGCGATGGGCGAGTCCCTGTTGCAACCATTGTCATTGCTCCGCGAATGGGCCGAGAGCCATGTCCCCACCATCCTGGAAGCCCGCGATGCTTACGACGACGCCCAGGACGAAGCTCTCCTCGGCTCCCCTAGCTGGGCTGGGCGGACGGGACTGCCGCGCGGCTGATCCGGCCATCCCGCATGGTCGCGACCGCGTCGGTGAGGGGCAGGAATTCCGTGTCGTGGGTGACCATGACCGTGGCCGTCCGGAACTCATCGGTGACGCGGCGCAAGAGACGGACAATCGAATCGCTTCGTTCGTGATCGAGAGCCGCCGTAGGCTCGTCCACCAGAAGCACCGTGGGACTCCCCATCAAGGCCCGTGCGATGTTCACCCGTTGGCGCTGCCCGCCGGACAGCTGGTGTGGCCGTTTGTGCGAAGCGCCGGACAGGCCCACGACATCCAGAAGTTCCCCCGCTTTGAGGCGGGCGTCCTTCAGGGGATTGCCGCGCAGATGCTCACGGATCAGCAACTGCTCGACGGCGGTCAGTGCCGGGAGCAGGTTGGGTTGTTGGAAGATGATGCCCACTTTGTCCCGGCGGAGTTCTGTGCGCTCGGCATCCTTAAGGGCGGAGACATCCTGCCCATCGATCACCACCAGCCCGGCAGTGGGTTTGACCAGCGTGGCCGCGACGGCGAGCAAAGAGGATTTGCCGGAGCCGGAGGGTCCCACCAGGGAGAGGAACTCACCCCTGCGGACGGCCAGGTCCACGGAGTCCAAGGCCTTGAGCGTGGAACCGCCATCGGGATATTCGAGGGAGATGTTGACGAGTGTAAGTGCGGAAGTCACGGTGTATGCCTTTCGAAGTATGTTCTAGTTGCCGCCGAGGGCCAGCAGCGGATCAACCGTTGTGACTTTTCGGACTGCCAGGACGGCACCACCCAGGCCCAGGAGGATGATCCCCGCCACCGGCAGCAGCGTTGTGAGGGGAGTGACCAGGAAGGGCGCCGCTTGGGCGGCGAGAACTCCTCCGCCCAAGCCAATGGCACCGCCAACGGCCGCTCCGGCCAGCAATACCAGGGCAGCTTGGGCCAGTGCATCCCGCAGAACGTAGCCCGAAGAGGCGCCCAGGGCTTTGAGCACAGCGATGTCCCGCGTGCGCTGCACGGTCCACACCGTCAGGAAGGCCACAATGACCAGGGCGGAGATGCCGTAAAGGAATGCCTGCATGAGCATGAGTGACCCGTTCTCGCTTTTGTAGGAGGCCAACGCTTGGAAGGAGCCCACGGGATCCGTGCTGACCGTGCCGGCCATCGCGTTGGCGGCGTCGAGGTCCAAGGAGGTTCCGGCGTCGTGCGTTATGGCGATGACGGTGGCGGTCCCGGGCGAGGCGTGGGCGATGGAGCGCCAAGTATCGAGCGTCGTCCAGACCACGCCCGTGTGCGAGTACCACTGGTCCTCCACAACGGCCGCGACCGTCAGGTCCGTCCCGCCCATCCGGATACGGTTGCCGGCCTCCAGCGAAAGGTCTTTGGCCAGCGTTTCACCGATCACCACGGTCCCATCCTGCACAGCGGATGGGGCCACGGAACCCCCAAAGACAGCGACATTCGCCGTGCCACTCGGAGTATTGCCCGCTCCCAAGGACTGGAAGCGTGTTTGGCTGATCCCGAGCGCCTGGGCTGACGTGACGCCGGGCTGTTCCCGCCACGACTCCACCTGGGCCGCGGAAACCTCCGACTCTGTATAGGAGAGCTTCGGTTCACCGCCCGCCGGTGCGCCGAAGACAATCTGCTGCGCGGGCAGGGCAGCAATAGCCGACGTCGACTGGTTGCCCAGGCCCGCCGTCAGGCCGGAGAGCATGACCAGCAGCAAAGTGATCAGGGCGACGACGCTGCCCATGAGCGCGAAGCGGCCCTTGGCGAAGCGGATGTCGCGGATGGCGAGAAACATCGGATTCCTTCGGTTGGTGCGGGCTTGGTCCCGGCACCATCAACTCTTCCGAAGACGGGTAGGGAGGACATCGGGAGCCGGATGGATTGGCCGGCGCCGAGGGGTTGAACCGACGATCATCCGAATGGTTGATTCAGGCTCCAGGACGTGGATTCCGGGCCGTTTGGGAGGTGGCCGGGGATACGCTGGGAGGCATGCAGACCCCCGCAGGCGCCGCCACAATCCTTCGCGTGCTGCGCGTCTGCCTGCACGTGGGTTTCGCGGTGCTGCTGCTAGTGGCGATGGTGCGGTTGCTGACCGGTGTTGGAACTGCCGGGACACCCTCTCCGATGACCGTGGTGGCTGGCCTGGGATTGTCCGCCCTCCTGGCGCTGGTCTACCTCGCAGGAACCATCCTTGAGAAACGCCACGCAACCGACTCCTCGCGGTTCAATCCCTCGATGTATGCACGCTTGTGGCTGGGCGCCGTGATGCTGCTGTGGCTGCTGCTCCTGCTGGTCAGCAGCGACTTCGCCTGGGTCGCTTTCCCACTGTTCTTCCTGCAGTTGCACCTGCTCCCCCGTCGCCTGGCATTGCCGGCGATCGCAGCGAGCACCGCCCTGCTGGTGGGCGCCTTGTGGTTCCACAGCCGGGGATTGTCCGACGGCGGCCTGCAACTGGCCATGGTTCTGGGGCCGGTGTTCGGGGCCGGGTTCGCTGTGGTCACCGGACTGGCGTACCGTGCACTGTTCCTCGAGGCGGAGAACCAGCGGATCGTGGCTGACGATCTCCGCCGGACCCGGGCGGAACTTGCCAAAACCCAGCACGACGCCGGGACCATGGCCGAGCGCGAACGGCTGGCCCGGGAAATCCACGACACGCTGGCGCAGGGCTTTTCAAGCATTGTCCTGATGGGCAGGTCCGCAGAGAAAGCACTGGAGGGCGGCGACGTGGAGACGGCGCAGGAGCGGCTGAGGATCGTCCAGGACACGGCATCGGCCAACCTGGCGGAGGCGCGCAGTTTCGTGCGGGGACTGCGTTCGCCGGACCTTGAACAGTCCGGGCTGGTGGACACGCTGCGTCGGCTCTGCGAAAAGACCGAGACTGAGGCCGCTGCCAGGGGTACGGCGTTGCGCTGCCGCTTCGAGTTGGTTGGTACGCCTGTGGAGCTGCCCAATACGTACCAGACCACCCTGCTCCGGGCCGCCCAGGCATCCCTCGCGAACGTGTGGGCGCACGCCCACGCGCGCGCCGCCGTCGTAACCCTGTCCTTCCTTGGCACGGAGGTGACGCTGGACGTTTTCGACGACGGCATAGGTTTCCAGCCGTCGACGGCGGCCGGTACAGCACGCGGCGACGGCACCGGCGTCGGGCTTCTGAGTTTGCGTGAGCGGCTTGCCGCTTTGGACGGCAGCCTGGAGATCGAGTCGGCTCCTGGTGAGGGAACCGTCGTGGCGATGCGGGTGCCCTTACCTGCGGGGGAAGGTGCCGTATGAGTGACATTCGTGTCCTGCTGGTGGACGACCATCCGGTGGTCAGGGCTGGTCTCCGGGCGATGCTGGCCGACTTCCCCGGCGTAAGCGTGGTGGCGGAAGCGTCCGACGGTGATGCCGCATTGGTTGAGCTCAGCAAGCTGCACACGCTCGGCGAGCCCGTGGACCTGGTGCTCATGGACCTGCAGATGGGCGATGGCATGGACGGTGTGACGGCCACCGGGAAGATCAAAGCGGGTGAGGCCGGCAGCCCTCCTCCACCCGTCCTGATTCTGACGACGTACGACACTGACGCCGACATCCTCGCCGCAGTGGAGGCCGGCGCCAGCGGCTACATGCTGAAGGACGCGCCGCCGGAGCAGATCCGGCAGGCGGTCCTGTCCGCCGCGGCCGGTCAAACGGCGTTGGCGCCTGAAGTTGCGGCCCGGCTTATGGGCCGCATCCGGAATCCCTCTCCGGCATTGAGCGGCAGGGAGGTCCAGCTGCTGGAGCTGCTGGCCACCGGCATGAGCAACCGTGCCATGGCCAAGCAACTCTTCATTTCCGAGGCCACGGTGAAGACCCATTTGGTGCACATCTACTCGAAGCTCGGCGTGGATAATCGCACGGCTGCCATCGCCGTCGCGACGCAACGCAGGATCATCCGCGGCCATTAGACCGCGCCAATTTTGGTGAAACGGTTGACCTTTCGCCTTCGAGCAGTGACGATTAGTGCACGTTTCGCTATGAGTTAGATCACAAACTGTCACTCGTCGAAAGTTGGCTCACATGTCCGCACCCTCCTTGGGTCTGTCCGGAGCTGCCCCCAACAGCTTCGGACGCACCAGAAAAAACTCGTTAGCCAGGAAGGTCGCATCCCTCGGCCTCGCCTCGCTGCTTCTCGCAGGAACCATCCCCGCCCTCACCTTTGCCGCCGCCGCCAATGCCGCACCCGGTGATCCCGCGGCGATCAAAGCCGTTACCCCGGAAGTACCCGTCGATGCTGCCGGAGTACCCCTCGGGGCGGTGACCGGCTTTACCCAGTCCGGCCACGTCGTCGATCTCTCCACCGAAAAGGGCGCCATCCGCGTCACGTTCCTGGACGACGGCAACTTCCGTTTGGAAGCCGATCCCAGCGGAAAATTCACGGACCCGGCCAATACCGACCAAGGCGACCCGGCCAGGACCGCCAACATCGTGGTGGGCAAAGACAAGTTCCCCGGCACCACGCCCACGGTCACCGACGGCGACTGGCTGGTCCTGAAAACTGCAAAGATCAGCGTCGAGATCAACAAAGCCTCCACCCAGCTCCGCGTCGTCAGGGCTGACGGTTCCCTGGTCCTGGAAGAGTCCGTTCCCATCACTTTTGGGGCAAATTCGGCCACCCAGCACCTTGCGCAGCAGGACGGTGAACAATTCATCGGCGGCGGCATGCAGAATGGCCGCTCCGTCCACACCGGCGCACTGATCAACATCGCCAAGAACTTCGACTGGGACGACGACGGCTACCCCAACGCCGTGCCTTATTACATGTCCTCCAAGGGCTACGGCGTCCTCCGCGACACGTTTGCCCGCGGCTCCTACAACTTCGGCGGCCAGCCAACCACCACGCATGAGGAAAAGCGCTTTGACGCCTACTACTTCGTGGGCGACTACAAACAGTCCCTGGGCGCATACACCACGCTGACCGGCAAGCCGATGATGCCCCCGGTCTACGCCCTGGAATATGGCGACGCCGACTGCTACAACCGCTCAAACCCGGGCTATTCGTCCTCCGGATACGGCGATCCCGACGGCGCCAAGCAGAAAACTCCCGACGCCATCAAGACAGCGCGGAAGTTCGTTGAAAATGATATGCCCGCCGGCTGGATGCTGGTCAACGACGGCTACGGCTGCGAGTACCAGCAACTCCCGGAAACCGTGAGCAACATCGAGGACGAAACCGACCTCAAGGTTGGCCTCTGGACGCAACGCTCCCTCACCAACCAGGAATATGAAGTGGGCGAGGCCGGAGTCCGGCTCCGCAAGCTGGACGTCGCATGGGTGGGCCAAGGCTACCGTCAGGCCCTCACGGGCTGCGAGGCTGCCCACGGTGGTATCGAACAGTACTCGAACGCCCGCGGCACCTCCCTGATGGTGGAAGGCTGGGCCGGCTCCCAGCGGTGCGGCATGCAGTGGACGGGTGACCATTCAGGAAACCTCGACGCCGTCCGCTGGCAGGTCTCGGCCCTCACCGGCGCCGGCAACTCGGGCCTGGCATTCACCACCGGCGACGTTGACGGCATCTTTGGCGGGTCCGCCGAGTCCTACGTCCGCGACCTCCAGTGGAAAGCCTTCGCTCCGGCGCTGTACTCCATGTCCGGCTGGGCCGCGACGGACAAGCGCCCGTGGCTCTACGGCGACGAGGCAACAGCCATCAACCGCCAATACCTGCAGCTCCGCCAGCAGCTCATGCCTTTCATCTACTCCTTGGCGCAGGAATCCTCCACCACCGGCGTCTCCATGATGCGCTCCATGGCCCTCGAATTCCCTGACCAGCAGTGGTCCTACGGGGCCGAAGCGAACAACCAGTTCATGCTTGGATCCGATTTCCTGGTGGCACCGGTCTTCACCCAGACCGACGTCCGCAACGGAATCTTCCTCCCGGCAGGACAGCAGTGGGTGGACTACTGGACCGGCAAGCTCTACCAGGGCGGCCAGATCCTCAACGGCTACAACGCACCCCTGGACAAGCTGCCTGTATTCGTTCGTGCCGGAGCGGTGATCCCGCAAGGCATCGTGGCCCGCAATGCGTCCCTGGTCCCGGAAGACTCCATGATCACCTTGGACGTCTACGCCAAGGGCCAGGACACCTTCACGCTCTATGAGGATGACAAGGTCACCCGCGAATTCAAGGACGGCAAGTCCTCCAGCCAGCTCTTCTCCGTAGACGCGCCAGGTACCGGCAACAGCAGCGTCAAGGTAACAATCGGTGAACGGACGGGCGAATACACCGGCAAGGCCGCAGCCCGCCCCTACGAGCTAAAAGTCCATGCAGGCGCGGCACCCAAGGACGTCAAAATCGGTGGAACCAAACTCACCCAACACACCACCCAGGCTGCTTACGCAGCTGCGGCAACCGGCTGGTACTTCGACGAGGCCAACAACGGCACTATCTGGGTAAAGACCGGGTCCATCGCTTCCAACCAGTCCGCAACGGTTCAACTCCAGCAGGCCGGCCCGCTGGGCGGCAAGAGCCAGGAAGACACCGCAGCGGAAGTCCGCGTGACCACCGGCCAGCAGGTCTTCCAGGACCAGGAAACCACCGTCACCGCGGCATTTGTGAACACCGGAACCAAGGCCAAGAGCAATGTGGTCCTCACCCCGGTTCTTCCCGAGGGCTGGACTGTTGTCTCTTCCTCCGGCGCGACGGCGGCCAAGGTCGAAGGCGGCGCCACAACCACTGCCACGTTCGTCATCAAACCCGGCTCCAGCGCGAAGGCGGGCCAACAGACCGTGCGGGTATCGGCGTCGTACACTGCTTCCGGCTCCAAGCAATCGGTGACCGGCGGCAACCAGATCTATGTCGCCTACGGGTCCTTGGCTGCGGCCTACAACACCGTCTCCATCACCACGGTGGCGGGCAAGGCGCTCGGAAACTTCGACGGCGGAGGGGCCACCTTCGCTGCCGAGCAGCTGGCTGCCGCCACGGTTCCGGCGGGCGGTGTCAGGCCGGGCAGTACGGTGACGGTGGATGCCGGGAAGCCGACGCAGGTGGACTACACATGGCCGGCCGTGGGACCCGATGTCCCCAACTCGGTGGCGCTGTCCGCGCAGACCATCGCCGTGAAGGGCAAGGGAACACACTTGGCTGTCCTCGGATCGGCCGCGGTGGGCAATGGAACGAGCCCTACGTTGACCTTGACGTATGCTGACGGATCCACTGAGAAACAGTCCATCTTCTTCCCGAACTGGCTGCAGCCCTCAGTACTGAACGGCGCCCTGCTCGCAGTTTCCGAACAAGGCCGCAACAACGCCAACGGTCCGTCGCCGGAGTACACCCAGTACAAGTACCAAGCGTTCTCCAACACGGTGCGGCTTAACCCCACCAAGGAACTGGCCTCCGTCACCTTGCCCACCGACACCCGGGTGAAGTTCTTCGACTGGAAGGTGACCTCGCAGCCGCTGCCGGACGTTCCGCATGGCTCGGTGTTCGCCTCGGAAACCCCGTGGGTCCAGGCATTGAACGGTTACGGAGTAATCGGCAAGAACGTGGCCAACAAGGACTCCGCGTCGTCCCCGGACAAGCCGCTGGCCATTAACTACACTGATCCCGCCACCGGTCAGCAGCCTGTTTTCTCGAAGGGCCTCGGCGTGCATGCTGCCTCCAAGATCACCTATTACCTGGGTGGCAAGTGCACTTCGTTTACGTCGCAAGTGGGCCTTGAAAGCGGCTTCGGCGGCAACATCATCTTCAAGGTCAACACCGACGGGGTGAACAAGTACCAGTCGCGCACGTACACCCCGGGATTCGCTCCGGAATCGGTGTCCGTTGACCTGACGGGCGTGGCGTATGTCGAATTGGTTGTTGACCCATCCGGTTCCATCAATGGCGCACATGGTGTCTGGGGTGATGCCAAGTTCACCTGTGCCCCGTAAGTCGCTTGTGCTGACAGCCGTCGCTTGCCGCCTCTTTCCGGGGGTGGCAGGCGGCGGCTGTCCGTCTGCTGGCCGGGACAAGAAACTGTCAGGGGAACCGGGCATAATGTCGCAAATGGGGAAAACACGAAACCTTGTCCTGGGCCTTGTAACGCTCGTGATGGCTGGCTCACTGACTGCCTGTGATGACGGCCGGGCCGGCGCGGAGGGAGCAGCCAAGCAGCTGGCGTCCTCGTTGTCAGCGCTCGACGTCGGCCAGATCGCCGTCGACGGTAAAGACGCTGCCGCGGCCAACGATGAACTCAAGGCAGTTTTCGAGGGGCTCGACGCCAAACCGTCAGTGCAGTCAGGTGACGTCAAGCTCGACGGCGACACCGCCACCTTCCCTTTGAGCTACAGCTGGAACATCGGTTCGGCCAAGTGGGACTACAGCTCTGAGGCCACCCTCAAGAAGTCCGGCGACAAGTGGGCGGTTCAATGGGGTCCTGCCCTGCTGGCACCCCAGCTTTCCGAAGGCGAGACTCTTTCCGTTAAGACTGTCCCTGCCCAGCGTGGTCAGATCCTGGGCGCCGGTGACGCTCCGATCGTTGAGGACCGGCCCGTCTTCCGCGTGGGAGTGGACAAGACGAAGATACCTGCCGAACAAGCAGACGCCTCAGCGCGGGCCATGGCTGCCTTGCTGGGCCTGGACGCCGAGGAATACGCCAATCAGGTTGCTGCCTCGGGGCCACAGGCGTTCGTGGAGGGCCTCGTCCTCCGCGCCTACACAGCTGACATCACCGAAGCCAAGATCAAGGCCATTCCCGGCGGTGCAAGCATCCTGGATTCCATGGCCTTGGCTCCCACCCGAACCTTTGCCCGGGCGTTGTTGGGCAGCGTGGGCCAAGCCAGTGCCGAACAAATTGAGAAGTCCAACGGCGCCTTGCGTGCGGGAGACACCACCGGAACCGGCGGGCTGCAGCAGAAGTACGACTCCCTGCTCCGCGGCAAGGATGGCGTGGAAGTCATTGCGAGTTCCGAGGCCAAGTCCGAAGGCGAAACGCCCGGCACCAAGGTGTTCTTCTCCTCACTGCCTGCTCCCGGCACCACGCTCAAGACCACCCTTGACTTGAAACTGCAGCAGTTGGCTGAGGAAACGTTGGCCGGAGTTGGGCCGGCGTCAGCCATCGTGGCATTGAGGCCCTCCACCGGAGCTGTCCTGGCTGCAGCTTCAGGACCGGGCAGCAACGGCTACAACACGGCCATGCTCGGGCAGTACGCTCCTGGTTCCACCTTCAAGATCGTCGATTCACTGGCGATGTTCCGCAACGGTGCCACGCCCGATTCCAAGGTGGAATGCCCGTCCACCCTGACCGTTGACGGCCGCACCTTCAAGAATGCAGAGGGCTACCCGGAGACCTCGCTGGGTTCCGTGCCGCTGATCGACGCTTTCGCACACTCGTGCAACACCGCCTTCATCAACGCCCGCGACACCGTCAGCCAGGACCAGCTCGAGTCGGCAGCCCAAGCCCTGGGCGTGGCGGTAGAAGCTCCCAAGCTCGGCGCAGACGCATTCCTGGGCTCCGTACCCGGCGCCGCTGAAGGTACCGGGCACGCAGCCTCCATGATCGGCCAAGGCAAGGTACTCTTCTCGCCGCTCTCTGCCGCCATCATGGCCGCTTCCGTTGGCAACGGCGCGCCTGTTTCGCCGCAGCTCGTGCTGAACGCCGACGCAGCCCAAAACTCCAGCCCCGGCGCGACTCCCACGGAAAGTGGCAGCGCATCGCCGTCGTCCGCTTCTGCCGCGGCAATCGCCGCCCCGGCGTCCACCAAACCGATCACCAAGGAGGAAGCCACTGCGCTCTCCAGCATGATGCGGGCCGTGGTGACTTCCGGCCACGCAGGCTTCCTCGCGCAGGTTCCGGGCGCTCCGGTTGGAGCGAAGACGGGTACGGCGGAATTCGGCAACGACGATCCGCCCAAGACGCACGCGTGGATCGTCGCTACGCACGGTGACCTGGCGGTTGCAGTCTTCGTTGAAGACGGCGGGCTGGGGGCGACCACCAGCGGGCCGTTGCTGAAGACGTTCCTTACGGCGGCGGGCTGAGCGGAGGGGTGACGGCGGTTCCGGGTATCGCCGTCGAGCGTTAATAGCGCGCCGTGGGAGTATTGAAACGTGGCCCATATTGACGTTTCCGGCATCGACTACTTCCTCTCCGACGGCACCCAGCTGCTCAACGGCGTGACCTTCAAGGTCCCGGACGGCACCAAAACGGCGTTGATCGGACCCAATGGAACGGGTAAGACAACGCTGTTCAAGATCATCTCCGGCGACCTCACGCCGGACGAAGGCGTTGTGGGCCGGTCCGGGAACATGGGCATCATGCGGCAGTTCGTGGGCCAGGTCCGCGATGAATCCACGGTCCGCGACCTCCTGGTTTCAACCGCGCAGGCCGGGCTCGCCGCTGCTGCCAAGGCGGTTGAGGACGCAGAGCTGGCCATGATGGAGCACGACGACGAGCCCACCCAGATGAAGTACGCGCAAGCGATTGTGGACTGGGGAGATGCGGGCGGCTACGACGTGGAGACAGTCTGGGACGAAGTCTGCATGGCTGCGCTGGGAATTTCCTTCGACAAGGCCCAATTCCGCCGCGCCTCCACGCTGTCCGGTGGCGAGCAGAAACGCCTGGTGCTGGAAGCACTGTTCGCCGGTCCGGACGAGCTCCTGCTCCTGGACGAACCAGACAACTACCTTGATGTGCCTGGCAAGCGCTGGCTGGAGGGCAAGCTCAACGAGTCCAAGAAGACGGTGCTGTTCATCAGCCACGACCGTGAGCTGCTCAACAACGCTGCCGGCCGAATTGTCACGCTCGAGCCCGGCATCAATGGTGCCGGTGCTTGGATCCACGGTGGCGGCTTCGGCTCGTATGTAGAGGCCCGTGCCGACCGTCACGCCCGGTTCGAAGAACTGCGGAAGCGCTGGGACGAGGAGCACGTCAAGCTCAAGGAACTCGTCAACATGTACAAGAACAAGGCCGCGTTCCGCTCGGACATGGCCAACAGGTACCAGGCAGCGCAGACCCGCCTTGCCAAGTTCCTGGAAGCCGGGCCGCCTGAGGCACTGCCCATCGAGCAAAACGTGAAGATGCGCCTCAAGGGTGGCCGCACGGCCAAGCGTGCCGTCGTGGCCGAAAAGCTTGAATTGACCGGTCTCATGAAGCCGTTCTCCACGGAGATCTGGTTCGGTGATCGGGTAGGCGTGTTGGGTTCCAACGGATCGGGCAAGAGCCACTTCCTGCGGCTGCTCGCTACCGGCGGCACGGATCCGGAACGGGAGCACCTGCCGGTGTCCGACGTCGTGATTGCCGAAGTGCCGCACGATGGAACCGTGAAGCTGGGTGCCCGTATCAGGCCCGGGTTCTTCGCTCAGACCCACGTCCGCCCGGATCTTCTTGGCCGGACGCTGCTGGAGATCCTGCACCGCGGTGACGAGCACCGCTCGGGCCTCCCCCGCGAGGCTGCTGCCGGGGCGCTGGACTCCTACGGACTGGCCGGCCAGTCGGAGCAGAAGTACGAGTCCCTGTCCGGTGGTCAGCAGGCACGTTTCCAGATCCTGCTGCTTCAACTCTCCGGTGCCACTCTCCTGCTGTTGGACGAGCCCACCGACAACCTGGACTTGCACTCCGGCGAGGCTTTGGAGCGGGCCATCGATGCTTTCGAAGGCACGGTCCTGGCCGTCACCCACGACCGTTGGTTCGCCAAGTCCTTTGACCGTTTTCTCATCTTCGGCTCTGACGGCAAGGTCTACGAATCCGAGGAACCCGTGTGGGACGAGAAGCGCGTGGAGCGCGCCCGGTAGTTCCGACGCTCTCTCACATCCCAACGCTTTCCGGTAAACGCTCTTGCACTTGCTGCAGGAGCGTTTCCGTTTATGGGGTGGGATGTGAGAGAAGGTCCGTGCGCAAATGATCACCTGGCATGATTAAGTGCGCAGGCCTTGCTAGGGTTGAAGAATGGGAACTGCTGACCGCCACCGGCTCATTGGCGAGCTGCTGCGCACACGCGAACAAGCCACCGTTGATGAACTCGTCGTTGCGACGGGGGCCTCCGGGGCCACCATCCGCAGGGACCTTGAGATTCTCGCAGCTCACGGAGTCCTGAAACGCGTCCACGGGGGCGCCCGAAGTTTGGTGGCGCGTGGAGACAACCCGGGCTATGGGCAGCGCGAACTGGAAGACCACGAGGCCAAGGACCGCATAGCCAAGGCCGTTGACGGGCTCATTAGGGACCGGGAGCACGTGTGGCTGGACAGTGGCTCAACCGCAACAGAGATCGCACGCAGGCTGGGAAAACGCGAACTCACCGTCATGCCCATGTCCCTCCATGGCGTCGAGGCCCTGACCAGCACCAAGGATGGCCGGCCGCCCGAACTCATCCTCCCGGGAGGCAGCCTCGTCCCGGGCGAGCAGTCCTTCAGGGGACCCATGACGGAAGCCAACATCCGCTCGCTAAGGTTCGACACCGCCGTCGTAACCCCCTGCGCGCTCAACCTCAAGGACGGCCTCCTGGCCCACGACCTCGATGATGCGGCGGTGAAGCGTGCCGGGCTGGAATCTGCGGCGCGCGTGATCGTCGCATCGTCGGGAAGCAAATGGAATGCCAGTGCGGTTGCCTTGGTGGCAGCCATGGATACCGTGGACGTCATAGTGACGGACCTGGAACCATCCCCCGAAGATCTTGCCCGGCTCGACAAACTCTCCGTGGAAGTTGTGATTGCATGACCACCAGCACCAGAAGCACCACCAACGTCAACGCCGCAGCGGTGGCGACGTTCCTGATCTTCGGCATGAACGGTCTGGTCTTCGCCAGTTGGGCTGCCCGCATTCCGGCCGTGACCGAGGCTCTCAGCCTGACGTCCGGCCAGATGGGCACCCTGCTGCTGTGCACCGCCGTCGGGTCCCTGCTGGCCCTGCCGTCCGCTGGGTGGGTGGTGGGCCGGATCGGCACCGCGAACACCGTTCGTGTGGCGGGCATCGTGGCGGGAGCCGCGGGTGCGGCGATCGCCTTCTCGCTGATGGCCGCCTCGGTTCCGGCGACGGCGATTGCCCTCTTCTTCTTCGGGATTGGTATCGGCCTGTGGGATGTGGCCCAAAACATTGAAGGCGCTGACGTTGAGCACCGGCTCAAGCGCACCATCATGCCGCAGTTCCACGCGGCGTTCAGCGGCGGCGCCTTCCTGGGCGCGCTGATCGGCGCCGGACTCTCCCAGCTGGGTGTCGGCCTGCCCGAACACCTGCTGGTGATTGCCGCCATCGCCGTCGTCCTTGCGCTGACGGTCCCCCGGTACTTCCTCCCGCACCAAGCCGCAGAAATTCACGACGGCGGCGCGCCGGTTGAGAAGGGACCCACGGCATGGCGGGACGGCAGGACGCTGCTCATCGGCGTCGTGGTCCTGGGTGCGACCCTCACCGAGGGCGCAGGCAACGACTGGATCGCAAAGGCTGCAGTGGACGGCCTGGGAGCGTCGGAATCCACCGGTGCGCTGCTGTTCGCTCTGTTCGTCCTGGCTATGACGATCATGCGTTTCCTCGGTGGCAAAGCGATCGACAAGTTTGGCCGAGTGACGGTTCTCCGGGCCAGCATGGCTGCCGCCGCCGTGGGGCTGGCGCTCTTTGTTTTTGCCGGCAACGTGGTCTTGGCCGGAATTGGTGCAGCCCTGTGGGGGATTGGTGCGGCGCTGGCCTTCCCCATGGGCATGTCAGCCGCCGCGGACGATCCCAAACATGCCGCAGCCCGCGTCTCCGTGGTGTCCACCATCGGCTACATCGCGTTCCTTGCTGGACCGCCGCTGCTGGGCTACCTCGGTGACCACACCGGCATCCACTTGGCCCTGCTGGCCATCGGAGCGCCTATTCTGCTCGCTCTGCTGCTTGCCGGCGTTGCAAAGCCCTTGCCGCCCAAATAGTCTTACCGTCGGCTTCTGCATTCTCCTTGATGCATATATCGCGGAAGCGCCACCAGAGCAGCAGAACCACTCCAGCGGCCAGGCAAGCACCACCCAGGACATCGCTGAGCCAGTGGGCGGACAGGTAGGTCCGGCTGACCATCATCGCAATGACCCCAATAGCTGCCAGCAACTTCATCCACCAGCGTCCGATCAGGATCACCAGAACCACGAGGAATGCCGTAGTGGCCGATACATGCCCTGAAGGGTATGAACCCGTATCGGTCAGAACCCGGGCTCCTTGAGGACGGTCACGGCCCACTGCGGCCTTGGCCAACTGCGTAAGGGCCAGGGCGGTGATACCGGACGTCGCAGCAAAGACGGCCGCCATGGGGCGCTGCCACACCAGGAGCGCAATCGCGAGCACCACGTGGAACGCAAGGATCCCCGCGTACCCGGCCCAATTGAGTATGGCGTTCACGCTGTCCCAGAAGGGCGAGTGCAGGGTGAACGAGTAGGCCTGCCACGTGGTATCAACGGCGTTGAATGCAGGCTCGCCCTGCCCCGTCAGCAGCATCGCGGCCGGCACCGCGAAGGCGCACAGCAGGAGCACCCCGGGTGTGACCAGTTGCCAACTTGGCCGTTGGCGCGGAAGCAGGACACGAATCATCCATTCATCGTAGCCACGGCTGCTGGGCGTACATCGCCCGCTTTCGGGGCACGTCGCACAAAAGGGCTACTGTGATGGGATGCGAGGCTTCGTGGGCAAGGGACCCAAACGTGTTGCGAGATTCGACCACTTCCTGGTGCGGGCTGTCTCCCGGCAGCCCCAAGGCGATCACGATGTCTTCTTCCGGAGGCTCTCTTCCGCCGCAACCAAGGGAAAGCTATGGTTCGGCATCGCGGGGATCATGGCCACGTTCCCCGGCAAGCCACGCAGGGCCGCACTTCACGGATTGCTGGCGCTGGGCGTCGCCTCCGGCGTCACCAACCTCATCTTCAAGAAGGCCCTTCCCAGAACCAGGCCGCTCCCGGAGCATCTCCCCCTCTTTCGTTTCGTCAATCCGCAGCCCACCAGTTCGTCAATGCCCTCCGGCCACTCCGCTTCCGCTGTGGCATTCGCCGTGGGTGCCGGAATCGTTTCCCCACCGATCGGGACGGCCCTGGCCCCGATCGCCGCGGGGGTTGCCTACTCGCGTGTGCACACGGGTGCCCATTGGCCCTCGGACGTGGTGCTTGGTTCCGCGTTGGGAGCCGGCGCCGCTCTCCTGACCCGCAGGTGGTGGCCGGCCAGGCCCGCCGAACCCACACCTCGCCGTACGCCGGCAGAGGCGCCCGCCATTCACGACGGCGAGGGGCTGAGTATCGCGATCAACGTCATGGGTGGCTCCTACACCCCCGAAACGGGCGAACTCCTGAAAGTTATATTCCCGAAGGCTTATATACGCGAGATCGCCGAGGGGGACGATGTTGCGGCCCAGGTGGAGGCCGCGGCCACCCGGCCGGGCACCGTAGCGCTCGGCGTGTGGGGCGGCGACGGAACGGTGGGCACTGCGGCGGCTGCCGCCGTCGAGCATTCACTGCCGCTCCTGGTGCTGCCGGGCGGAACGCTCAACCACTTTGCCCGCGACCTTGGCACAAGCTCCATCGATGACGCGATCGAGGCAGTGACCAAAGGCCAGGCTGCGGCCGTTGACTTGGGGCACGTTGTGGTTCAGCGGGGCCTGCCGGAGAACCCTGAGACCAGCGAGCTGGCCATGCTCAATACCGCCAGTGTGGGCGTGTATCCCAATCTGGTCCGCCGCAGGGAACGGCTTCAGCCGGCCATGGGCAAGCCGCTTGCGAGTGTGGTGGCGTCGTTGCGCACCTTCGGCGTGAACTCCCCCACCACCCTCACCGTGGACGGCGTCAAACACAAGCTTTGGATTCTCTATATGGGCCGTGGAAGGTTCTACCCAAGCGACCATGCGCCGCTTCGCAGACCGGTGTTGGACGACGGTGTGTTCGACCTCCGCATGATCACGGCGGATGAGCCCTTTGCCCGGGCACGGTTGTTGTGGGCCGTCGTGACTGGCACGGTTGCAGCGTCCAAGGTCACCCATCTGACGGAAGCTACGGAGATCACTATTGAGGCGATCGGGCAGCCGTTGGTCCTGGCGGTGGATGGGGAACCGAAGCCAGGGGTCCGCAGTGCTACGTTCACGGTCAAGCCGCGGGAACTGCGGGTCTACTCCCCCCTGCCAACAGCTTAAGGCGGCTGGGCGCGGGGGAGGTCATCCGCGAGGACTACCCTGACTGAACCCTGAATCATCCCTGAGACAGGCGATTTACTTCCCCTCCGTGAGTAGCGTTGTGAGTACATTCAAAACTCACTTGCACACTCATGTGCTCCGAGGAGGGAACGCTTCCATGATCGAAGCAAAAGGCCTGACCAAGGTCTACGGCGAGAAGACCGCCGTCGGCGGCGTCAGTTTCACTGTCCAAGCCGGACGGGTGACGGGCTTCCTGGGCCCGAACGGTGCCGGCAAGTCCACCACTATGCGCATGATCATGGGGCTGGACTCTCCCACGGCAGGTTCTGTGACGGTGAACGGCGAACCGTTCGCCCAGCACAAGGCGCCCCTGCGTGAAATCGGTGCCCTGCTGGATGCAAAGGCAGTCCACACCAGCCGCACTGCCTACAACCACCTGCTGGCCATGGCCGCAACACACAGCATTCCCAAGAGCCGGGTCCATGAAGTCATCGAGATGACCGGCCTCAGCGACGTTGCCAAGAAAAAGGTCAAGGGGTTCTCGCTCGGAATGGGTCAGCGTCTCGGCATCGCCGCTGCGCTGCTGGGCGATCCGCAGACCATCATCCTTGACGAACCGGTCAACGGCCTCGACCCGGAAGGCGTTGTCTGGGTCCGCAACCTGGTCAAATACCTGGCTTCCGAGGGTCGCACGGTGTTCCTGTCCAGCCACCTCATGAGTGAAATGGCGTTGACGGCGGACCACCTGATCGTGATCGGTCGCGGCAAGATCATCGCCGACGCCCCCATTGCAGAAATCATCACCGGCAAGGGCCAGGCCCGGACACGCGTCCGCACCGACCAGCCGGAGCGGCTGATGCAGCTGCTCGCCGGCACCGGTGTTTCCGTTGAAGTCCACGAGCGCGAGCTGCTGGAAGTTTCCGGGCTGGATCCCCGCGGCATCGCCCGGACCGCCTTGGACAACCAGGTCATGGTTTACGAGCTCACACCGCTCCAGGCCAGCCTGGAGGAGGCGTACATGGAACTGACCAAGGACGAGGTCGAATACCACTCGCACATCACCACCGGGGCTTCGGCTCCCGCCCAGGCCGGAGGGAAATAGACATGAGCACCACCACTGTGGACCGCAAGTCCATCCGCAACTCCGTCGGTCCCGGACCGGCGTTCCACCGCGTACTCAACTCGGAATTCATCAAGTTCCGGACCCTGATGTCCACCCTTATCCTCCTGGCCTCCACGGCACTGGTGATGGTGGGCTTCGCGGCTCTCTCCGCTTGGGGAACGGGCCAGTTCGCAGAGCAGGTTGCCAACGACCCCGAGGCCGCCGCCGCCATGGCAGCGCAGGGCGGGGACCTGGCCGTCAGCATCCCCACCTCCGGTATCTCCTTCGCCCAGCTGATCCTCGGCTCCCTGGGCGTCCTGCTCATGAGCTCCGAGTTCACCACCGGTATGGCGCGCTCCACGTTCGCGGCCGTTCCCAAGCGGCTCTCGCCGTTCCTGGCCAAACTCATCGTGGTCATGGTCAGTGCCTTCCTCCTGACGGCGGTGTCCATCTACATCGCTGGACTGGTGTCGCTCCCCATCGTTGATAACTACGACCTCAAGCTGGACCTTGGCAGCTCGCAGTCCGTGAAGCTCCTCTTGGTCAACAGCCTCTACGTGGCGGCCGTGGCAGCCATTGGTATGGCGCTCGGCACGATCGTCCGCAACTCGGCAGGCGGCATCATGAGCCTGGTGGGGCTCCTGTTCGTGGCCCCGATCGCCTTCCAGCTCATTCCCGGCGACTTCTTCAAGGAAGCCAACAAGTACCTTCCCACCAGCACCATCAGCCCGCTGACCGCCGTCGAGCATGTTCCGGAAACGTTGGAAGCGTGGCAGGCGGCCCTGGTTCTGGGCGCCTGGGTAGTGGTGCCGGTTGCACTGGCCATGGTCCTGCTGAAGAAGCGGGACGTCTAGCCTCCGTCTAGGCTCAATCCATGACTGAAGCTCCACAGGTGAAGGACGCGCCGGCCACTGCGGCCGACGCGTCCTTCGCTGAAATTGCCCAACGCCGCAGGGGCAGGATCCGGCGCTACTTCTACAAGCATCCACGCGCCATGGATGCCGTGGTGGTCCTCTGCTACGTGCTGTTGGCACTGCCCACCATCATTCCGTCGGCCATCGACGGTAAATGGCTTGTAGTTGCCATACTGCTGTTGATCGCCACTGCCCTGATCTTCAGGCGCCGGTTCCCCCTTCAGGTGGTTCTCGCCGTCGGTCTTCTGGAGATAGCGGCCACCATCCTCAACCCTTGGGGTTCCAACGTTTCGGCAGGCCTGTGGTTTGCCCTGTATGCGCTGGCATCCCTCCGGGGGCGAGGGATGTCACTGGTGGTTTTCGTGGCGGCAAGCCTGCCGCTGAGCCTTCTCTACCTGTTCATGTGGACGAGTCCCAGCGAGATGGACAACCTGCAGGACGTTCCGGAAAACTTCCATCTCATCAACAACATCGCCACGGCCGTGACCATCATGCTGTCCAACCTCCTGGCAACAGGCATCGGCATTTCGGTGCGTCAGCGCAGGGAACACGAAGCGGAGATCGCTGCGTGGGCCGCACGAACCACGCAGTTGGGCAAAGTCACCGAACGCAACCGGATCGCCCGCGAAATGCACGACGTCGTGGCGCACTCCTTGACTGTGATGATCAGCCTGTCGGACGGCGCGGCGGTGGTGGTCAAGAAGGACCCGGAACGTGCCGGTGAGGTGCTGAGCGAGCTGTCCCGAACCGGCCGGGCCGCCTTGGCGGATATGCGCCGCGTCCTTGGGGTCCTGCGGGATGATTCCGGCCGGCCTGCACCGCTGACCCCGCTGGAGTCGGGGCATAACCTCTCAAAGCTCCTTGAGGGGTTCCGAACGGCCGGGCTGCCGCTGCACTACGCGCACACGGGGCCGGGCCTCCCGGCCGATCCGGCGTTTGAACTGACCGTTTACCGGATTGTGCAGGAATCCTTGACGAACGTCCTGCGGTACGGTCGGTCGCTCAGCCGCGTTGACGTCCAAGTGGCTCGCGACGGCGACCTGGTCACCATTGACGTGTTCGACGACGGCCGTGGAACCCGTGAGGGTGGTGGCGAATCCGTGGGCAGCCTGGGGACAGGCCAAGGCATCGCAGGAATGAACGAACGCGCCGGAATCTATGCTGGAATCGTTACTGCCGGTCCCAGCAAAAGGGGAGGCTGGGCGGTCCACGCCGAGCTCCGCTGGAACGGCGACAAGGGGGAATCATGACCGAAGACATCATCAAAGTGCTGCTGGTGGACGACCAACCACTGCTGAGGATGGGCTTCCGGCTCATTCTTGAAGGCGAAGAGGACTTCCACGTGGTGGGCGAGGCCTCGGACGGCATTGAGGCCGTGCGCCGCGTTGAGGAGTTGCAGCCGGACGTGGTGCTGATGGACGTCCGGATGCCCGCCATGGACGGCATCGAGGCAACCCGACGTATTTCGGACTCCGGTTCCGAGGCCCGGGTCATCATCCTCACCACGTTCGACCTGGACGAGTATGCCTTCACGGGGCTGCAAGCCGGAGCTTCCGCGTTTCTGCTGAAGGACGTTGCCCCCGCTGAGCTGGTCCATGCCGTGCGCTTGGTGGCCAGTGGTGACGCGGTGGTCGCTCCGCGGGTTACGCAGCGGCTCCTGGAAACGTATGTCCGAGGGGGAGCTGTTCCCGGTCATCCGCCCACTCCCCACCGGGACCCGCTGCTGGACGAACTCACTCCGCGGGAAACCGAGATCCTCACGACCATCGCGGAGGGCCTGTCCAACGCGGAAATCGCCCACAAATTCTTCTTGTCCGAGGCGACGGTGAAGACCCATGTGCGCCGGATTCTCAGCAAGTTGCAGTTGCGGGACCGGGTGCAGGTTGTGGTTTACGCCTACGAAACCGGACTCGTGGTGCCCAGCAACCCCGATTACTGACGGATCAGTAGATCCGGCCACATATCAGTTCTGGCCGTGCCATGAGGACGACGGCGGGAGTTATGCTCCCGCCGTCGTGCGCCGTTCTTCTTGCTGCCTCGCGTTGTTGGCGCGGCGCTCAGCCTTCATGCTTGGAATGTTCGCCCAAACGGTGCCATGAGCGGTTGTGGTAGACCAGGGCGTCGCCGTGTTCGCCAGCATGGACGTCACGCATCACGCGGGACTCCAGGGCGTGAACGGCGATGATGGTGGAGGTCCCCACCTCCATGCGGTTGATGACGGCGCAGCGCACCCAGGCGCGGACATCGTCATACACCGCTTCGCCCGTTGCAAGGGTGGACCAGCGGTGTGTCTGGTCAAAGCGGTCGGCGCCGGGGGTTGCTCCAAACTTCGCCAAGTCGATGTCGTGCGCGTCCAGCAGGTGCACGACGACGGTTTCGGCGCGTGAAAGCACCTCGGACGCAGAGGACAGTGCCGAGACCGAGAAAATCAGCAACGGAGGTTCCGCGCTCACTGACACCACCGACGATACCGTCAGCGCCACCGGACCTTCGCCGGCATCCGCCGTGATGACGGCGACACCTCCCGGGTGGCCACGGAACAGTGCTTTGAATTCGTCGGCCGAGAGGGAGGACGGGAAGCTTTGCTTCGGAGCCTCGAGCCAAGTGTCAGTGGGGTAGGCGTGAAACATGGTTATGACACCCCGGGGGCGGAGCGGGCGAGTTCCTCGCGAATGATGTTCGTCCCTGCGCTGAGAGCACTCAGCTTGGCCAGTGCGACGTCCCGGGGGAAAGGTGCCATGCCACAGTTGGAGCTGGGGATGAGCTTGTCCGCATCGACGAACTGCAGGGCCTTGCGGAGGGTGTCGGCGACCTCCTCCGGGGTCTCGATGGTCTCATTTGCGACGTCGATTGCCCCGAGCATGACTTTCTTGCCGCGGAGGAGCTCGATGAGGTCCATGGGCACATGGGAGTTCTGGCACTCCAGCGAGATGATGTCGATGCTGGAGCTCTGCAGCAGCGGGAACGATTCCTCGTACTGCCGCCACTGTGAGCCGAGCGTCGCCTTCCAGTCAGTATTCGCCTTGATCCCGTAGCCGTAGCAGATATGCACGGCGGTCTCCGCGCGCAGTCCCTCTGCCGCTCTCTCCAGGGCAGCCACGCCCCAGTCCTTGACCTCATCGAGGAAGACATTGAACGCGGGCTCGTCGAACTGGATGATGTCCACCCCGGCCGCCTCCAGTTCTTTCGCCTCCTCGTTCAGGATCGCGGCGAACTCCCAGGCCAGCTTCTCGCGGCTCTTGTAGTGGTCATCGAAGAGCGTGTCCACCATGGTCATTGGACCGGGAAGAGTCCATTTGATCGGCCGGTCTGTGGTTGCGCGGAGGAACTTCGCGTCTTCGACGAATACCGGCCGCTCGCGGCGCACCGCTCCGACGACGGTGGGCACGCTCGCGTCGTAGCGATCGCGGATGCGCACGGTCTTGCGCTGTTCAAAGTCGACCCCACTGAGATGCTCGATGAAGGTGGTGACGAAGTGCTGACGGGTTTGCTCGCCGTCGCTGACGATGTCGATGCCGCGCCGGGTCTGTTCCTGGATGGCGATGCGCAGAGCATCCTGCTTGCCTTCGAGTAGCGCATCTCCCTCCAGTTTCCAGGGCGACCAAAGAGTCTCCGGCTGTGCGAGCCACGATGGTTTCGGCAGGCTTCCGACGACGGTGGTGGGCAAAAGTGTGTTCATGATTGACGTTTCTCCGGGGGTCAGTTGACGAGGGCGGGGTATTTGGCGGTCCACCGGTCCAACAGGTCCTTGTGGGGAGCAATGAAGTGCTCCTCCGTGTACTTCGCCTGCTTGACTGCGAGCTGACTGCGCTCTACGCGGTCGTAAGCGATCCCGGTCCGCGAGTAATCCTGCTCTCCCAGGCTCGGCTGGTAGACGGCGGCGGCGGCGGAGTTCGCGTTGTAGACCTCCGGGCGGTAGATCTTCTGGAACGTCTCCATGGTGCTGATCGTGCCGATGAGCTGCAGGTTGGAGTAGTCGTTGAGCAGGTCGCCGCGGAAATAGAAGGCGAGCGGCGCGACGCTGCCGGGTGGCATGAAGTAGCGGACCTGCAGCCCCATCTTTCCGAAGTACAGATCGGTCAGCGAGAAGTCGTCCTGCTGGTACTCGACGCCCAGGACCGGGTGACGGTTCCCCGTTCGCCGGTATGTCTTGCTCGTGGAGACACTGATGCAGACCACTGGCGGCTGCGGGAAGCGTTCCTGGCATTCCGGGGAATCGAGGAAGTGCTGGAACAGTTTGCCGTGAAGATCGCCGAAGTCCTCGGGAATGGTGGGCTTGCCTGAGTCGCCTGCTGCCGCTGGCAGTACGACGCTGAAGTCGAAGTCACGGACGTAGGAGGAGAAGTTATTCCCCACGATCCCTTGGTGGCGGACCCCGTTCAGCTGGTCGACGATCTGGATGTCCAGAACCTCGAACAGCGGAAACTGCTGATCCGTGGCTTCCGTGGGGAGCTGTATCTGCACGGAGACGATCTCAAGCTCGAGGGTGTAGCGGTCCCGGTGCGGGTTGTCCCAGGCTGCGAGATCGTTGAAGCGGCGCCGCATCATCGTCAAGGCGTTGCGAAGGTTCTCCTGCCGATGCTCGCCCCGTGCCAGGTTGGCGAAATTCGTCGTGATCCGGGAGCCTTCCGACGGCGAGTAGTCCTCGTCGAAGCGGGTGGTGGTGATGCTGAAGGTGAAGTCGTCTGCCATGCGCTGCCAATCCGTTGGTGATGGGCCGGAGACGGCCTTTCAGAAGGGGATGTATCCATGGTGCAACCTTCCTGGAGATATCGGGTAACTAGGCCCTTCTATGCATTCATATAGAATTTCCCTATGCCCCAGATTTCGAGCGGTCTGACCCTGCAGCAGCTCCGCTACTTCATAGAAGTTGCAGCGGAGGGGTCGATCTCAGCGGCTGCCGATCTTCTCTACGTCGCGCAGCCGACAATGTCCGCGGCGATGAAGGATCTTGAGGCCCGGGTGGGCCGTTCGCTCCTGCTTCGCTCCGCCCGCGGGGTAACCCTCACCGCCGACGGGGCAGAGTTCCTCGGTTATGCGAGGCAGGTCGTCGAGCAGTTCGCTCTCCTTGAGCAGCGCTACCTTGGCAGGCCACCACGGCGACGTCTGCTCGGGGTGTCAACGCAGCACTACTCGTTCGCGGTCGACGCCTTCGTCCGGATGGTCAAGGCCAGTGACGTGGCCGAATACGAGTTCTCGCTGCGCGAGTCCCGCACTTGGGACATCATCGAGGATGTCCGGACGCTCCGCAGCGAGATAGGCATCCTCTACCGGAACGATTTCAACCGGAAGATTATCGACAAGCTGCTCCGGGAGTCCGGGCTCGCGTTCACCCCGCTTTTCCTCGCCGATCCGCACATTTTCATTTCACGGCACAACCCGCTCGCCTCAAAAGAGCGCGCGACCCTCGATGATCTCGCCGGCATGCCGCGGCTTACTTTCGATCAAGGTGCGAACAACTCCTTTTACTTCGCCGAGGAGATTCTCTCCACCATGTCCAGTAAGCAGGAGATCCGGGTCTCTGACCGTGCGACGATCTTCAACCTGATGATCGGGCTCCACGGCTACACGATCTCCACGGGCATTATCAGCGGGGAGCTCGATCCGGAGATCGTCGCCATCCCGCTCGACGTTGACGAACGCATCGAGATCGGCTGGATCGGCCACGCAGCAATTCCGCTCACCGACCAGGCGCAGCACTACCTCAAGGAACTGCGGACCGTCGTCGCTGAGTTCGGCGTGGCGCTGATCGACTGACTGGCTGAGATTCACAGGCCTGCCACAGTTCTCCCATGTACAAGGCATAGGCGGCGCGCGTTTCATGGAGGCATGACTTCTCCTCAACAGTCCTCCCAGGAACCCATGGATACCGGGCAGCCCCACCCGAACCACGACCGCGGCCTGCAGTTCGATCTGTCTACGCTCCTGAGTCGGCGCCGCACCTTGGGAGTTCTCTTCGGAGCAAGCACGGCAGCAGCCCTTGCAGCCTGTACGCCGAGTACGGGAGGTGGCGGCGCGACGCCGTCGGGCACCACCAGCGCAACAGCCACGGCGACGGAAAGCACGACGGCGGTGGCCTCCCCGACAGCGTCGGCCACCAGTACCGTGACCCGTGCGTTCGCTGAATGCGGCGTAGAGATCCCGGAAGAAACTCTGGGCCCCTACCCGGGTGACGGCTCGAATGGTCCGAACGTGCTCGAGACATCCGGGGTTGTCCGTCGCGACATCAGGTCCAGCTTCGGAACGTCCACTACCAAGGCCGAGGGCGTGCCTTTGACAGTCACCCTGACGTTGCTGGACAACGCGAATGGCTGCTCCCCGCTTGCAGGCGCTGCCGTGTACGCCTGGCACTGCGACCAAAACGGTAAGTACTCGCTCTACGATTCAGGGCTGGAGAACGAGAACTACCTGCGGGGCGTGCAGGAGGCCGACGCCAACGGGCAACTCACCTTCAGCACCATTTATCCCGGTGCCTACAACGGCCGTTGGCCACATATTCACTTTGAGGTATTCGAATCCATGAGCAACACCACGGCGGCCGGTCAGGTGCTGACGGTCTCGCAGATCGCGCTCACCGAAGCGGCATGCAAGGCGGTCTACGCGACTGCAGGCTACGAATCCAGTGCCCGGAACTTCCCGAATACCACCCTGACCTCGGATAACGTCTTTGGTGACGATGGCGGCATATACCAGTTGGCGACTATGTCTGGTTCCGTTGCGGGCGGCTACACGGCCGCCTTGAACGTCACCGTTTAGCCCGGCCGACAGCGAAAGCGGGGCTAGACTCGGGGGCATGCCTTCGAATGCCTCCGCAGCAGTTGACCACATCCAGGACCTCGGCGCGTATGTATCGGCGTCGCCGTCGAGCTTCCACGCCGCGCACGAAGCCGCCCGTCGGCTGGACGCCGCAGGCTTCACGGGACTGGACGAACTGCAGCCGTGGGACGGAGGAGCAGGCAAGTTCTACGTCATCCGCGATGGCGCGCTTATTGCCTGGGTGACCCCGGAGAACGCAGGCCCCACCACTGGTTTCAACATCCTCGGCGCGCACACGGATTCGCCGTCCTTCAAGCTCAAGCCCAAGCCCACCACGGGCAGGTTCGGTTGGCTGCAGGCCGGCGTAGAGGTCTATGGCGGACCGCTCCTGAACTCATGGCTGGACCGCGAACTGCAGCTGGCCGGCCGCTTGGTGTTGCGCGACGGTACCCAATACCTGACTGCCACGGGGCCGCTCCTTCGGTTCCCGCAGCTGGCCATTCACTTGGACCGGGGGGTCAACGACAACGGCCTGCACCTGTCCAAGCAGCAGCACATGAACCCCGTCTTTGGACAAGGCGATCCTGCCGGCGAAGATCTTCTGGCGCTGCTCGCCGCTCGCGTTGAAGGCGCCACCGTTGATGCTGCTGATATCGGCGGGTACGACGTCGTGGTGGCAGACACGCAAGCACCCGCGGTTTTCGGGGCCAAGAGTGAGTTCTTCGCATCGGGGCGCATGGATAACCTTTCCTCCACACACGCTGGCCTGGTGGCGTTGATAGCGCTCGCTTCTGCGGTACCGGCAGATGGCCCCATCGCGGTTCTGGCTGCCTTTGACCATGAAGAGATCGGCTCCAACTCGCGCTCCGGCGCCTGCGGCCCCATCCTTGAAGACATCCTGGTGCGCATCTCCGACGGCCTCGGCGCCTCGGTGAGCCAGCGGCGGCAGGCCCTGGCGGCGTCGTTCTGTGTTTCTGCGGACGCCGGCCACGCAGTCCACCCGAACTATGCGGAGAAGCATGATCCCGCGAACAAGCCGGTGTTGAACGGCGGGCCGTTGTTGAAGATCAACGCCAACCAGCGTTATGCCACGGATGCCACAGGTGCTGCGCTCTGGGCACGGCTGTGCGATGAAGCGGACGTTCCGTACCAGGAGTACGTCTCCAACAATGACCTCCCCTGTGGTTCCACCATCGGACCCCTGACCGCCACCCGCCTCGGAATCCGGACGGTGGATGTGGGTATCCCACTGCTGTCCATGCACTCGGCGCGGGAGCTGTGCGGCGTGGAAGATCCCAAGAGCCTGGCCACGGTGGCGGAGCTGTTCTTCCGCACTGCCGTCTAGGCTGAAGCCTCAAACAGTCATTTCAGGGGTATTACGGAAGTTTCCTATAGAAAACTTCGGATGCCTCAGGGTTTACATTTTGTGCATCGTCCCTGTTTGGGGATCAGCAAAATGTTCAGTTGCACAGGATTCGGGGCCGTGCAGCAGGCTAGCGTGAACTAGTCATGTGGCCAGTGGCACACACCGTGGCCAACCCCAAACTAAAGGACGGCGCCGATCCATGCACGCTGACCAACAGCTTTCCAAGTCCCTCAAGCCCCGACACCTCTCCATGATCGCCATCGCCGGCGTCATCGGAGCTGGCCTTTTCGTTGGCTCCGGGGCTGCCATTCAGCAGGCCGGTCCGGGCATCCTGGTGGCCTACCTCGCCGCCGGCCTGGTGGTCATCCTCGTCATGCGCATGCTTGGCGAGATGGCGGCAGCCAACCCCGAGACGGGCTCGTTCTCCACCTATGCTGACAAGGCACTTGGCCGCTGGGCCGGATTCAGTATCGGCTGGCTCTACGCCTGGTTCTGGATCATCGTCCTGGGCATCGAGGCCACGGCCGGCGCCGCCATCATGCACCGCTGGGTTCCCGGCGTCGACCAGTGGATCTGGGCACTTGTCCTCATGGTCCTCCTGACACTGACCAACCTCGGCTCCGTGAAGTCCTACGGCGAGTTCGAGTTCTGGTTCGCGTCCATCAAGGTGGCCGCCATCGTGATCTTCCTGCTGGCCGGCATTGCCGCTATCCTCGGCCTCATGCCCGGTGTTTCCGCGCCGGGCGTCGCCAACCTCCTGGATCAGGGCGGCTTCATGCCGAATGGTCCTGGTGCCGTCCTTGCGGGCATCCTCGTGGTGGTCTTCTCCTTCTTCGGTGCGGAAATCGCCACCATCGCCGCCGGCGAATCCGAGAACCCCGTGGACGCCGTCAAGAAGGCCGTGAAGTCCACCGTGTGGCGCATCCTCATCTTCTACATCGGCTCCATCGCCATCGTGGTCACACTCCTCCCGTGGAACGACGCCTCCGTGGCCAAGAGCCCGTACGTCGCCGTGATCGAGCTCTACGGAATCCCCGGCGCCGGCACCATCATGGACATTGTTGTCCTCACCTCGGTGCTCTCTTGCCTGAACTCGGGGCTCTACACCGCCAGCCGCATGCTGTTCTCGCTCTCGCAGCGTGGCGACGCTCCCAAGTCCTGGATGAAGATCTCCAAGCGCGGCGTTCCGGCTGCTGCAGTCCTCGCCTCCACCGTGGTGGGGTTCATCACCGTAGGCCTGAACTACATCGCCCCGGACACCGTGTTCTTGTTCCTTGTGAACACTTCGGGCGCCATTGCGCTGTTTGTATGGCTGGTTATCGCGTCCTCGCAGCTGATCCTGCGCCGACGGATGGGCGCAGCCGCCAAGGACCTTGACCTCAAGATGTGGTTCTTCCCGTACCTCACGTGGATCGCAATTGGCAGCATCGTGGCGCTCATCATCGGCATGGTCATCCTCGAATCCACCCGTGAGTCGCTCTTCCTGTCGCTGGCCTTGGCTGCCGTTGTGGTGGGCATTGGGGTATGGCGGTACCGCAAGCGTGGTGCCACCCCACCCGAGGCGACCACCGCAGAAGCCGAGCGCGCCAACATCGGTTCCTGACCGGCGTCGTCCGCGCCCTTTAACAGCGGGGCAGCTTCCGTCAACGTTCGACGGCGGCTGCCCTGTTGTGTTGTGGAAGGCGCCTCGTGAGGCGCTACTGCGCCAGCCCAATGACGAGGTTGATGGTCACGGCGAGGATGACAGTACCGAACAAGTAGGACAGCAGGCTGTGTTTCAACGCCTCTACCCGGATCTTGTGGTTTCCAATGTTGGTGTCCGAGACCTGATAGGTCATCCCCAGGCTGGTGGCCAAGTAGGCGAAATCCGTGTACTGCGGGAGTCGGTCCTGGTTGAAGCTGATGCCACCCACCTCACCGCCGGCGTCGGATTCCGGGCTGTAGTAGAGCTCGGCATAGCGAAGAGTGAAGAGCGTCTGGACGAGCATCCAGGACAGCGCAACGCAAGCGAGTGCAAGCCCGCCCGAGTACAAGCGGGTTCCCGTGGCCTCCGCATGTGAGTTGACGATTACCGCGGCCACTGCGGCGAGGCTGGCAAGATTCGCGACGAGGATCAGCAGGTCCGTGGTTCCGCGGGAAGGATCCTCGGACGTTGCGTGCTGCTGGGTTTCACTTGGATCCAACCGGGCGATCACCAGCCACACCCAAGCCACATAGATCAACGCGGCAACCGCCCAACCGATGGCCGGGGCGTCCACCCAATTGCCACTGAGGCCTGTGGCGATTACTGCCGCGGTGCTGGCCACCACCATGACGATGAAGCGCAACCGTGAGCGCCTCACTCTGACTGGGCTCATTTGTACGCCCTAACCATCGGTGTTGTGCTCGGCCGTGTCGGCGGTGCCCCGTTTCTTGTCGGCCAGGAGGATGCCGTCCCGCACGCCGGATCGGATCACGAAGTAGAGGGCATAGAGCGCGATCGCGGCGAAGACGACGGTCAGGACCATGGTGTTCAGGGGTGTGGCATCCATGCGCCTACCCTAGCGGGCCGCCATGAAGACATCCGGAATCCACGGATTGGCCTCCTTCGTGTTAGTGTCTTTGTCGCTGTCGAGGAGAAAAACGAAACACCGTTCTCCTGATCACCTTGCGCGGGTGGCGGAATGGCAGACGCGCTAGCTTGAGGTGCTAGTCCTCGAAAGGGGGTGGGGGTTCAAGTCCCCCTCCGCGCACAAAGAAACCCCCGGAAGGTCGCCTTCCGGGGGTTTTCCAGTTCCCGATGTGAGCGCGCGGCCTATGCGCCCGGCTTATGCGGCGGCCTATGCGCCCGGCCGGGGCGCAAACATGATGACGCCCACGCCAACGAGGCAGATGGCGGCGCCGATGACGTCCCAGCGGTCCGGCCTGAACCCATCCATGAGCATCCCCCACGCAAGCGAGCCGGCAATGAACACACCGCCGTACGCGGCCAGGACCCGGCCGAAGTGGGCATCCGGTTGGAAGGCTGCGAAGAAGCCGTAGATGCCCAGTGCCACGATGCCGAGTCCGGCCCACCACCACGCCTTGCCCTCACGTACTGCCTGCCAGATGAGCCAGGCTCCGCCGATCTCTGCGACGGCAGCCAACACGAAGAGGACGATGGACTTCAGGACGGTCATGAGACCAGTATTCACTGGACCGAGGCTGGGTTATCCACATACGCCGTTCAGAGGGTTTCTGCCACGCATCCCGCCGAATAGCTTTGAGTGCAGGAGATGCACTAAGATATTGAAGTCTGTGTTGCGCCCTCCTTCCGAGTCTTCGGCGGGGGAGCGAGCCACAGCATCGCAAATGAACCTCCTGTTACGGAAATACCGTAACCGCTTAGCCCAAAGGAGGTGGGTTCACATATGCGTCCTTACGAATTGATGGTAATCATCGACCCCGAGGTCGAAGAGCGTACCGTAGAGTCGTCGCTTCAGAAGTTCCTCAATGTCATCACCACAGATGGTGGAACCATCGAAAAGGTTGACATCTGGGGCCGTCGCCGTCTGGCGTACGACATCAAGAAGAAGTCCGAAGGTATCTACGCCGTGGTGAACTTCACCGCTGCACCGGCTACCGCCAAGGAACTTGATCGCCAGCTGTCTCTCAACGAGACGATCATGCGCACCAAGATCATCCGCCCTGAAGACCAGAAGGTCGTTGCTGAGTAATCAGCCCCTTCCAGATCTTTACCCCGCAGGAACGAACAAGGAGGCAGTAGATGGCAGGCGAAACCACTATTACGGTCATCGGTAATCTCACCAATGACCCGGAGCTGCGGTTCACCCCGTCTGGCTCGGCAGTAGCGAACTTCACCATCGCTTCTACTCCCCGGACCTTTGACCGCCAGTCCAATGAGTGGAAGGACGGGGAAACCCTGTTCCTCCGCGCATCGGTATGGCGCGAAGCAGCCGAGAACGTGGCCGAGTCCCTCACAAAGGGCATGCGCGTCATTGTTTCCGGCCGTTTGAAGAGCCGTTCCTACGAAACCAAGGAAGGCGAGAAGCGCACCGTTATCGAGCTTGAGGTCGATGAAATCGGCCCCAGCCTGCGTTACGCAAACGCCAAGGTCAACCGTACCCAGCGCTCCGGCGGTGGCCAGGGTGGCTTCGGTGGCGGTAACGCCGGTAATTCCGGTGGCTTTGGGGGTGGCGCTCCTGGTGGAAACCAGGGCGGCGGCAACTCCGGTGGAGCCTGGGGCGGCAACCAGCCCGCACAACAGCAGGATGACCCTTGGGCTACGCCCGGTGTCAGCAATGCTGGCGGCTGGGGCAACGGCCCGGATTCCGAACCTCCCTTCTAAACAAAAAATAAAAGTCCGACGCCGGACACTCACCGGAACTGCCGAAAGGCACCTCGGTGACGACCGCCGTCGAACACCACCATCCCGTGGATCAATATCCACGGGCTCCATAGAAAAGGAGCTCCACGATGGCTAAGGCTGAACTCCGTAAGCCCAAACCAAAGTCCAACCCCTTGAAGGCCGCTGACATCACTGTCATCGACTACAAGGACGTAGCATTGCTGCGCAAGTTCATCTCCGACCGCGGAAAGATCCGCGCTCGTCGCGTTACTGGCGTTACCGTTCAGGAACAGCGCAAGATCGCCCAGGCAATCAAGAACGCCCGCGAAGTTGCTCTGCTGCCTTACTCCGGCGCTGGCCGCGGCTAAGGGAAGGGATTAACTAACATGGCAAAGCTCATTCTGACCCACGAAGTAACCGGTCTCGGTGCTGCTGGCGACGTTGTCGAGGTCAAGGACGGTTACGCACGTAACTTCCTGCTGCCCCGCGGCTTCGCTCTGACCTGGACCAAGGGTGGCGAGAAGCAGGTTGAGTCCATCAAGGCTGCTCGTGCCGCTCGTGCGCACGCTTCTGTTGAAGCTGCACAGGCACAGGCCCAGGCTCTGTCCTCCAAGAAGGTCAAGCTCGAGGTGAAGGCCGGCGAGTCCGGTCGTCTCTTCGGCACCGTCAAGCCTGCTGATGTCGCTGCTGCTGTTGAGGCCGCTGGCCTCGGCGCCATCGACAAGCGCAACGTTGAACTGCCGAACCACATCAAGTCTGTCGGTTCGTACACGGCCAACGTTCGCCTGCACGAGGATGTTTCTGCTGTCATCGACCTCGAGGTCGTTGCAAGCAAGTAGTCTCTGACTGCAAAGAAGGCCCCCGCTACCGGAATCCGGTGGCGGGGGCCTTTTTTCTTCCCCACAGTCCTCCGCCGAGATGCCATTTAATGCCAATGTTGATGCTTGGAACTGTCATTAACTGCCAACTCGGGGGACCGGCTACGGCGTGTGGTACTCCGACATGACGTGCTGGTAGCCGGTGCGGATCATCTCGGCCAAGACACCCCTGTCCACGTCATCGAGCTTGGTGACATAGAGGCAGGCCGTGCTGGTCTTGTGCTTGCCGAGCTCAGGGAGCAGCCTGTCTGCGTGCGGGCCTTCGGTGACGCCATAGAGCACCAGATTGGCCTTGCGCGGTGAAAAGCCGACGGCGGCGGCGTCACCCTCGCGGCCACTGTCGTATTTGTAGTGATAGCTGCCGAATCCGACGATGGTCGGACCCCACATGACGGCTTCCTGGCCTGTGAGCTCACGCATCATGTCCAGCAATTCGAAGCCGTCTGCCCGCCGCGTTGGGTGCTCCACAGCGGCCAGGAATTCCTCCACGGATACGTCCGTGGGCTGCGTCTTGTTCTCTGCCATGATGGTAGTTTCGCAGACGCGTGGCATGCCTGCCAGCACCCGATGATAGCCTGCAGCGGTGACTTCAGAAGCCCTCCGCATCCGCCCGTTCCACCAAATTGACGTGTTCTCCGAGCAGCCGTACCTCGGGAACCCGCTTGCCGTCGTCGTCGATGCCGAAGGCCTCAGCAGCGAGGCCATGCAGCACTTTGCCAACTGGACCAACCTCTCGGAAACCACGTTCCTCCTGCCAGCCACGGATCCGGCTGCGGACTACAAGGTTCGGATCTTCACGGGCAGCGAGGAGTTTCCCTTTGCGGGGCACCCGACGCTTGGGTCCGCACACACCTGGCTTCAGGCCGGGGGAGTGCCCAAGACTGACGGCGTCCTGGTTCAGGAGTGCGGTGCGGGCTTGGTTCGTGTCAAGCACGACGCCGGTCGCTTGGCTTTTGCTGCGCCGCCACTGACGCGCTTCGAACCGGTAAGCGACGCTGTCCGCGTTCAACTCGCGGCCGGGCTGCGGCTGCCGGAGGAGGCACTGGTAGACGCATCGTGGCTGGTCAATGGCCCGCAGTGGATCGGCGTGCTCCTTGAATCAGCTGAACAGGTGCTGGCGATCCAACCGGATCTCGTTGCCATGGGTGACCTCAAGGTTGGCGTGATCGGCCCGCACCAGCCGGATGCCGACGTCGATTTCGAAGTCCGTACGTTCATTCCCGGCGATGCCATGGTGGAGGACCCGGTGACAGGCAGCTTCAACGCCGGGGCGGCCCAGTGGCTGATCGGCAGTGGGCGGGCTCCGGACGAGTATGTCGCTGCGCAGGGCACGGTGCTGGGCCGTGCCGGGCGCATCCACGTCAAGGCTGAGGGTGGGGAGATCTGGATCGGCGGAGCGTCGGCCACGTGCATCCAAGGCACGGTGTTGCTATAGAGTCAGCTGCGTTTTGGCCGCGTCAGCACAACCAGCAGGACGATGCCGACACTGATCGCCACCTGCACCAGCATCACGGATATCGGCACGTAGCCGAGATACAGGGCGACCAGCAGCGGAACCATCGCCAGGATTGTCACGTCCAGCCCGCGAAGCAGCGAACCCAGTTGAGCGCGGGGAACTGGGCCGAAAGGGGTTTCTACTGGCGGCGCCGACCAGTCCGGTGGTGTTCGTGTTGCTGAGCGGAGGGACCCGGCACCCATACCGAATCCTGCCACGGCGCCTACTCCGATCAAGGCGGGGTTAGCGGCACCAAGGAGGACCAAGAGCGCACTGAGTACCGCCATCCACGCGGCCATCGCCAGGCACGGCATGAGCGTCCGGCTGGTCCGCACCAATGCCGGATGCAGGGGCAGCAGTGCGTCGAGTTCAGGAACCAAGGCCGTCTTCCGTGCCACGGTACCCATTCCGGAAGACGTCGCACAGCCTGCAACCACGATGACGGCCAGCTGGGCGAACTCGGGCAGGCCGCCGTCGACAAGGAGAACCGCGATGCAAGCGGCTATCCACAGCAGCGGCGGAGAAAGCGGTGGATTGAGCCGGAGGAAGGCCACCACGTCGGCGCGGATCTGTGCCCGAAGCGGGCCACGCACTGGGCGGGCGAAGAACGCGGCTGCTCTGCCGCCGTCGACCCTCTTTTGACCGCCGCTGAGAGCGCGCAGCACCTCATTGGAATCCATCATGAACAGTGATGCGCCGGCATGACCGGCCACGGCGCCGCCGCGAACCAGCTCGTGGCCGCGTACCTCGCCTGCGCGCGGCGCTACGCTGCCCAAGAGTCCGACGGCGGCAACGCCTGCCAACGCTGTTGGCCACGGAGACGACGACAACGCCGGGAGGACCGCGCACGCGAGCAGGGCAGCCGTCGTCACCAACCGCCCCACCCGGGGACCCAATGAACGGAGCTGCTGCATGGCCGCCAAAGTGATCGCCAGGACAGCGGCCGCACCGAATGTGAGCGCCGCAAATATGTGTTCCAGAGGAGTGCGGTCAACGCTGGTCACCAAGCTGAAGGGCAGGTAGGTGATCGCCGATCCGGCCGCGGCAAGGCCCACTTTGCGGAGGAACCGCGGAAGGACCATGGGACGGCGGTCGATCGGAAGGGTCAGCCACCACGTGCTCTCGGGTCCGTTGACGGTGACAGGTCCCAGCTTCCGCGCGAGGTTGCTCATGACGAGGAGAGCAGCAAACGTCACGGATGTCCATAGCAGGGGCTCCGGAATGGCAAGCCACTGCTCCCGGATGATGCTGGTGGATGTCGACGCGCGGTCCGCGAGTTCGTTGCGGAGGGCCAGGACGAAGGAGGCAGCGATGGTGAGGGAGACAGCTATGCCGAGGGCCCAACTATAGGCGTCGACGAACCGGTCACCCCACGAGATCCGGCTGCGTTTGTAGCGCCGGGAGGATCGGTGGGTAAAGCGCACAAGGTCAGCAGCTGTCCGGCGACTCTCCTGTGGGCGTTCAATGGTGAGTACGTCAGGACCCCGCAATGATCGAAGCCCCCTGCTCAGGGTCGAATTCCTGGACTTCTTCATCAATGACCAAACACGACGACGCCGTAGCGAGCAGCAATTGAGGATCGTGGGTCACCAGAACCACCGCGCCGCCGTCCTTGGCGTGCTCGGCGATGCGCTCACCGAGGGCTGTCCGCATCCGTGGATCGAGCCGCTGTTCCGGCTCATCAAGGATCAGGAGCGACGACGGGCGGATGAGTCCGGCGGCAAGCAACAGCCTGCGCCGCTGGCCGGATGAGAGGGCATCGGGGATTGCGTGCGACCTGCCCACAAGCCCGAAGAACCGGAGTTCTTCCTCCACGCGCCCTTCGGGGTCATCAAGCGAGTGTCCGCGGGCGATGAGGAGCAGGTGTTCGCGCACAGTGAGGGAGGGGAAGAAGAGGTCGTCATCGAAGACCGCGGACACCTGCCTGCGGAATGGCACGGCGTCGGGATCGATCAGAAGCCCGTGGACCTTCACGTCTCCTGCCAACGAAGCCTGCCGGCCCGCGATGGTTCGAGCCACCGTGGACTTGCCCGCGCCATTGACGCCGACGATTCCCAAGACCTCACCTGCGTCCACTGACGCAGAAACTTCACCGCACACCGGAGCCCCGGCATACCCGACCATCAAGCCTTCGGCTTCCAAGACTGTCCCCATGCTGCAACCCTACCGGCGGGATTGGCGCCGCCCGTCTGCAGCGTTTAGCGTGAGTCCTAGGTCAGCATCCGATGCTTCCTCGAACCGTGAGGTCCACGCATATCGGATCGGCATGCGCAGGGCCTGTGGGGCCGCACGAGAGGACATGACCCGCTCGATAGGTGGCCGCTTTCCGGGGGAGAGCCAGTCAGCAGCAAGCAAAGGGTGGACGTACATGCAACACGCATCGGTTGACGACTACATTGCGGGGCAGCCTGCCGCCGTCCAATCGGTCCTCCAGGAGATTCGCAGGAACATCCACGAATCGATACCTGGTGCAGGTGAAATGATCAGTTACGGCATCCCTACCGTCACCCTTGACGGGCATTACGTTGTGTACTTCGCGGCTTGGAAGCACCACATCTCGATCTACCCGGTCCCACGTGGTGACGACACGCTGAACGCTGAGCTGGAACCGTACCTTGCAGGGAAAGGGACCCTGAAGTTCGTCCTGGCGAAGCCGATTCCCTACGGATTGATCGGTCGCGTCGCCGCGCAACTCGCGGCGGAAGGGCCGGCGAAGAACAAGAATGGGGAAACTGATGCGTGAATTTGAGGCCTTGGTAGACGAGGCCGTTTCAGCCGACGTGAACGGCTGGGGCTTCGATTGGCTGGAGGGCCGGGCCACCGAAGAACGGCCGTCATGGGTTTTGCCAAACTCATGTCCCACCGCTTGGCCGCGGTCCACAGTGCGCTTGATCTGGACACGGGCGGCGGGGAAGTGTTGTCGGAGCCAAGGGATTGATTGTCATGGGGATCTTGCAGTCCTGGTCCCAGGGCGTGGAGCTGTGGGGAGAGGCGAACATGCGGAAAATCTGGTCAGCGGCGAACGTGAAGGTCTACGGCGGTGGTGTGGCCGAAGAAGGATTCCTCCGTGCGCTCTCGGATCTGATCGGTGACTACAGCTATATCAACGTCTCCACTTCCTCAGGTAAGTCCGGTTCCAGCCGGTCCCGCCAGGAGGGCAAGGAACGCATTTTCGACGTTTCCAACCTCGCCGAACTGGATCGGGGCCGGGCAGTCGTCCTTGCCTCCGGCGCACCGGCCACGCTCGTCCGTACGATGCCCTGGTACACCGGACCCGACAAGGAAACAGTGGAGGCATCCATCAAGAAATACAGCCCCCGCCCCGAAGAACCCGCTGTCCCGATTCCAGCTGCACCGGCAGCCAATCCCTGGGTCACGAAATAGGAAGGGGCACCACACATGGCAACTGATTTTGACCTTTACGGCACGGACACACCGGCCCCAGTTGCAGCTGGGCAGGGTGCGGAGAAAGAACCGGGGCTCGTCTACGGCTCGGCGGAAGAGTTCCTCCATGAGCAGTTGCTGCCCACGTATGTCCGCAGCGTCACGGTAAAGTCCGCCAAGTGGTGCATCGAGTGGTATTTCCACCCGGAGGCCGTCTCACGTGTGGCGGCTCTGTGGCGTTCATGGGAGCATCTGCGTCTGGATCCAAAGACCGGCATGAGTGTCTGGTGGAAGGACCACGCAGACCACCACATGAGAGTCCTTCTGGACCCACAAGGTCCCTTCTACAACTGCGACATGAAAGAACACCGCTACCCCGAGCATCTGGAACCCAAGAAGGCTCCCGCTGGCTGGTTCCCGGACGTAAGAGCCCTGCAAGCGTAGCCCGTATCTCTAATTCGGCGCCGGTCCCGCAGGGTTCGCTGCCGCTTGGAGCGGTGATACCCCTCAGAATGTTGGGATGCAAAACTATTTCCTGACCATCGGGGTAACTACGGAGTCCATCACTAGCCGAATCAAAGTGTCGGGCGCTGGCTACGTAGCCAAGCGGCTGACGTCTTCTCCGGCTAACTGGGACAAGATCATCACGATCCTCGGGGATGGAGAGCTCTCGGGGGCAGTGGTCACGTTGAACCGCCGGAACTACGAGCAACTCGTTTCGGAGCAATTCAGTCGGGTAAGCGTCCCGCTGATCCTAGCTTTGGCCAAGGCACGAAGCCTGGTCATGGTCCATGAGGCCGTGTACGGTGGTGCATCGTTATTGGCAGCTTCCAATGAAGGGGAAGAGTGGGACGGCTACACCTGGAATGACCAAGCCGCTCTCGATCACTTCGGCGAAATGGACGAGACGCTACGCCTCCGCGTCAATGATCTCTTGCAGTCCAACGGCATCAGCCCGCGGGTGTACAAGCGCAATGCCGAGCTTTCCAACATTGCAGTTTCATACATCGACGACCGACTTCACAATCTGCTGTTCCGTCTGTACCTCCCGTCCGGACGCCTGTTTGAAGAAGAAACAGCCCAGCTTCTTACCCTGTTTCAGGAATGGCTCATGTCAGTCCGCCACCAGCGTGTACGGCAATCCGGGTACCAAACGGACAGTGGGCGAGTGGTCGAGTTCTTTTCCGAGGACGGAGTCTCTGCGGAAACTTGGGGTTCCGAAATCAGGCGTTTTAGCGAGTTCGTTGCAACGATCGAAAATCAGGATGCTGCCGCGTGCATGCTCGTCGAACTTGGGCTAACCAACTCTCAAGCTGAAAATCTCGTCTCGAGATATGCCAAGCGACTGAGGAGGCTACAACTAGACGCAAAGCACGAGCGTCAACGGAGAATTCTGTCTATCCGGCAGGAACTGGAATCAGAGCTTGGTGACCACGAATCCGAACCGGATTTGGAATCCGTAGCTCAACTGGTTGAACAACTAGTCCCAACAAGTCCAGGGCGAGAGGGTTTTGATTCTTTGGAACTCGTACGATCCCCAGCCCAACAAATCGTAAACATCCATAACCAGTACTTCAATCACGTGGAAGGCGTAGTAGCGCAACACGTCAACGGAAATGTTGTACTGCCACATCAGGCCGAGGATCTGCTGAGGTTGGTCAAGAAGTTCGGCGCTGACGGGTCAGATGAGTTGGTGGCCGCGACTCACGAGCTGGCAGACAAGAATGCTCCACAAACCATGCGGTTAAATGCTCGTCAGAAGCTTAAGGCGTTTCTCGTAAGTGCTGCGCAAAAAACCTCAGATGCGGGTATCAGCATCGCGCAAGCCTGGGTTGAACAACAACTGGGACTCTAGCGTGGGACCGCTGATGCGCTGGTTGCTTCGCCATGCGCGCGCAGCGTTTGGCATTCGGCCCGGCGCGTGGTCAGAAGCTGTACCCAACGGCTGGGTACCCTGACACAGACACCAAGCCGACCGGGTGGCCGCCAAGGTCGGGGATTCTCGGACGGTGGAGTGCTGACCGTCGGCAGCGGGGTGTTCGGCACCGGCCCCGCGGGTACCGCGTTGCGGGCGTCCATTTGCCGAAGTATCCAGCTGGCCTCCGGCAGAACAGCCCATTGCAACGGATTGTCCGGGGTTCCAACTAGGGTGGACGCGTGACTGACTTACGTGTTGTTGACCTACCCGGTGGCTACACTGAATTGCTTGACAGCCTAAAGAGCACTGTCCGGGATGCACGGATCAAAGCTCTGCGTACCGTTAACACCCAGCTGATCGAGCTGTACTGGGCCATCGGTCAGGGCGTGAGGCTTCAGCAGGAGCAGCACGGCTGGGGGAGCGGGGTGATCAAGCGTCTGTCCTCGGACCTGCGTGTCGAGTTCCCGGAGATGAAAGGCCTTTCGCCACGCAACATCCAGTACATGACTACGTTCGCCGGAGCCTGGCAGGACGGTCCAATTGCGCAACAAGCTGTTGCGCAATTGCCGTGGGGCCATGTCACTGTCCTGCTGGACAAGTTAGACGCACAGGAAAAACGCACCTCCTACGCTGCAGCAGCGGTCCAATACGGGTGGTCAAGAAACGTCTTGCTGAACATGATCATGAACCGAACCCTAGAAAGGACCGGCGCAGCTCCGTCCAACTTCGCGCAACAGCTTGTTGCGCAAGACTCCGAG
Source organism: Paenarthrobacter nitroguajacolicus (assembly GCF_007786235.1). GTDB lineage: Bacteria > Actinomycetota > Actinomycetes > Actinomycetales > Micrococcaceae > Arthrobacter > Arthrobacter nitroguajacolicus_A. The sequence goes on along the minus strand of NZ_VNFK01000004.1, from coordinate 178,412 downwards.
CTTGCCCAACAAATCGCGAAGGACCCCTACAACTTCGAATTCCTGGGCTTGTCCGGGGAAGTCGCTGAACGCGAACTGGAACTGGCGTTGACCAGTCGAATCACCGAAACCCTGCGCGAACTCGGACCAGGATTCGCTTTCGTCGGCCGGCAAGTCCACTTCGACGTCGACGGCGACGATTACTACGTCGACATGCTGTTCTTCCATATGGACCAGAACAGATACGTGGTCATCGAACTCAAGACAGGGAAGTTTCAGCCGGAGTTCGCCGGCAAACTTAACTTCTACGTTGCCCTCGTCGATGACATGCTCCGCCGCGAGCACCACAACGAAACTATCGGCATTCTCATCTGCGGCACCAAGAACGACCGCAGCGTACGCTACAGCCTCGGCCGCTCAACTTCGCCGATGGCGGTCGCAGCCTACACCTACGACAAACTCCCTGCCGACGAAAAGAAGGCCCTGCCCAATGAAGGACATGTTGTCGCCGCGCTGGAATGGGCCGAACCCGGCCCGGAACCAGAAGATTGAGTCTTCGGGACCAACTGGCAGCGGGACGTGATGGTGTGGGACGAGTTGGCGTCTGCTCCGGGCGCATGAAGTCCGCGTCGTAGGTTGAGTGCATGAAGGCACGGCTTGTTGATGAGCGAGACACAGTATGGGAATCGACCACCTCTGATTTTCGGGTCTTCCTGGTGGACGGTCATTCTGTGTCGGCTTTTAATCTTGATTCCGTGAGCCTTGCTGAGGCTTCAGCATGGGCCGGTGAGAACGCGCCTCCTAGCGTCAAGGTTTCCATCGCTTTGCGAGAAGTCGATGCTGCAGGGCAGCCTGGATTACGGTGGCTAGTTGGTCAGCCGGTATGAGGAAGAGGCGCTTGAGGCGGAATAACAACCATGAGGCCAGCACGAGTTGTCCATATCATGAGTCATGAGCACGCTTCCTAAGTCCTTGTCTCCAGTTTTAGCCCTGCTTCTGGCGGGCTGTGCTGGATCGCAAGCGGGGTCGTTTCAACGTTCCATCAGCGAGGACGACTCCTGGAATGTAGGTGCGATTCATCCCAGATATGACTCGCTGAGTCCCTGCGATGAAGACCCAAGTGTCGAAAGAGCAGTGGTAAGTGCAGATCTTCCGGCCTCGCATCTTGGGATCAGGCTCGTGCCTGGTTCGACAGAAGAGGATGCGGTACGTATCGCCGGATGCCTCGCCCGCGTTCTCTCTAATGGCGAGATATGGATCGCTTCGCCGGAATAGGCGCAATGCGTGGCCTAGTAGCCCCTGCGAAGAGGCAGCGATGGTTTGTCGTGACTTGAACTTGGTGCGTGGAGCGACGAGATGTATTCCATGTAGTTGGCCGAAGAGGCCAGTGCGTGGCGATCGATCGTGGCCGGGGCGTAGCCGAGAGCTTCGGCGATGATGGCCACCGGAGCGATTTTAAGCTCGTGTAGGGTTCCGAGTCTGGCGGCCCGGCTGCTGAACGCGGCGCTGAGGCGCTGGGTGAGGGTTGAAGCGCGAAGATGCCGGCCGGGGGCGCCGCCGCGGAACACCCAGTTGCTGTTGGGGTGCGCTGCTGTTTGATCGTGGGTCGGGGTGGCTGCGAGTTCTCTCCAGGGCTCATCGAGCGGCGAGGTGAGTGCGATCTCGACGGCTCCGAAGGTGACCGTGACCAGATCCTCTGTCACCTTGACGTCGTGCCACGTCAGCTGGACGATGTCGGAAACCTGTTGGCCAAAGACCAGAACAAGGATGGCCGCTGCTCGGTCCCGCGGGCTCATGTCGGTCGTGTGGCTGAGGCCGCGGACGAGCTCTGCTTGAGCGGCTGCATCGAGTCTTGGGCTGGTGCCGCGACGGTGGGGCTGCAGCTTCAATGAGGGATCGATAAGGCTGGTTCTGGTGGCCCAGTCGAGGAAGTGTGAGGCAATGCCCCGTGTCGTTGGGCCTTCTGCCTGCCATCGGTCCAGGTGGGCTTGGGTCAGTGCTGCGAGTTCAGTGTCTCGTTCGGTGAGCCAGTTCAGCAGTTCGATGCCGACGGTGACTGATTGTTTGGCCCGCAGGAAGGTGCCTTGGGTGACCTCGTCCATCTGGTTCATCCGGCGCTGGTGGTGCCAGCGGATGTAGCGCCGGATGATGTCCCGATGGTTCTGGCTGGTGATCCGCTCGAGTGCCTGCTCGGCCCATTCAGCAAACCTTGCGCTGAGTTCATCGCGGCGCGGCAGCGCCTGGTGTTCGACGAGTAGTCCTCGGACGTATTCGCGCGTGCGGGATGCCGGTAGTTCGTCGAGGTGGGTGTGGGTGATCACAGGCGTGGCCGCCAGTTGCTGGAGGAAAGCGGTGACGTGCGGTTGCTGGATCCAGGTCATGCCACTGTTGGCCCGCTTCATGGATTTCAAGGCGGTGGCGACTGCCCGGAGCGCCGGGGAGGGTGGTTGGTTATCCGGTGGACTGAGGAGCCTGTCGACGGTGGCCGCGAGGATGCATGACCAGCATCGGTTCCCTGAGTGGAGTTCATCCTCGTTCCCGCATCCGATGCAGTCGATGTTGAGCTGGACTCCGGAGCAGCTCCGGCATGCCGGCAGCGTGTCGACGCGGCCGGGCAGGACACCCTCGTGACCGCAGGCGCAGGTGCCTCGGGTTCTTTTGGCCTGCTGGTAGCAGTAACCGCAGATTCCGCCGTCCGGCCAGCGGACCGCGATTTGATGGTGTTCACCGCAGCGTCCGCATGGTTCAGGCCATCTGACGGGGTCTCCGGCTTTTCGTGGCCTAGGCATCTTCATCCGGTGGCAGCACGCGGATCCGTCGAGCGATCGGCGCACCGGGGGCGATGCCAAGGTCCTCTGGCTTCTTCGGGGCGTTGGCGGTCTTCGCGGCGCGCATCTGCACGTAGGGTTCGAAGAGGTCGTTGGGCGTGCATTCCAGGATGTCGCAGAGCGCCGCGAAGGTCTGGGCTGGAATGCGTTCCGGCGTTCCGGTGACGAGCCGGTGGACCTGGGCGTTGGAAAGATTGATACCCCGGGATTTCAGCAGGGGGAGAAGCTCGGTGGTCTTCCAGAGGTTCCGTTGGGCCATCAGCTGCCGAAGATTCCAGCGGTAGCCAATCCGTCGCTGTTCAGCCATGGCCGTTCCCCTCATTTGTGCCGCCGCTGCGCAGCCGCTGGGCGATCATTTTCTGGATGGTCTTCTGTTTGAAGTCCGCCGACACGGAAGTATAGAGGGCCGTGGTCGAGGAGTAGCTGTGCCCGACCTGCTGCTGGATAAACAACGGGTCGTAGCCGGCCTCGATCAGGTGCGTCACGTACGAATGCCTCAACGTGTGCAGGGAAAGTTCCTCCGGGAGCCCGGCGATTTTCCTCACCCGCTGGAAAGAGCGGTCAAATTGCGGAAAACAGTGGAGCCGGAGCGTTCCGAGGGCCACAGGCTGGCTGACCGGTCGGCGGTGGGGAAACGTTTCCGGCCGTCAGGGGAGAGCCAATACTCAAGGAGCCCGACGACCCAATCGAATTCGGGGACAGTCAGAACCGTGCGTCGGCGGGGGCCTGAGCCCTTGGTTCCCTTGGCCCAGCGCACCTGGAGCGCCCCGAACCGGCCGAAAGACTCAACGTGCGGGTTGGGCCCGAAGTCGACATATTCGAGCATCGCCAGCTCACGCCGCCGCAGCCCGTAGGCGTAAGCGACCTTGAACGCCGTCGAGTCCCTCAAGGCTGGAAGCCAGCGCTTGGATCCCTTGGCAAACTCAGTGTCCACCAAGTCGTCGGCGGCGTCGAAGAACGCCTGCAGCTCGGCCCTGGTAAACGCCCGGCGGCGTGCCGGCATCGCATCATCCGTTGTATGCCGGGGCGAGTTCCACTCGAATACGACCTGCACCGGGATGTCCGAGAAAACCCGTTCGCAGAACGCCGCCCAACCGTAGCGCCCATCAGTCAGGTATGAGCAGAACGCCCTGATAGCCCCGGAATTAGCCCGCAGCGTCGATAACGCCAAACCTTTCTCGGAGCTCCGCCGGTCCGCCAGGAACTCATCCACGTGATGCGCCGACCACGTCCACGGGTACTCATTCGCATGCTCCTGAAACCGCTGGACCGTCCCGCACGAGCTCTTGATATACGACGTCGACAGCCCGCGTGCCAGCATCTGCGCCCGCCAGCCATCTAGCATCGCTTCAAAGACGCGGTCCTCGGCACGCAGCAGCCCGACATTCACGTTGGTTAGAAAGGACGGAATCCGCCCAGGTTCGATGCTCACCGACCTAACTGTACGCAAAATTCTCTCATCTAATGAGAGATTACGTCGCCGAGCCGCACGGCCTCGCGCATTCACTCGCGACAAGCCCATGGCGCTTCAGTACTGCAACGCCTACCTGACCTGCGAAAACACGAGAAAGCGGGATGGGACGGGTTCTCTCATCTACTTCTACTCGTCCTACTTCAACGCCGATAAGCACCCATACGTCGTTCTTTCCTCGGTGGTGTCTCATGAGATAGACAGGTTAGAAGCGTTGCAGGTTCGTGTGAGGAATTGCTTCCTTAACTGAACGAGATAGATCCCCGGGCATACGACCGGTCGTGTCATCGATGAGTTCGTGTGTTTCTCCGAGCGGGACTGTGTGGTCGATCTGAAGTGATTAGCTGGACCGTCCGTGCTTGGTTATACGAATTCCACTGTTATGAGACAGAACACTCGGACGCAGCTGATTCTCTAGCCCATGAACGCCTGCTGTGTAGCTGGTCGGGGAGACACAGCAACCGGGCCTGTTGGAGCAGCTCCAACAGGCCCGGTTATGTAGAAAGTTCGAAAAGTTTGCGGCGAAGGGAGTCTAGAGACCGAGGTGCTTGTTCAACTCGTCCAGGGACTTCACTGTGAAGATGTTGTAGCCTTCCGTGAAGGGTTCAGCGCCGCGGTCCAGCATAACGAGGTCTCGGAAGCCCAGGTTGTACATCGGGATGTGGTCATACAGTGGGTGCGCGGAGACATGCAGGAAGTCCTCAGGCTTGGCGTTCAGGGTGTCCAGCATGTATTCAAACGCCTGGAGGCGTGGCTTGTAGGCCCCGGCCTGCTCAGCGGTAAAGACCGCGTGCCAATCTGCACCGAGTTTGGGAATGCTGATGTCCAGGAAGCTGTCGTCGGCGTTGGACAAAGCCACCAGCTTGAAATTGTCACCTTGGAGCTTCAGGGGCGCCGGTACATCCTCGTGGGCTACTGCGTTCCGAACAGCCTCAGCGAGGGCTGCGCCGGCACCAGGGGTCGGTCCAATGCCAAATCGCTTGCATGCGCGGTCAAAGGCATTCTGAAGGACCTGCTCGTAGGGCTTGTATTCCTTGATCTCGTCGAACCGGTATGCGCGGAAGATTTTCTTGAAGGCAAGCCACTGCTCATCCGGTATCCGGCCATCGAGCAGGCGCTGGGTTGTGGGATAGATGGTGAAATTGATCAGCGTGCCGTAGACGTCGTAAGAGATGTACTTCGGCCGGAAGTTTGTGTTTGCCATGATTAATCCGTTCGTTGTTGTTGCTGTTACTTTTCGTGGTCGAACCGGTTTTCCTCAGCTCAGAGCCAAGGAGGTGAGTCGGGTATCCGGTCCGAGGAACCTGCCGGGGTTCATGAAGCTGACGTCTGTTGCGGTTGTTCCGTCCAGCAGGAGTTCGGCTGCGATAGCTCCGAGCCCGGAAGCCATCTTGAAGCCGTGGCCGGAGAATCCAGCGGCCACGATGACGCCTTCCATCCCGGGTATTGGGCCGAACAACGCGGTCGTATCAGGTAAATGACCGTCCGCGCATGTGGCAACCCTTACGGGGTCCGGAATCAGTCCTGGCATGAATTCCCGGACCCACGCCCGGATCGTATCCAAGTGCCGGGGATCCCACGTCGGGGGCTTTTCCATGGATTCAACCTCGTCCAGGAATATGCTCGCGACGACTTTCACCGTCCAACCATCTGCGCTGGGGAAACCGTAGAATTGGGTTTTGTCCGACCTGCCCTTCTCCTCTGCCCTCCTTACGAAGACCGGCATGTCTGCCCTGCAGAACGCAGCCGGGTCCACTATGGGGAACCACGTCAGGATCTGTGGCAGGACTGAAAGGTGAACACCGAGGTCCTTGCATACTGGGCCGGCACCGTTTCCCTGCGAGAGCACTACCCGGGAAGCGATGATTTCTTCTCGATCGGTGCGCACGATGTACCGGTCACCGTAGGGTTCAACGCTGTGGGCTTTCCGGTCCCCCAGGAATTTGGCACCAAGCCGGGTAGCTTCGGTGAGTGCGGCGGTCACGGCCTTCTCTGAACTTACATACCCGCCATCAGGGTCGAAGATGGTGACGTCAGTGTCCCTGAATACATGTTCGGGATACTTTGTCCTGGCCTCGTCACCCCGGAGCACCTCGTAGTCAAGGCCATTGTTCTTTCCTGCTGCAAGGAGCGAGGCCAACCGTGGATTGTGCTCGTCGTAGATCGTGACAGCGCCGGTAGTGTTGAGCAGGCGGGTTCCGGTGTTTTTTTCAAGAATTCGCCACAGATCCTGTGACCTTTGCAAAAGTGGTGTGTAATGCCCGCCTTCGGCGTAGATCTTGCGGAACATGCGCGATTCGCCAGCGTAGGCAGAGAACGGTCCAGGGATGGAAAACCTGTCTACTCCGATAACCCGCTGACCACGGGAGGCGATTTGCCAGCTTGCCATGCTCCCTACCGAGCCGACTCCGACGATGACGACGTCCGTTTCGAGTGTACTCACGCGTTATACCTTGCTTCCCATACTGCACGCCGTAATGCCAATTCGTGGTGTCCCGTTGGAGGGCGCTACTTCGGCTGTGCTTCCAGTCAGATCAGCATAAGACACAAGAAGCTTATGATTAATAGGCCGTTAGGGAATACATTGTTTCCAAAAACGAAAGAAGTAGTCATGGACCTCACCTCGATCGACGATCTGGATTTTTTTGAACAAATCTCCCGTTCCCAGAGCCTTACTGAAGCTGCCAGAAACTGGGGAAAGTCAGTGTCAGCGGTGAGTAAACGCCTCAGTGCACTGGAAGCGCGCCTGGGGGTACAACTAATCAGGCGCAGCACCCGCCGGCTGACCCTCACTGAAGAGGGGCAGCTCTATGCGGCAGGCGCTTTGGCCATCTTGCAACAGAAGACTGATCTTGAAGAAGCACTGTCCACTCAGCATGGTGAGCTCAAAGGCAGCATCACTGTGCATTCGAGCCTGGGTATTGGACGTAAGCATATTGCGCCGCTGCTGGGGGAGTTCGCCCGGCAGCATCCGTTGGTCCGGGTAGACCTGGAGCTCTCTGCGCTGCCGTTGAACATTTCGGGTACCAACTTCGATATCGCCATTCGCGTTGGAGGCCTGTCGGACTCCAGGCTCAAGGCAAAGCTTCTTGCGCGGAACCGCAGGATTGTGTGTGCGGCGCCCAGCTACCTGGACAACGCCGCACCGCTGCGGACTACCCGGGACCTCGAAAGACACAACTGCATCGTCCTACGGGAAAACAACGGCGACTACTCATTGTGGCGCTTTGGGGAGAGGGGGCAGGAATACGTAGACGTCAGCGGCAGCATGATCAGCGATGACGGAGATGTGGTGACCGACTGGTGTATGCAAGGACATGGCCTGATCATGCGTTCCACTTGGCACGTCAACCCGTTGATTCACCAAGGAGTGCTGCAGCAGGTCCTCCCGAATGTCCCCACACCCAGCGCCGATATTTACGCCCTCTATCCCTCCACCGACAGGACCCCACGCCGGATCGGTGCAGCCATTGAGCACCTCCGACACGGCCTCGCCGCGAGAATAGGCGCATAAACATTCTTCTTGCCCTATTGGAAACAATGCCTTCTACCAAGCTCCCTTAATTGGCATCTTCTTGTGTCTTATTCTGAAAAACATGAACCTGCCCCTGAACACCATTGCCATGCTGCACACGGTGCCCGGCCTGGTACCGGACATGGAAGCCAAGGCAAAGGATGCCGTTCCCGGCCTACGGGTCATGCACTACGTAGACGAGTCATTGCTCCACGACACGATTGCCCTTGGAACAACGCCCGGACATGTTCGGCGCCGGCTGGTCAACTATGCTCGCTACGCCGAAGAATCCGGCGCCCAGGCCCTGTTGGTGACCTGCTCCTCCATCGGCGAAGCGGCCACCGCCGCCACTGACTTCGTCTCCATCCCTGTCCTGCGCATTGACGCTCCAATGGCAAAGCAGGCCGTACTGACCGGCGAGAGGATAGGCGTGCTCGCGACCCTGTCCGCAACACTGGGACCGACCACCAGACTCGTGCAAGACTCAGCCAAAGAGCAGAACAAAAAGCCCACTATCAACCCCCGGATAGTCGGGGGCGCTTTCGACGCCCTGCGCGCAGGTGACCGCGGGAAACACGACAGTTTGGTGCTCGCCGCGTTCTCTGAGCTGGCAGGGGAGTGCGACGTCGTCGTTCTCGCCCAGGCGTCAATGGCCCGGGTCCTTAACGAAACCCTGGTCTCGCCCGACGGACCCACTGTTCTTGCTTCCCCCGACTCCGGGGTGGCCCAGCTCAGTGGTCTTTTTCCTTCCAAAGACTCGTAGCACCGTCCCTACCCGAGAAGGACATCACCATGTCAACCACTCAAATGAATACGGATGCCCCATGGTTGGGAGTTATCGCCGACGACTTTACAGGAGCCTCGGATGTGGCCGGCACTCTTGCCGGCGCCGGAATGCGGGTAGTACAGACCTTCGGCATCCCCGACTCCTTGATGCAGTTGGACAACGTTGACTGCATAGTGGTTTCCCTGAAGACCCGCAGCGTTCCCGCCGCTGAGGCAGTGAAAGAGTCGCTGGTGGCGGCACGTGCCCTCAGGTCCCGAGGCGTTCAGCAGCTCTACTTCAAATACTGCTCAACGTTCGACTCAACCCCCGAAGGCAACATCGGCCCCGTAGCAGATGCCCTTCGCAAAGAGTTCGTTCCCGCAGGCCAAGTCACTGTCGTCGCTCCCGGAACCCCGGCACTACAGCGGACCGTGTACAACGGCGTGTTGTTCGCAGGCACGGACCTCTTGCAGGAATCATCCATGCGCAACCATCCGCTGACGCCGATGACGGACTCGAGCGTGCCAAGGCTGCTCCAAGCCCAAACTAGAAACGTCGTGGGGCACATCGGTTACAGCGTTCTGGAAGCCGGTACTTCGGCAGTTCAATCCCGACTCCGGAGCCTGAGCGACAAAGGTGTCCATTACGCCGTCATCGACACACTGACTGACCGCCACCTCGCCGTGCTGGGCGCCGCAGCGCTCCAGCACCCGCTTGTCACCGGCGGCTCTGGGCTCGTCGGAGGACTTGCTGTTGCCCTTGGGCTCCGCGACACGCCAGACTCGAGGCGCGACGCCCGGCCATCAGGCCCGGCCGCCGTCATCGCAGGCAGTTGCTCGGAGATGACGAACGTCCAGATCGACACATTCCGGCAGTCCCGTCCCTGTTTCCTGGTGGACCCCGTGGCCGCCGCAGAAGGACGGGACGTCGTCGGCGAAGCGCTGCTGTTCGCGCGCGAAAATCTCGCGGACGGACCCATCCTGATCCATTCAACCACCACTCCACAGGAAGTCTCGAGGGCTCAAGAGGAACTGGGCCAGGCCCGGGCGGCGCAGATAACCGAAGACAGCCTTTCCGCTATCGCCGAAGGACTCGTCGCCTTGGGTGTCCGCCAACTCATAGTCGCTGGCGGAGAAACCTCCGGCGCTGTAGTCCGCAGGCTCGGCATCACCACGGCCCGTGTCGGGAAAGAGGTCTCTCCAGGCGTGCCATGGCTGACAACGAAAACCGGGCCGGGGCTGGCCATCCTACTCAAATCCGGAAACCTCGGAACGCGTACCCTCTTCCTTGATGCGTGGGAGCACAACCGGTGACCGAAACGGAAATCCGCACTGAACTCGTTCGACTGGCCAGGTCCCTGCACCAAAGAGGCTTGACCCGAGGAACCTCCGGAAACCTCAGCTCACGCGTGGACGGAGGAATGCTGATCACCCCCACCAACGCCTCCCTCGGTGACCTCAGAACAGACGATCTGGCCAGGGTCTCCGACACCGGCGAACACATGTCCGGGGCCAGCCCCTCAAAAGAGGCATTCCTGCACCTAGCGATGTACCTAGCCAGGCCTGAGGACAAGGCCGCAGTCCACCTGCATTCCCCCTATGCCACTGCCCTTTCATGTCTAGAGGACCTGGACGAGGGTGACGTTCTGCCACCTTTGACGGCGTACTTTGTAATGAGGGTTGGACGGCTTGTCCGGTTGCCATATTTTGCACCGGGAGACCAAGGACTGGCAGGGGTAGCCGAAAAAGCCGCGGCATCGAGCCGTGCCCTGCTGCTGGCCAACCACGGACCGATCGTTTCCGCGCCTTCCCTGGCAAAGGCAGTGGACGCCGTTGAGGAAGTAGAAGAAACAGCACGACTGTTCTTTCTCCTTCAGGGCCACGCCACACGACCCCTCCAACCAGCCCATGTGGCCCAACTCCACGCGAGCAGCACCTAGGAAGGGTGCGCATCGGATCACATCTTCTGATCCGGTGGAAAGATGGCAAATTGGTTGAGGGTTATCTCAGGGGAACACTCATATGTCTCAACAACGACGACATAGCCATCGTCGTACAGCATCGTGCAGGATTGTCCGATCTTGGTGGCATCTGCTGCAGGCAGCTAGGCGATTCTTCCGTCGAAGGCGCTGGCGAAGGCATTCAGGGCCGACTGCCATCGTGCGGCTCCATGGTAGTGGTCCTTGACCTATTCGATGGCACAGGTGGTGCAGATGACCCGGCAGATTTCCACGTCTAGCCTAGTCAGGGCACGAACTCGCTCCAGGCGTTCGCCCCAGCCGATGACTATGGTGTATATCGGCCGAGATTGTGGAGAACTCCTCGAGTGGTTCTTTGTTCCTACCTCTGGGGGTGTGGTGGAAGGAGACATTTCGTCCCAGTATTGCCGGGTGGGGGTAGCGGAAGGGACCCAGTTCAGGTGAATGATGCAGGTTTGGACCGCCGCCAGGGACCAGACCGGTGATGGCCTCCGGCAGGTCCTTGCGCCCGTCGCAGACCGTGATGCAGACGTCCTCCACGCTCGAGTCTTACGGTCAGTATAGAGAGTCAGAACTTTGCCTCTTCGCCGCCGCCCCCGCCGCACCGCCAAGTATGTCCAGTTCTCCGTTGACCGTGACGCCGAAGCGACGTAGACCTTGCCGGTATGTGCGCTGCCCGTCGCAGACCTCGTGGTGCATAGCATCAACAAACATCGGGTGGCCCCGGCTGTGGCCGGTTCCACCACTCATTCATGTCGCCGATGACCTTCTCAGTGATGGGTGAGATGGCACTTTGGAATCCCGAGCGCCGAATTACCTCGGCGAAGCGTGCCGCAATTTCACCCGAAGCTGCTGCAGTCGTGTGTCCTCTGAGTTCCGAGAGGATGGTGCTGGTGAGCCGCACGACTTCGTTGATGATCAGTAGCTCGATGCGCTTGGTGTTGCTGGCAACGACACTTGTGATCCAGCCGGTGATACGTTCTGCGCAACTGCTGATCCCGGCCTGCAACTGCTGATGTCGTGCATGAGGTTTGGGACTAGGTAGCAATTGGAGCCGCCAGATCCGAGGTGGTTGGGCAGAGAAGCGATGACTTCGGCATTCGGTCGAAACTACAAAACTGGCCCCTTCACCTTGTCGGGGGTTCAGCCGCGGCTGGGCAAGACGTTTGGAGGTGCAGCCAACTGCGTTTCACGATGTCCGGCCCAAGGGGCTGTCTTGCCTTTCTTGGGCAGCAATGAGGTGCTCGGCTGCCTTTTGGATGTGTCGTCTGATGGATGCGAGGAGGCCTTCCCTGTCACCAGCTTCCAGCAGATCAAGGATGTTTTGATGTTCTTCCACCAAGACTTCCATTTTGGGGTAGGAGACTTCCAAATTCAGGATGCACATCCGTGATTCAGTTGCCAGCGACGTGTAGATGCGGTCCAGACGGGAATTCCCCGCTGCGGCAACGAAAGATGAGTGAAACTGCATGTCCAGCCCGGCGATGGCTTCCCAGTTGGAATCGGCCGCATGCTTTGCCATACCGCCTACAATCTTCTTTAGGATTTCGATGGCGTGCAGGACGCTTCCCGGGCCACGATCCAAGAGGATGCAGGCAGCGGCGGACTCAATAGTTTCCCGGGCCGAGTAGATTTCCCTAAGGTCCTCCGGTTCAATCTTCAGGACAAATACCCCGTAGTTGCGCCGATAGATAAGGATCCCTTCCTGGCACAGGCGTTGAAGTGCTTCCCGGAGGGGACCCCTGGACGTGTTGAGCTGGCTCGCCACGAGGGATTCATTGATCTGTTGTCCAGGTCGGATGGTTCCTCGGACGATTTGTTCGCGCAGGTGGTCCGCAATCAGCTGCGCCGTCGGTCTCCCTTCCAGCGCAAACCGTCTTTTCGTTGCGGCCATTGATAGCCTCCTCGTTTCAGCGAATGCGTACTGCGTTTGGTTTAACAGCCATTGCCGGGATGAACCGTTGGGCGCGGACCGCTATTCGTGGAGTCCGGCGAGCCTGCTGCCGAATTTGGCCAGGAGGGAGGTCTCTGTGGAATCCCTGCGCTCTTCCCACCGGTCCGCGAAGCCAAAGAGGCTGTACATGCTGTGGACTCCCAGCCAGCGAAGGGGCTCGGGCTCCCACTTCGGTGCGCGATATCCCACCCAGGGAAGTGAGGTTCGTTCCGTCGTCCTGTCAAAGGCCAGTTCGGCCAGCGTCCTAGCGCCCAGATAGGCCGCTGTCACGCCGTGTCCTGCGTAGCCTGTCGAGGACCCTATTCCGGATGCTGAGTCCCATTGCACACCGCCGTTCCAGTCGCGGGTGACACCCAGGACTCCGGACCAGGCATGGTCCACTTCGAAGTTGATGCCTGGGAAGAAGGCGCCAAGCTTGGTGGTCAGCAGGTCAATTGTGGATTGGGCAGTCGCGCCTGCGCCCCCCGTGCCGGAGCCGTAGCGGTACGGCCGGCCCCTGCCGCCGATGGCGATCCGGCCATCTGCCGTTCGCTGTGAATAGATGAAGGTGTGCGCGGAGTCGTTGAGGTTCTGCGGCCCGTTCCAGCCAATCTGCTGCCACGCCTCCTCTGGCAACGGCTTGGTCACGATCATCGAAGAATTGATCGGAATGAGGCTCCTGCTCCCGAGCAGCTGTCCGGAGTACCCTTCGGTGCAAACGAACGTTTTGGCGGCAGTGACCCGACCGCCGTCCAGAGTGAGACTGTGGCCGTCTATGGCTCCTATCCGGCTGCCCTCGTAGATGCTCACTCCCATGCGGGTGATGGTGTCAGCGAGTCCGTAGACGAGTTTCGCTGGATGAATCCGGGCGCAATGTTTGTAGAACATTCCGCCGTGGACTGTGGAGATGTTGACTTCCTTCTGGAATTCTTCACGGGTGAGCAGGTAGACGTCCTCGTCGGTCAATCCGTACTTGCGCTCGGCGTCCCGCCTGGCAGCCAGTCGGCCGAGCCCGGCCTTGGTGTGGGCGGCTATCAGCGCACCGCTCTTAATCTGATCCGCATCAATGCCTTCGGCGTGAAGGATTTCCATGACGGCATCGACAGCGGCTATAAACTCTTGCTGCAGTGCACGGCTCGCCTCAATGCCGCCTTCGGACGCGCGGGCGAACTTGGCACGGTTACCGGCTGGCATTGCAGAGAGCCACCCGCCGTTCCGGCCGGACGCGCCGTAGCCGATCTGTTCCGCTTCAAAAACCGCGACCGAGAGTGAGGGCTCGAGCTTCTTGGCGAAGTACGCTGCCCAGAGTCCCGTGTAGCCGCCGCCGATAATGGCCAGGTCTACTGAACCTTCCCCGGTGAAACGGGGGTATGAGGGCCTCTTGTCCGCGAGTCCGGCCATCCAAAAGCCGAGCTCTCCGTTCCGGGGTTCTGCTGCAAGGGCTGTCATTGTTGTCCTTATTGTTTGTTGAAGCGTTGAGGTGTTCAGGCAGCGGTGTATCCGCCGTCGACGGGCAAGACCGCCCCGGTGATGTAAGAGGACTCCGATGACGCCATGAAGACAACGGCGTTTGCTACCTCTTCGGGTGTGGCGAGACGATGAAGTGGAATCTGCCCCTCGCGCTGCCGACGGTAGGCCTCAGGGTCTTCCCTGCGCTGGAAGGACTCTTCAATGATCGGGGTGGCGGTCAGTCCCGGGGCGACGACGTTCACACGGATATTCCGCTCAGCCCACTCGATCGCCGCACCCTTGGCAAGCATGATCAGCCCGCCCTTAGCCGCGGAATACAGGACTTCCTCGGGCTTGCCCACCATGCCGAGCCGTGAACTGATCAGGACGAACGAACCACCGGAGGCGGGCATCAGCGGTGCGAAGTGCTTCATCACCAGGAACGAGCTCAAGAGGTTGCTGTGAAGCGTGTTCTTCGCGTCCTCATAGGACATCTCCGTCAGCGGACCGCTGACCTGCAAGCCATGGTTGAGCACGACGACGTCAACGGTGCCGTAGGTCTCGGCGGCCTCCCGCGCGAGGCTTTCTACGAAAACTTCGGTATTAAGGTCTCCAGGGACATAGAGGTCCCCGGGTTGCGCACCATCGATCTGTTCCCTGCGACCGGTGAGCAGAAGGCGTGCCCCTTCGCGTCGGAATTGGGAACACACCGCTTGTCCGATTCCGCTATTGGCACCTGTGACCAAAGCTGTTACTTTATCGAGTCTCATGTCTGATTCTCCTAGTTGGGGTTTCTCAAGTGGGGCAGACCCGGGGGAGTCGTACCCGATGTGGTTAGCCGCAGGCTTCGACGGGTCCCGCGTTCCGCGGTGGTACCTGTGCAAGACCCCGGGTGAAAAAGCGATGAAGATGACATCAAGGCCGGCCGAGGCGAACACTTCCGCACCGCCAGATTGCCCGCATTGATTCCTATGCCCCCTTCCTTGATCTCAGGTCCTTGTTGAAGCACTTTCTGGCGAACAAAGTTTTCTAAAGCCTGTTGAAGCCTTATCCAGACTCGGAAGAGCAGGTTGGGCCCTGAGAAGCGGCCGCGCAGATCATCTGGATCTCGACAGGGGTGTTCAAAGGCAGTCCAGCGACTCCGATGGCGGTGCGGGAGTGCCGTCCATTCTCGCCCAGCACCTCGATGAGCAATTCGCTCGCCCCTTCCGCGACCTTGGACTGTAGACCGAAGTCCGGCAGGCTGGCCACGAACACCAACATTTGAACCACCCGGACCTTGTCAAGGTCCCCTACTGCCTGGACAGCGGCAGCGAGGCAATTCAGCGCGGCATGACGGGCCAACTCTTTGCCTGTTTCCAGGTCAACGTCGCGGCCAACGATGCCTTGACCCAGCAGCTTGCCGTTCCTGAAGGGCAGTTGGCCCGAAATGTGTATGCTTTCCCCGACCGTGTTGTGGTCCACGTAGTACGCATTGGCAGCCACTAGGGGTAGCTCCAGTCCGAGGTTAGCCAACCTTTCCACGGCAGTGTCACCCTTGACCGTTTGCGGCAATGGAGGGCTCATGCTGTAACCACCTCTCTATGAATCATGATTGAAAGTCCTGCTCCAGCTTGGTGTAGCCGTAAGCCCTTCGGCACGAAGTCAATCGTCCGAGCAATCCTCCAGTGAAGCTGAACGAATTCGTTGGCTGGGGTTGTTACGACATGAGCCTAAAGACCCTCTCTGGCCAATCGTTCAGTCGTCTTCAGAAAGACACGCCCAAGATGATATGTATGATTGTTGACAATCTTCAATCAGCGTACCCTTATCCCAAAAGCTCCGCAAGACTGCTCAGTGCTCAAATCTGCTAGTTGTTTTCCTACCTTGAATAGTCAACAATCATACGTATTAGGTATTCCGGGCCAGCAGAGGGTGAGTAGGACATGAGCAACTTTGAGTCGCAAGGCGGCGTTCAAGCCCAGACCGCTAAGGTGCCGGGGGCGGAATGGCCTGAGACGCTTATCAGCGTGCAGGACCTCAATCAAGCTCGACAGCGTATAAGCGGAGCATGTCTGCGCACCCCGGTCCTTTCGGTGCCAAATCCGTCCACCGGGGATGCCCTCTGGGTGAAAGCCGAGGCATTGCAGCGAACGGGTTCCTTCAAGCTTCGAGGCGTCGCCAACGCCATTGCAGCACTTGACTCCAGCGAGTCAACCAAGGGCGTCATTACCTACTCCGCCGGAAACCATGGGCGTGCGCTGGCATTTGCTGCAAGGCGCGCGGGGATTCCCGCAACCGTGGTCATGCCCGAGACAGCCTCGATGCTCAAAGTCCGCCAGACCAAGTCCGAGGGTGCAACCGTCCTACTTCTGCCCCCCGACGAGATAGTGACTCACACGGAGCATCTTTCTGCAGAACGTGGGATGACCTTTATCCCTCCCTTTGACGACGCGCAGGTGATTGCCGGCCAGGGAACAATCGGACTGGAACTACTGGAGCAGGTCGAAGGTCTGGATGTAGTCCTAGTTCCCGTCGGAGGTGGCGGACTTGCCGCCGGCGTAGCAACGGCAATAAAAAAGCACCGCCCCAGCGCGAAGGTCATCGTCGTAGAGCCAGAGCTGGCGGGAGATCTCGCAGAGAGCTTTGCTGTGGGCCGCCGAGTGGCCTGGACCAGGGAACAGACGCGGCGGACAATCGCTGACGGACTGCGCTCTCCAATGGTCGGCGATCTGCCCTGGGAACACATCAAATTCCTCGTCGATGATGTGGTCACCGTGTCCGATGACTCCATCGTGTCTGCCATGCGCTGGCTGGCAGAGCACGCCAAAATAATCGTCGAACCAAGCGGCGCAGTCGCGACCGCCGCCGTTCTCCAGCACTCTCAGAAACTCCCAGCCGGGACCACCGTTACGGTGGCGACCGGAGGCAACATCGACTTAGAGACGTTCGTTTCGATAGTGGGCACCTGATACGCCACTACGGTGACCAATAGGCTTATGATCGACCACCCCAGGCGGGCGGACCGCACAAGAACACGTGAAGAGGTACATATGAAGCTCAGTGATCAGATCGTGGATCACTTGCAGCGTGCCATCGTGCGCGGCGACTACGCTGCGGACAGTCGGCTCCCAACAGAAGCGGAGCTGTGCGAGAGTCTGGGAGTTTCCCGGTCCGTTGTCCGCGACGCATTGCGCACTCTCTCATCCCTGGGGCTCATCGCAGTTCGCCAAGGTCATGGTATTTTTGTGACCAGCCCAGACGATAATCAGCTGCTCCGTGCCCTCGCACTGCGACTACACAGATCAGATCTGAAAATGGGCGAGGTCATGGAAGCCCGGCGCATGATTGAGGGGGCCATCACCGCGGAAGTCGCCCACATAGGAACACCCGACGATTTCGCGAGGATTCGTGGCTTCTTCGAGCAATTTCGAACAGCGGTTAAGAACTCCCAGTGGAAAGATGCGCACATCGCACATTCGAACTTCCACCTGGCCATCGTCAAAGCCCTCCGCCTGCCGGTCCTGGAACTCATCCTGCCCCCACTCCAAGGGCTGATCCTCGGCAGTTCACTGCCTCCCGAGACCGACAAAACCGACATGTGGGATGTGGAGGCACACGAACCAATCGTGACCGCCCTCGAATCCGGTGACGCCGAGCTTGCCCGAGCTGCGATGCGCACACATTTCGACTACATCGACACACCGGAATATGCCGATTACAAGACCCTGCTCTTCCGGGACGCTGCAACCCTGCCCAGCGTCGTTCCCCAACCGGGCCCGCTCACTAGGACCGTCTCGAACTAGTACCACAGTCGCGTGTATTGGCACGTTTGTCATTTACGGTACTGGTGTTCGCATGTCGGTGTTGGATGTTTTTGGCGCCACTGTGAGCGGTGCAGGACGGATCCCGGGTCTGGGGGATGCTTACTCAGGCAAAGTGGTACGACGCCGGAGCTTGGGCCAAGAGAGTGTTCCGAGGCCCTTCCAGTCCGATTGCGGGGCCCCTTCCTTGCCCTTGACTGCGGTGAGGAATTCTTAGGCGAGCATCGAGAAGGTGTTAGGCCGGGAGTGGCCCGTATATTGGCGGACCTGATAGTCGTCCATCCCCGCCTCGCCTTTCGAAGTCTGGAAGGTTTCCTCGATGGCCCAGCGGTTCCCGGCGAAACAGGCCATCTGGTTAGGGTGACGCGGGCGCGTGGCAGATGAAACAGGCGAGTTAGTCTCTCTTGGCCAGCGAACGGCGGACCAGTACCACTGCTCCACACCCTCGTCCTCGACATAGTTGATTCGCGCTCTGGCCCAGGCGTGGTCTTGCACGCCCTTGGATCCCTCGCCGCCCGACCGGGTCCGCCGCTCTCCATGCGAGGTCTGCCCCGGCAGAATCGGCGCGTTATTGGTACCCAGGCAAATAGTGCAGCCCTAAGGTGCACGCCTCGCGCAAACACGCATTCCAACCAAAGGACTATCGTCAATTGTTGACAATTGTTAGAATGAGAGCACTTCCGAAGCCAGCGGGTTCGGGCCCGCGTAGACGAAAGGTTTGCCATGAAGAAGCGGCCAGTGTGTGGAATGCTCGGGACACGAAGCGAGACATCGCGAACAGGGCACTATTGCCCTGTATCGGGTTGGTGGACCGCCGCTGGAAGCGACGCAATGCCCAGGCTGATAGTCAAAGGTGAGATTATGCCGGCAGTGGGTGGGACAGCTGTCCTGTGGATCCTCAAGCCCGCCCAGGCACCTGGGCGCTCCGGCGCGCTTTGACCCCGGTTTCCTTGAGCAGTTCAAGCCCGTCCTCAATACTTGTGTGATGCCTCTTCCACAAACTCGGCCATCCATGGACGGCGCCCTCGGTGGAACACCATGCCTTCAGGAGGCCCCCGTACTTCGGGCATGGAGCCGGTGATGCCGATCGCCATTCGTCCCCTCGGCTGTGGGGGGGCGTTGGGTCGTGTGCAGATCGCCAAAGGGGGGTGGGAGGTGCCGCTTCATCCAGAATCTGCCGCGAGAGACGTGCGCGTTGTAGCGCATGAGACTGGTGATCAGCTGGCTGGGAGTGGTTGCGACCCACGCTTGCGGCGAGCAGGCAGGCTGGCGGGGATCCGGTTCACCGTAGTTGTCCCGACTGAAACCGCAGAAAAGTTCAGGAAGGCCGCCTGAGTAGTCGGCTGCCTCCAAATAGGGCAGTAGCGATGCGCTGAGCTTCGTTGATGAAGCCAGTTACCGGCAGCGATGACGGCGTTGTCCCGCGGCCATGCAGAGCCGTTGTGGTAGCGGCAGGATTGTGTCGCCCGAGATGTTCAGCGGATGGGGGTTCGGACCCTGGCGACGGACGTGGGGTTCTTGGAAGCGGCGGCGGAGCATCACGCAGTCGTCCGCAGGGACTGGTGTTTCAACCAGACGCTACTCCTGCAAGATTCCCTCGATTTGGGCCGGAACAGTCTAAGTGCGTGGCGCCAGGTCAAGCTCAAGATCATCCTCGATGTGGAACAACCTCCGATCCCCAAGCCGGTCTATAACCCAAATCGTGGATCCGTCCTGGGTGCGGTCATCTACGGTGCCTCGATGATGAACAAACCCGTGCATGCGGAGCAGTACGTTGTCGCCTGGTTCAAGTGAGGTCCAAAGCGCAGTTCGCCTGCTTCGGGCACTGGAAGAGTCAGAGAAAGTCACGCTTAAGACTATCGTAAATTGTTGACAATTACTAGGGCTATGCGCAGAAAAGCCTCTGCCCGGTCCATACCAGGCAGAGGCCCTTTTCAAGGCTCAGTTTGGATGCTGACGCCTCAGTGTTCCGCGGCGGGAGTTGCTAGGCGGTAATTTCCGTCACTTCCGGCGTGGAGGTCAGGTCTTCCACGGCTTTTTTCATGTGCCGTTTGATGGCCTTTTGCAGGCCTTGGCGATCCGCAGCTTCCAGATGGTCGAGGATCAATTGGTGCTCCTGGACGAGCGCGTCTATCCGGGGGTAGGCAACTTCCAGGCTGAGGATGCACATCCGCGTCTCCGCTGCCAGGGTCTGGTAGATCCTGATGAGCCGCGTGTTCCCCGTGCCGGAGACAAAGGCAGTGTGGAATTCCATGTCCAGCCGGGCCAGCGCCTGCCAGTCGGAAGCGGCAACCTGCTTTGCCATGTTCTTGATGATTCCTTTAAGCACACGGCAGGTGTCGGAAATTTTGTCTTGTCCCGAGTCAAGAAGCGTAGTGGCGGCAGCCAGCTCAACAGCTTCCCTCACCGCATAGATTTCGCGGATGTCGTCTTCGGAAAGTTCGGCAACGAACACCCCGCGGTTCCGTTTGCTGACCAGAATTCCTTCCTGGCACAACCGCTGCAAAGCCTCCCGAAGAGGGCCCCGGGAGGTGCTGAGCTGGCTGGCCAGCGCAGATTCATTGACCTGTTGTCCCGGGCTGAACGCTCCCTGGACTATCAGCTCCCTTAATTGATCGGCGATCAACTGTGCAGTAGGCCGGCCCTCCAATACGAACATCGTCTCCGGTGCCGCCATGACATCCCCTCATCTCGTTCTGTGACACATCGAATCTACTAGACCGCTATGGCCGTGTACTTGTACTCCAGGAATTCATCGATGCCCACCTTTCCACCTTCGCGTCCGAGGCCGGACTGCTTGACTCCGCCGAAGGGAGCCGCGGGGTTGGAGACAAGCCCGGTGTTGATTCCCACCATGCCCACTTCCAGACCGGCGGAAAACTTCAAGGCTTTATCCATGCTTTCGGTGAAGACGTAGCCAACCAAACCCCACTCGGTGTCGTTGGCCTGCTGCAGGACCTCTTCTTCACTGTCGAAGGCTGTGATCGCGGCGACGGGGCCGAAGATTTCGGTGCTCATCAATTGCGCGTTGCCCGGAACGTCCACCAACACGGTGGGGGAGTAGAAGTACCCCTGCCCCTCCGGGCGTCCGCCGCCGGTGAGGACGCGCGCGCCCTTTGACACGGCATCATCGACGAGGCTTTGTACTTTGTCCAAGCCCTTTTGCTCGATGAGCGGTCCCACGTCGGTCCCGTCCAGTGCACCGTTTCCGACGCGAAGTTCAGACATCTTCTTGGCGAACTTTTCGCTGAACTCGGTCAGGACGGAGCGGTGGACGAAGAACCGGTTCGCGGCGGTGCACGCCTCACCCATGTTCCGCATCTTGGCTTTCATGGCCCCTTCCACCGCTTTCTCGATGTCAGCATCGGCCAGGACAATGAAAGGTGCGTTTCCACCCAGTTCCATGGAGGAGCGCATCACATTATCTGCCGCCTGCCGCAGCAGTACTTTGCCCACTTCCGTGGAGCCGGTGAAGCTGATCTTCCGCGCGAGGCCGCTGTCCGTCCAGGTCCTGACCACGACGGAAGCGGACGATGTGGTCACGACGTTGAGTACGCCGTCGGGCAGGCCTGCCTCCTTGAACAGTTCCACCAGCGCCAGGGAGGTCAGGGGTGTCAGCTCTGCCGGTTTGAAGACCATAGTGCAGCCGGCTGCAACGGCCGGGGCGATCTTCCGGGCGCCCATCGCCAAAGGGAAGTTCCAAGGCGTGACCAGGACCGAAGGGCCAACGGGTTCCTTCGTGACCAGTATCCGGGTGTTGCCGTCCACGGAGCCGGTGGCGTCTCCGCCGACGCGTACGGCTTCTTCGGAGAACCAGCGGAGCATGTCGGCGCCGTAGGCCACCTCGCCGCGGGCTTCGGCCAAGGGTTTGCCCATCTCGGCAGTCATGATCGCCGCAAGCCTTTCGGTGTTGGCGATGACCAGTTCGAACGCCCGGCGCAGGATGTCAGCACGCTCACGCGGGGTGGACCTGGCCCACTCTGCCTGGGCCCGTCCGGCCGCTTCGATAGCACGGGCGGCGTCTTCCGGGCCTCCGTCGGCAACGTGGGCAATGACCTCGTTGGTGGCTGGGTTCTCCACCGCAAACGTGGCGCCGGAGGCAGCCTTTTGCCACGTCCCGTCAATGAACAGGTCTGTTCGCAAGCTGCTGGGATCAAAGGAGGAGTTCATGCTAATTCTTTCAGTGAGCAGGTGGTCAGGACGTGGCAGTTTTGATCGCCTGGGTAAACCTGGCGAGGCCGGTCTGGATTTCGTCAGCGGTGACATTGAGTGCCGGTATGACCCGGATGACGTTGCCGTGGGGACCGCAGGTAAGAAGCAGGAGCTCCTCGGCGACGGCCGCCTGCTGCACGGCAAGTGCAGTGGCTGCGTCGGGTGTATTGTCCGGGGCGGTGAACTCGATGCCCTGCATCAGGCCGCGCCCTCGGACGTTGCCGATGACGGCGAACTCGGTCTGCAGCTTGTCCAGCCCCGCCCGCAGCTCGTTGCCTCGGAGCAGGGCGTTTTCCACGAGGTTCTCGCGCCGGATGACGTCCAGGGTTGCCACCCCGGCTGCAGCTGCGACTGCGTTTCCTCCGTAGGTGCCACCCTGGGATCCAGGCCAGGCCTTGCCCATGAGTTCGGATGACGCGGCAATGGCCGAAATAGGGAAGCCGCTTGCCAGGCCCTTGGCCGTAATGACGACGTCGGGGCGGATTCCGGCCCAGTCATGTCCCCAGAACCTGCCGGTGCGGCCGACACCGGCCTGCACCTCATCGATGATGAGCACAATGCCGTGGCGGTCGGCCCTTTCCCGGAGGCCCTGAAGGAAAGCCGGCGGGGTGGGGATGTAACCGCCGTCACCAAGCACAGGTTCAATGATGAACCCGGCCGTGTCGCTGGGGTTGCTGATGGTCATCAGCAGGTAGTCAAGTTCCTTCAGTGCGAAGTCGACGGCGGTTGCCTCGTCCCAGCCGTGCCGGTACCAGTGGGGGAACGGGGCTATATGGACGCCGCTCATCAGTGGGGAGAACCCCGAGCGGAACTTGGTTCCGGCTGTGGTCAGCGATGCCGCAGCTACCGTCCGGCCGTGGAAGCCGCCCTGAAAGGAGATGATGTTCGGCCGGCCCGTGGCCATGCGCGCCAAGCGAATGGAGGCTTCCACGGCTTCGGAGCCGGACGTGGCGTAGAACACGCTGTCCAGCCCTTCCGGCAGGACATCGCCAAGGAGTTCGGTGAGTTCCAAAAGGGGCTTGTGCATCACGGTGGTGTATTGGGCGTGCACGATCTTGCCCACTTGCTCGCGGGCTGCGGCGACCACGTCCGGGTGGCAGTGACCGGTGCTGGTGACACCAATTCCGGTGGTGAAGTCGAGATACTTCTTGCCATCAGTAGCGTGAATCCAGCTGCCCGCCGCATAGTCGACCACCACGGGGGTCGCCTGCTTCAAAATGGGACTGAGAGTTGCCATGTCGTCATACTTTCTTAGTAACTGTAGATTGTCAACAATAGGCGATGCATGTCACAGCCTATTGCTTCGCGGGGTTTGTTCAGCGGGGGCTGAAACGCTGGGGTCGGACGAACTCCAAGCCGTTGAAGATCTGTTTGCCGAGTGCCTCAGCAGCCGCTATCTCGCCATAACCCGAGGCCATTTTGAAACCAGCGCCAGAGAAGCCTGTAGCGGCATAGACCCTGCCGGTGTCTCCCACGTATCCCAGAAGCGGGTTCCGGTCACTGGTGAACAGGTCCGGGAATGCGTCGGCGCGTACCACTGTCGGCACCAGTCCGGGGAAGAACTCGGCGACGGTTTCCATGGTTTCGGCGATTTCTTCCACGGACAGTTCCCGGTTTATGGCTGCGGGGTCCAGGGCCGGCCTGCCGCGTCCGTCAAGGGTGGCCTTGACGGTGGCGCCATCCACGGTCGGCGCGCCATACATGGAGCGATCTTCATAGATGCGGCTGAAAACGGGGAAGCGTTCGGGCGCGAACTCCTTGGGTTCCCGGGCTACGAACCAGGAAAGGAAAACCCGCCTGGTTTCGACGTGTTCCTTTGTGTACACCGGCAGCAGCTGCCGGGACCAACCGCCCGAGGCGACAATAACCTGCTCAAATGTCCAGGACTCCCCACCGGCTGTGATGACGACGCCGACCTCCGTTTCGGTGATGCTGTCAATTGCCGTGTTGGTGTGGACCGTTGCGCCATTGGCCCGGGCTGCGGCAATGGCGGCGGTGACGGCCCGATCGGTTCGTAGGGCGCCGGAATTCGGGTCGAAGACGGCGACGTCGTCGGACCGCAGGTTGTGCTGGGGGTAGCGTTCGGCCAATTCCCGGTGGGACAACAGATGATGCTCTGCTCCGGTTATCCGGGTCGTTTCGAGTACGCTGGCAAGGTACGCCCCTTTTGCTGCTCCGATGGAGAGCCCTCCGCAACGGATGAGGATGTCCTGGCCGGTTTCGGCCTCAAGTTCAGCCCAAAGTTCCTTGGAGCGCTGCATGATGGGGTAGTAGCCCGGATGCCCCTTGTAGATCATGCGGAACAGACGCGTATCACCGCCGACGGCGCTGCGTCCGTGGGCGGGATGCTTCGCTTCAAATCCGGTAACGGAGTCCGTCAGTCGGGAGGCCTGCCAGAGGGCCATGCTCCCGATGCTGCCGAGGCCGATGACGGCGAGTTTTCCATCTGTCATGGTTAGAGGACCTGCTTCAGGAATGCTTGCGTGCGGGGTTCTTTGGGGTTGCTGAGGATTTCGCGGGCGTCGCCTCGTTCTACAACGACGCCGTCGTCCATGAAGATGAGGGAGTCCGAGACTTCGCGGGCGAATCCCATTTCGTGGGTGACCACCACCATGGTCATGCCCCTCTTGGCCAGATCCTGCATGACGTTGAGGACTTCACCAACCTTCTCGGGGTCCAGCGCCGAGGTGGGCTCATCAAAGAGGATGATGTCAGGGTCCATCGCCAGGGACCGTGCGATGGCCACGCGCTGCTGCTGGCCGCCGGAAAGCTCAGCGGGATAGCGATCCCCGAACTGACCCAAGCCAACGCTGGTGAGCAGCTCCTGGGCTCGCTTGGCTGATTCCTTCTTGTCCGCCCGCTTGACCAAAACGGGCCCGGACATGACGTTCTCCCGGGCGGTCATGTTCGGGAACAGGTTGAACTGCTGGAAAACCATTCCGACGCGTGTCCGCTGCTGTGCCAGCTTCTTGGGCGGCAGGGCGTGGTAGGCATGATCGGTTTCGTAGTACCCGAAGTCTTCACCATTGACTTTCAGGACGCCGGAATCAACAGTTTCGAGGCCGTTGATGCAGCGCAGGAGAGTGGACTTGCCCGAGCCCGAAGGGCCGATAATGCAGCAGATCTCACCGCTGGCGACCTCGAGGTCCACGTCTTTGAGAACTGTCTTGGGTCCGAAGGACTTTCGGATGCGGCTGGCTTGGATGGTACCGGCGGTGCTCATCGTGCGATTCCTTCCGGTGCGGTCAAAGTGACTTTTTTGGATTTGCGGGGGATCCGGACGGAGGTGTGCGAGTACTTCTGTTCGAGCTTGGACTGCGGGTAGCTCAACACCAGGGTCATGACGAGATACCAAAGGCTGGCCACAATCAGCAGCGGAATGGTCTCGTACGTGCGGGCGTAGATCAGCTGGGCGCTCTGGAGCAGTTCGGCCACGCCCAGGACGGAGACCAGGGAGGTTTCCTTGAACATGCCGATCACCTGGTTGCCCGTGGCCGGAATGATGGAAGGCATCGCCTGGGGGATGATGACCTTGCGCATCTTCATGGCACCGCTCATCCCCAACGAATCAGCCGCTTCGATCTGTCCCTTGCCCACGGCGGAGAACCCGCCACGGACGATCTCGGCCATATAGGCGGCCTCATTCAAGGTCAGACCCACCAGCGCGGCGGTGATCGGACCCATCAAGGCGTTCGTATCAATCGCGGTGCCAATATCAGTGAAGGGAATACCGATAGACAGGTTCGGGTAAAGGGCGGAGATGTTGAACCAGAAGATCAGCTGCACCAGCACAGGGGTCCCACGGAACAATGTGATGTAGGCGCCCGCGGCGATGGCGATGGGTTTGACGCTTGATGCCCTCATGATGGCCAGGAGCAGCCCCAGCAGGGTACCGAGGGCCATGCTCGCGATGGTGAGGAAGATCGTCAGCATCAGTCCGCGCAGGATGGATTCCGCCGTGAAATACTTCGCTACCGTTCCCCATTTGAAGTTCGGGTTGGTGGCAACGGAGTAGAGCATGCCGGCACCCACGAGGATCGAAACTGCCCAGGCCACGTACTCGAACGTGCTGCGCCGCTTCAGTCGCGGCTTCAACGCGGGATCCATGCCGTCCACTGTCTGTCTGCTCCGGTCAAGGGTTGCTTGCTTCATCATGAACCTGCTAGTTCAATTTGGCGTCAGTGATGGCGCCTGAATCCAGGCCCCAAGTCTTCAGAGATTCCTGATACTCCGGGGTCCCAAGGACCGACTGGATAGCCGCCTGCATAGCCGGGGTCAGCGGCGAACCCTTTTTAAGGCCGGCGGCAGATAGGTCGCTGGAGCCGACGTTGACCCGGCCCAGGAGAGTGAAGGAGTCCGGCTGCTGCCTGGCTGCCCAGCCGAGAGCGGTTGTGTCATAGAGGATGCCGTCGATGCGCTTGGAGTGCAGCTGCGTCAGAGCTTCCTGAATGTTGGGCAGCGTTACAGCGTTGATCGCGGGCTGGCCCTTGGAGGTGCAGGTCTGCTCGCTCAGTGCCGGAAGGCGCTTGAGCTGACCGGTAGAGCCCTGCGTCACTGCAACATTCTTGCCACACAGGGTCTCCATAGATAGGTTCAGCGGGTTCCCTGCCGCCACAACGACCGAGTTGCCGGCCTTGAAGTAGTCGATCATGTCCAGGACCTTCAGGCGCTCTTCGGTCTTGGCCATTGTGGTGACGGTAAAGTCGAAACGTCCGCCGTCCAGACCCGGGATGATCGTGTCGAACTTCGTGTCCACGAACTTCAGTTTCAAGTCCAGCTTCTTGGCGATGAGCCGGGCGACGTCCGGGTTCAAGCCGATCGGTGTGCTGTTGTCCTCGGCCAGGAACGTCGTGGGCGGGTAGTGAAGGTCCATGGCGACCGTCAGTTCACCCTTGTCCTTGATCGACTGCGGCAACAATGCCACCGCGGCTTGGTCAGGCTGCACACCCTCGGAGATGTCTCTGGTGTTGTTGGTCAGGCTGGTGTCCGCCGACTCACTGCTGGCGGAGTCGCTGTTGGCGGCACCTCCGCATGCGCTCAAAGCAAGCAGCAGGGCTATGCCTGCAGCCGTTGTCTGTGCCTTGAATATGGTCTTCATGATGCTTCCCTTCGAGGGTTTCAGCTGGGGGAGGATGTGACAGTCATCAGGAGAGTTATGTGCGTCCCGTCGATGTTCGATGGAGCGGGAATGTGATGAGGATCTCTCCTGTACCTAAGAGCAATGCAACCCCTAAAGAGGTCGATTGTCAACAATCCACAGATAACTTTTTGGTGATATGTTACGTTGAGATTTTGGATTGAATGTCGAAAACTGTTGACAATTGACAATTTTCCCTTCTACAGTCGAGTATCTGGCAGCAACCCCGTGGCCGCTCCAGCCCGGTCTGGTTCGCTCCCGTTGAACATGTCCATATCCAGGGCAGACCCGCCCCGCCTCCCGAATGAACGGAAATTGCCATGGCAGAGACCAACTTCCGCCCGAAGTACATCTCCTTCGATGTCTACGGCACGCTCATCAATTTCGACATCGATCCAACTACCCGTCGACTCCTGGATGGTCGCATTTCCGAGGATCAGTGGCCGGAGTTCAAGAGGCAGTTCCGCGGCTACCGGTTTGACGAGGTCCTTGGTGACTACAAGCCGTACGAGCAGATCCTGCAGGACTCCTTCGATCGCGTGTGCAAGCGGTGGGGAATCGGACCCACTGAAGGTGCAGGGGCGGCGTTTGCAGATGCCGTGCGCGGTTGGGTTGCGCACGATGACGTGCCGGCTCCGTTGAAGCTGATGGGCGACAACTACAAGCTGGTGGCTCTCTCCAACGCGGATGACAGCTTCCTGGACATCAGCATCCCCAAGCTCGGCGCCGAATTCCACGCAGTGCTGACCGCGGAGCAGGCACAGGCCTACAAGCCGCGCTACCAGGCCTTCGAGTACATGCTGGACACCTTGAACGCCAAGCCTGAGGACTTCCTCCACATTTCTTCCCACACACGGTATGACGTGCATCCGATGCACGACCTGGGCTTCCGGAACCTTGTGTTGCTCGACCGTGGCTATGACCCTGTCACTACGGGCTACGACATGTTCAGCGTGAAGTCCCTCGACGAGATCAACAAGCACCTCGGTCTCTGACCCCGATTTCCTGAGGCGAAAGGCCATCCCGTGAAACTCATCCCTTACTGGCTGGACACAGCCGAGCCTTCCGGTGACTACCGCAGCACGCCCGTGCCGGATAACGTCGACGTCGCGGTTATCGGTGCCGGCTTTACAGGCTTGTCCGCTGCGCTTGAGTTCGCCCGGCAGGGCGCGAGCGTCGCGGTCTTCGAACGCCACACCGTGGGCTGGGGGGCATCCGGCCGCAACGGCGGAATGGCCACGACCGGGCTCGCCATCGGTTTCAGCTCCGCGGTCAAGCGGTACGGCGAGGCCCGTGCCGTGGAGTACTTCCGCGAGTACAACGACGCGATCGACAGCATCGAGAAGCTGGTCCATGACTACGCGATCGATTGCGACTTCAACCGCTTCGGCAAGCTCTCTCTGGCCTACCACGAGTCGCACAACGACGGCTTCAAGAAGTCCCAGGAGTTGCTGGCCAAGCTCGTGGACCACCATGTCACGCTGATTCCGAAGTCGGATATCCACAGCGAGATCGGAACCGACTTCTACCAGGGCGCCATGATGGACCCCCTGGGAGCCGGACTCCACGTGGGCAAGTTCGCCCACGGCCTGGCCGGCGCGGCAGCCAACGCCGGCGCACAGATCTGCGAGAACGCGGGCGTGACCGAACTCAAGCGGGTCAACGGCACGGTCCATGACGTGCATACGACGCGCGGCATCGCACGGGCGAAGCATGTCCTCGTTGCTACCAGCGGTTACACGGGCAACGTCACCCCGTGGCTGCAGCGCCGGGTGATTCCTGTTGGCAGCTTCATCATCTGTACCGAACCGCTGCCCGAAGACGTGGTCAACCGGATCCTGCCGAACCGCCGCATGGCCTCGGACAGCAAGATGCTGACCTACTACTTCCGGATCACCCCGGACAACAGGCTTCTTTTCGGGGGCCGTGCCAGGTTCGCGCTTTCCAGCCCGGACTCGGATGTCAAGAGTGCCACAATTCTCCGCAAGGCCATGCTCGAACTCTTCCCGTACCTGTCCAACGCAAAGGTGGATTACATCTGGGGCGGCCTGGTGGACCTTTCCATGGACCAGATGGTCCACGCCGGGGAGCACGATGGACTGTTCTACTCGCTCAACTACAGCGGGCACGGTGTCCAAATGGCGGCCCACATGGGCAAGCGCATGGCCCATTACATGGGAGGGGACAAATCCGCGAACGTCTGGGGCGACCTGAAGAACCCCCCGGTGCCGGGCCACTTCGGCCCGCCGTGGTTCCTGCCCTTCATCGGCGCGGCAGCCAAGATCATCGACCGCGTGAAGTAACCCCCTTCAGGCAACACAGCAAGTATCAACCAGTAAGGCTTCGGATGACGACAAAGACAACCGTGGGTGGGCTGCGGCCAAAATCCGCCGGAGAGACCGCCTACCAGCGGACACAGGTCGCAGACCTGCAGGGGGGTGCTTTCTTTGAAAGCACCTGGCACACGACCGACAAGACTGTCGAAGTCCGGGATCCCGAAGACGGGCTCCTGCTGGGAACCGTCTGTTCGTCCACCCCGGAGGACGTGCGACGCGCCGTTGCCCACATCCACCGGCACATGCAGGAGGTTGACTGGCCCCTGCGCCAGCGACGTGAGTCTTTGGAAAGGGCCGCTGCATTGCTTCGCGGACAGTCGGCGCGTTTCGCCAACATCATTGCCGCAGAAAGCAGCAAGACCATCAACGAAGCCGAACGCGAAGTCCTCCGTTGCATCGAGACGCTCAGGCTTTCGGCTGCTGCCTCCGGAGAGCTCCAGGGCGAGACCCTGGCTTTCGAAGACAGCTTGGCAGGCACGGGAAAGCTTGGTTGGTACAACCGCAAGCCTGTGGGAATCGTTGCAGCCATCACGCCGTTCAACGATCCGCTGAACCTTGTGGCGCATAAGCTGGGCCCGGCGCTCATCGGAGGCAACGGCGTCGTGCTTAAACCCTCCGGACGGACGCCCCTGACAGGGCTGGCCTTCATTCAGCTGTTATTGGACGCTGGAGTACCCGCCGGGCGGGTGGCTGCAATCGTTGCGGGCCCGGGCGTTTCCGAGGCCCTTGTGACTGACCCCCAGGTGGACTTGATCTCCTTCACCGGGGGGCCAAAAACGGCGGACAGGATTGCTTCATCCGCCGGCGCCAAGAAAATCCTCTCGGAACTTGGCGGCAACAATGCCACGATCGTCTGCGCGGATGCGAACGCAGGAGAAGCTGCGCAGGCGATCGTGGCGGGGGCTTTCGGCGTGGCTGGCCAGAACTGCCTGTCCGTCCAGCGGGTGTACGTGCACATTTCGCTCTTCGACCGGGTCCTTGATGACGTTGTGCGCGGAACCAAAGCGCTGCGGTCCGGCCCGAAGCTGGAACGCACAACAGATATCGGACCCCTCATCAGCGAAGCAGAAGCGCGGCGCGTCGAGGATTGGGTGGAGGAGGCGAAGGCCGCTGGTGCCACCGTCCACGTCGGCGGACGTCGGCATGGTGCGCACTATGCGCCAACTGTCCTCACGGACGTACCGTCCGCGTGCCGTGTGATCCGGGAAGAAGTCTTCGGCCCGGTGGTCAGCGTTCTCCCATTCATCGAGGTCCAGGATGCTGTTCGTGCGGCCAACGACACCGAGTTCGGGCTTCAAGCCGGGGTTTTCACAGAATCGTTCAGCGAAGCCCTGGCGATAGCGGAAAAGCTCCACGTGGGATCAGTGGTTATTAACGAGACCAGTGATGTGCGGATCGACTCGATGCCCTTCGGCGGATTCAAGAGAAGCGGCGTAGGAAGGGAAGGCGTTAAGCACACCGTGCGCGAAATGACCGAACCAAAGAACACCATCATCCAATTGCCTAAAACATCCTCAGGCTGGCAGCAGTTCGCCGCCACCACGAACGGAGCAGTATGACCACCCACAAAATTGCCGTTATTGCCGGTGACGGTATCGGCCAGGAAGTTGTTCCCGCCGCACTGGAATGCCTGGAACGAATCGCCCGGCTTCATTCCCTGGACCTGCAATTCACGCACTTCGACTGGGGTTCGGACTACTACCTGCGCCACGGCCGGATGATGCCTGAGGATGGCCTTGAGCAGCTGGCCCGGCACGAGGCCATCTTCCTGGGTGCTGTCGGCTCGCCGCAGGTCTCCGACGCGGAATCGCTGTGGGGGCTGTTGATCCCCATCCGCCGCGAATTCCAGCAGTACATCAACGTCCGCCCGGTCAAAACGCTCGACGGCGTGAAGTCGCCGCTCGCGTCGAAGGAACCGATCGATATCCTCATTGTCCGTGAGAACAATGAGGGCGAATACTCGGAAATCGGCGGACGCATCTACCGCGGGCAGCCGCACGAAAGCGCCGTACAGGAGACGATTTTCACCCGCCTGGGAGTCTCCCGGGCAGCACACTACGCGGCATCCCAGGCTTCTTCACGGGGCCGACGACTGACTTCGGCCACCAAGAGCAATGGCATCATCCACACCATGCCGTTCTGGGACGAGATTGTTGAAGAAGCGGTCCGGCTCTATCCGGAAGTTACCCTTACCAGCGAACTGGTGGACGCCTTGGCCGCCCACTTGGTGTTGAAGCCGTGGACTTACGACGTGATCGTGGCATCCAACCTGCTCGGGGACATCCTGTCGGACCTCGGGAGTGCTGTGACAGGGTCCATCGGCGTAGCTCCGAGCGCCAACTTGAACCCCGAAGGCGACTTCCCGTCGCTCTTTGAGCCGGTACATGGTTCAGCGCCGGACATTGCGGGCATGGGACTCGCGAATCCTGTCGGCCAGATGTGGTCCGGGGCAATGATGCTGGAACACCTCGGCCACCCGGAAGCAGCCAGTCACCTGCAGACGGCGTTCGAGTCAGTCCTCCGTGAAGGACTCGGAACCCGCGATGTCGGCGGGACATCGTCCACCTCCGAGTTCACCGCAGCGGTCCTGGCCACCATCGACGCCATCGATGCCGTTCCGTCCGTCGACGCTGCCAACACCCCCGTGGCAGTACCGGCATCGCCATCATCGTGAGCACCGACACAGCGACCAACATCCGCCCCAACCATCACTTCGGCCAGTCCGTCAGCGGTGGTGAATCGCACGCCTGCCTGTTCGCGGACATCATCCAAGAGGGCCGCCAGCGCTTTCCGATGCAGAAAGGCTACAACCGGGGCATCACCCAGGCATCGGAGACGTGGACCCATTTGAAAAAGAACGTCGCGTGCCAGTTTTGCCGAAGCGCCAGCGAAAACGAATGCCATTGGTAAGGCACGCTTGACATGCGTGCATTTGCAACTGTGATGGCAGTCCTGGCTGTTACCGGCGGCACCACCTGCATCTTCGCGAACGGCGCACTCAATCTAGTGGGCGGGCTGTTGCTCCTGACGATCGGCGGGGGAGGACTGTCGGCGGCCTGGACCACGCATGCGGGGGAAAGGCGCGCCTCGAAGGTACCAGAAGATACCTCCAGCTGAAGGGACACCCATATGCCTTCGCAGGCCAGGGCTGACATCGTTGAGTCGCCCACCTCGCCTCGTCGTCCCGGGACCATCATCCGCAGGGATCCCGGCGATCATAAGGTGCTGACCATCCTCTACACCGGTTTCTGCCACTTCGACATTCACGCCGCACGAGGAGAATGGTCTCAGGTGCGATATCCACTGGTTGTAGGACACGAAATCGTCGGCGTCGTGGGGTCCATAGGCGCAGGGGTGACGCGGCATTCCGTTGGAGACGTCGTCGGAGTGGGATGCTTTGTAGATTCCTGCCGGGAATGGATGAACTGCCTTGCCGGAGAAGAACAACACTGCCTAAAGGGATTAACAAGCAAATATAACTCCACTGGGTCGGATGGGCTGCCGACCGCCGGCGGTTACAGCACCAGTATCCTCGTGGATGAAAATTACGTACTGAAGATCCCGGATGGACTGACGCCGCAAGCGGCTGCTCCGCTCCTGTGCGCAGGAATCACCATGTATACGCCGTTACGTCAGTGGAAGACCGGACCCGGCAAGCGGGTGGCGATAGTCGGTATGGGTGGCCTAGTACATCTGGGCCTGAAATAGCTGCCGCCATGGGAGCAGAAGTAACAGTGCTGAGCCAATCCAGGACGAAGGAAAAGGACGCACGTCGACTCGGAGCGGATCACTTCTTTGCAACGTCGGACCCTGAAACATTCGCAGCGCTGCGGGACAAGTTCGATCTCATCATCAACACCGTCTCCGCTGAGATCGATGTGGACCAATACCTTTCTCTGCTGGGTTTGGCGGCACGCTGGTCCTGGTGGGGCTTCTGTCCAAACCCCTTAGCCAACGCGCATGGTCCCTGATCTCGGACCGGCGAAACCTCAGCGGATCCAAGATGGGCGAAATCCGGCAAACCCAGGAGATTCCGGATTTTTGTGCCGCCCACAATCTTGGCGCGGAAGTCGAAGTGGCGGACGGTGCTCACATCAACGAAGCTTTCGACCGTGTTTTGGCCAGTGACGTCCGGTTCAGGTTTGTCCTGGATGCCACCACGCGTTGACAGGGAGCCTGGGTCGCTGCCACTCAACTGCGGTCCGTGGCCTCTTCGCCTTAGAGCGCGTTATGCAGCCCGCTGGGTCTCGATACCGTAGACACAGCAAACCCCAATGCCGAACAGTCAAGGATAAGAACGCCTGCAGTGCAGAGATCCTGTGGGTAAACCCCGGAAGTTGCTGGTTCACGGGGATGGCGTTTTCGAATACGCCTCGTATAGCCGAAAGGCGATAGGGAGGACCACGGCTAAGCTTGACTCACTGCGGAACCGGTTCCTCGAAACACAGTAGTTCTCGCAGCTACTTCTACTCCCGTGTTGACCGAAATCTCACTTGCGTCATCTTCGTTTCTTTGATTTAGGGCGATGAATGAACGCGATTCGGTGCCAGGGGCCGCGGTGTGAAGTGTCGAATCGATACGGCTGAGATGGCTGCAGTCAGGGCCAGGAGAAGCCACGGTGCGCTGGCGTGTGCTGACGGAGTGACGGCGTGTTCGTAGAGCGGGGCCAGCGCGGCGTTTCCGATGACCACGGCGAGTCCGCCGGCACTGGCCAATAGCCCGTAATATGCACCTGTCGGGCGGCCTGCGGAGAACTCAAGGACGAGCCCCATCGCCACGGGCAGTACGCACATATTTCCGAGGGCAAGGCCTGTTACCAGGGCAATGGCGGGTATAACGGGGATGGCGGATGGCGCAGGGAATACGGCCATCACCGCGAGGGCAGCGAAACCCATCGCTTGAAGGAAGAATCCAAGGGGGAGTGCCAGCTTGGGCCCGTAGCGACCCATGATACCGGCGATCGGCCATTGGAGGGCAATCGTCAGGATTGAGGCGTAGGCAAAGACGACTGCCAAGGCATCTACGCCCACCCCGCTGCGCTCCATTTCGATCGGGAGCCCAAAGTACAGTTGGTTGGTTGCAAGCAGATTTACGCTGTAGAAGGCAGCAAAACCGATGAACCTCTTTTCCCGAAGGCAAGACCAAAGACCGGCGGGCCTGCCATTACTCGGTGTGTTGGCTCTGGTTCTGCAAGCACGTGGCTGGGTTCTGGGCAGAAAGAGCCAAAAGACGGCTGCCATCAACGCAAAAACTCCGGCGCCCGTCACCAGTGAGGTGTCAAAGCCAGTGTTTAGGAGTAAGGAGCCCATGAGTGGGCCGAGTACGGTGCCCACTTCGCCGCAAACCACAAGCAAAGCAAAGAGGGAGGAACGTTCGCGCTTCGGCCGGGTTGCGGATGTCTCCGTATCGACCAACTCTTTCCGATAGTCCGGTTTCCCCTGACCGCTCTCTGCGGCTGTTGCGACAAGGCTCTGCATAGCGGGGGAAAACAGCGCGCCACCAATGCCCGTGACGACAGCGCCGAAGAGAAACATCGGAAAGTCTGAGGCCCACGCAAGGAGCAAGAACCCAGAAACACGTACCAAGCAGCCCGTGATCATCGACTCTCTCGCCCCCCAATGATCGGCCAGCGCCCCACCAAAGAGAAACAGACCCTGCTGAGCGAATGTTCGCGCCCCGAGAACAACACCAACCGCCATCGCGCCCAGACCGAAATCGTTCCGCATCGCAACAGCCAAAAAGGGTACCACTGCAAAGAAACCAATGTTGAAAATCAGTTGGCTTCCTAGAAGCAACTGCGGGGCAGCCTCAACTCGACGTGTACCTAGACGGCTTGACTTGGCCTTATTTGGGAATCTCGTGTTCGAAATCACTCGTGGCTCGCAAATCTGGCAACCATAAGCGCGGCCAAGACGGCTCCCGGAGACGCTGCGCGCCGGCCATAGCCAATGCTGCGCCGAAAACCCTCCAAAAGGTGGGAATAGTGCAAGGCGATCCTCCAGGGCGTGCGATGAGATGCCCCACAGCGTATGCGATAAGAAGAAGATGATTAGCTGCACGCCAAGCAATGCAATGTTTCTTTTGCGGAAAGAAACATAAACCGGTCGATGAGTACGGTCCGGCATGCAGTGTGAGCCGCCTCCGCGGGCCCCGTGTTGATGCGGGAAAACCGACGTTCTCTTTCCTTCTGTGCCGGGAGCGGCACGTGAAGTTGAGGGCAAGCGACTGCAATGATGCGCCCTGCTGGCTTCTCCTCGCGCTTATTTCGTTGTTGGAAATATTGCCTTGCCTCTTGAAGGCCTAATTGGCGTCTTCTTGTGGCGTACGCTTGCAAATCCGAGGGCTAACCCCTTCAAAGGCCGACCGCGAGGCGGGACAACGGTGTTCAATAAAAAAAAAAGAGTAAAGAGGGAGTAGTTATGGTCAAGGCCATCGTTATGCGCAACACAACAACAGCCGATCTAGGGGAGCACACCCCCAAAAAGAATTCGGTTACACCCGGTCAGACGGATGCCGACTTCCGCCTTTGGGCCAGGGGCGACTTCAAGACGGGTATTTGGGAGGCAACTCCGGGAGTATCCAATTCCGTGCGTCAGAACGACGAGATCTGCCAGATACTGAGTGGGTCCGCAACCATTACTGAAGCGGACGGCACCAGCTTCGACATTGGTCCGGGCACTCTGTTCGTGATGCCGGCTGGCTGGGAGGGCTCGTGGACTATCCACGAAACCGTCCGCAAGATGTGGGTTGTCAACAACGTACCGACGACGACATCCTAGTCCGAAAGAGAGAAAGCCTGCCGGACTGCTTGCAGCCAACGCTGAGGTAAAACGCTCATGGCTGCTTCCTGTGGACTGCGCTTCACCAACGCGGGCCTACTAAATAGTTTATGGCCAGTGCTGAAGGCGAGTACGCTGCCTTGAATAGCCCTTTACGTTCGACGGGGCAACAGCCAACCGTGAGGACGCATTCGAGACTGGGAAACTAGGTCTGAGCGCGTCAGCATATATGCGGCCAGAAAACATACTGGAGGAGCGATAAGAAGCGATTGTTCCGACTTTATGCACGGGCTGGTGGCGTAGGTTGAACCTCAATCATTACACCAGGAGGAGGCTGTCTTTGGCGGCCTGTCATCATTGGAGAAAGAACCTCGTAATTGAACTGGACTTCCTGCAACGACGGTTCATGACGGCGCAATTCGATGCAATGGGCCGCTCGCGTGCAGATGTCGATTTTGCCGGGTTGGCTTTTCCCATTCGAACCCGACACGTTGGCTGCAATAGCATCTGTTCAAATCATTCCATTGCAGCTGAAGCAGGTTGACCCGCAAGTAAGAACTACCGTCGGCGAGGCCTCTTGGGTTCGATATGAGATAAGGAGGCCCCCAATCGTCCATGGCGGCCTGCTGAAAAGTCAAAATGAAAGGCAATCATGATTAACGATGACTTTGCGGCCCCGGCGCTTCTCTTTTACGACCCTTTAGACGGAAGTAAATCCCGCCCCCTATCGAGTACCTCATCACCAGCGAGAAGCAGAGGTTCAAGGAGAACTGAGCTCGGCCGGAAGCAACCCCAGCAAGCACGTCAGACTTGGCGCACACGGGCTCTTGCCGATGTAGCGCGCGACCTCGAGCATCTCATGGACTCGTATCGGCCGAAATTTTAAGTGCATCCCGTCGGGGTGAGTGGAATTACAGCAGAGTCTGGCTCCTAAGCCCGTTCCCTACCCGATGCTGGCTAGTGACCTCGGGGACCAGGAACTGGCTCTTATGCGTCCTGGCGCTCGTCCGAGTGCGCCCATGCGGAGGAATTACGGGGCGGCGCTGCTACCGAAGGTCGGACCTGTTCATCTGCGTCCGAGTCGGCCGCCGGAGTGCGAAGAGTCTCAGCTCCAGCTCGCGCAGTGGTGCAATGAGGGACAGCAATTCTTCGATATCGGCCTCCTCCGTTGCCTCTATCATAACCTCGCGCAGTGCTTTCCGAAGCCGCTCGAGCGCGATTGCGGCAGCCTTTGTCGGCCGGACGACGACGTTCCGTCCGGTCCGTTCGGTGCGATCGATGAGCCCTTTGGCCTCAAGGCTGCGGAGCGCAGCGCTGACATTGGGCCGCTGGAGGACGGACCGGTCCGCAATTTCGCTTGGCGTCGACCCTGGCGCGAGGTCGACAACGCGCATGACCATCTGTTCCGTCTCAGTCAAGATTGGTACCTCGCCGAGAGGTTCGACCATTCGAATAAGCCGTGCGACGTCGAGTAGCAGGTCAGCCAGCGTGCCGAGATCGTCCGCATCCTCAATCTTCATCGTTCAACCTTTAGTTGTGCGTGCATAATTATGCTGACATAATAATTCATGTCATGCTCATAGTCCACTTGAGGAAACAACAATGGATGCGCTTCTAATCGGCTTGTCGCTCGGCGCTACGGCGGGCATCAGCCCCGGGCCGCTGCTCGTTCTCGTTGTGGCACAGACACTCCGCCGCGGTTGGCGTGGAGGAATGGCGACGGCCGTGGCGCCGGTGCTTTCGGACGCGGTCGTCGTGGTGCTGGTAGTCCTCGCGCTCGAACGACTACCGTATTGGACGCTCTCGGTGATTGGGTTGCTGGGAGGTGTCTACTTGGCCGTCTCCGCCGGGCTGCAGTGGCATCGTAATGCAGCGGTCGAGCAGGTCGCGTCTGATATCGTGCCTCCGCGGACGGACGGGTGGCGTACTCTTCTCCAGGGCGCCTTGGTGAACTTGCTCAGCCCTCACCCTTGGATCACGTGGGCGACCGTGCTTGGACCACTGTTCTTGCGCGAGTGGAAATCGGCACCGCTCGGCGCGTTGTCTCTGGTTGCCGCGTTTTACCTAGCCCTGATCGGGGCGAAAGCGGTCGTGGCGCTGCTGCTCGCGCGCTTCCGCGATCGTTTCACCCCGCGGGCGTACACAATAACAATGCGCTCGGCGACGGTCGTACTCGGCGTTCTGGGGATCGTACTGACCGGGCTATACGCGGTCGAACTCGCGAGGACCGCTGCCGCGTAAATCAAACCGTGAGTCCATGTACACGATGTTCAAGTTGTTATCACCACTCCAGAGTTGGCCTGCGCTGCAGCAGAAGGGCCGGGCGACAGGTCTTTTGGTGTACTAATTAAGTCGTTGAGTTGCTTCGGTTGCGAAGTCAACGATGCGTTGTGCCCAGGCTTCCACTGTTGCTCCTGAAACGCCCTTTGGCGGGTAGAGCAGGCGCAGGATCAGCTGCGGTTCGCTTTCCGGTTGGTGAATCGGCACGGTGATGGTGGCAACGTCGTGGCTCGCCGCCTGGTCAAGCTCACCTACCGGGAAATAGCCAGCGGATTTGACAATGCGTTGACTGATCTCCCGCTGTTTGGCGGGCAGTTGATCGCCTACGCCATACTCTCCGATGGCGGCCTCGAGCAGGTCACGCCGCCCCGGTGCATCGAGCGATAGGGACCATCCGCGCCGGTGCGCCTCCTCGAGCCGTCGTCGTAGGGTGGCCAGTTCTTCTTCAGTTGCGCCGAAGGCCTTGGAAAGCCAGGCCTGTTGGTCCTGCAGCGAGGACCATGCGATGAACGCATCGCCCAGTGGGGGGATGAGGGGGTAGTGGGAGCCCAGGGGTGAGATGATGTCGGTTTCGCCGCCCACCGCTGAGAGTACGGCAATGGCGTCGTCGCCCTGACGCGTAAAGAGCGTGACCTCACCTCCGATTTCCGCAGCCAGTGCTTCTACGTCCGCTCGGAGGGCCTGCGCCCGGGCGATGGTGGGGGCAAGGTCTTGGTCGGCCCTGATCATGAAAGAGCCCATGGCAAAGCCGCCGTACCCGCCTTGGAAGAAGACCAATGGAGCGATTGACCTGTGCACGTTCAGGTCCTGAACCGCACAAAGGACAATGAAGTGATCTCCGCCCTCTACAACCTGCTCAATGCTGCAGTCGATGGAGGCTACGATGCCGTCCAGTACCGGTGCACCGCCGGCGGAAAGACTCCAGGCCTCGTTCCTGAGTTTGTCGGCTTGGGGCTTGGCGAGTCGCCGGCAAAGCTGCTCCTGATCCTGGGCGAGGATGTTGATGGCCAGTGATTTTGCCGTGCGGAGTTTGTCGAAGGTGAATGACGACCTGGTAGGCATGAAGGCAACCAGGGGCGGGTCGAGTGACACGGAAGTAAAAGTCCCGACCACCATAGCGCAGGGCTCCCCGTCGTCGGCGATGCCCGTTACAGCGGTCACTCCGGTCGGGTAGTGACCTAGAACCTCACGGAATTTCATTGGGTCGAGTGAACGAATTTTCGTGTCGGTCATGGTTGTCTCCTGTGGCTTTTGGACGGGTGTTTGGTTCCGATGAGCGTCATTGCTCGCGTCTCCGGGAAATCGCCTGTTGGCTGGCGCGGAGGAGACCGTGCGTGGTGGTGTTTCGGTGGGGCATGGCCTTGCTCCTTCGCCCTGGGTTGATGTCGATGTTCGTTCCAGCCGTTGAGACCATAGATCCGGTAACCGGGGCGATTGGTCGTTGCCCCGGCGGAGTGTCCCAATCGATGGTTACGAATTCAGTTGCCGCCGAACGATTTATATTGCATTATTTATGCGGACTCAAAATACTTGGTACTCCAGGCGCCGGGCCCATTGGGCAGGTCGGACTATCGAGTGAAAATCTCGATTACTTTCTTCGGATGCTCGCTGATAACTTTAGGTTCAACCAACCCCTAATACAAATGATTGAGAATGTTGCGGGTGGGAATATGCGCCGCGCCTTAGAGTTCACAACTCAGTTTATCGGCAGCGGACATCTAGACACTGAGAAGATCATTACTATCCAAAAGTTTGGAAACAGCGGATACACGATCCCACAACACGAGTTCCTCCGTTCACTTTTGCATGGGGATGGCGTTTATTATGATCCCAAGGAGGCACCTCTCCCCAATCTGTTTCAGGTTTCCCAACCTGTCGCGGCCGAGCATTTCGTTATCCCTTTGCTGTTAGATTTTCTCGACCGCAAGGTCAACATTCATAGCAAGGGTGGATATGTCGAGCGTCAAGCAATCAGCTCATACTTGCAGGGGCTCGGATTCACCTTAGACGGAATTGCAGCTGCACTTCAGTACTGTTCCCGACATCGCCTTATCGAAGGTCCCCATATGGATACTTCCATAGACCAGTCAGAACAGTGTCGCCCCACAACTGTAGGAATCTACTCAATGAAAAGACTGCCTTGCCTTTTCGCTTATGTTGATCCGGTGATTGTGGACACCCCTATTCTGGACCAAGATGTGGCGTTGAAGATTAGAGACGAGTTTAGCCTCGAGGGACGTCTAGACAGAGCCACGGCTTTCCGCGAATACCTGGACCGAAGCTGGGAGCGGAGCAATCTCGGCTCGGCGGGATGGCTTTGGCCGTCTGTTTCCCAAGCTCTGGCTGATGACATCGCACTAGTCCGTAAGCGGTCCTTCAAGAGCAACTGACGTGTTATCAAGACGGTGTCATCCTGAGAGCTGCGAAACCTCGGGCGGTTGCACAGTTTTGCGCACACTCCAAGCATAATTCCGTCGGAGACGATGCAGCACTTGGGAGGATCCGCTTATTGATCGGCTACCGAGAGGGTCCGCCCTTGCTGCGCTCGGCGCCCACTGCTGCCCCTGGACGGGATTTCCTGGCTTTGGTTGCCTTGCCTGCTGCTACGGCGGCGCTGGGGTGTGTCCCTTCGCTGCGGGCGGCTGCGAGGCGGCCACGGATCTGTTTTTCGTTGGCGCCGGTATCGGCGAGGGACTCCGCGAATTTCTGGTGGTGTTCGGCGGAGCCGTAGCCGGACTGTGCTGCGGTTTCGGTTTTCAAGCCTTGGTCTTTTAGCCGGCTGCTGTCGTTGCCGGTTACGCGGTTCTCGATCTCCCGGCCGACGCCTTCCATGCGGTCGAAGAGTTCTTTCTCGGCCCGCTCGTATCGCTTCTCCTGCGTCGACCATTTGTCGCCCTTGAAGCCGCCTTCCGCCAGCAGCTTCGCTTCGTGCAGGTTCTTGGCGGCGCCCACGAAGGTCGGGTCTTTGAAGTGTTCCTCGCCTGCACCGTTCACGTTGGCCATGGCTTCTTTGCGGAGCTGGTCGATGTCGGGTCCGTTGATGCGGTCCTTGCCGATCAGGAACATGCGTTCCTTCACGGCGGCGTCTGCTACTTCCAAGGCTTTGGGTGTCTTTGCGTTGTGTGCCTGTTTAAGTGCTTTGGTCAGTTCGGGGTTCGCCAGGTACTCCACTGGCACCTGCTGGCGATCCATCTGCCGGGCGAATTTCGCGACCTGGGCGCGGAGTTCTTCGGCGCGGGCGGCTGCCAGAAGCTGCATGGCCTTTTCGTGTTCAGCAGCCACTTTACGTGCTTCATCCTGGCTCAGTGTCAGGGCGTCCTGGCGTGCCTTCCCTGTAGTCACGGTCTGGATACCTGACTCGAGGTATGCGGTGTCCGTGCCGACGTCGTGGGTGTCGATCCCGTACCGGGTCAGGACTTCCTGGCGGATCTTTTCCGGGGCGGCTAGCACGGTGGGGTCGTGGTCTTTCCAACCCTCCGCAACGGCGTGTGCTGTGGCGATGTCGGATGGTTGGGCTTTGTCCCACCATTGGTTCTTCTCGACCGGTGCCAGGGCTGCGTGGGCTGCGCTGCGTTCGGCCGCGAGGCGTGCGGCTGCTTCATGAGCAGCCTGTGAGTCCACGTGCTCCTGTTGGCGCTGAGATCAGGCCAGCCCTTCGTTGCCTACTCCACACGGCATCTGATCGAGGCCCGCCGCTAAGGGTTGGCGGCCGCGTTGTCCGGAACCTGAGTCAGGTTCGCCGAGTCTTTGCGAATAGTATGGGAACCTCCGAGGGTAACAACCGCCTGTAAGGGACCTCGCACTGAACCAGGAGCACATCATGGATTCTGCCCGGACCTTTGAGTCGATCGTCATCATTTTCAATCCCAACAGCACAGGCGATGCGCCCGAGCTGGCGCAGCAGCTGCACGATGATCTCAAGGATCTCCTCAGCTACGAGCCCAACATCACCCTCCAGCCCACCGAACACGCCGGCCATGCAGTTGATTTGGCGCGGGAAGCAGCCGCCAAGGGCGGGGACGTGCTGGTGGTTTCAGTGAGCGGCGATGGTGGGTACAACGAGGTTGTCAACGGTGTCATGCAGGCCGACAACCCGCAGGCTGTCTGTGCAGTCCTTGCCGCGGGCAACGCTAATGACCATAGCCGGATTATTGGGACCAAGCCCTTGGAAGAGGCCATAGCGGAGGGCCGTGTCCACAACATTGACCTCCTGCGGATCCACACTGGCCAGAAGGAAGACGACCCCCATGAGTACGCACACTCCTACATCGGGTTCGGCCTCACCCCCGTAGTGGCAACCGAGCTCGAAAAGGGCAGCAAGGGTGCGCTCAAGGAAATGGTCACTGTCATCCAGACCTTCTCCAAATTCGAGCCCTTTGCCATCCGCCAGTCTGACGGTAAGCGACGTAAGTTCGACAGCCTGGTTTTCGCCAACATTAACGAGATGGCCAAGTACGCCACGTTGAGCGAGGCGGAAACCATTCCTTCGGACGGAAAATTCGAAGTCATTGTCTTTCCCCACATGCCCAAGTGGCGCGTACTGTTGACCGCCTTGCGGGCCACCACCCAGGGCTTGGGTGACCAGCCCAGTGTGAGCAGCTACGAATTCACCACGTTAAAGCCTTTGCCGTACCAGATTGACGGCGAGGTGAAGAGTGTCGAAGCCAACGTCAAGGTCAGGGTGGAAAGTGCTCCGTCAGCTTTGGCTATTCTTGGCTAGCGTTCCCGTCCTCCCCGGCCTGCTTGTGGCCTGCTGCCGCTTCTTCTAGATTTGACGTCATGGTGGCCGAAGAATGGGCGGAAGATTTTGAACAGCTCGTTGACCTGATTGGTGGGACCGAGGACGTCAAGGCGTTCCTCGACGGGCTGACTGGTTTCGCCGCGGGCACTGTGAGCCGGGCTACCAAAGCACGGATCGAGTGCGCCGTGACATTGCGACGGCGGAAACGCACGGCAACGATCGGCGGCAGCAGCGAGCGGGCCGTGATGCTGGACAAGATTGAGCAGTCGTTGGGGGAGGGGCCTTGCGTGGACGCCTTGGATAGCGGCGTTCCCGTGCTTCTGGGCGATGTTCATTCGGACCCCCGGTGGCCGGACTACTCCAAGGCGCTCATCGCCGAGGGAATCCATAGCGCATTGGGCGTCCCCATGACGTTGCCGGATGATTCTGCGGCCGTGCTTAATTTTTTCGCGCCGGAGCCGGGGCTGTTCACGGAACGCGTGGTTGCCGACGCTGTGCTGTTCGTCGAAATGGCAAGCAAGGCCATGCGATTGGCCATTCGGCTGGCAGCATCCGACCAGCGCGGGGATGACCTCAAGGCGGCGATGGAGAGCAGGACCGTGATCGACCTGGCCTGCGGAATGATCATGGCCCAGAACCGTTGCAGCCAAACCGAGGCCTTCGACGTCCTCCGCCGGGCTTCCAGTGACAGGAACCAGAAGGTTTACGCTGTGGCACTGGAGATGGTGACGCGTGTTTCCGGGCAGCAGCAACCGGCCGCCCACTTTGATGACTGAGCCGATCATCCCTCAACGCAGGCGGCCGTAACGAAGTCGTAGATCCGGCCACGAAGTTGGTCCGGGGCTGGAACCTTGACCAATCCTTGGCGGCCTTCCACCTGCACCCGCAAGGGCAGGAGCGTCCCCACCTTGTCCTCGGCCACAGCGTGCGGATCACAGCGCGCAGGCCGGATTCGCAGCGCCAGTTCTTTTGCGGGGTCGCCGGACGAGACGGCGACGTTGCGGGGCCAAGGATCGGTGGGCGGCTCCGCCAACAATGTTGACCCGTCAATGCCCTCGATTGTCATGATTTGCGGCGACCCGGCCGCCATCGCCGGCGTGATGAGAAGACGTACGACGGCGGTGCGACCGTCTGGGGCCACCTCCAGTTCGGGGGCCAAGACGATGGTTGCGACGGCTGCGGCGTCCGCTGCAAGGCACAACTCGCCGGCATTTCTGGGCAGGACGCCGAACGGATCGGAAGCATCCATGGTGGCATCGCCTGGGTCTTTGCCCGGTCCGGCAAAATTAAGAGTGGCCCGGAGTGGTTCTGCGGAACTGCCGGTTGATGCCCCGCAAGTCGGGGCCGGGAGCCGGGCGGGAAGGCTCTTGGGCTGGCCGGGCGGGAGTATCAAGTTCTCGCGCGGCTCCCATGAAATGTCGCCGTCGAACAGGGCAGACGTCAGCCTCGCAGAACTAACCGTCAGCGGCGAATCTGTGGTGTTGGTGAGCTGTAGCTGGATTGCCTGCTTGCCGTACTGGTCCCTGGATTGGTTGACCTCC
Organism: Paenarthrobacter nitroguajacolicus; assembly: GCF_007786235.1. Taxonomy (GTDB): domain Bacteria; phylum Actinomycetota; class Actinomycetes; order Actinomycetales; family Micrococcaceae; genus Arthrobacter; species Arthrobacter nitroguajacolicus_A. The sequence continues at coordinate 133,665 of NZ_VNFK01000004.1, read as the reverse complement.
ACGGTGATGGCTTGGGAAGTTCCGGTGGTTTGCGACCGTGAGTCACCGGAATTGCAACCAGCCAAGAGTGGCAGGGTTGATCCAAGAGCCATGCAAGCGGCAAGCGGTAGCCACTTTTGGTGCGCCATGCGATCAGTGTAGGCAAGCAGGTCACCATGGGGCTGCGGACATGGTGTTAAAGTCCGGAACCAGAAGGTCATAAACCTCAGCGGAATCGAGCTGGAGCAGGGTCCAAGCCATCGGGGAACATCATTCGAGCTCCTAATACTTGGAAAGAAGGAGCGAATACTGCAAATAGATATGGAGCCCCCGGCCGCCGGAATCGGCGATTCCTGTGCAGGTCTTTCGCAGCGTCCACAGGTTCATGGGCTCGCAGCGTTCCGACGCCAAACCCATCTCGGCTGCAAGCGATTGTGCAGTGTGCGGGGGCTTGATATCTACCACCATTTCCCGCCAACAACCTCCCGATCCACATCCCGTGGAGATCGGCCCGGCTTGGCTGGGTGGCGGAACAGCGTGGAAGGCTGCGTCGGGTGGGACTGCTCCTTCATCGATGGCCGCCCAGAGAACAGAGCCGAGCCATGCAATAGAGACCAGGGCCAGAGTGAGCACTGAAAGCTTTACTGCACGCTGACGGGTTTGCGCGTTGCGTCTTCGAGTCATAGATTCCCCCAAATCGGAGACCTCAGACTACACGGCGGTAGGGCACTGATTCCCCGGGCATGGGTACGATATCGGCACGTACGCATGCAATTCCTCCATGAAGTTGAAGATGAAAGGCGACACTGATGTCGTTCCAGGCCTACCTCGACGCCATTGAAGACAAGACCGGACTGACTCCTCGGCAGCTGGTGGACATCGCGGATAGCAAGGGTTTCAAGGACCCGTCCGTCAAAGCAGGCACCATCCTTGAATGGCTCAAAGCCGACTACGATCTGGGCCGGGGCCACGGGATGGCATTGGTGCATGTCATCAAAAAGGGGCCCAAGATCGACAGCAAGCATGTGGGATCGGACGGCACGCACCGGGATGAATCGGACACCCTGTGGTTGGACGGCAAGGCCAGTAAGCCGGGCACGTAGGAAGGGGCTGTGGCCAGCAATCAATAAGCATGCTTAGCTTAAGGTCATCGCCACGGCCACCCAGTGTCAGAAGGGATCCACATGTCCACAGTGACCCAGGTATTCGACGTTCCCGCGGCCCACGTTTGGAAAGTGATTGCTGATGGGTGGCTCTACTCCGGCTGGGTGGTGGGTGCCTCGCGGATCCGCGCCGTGGATGACCAGTGGCCGCAGACCGGTTCCAAACTCCATCATTCCGTGGGAGCCTGGCCTCTGTTGATCAATGACAGCACCAGTGTCACCGGTATGGAACCCGGCAGGGAACTTGTGCTGCTGGCCAGGGGCTGGCCGATGGGGGAGGCCAAAGTGATCATCACCCTGGAAGACCTCGGAGGCTCTCAATGCCGCGTCTCCCTAGGTGAGGACGCGGTCAAGGGCCCCGGCAAGCTGGTACCCAAGGCCCTCAGGGACCCCATGATTGGAGTCCGAAACCGCGAGACCTTGAAACGGCTGGAGCTCATGGCCAAAGGTGGAGCGGGACGGCAGAACTAGAAAGCTATATGCCGGGTTCGGGAATGGCGGTGGTGACCAGGAAATGGTTCCCCATGACCCAATCAAAGGCTTCAGCCCGGGAGCGGGCACCTTGGGCGGCCTTGGAGCGGTTCGGTTCGCCCAACTCTTCCAGCAACTTCTCGGACAGGACTACCAGCTCGCCGAAGACCTCGGGCGTCAGCCATTCGGGACGGGTGGCGAACAAGATGTCTTCGCTGGAGGTGTTGCCGCTGGCGCCGGGCGCGAACGGGCAGCCTCCCAGCCCACCGAGGGCACCGTCCACCATGGCAGCGCCCGCTTGGATGGCCGCCAGGGTGTTGGCAACGCCCAGCCCCCAGGTGTCGTGGCCGTGGTACACGATCCGCCGGGCAGGGGACTCGTCGCGCACGCGGGAGATCAGGCGGGCAACCTGGGCCGGAACAGCCTGCCCCAGGGTGTCGCAGATGACGATGTCCGTGGTGCCTTCAGCGCGGGGATCGTTGGCGATCGACAGGATGCGCTCCTCCGGGACGTAGCCCTCGAAGGGGCAGGTGAAGGACGTCGCGATGCACAGCTGAATCCGGCCATCCACTGCTCGCGCGTACTCAACAGCCTCAGGCAGTGCGGCGAGGCTTTCGTCCGTAGTCCGCCCGATGTTTGCTTTGTTGTGCGAATCCGAGGCAGACAAGCAGTACTGGAAGTTCCGCGCTCCGGCGGCGGATGCCTTGGCCACGTGGCCCGGTGTCGCCACCCAGATCCAGCACTTTTCCAGTTCCTCCGGGCTGAGCGCCTGGACCACTTCCAGCGTGTTCGCCATGGTGGGCACCAGATCGGCCCGCGCCATGGAGCCGAGTTCGATGGCGGGTACGCCCAGACGCAGCAGCTCGCGGACTGTTTCGATCTTCTGCTCCGTAGGCAGGAGCTTGCCCGTGAGCTGGAGACCGTCGCGCAGGGTGACATCCCGAAGGATGGCACGGCCCAGTGTTGCAGCAAGGGGACTTTCGAAGCGCTTCATGGTCGGAGGGCCTCCTCGCGGCCTGAAGCCGCATCGATCTGTGCGGCATCCATGTTCAGGAGTCCGCCAAGAATTTCTCGCGTGTTTTCGCCTAGGTCGGGGCCAAGGTTCCGGATGGGCAGGGACTGGTCCCCGATCACGGGAACAATCCCGGGGAACCCCACTCCGGGCAGAATTTCCTCGCCCGTGGAAACGTCGAACTTCTGAATCATGTTGCGGGCGGCGTATTGGCTGTCCGTGCTGATGTCGGCGGCTGTGTAGATGGGACCTGCCGGGACGCCGGCCGCATCCAGGGCAGCCAAGGCATCGGCAGCTGAAAGCGCGCAGGCCCATTCGCCAATGGCCTGATCCAGCTCTTCACGCTTCGCCCAGCGCCCGGCATTTGTTTGGAGCGACGTGTCCTCGGCCAGGTCCGGGCGGCCGATGGTCTGCATGTACCGCTGGAAGATTGAGTCCCCGTTGCCGGCCACCACGATGCTGGCGCCGTCCTTGCACACGTAGGCGTTGGAGGGAGCGATCCCCTCCATACGGCCACCGACACGCTGCCGGTCCACGCCGTAGGCCTGGTAGTCCGGGATCAGCGATTCCATCATGGAGAACATGGCTTCGTTCAGCGCGACGTCGATGATGCGCTCGGTGAGCGGAACAGCGCCAGCCGAGTCCCGGCGTCGTGCTTCACGCTGGTAGAGGCTCATCATGGAACCGAAGGCGGCGTACAGGCCTGCGATCGAGTCTCCAATGGAGACGCCCACGCGTACGGGGGCCCGGTCCGGGTCACCGACCAGGTTGCGGAAGCCTCCGTACGCTTCGGCGACGGCGGCGAAACCGGGCCGCTCGGACAGCGGCCCCGTCTGTCCGAAGGCGGAAATGCGGGTGACGATGAGGTCTGGGTTGGCTTCGTTGAGGACTTCGGGACCGAGTCCCCACTTTTCCAGGGTGCCAGGCCGGAAGTTCTCCAGCAGGATGTCGCACTTGGCCACAAGTTCCAGCACTGCCTGCTTGCCCGCCGCCGTGCGGAGATCCAGCACCACCGACTTCTTGTTGCGATTCAGGGTGCGGTAAAGCATGGAGGTATTGCCCTTGTGCAGGCGCCAGTTACGCAATTCGTCGCCGGTGCCGGGCCGCTCCACCTTGATGACCTCAGCTCCGAAGTCGGCCAGCAGCCTGCCGGCGGTGGGCGCGGCGATGTAGTTGCCGAGTTCCAGGACCCGGACGCCGTCCAGCGGGGCGATTGTTTGGTGTGTCATGGTCTTCTTTCGTGCGTGGCTGGAAAGAGCAGCAGATGGAAACTCCTTACACTCTGGCACGGTATAGCCAGCTCCACCATCGTTACGGTGGTTGGCAGGATGGGTAGACGAGTTCAACCGCCCTAGCGTTGAAACATGACTTCCCTTCTTCCTGGCATCGCCCAAGCGACGCATCAAACCGCCGAGGTGCTCAGCCTCGAATCCATCGTCAAGGTCTACGGCTCAGGGCCGCAATCAGTCACCGCGCTGGATGGTGTGGGGTTCACCCTGGAACGGGGAAGCTTCACAGCGATCATGGGACCATCCGGCTCGGGAAAGAGCACGTTGCTGCACTGCGCAGCGGGTCTGGACACCCCCACGAGTGGGTCGGTGCGGCTGGGCGGCACAGAGATTTCGGGCCTGTCCAAGAAGGTGCTCAGCGCATTCCGGCGCGACCACGTGGGCTTTGTCTTCCAGGCATACAACCTGTTGCCGGCTCTTTCTGTTGAGGAGAACATATGCCTGCCGCTGCTGCTCGGCAACAAGTCCGTGGAACCAAGCTGGTTGGACTTCCTGTTGGACTCTGTGGGCTTGGCCGAGCATAGGTCCCGCCGCCCTTCCGCGCTCTCCGGTGGACAGCAGCAGCGGGTTGCGATTGCCAGGGCGTTGATCACCAGACCGTACGTGGTGTTCGGTGATGAACCCACCGGGGCCTTGGATTCCCGCTCCGCCAAGCAGGTGCTGGATTTGCTCTCGCACACCGCCCGAGAGCTTCACCAAACGGTGGTTGTTGTGACACACGATCCGGTAGTGGCTTCCCAGGCAGACCGGATCCTCTTCCTCGCCGATGGTGCCTTCGCAGGACACCTCGACGGCGCCACTCCGGCGGAAATCACCCGCCGGATGACCTCACTGGGGGAATGGTGATGGCCAACAAAAACCTCAGCTTCAACCGACTGGTCCGCGCCGATCTCCGTCAAAACCGCATCAGCTTTGCGGGGGTAGCGGTGTCGGTTTTTGTCGCCACCATGCTCATGACGGGCCTCGGCGTACTCATCGAGTCCGGCCTTCGTGGCGGCTTGGTACCCGAACGCTACTCAGCGGCCGATGTGGTGGTTGGCGGCAAACAGTCCCTGTCGATCTACGGGGACCTCCCGGTGCCATTGATTGAACGCGTTTTACTTCCGGCTGGAACTGAGCAGGAGATCTCCAAACTCCCGGGGGTCGCTTCCGTAGCTGCGGATGTCACGGTTCCAATGGCGTCCGCAGAGCGCCGCATCGATGCACATCCTTGGTCCGCATCGTCCATGAGCGGGTTCGGGATACGGGAGGGGCGAGCCCCTTCGGCGGCTGACGAAGTGGTGCTGACAGAGTCCACGGCTGCAGCAATCGGCGACATCGTCCCTCTGGCACACGGCGGAATCCGTGCCGAATACCGGGTTATGGGCATCGCCGCTGCGCCGGTAGAACCAGTACGGGCGGAACACGCCTTTCTCAGCGAGGATAGGATCGCGCAACTGGATCCGCGTGGCGGCGCCGCGCAAGTGCTGGGTATCGCCGCCGCTGAGGGCACCGCACCCGTGGCGCTCGCGGCGGACATCGCCGCCAAGTTCCCAAACCTCAGCGTGCAAACCGGAGACGCCAGGGGTGATGTGGAGTTCCTCGACTCCGGGGCGGCCCGCTCCTCACTGGTAACTGTCGGTGCGGCTTTCGCAAGTACGTGCCTGCTCGTGGCGATGTTCATTGTCTCAAGCACGCTGTCCCTCTCCATGCAGTCCCGGCGCCGGGACTTCGCCCTGCTGCGTGCCGTCGGAGCAGAACCCGCCCAAGTGCACCGTCTGGTTGCCAGGGAAGTGTTCGCGGTGGGCCTCGTCGCCGCAATCTTTGGTGCCGCGCCAGGCTATCTGCTCGCCACTGTGCTTCAGAGTGCATTCGTGCAAGCCGGCCTGATCCCAGGTGACTTCGCGCTCGCGTTCAGCCCGCTGCCGGCTCTGGGCGCCACCATCCTGGTGCTCGTCGCCGGCTGGAGCGCAGCCAGGATCGCGGCCAGGCGCCCCGCCCGGATCGACCCCGTGGAGGCGCTGCAGGAAGCCGCGAATGGTCCAGTATCGATCGGTCGCGCGCGGCGTATCACCGGTATCGCCTTGGGCGCGGCAGGACTGTTGCTCTCGGCGGTGCCTTTGGCCGTAAGGGGACAGAGTGCCGCAGGTGCGGCAGCGGGGGCCGCGATCATCCTCATCATTTCGCTCGCTCTGCTTGGACCCGTACTGGTTGCCTTCGCCGTTCGTTGGATCGCCTCGTTGTTTCACTGGAAGTCGGCTTCCACCTACCTCGCCTCGGCCAACAGCGCGGCCAACGCGCCTCGGCTCGCCTCGGCAATCACGCCCATAGCCTTGGGGATCTCATTGGGACTCGTCCAAATCGGTGCGCCCTCCATCCTGGCCAATGAGGCGAACCTTCAGGCTCAGGCGGGCGTCGTTGCCCAACTGCGTGTGAGCGCCCCCGGCGGTCTTTCGAACGAGCGCGTGGAGGACATCGCGGCGACACCCGGTGTTGCCGTGGTTAATCCCGTAACCGTGAGCCAGGCGGTGCTCCAGCAGGCCGTCGCGTACGGAGACCAGCCGCCCAGCAGTTCCGGTTTCGTTCTGCAGGGCATTCGTCCACTGGCCACAGCAGGAACCATGGACCTGAAGGTGCAGGAGGGATCCTTGGAAGCCCTCACAGGAGACCACCGGATCGCCCTGAGCAGTAACGCGCGGCAGGCACTTGGACTCAACGTGGGCGACGACGTGGCTGGCTACTTTGGTGATGGCGCGCCGTTGGAGGCAACGGTGGTGGCAATTTACGAACGCGGGTTGGGATTCGGCGATGTGACCATGTCCAATGACGTGGTGCGTTCCCACACAGCCTCAGGGCTTAACGGGTTTGCGCTGGTTGGGACCGGCGACGATAGTGATGCCACGCGTCAGGTGTTGTCGGATTCCGGCTTTGAGGTGAGTGGTGGCAGCGGTTTGGGCGCGGCCGGTGCGGCGGAACGGTCGCAACAGGGGTGGGTGAGCGTGGTGGCTCTAGTGGTGATCCTTGGCTATATTGCGATTGCCGTGGTGAATACCCTCATGATGGCCACAGGACAACGATCACGCGAGTTTGCATTGATGCAGCTCATCGGAGCCAGTAGAAGGCAGGTCCGCGCCATGATGCGGAAGGAGTCCTTGATAGTCGCAGTACTAGCAGTGATGTTCGGTGTCGCCATTGCCGTTCCGCCGCTCGTAGGAATGAGTGTCGGCATCAGCGGGCATCCGCTCCCGCACCTCTCGGTGCTCCCGAGCCTCACCGTGATCGGGTCCATGTGTGCACTGGCAGTGATCGCTGTTGCCGTGTCCACCCGTTCTACCTTGCGGAGGCGACCCATGGACGAGATCGGGTCGCGGCAGTAGGGGCCGATCTGCCGCGGGGGGAAAACTAGACTCACGCTATGACTTTCGTGATCCGACCCGCCGCTAAAGCTGATCTGCCCGGCATCGTTGCGGTGGACCTGGCCGCGGCGCGGACTTCTCCCGCGAACGCCGGACGCTTCACATCGAGCATCCAAGCGGCGATCGCCGACCCCGAGCGTTTGGTCCTGGTGGCCGAGCTGTCACCGAACGTGGCAGCGGGCGGAGGCGTCGCCGTCGTGGGTTGGGCGAAAACGCACCTTTGGGATTTTGCGGACGGACCGGCGCCGGCCGGCCATTATCTGGCTGGCGTCACAGTTTTGCCCGATTTCCGCCGAAGGGGGCTGGCCGGGGAGCTCACCGAAGCGAGGCTGAACTGGATCTGGCAGCGGGCCAACGAGGCCTGGTATGTGGTCAATGCCCGTAATCAGGCCTCGCTGGCCCTGCACCGGGGGTGGGGGTTCCGGGAGGTCGCGCGTGGTCCCGGTTTTCATACGGTGACGTTCGACGGCGGCGAGGGGGTCCTGCTTTCAGCGGCACGGCCGTTGGACTGACGTTGGGATAGGCTGCTGCGGCCTTAGCATGGTCCACAGGTGCACCGACCGGGGGAGTGTGTGATGGGACCGTTGGAATCGATCCAGGCCAGCACGAAGCAGGGCGAATCAGTGGGTATCGGTACGGGTTCGCGCCCTCCACGAAAACGATCGTCACGGCTGCGGAAGCTGGACCTGGCGATCTTGCTGGTGCTGGTAGTCCTCTTGGCTCTTTCGGCTACTCCGTGGCCTTCCGCGATGCTGATCCGCAGTGTCTTTGAGCGTGGGGCGCAGGCGACCATCGATGAGATGACGCCATACGTCCCGGATACACCGCTGCAGTCGGAAATGGGTGTTGTCTACAAGCCCGGTTCAACTTTCGATGTCTTTAGTCCTGCCGGGACCACCGCGCCGCTTCCCGCTGTGGTGTGGATCCATGGGGGAGCTTGGATTTCCGGGGCCCAGCGCGATGTGAATCCGTACCTTCAGATACTCGCTGCGGAGGGTTACACCACCATCGGGTTGAGCTACCCCATCGCACCCGAGGCCACCTACCCCACTGCGGTGCGGGACATTAATGACGCACTTGCCTACATCAAGGCGCACGCCGCGGAGCTGAACGTGGATACCAGCCGGATAGTTTTGGCCGGCGACTCTGCGGGCGGCCAGCTTGCCAGCCAGATGGCAACGCTGACCGTGAACCCTGAATACGCCAACCTGATGGGAATCACGCCCGCGCTCCAAAAGTCTGAGCTTGCCGCCACCATCCTGCATTGCGGGGTCTATGACCTCCGGGCCATGGCTGACCTGAGCGGCATCGTCGCTTGGGGCTTCAAGACCTCCCTCTGGGCTTACACCGGTACCAAGGATTGGTCCGCCACCTATGCGGGAGCCACCATGTCCACCATTGATTTCGTCACTGCCGACCTGCCGCCGACGTTCATCAGCGGCGGCAATGGCGACGGTCTCACGTGGCTTCAGTCCGTACCGTACAGCAACCGCTTGAAAGAGGCCGGCGTGCCGGTGACCGAACTGTTCTGGCCCGCAAACCATGAGCCTGAGCTGCCGCACGAGTACCAGTTCCATCTGAACTTCGACGAGGCCCGCGAGGCGCGGGACAGGACTTTTGACTTCCTGTCCACTCACGCCGCCAGGCGGTAGTAGCTTTCTGTCGTTTGGGAATTATCTCCATGATGGAACTATTCTTGGATGGTGACCACAAATTCCGAGGAACCTGCCACAACGCGCCGCCCCGCCCTGTCGTGGACTTCCCTGTACTGGGCATCTGCGGCGTGTGTTGCGGCCCTGATCCTGGCCCCGGCCTGGATGTTGGTGGGTAACCCTGCTGTCCTGCGTGGGCATCCCCTGCTGCCGTCGCTGTTGGTGGCGGCAGTCGTGGTCGGGGTCGTGTGGGGAGTCTTGCTGTGGCGAGGCCGCCAGGCATTCCGGAGCCGTTCTGCCGTGCGCGCTGTGGGGGCGTGGGCAGGGCGGGTTGCCGTCCTTGCGTTGGTGGCCATGCTGGTTTGGCTCAACCCGTTCGCCTACCAGGCTGGCGCCGCCGCCCCGGGATCAACGGAGGCGCCCGTGGCAGAGTCGCCGACTGCGATCACCATGACGCCAGAGGGCGCGCCAGCCACAGAGGGATTGATCTTCTACCCCGGTGCACGCGTGGAGGCCCGGGCGTACGCGGACATCCTCAAGCCGGCCGTGGACGCGGGATTCCTGGTGGTCATCCTAAAGACACCGCTGAACCTCAGCCTGTTAGACGGAAACCAGGCGCGGGGCGTCATGGCGGACCACCCGGATATTGCAACGTGGGCGGTGGGAGGGCATTCACTGGGCGGTGTCACCGCGAGTTCCTTCGCCCTGGGCAACCCGGACGTGAGTGGGCTGCTCCTCTACGGCTCATATCCGCTGGACTCCTTGCGTGACCGCGCGGGGCTGGAGGTCCTGTCCATTTCCGGAACCAGGGATGGTCTCAGTACGCCGGCGAAGATCGAGGCTTCCCGCGACTTGCTGCCCCTCGATGCCACCTTCGTCGTGGTTCAGGGCGGAAACCATGCCTACTTTGGGAGCTACGGTCCGCAGCCCGGCGACGGGGATCCGCAGATCAGCCGAGAGGTGGCGCAAGAGCAGATTTCCGCAGCCTCCGTGGCGTTCTTGAGGCAACTGGGGACGCCCTAGGGCCTTAGGGGAATACTTTCGAGCGCCCCTCCGTTCATTGATTTAGATGCAAACGCATGTAAGCTGGATGAACGAGCACAGGAGAATGCCATGGAAACCCGCCGCATCACCGTACTTTCCGCCGGACTCGGCGTCCCGTCGTCGAGCCGCTTGCTGGCCGATCAGCTGGCCGCCTCTACCGAGCGGCAGTTGCGTGCGGCCGGCTACGAGCCCCGGATCGACGTCGTGGAACTACGCGACCTCGCCGTGGACATCGCCAACAATTTCGTCACCGGCTATGCCGCCCCGCGCCTCGCAGAGGTGATCGCCGGCGTCGAGGATTCCGACGCCATCATCGCCGTCAGCCCCGTCTTCAGCGCCTCCTACAGCGGTCTGTTCAAGTCGTTCATCGACGTCCTCGATCCCAAGTCCCTGGACGGCAAGGCCGTGCTGCTCGGCGCGACGGGCGGCACCGACCGCCACCAGATGGTGCTTGACTACGCCATGCGCCCCCTGTTCAGCTACCTGCGCACCAGGACTGCGGCAACAGGCGTCTTTGCGGGACCACAGGACTGGGGAAACACCGACGACGGCGGATCGCCCCTCTCGTCGCGGGTGGACCGGGCTGCGGGTGAACTCGTGCAATTGCTCAACGGCCCCCAGCCGCATCGCAAGAACGACGCCCTGGAGTCGCTGCCGTTCGAGCAGCTGCTCGCTGGAATATCAGCCGGCAGATAGGGCGAACTAATTGCCGGGTCCGGTCGTTGGGGCAAGCATGAAGTGTCCTGTGGATTCCATTGACCTGGTGATGAGCGAACGAAGCGGCGTGGAGATTGACTACTGCCCGCAGTGCAGGGGAGTGTGGCTGGATCGCGGAGAGCTGGACAAGATCATTGATCGCGTCGCGGCAGAAACCATTCCCGGACCTGCCCGGCCTGCCGCCGCGCCGTCCCAGCCACCAATTGCGCCGCCGCCCCTCTACAACCCCTTCGAGTCCCGGCCCCAGCAGCCGCGGTACGAGGATAGGGACAGGCGGAACTACGACCGGAGGGACTACGACCGCCGCGATGGCGATCGCGACCAGTACGGCCGTAAGCGCAAGAAGAAGGAAGGTTTCTTGGGGGATCTGTTCGACTTTTAGTCTCCGTGGCCGGGGCGGAAGTGGTCCCTGCCCCGACGGGCAGGGAATGCGCTCAGGAGGTTTCTTTCTCGAAGAACAGCGACATCACGTCGGCGGGCCAGTCACTTGCGCGACTCGTTTCTTTGTCGACGTAGGCAACCGTCATGAGGCAGCGCGATACGGGATTTCCGCCGGAGTCCGCCATGGAGCACTCGATCAGTGCGTTGGAACCACGGAATTCGCGCACGAACGATGTGATGACGATCTCCTGATCGCCCCGGGCGGGACGCAGAAAATCGATTTCCATCCTCCGGACCCAGACCATGAATGGCAGCTTGCCCAGAGTCTCCAGATCCCAGCCAACATACTCCCGCAGGCCTTCCATCCGGTGATCTGCGTAGTAGGACACGTAGACGCCGGTGTTCACGTGGTTGTAAGGATCGAGCTCTGAGAACTTGACCCGGTGCGTGGTCTTGTAAACGATTGGTGCCCTCGCCATTCAGCGCCCCTTCGACGGTACTGCTACATCAGTCACCCAGCAGCTCGATGAATTCGCGGGCCTGCTTGATGTTGATGTCCGAATGGCGCGTCAAAGCGAGTGCCGCACCCTCCACGTCACCGCTTTTTGCCAGCGTGCGGATTCGTCCGTAGATCTCATCGTTGAGCATGTTGCTGCTCACTTCCCGGGTCACGTCCCCCTTGCTGACGATTGCACGGTAGCGGTAGGGGAAGCGCTCCGGCTCGTCGTCGTCGTCCGCCAGGAGGTCCTTGGCCGGGGCTTCGGGCGTAAACGGCTGAGGATGCGCAGCCAGTGCGCCCACGGCGTTCCGGGACGCCCGCAGGCCCTCGCCCGTAGCCTGCAGGTAGAGCTTGATGGCCGCCATGCCCTGTCCTTGCGCGATGAGCGAATAGAGCTGTCGGTGCTGTTCCTGATTCAGCTTGGCCGCAGATTCCTTGGCCAGCTCCACGGGATCCTTGGGGGCATTCGCAGCTGCGAGATCAGCTTTGCTTTCAGCCGAGCGCTTGGTGAAAGAGCGAATAAGAAGGAGCACGCCCGCAATGACCGCAACGAGGATCAGGAGCGGGATGAGGATGGAATCCATGGCGTTGTCAGAGCCGATCTACGTAGTTCTTGGCGGTAAGCAAATCTGAATGGGTGGCCTGGCGCAGGACTTTGATGGCTTCGATCTTTTTCCCACTGCGGACCAGGTTTTGCAGCTCGAAGGCCAGCTGCGGATTCAGCTGGCCATTCGGAAGTACTGCCGGCTGATGGCCCGTTTGGCCGGCAGCATGTGAGCGTGCTGCCTGGGCCTGGAGGGCAGTCCTGGAGTTCTCCGCCTGCTCCCTATGGCTGGCCTCGTTCTGGCTCGGTTTGGTGGTGGCCTCGATACGGGCGCGGAGCGCCAATGCTTCCTGCACTTGGGAGGCCTGATGCGCGGCAGAACGGGCGGCCAGTTCGCGCTGGTACCTCTCGGCGTCGGAAACGCCCGTGTCGCGCGGCTTGAAGGCTGCTGTGAGCGCCCATAACAGCCCAACGAGGACGAGAAGCGGAAGGGCAATCGTCAACACGTCACCAAAGTTCATCCCCATGCCTAGAGCTTATGCCAGAACTCCGTTATCCACAGCACATTCCACCTCCGGCATAAGCTTCTGAGAGGACGGTGTCAAATTGAGACCCTCACTGTAAGATGCATCACATTTGGGGCATGTTTGCGGGGGTTTAGCCGGCCCGAGCGAATGACTGAACCTTTCGATCTGTGGATTAATATCCGCAGAATCTTTCTTTGGTCCACAGCGTGTGAGGAACGTTTTCGCAGGTCAGGGGCTACTTTCCTTCAAAAGAATTTCTCTATCCACAGACTAACCCACAGTCTGTGCACAACGTGGGGGTGGTACTCCACAGGTTTTCCACAGGGGGTATCAGGCCGCTGCTGTAACGTGTCTGAAGTGTCCATTTAGGGCACGAATATCCCACGCAGGCTTTCTGGGGCTCCGAAAATTCAGCTGGTTTTGGAGGACCAAGGAAATCGACTGTGGATAACTTGTGGATACGGCTATTTTGTCTGACCTGACTGGCATCGTCAGATGCACCAGGCGGGGCCCGTAACCACACACTGCGCTTTACGGACCGCCAGGGACCACATCTCTGCAGCGGTACACAAATGGAGGACGGCTTTGTCAGTTACGCACTTGGACTCAATCGAGGGCACACGCGCTTCCGACTCGAGCCGGAAACCTCCCCAGGACATTCCTGCTGAGCAGTCAGTACTCGGCGGCATGATGCTGTCCAAGGATGCGATAGCCGACGTCGTCGAGATCGTCCGCGGACATGACTTCTACCGTCCGGCGCACGAGACGATCTACGAATCGATCATCGACCTCTACGGTCGCGGCGAACCTGCCGATGCCGTGACGGTCTCGGACGAACTGACCAAGCGCGGCGAGATCAACCGAATCGGGGGTCCCGCTTACCTCCACGAACTCATCCAGACGGTTCCCACCGCGGCCAACGCGGGATACTACGCCGAGATCGTCGCAGAGCGGGCTGTGCTCCGCCGCTTGGTGAACGCCGGTACCAAGATCGTCCAGATGGGCTACGGCCAGGACGGCGAGGTGGAAGACCTCGTCAACCAAGCACAGGCCGAGGTCTATGCAGTTGCGGAAAAGCGCACCGCTGAGGACTACGTGGCGTTGAAGGACGTCATGGAATCCACCGTGGACGAGATCGAAGCGTCCGGCCACCGTGGCGAAGGCATGACCGGCGTTCCCACCGGTTTCTACGAACTCGATGAACTGACGCACGGACTCCACCCGGGCCAGATGATTGTTATCGCAGCCCGTCCTGCTGTTGGTAAGTCCACGTTCGCACTGGACTTCGCGCGCTCCGCCGCCATCAAGAACAACCTGGCTACAGTCATGTTCTCCTTGGAAATGGGCCGGAACGAGATCGCCATGCGTCTTCTGTCCGCAGAAGCCACTATCGGCCTGCAGGACCTCCGCAAGGGCACCATCAAGGACGAGCAGTGGTCCAAGATCGCCACCACCATGGGCCGCATGAACGACGCTCCGCTGTTCATCGATGACAGCCCCAACATGTCGCTCATGGAGATCAGGGCGAAGTGCCGTCGCTTGAAGCAGCAGCATGACCTCAAGCTGGTGATCCTCGACTACCTCCAGCTCATGAGCTCCGGCAAGAAGGTGGAGTCCCGCCAGCAGGAAGTCTCCGAGTTCTCGCGCGCCCTCAAGCTGCTCGCCAAGGAGTTGCAGGTTCCCGTCATCGCGCTGTCACAGCTGAACCGTGGTTCCGAGCAGCGCCAGGACAAGCGCCCCATGGTCTCCGACCTCCGTGAATCAGGCTCCATCGAGCAGGACGCCGACATGGTCATCCTGCTTCACCGTGAAGACGTCTACGACAAAGAATCGCCGCGTGCCGGCGAAGCCGACATCCTCATTGCCAAGCACCGTAACGGTCCCACCAAGGACATCGTGGTTGCCTTCCAGGGCCACTACTCACGCTTCGCCAACATGGCAGGCGATACCGGCGGTGGCGGCGGGTTCTAGGCCTGCCCTAGGCTGCTGGGCTTTAGGCTCAGTACTCGCCCTTGATCACGAAGTAGGAGCCACGGATCGTTCCGGCCAGCTTCGACTTTTGGCGGGCGAACTTGAACTTCGAGTCCAGTTCCTCGGGGACGTCCATGCCGTCGGCGAGCTTAAAGCCCACAGCCCGCTTTCCCTCGCCCGTGCTGTACATGACATTGATGGACAGGCCCGACTCGTAGAAAACGTATGCCATCTGCAAGTCCTCCACCTGGAAAGCTGTGGCTTCCAGCGGCCTGGACTTGATCACGATGTCGCGTTCTTCCTTGAGGATCCGGCTCACCCTGTCCACTACCTCGGGGAGCTCTTCGGCGGGGCTTACTGTGAAATCGTGGTCGTACTTGTTCTTGTAATAGCGGGCTTCGTTGGCCCGCAGCCCGGCAGCGGCCTCGGCCACGGGCGAGGACTCAAGTCCCACGGTAGATACGTTCTTGAAGTCAACGATGTAGGGCAACAGCTCTCCTGGTCCGGCGTATTTGGACCAATGCTACTGATGGGGCGGACCGGGCCAATCGAACGACGCGTTGCCGGGCCGTGACCGACGCTAGACGCGGATAGTCGTGGAGCGCGATACCACCGCGACAATTCATGCTGGCCCTGATTTTCCTGTTTTGGTTCTTCATGCCGTCTAAACCACGGTTTCCTTCCCGGAGGTCGAGGACGGGAAGGGCCGAGTAACCGATACGTGCCCCTAACAGCCCTCGAAGTCGCTCAGCACCTTGACCTTTGCGGCTGACCCGGACTTGGGATCGAACGCGTAGCCGATCCATTCCTTGGCCAAGCGACGGGCGAGCTCCACGCCCACCACGCGCTGGCCCATGGTGAGGACCTGGCAGTCGTTGGACAGGATTGACCGCTCCACGGAGAACGAGTCGTGGGCTGCCGTCGCCCTGATGCCCGGAACCTTGTTGGCCGCGATCGCTACGCCGATTCCCGTGCCACAGAAGAGAATGGCCCGGTCCGCCTTACCGTCGCGGATCATCTCTCCGGCAGCGATGCCCACGTAAGGGTAGGGCCTGGTGAAGTCTTCGTCTGCCCGATTCACCCCGATGTCGATCACTTCGGTAATCCGGGAGTCAGTCTGAAGATCGGCCATGATTCGGTCTTTGTAATCAACGCCGGCTTCGTCGGCGCCCACGATAATGCGCATGAAATTCTCCTAGTTTGTTGCTGCGGCGGGGACGGGAACTGCAGTGAAATGAGGCCCGACGGCGGCGAACACCATGGCGAGCGACGTCGCCCCTGGATCCGGTGTGCCGATGCTCTTCTCGGCCAGTGGCCGGGCACGGCCCTTCAACGGGCGAAGTTCCGCAGTGGAGGCAGCGGCGGCGGTGGCGTCGGCCGCAGCAGCTGCCCACGCGTTCTCCAGGTCAGTCCCGGCAGCCACGCGGTCCTCCAACGAGGAAGCGAACGGAAGCAGGGCATCCATCATGGTCTTGTCCCCCATCTCGGCCTTTCCAAGGCTCGCGATGCGGTCCGCGAAGGCGCGAACAGACTCTGCGAGGACGTCCGGCGTCGGGGTCTCTGCGTCACCCAAGCGCTCACCAAAGGCGCGGAGCCCGGCACCCCACAGGACGCCCGACGTACCTCCGGCCTTGTCTGCCCAGGCATCGCCCGCAGCGGCAAGGAGGGAACCGGCTCCCGCGCCGCGTTCAAGAGCAACGGCGGCCGCGTCGTGAGCGGCGGCGGATCCACGGACCATGCCGCGGCCGTGGTCACCGTCGCCAGCGATTGCGTCCATGTCGCCCAGCATCGCCTCCGAGTCGCGCAACAATGCTGCGGTGGTGTCCAAGGCCTTCAGGCACTGCCGGGCGTAGGCGCGGGAGGCCTCTGTGGAGGAGTAGTCGGCAGCGGCGGTGGTGTCCAACGCATCTTCGGCTGTGTCCGAGGAAGCGACGTCAAAGCCCACAGCACCCCGACGGTACGCCGGCGTCAGTGCCGGAGCGGTCCAGTACTGCTCAAGCTCGTCGTCCAGCCACGTCAGCGTCAGCGAAGCGCCGGCCATGTCCAGGCTGGTCACCAGCTCGCCCACCTCGGGCATCACCAGCGTGTAGCCGGCTTTGCGGAGCAGGGGAGCCACGGTCCGCCAGAGGACGAATAGCTCCTCATGCTTGGTTGAACCCAAGCCGTTGAGGATCACAGCGAGTCGCCGGGACGCCGCCGGAGTTTCGGCGAGGACGCGCCGGACCAGTTCCTGGCCAAGTTCGACGGCGGACGGCAGCTTGGTATCGAACAGCCCGGGTTCGCCGTGGATACCAAGGCCCAGGCCCATCTGTCCTTCGGGAAGGCTGAACAATGGCTGGTCGGCACCGGGGAAGGTGCAGCCGCTGAACGCCGTGCCAATGGTCCGGGTCAACTCATTCGCCTTGCGCCCCAAACGAACCACGGCGTCAAGGTCCAGCCCGGCTTCGGCAGCAGCTCCCATGACCTTGAAGACCACGAAGTCACCGGCTATGCCGCGGCGCTTCTCGATCTCCTCCAGGGAGGCACTGGCGATGTCGTCCGTAACCAGCACATTTTGAGTGGTGATTCCCTCGGCATTCAGGCGCTCACTGGCCATGCCGAAGTTCATGACATCGCCGGCGTAGTTACCGTAGGTGAACACGACGCCGGCTCCGGAGTTGGCGGCCTTGGCCACGGAATAGGCCTGCTGCGACGACGGCGAGGTGAAAATGTTGCCCACCACGGCACCGTCAGCGAAGCCCGGCCCGATGATGCCGGCGAAAGCCGGGTAGTGTCCTGAGCCGCCGCCGGTGATGACGGCGACCTTCGGAGTTGCCGGGCGACTGCGACGGACAGCGCCGCCTTCCACCTGGCGGACGAGGTCCGAATGGGCATCGCAGAAACCGGCGAGGGCTTCGTCAGCGAAGTCGGCGGGATCGTTGAAGATTCTGGTCATGGTGGGTACCTGGTTCTGGATTTCGGACTGGCTGAGGGACTTAGTGGATGTGGCTGCCGCCGTTGATGTCGATGGTGGTGCCGGTGAGGTACGCGGAGTCTTCGGAGGAGAGGAACGTGATCACTGCGGCAACTTCCTCCGTGGTGGCGTTGCGGCCCAGGGGGATGCCGGCATTGA
Organism: Paenarthrobacter nitroguajacolicus; assembly: GCF_007786235.1. Lineage (GTDB taxonomy): Bacteria > Actinomycetota > Actinomycetes > Actinomycetales > Micrococcaceae > Arthrobacter > Arthrobacter nitroguajacolicus_A. The sequence continues at coordinate 115,909 of NZ_VNFK01000004.1, read as the reverse complement.
TGGCGGCTTCCTGCTCTTCGGTGCTGCCGACGCGGATGTTGGTGTCCACGGCGCCGGGGGTGATGGCGTTGACGGTCACGCCGGTCTCACCGATTTCGCGGGCCAGCGCCTTGGTGAAGCCTAGGATGGCGGCCTTGGCTGCGGAGTAGGGAACCTTGCCGAACACGCCGCCGCCGCGCTGCGCGGACACCGAGGACATGTTGACGATGCGGCCCCAACCATTGGCGATCATGCCCGGGAGGAACGCCTTGGTGACCAGGTAGGTGCCGGTGGCGTTGACGTCCATGACCTTGTGCCACAGCTCAAGCGTGGTTTCCAGGAACGGAACGGGGGAGGTGATGCCGGCGATGTTGGCCAGGGCTCCAACGGGCGGGAGGTTTCCGGCGGTGACTTCTGCAGCCACGGCGGCCTGGGCTGCGGTGACGGAAGCTTCGTTGGCGACGTCGATCTCGTAGCCGAAGGCCGGAACGTTGAATTCGTTGGCAATCTCGGCGGCAACCTTGGCGGACTTCTCCCCGTCGAGGTCCAGGATAACGATGCCCCAGCCCTGGTTGGCGTAGCGGCGGGCGGTGGTGAGGCCGATGCCGCGATCGGAGGTAGCTCCGGTGAGGACTGCGGTGCGCTGGATGGTGGTCATGGTGCTCCTTGGATGGTGGTTGTTAGATGAGGTCTGAGATGTAGCTGGCCGCTTTGGCTGCAGCAGCGGGGCGTTCGTCGTGGGTGACGTCCCGGGTTTCGAGTTCCAGGGAGAAATGGCCGGCGTAGGCCATGTCCCTGAGTGCCACGAGTCCGGCGCCGAAGTCGGCCTGGCCGTTGCCGATGCTGAGGTTGATATTCCCCGGATCGTTGGCTGTGGCCGGCACGGCGTCCCGGAGGTGGACGTGCTTTATCCGGGAGGAGAAGCGGTCCACGAAGTCCACTGGGTCGCCACCCGACGCGACGATGTGGCTGAAGTCCATGACGATTCCGACGTCGGAACCGGCGAGGCGGTCGGCCAGCAGCTGCGCGCGTTCGGTGTTCCAGCACAGCCGGTAGTAATGCAGGGATTCGGTCCACAGCTCGACGCCGAACTCCGCCGCGCGCTTGGAAGCATGGATCAGTTGGGCTGCTACGACGTCGATGTCCTCTTCCACGCTCCGCAGGGGATCATGGTCGATGGCCCCGCATGGCAGGACGAGCGCCTTCGCGCCGGTCTTGGCGGCCAGGGTGAGCAGCATCCCGAGGTGCCGTTCGCGCGCTGCCTGAGCGCCGGCGTCGAGCGTAGCGTTCAAGTCGCCGACGTCGCCGTTGACCGAGCGGACACGCATGCCCGTGTCATTGACGACGGCGGCAACCGCCTCCACGGCCTTGGCGTCCAGTACGTAGGGCACATGGTCGCAGACGCCCGGGAGTGCACCGAGGTCGATTTCCTCGAAGCCGAGGCGGCCCATGGTGTTCAGGGCTGCGGCCAGATCCTGGTGGCGAAAGCTGATGGACGAGCAGCCAAGTCGTTGATGAAACATCGTCGTTGATCCTCAAGTTGGGGCCCTCGCCAGAGAGGGACCGTAGTGATGGAGACCACGTTAGTGGCGTTGAATGTCAACAGTCAACCTTCGAAGTTGACTGTTGACATTGCTGGTGTCCTCGGTCACAGTTGACGTATTATGTTGACTGTCGACAGTGGGGTTGCCGAAGAAGCGCCGCACTTTTGAAAGGGAAAGACACTCATGAGCAATGAAGCTCTGACCATGCGTGGTCCGGTTCATGGAACCAAGGAAGCAAAGCGCGTCGCCGTCGGTTCCGGCGTTGGCGCAGTCATCGAAACCTACGATTTCATCGGTTTCGGCACCGCCGCTGCACTGTACTTCGGTACGGCGTTCTTCCCGGGCGCCGACCCGGTGACTGGCACCCTGGCCTCCTTCGCGACCCTCGGCGTCGGCTTCGCTGCCCGTCCGTTGGGTGGCATCATCGGTGGCCACCTCGGCGACAAGCTCGGCCGTAAGCCGGTGCTCGTTGCGTCGCTGATCCTCATGGGCCTGGCAACATTCGCCATCGGCCTCCTGCCGACGTACTCGCAGGTGGGTCTCCTTGCTCCCGCGCTCCTGGTTTTGGTCCGCATCATCCAGGGCCTGGCTTTCGGTGCTGAATGGGGAGGCGCCATCCTGATGAGCTACGAGCACGCACCGTGGCGGAAGAAAGGCCAGTTCACGGGCATCGTGCAGGCCGGTTTCCCCGTTGGCCTCCTGCTCGCCAACCTTGTCTTCCTCAGCAGCGTGGGCCTGGGCAGTGAGTGGGCCTGGCGGGTGCCGTTCCTCGCGAGCATCGTGCTTGTGGCTGTTGGCTTGATCATCCGCTCCAAGGTTCCCGAGTCCCCGGTATTCGAGGACGTCAAGGCCAAGGGCGACATCGTGAAGTCCCCCATCGTCGAGGTCATCAAAACCGACTGGCGCAACATCGTCCGCGGCATCGGCCTCCGCATCGCCGAAACTGCCGGCTACGCCGTTTCCGTGACGTACATGATTTCCTACCTGCACACCAACAACCTGGCCGACAAGACCGAAACCTTGGTGGCGCTCTGCATCGCGGCCGGCATCGGTATCTTCGCAACATACTTCTGGGGCAAACTGACGGACCGCGTTGGTCGCCGCCCTGTGTACATCTGGTCCACGGCCTTCGCGGTGGTGTTCGGCATCCCGATGTTCATGCTGGTGAACACCGGAGTGTTCCTCCTCATCATCGCCACCATCGTCATCGCCTACGCCGTCTGCCAGAACTCCTTGGCCGGCGCCCAAGGTGCATGGTTCCCGGAGCTTTTCCAGGCCAAGACCCGCTCCTCCGGCGCGTCGCTGTCCTACCAGATCTCCGCCATGGTCTCCGGTTTCACCCCCTTTATCACCACCCTGTTGTTCGTCAGCATGGGATGGATGGGCCCGGCCCTGCTGTTCAGCGTCTACGCCGCCATCGGCCTGTGGGCAGCGCTGATCACCCGTGAAACCTGGGGCAGGCGCGAGCGAGCTCTCGCCGAAGAAGCCGCCAGCAAAACTCCCCAGACGGTAAACGCCTAAAGCACCCCTCGACGTCGGGCGCGTTCTCCCCATCGGTACGCGCCCGACCCCGGAAGGAATCCAGTGACTCTCTCATCCGTTGAAACGGCTGCCGCCGTGGCAGCCCCCGAACCCGAACGCATCGACCGCATCCGCGCCGCCGCCTACCGCATCCGCCACTACGCCCTGACCATGGGCGAGGTCCAAGGCCAGGGTTACGTCGGCCAGGCTCTCGGCGCCGCTGACATGCTGGCCGCCGTCTACGCTGACCAACTCAGCTACCGTGCTGACGATCCGCACTGGGAGGGCCGCGACCGGTTCCTGCTCTCCACCGGGCACTACGCAATCGGCCACTACGCGGCGCTGGCCGAAGCCGGAATCGTTCCAGTAGCCGAACTCGAAACCTATGGTTCCGACGATTCCCGCCTGCCGATGTCCGGCATGTCCACGTACACCCCGGGCATGGAAATCTCCGGCGGTTCGTTGGGCCACGGCCTGACCATCGCCGTCGGAATGGCTCTGGGCCTTCGCCTCCAAAGCTCCGCATCCCGCGTGATCAACTTCCTCTCCGACGGCGAACTCGATGAGGGGTCCACCTGGGAGGCCGCCATGGGCGCGCACCACCACCAGCTGGGCAACCTGACGGCCATGGTGGACATCAACGCCCTCCAGGCCGACGGCGCCACCGACACCGTGCTCCGCACGGAGCCGGTCACCGAGAAATGGGAATCATTCGGCTGGTACACGCAGCGCGTGGACGGGAACGACGTCGGGGCGCTGCTGGCAGCGTTCGACAACATCGCCGCCCGCAGGGCGGTTGCGGGAACCTCTGCTTCCGGACAGCCGTCGGTGATTCTCTGCGACACCAAGGTAGGCCGCGGCGTGCCGCTGCTGGAAACCCGCGAGAAAGCGCACTTCATGCGCATCGAAGAGCACGAGTGGCAGATCTGCCGCGAACAGCTGACCGCAGGATACGAAGGGACGGCTTCAGCATGAGCACAGTGACCACCAAACCGAAACTCAAGACCTCCGCCATGATCGCGTCCTTCGCTGATCCCGGCCAGAAGACCACGTCCGCGCCGTTCGGGCATGCGCTGGTCAAAGCCGCCGAGGCGGACTCCCGGATTGTCGGACTCACCGCTGACCTTGGCAAGTACACGGACATGCACATCTTTGCCAAGGCCTTCCCTGAGCGCTTCTTCCAGATGGGCATGGCCGAGCAGCTCCTCTTCGGCGCCGCCGCCGGCATGGCCGAAACCGGACTGATCCCGTTCGCCTCCACCTACTCGGTGTTCGCTGCCCGGCGTGCGTATGACTTCCTCTGCCTGGACATCGCCGAGCCCAACCTTAACGTCAACATCATCGGCGGACTCCCCGGCCTGACCACCGGCTACGGACCCAGCCACCAGGCCACCGAGGACATGGCCATCTTCCGCGGCATGCCCAACCTGACCATCGTGGATCCTTGCGACTCCGTGGACATCGAGCAGGCTGTTCCGCAGCTTGCGGCCTCGGATGGACCCACGTACCTGCGCTTGCTGCGCGGCAACGTGCCCACTGTCCTGGACGAGTACGACTATAAGTTTGAGCTCGGTAAGGCCAAAGTCCTGCGTGGCGGCAACGATGTTGTTTTCGTATCCTCCGGCCTGATGACCATGCGTGCGCTGCAGGCGGCGGATGCGTTGGCGAAGCACAACGTGGATGTGGCCGTGGTGCACACTCCCACCATCAAGCCGTTCGACTCCGCCACCGTGCTGGCCGAGCTGAACACGGATCGCCTGGCCGTGACGCTGGAGAACCACACGGTTGTTGGCGGCCTGTTCGAAACTGTTGCGTCCGCCGTCGTGACTGCTGGTCTCGGCAAGCGCGTGGTTCCCATCGCGCTTCCGGACCAATTCCTCGACGCCGGTGCACTGCCAACGCTGCACGAACGCTACGGGCTGTCCGTGGACCGGATTGTGGCGAAAGTGTTGGCGGAACTCGGCTGAGTTTTCCTGGGAGTGCGGGACGGACATGACTGCCCGTCCCGTACTCCTGCCCGTAGTATCGACAGTTAACACCGGACTGTCAGCAGTCGCCCATAGAACCTGAGGACACACCATGGCCGCCACCGCATCCCTGCTGGGACTTGAGAAGAAGAGCCTGCGGGAACAAGCACTCGCAGCACTGCGGACCGCGATCACCAGCGGTGAACTCGAGCCGGGGCGGCACTTGGTGGAAACCGAGCTTTCCGAGATGCTGCAAATCAGCCGCGGCACCCTCCGCGAAGCCCTGCGCCAGCTGGAACAGGAAGGCCTGATCTCCGCCGGCGCGCGCGGGCGGATGTCCGTGCGGCACCTGGACGTCAAGGAAATCCGGGACATCTTCGCCGTTCGAGGCGTCCTGGAGTCGTTGGCTGCCCGGACCCTCAGCGATATGCCGGACAAGGAAGCCGCGCTCGCAGAGCTGCGTGCCGCCGTCGACACCATGGACAAAGCCGCCAAGTCATCACTGGAGGAGCGGATTGAATCCGACCTCGAGTTCCACCGCACGCTCTGCCGCCTGTCCGGAAACGAAACCCTGCTCCATTCGTGGGAATCCCTGGAGGGCTCCATCCGAATGTCCATCATGTTCGCCGGGCTGGAACGCGCCACGCGCAACATGAGCGTCGGCCGGCATCACGACATTGTTGCTGCCATTGAGACCGGAAACGCGGCGAAAGCACGCGAGACGATCATCGCGCACATGGACGGTGCTGCCGAGAATTTGGTGGGGTAGTTCGGGGAGTTTCACCGGGCAATTTAGGGCTGGCGGCGGATCACAAAGGCGCTCTTCCACACATGCGTGGCTTCTCTCGTTCCAATCTCTTTTACATGCGAGCGTTCGCAGCGGCCTGGAACCTGTCCGACACTACCGACCGGGCGCGGGGAGGCGATGACCCAGCGCATGTCTCAGACGCTCGCGGAGTTCGGCAGGGGTTTGCCTTTTATGGCCGGCAGTTCCATCTCGATGCCCAGGGTGGGGACTTTTACATAGACCTTCTCCTAGTTCACGTGCCTACCAATCGCTTTGTGGTCGTTGAGCTGAAGTCCGGCAAGTTCAGGCCCGAACATCTTGGGCAGCTGAATTTCTACGTGGCTGCGGTCAATGACTTGGTGAAGTTCCCTGAGGATGTCTCCCACAGTCGGAATTCTGGTTTGCGGCTCCAAGCACGAGCCGACAGTGAGGTACGCACTGGACGGGTCATCCCAGCCAGTCGCCGTGAGTTCATATACGTACGATTCCCTCCCTCCGGAAGAGAGGGAAGCTCTGCCATCTCCGGAAGCAATTACTGCCGCGCTTGAGCAGGGAACGGTGGTCGACTCCGGTGACCAAGACTAAGTAGGGTATGGCACCGAACGACTAGTAGAACGGTAACCACCCTCCAGCAGCACGTTTCCTTGAAGGACGCCCACGCCGAGGCCCGGGTGACGAACTGTCGTTGTGTTCAGCTGCCTTCGGCCAGCGGCAGGGTAAGGCTGAAGTGTGCCCCACGTGGGGCCGGATGAGCTTTTGCTGTGCCGTCGTGGGCGAGGGCTGCGTGGTGCACCACGGCCAGTCCCAATCCGGATCCTGCCACGCTTCGCGCGCTGGTGGCACGGTAGAACCTGTCAAAGACGTGCGGCAGGTCCTCCGATGGAATACCCGGTCCCGTATCCCGCACATCAAGAGTGACGCTGCCTTCGGACACGCTCAGGGTTACCCGGACCTGGCCTGGCTCGGCCGTGAATTTGCCGGCCGTGAATTTGCCAGCCGTGAATTTGCCAGCATTGTCCAGTAAGTTCGCGATGGCACGGGCCAGCCTGACGCGTTCCCCTGATACCAGGAGCGGGTGCCCGGAGCCTTCGAGTGACCATGCAACTCCGGGGTAACGCCGTTCGGCGTTATCCAGGCAGAAAAGCACAAGTTCGTTGAGGTCCATTTCTTCGGTGAAGGAAGGAGCCTCTTCGTGGCGGGCAAGGTCGATCAGGTCCTCAATGAGGGACTGCATCCCTATCAGTTCATGCTCCAAGGCCCCGGTGATGCGATCTTTGCTTGCCTGCGACAGTTCGGGATTCCTGAGCATAGCCGCATTGGTTCGCAGGGACGTCAGGGGAGTCCGCAGTTCATGTGAGGCATCGGCAATCAGTTGTTCCTGCTGGCGACGGGATTCCTCCAACTCGCCGAGCATCGTATTGAAGGCGATGCTGAGCCTGTCGATCTCCGTTGTGGTGCTTCGCGGGATCCTGACGTCGGTGTTGCCGGTCTTGGCGATACTCTCTGCCACGGCTGTGAGGCGATCTACCGGCCGGAGTCCGCGTCGCGCTGCCACATAGGCAGTAGCAGCGGCCACAACCAAGGCGCCCAGCACCGTCGCCGTGAGCAGCCAGCCGAGCCGCTCGAAGGACGCCAGCACCCTGTCGTTCCTGACGCCCACCACCAACGCTTGTTGGTTTGGCAGAGGTCTGACGTAAACCCGGATTGGGTCGTTGCCGATGGCAGCTTCCGTGAAGAAAGCCTCACTCTTGCCGGCTGCCACGTCGCGCATCTGCCCAGTGATGGGTAAGGCAGGCCCGGCGCCTGAATCAGGGTCTTCGCCGGGGGTGGGCGCCACGAGCTGGGCGCAGGCAGGCGAACGGACCCAGGTGCACTGCGAAAACCCTTGCCAGTTGGGATCGGTCTGGATGAGCTGAATGATGCGATCCGATTCACGCCGCAGGGAAAGGTCCTCGTTCTTTCGCAGTTCGTGGCCCACCAAGGCATATACCAGCACCGCAAACACCATGACGGTGAGAGTGATGGCCGCTGCGATGACCAGCGTCATCCTCAGCCGTAGCGTCACGACGCAGCCAGCCGGTATCCGACGCCCCGAACGGTCTGGATGATCCGTGGTTCGCCCTCGGCTTCGAGTTTTCTTCGCAGGTAGCTGATGTAGACCTCCAATGAATTGGAGGCCGGCGTCATTGCATATCCCCACACGGCGTCACTGATCTGGCCGCGGCTGAGTGCCTGCTCAGGGTTTTCCGCGAGGACGCAAAGAATGGCGTATTCGGTGCTGCTGAGGTCAATCCACCGTCCGTTTTGCCTCACTGCGTGGGCCTCGGGCACCAGTTCCAAATCGTTGTACCCACTGGGACTGGCCGGAAGGTGGGTTGTCCGGCGTGCCATGGCCCTCAACCGTGCCAGCAGCTCCTTGGGGTCAAACGGCTTGGAAAGGTAGTCATCCGCTCCGGCGTCCAACCCTGCAACGCAGTCGGCCACATCGCTGCGGGCCGTGAGCAAGAGGATCGGAACCGCATTGCCGGCCGCTCGGAGCATTCGGCAGAGGCCGAGTCCGTCCATCACCGGCATCAAAACGTCCGCTACCACTAGGTCCGGGGATGTTGCGGCCACCCTTTCCAACGCCTCCCGGCCGTCAGCTGCCGATTCAACCTGGTAGCCGGCCGCTTCGAGCAGGGACTGCAAGGAGCTCCTGATATCCGGATCGTCGTCGACGACCAAGACTGTTATGGGCTCCGTCATGGCCACCAGCATAGTTTGCGGGGCTTCAGAATCCTTTAAGTTCCTTTCTGAACCATGGGGCTATGGAAAAGGACACTGGAACCACCTATGCAACGGCCAGGCAGCGTGGGCTGTTGGAGGCTCGGCGGCGCCGTCCACGAGCCAGGGATTGGGTTGTGTGCCTGTTTGCAGGACTGCTCATGGCACTGCTCTTTGGCCATGGACTGGTGCCGGAGGTCCGTGGGATGGCGCTGGCCATCGAGAGCTTCCTGCCCTGGGTGGGGGCGGTCATAGCGGCCTTGCTGATAGTGGCATTGCTCTCGAAAGCCTGGTTTGGAGCCCTCCCGGCGGCGGCCGCACTCGTGTCCTGGTGCGTGATCTTTCTACCCGTCGTGGCCACCGGAATCGCGTCGGCTTCCGCTGCAGGCGCCTCGGAGGAGGCTGTCAGCGGATGGAGCGTTGTCACGCAGAACCTCCGCGCAGGAAACCCGGATGCCGATGTGGCTGTGGCAAAGCTGATCAAGTCAGGTGCCGACGTCGTGGTCCTCCAGGAGCTCTCCGGGCCCACCTTGGAACGGATCTCTCCGCTGATGGACGGGACGTTCGCGCATCGGCAGGTAGCGGGGACGGTGGGCGTGTGGAGCCGCTTTCCGCTAAGCCAAGGCAGGCCCCTTGCTTTGGGGCTCGGCTGGTCCCGCGCCCTGAGCATGCAGCTGGAATCGCCGGACGGTCCCGTCCAGCTCTATGCCGTGCACCTGCCCTCCGTCCGACCCAGCGACGTCACCAGCAGGAACAGCGGGCTCGCGAAGCTCAGCAGGATGGTGGAGGCGGACCCCTCGCCGCGAATATTGGTGGTGGGAGACTTTAACGCTGCCAACACGGACCGCGCCTTCAGCCCGTTGCTGGCAATACTCGACGACGCCCGGTCCGGTTTCGGATTCACCTGGCCGGCCAGCCTGCCCGCCACGAGGCCTGACCATATTCTGTTCCGCGGGTTCACCGTTTCCGGAGCCTCTGTCATCAGCTCGCCGGGCACCGACCATCTCGCAACGATGGCGTGGCTGCAGCCCGGGCCTACCCGCCCGACGGTGAGCTTTCAAGGATGACAAAGCGAGCGGGGGAAAACGACACCCAACAGCCTGCCTGTCCCCTTAGTTGCCACCAGCCTTCAGCAGGTGATCCGGCAGTCGGTTTCCCGGGGCTCGGCCGCGGATTTCAAGGAGCTCCCGGGCATGTGCGTGGAGCTTCTTATCCTCGTCAGTCACCGGTTCCCACGACGGAATCGGCACGGCTGTCCCCGTTTCGTCGCGGGCGACCATCACCGTGAGGCAGTACGTGGTGAGGTTCATCTCGCGCGTCTTTGGGTCACCGGAGCGAACGTGGACGGCGATGTGCATGCCTTTGGCTCCCGTGTACACGAGGCGCGCCTCGACTTCCACGACGTGACCGATCAGCAGCGGCCGGTAAAAGCGGACGCCGCCGGAGAACACAGCCACGGTGTCCTTCCCGCAGTAGCGGGACGCGCAAACATACGCGGCCTCATCGATCCACTTCATCACGATGCCGCCGTGGACCTTGCCGCCCCAGTTCACATCAGTGGGGGACGCCATGAACCGCAGCGTGACGCGCTCGGCCGTCCCGGCGTCGGTATATTCCTGGGCGTTCATAGCGTTGACGATCTGCTCGCGAACTTCGATGCGCGCCAGCGCGTGGTCGCGTTGCTCAATCTCTGTAGGCGTTGAGGGGGCGAACTGCGGGACGGGGATCGGCTTGCCGTCCGGACCTACGGCTACGAAGATCACCATGCACTGGCTGTGCATCGTCTCCGGTCCACCCTTCGGATCCCGGGAGCTGACCACGGTGTGGATATGCATGGAGGAGCGGCCGGTGTAAACAATCGTGGAGGTCACCTCCACCATGTCGCCGCTGTTCACCGGATCCGTGAAGTGGATGTTGCCCACGTAGGCGGTGACGCAATAGGACTTCGCCCAGCCAACAGCCGCCGCGTAGGCAGCCTTGTCCACCCACTCAAGAACTGTGCCGGCATCCACCGACCCGCTGTGCCCGACGTCAGTGGGGGCCGCGAGGAAGCGGAGGGTCACGGAATTGCCGGCAGCGTCGCTCATGCTGGAAGTTTACTGTTGGCGGGTTTCTGTTACGCGAGTAAGTCGGTCCTCGCTGTCCATTCGGACAGACACCTCACGTGTTGCGCTGGATGCCGAGGGTGGAAATGAGATCCTCGTGCAATTCGAACCAGACCCGGTGGAAGGAATCACGGTCGGTAGCGGTAACCCAGGCAGGGTCCTCTACGGCTGCTTTGAGTGCGCGGAGCAGACGTTCGGAATACCCCTCGAAGCGAGGCAACAAACCGGTTAGCCGTGCCTCCAACGGACGCCACGCTGCCAGGGCGCCTATCAGGATGTCCATGGCATCCTGAGTGGCCGGTGCCTGCAGTTGGAAAGCACTGCAAGCACTCACAACTCCGGTGTTGTAGTCCGTGAAATCGTCATGGACGGCCAGCACCATGCCGCGCGCACCCGCGCTGTCCAGTTCTTCGGCAAGCAAGCGCTCATTCTCGGCCCTCCCCAAGCTCGACAACGACCAACCGCTGGTCCCCGCAAAAGTGCTGCGGGAGACAAAACCGTTCACGCCCGCGTCGATCAATTGGGACTCCACCAGACTGCGATCCTGCGAGAAGCGAGCCGCCACGGCCTGGGTATCGGCAAAGCCCAAGAGGCGGACGGCGTGCAAGGTGAGGAGCCTCATTCGGCATCCATCCGGGCAACGGTTCCGTGTGATCCGTCAACGGCCAACGTCTCGCCGTTAGGGAGCAGTTCCAGCGCCTCCCGAACCCCCAGCACAGCGGGGATCCCGAACTCGCGGGCGACGATCGCGGCGTGCGACAACATCCCGCCAGTCTCCGTGATCACCGCCGATGCCGTCCAGAAGAGTGGCGTCCATGCGGGGTCGGTGGTGCGGCAGACCAGAACATCGCCGGACTGGAAGCGGTTGAATTCGTCGGGTCCGTGAATGAGCCGGGCAGGACCCCGGGATGTGCCCGCGCTCGCAGGAGTTCCCGTGAGGATTTGGGTCATTGAGTTGCCGCTGTACGTGGACGATCCGCGAGCCTGTCAAGACGCTGCTGGGCTGCCTGCGCGGAGCGGAGCCCCAGACTTTCGGCGATGTGCGGCCACGTCAGGCCTTCCGCCCTGGCAAGGAACAACAGCGCAGTTTCGACGGCGTCCATCTCACCTCGCGCGGCGGATACCAGCGTGAGGGCGGCGCGGAGGTCCAGGGTGTCGGGCGCAGGAGCGTTGTCCTGTCCCCGTGAGCGCCACAGCACGTGTTGGATCAGGTCCATCGCGGACGGCGGTTGCTGTTGGCGGAGCCATGGCCGGGCGGGGAGGTCAGAGGCGCCCCTGTCCAGGAGCAGGCGTGTTGCCTGCGTTTGGAGGGAGGTTGCGGCGGCGTCGTGGGTGGCTGCGCTTTGGTTCATTGCCCCAGCTTTGGCTATCAACACTTTGTTGTCAACAACATGTTGAGTGTAGAAATGCGGCAAAGTCACGCAACTTGCGCAGTAAATGAGAATCAATATCATTTAACGCATGCCTCATCACGCAACCCTCGCCACCTTTGCCCCCACGACGCGCAGACGCCGCTTCCGCGCGCGGCCAATTGCCGCCGTCGGGCTTTCCGCCCTTCTCCTGACCGCCTGTGCGGCTCCCGGCGGCTCGGCCGGAAACGCCAACGAAGCGTCGCCGTCCGCAACCTCAAAGCCGAGCCCGAAGGAGGCGGGCGCTCCGACCCCTCGCCTCGTATACACGCACGACGCCGGTATCGCAGTTCTCGATGCCACCTCGCTGAAGGAGGTGGGAACCGCGGAGATGTCCGGTTTCAACCGCCTGAATCCGGCGGGCGACGGACGGCACGTCTTCGTATCCACCGGCGACTCTTTCCGCCTCTTCGACGCGGGCGCCTGGACCGAACCGCATGGCGACCACAGCCATCACTACGTAAGTGATCCCAGGCTGACCGATCTGGCGTTTGAGGCTGACAAGGCCGGTCACGTGGTGCTTCACGCGGGTAAGACCGTGCTGTTCAATGACGGCTCGGGCAAGGTGGAGAGCTACGAAACGTCGGCGCTGGCCGCCGCGGTGGAGGATGGGAAGCTGCCTGCCACGGACACTTACGTGACGCCGGAAGCGCACCACGGAGTCGCCGTCGAACTCAAGGACGGCAAGCTGCTGGTGACCGTCGGCAACGAGGAAAGTCGCACCGGCATCGCGGTGCTCTCGGCCGGCAAGGGCCAGGACCGCAAGGAAATCGTGCGCAACGAGGACTGCCCGGGAGTCCATGGTGAGGCCGTTGCGGCAGGCGAAGCCGTGGTGGTTGGCTGCGAGGACGGCATGCTGATCTATAAGGACGGGATCATCACTAAGGTCGCGAGCCCGGATGCGTACGGTCGGCTGGGAAACCAGGCCGGTTCGGAGAAGTCTCCCGTGATCTTGGGCGATTACAAGGTGGACAAGGCGGCCAAGCCCGAACGTCCGACGCGAATCTCGCTCGTCAACACTGAAACCGCCGCCATGCAGCTCGTGGACATCGGCACCAGCTACTCGTTCCGCTCACTGGGCCGCGGGCCGTCGGGTGAGGCTCTGGTCCTCGGAACTGATGGCGGACTGCGCGTGATCGATCCGCTCTCCGGAGCGGTTACGTCAACCATCCCCGTGGTAGCTGCTTGGGAAGAGTCTGCCACGTGGCAGGACCCCCGGCCGACGCTCTTTGTGCAAGGTCCGACGGCGTTCGTCACCGAACCGGCCACCAGCACCATTCACGCGGTGGACCTGAAGACGGGCAAGGTTGCGAAGTCGGCGAAGGTGGACCACGTCCCGAACGAGCTCACCGGCGTCACGGGCTAGATCGCTCTCTCACATCCCACCCCTTAACGCCGATCACTCTCTCACTTTCCTCAAGGAAGTGAGAGAGCGATCGACGAATCGGGTCAGGATGTGAGAGAGCGTCCGCGGTTGGGTTACGCGAGGACGCGGAGCTTGGATCCGGAACGGCCGAACAGGGCTGCGTCGGCGGAGATCTTGCCGGCGCCCGCAAGCGCCAGGGCCAAGGCTGCGCCGGCGAAGAGGAGTACCAGCTCGTATCCGCCGTTGCCCACGAAGACGCCGGCCGGGGCGTGTACCAGGAACAGTGCACCGAGCATGTTCACGGCAAGGAGGGCTGCGAAGACGCGGGTCAGGAAACCGATGATCAGCGCAATGCCGCCCACCAGCTCAAGGGTTGCGACAATCGGAGCTACCGCGGAGGCGCCGGGCACGCCCATCTGGGCGAAGGAAGCCTGCGTGCCGGCAATGGTGAATTCGTTGAACTTCTGCCAACCGTGCGCGGCGAAGAGAAATCCTGCAATAACGCGCAGGATGGTCAGGGCTGTGGTGGTCAAGCTGGACTTGTTCATATCTTCAACCCTTACGGACATAGGTTGAAGTGTCAACTAATTGTGGCCTCTTATGACCAAAATCAGGAGCTATCGAACTTCCGGGCGCTCCATGTATCGCGCGTCGGGCTCAGCGAAGCCGAACTGCTTGTACAGCCCGTGGGCATCACCGGTGTGGAGCATCCAACGGAAGTTGGCCCCCGGCCCGGCGTCGATCATCTCCTGCACCATCGCCTTGCCCAGCGACTGGCCCCGCGCCGATTCGTGAACATAAACGTCGGCAAGATAGGCAAGGGCGACGCCGTCGGAGAACGCCCGGGCATAGCCCACCATGGCACCTGTTCCAGAGTCGTACGCGCCCACAATCCGCCACGCGTTGTCCAGTTGCGCTTCGACGTCGGCCCGCGTGCGCCACTTTGCCCAGTAAACATTCGTGGAGAGCTGGGTCCAGAGCCAATCGCGATCCACGCGGTCCTTGTCAGTGGAGAGGAAGAACGTCATCGTGTCCCCTTCGCCTGATTCCGGCGCTTCCTGGCCGGCTTTTGAAGCCACGGCTGCAGGAGCCTGGTGGTGATGGGCAGGAAGATGTACGTCATCAGCGGCGTCAGGATGACGATGTTGAGGAGAACCTGAAGAACCAGCGGCCATTCCTGCGTCAGTGGATGCAGCAGGAAATTTGCCAGCAGGCTGAGCGGGAAGAACGGCAGGAAGATGCTGATGGCTTGCTTCCACCGCGGTGGCACCACGGTTTCGGGCACCACCACCGAGACGTCACCCGGCCGCGAGAACCAACCCTCGATCCCCGTGTGCCGCTCCACGCGGGTGGTCTCCATCATGTCCCTGGCGCTGTCAATCCACCACCGACGCTCCTCCGAGTCCTCCCACTCCTGCAGTGACCCGGCGTCGGCAAAGCGATACAGCATGTGCCACTCATTGGAGCCGGCACCATTGCGTACCCACCCCGACCCCAAATATCCGGGCCATTCACGGGCGAGTTCCTGGCCTGCATGGGCCCAGGCGTTCGCTTGACGGGTGTAGCCGGGGAGGATGGTGCGGGCCACGGAAACGGTGACGGGATGCTCGTTGGACACGGCCCCAAATTTACCCGGCTCCCGGCGGACTAGGCTTGTTTAGTGCCTCAAACCACAACCACCACACCTCGCTCCAACGCCCGGGAGATCCTGCGCCTGGCCGTTCCTGCTTTCGGCGCCCTCATCGCCGAGCCACTATTCCTCCTGGCGGACTCCGCCATCGTTGGACACCTGGGCGTCGACCAACTGGCGGGCGTGGGGCTCGCGTCCACCATCCTGCACACCGCAGTGGGGCTGATGGTTTTCCTGGCGTACTCGACGACGCCGGCAGTCGCCCGGGCGATCGGCGACGGCAAGTTGGGGAAGGCTTTGGCGGCAGGGCGCGACGGCGTATGGCTGGCGCTGCTGCTCGGGTTGGCGCTCGCGGTGGTCGGCTTTGTTGCGGCTGAGCCCTTGGTGGGTTTCATGGGTGCTACTGGCGAAGTGCGGGGGTTTGCCGTCGATTACCTGCGCTGGAGCATGCCCGGCCTGGCCGCGATGCTCCTCATCTTCGCGGGCACCGGTGTGCTGCGCGGCCTGCAGGACACCCGGACTCCGCTGCTGGTGGCGACGGCCGGCTTCGCCCTGAACATCGCCCTCAACGTGTTCCTGGTCTACGGGCTGAACCTGTCCGTGGCGGGGTCGGCGATCGGTACGAGCATTGCCCAATGGGCCATGGCCGCCGTCTATTTGGTGATGGTGAGCCGGAACGCCCGGCATCATGGCGTATCCCTGCGGCCTGACTGGCACGGAATCCGGGCCATGACCAAGGTGGGGTCATGGCTGATGTTGCGGACCCTCAGCCTTCGCCTCGCCATCCTTGCCACCGTCCTGGTGGTGACGGCCCAAGGCGCCGTGAACTTGGCAGCGCACCAGCTGGCCATGACCATTTTCTCGTTCCTTGCGTTCGCGCTGGATGCCTTGGCCATTGCCGCGCAGGCCTTGATCGGCAAGGAACTCGGCGCGAGGAATGCTCAGCGTGTCCGTGAATTGACCCGCACCATGATCCGTTGGGGTCTCGGGTTCGGAGTGATCACGGGCGTACTCCTGGCCATAGCGGCGCCGTGGGCTGGATACCTCTTCACCTCCGACTCGGGCGTCCGCTCCGCCCTCACTGTTGCCCTCTGGGTCCTCGCGGTGGGGCAACCACTGGCCGGGTATGTCTTCGTCCTCGACGGTGTCCTGATAGGCGCCGGTGACGCGCGCTACCTGGCGATTGCCGGCGTCGTAAATCTGGCTGTCTACTTGCCGCTGTTGGTGATCATCCATCAAGTAAGGCCCGACGGCGAGGCGGGGCTCCTCTGGTTGTGGGCCGCGTTTGCGCTGGGCTACATGTTGGCACGCGGGGTGACTTTGGGGCTGCGCGCGCGGACCGATCGGTGGATGGTGCTGGGTTCCCACTAAACTGGATGGGTGACTCTCCCAGCGACTCCTGCCCAGACTCCTTCTGCCTCCGTGGGCGGGCTCTGGAAACCCGTGCTGATCCGTGCGACGGTGGCATTGTTGTTCGGCGCGGTCACCATCTTCTGGGCTTCGCCGTCAGTGCACGTGCTGGCGTGGGCTGTGGGACTGTATCTGCTGGTGACCGCAGTGGCCGTGTGGATGTCCCGCGCTTTGCCGGTGGCGGTGCCTGTGGTGATGGCGCTCGGTGGCGTCGGCGCTTTGGTCACCCAGTCGGACGAGGGTGTGGCGCTTGCTGCCATGTTGGCGCTGCTGGTGCTGGGCCTTCTTGAGTTCGCCCATGGCCTCCGGAAGCGTGACGTATTGGCCCGCGACTGGCTCATTTCCGGCCTTATCTCGGTAGGCACTGCCGTGGCACTCCCGTTCTTCACTTCGCTGGGAGCACATGCGCTGTTGGGCGTGGCCGGAGGTGGAGCCATCCTTTCCGGAATGTTGTGGGTGCTGTCCGGACTGACGCTGCGGCATGACGCCCGGACCGGAGCCGGCGGCTCGGCCCAGGCTGCTGCGCCCGGCGCTTCGCCCGAGGCCGTAAACTAGTAGCTGGACGTTCTACTCGTTGTAGAACTTTTGCAGACCGGCGGACGCTGAACCGCCATCATTGGAGGAATGACCGTGGAAGACCAGACACCAGGAGAACCGCGCAAGATGCGGACCTCGGTCAAGGGACCCCTCATGTTCTCCGCGTTCTTTGCCGTACTGGCTTTTATCGCCGTGCTGATATTCGCTTCAGGCGGCAGTGCGCGCGCCCCGCGTTTCGACCTCGCCTTTACCGGCGCCGGCATCGCGTTCATTGTGAGCCTTGTGGTGGCAGCCATGCTTTCCATGAGCCATAAGGAGAACGCCGACCACCTGGGCAAGGGCTCCGGCGTCAACCTCAGCTCGAAGCGTCCCGGTCATGGCGGTTCGGCGGCCCCGGACTCGCCTGACGAGCCGGAAACGCCCGACGCCGGCCGCTAACCTTCCAGCGCTTCCTCACTGTGGTGGGGGAGCGCTTTTCGTTTGCCGCCGGGGTTTCGCTGCTGCGTGAGGACACCCAAAACCATGTGTGCCACTGAATCGGTCCGGTGCCAGGCACATCCGAGTGGCGCTGGTCCGGGTCCGTGGCGTCAACGAATCTGCGTGGCGCCAGCGGCGCCGACTACTCGCCCTCCGCGGCTTTACGAGCCCGATAGGCCGCCACGTGGGCGCGGTTGGCGCAGTTTCCAGTGTCGCAATAAAGCTTGGAGCGGTTGCGGCTGAGGTCCAGAACCACGGCGTCGCAG
This sequence comes from Paenarthrobacter nitroguajacolicus, assembly GCF_007786235.1. Classification (GTDB taxonomy): domain Bacteria; phylum Actinomycetota; class Actinomycetes; order Actinomycetales; family Micrococcaceae; genus Arthrobacter; species Arthrobacter nitroguajacolicus_A. The sequence goes on along the minus strand of NZ_VNFK01000004.1, from coordinate 98,148 downwards.
TCGTCGGCCGCGCACACACGCATGCGCTCCATTTCCTTGCTGCGGATCACGTCAATGATGGCCATCGCGGCTTCGGTGCCCATCCGGTCGGCCAGCGGAGCTTCGGGTGTGGTGGCGTGGAGGTGCCAATCCCAGTGGTCATGCTTCACGAGCTGGGGCAGGGCCTTCGCATCGGCCAGCAGCTTGTTGACGGACTTGGCGGCGGTGTCTTCGTCGGAGCTCCACAATGCGCCCAGGGCGCTGCGAAGTCGCTTAATGCTGCTCAGCTCCGCAGCCGATTTTGTCCGTGAACCTGTGAACTCTTCGGCATCCAGGAAGGCGTCCAGATCCTCTACGGAGGCAAGCGAATCCGCTCCGTTGGCCGCTGTATTGATCAAATTAACGACGCTGCGGAGGGCCACCTCGGTGTCAGGCGCAAAAAGCACTTTGACTCCTTACATAAATCGGGAGTACTGTCATGACCATAAGCCCACTTTACTCCTGACAGGAGGCTGCTGTGTCAGCTCCAACGACGAAGGCTGATGCAAAAGGTTTCCTGGCATCAGGACTCGGCATCGCACTCTTTTCATCCGCTGTTTTCGGCACCTCCGGCTCGTTTGCCAAATCGATGCTGGAAACCGGGTGGTCACCCGGCGCCGCGGTTGCCGTGCGCCTCACAGGTGCGGCGCTGATTCTGGCGATTCCCGCCGTCGTGGTTCTTCGCGGCCGCTGGCACCAACTGAAGGACAATTGGCTCACCATCCTTCTGTTCGGTCTCATTGGTGTGGCGGGCTGCCAGCTGTTCTACTTCAACGCCGTGGCCCGGCTGTCCGTAGGTGTTGCGCTGCTGCTCGAATATCTGGCCCCGGTGATGATCGTGCTGTGGCTCTGGATCGCCAGCCGACGCCGGCCCCGCGCCCTCACTGCTGCGGGGGCGTTGCTCTCACTGGGCGGCCTGGTGCTGGTACTGGACCTCACGGGCGCCGTAAAGGTGGACTTCATCGGTGTCCTCTGGGGCATGGCGGCGGCCGTTTGCCTGGTGATCTATTTCTTCATCACCGCCAAGGAAAATGACACACTTCCCCCGCTGGTCCTTGCCTCCGGTGGCCTGGTGGTAGGCGCACTCACCATGTGGCTGGTAGGGCTCGTGGGCCTGTTGCCCATGACGTTCAGCACCGCGGACACCACCCTGGGTCCGTGGACCACGCCATGGTGGGTTTCGGCGCTGGGGCTTGTCATCCTCGCTACCGTTCTGGCTTACGTTTCCGGGATCATGGCTGCCCGAAGCCTGGGCTCCAAGGTGGCGTCCTTCGTGTCCCTGACTGAAGTGCTCTTCGCCGTGTTGTGGGCGTGGCTGCTGCTGGGCGAACTGCCGGGTTCGATTCAACTTCTGGGCGGACTCCTGATCGTGGGAGGCGTAGTCCTGGTCCGCGTTGACGAGCTGCGCGGGGACCGACGCGAGGCTGCCGCAGCGGCAAGGGCCCTGGATCACCCGAACGACGTCGAACCCGTCCCTTCCGGGCATGTCACCAAGGTATCGCGGCACTAGCAGGGGTTTGATTCCTAACAGCGAAAGGCCCCGGACGCTCGTGCGTCCGGGGCCTTTCCCAACTGTCTTAGTTGGAAGCCTGCTGCTGCTGCTCAGCGTTCTTCTGAGCGCGATCGCCGGCTTCGCGAAGTGCGTCGGCAACCTTCTTCAGGTTGGAAGCGTGCTGGCTGTCCCACTCGCCGCGGAACTTGTCAGCGTCCGGGCCCTTCCAGTCAGTGCCGTCAAGAGCACCCTTCAGCTGTGAACGCTGCTGCTCGATGTTCTCGGCACCTGCCTTCAGCTTGTTACCGAGCTGACGAAGCTGATCAACATCTGCACCCCAAATAGCCATGAGATTCTCCTTCATTTGTTCGGACCCGAGCTCTTCGGCATCCCCAGCGGCCTCCGGCTCATCCGGAAGATCCAATAGCTAAAACCTATCCCGGGAATCGTAAACCCGTCGATGGGCACCCCTCCCCATGCAGCACTGCCCATAGTTAGCATGGGGTTATGTGCCGCAATATTCGGACCCTTCATAACTTTGAACCACGAGCTACGACGGCGGAGGTGGAGGCTGCTGCGCTGCAATACGTACGCAAGATCAGCGGAGCAACGCACCCGTCCAAGGCCAACGAGGAAGCCTTCGCTGAGGCTGTTCACGAGATCGCCCATATTACGCAGCATCTCTTGGACTCATTGGTGAGCCATGCGCCGGCGAAGAACCGCGACGAGGAAGCTGCCAAGGCCAAGGCCCGGGCTGCTGTCCGCTTCGGGACGGCCTAGCTCCACGCAAAAGTAGCTGGCAGTAGTGGTTGTTCTGGGGACCCAGAGCAACCACTACTGCCAGTCAGTTGGGCCTACTTGCCGAACGAGCGCAGCCGCAACGAGTTGGCTACTACCAGCACTGAGCTCGCTGCCATGGCTGCCCCTGCGATCATCGGATTCAGGAACCCGAGTGCTGCCACCGGAATGCCGATCGCGTTGTAGAAAAAGGCCCAGAACAGATTGGTCTTGATGGTGGAAAGTGTTTTTCGGGAGAGCTCAATAGCCTGCACCAGCTGACCAAGATCGCTACCCATCACCGTCAGATCAGAGGCTTCAATAGCAACATCCGTGCCCGAGCCCATCGCGATTCCGAGGTCCGATTGTGCCAGGGCCGCGGCGTCGTTGACACCGTCGCCGGCCATGGCCACCGTGGCACCGGATTGCTGCAGCTTCCGAACCGCGTCCACTTTGCCTTCCGGCAGGACTCCGGCGAAGACGTCGTCCGGGGCGATTCCGACGGCGGCAGCCACTTGCGCGGCGACGGCGGCGTTATCACCGGTCAACAGGATGGGGCGGATTCCCAGGTCCTTCAGCCGCTGGATGGCTGCAGCGGAACCAGGCTTGATGGTGTCGGTCAGGCTGACTATCCCTGCTGGCTGACCGTCCACGGCAACCCAGATGGCTGTGGCACCGCCGTTTTCCTCAGCGGCCAAGGTGTCCCGTTGGTCTGAGTCGAGGGAGATGCTGTTTTCCTCGAGCCAGCCGGAGCGTCCAACTACTACCGTCTGTGCAGTGCCGTCCAGCACCACGGTTCCCCGCACTCCGCCGCCGGGAGCGGAACTGAAGCCTTGAACGGAAGGGAGGGCGCCGGCGTCGGGCATAGCGTCCTTCGCCGCAGCCGCAATCGCATGGGCGATAGGGTGCTCCGACGCTGACTCGACAGCACCAGCCAAGGTGAGTACGGCGGTTGGGGAGTAGCCATTTAAAGCGAACGTGTGGTCAACGGCAAGCTTGCCACTGGTCACGGTTCCGGTCTTATCCAGCAGGATGGTGTCCACGTGCCGGGTGTCCTCGAGGACCTGCGGGCCCTTGATGAGGATGCCCAGCTGCGCACCGCGGCCCGTCCCCGTCAGCAGTCCAACGGGAGTCGCAAGGCCCAAGGCGCAGGGGCAAGCGATCACCAGGACGGCGACGGCGGCCGTGAAAGCTGCGTTGAGGTCGCCGGAGAAGAACAGCCAGAGCAGGAACGTCACCAAGGCAATGACCAGCACGATCGGCACGAAGACTGAACTGATCCTGTCTGCGAGCCTGGCGATCGGGGCCTTGCCCGTCTGAGCTTGGCTGACCAAGCGCCCCATCTGAGCGAGCGTCGTGTCGGAGCCGACACGTGTTGCCCGCACCAGCAAGCGGCCGGATGTGTTGATCGTCGCTCCCGTCACCAGGCTGCCCGGTCCCACTTCAACCGGCACCGATTCGCCGGTTACCAAGGAAGCGTCGACGGCGGAAGCGCCGTCCGTGACCACGCCGTCGGTGGCGATTTTCTCGCCTGGGCGGACCACGATGAGGTCGTCCACCAGGAGTTGGTCGGCTGGAATCTTCTGCTCCACGCCGTCCACCAGAATTGTGGCGTCCTTGGCTCCCAGGTTCAGCAGTGCCTTGAGTGCATTGCCTGCCTTGGCCTTGGCGTTGGCCTCCAGGTAGCGCCCGAGGAGCAGGAAGGTGGTGACCACTGCCGCGACCTCGAAGTACAGCCCACCGCCGGACATGCTTTCCATGCCGGGGTGCTCTGTCATGCGGGGATCTGCGAACAACTGCCATGCCGAGTACAGGTAAGCGGCGATGACGCCTATGGAAACGAGGGTGTCCATGGTGGACGCGAAGTGCCTGGCGTTGATGGCCGCTGCCCGGTGGAACGGCCAGGCCGCCCAGCTAACCACGGGCAAAGCCAAGGCGCCGACTACCCATCCCCAGTTGGCAAACTGGAGCGCGGGAATCATCGAGATCGCGAACACCGGCACGGTCAGCAGCGCTGCGGCAATCAGGCGCGGACGGAGCGTCGACGCGGAGGGGCCATGCTCCATATGATTTTCGTGCGCTGCGTGCTCTGCTTCCGGAGCCTCGTCGCCGTGGTGGTGCTCGTGGGTATTGTGTTCGCGAGTGTGTGGTGCCGGGGCCTGGCGAACGGTTGCTTTGTAACCCGTTGCGTTGACCGTGTCCACGATTTGCTGGTCGGTCACGCTGGCGGGGACCGTCACATGGGCTGATTCGAGGGGCAGGTTAACGCTTGCCTCGACGCCGTCGAGCTTGCCCAGTTTTCGTTCCACTCGATTGACGCACGAGGCGCAGGTCATGCCCTCGATGTCGAGTTCGATCACCCTGTGTGCGGGCTGGTTGAAAGTCTCCTGGCTACTCAAGAGGACTCCTAAGCTTCGTTGGCTACCACCAGGTAGCCGGCTTCTGCGACGGCCTCGCCGATTTCCGATGGCGAGAGCTCGCTGGTTGACGTGATGGTTACGGTGGACAGGCCGCCGGGGTTGAGGTCCACGGCGACATCCTGGACGCCGCTCAGCGCTTCGAGTTCTTCGCTCACGCTGGAGACGCAGTGGCCGCAGGTCATGCCGGAAACGTTCACGTTGGTCTGGATTGTCTGGCTCATGGCGTGCTCCTTGGTGCTGAGTTGGATGGTGTGATGAGTGGGAGCGGAATTACCGCAGCAGGCGCCCGATGGCATCGGTGGCCTCCTTGACTTTGGCATCGATCTGCTCGGCGCGGGCTTCAGGATCCGGCTCGGAGGCGGCCCCGACCACGCAGTGGCCGATGTGCTCCTCAACAAGCCCAAGGCTGACCGCGTGGAGGGCCTTGGTGGCAGCGGCAACCTGCGTGAGGATGTCGATGCAGTACTTGTCGTCCTCCACCATGCGCGCGATTCCACGGACTTGGCCTTCAATGCGTTTCAGCCGTTTGAGGTACGCGTCCTTGTTGCTGGTGTATCCATGCGGTGGCGCGTGCTCCAGGTCCACTTCGATGACAGGAACATCCGCGCTCGGGTGATTGACACTCAGGTCTACCTTGCTCATACCGCCAACATATACCCTATGGGGGTATCAAATCAAGTACCCCTGGGGGGTATCAATACCAAGAAGGCGCTGGGTGTCGTAATGACCACCCAGCGCCTGGACCACGTGCCTAGAAGACCGCCGTGAAGCCGCCCCAGCCCCAGCCGACGGCGGACGATCCCTTCCAGGCGCCGCAGCCCAGACCGCATCCGTTGATGCCGGTCCCGTTACCCCAGTACATTGTCATGGTGCCGTTGGCATCCACGCCGAAGACGTCGGGGCTGCCGTCGCCATTGAAGTCGCCGGGTCCACCTGCCCTGACGGCCGAATTCCAGCCCCAACCGACGGTACTGACCGGCATGTCAGCAAACCCCTCGCTGAGCCCGTAGTAGAGCTTGAGTTCGCCGGACGTCGTTTGGGCCAGGATGTTTGTCTCGTGGTATCCGGTCCACCACCCCGGGGTGATGAGGCGGGAGAATCCACCCCATCCCCAGCCCACGGTGACCGGCAGGCGCCATCCGCCTGCCCCGTCGCCGGGGTAAAGAATCAGGCGGTCTGCGCTGTCCTTGGCCAAGAGGTCGTTGGCTCCGTCACGGTTGAAGTCCCCGGGTGCCACGATCTCCTTGAAGCCCTGCCACCCCTGACCGATCTGGCGGCTGCCCTTCCAGCCTCCGGAGCCGTTGCCGGAGTACAGGAACAAACGGCCAGCGCTGTCACGGCCGATCACATCAGTGGCGCCGTCGCCGTCGAAGTCGCCTGGTGCCAAAAGCGTGTCGAAGATGCCCCAACCGCGGCCGATTGTCTGTGCGGGGAGCCAGCCGCCCTTGCCATTGCCGGGGTACAGCAAGAGGTCGCCTGAGGATGTGCGGGCAAAAATATCCGCGGTCCGGTCTGAGTTGAAGCCCTCGCCGCGCGGTGCGAGCGGAACGGGGACATCGGCGCTGACCGTTTTCTGCGTCAGGGGTTCGTACATGACCGTGACATCCACCGTCAGCGTACGTCCGAGGTCGGCTTTGGCGACCGTGTAAATGGCGTTGTTAGCGCCCGGAATCAGTACACCGTCCCGTTTCCAGGCATATGTGTAGGTGGGGGTGCCGCCCTCAGGGTAGACGGTGGGAGGCATCGACCACTCGGGGAACAGTTGCCCGCCCAGGGATGCCTTGCCCCGCATGAACATGAGCTCGGTGTTGAGCCGCCGCGGCATGGGGCCGATCGGAGCTGACATGACGGTGGCGGGTAGCCTGTCGGTGGCACTGCCGGTGACCCGAAGGGTCAGGACGGAGCCACCATTGGTTTCGGCGAGTAGTGGAGTGCCATCGTAGAACTCCTGTACAGGCTGGCCGTCCTTGAACCATTCGTATTTGAGTTTGGCATCGATGGGTTCCACAGCTCCGACGTCGGCAGTTGGATACGTTCCGAGTTGGAAGTCGGTGGCAATCCTGACGCCGGAGGGGAAGGAAACCGGCTGGAGGACCTTGTGTGGATTAAGTACTTGGAAGTCTCCGCCTCCCAGGGCCACCCAGGTTTCCGGGTAAGGCTTCTCAAACCCGTCGTAGCGGCCATCGCGGTAGTAGGTGACAGAGGAACTGCCCAGGTAGGTGACCCGTACCCGCGCAAGTGTGTACCCGCCGTCGAACGTCGCTGTCGTGATGGGGCCAGTGGCTGTGCCGCTGGCTGGAGTAGTCGACGCCGGACCGGTCCAGGTGAGCAGGACATCGGACGGTCCGGACTGCCCCGAGTCGTTGATATAGCGCAACTCAACTTCTTGGGCGGGGAGGCTTAGGGCGAACTGCACGGAAGCGTTGTGTCCTGGCAAAACCGGGTTGGAGGGCCCGGAAAGAGCCGTAAGTGCGGGAGCCCTCCGGGGAAGCGCTGGATTGGAGACGGTGAAGTCGAAGGCCGAAAGGTGCCCTAGGGAATTCGCTCCGCCGCCCGGTGTTCCATAGGAGAAGACCGCTCCCTCGCGCAGGAAGGAGATTGGGTACTGCATTCCCGCTACCTCGACCCCAACGTTTTGGATGGTCGCTTTCCCGTCCGGCCATTTTTCCGCCGGCACTTGCAGCAAGACGGTGCCGGAAGTCGCGGGGCTTGATGAGGTCCATTCGGTGAAGTAGCCGCGGTAGTCTCCGAGGGCGTCCGAAGCCCGGATCTCAACACGACTCACCGGTCTCGAAGCCGTGAATTCGAAGGTCGCAGCCTGTCCGGCGGCCAGGGTGTCCGGCGTCGTGCGCTTGAACGTAAACACCAGCGGATCGGCGGCCGCAGCGGGCGTGTTTGGCGCCACCAGAAGGAAAGCCGCCAGGACAACGGCAAGAACGACGGCGGCATATCGCCGCAGGCTGGCAGGCGAAAGCTGGGCAGAGCGAGAGTCCACAAAATCCCCCAAGAAGCGGCCGGGGCGTCGGCCGGTGTAAGTGATGGTTCACTCTACCAACGCGTGGGCGGCGTCACGTCAGACGGAAGCCGGCCCAAGCGACGCAAAAGTCACCTTGGTATAGACCAAAATGCCTAAAAATTGGATTCTTGTTTTGCATTGCAAACCTTTTGGTAAATGTGCTTCCGCCCACACTCCCGCGTTCATAGTGTTTGGTCTCATAGCCGCGGAGGGGGAAGTCCCGCGGAACCCAACTTTTCTCCATGGAGGACACTTGAAACTCGCACGCTCCGCCGCGGCAATAGCCATCGCAGCGCTCGCATTGACCGCCTGCGCTCCGCCCACGTCAAACAACGCAGCCTCCAGCTCGGACGAGCAGACGGGCACTGTCCGCGTCTGGCTCTTCTCCGAGGTCAACCAGGATCCCAAGTCCGCAGTGGTCAAGGAAGCCGTTACTGAATTCGAAGCGGCACACAGTGGTGCCAAGATCGACGTTCAGTACATTCCCGTTGATAGCCGCGCCGAACGATTCAAGGCTGCTTTCAACGATCCTTCCAGCGCACCGGATGTGGCTGAGTTCGGTAACACGGACCTGGCCAGCTACGTGGCATCCGGCGGCCTGGCGGACGTCACCGAGGACATCAAGTCCTGGGATGAGGCCAAGGATTTGGACCAGAAGATCCTGGACACCACCGAGATCGACGGTAAGAACTACGGTGTGCCGTGGTTCGTCGGCGTCCGTGCCCTCTACTACCGCACTGATCTTCTGCAGCAGCTCGGCCTTGAGGTTCCCAAGACCCTGGACGAGGTAGAAACCGTTGCCCGCGCCGTCCGCGCAGCGAACCCGGACCTGCTGGGCATCTCTGTGGGAGGCGCCGCCCAGTTCTCCGCCATGCCGTATCTGTGGGCCAACGGCGGCGAGATCGCCACGAAGGAAGGCGACACGTTCGTTGCCGGCCTGGATTCCAAGGAGTCCCGTGAAGGCGTTGCGGCCTACACGCGCCTCCTCAAGGACGACATCTGCCCGGCCCAGACCTGCGCCGAGTTCGGTGGTAACGCCAGCGTCCAGCAGTTCATCGCGGGCAAGTCCGCCATGACCATCGGCGGTGACTTCAACTACAAGGCTGTTGCCGCCAGCGCCATCAAGGACAAGTTCGCCGTGGTTCCGGTTCCCGGCAAGACTGCCGGTTCCATCGCGCCGGCTTTTGCCGGCGGCAACAATCTGGGTGTCTTCAACAGCAGCGAACGCCGCACCCTCGCGGCTGACTTCGTAAAGCTGTTGGCCAGCAAGAAGTACCAGCAGAAGATGTTCGACTCCATGGGCAACCTCCCCACGTTCAGCGACGTCCAGAAGTCCGTGGCGGAGAACAACAAGCAGGTTGAACCGTTCATCAATACTCTGGGTGCCGGAACCAAGTTTGTTCCGGTGACCGAAAACTGGTCCACCATCGACGCCCAGGGTGTCTTCACGGGGATGTACCAGAAGGTGGTTACGGGCAAGGCTGACGTGAACGCGGCAACCACCGAGGCCGCAACCGCCATGAACACGGCATTCGGAGCCAAGTAATGCGTTGCACTCCATCACCAGGCGGCACCCCAACACCAACTGAGGGCACATCATGACAGCGCTCACCCCCGTCCTGCCCGAGGCGCCACAAGGCGGCACGCCAGCTAAAGGCCCGACGACGGCGGCACGCAAGTCCCAGCGTTTCGCCAACGGAAAGCGCGGACTGGAGCCCTGGCTCTACCTTGCCCCGGCCTTCATTGTCCTGATCGCACTGCTTGGCTACCCGATCTTCCAGCTGATCAACGTCTCGCTGTACGACTACCGCCAGGCGCAGGTCAGCGGCAAGGCACCCCTGAACTTCGTGGGTTTGGAGAACTACCAGAAGCTCTTCGCCGATCCGCAGTTCTGGACTGTCCTTGGCAACACGGTCGTCTTCGCCACTGCCTGCGTGGTCTTCACGTTGTTGGTGGGCAGTTCGCTGGCGGTGCTGGCTACGAGGTTGCGCCCGTGGGTCCGCTCGATGCTGTTCGTGGTGTCGCTGGGCGCATGGGCAACCCCCGCGGTCACGGGCAGCGCGGTGTGGTTGTTCCTGTTCGAACCAACTCTGGGCTTGGTCAACAAGTCGCTGGTGGCCATCGGTCTGACGCAGTTCGAGGGGTACTCCTGGACTTACGACAAATGGTCGGCGTTCGGGTTGGTGGCCAGCGAAGTGGTGTGGTGCTCGTTCCCGTTCGTGCTGGTCACGGTCTACGCGGGCATCCAGGCGATCCCCACTGAGGTCATTGAAGCCGCAAGGATCGACGGTGCGTCCATGCCCCGGATTGCCCGCAGCATCATGCTTCCAATGCTCCGGCCAATCGTGATCGTGGTGACCATCCAGTCCATCATCTGGAACTTCAAGATCTTCTCGCAGATCTACATCATGACCAACGGTGGTGGCATCGCCGGCCAGAACCTGGTGCTCAACGTCTACGGCTACCAGCAGGCCTTCGCTGCGAGCCTTTACGGCCTCGGTTCTGCACTCGGCGTGATCATGACGGCACTGCTCATGGTCATCACGCTGGTCTACCTCCGGATCCTCAAGAGAACAGGCGAAGCCCTATGACCGCCGTCGACGTTTCATCGGTCTCGCGCCGAACCGCCACAACTGATGCCCCGCAGAAGCTTCGCAAGCAAGGCAAACGCCGTTTTGGCGCCGACGCTGCGGCGATCATCATCGCGCTGATCGTTGCCTTCCCGCTGTTCTGGATGGTGCTGTCAGCGCTGAAACCCAAAACAGCGCTCGACGCCGGGGACGCGGCGCCGTACACACTGGAACCGTCGCTGGACTCGTTCGGGCGCGTCCTTGGGGTCAACAATTTTGGCCAGTACTTCCTGAACAGCGTGATTGTGGCGCTGGTGGTGGTGGTGCTGTCCACTATCCTGGCGTTCCTCGCGGCAGTGGCGTTGACCCGCTACAACTTCAAGATGCGGACCAAGCTGCTGATCATCATCCTGGTCTCGCAGATGGTGCCCGTTGAAGCCCTGACGATTCCGCTGTTCTTCCTGCTCCGTAACGCCGGCGAAGCCATTCCCTTGGTGGGCCTGAACCAACTGGGCTCGCTGGTGCTGGTCCACGTGGGGTTCAGCATTCCGTTCGCCATCTGGATGCTTCGGGGCTTCGTGGCCGCTGTTCCGTTGGAAGTTGAGGAGGCCGCCCGTTTGGACGGCGCCAGCAGCTTCCGGTTTGTCCGCTCCATCCTGTTCCCGTTGGTGGCACCGGGCGTGGTGGCATGTTCGGTGTTCTCGTTCATTTCCACGTGGAACGACTTCCTGTTCGCCAAGACCTTCATCATTTCCGCCCAGGAGAACCAGACTCTGCCCATGGCATTGCTGACGTTCTTCAAGCCCGACCAAAACGATTGGGGCGCCATCATGGCCGGTTCGGTGATCATGACCATTCCTGTGCTGATCTTCTTCGTATCTGTCCAGCGCAAGCTCGTGTCCGGACTGGCTGGGGCGGTGAAGGGATGAGCGCGCTTCACCAGTTGGTCCCAGCGCCGTGGGCCTTCTCCGCGGGGATAGGCGAGTTGGAGCTCGACGCCTGCACTACCTTGGGTGCCGACCCCGCACTGAGCGGTCCTCGCCGCTGGCTCGCCCGGGCTTTGGGCGCTGCTACAGGTTGGGACCTGGCTCCCGCGCCGGCCGGCGGGGCGGGCATCCGCCTCCTGCTTGACCCCGCGCTCGACGCCGAGGCCTATCGCCTGGACGTGAGTGACGCCGTCGTGATTTCTGCGGGTGGTGCCGCAGGCGCTTTCTACGGTGCACAGACGCTCTTGCAGTTGATGGGAGCGGCTGCGCTGCGGCAGGCGCCTGTTGCGGCTGTTGAGGGATGGTCGGTGCCGCGCGTTTCTGTGGAGGACAAGCCGCGATTCGGCTACCGCGGCACCATGCTGGATGTCGCGCGGCACTTCATGCCCAAGGACAACGTGCTCCGGTTCATCGAAGTGATGGCCATGCACAAACTCAACGTCCTGCACCTGCACCTGACGGACGATCAGGGCTGGCGGATCCAGGTCAAGCGCTACCCGAAGCTGACCGAAACCGGGGCCTGGCGCCGTGAATCGTCGCTTGGTTCCTGGCGTGCAGGCGTTTTCGACGGTCGCCCGCACGGCGGCTTCTACACGCAGGACGACCTCCGGGAGATCGTGGCTTTCGCCGCTGCCCGGCACATCACCGTCATCCCGGAGATCGACGTTCCCGGCCACAGCCAGGCGGCCATCGCAGCGTATCCGGAGCTGGGTGCGGGCTCCGCCGAGGCCTCAGCGCCTGTGGAGGTGTGGACACGTTGGGGTATCAACGAGACCGTCCTGGAAGTGTCCGAAACTTCGCTGGAGTTCTACCGGAACGTCCTGGACGAAGTAGTGGAGATCTTCCCCTCCCCGTGGATAAGTCTGGGTGGCGACGAAGTGCCACTTACCCAGTGGCAGGCCAGCGCCCACGCGCAGTCGAAGGCTGCCGAGCTCGGCCTGGACGACGTCTCGGGTCTTCACAGTTGGTTCGTCGGACAGTTGGCGTTGCACCTGCAGCGCCACGGCCGCGCAACCTCCGTGTGGGACGAAATTGGCGACGGCGGCCTTCCGGACGGTGCACTCGTGGCGTCTTGGCGCGGATATGAAGGCGGCATTGACGCCCTCCGCAACGGCTACGACGTGGTGATGTGCCCCGAGCACAAGCTCTACCTCGACCACCGGCAGGCCGACGGCGACGACGAGCCGATACCCGTCGGTTTCGTGACCACCCTGCAGGCCGTCTACGAGTTTGACCCGCTACCCGGCCTTGAGGGCACGGACTTCCCTGGCCGTCTCTTGGGAGCCCAAGCGAACATCTGGAGCGAGCACCTGGATTCACCGCGCCGCGTGCAGTTCGCTGCGTTCCCGCGCCTTAGTGCCATCTCAGAAGTGTTCTGGTCCAACCCCGAGGGCCGGGACTACGATGAGTTCCTGACGCGACTCACCGATGCGCACCTGGCGCGACTCGATGCCATGGGCGTGGAATACCGGCCGTTGTCCGGTCCGGCGCCGTGGCAGCAGCGGCCGGGCGTGGAGGGTTGGAAACGCGATTACGACGCCGAGCAGCTCGTGAGGAACTGAGTGACTACTGAAGGCAAGGATGCCCGTAATTCCTCGGCATCACTCCGCAAAGCGCTGGCTTTGTTGACTGTGGTGGCCGAGGAGCCGGGCAACGGTGATGGGCTTGCGCTCGTGGAGCTCACCCGGCTCTCCGGGTTGAACAAGAGCACGTTGTTGCGTCTGGCCGCACCGTTGCTGGAAGAGAACCTGCTGGAGCGTGACCACGAGACCGGCAAGTTCCGTCTGGGCCACGGCTGTTTACGGCTGGGGCAGTCGTACCTTGACCGTGTGGACCTGCGCAGCGTTGCCAACGCTGAGCTCCGGAGCCTCATGCGTGCCACGGAAAGCACGTGCCACTTGGTGGTGCTTTCCGGGCACGACGTGGTCTACCTGGACAAGGTGGAGGACGAGGCCACGGTGCGCATGGCGTCGCGGGTGGGTGCCACCATGCCCGCCTATTGCACCGCCGTCGGCAAGGCCATGCTCGCGTTCAGTCCTGAGGAAGTGGTGGGGCCGATCCTTGCCGCCGAGCTTCATCCGCTCACTGACAAGACCATCACGGATCCCGCCTTGCTCCGGGCTGATTTCGAAGCCATTCGGCGGCGCGGCTACTCCATTGACGATCGTGAGAATGAGCCGGAGGTTCGCTGCGTAGCCGCCCCGATCTTTGGTCATGACGATCACGTGGTGGCGGCATTGTCCGTGTCTTCTTTGTCGTCGCGTATGACTGCCAAGCGCGTCCGGGAAGTCGGACCGATGGCGGCGGAGACGAGCCTCCGGATTTCCGCCAAGCTCGGTTCCCGCCGGGCGTCTGCGAAGCTGGCGAAACTCGCATGAGTATTACTGCATCTGAATACTTCCGCGCCAAGCTTCAGTGCGAGATCGACGTCATGGAAGTAGCAGAGTCCGAGCCGGGCTCGTTGGTGGTGGTTGACACACGCCGGCAATCGTCGTGGGACCATGGACATATTCCCGGCGCCGTACATATGCCGACTGCACAGATTCCGGCGCGGGCTCCAGACCTCATCCCGGCTGAATCGCAGATAGTGGTGTACTCCTGGGGTCCAGGGTGCAATGGCAGTACGTTCGCTGCGCTTGCCTTCGCGGAACTCGGCTACTCCGTGAAGGAAATGATCGGCGGTATCGAATATTGGATTCGGAACGGGCTACCCGTGGAAACAGCGGCGGGTGCCGTTCAGAATAAGCCGGATGCGCTGGTGACAGCACACACGGCCTGAGATAAAGCGGGGGCATGATGGCGGTTTTCGTACTGATTCACGGTGGTGGCTCCACCGCGTGGGACTGGCATCTGGTCAGCCCACTGCTTGAAGCATCCGGGCATGGTGTGGTGGCAGTCGACTTGCCCATCGAAGATGTTGATGCGCGGCTGGAGGACTACACCCGTGCCGTAACGGAAGCAGTTGGCGATGCTCAGCACACCATCGTGGTGGGGCACTCGCTGGGCGGCTTCACGGCACCATTGGTCTGCGAAGAGCTCCGCTCCGACGGTTTGGTGTACCTCTCGGCAATGATTCCGATGCCGGGCGAGACCTTCGGCGACTGGTGGACCAACACCGGTCATGACCGCGAGGCCATTCCCGAAGAGCCATACTTCAATCTCGTCCCTGAAGATTTGGCGAGGCAAGCCACCGACCGGGAGCGCGACCAGCAAGGCGCCTGGATGTCAGGACCTTGGCCCGGCAAGCATCCGGACGTGCCAACCTTGGGGATTCTGTGCCGTGACGATCTGTTCTTTCCACCGTCGTTCATGAGGCGCCAAATACGCGACCGGCTGGGAATCGAACCGGTAGAGATCCCTGGCGGTCACTACGCCACGTTGAGCAATCCAGGCGCTGTAGCAGCCGCTCTCGATCATTTCGCCCAGCGGATTGTTGGAAGCTAGATAGCCGCGGGGTCAGGCTTTCTTCAGTTCCTGCGCGAGCATCACCAGGATCCCGCTGGGCCCGCGGAGATACGTGAGCTTGTAGACGTCACCGTAGGTGGCCACGCCGCGCAAGGGGGTGCATCCGTGCTTCGCAGCAATCGCAAGGGCCTCGTCGATGTCGTCAACTGAGAAGGCCACGCGATGCATTCCGATGTCGTTCGGACGGGTGGGGTGCGTCTCGATCGCATCCGGGTGGATGTATTCGAAGAGTTCAAGTTGACCCTGACCATCCGGGGTTTGGAGCACCGCGATTTTCGCGTGGTTGCCATCAAGCCCGACGGCGGTATCGGCCCACTCGCCGCTGACGGTGTCTCGGCCCATCACGGTCAGACCCAGGTCGGTGAAGAACGCGATGGTCTCTTCGATGTCCCGTACGGCAATACCGACGTTCTCAAGTTTGATGGCCATGGGCTTGAAGCTATCAAGGCGTAGGGAATTGCTCCAGTGTGGTTCTGTAGCCCGAGGCTTCCATGAGGCCGAGCATTCCACCCTAGGCGGAATAGGATCGGGTGTGCACCATCGCTCAACGGGAGGCCACCATGACACCGGGTTCGATCAGCGAGTACATCGACCAGTACGACGGCGAAGTGCGGCAACGGCTGCTGACCGTGTACGAAATGATCCGGACGGCCGTACCGGATGATGCAGTGGAATCGATCAGCTGGAGGATGCCCACCTTCAAGCTCGGCACAGAGCCGCTGTTCTTCTTCACCGGAACAAAGCAACACGTCGGGTTCTATCCGACGCCGGATGCGATCACGCACTTCTCGGCGGAACTGGCAGATTACGGAACCACCGAGCACGCCATCAAGCTGCCCCATAAAACGCCACTCCCCACCGAGCTCATCCGCGAAATCATCGCGTGGCGGCTGCAACAGCTGCCTTCAACGTAAGGCTCGACGGCGACGCTCACCTGAGTGCCGCCGTCGAACGTGGGCATGTGGTGGAACAACCGGCGGCAGATCCAGTTCAACCACGACTACGGATTCCGGCACATGTTTCCGGCCAGATCACGCCCACCGGCGAAAGGTCCGGGCCGCGGAGCGGAGTCATCAGCTTCACGGCTGTGCGCCAGAGTGACGGACGATGGCTGGCAGTCAGCGCACAGAATACGGACATCGTCCCCGGTATGCAGACCCACGTGGTCACTGACCAAGGCCTCATGCCCGAATCGTACGAGGCACCCCGTGAGCGGTAGCGCCACCGCATAGGCTTGGATCATGCTGACCCTGGTCCTAGGACTTCTCTTCGCGGGCCTCTTCCTTGCCTCATTTCAATCGGACCGTCGCCGGCTCCGGAACGGCGTGCTCCTGCTGGTAGCCGCGTGGTTCCTGCTGCAGGCCCTCCTGGACTTCCTGATCGACCTGAATCCGTGGTTCGAGTGGCTGAACCTTGTGGTGTTGGTGGTGCCGGTGGTGAGCATTTTCGTGTTCGCCGGCTTCCTGATCGCGAACGGCGTCACCATGGTCCGCCGGGAAGGGACGAGCATCACCAGCTTTCTGCCGCTGGCAGTGGGGATGGCGGTCTTCCTCGCACCGGTGGTCGCGTTCCTTTTTGTGCTGAGCGGGCAGCCCGTACTGGCCGGCATCGCAGCCCTCGCGTTCTTCCTCTGTGCCTACCTCGGCTGCGCGTTCGTGGTGTTCCTGGGGTACGCGGTGGTGTATTCCAAGATGCGCTTCAGCCCGAATCCCGCAGCAGTGATCGTCCTGGGATCCGGCTTGATTGACGGCAAGGTCCCGCCGCTGCTCGCCGCACGCTTGAACAAGGCTTTGGAAATTTACGACGGCGTCACATCTGTCAGGCCCATTCTGGTACCTTCCGGGGGCCAAGGCCCGGATGAACCACGGCCCGAGTCCTCGGCCATGAAGGAGTACCTGGTGGCCAAGGGCGCCACTCCGGGCGACGTGGTGGAAGAGGACAAAGCCACCACCACGCGTGAGAACTTGGCGTACTCCGTGGCGTTGCTGGCCGACAGAGGCATTCAGGGGCCGCTGCTGGTGTGCACCAACAACTACCACGTACTCCGCGCCGCCCTTCTGTCCCGTCGGCAGAAGATCAACGCGGAGGTGGTGGGTGCTCCGACCGCCAGGTACTTTGTGCCCAGCGCGTTCCTTCGTGAGTTCGTGGCCGTGATGAGGGACAACCGCCTGACCAACGCAGTTCTTTGCCTGCCGATGTTCGGGATTGCCCTGCTCATCACGGTCGCACTGATGAACTCGCCGGTGGTGTAGCTCTTCCTAAGGGTTGGGGAGCCCCGTGGTGAAGGTGTGGCTCCACTCGGTGACTGCGCCATTCGTGAAGACGTACCCCTTGGCAGGTGCAGCCGTGACCGTCACAGTACCGGCAGGCTTCCTGTAGGACCCTGCTGCAACCTCCTTGCCGTCAACAAAGTAGGCCACGCCCGGAACTGCGGGGATGGTGTACGCGTCCTGGCCCTTGCCCGGCCGGTCCGTAAAGGTGACAGCTGCCGGCGTCGCGGTGTCATAGCTGAGGCCGAAGCCGAGCGGCAGGAGGACCCCGTCGCCGTCGGCCTCCGGGACGTTCACCGGCAGTTTGCCGCCGGGGTTAACCGCACCGGAAATGGCGCGGACGGCGCCATGGAAGTTGACTTCCTTGACCCCATAACTGTTCAGCACGGCATCGGCACCGGGGAAGACGTTGATGTCGTAGGGATTGCGGGTTGCAAGGACAATCACCGGCGTCCCGGTCGCAGCAAGCTCAACCACCATCTGCTGTTGCGCAGCGTTGCTGGTGGCGTTGTACGAAGCGAAGACCACGGCATCCACGCCGCCGGCAGCGGCCACCGCACGTGCGCGGTAAGCTGCGGACGGCGAAGCGCCATTCTCGTAGTCCTCAGTGACCGTGAATCCTTGCTTTTTGAGCATTGGACCCGCGAGTTCCGGCCACGCTGAACCTGAACCAACCATGAGCACCGAGCTGCCGGACTTGAGCGGCAGGACCCGGTTCTCATTGCGGATCAACGTGACGGCGCGGTCAGAGATCAGGTTGGCGGTGGCAAGGTTTTCCGCAGTGCCAACAAGCGTGTCCACGGTGCCGGGGTCGGCCATGGGCTGCGCGAAGACTCCGCGTTTGACCTTCCATTCAAGGATCCGTCGAACGGACTCGTCGAGGCGGGCCTCGGTGATCTCACCGGACTCGACGGCGGCACGCACCCCAGCGAACGACGCATCCACATCGGGGGAGTTGAGGAGGATGTCGGATCCGGCCTGAATGGCCTTGACCGCGATTTCTTCCTGGGGCCATTCGGCGGCCATCGCGGCCATGTCCAATGCGTCCGTGGTGACGAGTCCCTTGAAGCCGAGCTCATCGCGGAGCAGCCCGGTGAGGACCTTGTGGGACAGGGTGCCCGGCATGTCCGGATCGATGGCCTCGACGATGATGTGGGCTGTCATGACCATGTCCACGCCGGCATCGATCGCAGCCTTGAACGGCTGGAGGTGCTTGTTCAGGGTTTCGCGGTCGTAGGTAACTGTGGGCAGTCCGTAATGGGAGTCCACCGAGGTGTCGCCGTGGCCGGGGAAGTGCTTGGCCGCGGCCCCTACGTTGTGTGCCTGCATGCCGTTGATCTGGGCGACGCCAAGTTTGCTGACCAGTGCGGGGTCTTCACCCATGGACCGGATTCCGATGACCGGGTTGTCCGGATTGGAGTTGAGGTCCAGCACCGGGGCGAAGTCCACGTTGATGCCCATGGCGCGCATCTCCGAACCCAGGATTTCGCCCTGTTCCCGGGCAAGGTCCTCATCTCCGGTGGCACCCAGCGCCATGTTGCCCGGGAGTACAGTGGCGGGAGGGCCGATGCGGGCAACCAGCCCACCTTCCTGGTCGATGGTGACGGCCAGCGGGATGCCTTTTCCGTCTGCTCCCACTGCTGCCTGCTGCAAGCCGTTGGAAAGGCCCGCAACCTGCCCGGGGTTGGCCGTGTTGCCGGACCACGCGAAGTAGAGGACCCCGCCCAGGTTGTACTTCTCCACCACCTCGGCGGGCGTATTGACGCCGTACCGCTCTTGGTTGCTTGCCGCCATGGACGTGTCATCCGCGGACGAACCATAGACATGGGTCCAGGTCATCTGGCCAATCTTCTCGTCCAGCGTCATGCCCGCAATCGTCGCGTCGATATCCGGGGAGGCGGAGACCGCCGTCGTCATCACTGTGCTGGTGGGCACGGCGGCAACTGCGGTGCCCGCGCCGGTCATGAGCAGCGCCGTGGCGGCCGCCGTCATGAGCGTAGTTCCTTTTCTGTGCATGTGGATCCCAATCCCATCGTCCTGGTTGTTGGTTGAGGCTGGTGTTTCTGCGTGCTTAGCGTGGTCCGTTGTAGAGGAGGTA
This sequence comes from Paenarthrobacter nitroguajacolicus, assembly GCF_007786235.1. Lineage (GTDB taxonomy): Bacteria > Actinomycetota > Actinomycetes > Actinomycetales > Micrococcaceae > Arthrobacter > Arthrobacter nitroguajacolicus_A. The sequence continues at coordinate 79,036 of NZ_VNFK01000004.1, read as the reverse complement.
CTGGCGCGTATCGCGAACGAACTGGCCCAGTTCCTGCCGCCAGCTGTCCAGGATCGTCCTGGCGTCAGCGCCGCCGTCGAGCTGTTCTGCAAAGCGTGCCGAACCACTCAGCAGGCCCATCCAGCGGCCACCGTCGCCGCGCCAGTCGAAGCCCGGGTACAGACGCTTGGCTTCAACCAGCATGTGGGTGCCCACTTCAAGCGCTTCAACGCGGGTGGCATCGGTGATGTGCACCTGCACGCCCCCACAGATGAGGCCTTGGTTTTTCGACAGCGTGGGCTGGAAGTAAGCCTCACGAAAGGTGACGCCGTTGAGACCCTTGCCGTTCAACGCTTCGGCCCATCGGTAGTCCACATAAGGCGCGCCGATGATTTCGAAAGGCCGGGTGGTTCCGCGGCCTTCGGACATGTTGGTCGCCTCGAACAAGGCTGTACCGGGATACAAGGTGGCTGTTTCCGGCGTGGGCATGTTGGGACTCGGGAGAATCCAGGCTGCCCTGTTATCCGGTCCGGTCATTTCGCGGCGCCAGCCCTGAACCTGCACCACGTGAAGGTCCTTGATGGGCGTGAGACCGGCGGCCGGGAGGTGGACGGCGTTGAAGTAGGTGGCGAGCTCGCCCACGGTCATGCCGTGTTGCAGGGCTATGCCCAACCGTCCCACTCCGGACTCGAAGCCGGGTTGGAGGACCGGTCCGCGCGCCTGGCCGCCGATGGGATTGGGGCGGTCCAGGACCACAAACGTGGCGCCGGTCCGGGACGCCGCCTGCATGGCGCCCCACATGGTCCAGATGTACGTATAGAACCTTGCCCCGACGTCCTGGATGTCGAAGCAGATGGTGTCCACTCCGGATGCTTCGTAAAAGCCCACGTAGTCGGCAACTTCGGCGCCGTAGGAGTCATACACAGTGATGCCTGTCCGCGGGTCCACCGAGGTGCCTTCGCTGCCGCCGTCCTGGGCGGTTCCACGGAAGCCGTGCTCGGGCCCGAAGACTGCTCCGACGTCGACGCCCTTGTCTGCCATGTCATCCACGATGGAGCGGAAGTTGGCCAGGACGCCGGTGGGATTGGTGATGACACCTACTTTGCGCCCGGCGAAAATGCTCCAGTTATCGGCGGCGGCGAGGTCGGCCCCGCTGACGGGGACACCCGGTTTTCCGGGACGCGTGGCCTGCGTCTGCGCGACGGCGGCTGGGGTGAAGGGTGCCACGACGGCGGCCGCTGCGGCCAGCCCCGAGGCATGGATCAATCTTCTACGGTCGAGGTTCATGGGGTGCCTTTCGGAAAGGTGCTGCCGTGCTCTCAGGTGGGGATTCCTTGACAACTTTTGTGATTTTCCTTACATCGACCGTATTCCCCCGGCGGTGCTGCGTCAATGACTTACCTTCATTGCGGCGGTTAGGTAAATTATTTACAGGCCCGGTACTTCGAGCCCAGCCGATAGAAGGAGTCCGCCGTGGACCAGGAGCTGAACACGCAGGCATCGCGAACTGTTTTGGTTCGGATCCGCGCTGCCCTGCCAGCGTTGCGCCCCTCAGAGCGCTCTGTTGCCGAGCTGGTTCTTGCGGACCCTTCGCGGGCTGCGATGTTGTCCATTGGCGACCTTGCGGAGCAAGGCGGAACCTCCACCACGTCAGTAGTCCGCTTCTACAAGAAAGTGGGCTACCGCGGATACTCCGAGCTGCGGCTGGACCTTGCCCGGGAAACAGCTCGCGAGAGTTCGGCCAGCAACGCGCCCGCTGCGATCTATGAAGACATCAACCCGTCCGATTCGCTGCAGGACATCGTCTCCAAAATCGCCTTCAACGAGACGATGTCCATCGCTGACACCGCCCAGGTGCTCGACGTCGATAAGCTCGCCTCGGCGGTTGAAGTCATTTCCCGCTCACGGAAGATCGACATCTTCGGGGTGGGTGCCGGAGGGCTGGTCGGTCAAGACCTGCAGCAGAAGCTGCACCGGATAGGCCTCACCTCCTTCAACTGGCCCGAAGTGCATGTGGCGTTGACCTCGGCAGCGCTTCTTGACGGCGCTGGCGTCGCCGTCGGCATCTCGCACTCGGGCACCACCGTGGACACGGTCGATTTCCTCAAGGCGGGCAAGGAAGCCGGGGCCACCACTGTTGCCATCACCAACCATGCTGACTCGCCGTTGGGACGGACTGCCGATATTGTGCTCAGCACGGCAGCGCGTGAGACACCCTTCCGGCCGGGCGCGATGGGGAGTCGGATCGCCCAGATGATGGTGGTGGATTGCCTCTTCGTGGGGGTTGCCCAACATTCGTACGAGGCGTCCATCTCGGCGCTGCGTAAGACTCACGCGGCCGTGCAGGGCAGGAAACTGCCGCGAGGGCATGGGCTGGCGTAGCGGCATATAGTCGTGTGATGCTCACACTTGTTGCTCCGGATGCTTCCTTTTATCAGTCGTTTACCGAGTCCCACAGCGAGTGGGCCGGAGCCCACCAGGACGGTACCGGGCTGTTCCCGGGCGATGACATCACCAGTCAAGAGGGTTTTGAGGCCTGGGTCCGCAAGTTGCTTGCCGCTGAACGGGCTGTTGAAAAGGACGGGATTGTTCCGTGCACCTATTTGTGGATGACCAAGGGCGCGCGGTATGTGGGCTCCATAGCGTTCCGCCATCACCTCACCCCTGCCCTCCTGAACTCGGGCGGGCATATCGGTTACGGTGTGCGACCGTCTGAACGTGGGCAAGGGGTGGCGTCCTGGGCTCTCCAGGAATTGTGTGTTCGTCTGGTTGCCCAGGGAGAGCCGGACCGCGTTCTTTTGACCTGCGATGACTCGAACGCCGCTTCCGCCAAGACTATTGAACGCCCAGGCGGGGTTTTGGAAGATGCACGAATTGACGCCGATGGGGACCTTTTCCGTCGCTACTGGATCAACCTCGCTGCTCCAACAAACTAGCACTCTTGTCACCCTGGGGTTGACGCTGGCGTTCCAGCACAGGCATCATGGGGGCATGACCAGTCAACCCAGGGGTGACATGCGGGGCATCGAAGCCGTCGACAATGAATGGCTGCGCGTCCTCACCCACCGTCCTGATGACGACGGATCCCGCGACATCGCAGCCAGGAGGTTCGCTGAACGAGGCATTACACCGAACCAGGTCAGGGCAGTGCTGGCCGACTGCGGTGATGCTCTCTATGCTGCGGCGGCCAGTGGCAAGGCAGGCTGGGCTGAACCCTTCGGCGGTCCATTGGCCGTAGCACTTCTGTCTGCAGAAGTCAGCATGTTCGCGGCCCATGTGAACTCAAGGGCGTCTGGAATCAGGTCAGCGGCGGTGGCCGAGCTCCTGGATGAATACAGCGCTGTGACCGTGGCAGGCGAGCTCGGTGTGGCGCGTCAGAAGGTATACGAGATCGCCAGGGCAGGCCTTCGTCCGCCCTACATCGAACAGGTCCCATGGAGGACGCCATGAAATCCATCGAAGAAAAGGTCCACTTGCCGGACCCGCAGACCCAATTTCTTGTCCATCCCCTGGACCTGCCAGGGGCCCGCAAGGAGTTCTTGGCAGGCTGGTGGTTGGGAATCGTTGCCACCCCCCAGGTCTACACCGCGCTCCTGGCCTTCTTTTGGGCCGTCAGCAACAACTACGTTACGCCCGTTCTTGTCCCGCTGGTCATGGTGGTGATTGCGGGATGGCTCGGCGCCAAGCTCACTCGCGGGGCATGGGATTACATTCCCCGGAAGCGCCATGACATGGATCGTCGGATGACAGCGATGACCATCGTTGCCTCCCTGATCAAGTCCCTTGCATTGTTTGTGGGCCTGCTTGTCTTCATGGCGTGGACTGCAAACCAGGACTTCGTGCCGGGCTTCAGCGCCTATCCGTTGGGAATGGGGGCGGCCATTGTGCTGATCATGGCAGGGGAGTTGGTGGTCAAGCTTGTGCGGCGCCGGTCAGTCGTAGTGATTTCGGACGCCATCAGCCTGGCGGTGGTAGCCGTAGCTGTTTGGATTGCCTTTGGAGTGCTCCCTGCTGGCCGGGAACTCGCACCTGTAGACCTGCTGCCTGGCGCCGCGATCCTGGCAGGGGTCTGGTTGAGCTGGTTGCTCTTTTCACAGAGAGAGGCCCAACGCAACCACGGCTGACCGCCTCCCGGCCCGTTCACGTTCCCGTCACCAAGCACTGCTAGGCTGCCGCGCACCAGCAGGCAAACCAGGAGGACCGTATGTCGGAGGCAACCCCACCAGCCACATCATTGGACGATTGGTGGGTCAGGGACAACCTGCGTGAGACCATCGACCATCTTGTTGAGCTGGGCTACACCATCAGCGGGGGCCAAGGCGAAGACCCGGACCTCATCGACCCGGGTGGATCGGCAGTGGAAACGTGGAACGAGGACTATCCCTACCAACAGCGCATGACGCGGGATGAGTACGAAATTGAGAAGTACCGCCTGCAGATCGAACTGCTGAAGTTTCAATACTGGGGCCAGGACCGTGGCCTCAAGCACGTGATTGTCTTTGAGAGCAGGGACGCGGCTGGCAAGGGCGGCACCATCAAGCGCTTCACCGAGCACTTGGATCCCCGTTCGGCACGGACCGTGGCCCTCGCCAAGCCCTCGGACCGCGAACAGGGCCAGTGGTATTTCCAGCGCTACATCCAGCACCTTCCCACCGCCGGCGAGATTGTGATGTTCGACCGCTCTTGGTACAACCGGGCCAATGTGGAACGCGTTATGGGATTCTGCACGGACGACGAATACAGCACGTTCATGGGCCAGGCTCCAGTCTTCGAGAAGATGCTCGTCGACGCCGGCATCCACGTCACCAAGTTCTGGTTCTCCGTCACCCGCCAAGAGCAACGCACCCGGTTCGCAATCCGCCAGATTGACCCAGTCCGGCGCTGGAAGCTCTCCCCGATGGATCTTGCGTCTCTGGACCGTTGGGACGAATACACCGACGCCAAGGAACAAACTTTCCTGCATACGGACTCGGACCACGCACCGTGGATCACCATCAAGTCCAACGACAAGAAGCGCGCCCGCATCAATGCAATGCGCTACTTCCTCAACCAGTTCGACTACGAGGACAAGGACACCACGGTGGTCTTCGAGGCCGATCCGTTGATCCTCCGACGCGGCCGCGACGCTGTAGGCGACTAGTCGCTCCACGCGCAGAACCCGGCGAAGCGCGACGTCGGCACTCACCGCAAGTGCCGACGTCGCGCTTTTCCTGAAAAGTTCCGTTACATTCTTCTGACTGCCGGACATTAACCGGGTATGAGCGTGCAGACGGACCAAGGAGATCGTGTGGAGCCGGCCAGACAGGAACACTTCCTGGCAGCCCACTCGGCCTGCCATGACAAGGTCTATCGCTATTTCCGGCGCCGCGCCGCGGACCCGTCCACTGCGGAGGACCTATGCGCCGAAGTCTTCCGCATCGCCTGGGAGAAGTGCCGTCAGGACCAGGAATTGTCCGTGCTGATCGTGTTCGGTATTGCCCGCAATGTTCTCCGCAACCACAACCGTTCCGCCGTCCGCTCGCTGAACCTCGCGCAGCAACTGGAACGGCAGCAGACCAGGGAACCGGTTAGCGACGACGGCGAGGTGCGGGACGCGCTGGACCGGCTTAAGCCCGAGGACCGTGAGGTTCTCCTCCTGACGTACTGGGACGGCTTCACCTCGTCCGAAGTTGCGGAACTGCTCGAAGTCTCGGCCACCGCTGTCAGGATGCGGCTGCACCGGGCTCGAAGACATCTCAGCCAACTACTTCGGGCAGAGCAAGAGACAGAGGATGTGCAGCGATGAGGCATGAGGAAACGGCCGCTTTGGAACGATTGACGGACGCCGATCCGGGCGTGGCCGTCACGGAAGAGGAACTGGCCCGGAGCCGGGAGAAAAGCCTTGCCGTCAGGTTCACTGACTCGGAGCAACTCGTACCTGGCGGCTCCATCGACGCCTTCCATCAGCGACGCCCGCGTCGACGTTTCCGGCTGGCTGCGGGGGCCGGGTTGGCGGCAGCGGCAGTCCTCGCCGGTGTTTTCGTGGCGTCGTCCCTGTCCGCGCCGCTCAATGAGCAGGCGGGTCCAGCCGCCACCCCATCTGCTGCCGCACCGGAGACGGAATCGTCCGCGTCTCCATCATTGCCCGAAATTATTGGCGCCAAGGCGGCGACGGGCGCTGCCGAAATCGTCGTCGGAGCCAACGGCAACAAGGCCGCCGTCTCTACGGATCAAGGCGTCAACGTCTTCATGGATGCCCTCAACTCAGGCAAGCTCGGCCTGAACAGCGGAGGGTGCTTCGCCGAAATCCGCCCGGACGGAACATCGATGGGCCTGATCTTCCCCTTCGGAACCCAGATCACCGGGACGGGAGTCATTTTGCCCGACGGAACTGCAGTCAACGTGGGCGAAGACTTTGCGTTCGGAGGAGGACTCGCGCCCGGCACCAGGGACCCCGGCGTGTGCTCTCCGACCGGTGCAGCGTTCCTGGTCCAGAGTTGGTGAGCCCGCGAGTTGGCATTTAATGCCCATGTTTTTGGGAAACATTGTCACTAAATGCCAACTCGCGGAACGTCGGGCTTCCTATTCGGTAGCTTCGTCCTCGGCGACCGGATCCTTCAACAGGAGGGCCGTGCCCTGGAAGGGCCGCAGTTCCAGGAAGAAGCTGCCGAGGTCATCCACCTGGCCCACGTCTTCGCCGCTGAACAGATCGTGGACGGTCGCGCCAGGCACCAGATGCGAGGACTGGATGCTGCCTGCGATGTCCTGGTCGGAGAAGTTCAGGACCGTCACTTGCACCGCTCCGTCAGCGAGCTGGTTGACCATCACCAACAGTCCACGGTTGGACACGTCCGGGACATCCAGGAGCGTGCTGGTTGCGATCCCGGACTCTTCCCGCACCGTGAGGATCCGTTGGAGCCGCCGCGCGTAGGACGCCGGATCCTTGAGCTGCTCGGGCAGCGGGCCGTAGAGGCTGCGTGCCCGGGCCATGCCCGCCAAGGAGGTCTTTGCGTCCGGGCTGGTCCCCATGAGGTCGTGGGCTCCGCGGTTGATCCAGCGGGTATCGCCCTGGGATGTCAACTCGCGGACAGTCTCGCGGTCCAGGGCGGTAATGCCGGTGAGGTCCCAACCGGACAGCGCGAAAACGCCCGGCTGCAAAGCGTTGTACATGGACAGCAGGACGTGGGCGTCCAGGACCTGGGCTTCCTGTTCCGCCGTGATGGCGTCCGGGTCCTTGATCCCCAAAGTGGCCATGATGAAGCTGACGGTGGTGCAGGCGATGCCGTTGGTGGTGAAGACGGCGTTGTAAGGGCCGTTCTCACCTGTGAGGCGCTCCCGCAGGGTGTCCTGGACTTTCTCGGCCACCTCCGCGCCCGTCAGTTCTTCCCCGCCAAGCTCGAAAATGTCGTCCCTGTGGCCGGCTGCGAAGTGCAGCAGTTCGTAGGTCAGTTCGTCGTGGTTCTGGAGTGCGTGGACCAAGGACGCCTGGTCGACGCCGATCTCCATGGCGAGCTTCAAGGTCAGGCGCAGGAACTCGGTATCGCCGGTCACCAGGGCGTAGTGGTAGGCGGGCCTGGTGACGAAGTCGTAGGACAGGTCCGGACCCGACTCGGACTGGGCCTTGATGTCATCAATGGTGAGGTTGAGTTCCTGGAAGGAGAAGCCACCCACTTTGCGGATCATCGAGCCGATCAGCTGGTTCGCTGCCTCGGACAACGGGTGGCCTTCGGACCAGCCCGGCTCCTCCTCGGCGCTTTTCTCAACACCCAGGAAGCCGTTGGCGTCCAGGCGCAGTGCGCCCGTTCCAAGGTCCAGCAGGGAATGCAGGGCATCGCCCACCACCAGGCGCATGCCGGCAAAGGTGGGGTCCAGCCAGTTGATGGACGGCTGCCCGGCCTTGAAATAGTGGAGATACACCCAGCGGCGTTTCTTGCCGGTGGTGTCGACGATTGCCTTGGTCGCGCTCCAGTTGGTTTCCTTCACGCCGGGCTCGTAGAAGATGACCCGCTGCAGGCGGCCGATGATGTAGCCGGCCTGCTGGAGGGCCTTCTCCGTCTCGGGACTGATGTTGACGGAGTCCTCGTTCTCGGGAACGTCCGGAAGGAGGTGCCAGTCCTCTTCGGGGATGTCCACCATGTGATAAATGCCGGGGTAGTCCCGGAAGTTCATTTCAGCAAGCCGGAAGTCAGCCCCCTTGCCCGTGTGCCCGGGAACAATGTCGTCGATGATCGTGCCGCCGTGCTCGACGGCGACCTCGCACATCTGCCGGAATTCTTCCTCGGTGCCGAACGCAGGGTCGATCGCCATGCTGATGCGGTCGAAGTGTCCGTCGACGCTGGGTGTCTGCGACCACCCGCGGATGCCGCCGGCAAGCTTGACCGGCCCCGTGTGCAGCCCCCGGATGCCGATCTGGCTGAATGCGTCCCACAGTGCAGGGTCACCGAGCGCGGAAAGGAACGACTGGCCGTCCTTGGTGATGAAGGACAGGGGGTAGGCCGTGAACCAGACAGGTGCGCGCTCCACTGCCGAGCGCGGGTTCGGCCTGGCGTAGGAGTTCTGCCACATGCTGGCTTGCCCCGAAAGCTGCCGGGCCATGGTGTTGGCGTCGCCGAGCATGGACTGATTGCGCAGCCAATCGACGTACGTGGAGTTCAGTCCGTCGAACTCCAGGGACGGTCGGGCTGCAAAGAACTGACGACGGCGGGCAATCGGCCTCAGCGCTTTGGGCCGCGCAGGGTAGAACTGCTCGTCGAACGTGATTTCCGGTGACTCTGTTGCGGTTTCCTCAGTTACCTGCGGTTCTTCCTGTGATTCAGATGGATCAGCGCTGACTTCTGCCGCGCTCTCGTTGATTACAGGCTCCCGCACAGCATTCTCCTTTACGTGGCCGGCGCTGGCGCCGACCGTCCGAGGGGGTCGTTCAAGAGTTCACGTAGCCGGGCTTACCCGGAGTATTCATGCTAGGCACGACCGCATGCGGTTTGTCGAACTTGGGAGAAGTGAGTCGTCAGGTTGCTGGCTAATGTCCGCCCGAAGACTGTTGCTGCGTTAGTAGACGGACCCTTCCAGCAGCTCCGAAAGCCGGCCCGCTGCACGCCTGAGTTCCGGTACGCCGGCCCTCAGCGCTTTGTCGGTGACGGACTCCACTGGGCTGAACCAGCAGGAAGGCATCAGGCGTGGAACAATCCCAGGAGTTCGTCGCCTGGGCGTGGGACAACCACATTGCGCTGCTGGCCGCCGACAACTTCGCCTTCGAATGCCTCCCGGCCGTGGCGGACAGCCCGTTCCTGGAGACGGCACCGAATGACAACGGCATGATGCACCAGCAACTCCTCGCCAAACTCGGCATGCCCCTCGGTGAGCTTTGGCGACTGGGTCCGTTGGCCCGGCACATGAGGTCCACCGGAAACTGGGACGCCTTTGTCAGCATCAAGCCGCTCAACATCGTGGGAGGCACGGGTTCGCCGGCGAACGCCATCGCCCTGCTGTAAACCACCAAGCCCGGCTACGCTGGAACTCCCGGCCCCGGAGCAAAGGCGAAGTGGACACCATGAAGACAGTCGTCATCGGAGGCAGCGGCCACATCGGCTCCTTCCTCGTTCCCAGGCTCGTCCGTGCAGGGCATGAGGTGGTCAACATCAGCCGCGGAACCAGCACGCCCTACACGGATTCACCCGAATGGCAGCAGGTCCGCCAAGTCGCCGCGGACCGTGAGCAGGAGGACCGGGACGGCACTTTCGGTGACCGGGTCGCGGAGCTGGGTGCCGACGTCGTGGTTGACCTTGTCTGCTTCACGCTCGACTCGGCCACCGCGCTGGTGAACCGTCTCCGTGGCGAGGTGGGACATTTCCTGCACTGTGGATCCATCTGGCGGTACGGCGAGAGCTTGAAGTTGCCGTTGGCGGAGGGCTCGGATTCCGCCCTCATACCGACTGATGAGTACGGCATCCAGAAGCGCGACATTGCACGCATGCTGAAGGAGGAGTCGGCGTCCGGCGGCCTGGTCACAACGTCGCTGCATCCAGGGCATATCGTGGGGCCGGGCTGGCATCCGGTGGGGCCGCTTGGGAATTTCGATCCCACGGTGTGGCAGAAGATCTCCGGCGGGCAGACAGTGCTCATGCCGGGAAGCGGTGCGGAAATGATGCATCACGTCCATGCCGACGACCTCGCCCAGGCCTTTGAGAAGGCCATCGACCGCCGTGATGCGGCGGCCGGCGAAGACTTCAACATCGTTGCTCCCACGGCCCTGAGCGTTCGGGGCTACGCCAGGATTGCGGCGTCCTGGTTCGGCCAGGAGCCGCATCTTGAGACGGTCGGATGGGATGAATTCCGCCGGACCAGCACGCCCGAACACGCTGACACGAGCTGGGCCCACTTGTCCCGCAACCATTGCCTCACCATCGAAAAAGCCAAATCCCTCCTGGGCTACGCACCACGCTACGAGCCCGAACAGGCCGTGCACGAGTCCCTGCGCTGGCTCGTTGACCACGGGCAACTCCAGGTCAGCAGCCCCGCCTGAACCTGAACGGTATCTGTACATACCCCGCGCGAGGCCCGAAGCTTGAAGCAAGCAAAGGGGGCTCTCTGTGTACAAGGCGCCGAGCAGGGACGTGACTGACAGCCGGCTGGACCATGCGTTCTTCATCCTGGGCGGGGCGGCTGCGGTGTGGCTGGCGTTCCTGCTGCTGGGGGAGAGCTTCCATCTGGGTTGGGGCCAGGTGTGGTTCTACTTCTTCTTCTGGGCATTTCTTGCTTATCTGCTCCTGCCCCGCCTGCACCGCATCCTGACCACTATTTACGTTCCGGGCTACTTCATCGGGCGCGCCCGGACCAGTGACGGACTCCTGGGCGATCCCGTGAACGTCGCGTTGCTCGGCCACGAGCCGCAAATCCACGCCATCATGCGCGCTGCCGGCTGGACGCAGGCGGACGACGTCACCTTCGGCAGCAGCCGCCGCATCATCAGCTCCACCATTTTCAGGCAAAGCTATTCCGAGGCGCCGGTCAGCCCGCTCTACCTGTTCGACCGGCAACAGGATTTCGCTTACCAGCAGGAAGTGGACAACAACCCCGGCAAACGCCACCACGTCCGGTTCTGGCGCTGCCCCGAAGGCTGGCTCCTGCCGGGCGGGCACAAGGTGGACTGGCTTGCCGCCGGAACCTACGACCGCAGCGTCGGTTTCTCGCTGTTCACCCTCCAGATCACGCACAAGATTGAGCAAAACACGGACGTTGAGCGTGACCACATCGTGCGGACAGTTTCCGACGCCGGGCCCGCGGTGTCCGTTCACGTGATCAAGGACTTCTCCACCGGCTACCACTCGCGGAACGGCGGCGGGGATTCAATCTCCACTGACGGCGACCTGCCCATTATCGACGCGCGGTCCGTGACTGTCCCGGCCGGCCAGCCTTCCCTTCCCACTGACAGCCGTGACAGGCGGCCGGCACCCACCATGATGGGTGCCGCGTTGGTGGTGGCCAGGTCCATCGCGGCCTTCGTCCTCGCCCTGACGCTGCTGACTTCGTCCGAGGTCTTCACGGACCTCACCGCCGACGGCGACCCCCTTGACCCACAAACCACGACGGCGGTGGTCACCTTCGTTGCCATTGCGGTGCTGTTGTTCGGCCTGGGTGAGATTTTCCTTGCCTGGCGGATTTTCCTGGGCAGCAACGGAGCCCGGGTGATCGCAATGGGCCTTAGTTCCATTTCGGTGGTTGTCCAGGCCATTGACTACTTCACCGGAAGCACGAACATCACCCTCGAAGCCGGACTCTCAGGCCTGGCCACAGACATCCTGGTCCTCCTGGCACTTTCCAGCCAGCGGGCGAGGGTCTACGCCAAACGGCAGCGAATTCCGGCCGTCCCTGCCTCGGTCGTTGGGCGCCGCGTCTCTTCCTGACCCTCTTTCAAGCCGGTAGTGCCGGGACACGCCGTCGTTTCCGGCGTGTCGGGGGCGTTTCAGATTCAAAGCGGGTCATGGAGGTACAGCTTTCCATGATTCTTCAGCTTGGCTCAATAGACTGGCGGTGCCCGGGGCCGCGCATAGCAGCATTGAGCCCCGGCAATTATCGAACACCGAATTGGGGACCCTCGTTTTGACTGCTGTTTTTCCGAAAATTACCGTCGTTGTGCCTACCTACAATGAGCGCGAGAACCTGCCGGTTCTTGTCGCCCAGCTCCAGGCACTCAGTATTCCGAATCTGCACGTGCTGGTTGTTGATGACAACTCACCTGACGGGACAGGGGTGGTGGCTGATCAATTGTCGGCGGAATCCCGGGGAACAGTGTCCGTCCTGCACCGGAAGGAAAAGGATGGACTGGGCCGGGCCTATGTGGCGGGAATGACCGAGGCGCTGGCCGGGAACTCGGAGATCATCATCCAAATGGACGCAGATCTGTCCCACCCTGTAGCGGCAATCCCCACCATGCTTGAACGGATCCAGGATTCCGGGGCGGCGCTCGTGATTGGTTCGCGCTACGTCACTGGCGGCTCCACTGCGGCCGAATGGCCCTGGCACCGCAAGGCCCTTTCGGCGTGGGCCAACTTCTATGTCGGTGCAATCCTGGGGTTGAAGGTCAAGGATGCTACGGCGGGATACAAGGCGTGGACAGCTTCTGCGCTGCAACAGATCGATGTGGCGTCCATTCAAAGTGACGGATATTCATTTCAGGTGGAGATGAACTACCGGGCAGCCCGGCACGGCCTGAAGATCATGGAGGTTCCCATTCATTTTGAAGAGCGGGTGGAAGGCGCATCCAAGATGGACCTTCGCGAACAACTCGAATCCGCGCTCACCCCGTGGAAGCTCCGCTTCCAGAAGGTGGAGGCGCCCGCACGGGTGACCGCCTTCTAGGGCGACAACCTCTTAAAGCCCGACGGCGGCACCCAAGTGAGTGCCGCCGTCGAGCCTTACCGGCGTGATGTGAGAGGGGGTCCCTCGAAAACGGTTGGGATGTGAGAGAGGGTCCCTCGAAAACGGTAGGGATGTGAGAGAGGGTCCCTTAGGCGGTGACAGCCAGGGCGTCGATCTCCACCAGCATGACCTCGTGCGGCAGGTCCACGAACACGGTGGTGCGGCTGGGCAGCTGGCCGCTGGGGACGTTCTCGCGGATGAACTCGCCGTAGACCTCGTTCATGGCGGCGAAGTCGTCGCGGGTGGTGAGGTAGACGCGGAACATGAGGACGTCTTCAACGGAGGATCCGCCGGCTTCCAGGATGGCCTTCACGTTTTCCAGCGTGCGGCGGGTCTGGACGCGGACGTCGCCCTCGCCGATGTACTGGTTGGTGGCGGGGTCCATGGGGCCCTGGCCGGAAACTTGGAACATGCCGCCCTTCTTGATGCCCTGGGAGAAAACGTGCGCCGGGGCGGGGGCATTGTCGGTCAGTACTACGGTCTTTTCACTCATGCTGAGTTCCTTTCGTGGCTGATCCAGCCGAGGTCGTTGGAGATGGCCTCGGTGCTGGCTTTGAGGTCGGGCAGCAGCTCAAGCAAGCCTTCATAGCTGAGCATCACTACCGGTACCGAACAAGAGGCTGCGGCAACAACGGCGCCGCTGGCGTCGCGGATGGGGGCCGCGATGCAGTGCACGAAGGCTTCGTGCTCAGCGTTGTCATGGGCCCAGCCCTGCTCCTTGACCTGCTCGAGTTCGGCCAACAGGGCCCCCGGCGAGGTCAAGGTGTTCTCGGTAACTTTGACGTAGTCCAGCCCCGCGGCGATCTTTTCCTGCCGGCTTCGCGGCATGTCGGCGAGGAGGACTTTGGACACAGCGGCCGAGTGCAGCGATGCAGTCAGGCCGATGCGCGAGTACATGCGGACGGGGTGGTGGGACTCGAACTTGTCGATGTACACCACCTCATTCCCTTCGAAGGCGGCGAGGTGAACCGTGTGCCCGGTGCGGCCGTTGAGCTCGGCCAGGTGCGGGTGGGCCACCTTACGGATGTCGCGTTGTTCCAGTGCCAGCGAGGACAGTTCGAACAGCTTGGAACCGAGCATGAACCGCTGCTCTTCGTCCCGCACCACAAACCGCTTTTCTTCCATGGCGTGCAGGAGCCGCATCACCGTGGTCTTGTGCACGGCGGCCTTGGAGGCGAGTTCGTCCAGGGTTGCTGGTTTTGCGGCAAGCTCGCCGAGCAGGTCGATGGCTCGCATGAGGCTCTGGCTCACGGTGTCACGCTCCGGTTCTTGTGTTGAATTGTCCGTCTTCAACATGGATAGCAGCCCAGGCGGCATCCGAAGAATCGAGGATGGCGGCGAGCTCGGCGGCGTCGGGCAGGGGGCCGCGGTCGCCGTGGACGGTCAGGGTGCACGCAGCAGCAACGTGGCCGCGGCGCAGGCTCTCCTTCTGGCCCAGCCCGAACAGCATGCCGCTGAGGTAGCCGGCGGCGAACGAGTCACCGGCGCCAACAGGCTCGACGACGGCGACCGACAGGGCGGGAACCTCTTCCCGGGTGCCGCTCCGGTCCAAGGAGATGGCGCTGATGGCCTCGTTCTTGATGACCAGGACCTCCGGGTCGGGCATCAGGCGGCGGAGTTCTGCTTCGTCGGTGGTGCCGAAGGCGTGTTCGGCTTCGTCTTTCCCAACAAGCACGACGTCGGCCAGGTTCGCCAGGCGCTGCAGGACGGAACGGTCTTGGCCTGCCCACAAGGCTTCGCGCCAGTTGACGTCAAAGCTGATGGTGCGGCCGTTGCGGGGCGCGGTGAGGATTGCTTCCAACAGGGAAAGGCATTCGGGGGAGAGAGCTGCGGTGATCCCGCTCAGGTGGATGAGCGCAGCGTTCTCAAGCAGCGTGGAAACGGCGGGATTGGAGAGCGTGTCGCGTCCCATGGCCGATGCCGCGGAGCCTTGCCGGTAGTACAAAACCGAGCTGCCGCCGTCGGGGTCTGAGTCCTGGGCGGGGACTTTCACGTAGAGGCCGGTGGGCAGGGCGTGGTCGATCTCGACGCCGGCTACTCCTACGCCGTGATCGCGGAGGTCGTGGAGGATTCGGGTGCCGAAGCCGTCGTTGCCCACCCGGCTGATCCAGTGTGTGTCCAGGCCCATGGCGGCCAAGCCCATGGCGACGTTGGATTCCGCGCCGCCGATCCCGAAGTGGAGTTCGGTTGCCAGGTGCAGGGGGACGGCATGGACAGGGGTAAGCATGGCCATGGTTTCGCCCACGCATACAGCTGAAAGCATCGTTCTCCCACTAGTTCGTGCGCTTCTCAGCGGCCTTGACTCTCGATCCGCCACCATGTTAGACATATCACCAGCAGGTTTGCAACCAGCGTTGCAAAATACGCAACACAAGCAATCTCACTCCACCAACCCCACAACGCAGCTTCAAAAACGCAGCACCGCGAAGGGAACCAAACGCGTGAACACTTCCGAAGCCATCTCGGCAGCCGCCGTGGCAGGCCTGGCTGAACGCCGTCTCGACTGGCGCCACAAAGCCGTGCCCGCCGCCGAGAACGGGGCCACCCACGCGGACTTCCTGGCCGCCAAGCACACGCTGTCCGACTTCCAGACGCCGCTGCTCACCCTCGACGCCGCTGCGCTTCAAGCCAACGCCGATCGCCTGGCGGAGTGGTGTGCGGACCACGGCGTCCTGCTTGCGCCGCACGGCAAGACCACGATGGCGCCCCAGCTCTGGACCGAACAGCTCAACCGGGGTGCTTGGGGCATCACGCTGGCCAATTTTGCGCAGCTGCGGGTGGCTCGCGAGTTCGGCGTCCGCAACCTGCAGCTCGCCAACAGCCTCACGGATCCCCACGCCATCCAGTGGGTGGCGGAGCAGGACTCCACCATCCTGTCCTGGGTTGATTCAGTGGACACGGTCGCGCTGATCGAACGCACCTTGGCCGACACCGACTCTGTTCTGGATGTCCTGGTTGAGCTTGGCGCACACGGTGGGCGGACCGGAGCCCGCGGCGTTGACGCCGCCATGGACATTGCCCGCGCGATCTCGGCCTCGCCAAACCTGCGCCTGGTGGGCGTCAGTGGCTACGAGGGCTCGCTCGCGCACACAGCGGACGACGCCGGCCTGGCCGCCGTCCGTGGCTACCTCGCCCAGATGCGGCTCCTTCATGAGGAGCTACTCGCCGCAGACCTTTACGGTTCCGGCTCCGTGATCATCACAGCCGGTGGCAGCGCGTACTTCGACGACGTCGTCACGGTCCTCTCACCGTGCATCAGCACCACAGCAGAGGCGGCCCCAACTGTGTCTCATTCCTTGAAAGTGGACCTCATGATCCGCAGCGGCGCCTACATCATCCACGACGACGGCTTCTACCGCGGAATCTCGCCGTTCTCCCGCGTGGGCGATCAGCCGTTTACGGCCGGAATGCACGGCTGGGCGCGCGTCGTTTCGCAGACGGAACCCGGCCTGGCCATCCTCGATGCCGGCAAGCGCGACCTCCCGTTCGACGAAGGCCTGCCCGAGCCGCAGCTCATCGGCTCAACCCTCGGCGGAGCCATGGAGCCCCTGGTTGGAGCCGAAATCACCTCGATCAATGACCAGCACAGCTTCATGACCTTCGACGCCGGCACCACCACCGTCAGGCCCGGCGACGTGATCCGGCTGGGCCTGTCCCACCCGTGCACAGCGTTCGACAAGTGGACCGTCATCCCCGTCCTCGCGGATTCCACGCCCGGCGGCGATCAGACCGTCGTCGACCTCATCCACACCTTCTTCTAGGACCCCTGCCATGAAGACCCTCATCAGCAACGCCACCTTGGTGGACGGAACCGGAGCGGACCGCCGCCCAGCGGACGTCCTGCTGGACGGTGCGGTGATTGCCGCCGTCGTCGACGCCGGAAGCCTCACCGCAGCGGACACGGGCGCAGAGCGTGTCATCGATGCTACCGGGCTGGTCCTGAGCCCCGGTTTCATCGACATGCACGCACACTCGGACCTGCAACTGTTGGTCAACCGGGACCACTACGCCAAGCTCAGCCAAGGCGTCACCACGGAATTGCTGGGCCAGGACGGACTGTCCTATGCGCCCGTGGACGACGCCACACTGGCCGGTGTCCGGGAGAAAATCGCGGGCTGGAACGACAACCCGGCCGGCTTCGACTGGAACTGGCGGACCGTGGGCGAGTACCTCGACCGCCTCGACAGCGTAGAAGAGGGCGGCCGCATCGCCACCAACGCCGCCTACCTCGTACCCCAAGGGACCGTCCGGGCCATGGTGATGGGTTTCGCTGAAGGAGACCCCACGCCGGAGCAACAACAGCAGATGCAGGACGTCATCCGCACGGCGATGGAAGAGGGAGCCGTGGGAATGTCTTCGGGCCTGACCTATACGCCGGGTATGTACGCCCAGACCGAGGAACTGGCCGGGCTCCTCCGCGCGGTGGGTGAACTGGGTGGCTTCTACGCACCCCACCACCGTTCCTACGGCAAAGGCGCCTTGGGAGCCTACGGGGAGATGATCGGACTCAGCCGCGACACCGGCTGCGCCCTGCACCTGTCCCACGCCACCATGAACTTCGCGGAGAACAAGGGCCGTGCCGGGGAACTCCTGGAGCTGATCGACCAAGCCTTGGACCAGGGTGTGGACATCACCCTGGACACGTATCCGTACCTCCCGGGGGCCACGACACTCAGTGCCATTCTCCCGAGCTGGGCCTCATCCGGCGGCACCGAGGCCACCTTGGCCCGGCTGGCCGACCCCGGAACAAGAGCCAGAATCCGTGAAGCCGTGGAGGTCTACGGCTCCGACGGCTGCCACGGCGTCGTTGCCGAGTGGGACACCCTGGAGATCAGCGGAGTGCAGAACCCGGCGCTCGCAGGCTACGTGGGCAAGACCGTCCGGGACATCGCGGCCGAAGCCCGGCAGGATCCGTTCGACGTGTTCGCGCTCATCCTCACGGAAGACCGCCTCGGCACCGGCATCCTGCAACACGTCGGTCACGAGGAAAACGTCCAGGCCATCATGAAGCACCGCACCCACACCGGCGGCAGCGACGGACTCCTGGTCGGCGCCAAACCACACCCCCGCGCCTGGGGTACGTTCCCGCGCTACCTCGGCCACTACTCCCGCGACCTCGGCCTGCTCAGCCTCGAGGAAACAGTCCACCACCTTAGTGGCCGCCCCGCCGCCCGACTCAAGCTCCACAAGAGGGGACTGGTCCGCGAAGGCTACGCAGCCGACGTCGTGCTCTTCGACCCGGAGACCATCCGAGACGAAGCCACTTTTGAGAACCCCCGCCAAGCCGCCAGCGGCATCCAGTACGTCTTCGTCAACGGCACCGCAGCGATCGACGGCGGCCAGCCCACCGGCGCCCGCGCCGGCCGTGCCCTGCGCCGACACAGTGACGGCCTCACCCGAGAAGGACAACAATGACCCCCGAACAATTCCTCCAGCAGCTCGAAGCGGACCGCACCCTGGCCGTGGTCCGCGCCCCGTCCATCACCGATGCCGCGGATCTCTGCCGGGCACTGGCCGACGGCGGCATCCGCAGCGTCGAGCTCACGTTCACCACGCCGGATGTGCTCAAGCACGTCAAGCGCGCGGCGGAGACGGCGGCGGACCACGGTGCCGCCGTCGGAATCGGCACGGTGATGACCGGCGCCCAAGCCCGCGCAGCGATCGACGCCGGGGCGCAGTTCCTGGTGACGCCCGGCCTCAGGCCGGAGGTCGCCGCCGTCGCCGTGGCTGCGGGAATCCCGTTCAGCCTCGGCGCCATGACCCCCACCGAGGTGGCCCAAGCCCTGGACCTGGGTTCGGCCGCCGTCAAGATTTTCCCCGCCCGGCAGCTCGGTCCGGCGTACCTGAAGGACCTGCAGGGCCCGTACCCGGGCATCCGCTTGCTGCCTTCGGGGGGCATCGACGCCTCCAACGCCAAGAGCTACCTCGACGCCGGTGCTGCCGCAGTCTGCTGCGGCACCAGCGTAGTCCCGCCCGCAGCCGTCGCTGCAGGTGACTGGGCAGACATCGCGGCACGTGCCGCAGCCTTCACCGGCACCCTCAAGTAGGACTTACCCAGAAAGACTCGTCATGACTGAATTCCTTGAATGGCTGCGGCACGACACCGCCGGCCTGCTCCTCCTGGCAGGTGCCGGCATCGCCCTGCTGCTGTTCCTGATCATTAAGGTCAAGCTCGAACCGTTCATCGCCTTGGTGGGAACCGGTGTGATCGTGGCCCTGGTGGGTGGGATCTCCGTGGAAGCCCTGGTGGGCTCAGCGACCAAGAGCAGCGACGCCCTCATTGAGAAGGGCTTCGCAGGCATCCTTGGCCACATCACCGTGATCATCGGCCTCGGTACCGTGCTTGGCGCCATCCTGGAACGCTCCGGTGGTGCCGAAGTGCTGCTCGGACGGCTCGTGAAGATCTTCGGTGAAAAGGGCACCCCGCTCGCCATGGGCATCACCGGCTTTGTGCTGGGTATTCCGGTGTTCTTCGATATCGGCATCTTTGTCCTGGCGCCATTGGTCTATGTTGCCGCGATCCGTGGCGGCAAGTCCCTGGCAGTGTACGCACTGCCGCTGCTGGCAGGCCTCTCCGTGACGCACGCCTTCCTTCCGCCGCACCCCGGTCCCGTTGCTGCGGCCGGCCTGTTCGGCGTGGACCTCGGCTGGATCATCCTCATGGGCCTCATCTGCGGTATCCCGGCCTGGTTCGCTTCCGGCATCTTGTGGGGCACGTGGATCGGCAAGCGTGTGATGGTTTCCGTGCCGGAGGACCGCATTGTTCCCGAGGCCGAGGAAGCCAAGGGCCACGAACCGTCCATCGGCCTGGTGCTCCTGGCCATCGGCCTGCCCATGATCCTGATCCTCGGCGGAACCTTCGGCAACATCTTCGCTCCCGCAGGCACGTTCCGTGACGTCCTCCAGTTCTTCGGCAACCCGGCCATCGCGCTGACCGTCGCCGTGCTCCTGGCCATGTGGCTCCTGGGTATCCGGCGCGGCATGACTTCCGCCGAGCTCAGCGAAATCACGGGTTCCTCGTTGCGTCCGGTGGGCATGATCCTGCTGGTTGTCGGTGCCGGCGCCTTCTTCGGAGCAGTCCTCTCGGCCACCGGTGTGGGCAAAGCCGTGGCGGATTCACTGTCCCAGGCCGGCCTGCCGATCATCCTGTCCGCGTTCGTGATCAGCGCCGGCATGCGCATCGCGCAGGGCTCGGCCACGGTTGCGATCGTGACCACTGGCGGCATTCTCGCGCCGAGCCTGGCCTCGGGGTACTCGCAACCCCAGCTCGCGCTGATCGTGGTGGCCATTTCCTCGGGCTCCATCATCGCCAGCCACGTCAACGATGGCGGATTCTGGATCATTTCCAAGTACTTCAATATGTCCGTCAAGGACACCTTGAAGACCTGGACCGTGCTGGAAACCGTGCTGTCCATTGTGGGCTTCGGAATGGCGGCCCTGCTGTACACCTTCGTCAGGTGACCCCGCGGCACCCAACCCGGGTGCCGGCGTCGTGAGTTGGTGAGCCTGAAACCGGCACTTAAAACAAAGAGCTCCGGAGTGCGTTATTGGGGGATACGCACTCCGGAGCGGTCTTTGAGCAGGGGCTTTCGCCGTCCTGCAGTAATTACTCTACGTCGCGTGAGACCCCATTGCCACCACCTCGAATAAGTACTTTCGCTTTAGTTTTTATGTGCCGCTTCAGGCCTCTTTTTCTGGGGGACGATCAGCACTGGGCGGCGCTGGTGATGGCTGAGCCACGCCGCCACCGAACCGTTCAAGGCCTCGGAAATCCGATGGCCCAAACCAGGCTCGGGAGTACCCACAATGATCATGGAAGCATTGATATCGGAGGCCAAGCGGCCCAGGGCACGGGCGGGATCGCCGGCCAACAACCGCAACGTCCAATCCGCCGTGCCGCCACCCATGGCGTCACCGATCACTTTGCCAAGACCGTCACGAACGGCGGCGACATCCTCGTCATCCTTCTCCGGGTGAAGCGACATCCGGTGTGTCTCGCGCGACGGGTCCCACTCCACCAGATAACTGGCCTCATCCACATAAGCGCACACCAAGGGCACGCCGAGCTGCTCGGCGAGAGTCCGGGCGGTCTGCAGCACTTCCACATGCTGGTCCGGCAAGACGCCCACCACCAAGGGAATCCGTCCGCTGAAATTCTCCGCAGCCATACCCTTATTGTTGCGCCGCGGGGTGCCGTTGAACAGGCTGTTTCCCACCCAACCTAGGTGGGCGGAGACGGCTTGTTCCACGTGAGCCGCACCTTGAAGTTGGACGCCGTACTGGCCGAGGCAATAAACGCCCCTGCTTCCGCATGAAGGTCGATGCCGAACTCCACGCTGACCTCGTCCGGCCGGTTCTCCAGGCTCAGCAGCTCGTCGATCACGCCTTGAACCGCGGGACGGACATGCGCCAACGCCCGCTCGAAGGTCTGCTGGGCCCTCGCGAACACGCCCGAATGTTCGCCCGCGTGGTCGCCGCCCCTTGTCACCAGGCTCCCCGCTGCGCTCGCGACCTCCACAACCACCGTGCCGCCGTCGTCAGTGCTGAACTCAACCAACCTGCTCATGTTCCTGTCCTTTCTGCCGACCGTGGCCTCAGGCGGCGGGCGGCGACCAAGAGGCCGATACCGGCTGCGCACACCACCAAGAGCTGTATCAAGACGAAGTAGGCGTGCGTCCGATACCAGGATTCAAGGAACACCCCTTTGTCCTCGATCCAGACGAACGGAATGGTCACCGTGGGCCACAACAGCAACCATCCCAACGGTTGGGATTTCCGCGCTCGGATGGCCAGGATCCCAGCCCACAGCCCGAAGCCCGCGTGCACAAAGCTGGCCACGACGGCGGTCAGTTCCACGGTGTAATTGAGCCCTGACAGCCCGAAAACCGCCATGGACACCACCACGCCGGCCATCACCAGCCGTCCCAGCATGGTCCGATCCGGAAGTCCGGCAACCGCCAGCAGCAGGTACCCAAAGGGCGCGACCAAGCCATAAACCACACGGAGGGAGCCATCTCCGCCGCTCTCGTACCAGTAGTTGTCGTCGAACCACAGGAAGTAGATCGCGAAGCAAGCCCCGAGTCCGCCCGCCAAGGCCAGGGCTGCACCGCCCCAGGCGAGTGGAACCCAAGCGAGCGGCATCGGCACGGGTTCGTCATGCGGCGCCGGGCCAGGACGCGGCGCCGGGCCAGGACGAGGCGCCGAGTCGAGGCGGGACGCCGAAACGCCAGCGTCCGACGCCGGGACACCAGCAAGCGGCGCGGCACGGGGTGGGGTTGTGGCTGGCTTCGCTGTTTGCCTGGCGCTCGCTGCGGCAGCGGCGCTCTCCGGCGGTTTCCGCGGTGGCGTTGGTGGAGTTGGCGGCGGGGATACGGCGGTATATGAACCATGTGCCTCAGCATCGACCTCAGGTGCTTCAGGCTTGGGCGGTTCCTTAGGCTTGGCTTTCTCGATCTCAACCCGCGCCACAGTAGCGAGTCCATCGGGGTCAGCCGCAGCGGCATCCACTGACTCCAGTTCCGCAGACACATCCAACACCGCTTCCCAAGAGCCCAGGGACGAGTGGTAGCGCAGTTCGCCCTGCAGGTCGGAGATGCGTTGGCGGCGCTCGCAGTCCTGTTTCCGTGCCGCGGCCTCGGGGAACTCGGGATCGTCCTGGACCACGGCGAACCCGTCGGCGGCGGCCAGCCAGTCACCCGCCTCTTCTGCTTCAAGCGCTTCGCGGTATGCGCGGGCCATGTCCAGGCGTCTGCGTGCAGTGTCCCTCAGCGCAGGTGCGTCCCGGTAGTCCGGTTCGAGGGTGAGGAGGTCGTCGAACAACTCAACAGCCTGCTCGAAGCGTCGGGCGCGCAACTCTGCGGACGCCTGCACGTAGAGTGCCCGGAGCTGGGCGCGCTTCATTGCTTGGTCGGCGTTGGCCTGGGCTTGCGTGGCTTGGGTGGGGGCCGCCTGACCCGTGGCAGCTGGAACCGGAGCCGGACCGCCCTGGAACGCCGCCGCCGTCGTGCCTTCAACAAAAGCCGGCGCGCGCGGCGTGCCTTTCAGGGTGAACAGCTGCGTGGAACCGCCACGGACATAGAGGGCCGGTGTGACCCATTCGAGCGTGCCGTCCGGGCTGGCCATCACCGAGATCCTGCCGACGCGGGCGGCCTCGTCCACTGTCCTGCCGTTGGCTATGGCGGCGTAGAAACCGTGGGCGAACGCGATGGCCGCGTAGTCGCTGATGGCGAACTGCATGGCGGCCACGGCACCAATTCCGCTGCGAACAAGGGACGAGGCGGTGCCGGAGAAGAGATCCGATGGGCCCATTTCACCCGAGGAACACGAATTCAGCACCACCAGCCGTGGCCGTGGCGCGGCGACGCTGAGCAGCGCCATCAAGCGGACGGCGCGGACCATCGAGGCCCTGCCATCGGAGCCGACCAGCGCGATCCTGCCTTCGTCGGTCCGGGAGTCGTAGTCGCCGTGGCCTACAAAATGAACTACGTGCCAAGGACCCGCCAGCAGCATGGACTGCACGTCATCCCACGTCCCGCTCTTGGCCCAGACCAGCTCCACGCGGCCTTCCGCCACCGGCCCAGCGAGTGCCCTGCCCAGGTGTTCCTTTTCTGCGGCAACGTCCAAGGTAGGGAGGTCCCGGGGAGATGCAACAATTCCCAGGATGCGCAGCGGGGGAGCCACATCCAGGGGGTTCTGGTGGTAATCCGGCGCCGGGACGTGCCGAAGCAAGGGCTCGGTCTGGCAGAGGTACGTTTCAGTCTCCGGATCAAAGAGGGTTTCCCATGGCATGGTGGCAAGTTCGGGGGCCGCCAATCTCAGGACCACCCTGAGTTGTTGGCCGGCGTGCTGGGCGGCGCCCAAACTAGCCCGATACGTTCCGTAAACCTCGCGGGTAAACAGGGCCTGGAACAGTTCCTGGCCCACTTCGCGGACGGCCATCTCGGCCACGGGCATGGTCCGCCGGGCCGCGACGGCTGACGCCAGGACAGTGGCTTCGAGCTGCGGAAGCCGGTCCAGGATGCCATCCACATCCAAGGTGAACATTCCGGACGCGTGGCCTCCCGCCGGAGCACGGACCACGTGCACCGTGTATTCACCGCGTGCGGAGCCGGTATCTATTTCCAACTCGATGTCACAGTCCATCGCGGATCCCTTTTGCGAAGGGTGGGCCGGCTCCAGAACAGAGGGCCGGATGCCCTTACGAATAGATTGGCCCTTCGCTTCGCGCCTTACAAGGGCCCAACGGGTGCTGGCTCTTGAAGACACCACGGCCCCGGCCTACGGTTAATTCGACGAGAGGTGGTCCCGCGGTGGAAATCTACATGTGGTGGCTTGATCTGCACTTGGACAGCAAGGAATGGCTCCGCGAAAACCTGCGCGCAGAAGAACTTCCCTTGCAGGTTCTCCAACATATTGCCGAGGCCGGCGGACCTCACCCGGACAAGGTCAGCGGCGTGCTGACCTTGGCGGATTGGGACTTCATCGAGACGCAGTCGGAGTTCGTCGACTGACGCCGCCGGGGATTTCCCTGGGGCTGGCTTAGGCTTTGCGTGTGCCCACGGAATCCTTTGATGAACGCTTTACCGGTCCTACCCTCAACCAGGACCTCTGGGTGGACCACTATCTTCCCCAGTGGTCCGAGCCCGCCAGGTCCCGGGCCCGCTACGACTTCACCACCGATGGTTTGCGCTTGCGCATCGACGCCGACCAGATGCCATGGCGCGACGCCGACGGATCGTTTCGCGTCAGCAACCTCCAGACCGGGACCTTCTCCGGGGCTGTCGGCACCACCCGTGGCACGCATCGTCACCGGCTCGACGGGCTTCTGGTGGAAACTCCGCAGGTCACTCGCCGGCTGTGGACGCCCTCGTCCGGTGAACTGGAGGTGGTAGTGAGCGCTTCTGCCGACCCGACCTGCATGCTGGCAATCTGGCTGGTGGGATTCGAGGAGTCCGGTCCGGAAGATTCCGGGGAGCTGTGCGTCACCGAACTTTTCGGCGACAGGATCGGTCCCCTCAGCAGCACCGTTCGGGTGGGAATCAAAGCGCACCATGATCCTCGACTGACCGACGACGTCCGCGACATCGAGCTACCCATCGATGCCACGAAGCCGCACGCTTACGGTGTCCGGTGGTCCGGGGACGGAGTGGACTTCACGGTGGACGGACAGGTCATCATGAGCAGCCCACAACAGCTAGCCTACGAACAGCAGCTCATGATCGACCTCTTTGAATTTCCAGCCACGGAACAGCGGGAACCAAGGAACTACCCGAAGACCGCGATGGTTCACTCAGTGGCGGGGACCAGCGCCAGCTGACCGGCTACGGAGTTGTGTGGTCCGCTGTCGAGTCTGCCTCTACCGGGTCCGCTCCCACCACCCTGTTCCTGCCTTGCGCCTTGGCACTGTACAGGGCGGCGTCTGCCACGTTAATCATGAAAGCCAGGTCCGGGGCATCCGGTCCGGTAGAG
Organism: Paenarthrobacter nitroguajacolicus; assembly: GCF_007786235.1. Taxonomy (GTDB): domain Bacteria; phylum Actinomycetota; class Actinomycetes; order Actinomycetales; family Micrococcaceae; genus Arthrobacter; species Arthrobacter nitroguajacolicus_A. The sequence continues at coordinate 53,692 of NZ_VNFK01000004.1, read as the reverse complement.
GTAACGCCGTAACTGACAGTGGGGAACGGGAGGCCATCCGGACCGCGCTTTGCCGAAAGGCGGCTGCTGATCTCCCAGGCAATGGATTCGGCCCGCTCCTGCGTGGCTCCCGGAAGGAAGAGAATGAACTCTTCACCGCCGTACCGACCCACAAGGTCTGTAGACCGGACCGAGGCGGTGCAGGCGTCGGCGAAGGCGCGGAGGGCGACGTCACCGGCGGAGTGTCCGTGCTCATCATTGACTGCCTTGAAATTGTCCAGGTCGGCCAGGATCAGGGCCCCGCCCTGTTCGGGTGAGGCACGTACAAGGTGCCGGGCGGCCAGGTCCAGGAAAGCGCCCCTGTTGAGCAGGCCCGTCAGATGGTCGCGCTCGGCGCGTTCCCGGAGGCGGTTGATCAGCTGTTTGTTGCTGAGCGTGTTCATGGTGGAGGACACCGCCACCAGCAGGATCAGGTGCATCAGGGCGGCTGGTGCATAACCGAAATACGTTCGGAAGAATTCGCCCGCCGGACCTTCCAAGGCATACGCAATGGCCCTGCCCAAGTAATAGACGGCGGTTATTCCGGCCATGATGGACAGGAATTTCGTGATTCTGGACCGCGTGGGATTCGCGAACCAGAGCTCTACCGCGGCCATCAAGATTCCGGCCATCGTCAGAATCAGGTAAACCAAACCACCTGACCAGACGTTGGACCCTGGGTCATCCACCACCGACGCCAAGCCAGCCATCAGTGGCGCCGGCAACAACTGCCACAGGCCTACTTTGTGGCTCCGGAGCGTGCGGGCTCCGGCCCACACGCTGAAGGCTCCGGCCACCACCAGTGCCTTTGCAATGGGGCTGGCCCATAGTTGGGCTGGCGTGCCGTTCAGCAGGAAGGCGGCGTTGCCTAGGAAGAAAAGGCACAGGGCAACCCGCCACCAATCAGCGTAAGGAGACCGTTGCCGTCGGGAGGAGACGCTGGTGAGGACTATCAGGATCAAAGTCACCAGACCGAGGACCATCCTCACGGCGAAGGGGTCAAGGACTATGGCTCCTTCTTGCATTGAGACTCCACTCATGTCGTCGTCCCGCTACCGGCCGACGACCGTGGAACCCTCATCCATGGTTCTCAATTCTTGTCATCCCCGTTATTCACTTAACCCCCCAGCTTTGTTGCCGTGGCCGAATTTGGCCGCAAAGCCAACAGTCAAGCATGTTTTCTCCCTTTAGTGAACAGGGGACGAACAATTACATTCCGAGGACCAGCGCCCAGTGTACAAACTGCTATTCCGGTGCCCCGTTTTGCCCCTTTTGGGTCAGTTGCCGGCGTTGCCATTCATGAATGTCCGCGAGCCAATACAGCGGAGCGGATGGGCCCACCCTCGGGTCGCTGGTCACACCGCCGTCCCGCACGTCCTCCACATACGCGCGATCCTGTTCGATGCGTGCGGGCAGCTGACCTGCGCCGCCCACGGAACCATGGCCAGGGATGACAGCATCCACGTTGTTGACCACGCCTTCAAACAGCTGCAGTGCTGCGAGGTAGTCCCCGATCGGGTCGGCGGCCGCCAGGTCGAGGAACGGCATCAGGATGTCGGAAAGCATGTCACCGGCCACCAGGACGCGGCTCTCCTCGATCAATAGCGCCGCATGGCCAGGGGCGTGGGCTTGATGCTCGATGATCCGGACAGTGGGCCCTGCCCAGGGAATCTCCGCTGCATCGACGGGCAGGCCGGTGATGAGGCCCAGCAGGTCCATGGGGATCTCCCCGGCATACTCCGGCGGGAGTCCCTCAGCCACTTGGGCTTCCCAGTCCGCGCTGCCCAGCAGCTCACGCATGGCTGCCGCGCAGCGGGCCGTGCCGTAACGCGGTACGTCGCCGAAGCTTGCGTGCCAGAGAACGTGGTCCCAATCAGGATGAGTCGAGAACCCGGCGACCACGGACTGGCCCAACCCGCGAAGGTCATTTGCCAGGGATGTCATTTCACTGCTCGTGATGCCGGGGTCGATGAGCAAGACGCCGTCCCTGCCCTGCACAACAATTGAATTGCTCTGGATGAACTCGCTCTGGTGAACCAGAACGCCATCAGCGACTTCAGTAAGCATGAGGTACCTCCGCTTGTGGTGAGCAACCGCTTTTGTCGCGACGGTATTAGCTGGCACCCCTTTCCACAACCCACCAATAAACCGTTGCCACCCTTCCGCCCTGATGGTTCGATGGGGTTCATGGCTACCGCAGAGAGTTATGTCCTAGCGATCGGGACCAAGAAGGGCTTGTGGCTCGCAACCAGCCCAGACCGAAAAGAATGGTCCCTCTCCGGCCCGCACTTCCTGATGAGCGAGATACCCAGCATCGGGATAGACACGCGGGACGGCAAAACCAGGATTATGGTGGGCGTCCGTTCCGAGCACTGGGGTCCCACCGTGGCCCACTCCGATGACCTCGGCACCACCTGGACCGAGCCCGAGCAAGGCGCCATCAAGTTCCCGGATGGCACTGACGCTGCCCTGGAGCGCGTCTGGCAGATCCACCCCGACGCCGACTCCCGCCCTGGCGTTGTATGGGCTGGTTGCGAGCCGATTTCAGTGTGGAAATCAACCGACGGCGGCGAGCACTTCGAGCTGAACCGCGGACTCTGGGACCACCCCCACCGCAGTGAGTGGGGTGCTGGCTACGGTGGCGCGGCGGCGCACTCGATTGTGGTGGACCCGTCCGGTGAGAAGGTGCACATCGCCATGAGCACGGGCGGCGTTTACAGATCGCTCGACGGCGGTACGTCCTGGGAGCCTCGCAATAAGGGAATCTCTGCCTACTTCATGCCCGATCCCAACCCCGAATTCGGCCAGTGCGTTCACAAGATCGCGGCGGATGCCGCCGTCGAGGGCCGTTTGTACGCGCAGAACCATCACGGTGTGTACCGCACGGACGATGACGGCGAGAACTGGGACTCCATCGCGGAGGGGCTGCCCGCCGACTTTGGGTTCGTCATGCTGACCCATCCCCGTCGAGAGGGCACGGCCTGGGTCATTCCGTTGAAGGCCGATGGCGAACGCATCCCCCCAGACAGCAAGCTCAGCGTGCACCGCACCGATGATGCCGGCAACTCGTGGACTGAACTCCATGCGGGCCTGCCGGACCACGAGTACAACGCCGTGCTTCGCGATGCCGCGGCCGTGGATACCGCCGAGCCCGTGGGCGTGTATTTCGGCACCCGGGGCGGGTCCGTGTACGCCAGCGCCGACGAGGGCGGCACCTTTACTGAAGTGGTATCGCACCTGCCGGACGTGCTGTGCGTCAGGGCCGCCGTCGTGGTTGGTCAGCAAAGCAGCGCCGCGCGTGCGGCACATGCCAGCGCTCCGGTACCCGGTTAGGCCCGTTGTGGCTGACTTTACGGTCCTGTTGCCTGGCGTCCTGCAGCCGCTCGTCGGCGGACAGTCCTATCTGACTGCGTCCGCCGACGGGGCTGTGACCGTTGGACAGTTGCTGGACTCGGTAACCGAGGATTATCCGGTGCTGGCCAGGCGTTTGCGTGATGAAACCGGGGCGCTGCGCCGCTACGTGAATATTTACGTGAACGGCGACGAGATCCGGCGTGGGAAAGGTCTTGAAACGGAGGTTGCGGCCGGCCAGGAGGTCTTGATTATCCAGTCCGTGGCCGGTGGCTGAGCGGGTGTTTGGGGTCGAGCCGGGGTTCAGGCGACGCGCCAAACGCTGCATTCGTCGGTATTGATGGCTTTCCTCATGCCCGAGACGTGGTCCATGATCCAGACGACGCCGATTCCCGGTGCCGTTTCCTGGACCCGTCCGCGGCGGATGACCACGTCATCGTAGGCGGGACCCACGGACAGGCGGGCTTCGATCTCGTCTCCGCGGTGGAGCTGGCTGATCGCTCGTATTCGTGTTGTGTGAGTTTTGGCTTCCTTCAGCATGGTGTCCTCCTGGCTGGAGCTGGTGCCTGCACTTGCCGGCTATTCCAGTGTGGCGGTGCATTGTTGCCACGGTATTTCGGCGTGGTTAGGGTCCGGTTAGCATTCCGGGATGGTTGCGTTTCCGCCTGCCCAGCCCTGCCTTCCGGGTACACTGCCGCGGCGGCTGTAGCCTGATCTCGGTTCTTGAGACTCACAGGAACCACAGGCTCCGTCCCCGGGAGATTTCATGGGTGTTTTGCGGCGATCAATCGCGCTGTCCACAGGCTTGGTGGTGCTTGCCACCGGCCTGTTTTTCGTACAGGCCCCTGCCACGGCCGTACCAGCACCGGGACCGGATAATCCGAATGTCCAGTTCGTGGAGGGAACGCCGCACTCGGAGCATACGTTCGACGCGCCTCCGACTGACGCGGCGCCGAAGGGACAGGCCGACGTCGAATCCCTCCTCCGCGACGGCGCGGCGGCGGCCGGTCCGGGAGGGGACATCCGTGTCCGGCTCGTGACGGCAAAGCTTGCTGACAACGCCAACCCGGTGTCCATGGCGGAGGCCGAAAAGGCAGTGGTGGCAACCAGTAACTACTGGAAGGCGATGACGGCCAACAAGCTGTCCATGACGGTGAACAGCAAGGTAGCCGGACACCAGTCCAAAGCCAGGTCCACGGACAGCTACAGCACCATCATGTCCACCATCACCAGTGAGCTGAAGTGGGCAGCCACTCCGTACACCGCGCTGGTCATCTTTATCCCCACGGCCACGTTGTCCGGAAACGCTCTTGGCGCAGGCTACAGCAGCGGCAGTTACAGCGGCCGCGTACTCATGCCGCAGATCAGCGCGTTCTCCAACAACGTCATGAGCCACGAATTCGGGCATGTCATTGGCTTGATGCACGCTGATGCGCTGCAGTGCGCCAGCGGTGCGTCCGACGTCGGGGTCAACAGCAGCGGGCAGTTCACCGACCCGTCCTGCTACATCCGCGAGTACGGCGACACGACTGACATCATGGGCGCGGCCCAGTATGCCCAGCCGGTGGTCAGTTCCACGTTCTGGGATTACGCAGGCCTGGGCCGGGGAGACGAAATCCGCGATGTCGGGGTCGCCACGGGAGTGAAGAGCTACACGCTGAAGCCATGGGGCGGGACCGAAGCCCAACGCGCCATCAAGTTCACCGACCCCGTCAGCCGCGAAGTCTATTACCTGGAACTTCGGCAGCCTGTGGGGGCTTACGACAGCTACCTTTCAGGCGGCAACAAGGGCGTCAAAATCGTCCAGCGCGGCGGCGCCACCATTGCCTCATCGCTCATCCTCATGCCCAGCACCACACCCTTCGCGGGTTGGTACAGCAAGAATCACGCCTGGCAGGCCGGAAGTACGTTCACCACCTACACGGGCACCAAAGTCACCATCAATGCGGTCAGTGAAACCTCTGCGACAATCACCATCAACGCCGATCCCAAACTGAAGACGCGGATCAGCTTCTCAGCCGGCGATTTCGATGGCGACAAACTGGCCGACATGATTTCCCGCGAAGCGGATGGCTCGTTGCTCCTGTTCCGAGGGCTTCCGGGCAACAGGCTCAAGGACTCCGTGCAGATCGGGTCGGGATGGGACATTTTCAACGCGGTGCTGGGCACGTCCGATTTCAACGGCGACGGTTTCCCGGACATCCTTGCCCGATCCAGCGACGGCGCCTTGTGGCTGTATCCGGGCAACGGCAAGGGCGGTTTCCTGCCCAGGGCCCAAGTAGGTGTGGGTTGGCAGGGCTTCACCCAACTGCTGGCTCCGGGCGACTTCAACGGTGATTCCCGAAGCGACGTAATGGCCGCCGACCCCGACGGCCGCCTCTGGCTGTATCCCGGGAACGGCGCGGGCGGGTTCCAAGCCCCACTCCAAGTGGGCCAAGGCTGGGACTCCTTCAACAACCTCGCCCCGGCAGGTTCCTTCGGCGGAGGGTCTGCCGGACTCCTGGCCCGCTCCACAGACGGCACCCTCTACGTCTACCCGGGCAACGGCAAGGGCGGCTTCCTGCCGCGTGCCGCCGTCGGGACAGGCTGGAACCTGGCCGGTGACATCATGGGCGGCCAGGACTTTACCGGCGACAGAATCGCTGATGTCCTTGCCAATGGTTCCCAGCTGAGCCTCTACCCGGGCGACGGTGCGGGCTTCGCCGACCGCTTGACGATCGGCACAGGCTGGAACCAGTTCAGCCAGGTCTGGGAAGCGGGAGATTTCGACGGCGATGCTGTCGCCGATATTTTGGCCCGCGGCACCGATGGTGCGTTGTGGCTTTACCCGGGCAACGGTTCGGGCGGCTTCCTGCCGCGCGTCCAGGTCGGATCGGGATGGAACGTCTTCACGGCGGTCCTGAGCGCCGGCGATTTCGACGGCGATGGTCGCCCCGACCTCATTGCCAGGGCTTCCGATGGGCTGCTATGGCTGTACCCGACCGACGGCAAGGGGCAGTTCCTGGCCCGCAAGCAGATCGGAACGGGCTGGCAAGGGTTCACCCAGGTGCTGGCTCCGGGCGACTTCTCGGGAGATGGCCGGGCTGACATCGTGGCACGGGCCGCTGATGGGGCCCTGTGGCTCTACCCGGGCAATGGTGCCGGTGGATTCCAGCCGTGGCGGCAGATCGGCACAGGCTGGAACATCTTCAACGCGGTCATGCAGGGTGGCGACTTCAACGGCGACGGTCGGGAAGACATCATGGCACGCGGGACGGACGGTGTTCTCTGGCTCTACCCCGGCAACGGAAACGGTGGTTTCCTGGCGCGTTCCTCCCTGGGTTCCGGCTGGAACATGTTCACGTCCTACGCGGCTCTCGGCAAAGGCTTCACGGGAACGGGCGATCCATCGGTGGTGGGGGTGGCCGGAGACGGGACGTTGCTGATGTACTCCGGCACAGGGGCCGGAAAGTTCAAGCCTGTGGTGCTGAACCCGCGGTAGGTTGTTGGGCTCGGCAGGACGCAGAAATGCCCGGTACGTCAGGAGACATACCGGGCATTTCTGCGTCGCAGGGTTCCTACTTATGCAAGCCGAGCTCGGCGGTGGGAACCTTGGCTGATTCGCGGGCTGTCAGGGCCGAAACGGCTGCGATTGCGCAGATGACGGCGGTGAAGATGGAGATCTGGACCCATCCGCCGGGCTTGGTGCCACCCAGTGCGGTCACGATGGCCGGGGCGAAGCCTGCCATGAGGAAGCCGAGCTGCGTACCGATGGCCAGTCCGGAGAAGCGAACCTTGGTGCTGAACATTTCACCGTAGAAGGACGGCCAAACAGCGTTGGCGGCAGCGTACCCGCAGGAGAAGAACACGATGGAGACCAAGAACATCAGCGGGACATTGCCGGACTCGAGAGTCAGCAGGAAGACCGGGGTCATGATCGCGCTGGCTACGGCTCCGTAGATGAAGACGGGCTTCCGGCCGATCTTGTCCGCCAGCATGCCGAACAGTGGCTGGGTTCCGAGGGCAACCACGTTGGCCGCAACCACCAGCCACAGGGTGATGGTGCTGTTGACGTGGGCAACGTCCTGGGCGTACTTGATGGCCAAGGTTCCAAACACCGTGCTCACTGCGGCGATGAAGGCGCAGCAGACAACGCGGAGAACGTCGCGCCAGTGCAGGCGCAGAAGATCGGCAACGGGGAGCTTGGAGATTTCATTGTTCTTCTTGGCTTCGGCGAATGCCGGCGGCTCGTGCAGGGTGCGGCGGATGAAGAATGCCACCAGTACTACTACGGCGCTCAGCCAGAACGGGATGCGCCAGCCGATGCCGTACTTGATCTCGTCCGGCAATGCCACGACGGGGATGAAGACGAGGGCTGCCAGGATCTGGCCGCCTTGGGTACCGGTCAGGGTCCACGAGGTGAAGAACGAGCGGCGGTTGTCCGGGGCATGTTCCAGCGTCATGGAGGAAGCGCCGGCCTGCTCGCCGGCGGCCGAGAGGCCCTGGCAGAGACGGGCGAGTACCAGCAGGACGGGCGCCCACCAGCCGATGGTCTTGAAGTCGGGGAGGCATCCGATCACGAAGGTGGCGGCACCCATCAGGACGAGGGTGAACATGAGGACCTTTTGCCGTCCGATCCGGTCACCGAAGTGGCCCAGGATGACAGCGCCGACGGGGCGGGCCACGTAGGCGAAGCCGAAGGTCGCGAAGGACATGATGGCCGCGTTGGCGTCTGCGTCCGGGAAGAACACGTGGGGGAAAATCAGGGCGGCAGCCGAGCCGAAGATGAAGAAGTCGTAGTACTCGACGGCGCTGCCCAGGAAGCTGGCAAGCGCGGCTTTCTTGGGGGTTCCGGTGGTTGTTTCAGTGCCTGGCGTCGCTGACGGCATTGTTTGGCTCATGGGAGGTTCCTTCTGTGACGACGATGTCGCGGATCTAGCTTCTTAGGGAAGACCAGAGCGAGGTGCGGCCGGATCATCCCGAAAGTAACCACATGGTGAGAGCTACTTGTGCAATACAGCAATAGTGGCTGTGAGTGGGGTCACTTGTCAAGAGATGTCACCACCATCTAGAAATAGCTCTCACTATGTGAGAGCATCGAGTTATGAGTGTGAAAGAGGACACAAAGACCGACATGGTCGGCAAAGCCCTGAGCCTGCTGGTACTTCTGGGCAATGAACCGCGTGGTGCAAGCGCGGCGGATCTGGCCAGGAGTGCCAGCCTGCCGTTCAGCACCACCTATCGCCTGCTGGGTTCGCTCACGCGTGATGGCTTCGTCGACTACGAGCCGGATGGGCGCCGTTACCACTTGGGTTTGCGGGTGTTCCAACTCGGCCAACGGGTTTCGAATCACCACGGCTTTGCAGCAACAGCACTGCCTGTCCTCCAGCGGGTCACCGAGCGCACTAACGAGGCCACCATCCTGTCTGTCCGCGACGGCAACCATCACCTCACGGTCAACAAGGTGGACGGCCCCAAGACCTTCCGCGTCACCAGCGACCCCGGCCATCTGGGTGCGCTGCACACAACCTCCGTGGGCAAGGCGATCGTCGCTTTCGAGGACGAGATCGAGCGGAAGCGTCTCCTGGAGGAGCTCCCCCTGGATCCCCTGACCGAGCACTCCATTACTGACCGCGACAAGTTCCGCGAGGAGATCGAGCAGGTTCGTCGCCAGGGCTACGCCGTGATGGATGAAGAAAACGAGATCGGCATGCGCGCCGTGGCCGTGCCGGTCCTCAACTCCCAGGGCCATGCTTTCGCGTCACTGGCCACTGCGGTGCCGGTCTTCCGCCTCACCATGGAGGAACTCATCGCCCATGTGCCCACCCTGCAGGAAGCCGCGGCTGAACTCGCGGCCCGCCTGCCCCAGCGCTGATCCCAACTGACTGGCATTTGTGGTTGTTATCAGCGCTCAGAACAACCACAAATGTCAGCTAGTTGAGTGCGCGCCCCCAAGATGTTCGCGATAAGAACAAGCGTGCGGAATATGAACACTTGTAGTAACCTAAATAACACCCCGGGAAGCGGCGCCCCAGAAAGCGCCAAACGCCCGGCGGTGCTGAAGTCAAAGGAGCTTTAGGATGAGCAACCGAGCCGAGTCCGTTCTGGTGGGCCTCATAGGCGAAGGCGTCATGCCGTCGCTCACGCCGCCCATGCACGAACGCGAAGCCGATGTGCAGGGCCTTCGCTTGCTGTACCGCCCCATCGACCTGCTGGAACTCGCATTGCCGGCCGCCGCCGTCGGGGACCTCCTCACCGCAGCCCAGCGCCTGGGCTTCAACGGACTGAACATCACGCACCCGTGCAAGCAGCTGGTGCTTGGGCACCTTGATGAAATTTCCGACGACGCCGCGCGCCTGGGTGCCGTCAATACCGTCCTGATCCAGGACGGCCGGTTCATCGGACACAACACGGACTTCTCCGGCTTCGGTTCGGCCTTGAGGGATGGACTTCCGGACGCCACCTTGGGCCGCGTCGTCCAGCTTGGCGCCGGCGGGGCCGGTTCGGCCGTCGCTTACGCGCTCCTTAAGGCCGGTGTCACCACCCTGGACCTGGTGGACGTGGATCCTGCCCGCGCGGCGGAACGTGCCGCTGAGCTGGGCGAACTCTTCCCCACAGCCGTCGTCACGCCCCGCACAACCGCAGAGCTGAGCGACATCATGCACCTCGCGGACGGCCTGGTGCACTGCACGCCGATCGGCATGGCCGCACACCCGGGCCTGCCCCTGGACATCGAACTCCTGGAACCACGCCACTGGGTAGCGGACATCGTCTACCGCCCCATCGATACACAGCTGGTCCGCGAGGCGCGGGCCAAGGGCTGCAAAGTCCTCGACGGCGGCAGGATGGCTGTGGGCCAGGCGGCCGACGCCTTCCAGCTCATCACTGGTCGCGAAGCCGACCGCGACCGCATGCGGGCACATTTCCTGGAGCTGATCGCGGTAGAAGACGCCGCCGCCGCCCGGGCCCCTGAGCTGACGAAGGCAGGCCACTGATGCGCACCGGAATCGCCACGGTCTGCCTGTCCGGCACCCTGAAGGAGAAGATGCAGGCCTGCGCCATTGCGGGCTTCGACGGCATCGAGATCTTCGAGCAGGACCTCGTCACGTCCCCGCACATCCCGGAGGAAGTCCGGACGATGGCCGCCGACCTCGGCTTGGGCCTCGATCTGTACCAGCCGTTCCGGGATTTCGACGGCGTCACCCCGGACCTGCTCAAAGCCAACCTTCGCCGGGCGGAGGCCAAGTTCAAGCTCATGTCCCGCTTGGGCATGGACACCATCCTGGTCTGCTCCAACGTGGCCACGGCAACCATCGACGACGACGAACTCCGCGCCTCCCAGCTGGCCGAACTCGCCGAGCTGGCCGGGGATCACGGCGTCAAGGTTGCCTATGAAGCCTTGGCCTGGGGCAAATACGTCAACGACTATGAGCATGCGTACCGCCTGGTGGAGATGGTGGACCATCCCAACCTTGGCACCTGCCTGGACTCGTTCCACATCCTCTCCCGCGACTGGGACACTGCGCCGATCGAGCAGATCAACGCGGAGAAGATCTTCTTCGTCCAGGTGGCCGACGCCCCCAAGCTCTCCATGGACGTGCTGTCCTGGAGCCGCCATTACCGAGTGTTCCCCGGCGAAGGGCAGTTCGATCTCGCCAAGTTCATGGGCCACGTGGTCCGCGCCGGCTACACGGGCCCGGTGTCCCTGGAAGTGTTCAACGACGTGTTCCGCCAGTCGGACGTTGAGCGCACGGCCGTGGATGCCATGCGTTCCCTGATCTGGCTGGAGGAGCAGAGCGCCAAGTGGCTCGCAAGCACCTCCAGCGAAACCGCAGCAGGCAACGGCAGCGCGTCCCGCCGTCGTTATCCCATGGAACTGGCCACGCTGCCCAAGGTGAACGAACCCGCCGGCTTCAACTTCGCCGAGGTCAAGGCCGACGACACCGCGCAGCTGGAGAAGCTCCTGGGCCAACTCGGCTTCGAATTCGAGGGCCGCCACCGCACCAAGGATGTCCAGCTCTGGACCATGGGCCAAGCTCGCGTGATCATCAACGAGCAAGCGGCCTCGCACTCGGAACCGGCTATCGCCGCTTTGGGGTTCGACGTCGATTCGCCAGTGATTGCCTCCGCTCGGGCCCAGCAACTCAAGGCGCCCGTGGTGGCCCGCAAGGTCCAAGCCGACGAAGAAGTCTTCCAAGGCATCTCCGCACCGGACTCCACCGAAATCTTCCTCTGCCAGGGAAGCCCGGACGGCACCGCCGCGTGGACCCACGAGTTCGGCGAGGGCTTGGAACACGTTTCCAGCGCGCAGAACGCTGTGATTGACCACGTGAACCTCGCCCAGCCGTGGCAGCACTTTGACGAAGCCGTCCTCTTCTACACCAGCGCTTTGGCCTTGGAACCGCAGCCGTTTGCCGAAGTTCCCAGCCCCAGCGGCTTGGTGCGCTCGCAGGTCATGGAGACCACGGATGGGGCTGTCAGGCTGGTGCTCAACCTGGCGCCGGCACAGCAAGCGCAAAGCGCCCGCAAAACGTACCAGGAACACATCGCCTTCGCCGTGGGCGACCTCGTGGCCACGGCCCGGTCCGCACGGGATCGCGGCCTCGAGTTCCTCCAGATTCCCGCCAATTACTACGAGGACCTGGACGCCCGGTTCGATCTCGAACCCGGCTTCCTGGCCACCCTCAAGGAACTCAACCTCCTGTATGACCGGGACGCCAACGGCGAATTCCTCCACTTCTACACCGCCACCGTGGGCAGTGTGTTCTTCGAAATGGTGGAGCGTCGAGGCAACTACGACGGTTACGGGGCGCCCAACGCTCCGGTGCGCCACGCCGTCCAATACGACTCGCTCCACCGGGCCTAGGCCCGCTGCCCATAAACCACAGAGAACCATCAACCGAAAGGAGCCGGCTGTGCCGCAAGACCAGACCGTCCAGCAGCTCGAATCCGAGGAGCTCGTGCCGCCCGCTGAGCCACACGCCGCGCACGATTCCAAGAAAGTGGAAACCCAAGCGGATCTCAGCGCTGAGATCCAGGCCATCGGGGACCGTTATGCCCAGGCGCTGAAGAACGGCAAGGGTCCCGAAACCATGCCGCGCCTGGACTACTCCCCTTACCGGAGCAGCATCCTGCGCCACCCCACCAAGAGCCTGCACCACGCGGACCCGGAAACCATCGAGCTCTACTCGCCGGCGTTCGGGCACCAGGACGTGCACGCACTGGAATCGGACCTGACCATCCAGCACAACGGCGAGCCACAGGGTGAGCGCATCATCGTCGCCGGCCGCGTCCTTGATGGCGACGGCCGCCCGGTTGCCGGTCAGCTCGTGGAAATCTGGCAGGCCAACGCATCAGGCCGCTACATCCACAAGCGCGACCAGCACCCCGCACCGCTGGATCCCAACTTCACGGGCGTGGGTCGCTGCATCACCGGTACGGACGGTTCCTACAGCTTCACCACCATCAAGCCCGGCGCGTACCCGTGGAAGAACCACCTCAACGCCTGGCGCCCGGCCCACATCCACTTCTCCATGTTCGGCTCGGAGTTCACGCAGCGCATCGTCACCCAGATGTACTTCCCGGGCGACCAGCTCTTCCCGCTGGACCCCATCTACCAATCGATCGTGGACCAGGACGCCCGCGACCGCCTGGTGGCACAGTACGATCACGAGCTGACCAGCCCCGAGTGGGCCCTCGGCTACAAGTGGGACATCATCCTGACCGGCTCCAAGCGGACCTGGACGGAAAACGAAGCATACGGCGACGCCGGGGACGAGGAGTAAGCGCATGAGCAAGCTGGCACCCACACCGGGTCAGACCGTTGGCCCCTTCTACGGTTACGCCCTCCCCTTCACCAAGGACAACGAACTCCTGGCTCCCGGCAGCCCCGGCAGCATCCGCCTCCAAGGCACGGTGTACGACGGCGCCGGGAACACCATTCCGGACGCCATCCTGGAGATCTGGCAGCCGGACTCCGAGGGCAACATCGTCCAGCGCACCGGCTCCTTGGTTCGAGACGGCTACACCTTTACCGGCTGGGGCCGCGGCTCCGTGGGGAACTCCGGTGTATACACCTTCACCACGGTCAACCCGGGTCCCACCAAGCCCGGAGCGGCAGCGTTCATCTCGGTGGCCGTTTTCGCCCGCGGCCTCATGAACCGCCTCTTCACCCGCGTGTACCTGCCGGAAAACGAGGAAGCACTGGCCAATGATCCTTTGCTGAGCTCCCTGGATCCGGAACGCCGCAAGACGCTCATCGCCCGTCGCGACCCCGATGGCGGGCTTACCTGGGACATCCGCCTGCAGGGCGGCGACGAGACCGTGTTCCTGGACTTCCAGCAGGACGGGTCGCTGGACAACAGCGTCGGCAACAACCAGGACGCCCCCGCATGACCAACGGCGACTTCGGCCTCCTTAGCCCCGTTACGGCGTCGACTGCTGTGGCGTCGCTGACGGGCGACCGTGCCGTGATCGCGGCAATCCTCGACGTCGAAGCCTCCTGGGCTGCCGTCCTCGAGGAGGCTGGGCTCGTCCCCGCCGGATCCGCCGCTGTGGTGGCCGAAGCCGCCGATCCCTCTTCCTACGACGCTGCCGCTATCGCTGAACGTGCCCAAGGCGGCGGCAATCCGGTGATTCCGTTGCTCAGCGACCTGCGCACCCGCGTCAAGTCCCTGGACGCTGACGGGATCGGCGCGGGCAAGGCGGTCCACACCTCGCTCACCAGCCAGGACGTCCTCGACTCCGCCCTGATGCTGCTCGCCAGTCGCGCCGTTTCCGCGCTGCTGGTTGACGTCAAAGGCACGACGACGGCGCTCGCCACCTTGGCGGAACAGCATGCGGACACCCTGTGCGTGGGCAGGAGCCTGACGCAGCATGCGCTTCCGTACGCGTTCGGGCTCAAAGCAGCGCAGTGGTTCCAAGGCGTCGCGGCCGCGGCTTCACGTTTGGCATCGCTTGCGTTGCCGGTCCAGTTCGGCGGGGCCGGCGGGACGTTGGCCTCGGGGACCAAGCTGACGGCGGGCTCGGGTTCAACTCCGTTCACGTTGGCCGATTCTCTGGCGTCCACGCTGGGCCTGGCCCCGGCAGCGGCGCCGTGGCACACCAACCGCCTGTCCGTCACGGCGCTCGGCGACGGACTTGCCGCGCTCATCGATTCCTTCGGGAAGATCGCCGCCGACCTGCTGTTCCTGAGCCGTCCGGAGGTTGCCGAACTCGGCGAACCGTTGGCCGCCGGGCGGGGAGTTTCCTCGGCCATGCCGCAGAAGCAGAACCCCGTACTGTCCGTGCTTATTCGCAGTGCAGCGTTGCAGGCGCCCGGCCTCGCATCGCAACTTCACCTGGCAGCGGCCACCTTCAATGACGAACGCCCGGACGGCGCCTGGCATAGTGAATGGCCGGCCCTGCGGCAATTGCTAGCGCTGGCCTTGGGCGCAGCCGGCCACCTCCGGGAGCTGACAGAAGGCCTCCGTGTCTTCCCCGAGGCGATGCGGCGGAACCTGGAACTCTCGGGACCGCTGCTGCTCAGCGAAGGCGTAGCGGCCGCCGTCGCACCTCTGCTCGGCGAGGACGGAAAGCAGAAGCTGCAGGCCGTCGTCGACGAAACCCTGAAGGCACCCGCCGCGGAGCAGTCCCGCATCTACACCAAGCTGCTGCGTGAAACGGTGCCTGCGGACAATCTGTCCGACGCGGAACTCGAAGCGCTCCTGGACCCCGCGAGCTACCTAGGCGAAGCCCAGGAGATCAACCGCCGGATCCTCGCTGCCTACCCCGACTTCGCCAAAGCAGCCGACAACACAGGAACCTCATTGAAGGGAGCCCCTCGTGGCTAAGCCAACTGTCAAGGCCGTGCTGCTGTCCCCGCAGCGCGAACTTGGAGCCAAACCGCTCCTGGTGGTAGGGCCATCGCTGGGCACGTCCACAATTCTCTGGACGGAAACCGCGGCCCTCTTGGGCGACGACTACGACATCGTCGGCTGGGACCTCCCCGGCCACGGCATCTCGCCGACCACCACCGAAGGTTTCGACATCGCGGAACTGGCTGACGCCGTCGTCGATTTGGTTGATTCGGTGAGTCCGGGTGCGACCTTCCACTATGCGGGCGTCTCGCTGGGAGGGGCCACTGGCCTGCAGCTCGGCATCAAGCACGGTGATCGCCTCCGCAGCCTGTCCGTCCAGTGCAGCGGCGCCAAGCTGGGCACCCCCGAAGGCTGGCTTGAGCGCGCCGAAACCGTGCGCAAACTCGGTACACCCGTGATGATCCAGGGTTCCGCGGAACGTTGGTTCGGCCCGGGCTTCATGGACCGCCGGCCGGAGATCAGCAGCCGCCTGCTGCACGCCCTCCGCGACGCCGACCGCTTCGGCTACTCGTTCTGCTGCGAAGCCCTCGCCGCATTCGACGTCCGCGAGCAGCTCGGCGGCATTACTGTCCCCACCCAGGTAATCGCGGGCGTCGAGGATTCAGTAGCGCCGCCGTCGCTCGCTGAAGAGACAGCCGCCGGGATTCGCTCGGGTGGCGGTATCGCTGTGGTGGAAACGCTCGACGGCGTCGCGCACCTGGCGCCCGCAGAAGCGCCGGCCGTGGTGGCCGAACTCATGCGCACTTTCATGAAGGAGAACGGACGATGACCTCTTCAACTGAGCTGAATGACGCCGGGCGGAATGGTGCCGTGCAGGCGGATGCCACCGCGCAGGACATTTACGACGCCGGCATGGTGGTCCGCCGCGAAGTGCTCGGCGACGCGCACGTGGACCGGGCGAACGCCAACAAGGATTCCTTTACCGAGGACTACCAGGACATGATCACCAGGATCGCCTGGGGTGGCATCTGGACGCGGCCCGGGCTGAGCCGGCAAATGCGCTCCGCCGTCACCCTCACGGCGCTGGTGGCGCACGGTCACTGGGAGGAGCTGGCCATGCACGTCCGGGCAGCCCTCAACAACGGCCTGAGCAGGGACGAAATCAAGGAAATCCTGTTGCAGACCGCCATCTATTGCAGTGTGCCGTCGGCCAACTCGGCCTTCAAGACTGCCCAGAAAGTATTCGCTGAGATCGACGCCAACGAGCCCAACTAACTGGCAGTAGTGGTTGTTCTGAGGGCTCAAAGCAACCACTACTGCCAGTCAGTTGGGTAGAACGAAAGAGAAAACCATGAACCAGGCTTTTGTGTACGACGCCGTGCGCACGCCCTTTGGCAAGTTCGGCTCCGGCCTTGCCGCAGTCCGTCCCGATGACCTTGCCGCCCACGTGGTCCGCGAGTCCGTTCGCAGGTCCCCGGGGCTGGATGTTGAGCGGATCGACGAGGTGGTGTTCGGCAACGCCAACGGCGCCGGCGAGGAAAACCGCAACGTGGCCCGCATGGCTACTTTGCTGGCCGGCCTGCCTGTCTCCATTCCGGGCACCACGGTCAACCGTTTGTGTGGCTCGTCCCTGGATGCGGCCATTATTGCTTCGCGGCAGATCAATGCCGGCGACGCCGACCTCATGCTGGTAGGCGGCGCCGAGTCCATGTCCCGCGCCCCGTGGGTGCTGCCCAAGACGTCCAAGCCCTACCCGGCCGGTGACATGACCCTCGCGTCCACCACGCTTGGTTGGCGTTTGGTGAACCCGGCCATGAACAAGGACTGGACCATCTCCCTGGGCGAAGCCACCGAACGGCTGCGCGAGAAGTACGGGATCACCCGGGAACGGCAGGATGCTTTTGCGGCGGACTCGCACAACCTGGCCGACGCCGCGTGGAACGAAGGCTTCTACGATTCTTTGGTCACGGCGGTTCCGGGCACTGACCTCGTCCGTGACGAGGGAATCCGCGCCGGTTCTTCGGCGGAGAAGCTTGCCGGTTTGAAGACCGTGTTCCGCCCTGAGTCTGACGGGCTCGACGGCGGTACGGTCACCGCCGGGAACGCCTCGCCTTTGTCTGATGGTGCTTCGGCAGCGTGGATCGGTTCAGAGGCAGCTTCCTCGATCCTCGGCCTGGAACCGTTGGCCCGCATCGCCGGCCGTGGCGCGCACGGCAATGACCCACAGTTCTTCGGGTTCGCCCCCGTGGAGGCCGCGAACAAGGCCCTCGCGAAGGCGGGCATCGGCTGGGACCAGGTGGGCGCCGTCGAACTTAATGAAGCGTTCGCCGCTCAATCGCTGGCGTGTGTTGACGCGTGGGGGATCGACCCCTCAATCGTGAACCAGCATGGCGGGGCGATCGCGATGGGTCACCCGCTCGGGGCGTCCGGGACCCGCATTCTGGGTACGCTTGCCCGTTCCCTGCAGGCCTCGGGCCAGCGTTGGGGTGTCGCGGCGATCTGCATCGGCGTGGGCCAAGGCCTTGCTGTGGTGTTGGAAAACGTTTCTGCCGCTCCGTCCGCACAACCAGTGAAGGGTTAGCCATGCTGAATTTCATAGACACTGTGGGAGAGGCCGTCGCCGGCATCAAGGACGGATCCACCGTGATGATCGGCGGGTTCGGTAACGCCGGGCAGCCGTTCGAACTCATCGACGCCCTGATGGATTGTGGCGCCAAGGACCTGACCGTGGTCAACAACAACGCAGGCCAGGGCGACCAGGGCCTCGCGTTGCTGATCAAGGAAGGCCGGGTCCGCAAGATGATCTGTTCCTTCCCTCGGCAGTCCGATTCCTGGCACTTCGACGCCAAGTTCCATGCCGGTGAGATCGAGCTGGAGCTGGTGCCGCAGGGCAACCTGGCTGAGCGCATCCGGGCAGCCGGCGCCGGGATCGGCGGGTTCTTTACCCCCACCGGCTACGGCACCACCTTGGCTGAAGGCAAGGAAACCCGGTTGCTGGATGGGAAGTGGCAGGTGTTCGAGACGCCGATCCACGCCGACGTCGCCCTGATCAAGGCACTGAAGGCCGACGGCAAGGGCAACCTCGTCTACCGCAAGACCGCCCGGAACTTCGGCCCCATCATGGCCGCCGCAGCCAAGCACACCATTGTGCAGGTCTCGGAGATTGTGCCCACCGGTTCGCTGGATCCGGAGAACGTGGTGACACCCGGTATTTACGTCAACAGCGTGGTCCGCGTCGGCGGCACCAGCAGGGAACAGGTGGCCTGACCATGAGCACCCAGACAAGCATCCAGACGTCCGAGAAGCCGCTGGGCCGCGACGAACTCGCCCAGCGGGTGGCCCGCGACATCGCTCCCGGTTCCTTCGTGAACCTGGGGATTGGCCAGCCGACGCTCGTGTCCAACTACCTCACCGAGGAACAGAACATCACGCTCCACACGGAGAACGGGATGCTCGGAATGGGCCCGGCAGCTGTTGGCGAGGAGATCGACGGTGATTTGATCAATGCCGGCAAAATCCCCGTCACCGAACTCCCTGGAGCCTCATACTTCCACCACGCAGACTCGTTCGCGATCATGCGCGGCGGGCACCTGGACATCTGCGTCCTCGGCGCCTTCCAAGTCTCCGCCACCGGCGACCTCGCCAACTGGCACACGGGTGCCCCGGACGCTATCCCCGCCGTCGGTGGGGCGATGGACCTCGCCACGGGCGCCAAGGACGTGTTCGTGATGATGACCCTGCTGACGCGTGAGGGCGTGTCCAAGCTGGTGGAGCAGTGCACCTACCCGCTCACCGGCGTCGGCTGCGTGACCCGCGTCTACACGGACAAAGCAGTGTTCCTCACCGGCCCGGACGGCGTCACGGTCCGCGAGACCTTCGGCTGTACCTTCGACGAGATCCAGGAGCTCGTGCCGCTGTCTTTGAAAAAGGCATAGCAGGCCCCGCAAATCTGGGCTCCCCGTTGCGGGGCCCGCTTTACGTGTCATTTGCCCCGATTAGGGCGCAAAGCGGGCCCCGCAACGCACCCTAGGATTGGTAACCATGAGCGATTCCGCAGTTACCCCGCAGGCCAGCGACCAGTATGTCCAGTCCCTGGCCCGGGGTCTCGCCGTGATCCGGGCGTTCGACGCGAACAATCCGCTGATGACCCTCAGTGAAGTGGCTGCCCGCACGGACCTGACCCGTGCCACGGCCCGGCGATTCCTGCACACGCTCGTTGAACTCGGCTATGTCCGCACCGATGGCAAGACGTTCGCACTCACGGCCAAGGTGCTGCAGCTCGGCTATTCGTACCTGTCGGCGCTGTCCCTGCCGCAGTTGGCCCAGCCGCACCTGGAACAGCTCAGCCTCAAGTTGGGGGAGTCCACTTCCGCCGCGGTCCTCGACGGACAGGACATCTTCTACGTAGCGCGCGTCGCCACCAAGCGCATCATGAACGTTGGTATCACCGTCGGCACGCGCTTCCCCGCGTACGCCACGTCCATGGGTCGCGTGCTGCTCGCCGGATTGCCGCAGGCCAAGCTTGAGGCCTACCTCACGACGGCGGAACTTACGCCGCTCACGCCGCGAACCGTCGCCAGCGTCCCCGACTTGAGGGCCGCCGTCGAACGCGTCCGTACGCAAGGCTGGTGCCTGCTGGACCAGGAGCTGGAGATCGGGCTGATGTCCATCGCAGCCCCGGTGTGGAACCACAACAACGGCGACAACGTGGCGGCCATCAACGTCTCACTGCAGGCCCAAGCGGTCGCAGCGCAGCCGGACCCGGACGCGTACCTCGAGTCAGTGCGACAGGAAGTGGTGGCCACAGCCAACGCCATTTCGCAGGACGTCTCCGCGAAGCACTGAGTTTTTGTACAGCTAATGCCCTCAAGCTGGCCTCATAAGGGCTTTACCTGTACAAAAACTACTTCCGGATCGCTGCCAACCGCGTCTCCAGGATCCGGCGTACCAACGAGTCCGGCACGGGATTGTCGGCAGAGAACCGCAACGTCCCCGGCGACCAGGAATAGCCGCCTAATTCCTCCGACATTTCTGGCAGGATCTGTCCGCTGAAGGGGTACAAGGCCAGGTGCTTCTTGGTTTCCAGCACGCTGAGGAAGCCCTTGCCGTCAACCAGCAATGCCGGCATGCCATAGCTGACGCCTTCTTCGGCATGAGGGGCGAGTTCGCGGGCGATTCCCACAATCCGCTCAAGGATCCCGCGGTTGGCCTCGCTGACGTTCTCCAAATATTCGGTGACGGTTCCCATAAGGACATGGTTCACCCAAGACGGGCTGAATGCCACACTTGGGGCATGAGCCCACTTGTCAGTGCTCGCTGGAGCCCCGTGGAGCAGGACCGGGCCAAGGGGAAAGCCGCCCGGCAATCGCTCCCCCGCAGCGCCCAGGGGATATTCCTGACGCCGGAGCGGAACCCGGTGGCCATACTTGAGGAACAGCACGCTTCCCGGGTGGCGCACCTTGTTCCGGTACGTGTCGGTCGGATGCTGCAGACACCGTTTGCCTTCTACCGGGGAGCCGCGGCCGTCATGGCTGGGGACGTGTCCCGCGGGCAGACGTCCGGGCATCAGGTGGTGGCATGCGGCGACGCGCATCTGGCGAACTTCGGCTTGTATGCCTCTCCGGAGCGGCGCTTGGTCTTCGACCTCAACGATTTTGACGAGGTCTTCCCGGCGCCGTGGGAATGGGACGTTAAGAGGCTCACGGCAAGTATCTGGCTGAGCGGGCGCAACAGCGGGCACTCGGAGGAACAGTGCCGCACCGCAGTGGAAGCTGCGGCTCGGTCGTACCGGCTGGCCATGCGGAGGTTGTTCGAGGGAACAGCCGCGGAAAGGTACTACTTCCAGGTCGACACGGAGATTCTGACGGCGACGATGGCGTCGGGTCCGTTTTCCGAGAAACGCCTTCTGGACAAGGACATGAAGAAGGCCAAGCGGCGCACCTCGGAGCAGGTCCTGGCGAAAATGACGGCTGAGACTGTCCACGGAGAGCCGAGGATCGTTGACCAGTGGCCGCTGGTGTACCACCCGGAAACGGCCACTCTGGATCGCGTGAGCGCACTCTTTGACCTGTATCGAAGCTCGCTGAGGGCCGACACTGCGGTGCTGGTGAGCCAGTACAGGCTGGTGGATGTAGCGATCCGTGTAGTCGGCGTGGGCAGCGTGGGCACGCGGTGCTGGGTGATCCTGATGCTGGGACCGTCCGGGGAACCCTTGTTCCTGCAGGCCAAGGAAGTCCAACGGTCAGTGCTGGAGAGCCATGGCGGCGCCAAGCCATCCTCAGATGTGGTTCGTTTGCTGACGAACTTCGGCCAGGGCTATCGCGCCGTGGCGGGGCAACGGATCATGCAGGCGCAGTCTGACCCGTTCCTGGGGTGGGTGGGCAACAGCGTGGAGACTGATGGCCAGCTGCGTGACTACTTCGTCCGCCAATTCCGCGACATGAAGGGTTCCTTCGCGGTGGACGAACTCGGCCCTGGACCGCTGACCGATTATGCCCGTTTGTGCGGCGGAGTGCTCGCCCGCGCCCATTCCCAAACCCCTGGCAGCGCGTTCATCGCAGGCTACCTTGGCCGTTCGGAGGTGTTCGAGAAGTCAATGACGGGATGGGCGAGGCATTACGCCGACCAAACCGAGAAGGACCATGCGGAGTTGGAACGCGCAGTTCGGGCCGGCCGCCTCGACGCTGAGAGCGGCATCTAACCCGTCTGCTTGTTCCGGGCTTAGCGCTCCGGAATGACTGCGATGCCCTGGATTTCGATCAGGGCCTCTTTCTGCCACAGGCGAGTGACACCGATGCCCGCCATGGCCGGGTACTGCGAGCCCGCCATTTCGCGCCAGATGCGCCCGATCTCGCGGCCGTTGGCCATGTAGTCATCCACGTCCGTGAGGTAGATGGTGACGTTTACGAGGTCTTCCGGCTGTCCGCCGGCTTCACGCAGCGTGGTCAGGACGTTGGTGAACGCCTGCGTGAACTGCTCCACGATGCCGCCGGGAACGATGTTCATGTTCTTGTCCAGGGCCGTCTGCCCGCCCAGGAAGACCGTGTTGCCGGCAAGGATGCCGTGCGCGAATCCTGAAGGTTTGGGCAGCGATTCCGGGTTGATTGTCTGGTGGCTCATGCTGTTCCTCCTCGTTGTGGCAACTGCAAAAACTTTTGAAAAGCCTCTGTGCAGATCATTTCCGCCGTGCTACGTTGAGCATATGTGACGATCGTAAAAAAGTCGACACATCATAAAACCTCGAAGGGAACCGCAATGAAACTAGCCACCTTGCGCACGGCAAACGGAGGTACGACGGCGGCACTCGCCACGGGCGCCGACTCTTACCTCGCCTTGCCCGCAGCTGACGTCGGGGCCCTTCTGGCCCTGCCCGAGTGGCGGCAGGTCGTCGAGAAGACAGCAGCAGCCCAGGAAGCCCACCAGCAAGTCATTGCCGCCGTGGATGCCGACGTCGCACCGCTGCTGCCTCGCGCCGGCAAAGTCATCTGCTGCGGCCTGAACTACGGCGACCACATCCAGGAGATGGGCCGTGAACTGCCGGAATATCCCACCCTGTTCGCCAAGTACGCGGACACCTTGGTAGGAGCCGCAGACGCTGTAGAAGTCCACGGCAGCGGCCGGGTCGACTGGGAAGCCGAGCTGGCCGTCGTCGTGGGTTCCGAACTGTACCGTGCGGACGAAGACCAAGCCCGTGCGGCAATCGCCGGGTACACCGTGGCCAACGATGTCTCCATGCGCGACTGGCAAAGCCGGACGTTGCAGTGGTTCCAAGGCAAGGCCTTCGACGCCACCACTCCGGTGGGGCCGGTGATGCTGACAGCTGACGAGGCCGGGCAACACTTCGACGTTCGCGGCTATGTCAACGGCCAACTCGTGCAGCAGGGAAACACCAGCACCCTGGTGTTCGGCCCGGCGCAGCTCCTGTCCTACATCTCCCAGTTCACCGTCCTTCGCCCCGGAGACCTGGTGCTCACGGGAACGCCCGGGGGAGTGGGCATGGGAATGACCCCGCCACGCTTCCTCAAAGACGGCGATGTCCTCACCACCGAAATCGACGGGATCGGCCAACTGGAAAACCAATTCCGGATCCACGCCCCCGCAGCCATTCCCGCAAACGCCTAGTCCCACCCCAACTGTTAGGAGAGACCCATGAGCCAGACCACCACCGAATACCGCCTCGAAGGCGACAACTCCATCTACGCCCAGGCCGACGGCAAGGTTGTCCCCGTGGTCACCCGCGCCGGCGCGGAGGACACCAACACCGCGCAATCCGGCGATTGCATCCGCGTCTCCGGCGTCAGCATCCAGCACACCCCGGCAACCAAGATCTGGTTCGGCCAGGTGTCCAACACCCCCGGCTACCGCTCACTCCCGCACCACCACGGCGAGGCTGAGACCGGCGGCTACGTGCTCCGTGGCCACGGCCGGATCTACTTTGGCGAAAACTACTCGGAGTTCCTCGATATGAAGGCCGGCGACTGGGTGTTCGTACCGCCGTTCATGCCCCACGTGGAAGCCAACATGTCCGTCACGGAAGAGCTCGTGTGGCTCACCGCGCGCACGCCGGAGAACCTTGTGGTCAACCTCGAGGACGTGGCCGACGAAACCCTCGTCGACTACCGCCGGGCCTAAGCCATGATCACTGGAACCCTGACATCGGAGACCTTCCTCAAAGCCGTCGAGCTCACGCCCGCAACGGCCGAGGTGTTCGACGAAGCTTATGAAGCAACCACCCAATACGTGCCGTGGCCAAAAGCCTACGGTGGCGACATGGTGGCCCAAGCCGCAGCTGCCATGATGCGCTCGGTGGACGCCGACCGGACGCTGCACTCGATGCACAGCTACTTCATGCGTCCGGTGGATATCGGTTCCAGTGTCCGTTACGAAGTGGAGCGCTTGCGGGACGGCCGCGGGTACTCCACCCGTACCGTCCGCGGCTTCCAGAACGGCAAGCCCGTGTATGCCGCCATGGGGTCCTTCCAGGTTCCCGAAGACGGCCCGGACTTTCAGCCTGAGGCCCCTGCCGCCGTCGAGCCCGAATCGCTGCGCACTGCAGCGGAAGCGCTGGACGGAACCGACGGTGCGGCCGCAGACTACTGGTCAACGGGTCGAAGCTTCGATATGCGGCATATTCCCGGTCCGGTATACATCGAGCTGGAGGGTGGTGCGGTGCCGCAGCAAGCCATATGGGTCAAGGCCTTTGACTCCCTGCCCGACGACGCAGACCTTCACCGAACCGCCCTTGCCTACGTCTGCGACTACACCATCCTGGAGCCGCTGCTCCGGGTCAATGGACTGAACTGGTCCAGCCCCGGACTTGCCACCGCCAGCCTGGACCACTCCATGTGGTTCCACCGCGACGGGCGCGTGGATGACTGGGTGCTCTACGCCCAGGACGCCATCTCCAGCCAAAGCAACAGGGGCTTGGCCATGGGTCGCTTCTTCGACCGGCAAGGAAGGCTCCTCGCCACAGTCGCCCAAGAGGGAATGATCCGGGCCGGCGCCTAAAACACCATTCTTCAGCTTCAACGACGCACCACTGAAAGGAACGGCCATGAGCATGTTGCCATCGGCCCACGTGGACACGTTCACCCGCGACCACCTGCCGCCCGCCGATACCTGGCCGGCGCTTGAATTCACCCTTCCCGAACTCCACTACCCGGAGCGGCTCAACGCTGCCGCGGTGCTGATCGACGACGCTGTCGAACAGTACGGCGCTGACCGCCCCGCCCTCCGTACTCCAGACGGCGTTGTCTGGACCTACGGCGAGCTGCAAACCCGCTCCAACCAGGTAGCCCAGGTCCTCACCGAAGACCTCGGTGTTGTACCCGGCAACCGTGTGCTGCTTCGCGGTCCCAACAACCCGTGGATCGTCGCTGCCTGGCTTGGTGTGCTGAAAGCCGGTGCGGTGGTGGTGACCACCATGCCCATGCTGCGTTCCAGCGAGGTCTCCACCCTGATCCAGCTCACCAAACCGGTGGTGGCGATTTCCGACCACCGCTTCGTGGACGAGCTCGCGGTCGCCGCCGGGGATGCCGTCACGGTCCTCTCGTATGGAGCGGACGACGACGGCGACCTCACCTTCCGCTGCGGGCGCAAGAGCGGGGTGTTCACTGCCGTGGACACCTCCGCGGACGACGTTGCCCTGCTGGGTCCGACGTCGGGCACCACCGGCGTGCCCAAGGTGACCATGCATTTCCATCGCGACATCCTGGCCAACGCCGATACCTTTGCCCGTTACGTCCTGGAGCCCACGGCCGATGACGTGTTTGCCGGTTCACCGCCGCTTGCGTTCACTTTTGGGCTTGGGGGACTGGTGGTCTTCCCGCTGCGGTTCGGTGCGTCGTCGCTCTTGACCGAAAAGGCCGGGCCCGTGGAACTCGCGGAAAACGCCTCGACCGCGGGAGCCAGCATCCTCTTCACCGCGCCCACGGCGTACCGGGCCATCCTCAAGGAGAACCGCGGGGACCTCCTGCGCGGCCTGCGCATCGCCGTTTCGGCGGGCGAGCACCTCTCCAAGGAAACCTGGGAAGCGGTCCGGGAGGCCACGGGCCTGCGGCTGGTCAACGGAATCGGTGCCACCGAGATGCTGCACGTCTTCATTTCCGCCGCCGGGGAGCACATCCGCCCCGGAACCACCGGACGAGCCGTGCCCGGCTTCAGGGCCACCATCCTGGATGCCGACGGCAACGAACTCGGCCCGGGAAACATCGGCCGCCTGGCAGTCATCGGCCCCACCGGGTGCCGCTACCTCGACGATCCCCGGCAGGCGAACTACGTGGTCAACGGGTGGAACGTCACCGGTGACACGTTCGCCATGGACGCGGACGGGTACTTCACCTACCAGGCCCGCTCGGACAACATGATCGTCTCCTCCGGCTACAACATCGGTGGGCCGGAGGTTGAAGCGGCCATCGACCAGCACCCGGACGTGGTGGAGAACGCGGTCATCGGAATCCCGGATGAGCAGCGCGGCAGCATCGTGTGCGCGTTCATCGTCCTGCGCGAGGGCGTCACCGGCGACGCCGCCA
Organism: Paenarthrobacter nitroguajacolicus; assembly: GCF_007786235.1. GTDB lineage: Bacteria > Actinomycetota > Actinomycetes > Actinomycetales > Micrococcaceae > Arthrobacter > Arthrobacter nitroguajacolicus_A. Next base: position 27,516 of record NZ_VNFK01000004.1, on the reverse strand, counting down.
AGCGCAAGGAAATCCAGGACTTCGTGAAGCACACCATCGCCCCCTACAAATACCCCCGCGATGTCCGCTTCGTCACAGGGCTGCCCCGCAATCCCAGCGGCAAGCTCCAGCACTTCAAGCTCCGCGACGGAGTCCTTGCACAGGACGCCGGCAGCGCGAGCCAGACCCCACAACTTACCCCTGCCGGCCAGAGCCAGGCCTGAAAAGGAGCATCACCATGAAGATCGCAATCGTTGGAGGCGGCCCGGGTGGCCTGTACTTCGCAGCACTGATGAAGCAGCTGGACCCGTCACATGACATCACCCTCTGGGAACGCAACGCTGCCAGCGACACCTTTGGCTTCGGCGTCGTGTTTTCCGATGAGACGCTGGGCGGCATCGGGAACGCAGACCCCGTGGTGGCCGAGTACATGAGCCGCCGTTTTGCCCGCTGGTCCGATATCGACATCCACTTCCAGGACCAGATGATCACTGTCGGCGGCCAGGGCTTCGCTGCCATGAGCCGCAAGGAACTGCTGGAACTGCTGCAACGCCGCTGCATCGAGCTGAACGTTGACGTGCGGTTCAGCACCCTTGCCCCGGCCATCGAAGAACTCGAAGCCAACTACGATCTGGTGCTCGCCGCGGACGGAATCAACTCCCAGATTCGCGCCACGTACGCCGAGTCTTTCAAGCCAAGCCTTGACCCGCGCTCCAACAAATTCATGTGGCTCGGCACGGACCAGGTGTTCGAGGCCTTCAAGTTCTTCGTGAAGGAAACCGAGTGGGGCGTCATGCAGATCCACGGTTACCCGTACTCGGATGAGGGATCCACGTTCATCGTGGAAATGCACCAGGATGTGTGGCACGCGGCCGGCTTCGACGAGACCGCCAACGAGGTCTTCCCTCCGGGCGTTTCCGACGAAAAGTCCATCGCCAAGATCCGCGAGATTTTCGCCGAGGAGCTGGACGGGTACGAGGTCCTGACCAATAACTCCAAGTGGATCAACTTCACCACGGTTCGCAACGAGAGCTGGCGCCATAACAACGTGGTGCTGCTGGGCGACGCCGCCCACACGGCCCACTTCTCCATCGGTTCCGGTACCAAGCTGGCTATGGAGGACTCCCTGGCCCTTGCCGCCTGCCTGCACGAGCACCCGGATATCGAATCCGCGCTGGCGGCATACGAGGCCGAGCGCCGGCCGGTGGTGGCTTCCACGCAGCGCGCCGCCCAGGCCTCGCTGGAATGGTTCGAGCGCATTGGCCAGTACAAGGATCAGGACCCTACGCAGTTCGCGTTCAACCTGCTCACCCGTAGCCGCCGCATCACGCAGGAGAACCTCCGCCTCCGCGATCCCGAATTCGCCGACGCCGTGGACCGGAACTTTGCGGCGTCCCAAGGCCTCGCGGCAACGGCGCCTGCCATGTTCCAGCCATTCCGCGTCGGTGGGCTGGAGCTGAAGAACCGGATCGTGGTCTCCCCGATGGACATGTACTCCGCCGTCGATGGCGTGCCGGGCGACTTCCACAAGGTCCACCTGGGCTCCAAGGCCCTGGGCGGTGCCGGCCTGGTGATGACTGAAATGGTCTGCGTTTCCGAAGCGGGCCGTATCACGCCCGGCTGCAGCGGCCTCTACAACGACGAGCAGCGCGACAGCTGGAAGGAAATCGTGGACTTCGTCCACAGCAGTTCCACCGCCAAGATCGGTGCTCAGTTGGGCCACTCCGGCCGCAAGGGTTCCACCAAGCTCATGTGGGAAGGCATCGACCAGCCACTCGAGTCCGGAAATTGGACCGCAGTTGGGCCCTCCGCCTTGCCGTACAGCCCGGAGAACCAGACGCCCGTGGAGCTGGATCGCGCCGGCATGGACGCCATCACGGCGGAGTTCGTTGTCTCGACCGTCCGCGCCGAGCAGGCAGGGTTCGACCTCCTGGAGATCCATGCGGCCCACGGCTACCTGCTGTCCTCCTTCCTCTCGCCGGTGTCCAACAAGCGGACCGACGAATACGGCGGCAGCTTGGAGAACCGGCTGCGGTTCCCGTTGGAAGTGTTCGACGCCGTTCGCGCGGCATGGCCTGCCAGCAAGCCAGTGACGGTGCGCATCTCCGCGACCGACTGGATCGAGGGTGGAAACACCTCCGACGATTCGGTGACGATTGCCAAGGCATTTGTTGAGCACGGTGCAGCCGGCCTGGATATCTCCACCGGCCAGGTGGCCAAGGAAGAAAAGCCAGCGTTCGGACGCAGCTACCAGACTCCGTTTGCCGACCGTATCCGTCAGGAAGTTGCCGCTCCGGCAGGCGTAGCGGTGATCGCCGTCGGCGCCATCTCCAGCTACGACGACGTAAATTCGATCCTGCTCGCTGGCCGTGCAGACCTTATCGCGCTGGGCCGTACGCACCTCTACGATCCCCAATGGACCCTTCACGCTGCTGCTGAACAGGAGTACCAGGGACCGGGCGCTGAATGGATCCCACAATTCCGCGCGGGACGCCGCAAACCGCCGAGCTCGCGCACAGACGCCGTCCGGCCCCGCCTGTCCTTGCTGAAGGAAGCGGACATCGAAGAGGCCAACACCCACCTTCGCTGGACCCCCGCGTCCGCCGCTGCATCGGTTCTGGTGAAGTAGCCATGGCCACCGCACCGGTCAACGACTGGAACGTGCCCAAGAAGACCACCGGATTGGTGTTGTTCTGCTGCTGGCTCGCTATCCTCGCCGAAGGGTATGACGTCGGCGTACTCGGGGCCATCCTCCCTGCTCTTGCCGAGTACAAGGAATGGAACCTCAGCCCATTGGCTTTGGGTGGCCTGGGCTCATATGCCTTGATCGGCATGCTTATCGGAGCCCTGTTCATAGGCACCCTCAGCGACCTCGTGGGTCGCAAGAAGATGCTCCTGGCCTCCATGGTGATCTTTACGCTCACCCAGGCAGGCGCAGCGTGGGCACCCACCCCGGAGCTGTTCGGCATCTTCCGGCTGATCGGAGGCCTGGGCATGGGCGGTGTCATCCCCGTGGCAGCGGCCTTGACCATCGAGTACTCGGCTCCGAACAAGCGGTCCTACAACTACGGACTCATGTACTCCGGCTATTCGCTGGGCATTGTTGCCGCGGCCTTGGCTGCATTGTTTGTGCTGCCCCTCGGTGGATGGCGGGCCGTGATCGCGATCGGTGCTGCGCCGGTGGTGCTGATTCCGATCATCTGGAAGTTCCTCCCGGAATCCCTCGAGTATCTGGAGTCCAAGGGGCGGAGGTCCGAGGCCAAGGCGCTGGCCGCGAAGCTGCAGATTGCCGACTACCGTCCGGTGGTACCCGTGGCACTCGTGGCCCAGGGCGGTCCCGTGGATCCCTGGTGGAAGACCATCACCACCATGTTCTCGCGGAAGTACCTGCGTTCCACAGTGTTCTTCTGGATCTCACTGTTCTGCGGCCTGGTGCTGGTCTACGGCTTGAACACCTGGCTGCCGAGCATCATGAAGAAGGCCGGCTACGACCTCGGCTCGTCCCTCACGTTCCTGTTGGTCTTCAGCCTGGCATCGGCCATCGGTGGCCTGCTACTGGGCCGCGCGGCTGACAAGTACGGCAAGAAGCTCATCCTGGTGGTGTTCTACATCCTTGGCGGCCTGGGCATCATGCTGTTGGTGTTCCCCAACACCATGGTGGTCAACCTGCTGTTCGTGGCCTTCGCGGGTGTCGGCTCCATCTCCACCTCGCTGGTACTGACCGGTTACATCGCCGACTACTACCCGGCCAAGGTCCGCGGTACGGCGACAGGTTGGGCTTTGAGCTTCGCCCGCTTGGGTGCCATCTCTGGGCCCTTGATCGGTGGCTGGATTGCCGGCTCCAAGTTGCCCTTCGAAGCGAATTTCGCCATCTTCGCAGGCATCGCGGTACTGGCAGCCGGTGCGGTGGCGATGATTCCCAAGCCCCAGCCCGAGGTGCCAGTCGCCGCCGTCGACGTTGACCCGGACGACGCCGCCGTGGGCGCCCGCTAGGAGAACCGTGGACAGGTTTCCGGAGGCGAGCATCCAGCGCACGGTGGAATGGGTGGACACCGACGCCTCCGGACACCAGCACAACTCAGCCATCCTGCGCTGGGTTGAAGCTGCGGAAGCCGAGTTGTTCCGGAAGCTGGAGTTGCCGGACTATTTCCCCAGCGCTCCCCGCGTCCAGCAAGTCATCAATTACAAGGCCAAGCTGTGGTTCGGCCAGCGCATCACCGCAACGGTGAAGATTCATGCGCTCGGCCGGACCTCGCTGACCATGGCCTTCGAGGTAATGTCCGACGGCGGCGAGGTCGCCGCTTTCGGTACGGTCACCACGGTGCACGTTCCCAACGGAACCACTGCCGCGCAGCCCTGGCCGGAGCATTTCGTCCGGGCGATCCAGGGAGTGCCGGTCCGCGAGTAGTCCCGCGAGGTGGCAGTTAATGACAATGGAGAACTCCGGGATTGTCATTAACTGTCATCCCGACGTGGTTAGCGCAGCCCCTTCAGGATGTTCTTGGGGCGCTGCATCTCTCCGTGCTTGGCACCGAGAATGATGACCCAGGCGGCGAAGGCGGGAATAGCCCACTGAAGGGCCTTCAGTTGGGTCTGTGCGGACTTCAGCTCATCGGAGGCGCCTGCGCGCGGTTCCGTGGCTCCTTCGGCGCCTTCGCCGGAGAGTTCGTCAACCTTCTTGCCCACGATGCCTGCGTACAGGGTCACCGCAGCTCCTGCCAGGGTCACCACAGTCTTGTAGACGGTGTTGGCGGCTACGTTGTCCTGCTTGGCGATACGCCCCTTGTTCTCCCAGGCGATGGCGAGGTCGGAGGCGAGGTGGCCTGCGAAGGCTGCGGTCTGGATCGGACCCCATTTGCCCCAGCCCTTGCTGGACAAGCGGGTGCGTTCGGTGGGGTCCTTGGCTTCCGCGGCTGCTCCGTTGAGCCCGATAGCCCCCATCAATGAGCCGCCAAACCACGCTGCAGCGGTGAGGTCGTGGATGGAACGGGCTACAAGATTTCCTGCCATGATGTGCTTCCTATCGTTGATGTGGAAAGTACCTGATGTGGCTGCTTGGTCCTGTTGCGGAGTTCAAGTGTTCCCCCATAGTAAGCATCCTTACTATAGCCTTGCCAGTTCGAGGCCTGAGGTTGAGCTGGCGGCGCTGCTCCCACGCCTATGATGAACTGAACTGGCGCCTGAACTGCGGCGCGGAAATGAGGACCCTTTCGATGTTCGCCGTCCCGGCACCCCCGGTGCGCCACCAGCAGCTGCTCGTCACGATCTTCGGGCTCTATGGCCGGAACGCGGGCGATGCTTTGCCGGTCTCTGCGCTGATCTCCATGCTGGGTTCACTCGGATATGACGCTCCGGGAGTGAGGTCCTCGGTGTCCAGGCTCAAGGCCAAGGGCGTGCTGAAAAGTGTCCGTGAGGACGGGATCGCCAAGTACAAGATTTCAGAGTCAGTCAGCGACGTCTTCCGCGAAGGAGATCGGCGGATCTTCGCTCCCGAGCAGCCTGCGCCGGTGGATACCTGGGTGCTGGCCGTTTTCTCGGTGCCCGAATCCATGCGGAACCGCAGGCACCAACTGAGGTCCGCGCTGCTGGGGCTGGGGTTCGGGTCCGTGGCCAATGGGGTTTGGATCGCTCCTGCGCACAAGTTGGAGCAAGCCCGGGAGCGCCTTACGGCCAGCGGGCTGATTGAGTTCGTGGACCTGTTCCGGAGCGACTACGTCTTTGACGGTCCCATGCGACCCAAGATCTCTGAATGGTGGGACCTCAAGGAACTCGATGAGCAGTTCACCGAGTTCCTGGAGCTCTACGACGGTGCGGAGCAGCAATGGACCGAGCGGGTAGGGGACGACCCCCAAGCTGCCGTGGCTGAGTCCACCGAAGAGCTGCGGCGCGACGCTTTCCGTTATTACATTCCGATGCTCACCATGTGGCGCAGGTTCCCGTACCGGGACCCCAACCTGCCTACCGACTACCTTCCTCCCGAGTGGCACGGCCCGGCGGTTCGCAGGACCTTCCAGGCCGTACATCGCTTGGCGGCGCCCCTTGCGGCAGCACACGCTCACGAAGTCATCGCTGAGGCCCTGGACCCGGCGGCAGCCTGACTAGTCGCTGACCGCTTGGTCGCCAGTGCTTGGTGTTGCGACGATGCCGAATGTTTCCCCCTGCGGCCCCTGCACGATCGCCATGCGACCAAACGAGCTGTCCATGATGGGCGCCAGCAGCGTCGCTTCCAAGTCCTGGGCCCTTGCGGCAGTTGCGTCAACGTCGTTGCTGGCAAACCAGGCCAGCCAATGGTTCGGCACACCGTCCGGCATATCCGAGTCGTGGTGGACACCACCCACGTCGCGTCCGTCCAACGGGCGCTTGAAGATGGAGTAGATGAAGCCATCACTGCTGGCGTCCTGGTAGCTGACGTCGAAGACTTCGGAGTAGAAGGAGCGGGCGGCCGCGTAATCACGGGTGTGGAGTTCGTTCCAGCACAGGGCACCATGCTCGTTGACGCGTTCCGCCCCAATGTGGGTGCCGGCCTGCCAAAGGCCGAAGACCGCGCCCACGTTGTCCATGGCCAATGCCATGCGGCCGGAATCCATCACATCAAACGGGGGAGCAATCAGCTGCCCTCCAGCCGCGACTACTTTCTTGGACGTGGCATCAACATCGTCCGACGCCAGGAACGTGGTCCATACCGTTGGCGTCCTTGGATCCTGCTTGGGGCCCACGCCCGCGACGGCGCGTCCGCCAACATGCGCCAGGAGGTACTCGCCGGAGCCTTCGCCGCCGGAAACGAATTCCCAGCCGAAGAGGTCCGCGTAGAAGGACTTTGCCGCGGGCAGATCATCGACACCCAAATCGACCCACATGGGCGTTGCTGCGGGCCAGCTCGAGATTTTGGTGGACACGGGACTCCTCGGGTGTAGGGCTCAGGGGCGCAGCTGCCTCCCCGGATGCCCTATGCGCCGAGCGTCCGGAGAGGCCGCCACCCATAAAGTGCGGGTGGGACCCGATTCGTGACACGTTTTAGCCCTGCAAATTAGCCCTGCGAATTAGCCCTGCAAATCCTCCAGAACGGCCATGGCCGCGTTGTGACCACCAAGGCCGCTGACGCCGCCACCGCGACGGGCGCCTGCCCCGCACATGTAGATGTTCGCGTGGCTGGTGGCAACTCCCCAACGTTCGGCCGGCGAAATCCGCGGAGCATCGTCTTCCAGGAACGGCCATTGGAGGGGTCCGTGGAAGATGTTTCCTCCGGACATGTTCAAGGCGTGTTCCAGGTCAAGGGTGGTTTTCGCTTCGACGCAGGGGTTCCCATCGGCGTCCCGGAGAAGGAGATCCTCAATGGGCTCTGCCAGCACCGAGTTCAGCGATGCCAGGACAGCCGCCTGGAGCTCTCCCCGCAGTTTCTCGTTGTTCTCTTCAGTGACCAGCCGGTCCGGAACGTGCAGGCCGAACACGGTCAATGTTTGAGCCCCTGCTGCCACGAGTCCGTCGGAGAGGATGCTGGGGTCCGTGAGCGAATGGCAGTAGATCTCGCACGGGAGCGGTTGCGGGAGCGCGCCAGCCAGGGCTGCTTGATATGCGCCCTCCAACTGCCCGTAGTCCTCATTGATGTGGAAGGTGCCGCCGAAGGCCGCTTCGGGCGAAACGGACTGGTCGCGTAGTTTCGGCAGCCTGCTGAGTAAGAGGTTGACCTTGATCTGCGCGCCTTCCGGTCGGGTCCCGGAAACGGGGGAATTCCCCAACAGGCCCTCAAGCACCCATGGTGACACGTTGGACAGCACCCGCTGGCCTGTGAAGGCATACGTGGTGCCGCCGCGCTGGAACTGGACCCTTCCGTCGTCGGAAATGGCCGTAACTTCCGCATCCGGCAGCAGGACAGCGCCGGCATCCCGGGCAGCCCGCTCCAGCTCCTTCGATACTGATCCCATCCCGCCAACGGGGATGTCCCAGTCGCCGGTTCCGTTGCCGATCACGTGATACAAGAAGCAACGGTTGGCATCCAGGGACGGATCATCAAGGGATGTGAACGTGCCGATCAGGGCATCGGTGGCAACCATGCCCCGGACCAGATCGTGGGAAAGCCGCCTGGTGATGACCTCCCCGAGGGGCTCCTCGATGAATTCGGTCCACAGCTTGTCATCGCCTACGAGTTCCCGCGCCTGGGATCGTGTGGGCAGGGGTTCGCAGACGGTGGGGAAAAGGGCCTGCGCGAGCTTTCCGGTATCGGCGTAAAACCCGTCCAGCTGGTCAAAGTCCGCCTCCGCTCCGTGTCCCACACTCGCGAAGGATTTCCTGCTGGCCTCCGGATCGCCGCCATCAATGAGCAGGCCGGTCGCGGTATCGTGCGGGTTGGGTGTGTAGGAAGAGTAGCGGCGGTGGACGAGATCGATGTTCAGGCCCAGCTCGCGGATGATCCGTTCCGGAAAGAGGCTGACCAGGTACGAGTACCGCGACAGGCGGGCCTCCACGCCCTTGAACGCTGCAGCGGAAACAGCGGCCCCGCCAAAGTGGGCCTCGCGTTCCAATACGGCCACGCTCTTGCCTGCCCGGGCCAGATAGGCGGCCGCCGTCAGGCCGTTGTGTCCGCCGCCAACAATGACTACGTCGAATTCGGTTTTTTCCATGCCGCGAGACTAACGCTGAAGTTTGGGGAACTTACCAGTGAAGTCCTGAAGGGTAAGAGAATCTGTTCCTCGCGGGCTATTTGCCTATGACGAGCATCACGTCCGGGGCGCGGAGGCGGCGGACACGCGAAAGGCGCATGTCCGCCGTCGTGCGTCAGACCGTGCGGGTCGCTTTGGTGAGGTTTTCCCGCAGTTCTTCGGCGTTCTGCCGGATGACGTAGGCGGGGCGGTCGCGCTCGACACGCCAGCTGTCTTCGAGTGGGCCGATGTTGACGGTGTCGAAGCCGAACTCGTCGTACAGCCGGGTCACGAGTTCGGCGGCTTCCGGGAAGTCGCTCGCGGTGGCCAGTGCGCGACGGTTGGGCGTGCCCGCGGGTGCGCCGTCGGTGGTGATGTCCTTGGCGAAGATGTGGTTGAAGCCCTTGGCTACCTTGGAGGTCGGCAGGTGCTTTTGGAGCAGTCCGGAGGTGGTGGCTTCGCCGTTATCCAGTTCCGGAATGCGGCCGTCGCGCTCCCAGTAATAGTTGTTGGTGTCGATGACCACCTTGCCCTCCAGCGGCTCAGTGGGGATGTCCTGGTAGTTCTTCAGGGGAACAGTCACGACGGCGAAATCGCCTGCCGCTGCTGCCTCGGCTGCCGTTGCGGCCCGGGCGCGCTGCCCAAGTTCCGCAACCAGCTCGCCGAGCGTCTCGGGACCCCGTGAGTTACTGATCACGACGTCGTAGCCAAGTTCCACTGCCTTGCGTGCAACCTGGCTGCCAATGTGTCCTGCACCGATGATTCCGATTGTTGTCATGTCGGTGCCAACAAGATGTTGCAGGCGCCTATTTCCCGCGTTACGCAATATTTCGGAGGGTTTATACTAAGTAGTCTTACTATGCGGTTTGTCATCGAAGGCGAGGAGGTTGGGGTGGCCGGGCATTTGGAGCTGGTTGAAACCCCCGATGGGGGATATCGAATTCTGGTGGTGGACGGCGAGGACGCCTTGATGGGCCTCTCCAAGCGCTTTTCGTCGGTGGATGATGCTGTGGAAGGGGTGGCTTCCCTCCGGGAAGTAGCTGGTACTGGCCTGCTTCGCACGGCAACGGCGGAGCGCTATGCCGTCCTGATGCTGGAAGAACCAATCATCGATTCTGCGCTCGCAGCGCAGGGCGCGCAGATTCAATCGAAGGTGGCTAATTGTGGCAGCTGATACGTCGTCCAAAGAGAAGCGCGGAGTCCTCTTTGATGTGGACGGAACCCTCATTGACTCCAGCTACTTCCACGCACTGGCCTGGTGGCAGGCCTTCCGGCGCGAAGGGTTGGACATCGAAATGTCCGCAATCCACCGCCTCGTGGGGATGGGGGGCGATCGCCTCATTCAGACCTTGGTCCCGGACTGCTCCGAGGATATGCAGGAAGAGCTGAAGTCGGCGCACGGCGCGGTGTTCTCAACGTTCTGGCCGACGCTGCGCCCCTTTGGTTCAGTGCGCGAGCTCCTGGCCGGATGCTCCAGCGCGGGGTTGGCCGTGGGTTTGGCGTCGTCGGCCCAGGAGCGGGACCTTGAGGTGAGCAGGCGGATCCTCGACGCCGCTTCCTCCATTGATGCGTGGACCAGCTCCAACGATGCCAAGGAAAGCAAGCCCGCCCCGGACATCCTTGTGGCCTGTCTCGAGAAGCTTGGTGTGAGTCCGGAAAATGCCGTATTTGTGGGCGATGCGGTCTGGGACGTCAAGGCCGGAGCGGCCATTGGGATCCCGGTCATTGCCCTGACCTGCGGTGGAATCAGCGAAGCGGAGCTGCGCGAAGCGGGTGCCGCGGAGGTCTATGACAATCCGCGGCACCTGCTGGAACACCTGGAGACCAGCCTCATCGGCAAGCTCGCGGCAGGGCGCTGAGCGGCCAACCCGCCGGAAGCGGCTAGCGCTGCTGGTCGCCGATTCCCTTGTCCCGGCCGCGGCGGTTCCGCATGGTCCAAATGATCAACGCGATGATGATGGCTGCGGCAACTGCTGCCAGTACCCAGGGGACCACGTCGGTTCGCGTCTGCTCCTGCTGGCCCGTCTCGCCCGTCCCCGGGTTGGCCGGTCCGGTGCCCGCGGGGTTGGGGGCGTCGGATGTCGGCTCCGCGGTGGGTGTTGCCGTGGAGGGCCCGGACGGATTGCTGGGTTCCGGTGTTGGGGTGGCTGTGGTGGCCGCAACGCTGCCCTGCATGCCGACGGACGCGGTGGCAGATACTGCGGTGGACAGTGCTGAGCTCGCGAGCAGGGTCAGCGCCAAGGTGGTCAGAGCTAATCTACGAAGCATCGTTTTCTCCTGGGAACGGGGTCGAGAACGTTGTGGTAGTAAGCATACTGACTATTGGAGGGGTGTGGGGGTGGCACCCGTAGTGCGACGGGCAACACCCCCGGAACTCCTACCGCGTGAGCTTAGAGGAATCCGGTTCCTGGTCACCGATGTGGCCTGGTGCGTTGGCCGCGAGGACGCGCTGGACAAAGGCGCTGTACTCCTCCATGTAGTGCCGCAACAGTTTTGCGGTGCCTTCGTCCTTAACTGAACCGTCGTCGTCGTAAGCGTCCGCAACGAAACGGATGTAGGCCTCAGGCGCGTTCAATTGCGGCGCATCCAGGAAACTCAGCACGCTGCGCATGGAGGACTGCATCACCGCGGTGCCGATGCCACCGGGCGAAGCGCCGATGATTCCGGTGGGTTTCCGTGCGAACGAGTTGGTGCCCCACGGGCGTGAACCCCAGTCGATCGCGTTCTTCAGCGCGCCCGGGATGGAGCGGTTGTACTCGGGGGAGACGAACAGGATGCCGTCCGACGCCGCAATGGCATCCTTCAGTTCGCGGCCCGCCGGAGGGAAATCGGCGTCGTAATCCGAGCTGTAGAGGGGGAGGTCCTTGATGGTGATCTCATGGAATTCCAGCTCCGGGGGCGCCACGCTGATAAGCGCTTTGGACAGGACCCGGTTGATGGAGGTACTTGAGAGGCTTCCGACGAAATAGCCGATCTTGAATGAATCCATAGCGGCGTTCCTTCCCGACGGCACGGCCGGAACCGGCTCGTCGACGGTGTGGTGGCTGGTTGCCCCCAGCTTCCACCGACCCTAGTGGACTTGTGCACATAGCGCAGCCCCCTACTCCCGCCCGGCCCCTTGCAGTCATAGACTCATGCCAACTGGTTTCTGGAGCGTTCCGGAAGAGGGGTGGCGGGTGAAAGCAGGCATAGCGCGCGAGGCGCTCGATGGGGAGCGACGTGTGGCCGCCACGCCGGAAACGGTCAAGCAATTGGCGGGTTTGGGCCTTGCGGTAGAGATCGAATCCGGCGCGGGGCTGGCTTCCGGCCATAGCGACGATGACTACCGGCAGGCAGGTGCCTCCGTGGTGCAGTCGCTGGATCTCGGGGCCCTGGACGTCTACTGCCACGTCCGGCCCATGGAACCGTCGACGGCGGGGGCCCTCCGCAGGGGAGCCATCACCGTCGGCTTGGGGTCGCCGTCGTCCGAGTTGCCTACGGTCCCGGCGCTCGCCGCCGGGGGAATTACCTCGTTTGCGATGGAACTGGTTCCCCGCATCTCCCGCGCCCAATCCATGGATGCCCTGACCTCGCAGGCTTTGGTGGCTGGCTATCGCTGCGTGCTCGAGGCAGCCATGCGACTACCGCGGTTCTTCCCGCTCTACATGACGGCCGCCGGGACTATTCCACCGGCCCGCGTGCTGGTTCTTGGGGCAGGTGTGGCGGGCTTGCAGGCGATCGGCACCGCGAAGAGGCTCGGTGCGCGGGTTTCCGCCAACGACATCCGCCCTGCCTCGGCCGACGAAGTGGCTTCCATGGGCGGAACGTTCATCAAACTGGACCTCGAAACTGCGGAAGCCTCGGGCGGCTACGCCCGGGAACTGAGTGCGGACAGGGGTGCGCTGCAGCGTGCACTTTTGACGCCACACGTGGCCCAGGCGGATGTGCTGATTACCACGGCCGCCGTTCCCGGCAGGCGGGCCCCACTTCTGGTCACACGGGACATGGTCCAAGGCATGCGTCCGGGGTCGGTAGTGGTTGATCTGGCGGCAGAATCCGGTGGAAACGTCGAAGGGAGCATCCCAGGGCAGGACCTTCCCATTCCCACCGGTGATGGCCAGGGCATCGTAACGCTCGTGGGAATCAAGGACGCGGCGTCGGCCATGCCCGCGGACGCCTCGCGCCTCTACGCCAAGAACGTGGCCAACCTGCTGGCCCTCATGACCCGGGAGGGCGTGGTTGCGCCGGACTTCGACGACGACGTGGTGGCCGGCACCTGCCTCACCCACGACGGTGAGGTCCGGCACGCCCCCACGGCGGAGGCACTCACGGCGCTGGCCGGCGAGACCGCGCCTTTTGGAAGTACTCACCCCGGAACCGAAGGAGTGCGCTGATGGATGGCATGAGCCTGCTGACGATCACTGTGCTGGCCGTATTTGTGGGCTTTGAGGTCGTTTCCAAGGTCTCCAGCACCCTGCACACACCCCTCATGTCCGGGGCCAACGCGATCCACGGCATCATCCTGGTGGGGGCCATCATTGTGGCCGGGCAGGCTGCAGATCCGTGGGTCCTGGCGGTCGCCCTCCTGGCCGTAGTCCTGGCCACGGCCAACCTCGTGGGCGGATTCGTGGTGACCGACCGCATGCTGGAGATGTTCCGCGGAAGGCAACGGCCGGCGTCGAAGGTTGATGCAGTAGAACCCGCCGAGGAGCGACGCCCGTGACGCTGCTCAACCCCACCTGGACGGCACTGCTGTACCTCGCCGCGGCGGCCTGCTTCATCCTGGCCCTGAAAGGCCTGAACTCCCCACGGACTGCCCGGCGCGGAAATCTCATCGGTGCTCTTGGGGCGTTGCTTGCCGTGGTCACCGTGTTCGTTTCCGTGAAGCTGGACAACATTCCTTGGATCCTTGGGGCTATCGCGGTGGGGTCGGGAGTGGCTGCTCCGGTGGCGCGCAGGGTCCAGATGACGCAGATGCCGCAGCTCGTGGCCCTCTTCAACGGGGTGGGTGGTGGTGCCGCCGCGCTGGTTGCCTTGCTGGAGCTCTCGCATTCGGACGACCCTTGGGTCCGCCTGGCAATTGTGTTCACCTTGCTGGTGGGCGCGGTGTCGTTTGCCGGCTCAGGAGTCACCTTTGCCAAGCTCCAAGGACTCATGACCACCCGGCCGGTGACGTTTCCCGGCCTGCCCGCCCTGATGGCCTTGGTATTGCTGGCCGCAGTGGGGGCCGGTGTTGTGGTGATGCTGAACGGATCTTTGGTCCTCGCGCTGACCCTGTTGGTGCTGGGGCTTGCAGCAGGCATCCTCCTGGTGTTGCCGGTGGGCGGTGCAGACGTGCCGATTGTCATATCCCTCCTGAACGCCTTCACCGGTTTGGCTGTGGCAGCGTCCGGGCTGGTTTTGGGGAACGTGCTCCTTGTGGTGGCGGGAACACTGGTGGGGGCCTCCGGCACCATCCTCACCCGTGCCATGGCCGCGGCGATGGGCCGCAGCGTTGCCGGCATCATGTTCGGAGCCTTCAAGGGAGGCTCCACTGCCGGATCCACCGCCGTCAGTGAGCGGCCTGTCCGTTCCTCCAGCGCCGAGGACGTCGCGGTGCTGCTCGGCTATGCACAACGTGTGATCATCGTTCCCGGATATGGTCTTGCCGTCGCGCAGGGCCAACACACCGCGGCCGAGTTGGCCCTGGCCTTGGAAGCACGGGGGATCGATGTCGACTTCGCCATCCACCCCGTTGCCGGCCGCATGCCGGGGCACATGAACGTCCTCCTGGCCGAGGCCAATGTTCCCTACGAGTCGCTGAAGGAAATGAGCGACATCAACTCCGATTTCAGAACGGCCGATGTTGCTTTGGTGGTGGGCGCCAACGATGTAGTCAACCCGGCCGCGAAGACCACCTCGGGTTCGCCCATCTACGGAATGCCCATCCTGGAAGTGGCCGATGCCCGGCAAGTGGTGTTCCTCAAGCGCTCCATGCGTCCCGGGTTCGCCGGGATTGAAAATGAACTGCTCTACGAGCCGCAGACCACACTGCTCTTCGGTGATGCCAAGGATTCCTTGACCAAGGTGCTGGGGGCTGTGAAGGCGCTGTAGCGGCCCATTCCCTGAACTTGGCCACGTAACTGCGTCATGGACCGATGGTTGAAGGCACTGGACTTGTACAGAACCATGTACAGCAGGCTAGGAGTCGTCGGGTGCAAGACAGTAGGAAAGAGCCGTTGTTTGGGTTCCGCTTCGTCCAAGCACGGGGCAGGAGGGTGAACAATTGGACGTTGCTGGTTGGCCAAACTGTTCAAGTCTGGCGTGGCGACGACATCGTGGACCAAGGCATGGTGGAGGCCGTTACTCCTGACGGCAGCATTCTGTGGCTCACGCAAAGGGGAGCAATTGAACGACGGATGGTGACGAAGGAACGCGGAACGGGCCTCCGGGTCCAGCTCATCAACTGAGCAGCATCCCTGACGCGCCGCGTGCTCGGCTGAACAGTGCTACGTCCGCTTCGCTGCGCCCACCGGGGAGGAACGCCGTGGCTCAGCCGGACGGTGTGCCAAAATTTCCGCAAGTTCAGCCAGCCTGTGCGCTCGGGCTGATTCCGCCGGAGTGAACGGCTCGCCCTGCCGCGAGAACACCAGCGGTCCATGCCAGGCTGTCGGAATCTTCAGGATGTCCGTTGAAGGCCCGACGCCGGCAGTCACCTCGCCCTTTGGATGTTCCGGATCGATGGGGACTACTTTCGCGGAAAGCAGCTCGGCGACTGCCATCGGAAGTTCCTGCGGATTCCCGGCCACGCGGGTGGCGAGGCTCAGCGCCTTGGTTTGGCCGTCAGCCATGGCCAGCGCGGTGGTGGGCCACACGTGGGACTCACGCCCGCCGCCGTCGTCCAGTGCTTTGAGCAGTTCCTGCTCGGTGACGTTTCCCGGTGCGGAGAGGACGAACTCGTCCATCACCACGTTGTCCATCCCAGTTCCGGCCATCAGGTGGACGTGCAGGCTAAGAATGTTGGTGTCCAGCTTCGCAAGGGAGTGGGTGATTTTCTGCAAGGAGCCTGGCTGGTCGTGGAGCAGCGTGCGCGCCCGCCACAGCGATGGAGCCAGGTGCAGTTGTCGTCGCTGGCGTAGTGCCGAAGCATGCAGCCAGCGCCTGAGGACCTTCGCGGCTGATGGCTCAGCCACCCAGATGACCAGGACTGTAGCGGTCACCGCAAGCAGCAGGACCTTGGCAACGTAGGGGAGGTGCGTTTCCACAACTGCGGCATGCACCAGAAGTTCGATGGGAAGCATGACCGCGATGTTGGCGAGGGTGAGCCGGGCTTTGGGCGGTTCGGGCAACTGGCCGCAGACATCACAGAGGAGGTCCGCGGTGAGGGGAGTGCTCGGGTTGGGCTTCATGGTTTCATGCTGCCCTGCCCCTGTTTCGAACCCGTTGCCCGCGCGTCACGTTCTGGGTACGGCCCGGTGAACGCAAGAACCCGGCGTTCTCGGGGGAGAACGCCGGGTTAAACGACGCGGCTGGGAAGGGGCGCTGGTGTGCGCTGGTCCTAGCGGATGCGGTCGGAATCGAGATCCGGGTCGAGGTCGGAATCCAGATCCGAACCGCGCTCCGCGTTGCGGGCTGCGGCTGCGTCCTTCAGGAGGTCGCGGATCTCGGCCAGCAGTGCGGTGTCTGCGGGCAGCGGCTCTTCCTCGGGTTCCTCGGTGGAGAGGCGGTCCTTGACCAAAGAGTTGATCTTGTTCATGGGCGCCACGAAGATGAAGTAGACCACCGCTGCGGTGATCACGAAGGTCACCAAAGCAGTCAATACGGCGCCGATGTTGACGAGTGTGGCGGGGTTGTTCTCCCAGATCTTGAAGCCGAGCCCGTCAGCGTTCATGCCGCCGGCGGCGGCGATCACAGGGTTAATGATGTTGTTGGTGAAGGCTGTAACGAGTGCGGTGAAGGCACTGCCGATAACGACCGCGATGGCCAGTTCGATCACGTTTCCGCGAAGTATAAAGTCCTTGAAACCCTTAAACATGGATGGTCCTCCGGTTGGGTGCGTTGTCTGCCTCAGCAGGAATCAAACTACCATTCCGGTGTTTCCAGTGGGGGTCAAGTGACCAGGGAGGAAACTTGACCCCCACGGCGGGCTTCAAACAAACACGTCCAGGTCAGGCTCTAGCCGCTTCGAGTTCGTGGCCGGACACGGTGGCTCCCTTACCTCGATTTACCATCAGGGCCAACAGGTCGAACACCACTGTCGCCGCGGCCACACTGGTGATGTCGGCATGGTCGTAGGCGGGGGCCACTTCAACCACGTCGGCACCTACGATGTTGATACCGTTCAGGCCGCGGAGAAGTGCAAGAAGTTCGCGGGAGTGCAGGCCACCCATTTCCGGGGTACCGGTGCCCGGTGCGTAGGACGGATCCAGGACGTCGATGTCGATGGAAACGTACACGGGAGTGTCACCCAGCCGCTGCTTGACTTGGTCGATGGCCGCCGGGACGCCGATGACGTCCAGGTCGGAGCAACGAATGATCTGGAAACCGAACTCGTGGTCCCGGAGGAAGTCATTCCGATCGTAAACCGGCCCGCGGATCCCGACGTGCATGGATTTGTCTTCGATCAGCAGGCCCTCCTCGAAGGCCCTCCGGAAGATGGTTCCGTGCGTGACTGGCTGGTCGAAGTACGTGTCCCAGGTGTCCAGGTGGGCATCAAAGTGGAGCAGTGCTACTGGACCGTGCACTTTGTTGAGCGCCTGCAACATGGGGAGCGCGATGGTGTGGTCGCCGCCGATGGAGATCAGCTTCTTGTCCGCGCTGATCAGGGGACGGGCTTGTTCTTCGATCTCGCGGATTGCCCGGGTGATGTCATAGGGAGTGCAGGCGATGTCGCCGGCATCCACGACCTGGACTTCGTTGACTGGCTCTACATCCAACTCCGGGTGGTAACCAGGGCGCAGGAGGCGGGAGGCTTCGCGAACTGCGGCCGGACCAAACCGGGCCCCTGGGCGGTAGGAGGTTCCGCCGTCGAACGGTACGCCGACAATGGCAATGTCGTAGTCGGGGACGCGATCAATCTGCGGCAGCCTCGCAAACGTACCCAATCCGGCGTAGCGGGGAACCTTGGTGGCATCGACGGGGCCAATGGGCTGGTGAGTGGTCATGACAGGGATCCTTCGGTTACTTTGTTGGGCTCCGGGGTTGCCGGCTTCTTTTGGTTGGTGAGTTCTGAGAGGGACTTGTTGGCCGTTTCGGGTGCGAGCAGGAAAGTAGCCACCAAACCCACCAACGAGATTCCGGCGCCGATGAGCAGCGAACCTGCAGCGCCGAAGCTCACGATTGCGACGGGCATCAAGTACGTGCTGGCGGCCGATCCAATTCGGCTGACCGCGGTGCCGAAGCCCACTGCCGTTGCGCGAACCTCTGTGGGGAAGAGCTCGTTGGGGTAGACAACTTCGAGGAAACTGGAGGCGCCAGAGGCCAGAGCGAAGATAGCCAGGGCGATGAAGAGAGGCGCGGCTTGGACATTTGGAATGAAAGCCGGGATGGCGAGGGCCACCACGATGACCCCGAAGCTCGAAAGAAGCAACTTGCGTCGCCCGATCTTTTCAACGAGCCAGAGCCCGGGAATGCCACCCACCACGAACAACATGGAAATCAGGAACGATCCTCCGTAGAGGTTGGCATCGCCGGTCAAACCCATGGAGTGCAGGAGGTCCGGAGCAAAGGTGTACACGGCGAACAGGGGGATGACCTGCGCAGTCCAGAAGATGGAGACGAACAGCGTGCGTTTCCAGTATTGGCCCCGGAAGATATCCAGGAACCTGCCCTGCTTCGCCGGTCCCTCGCTGTCGGAAGCGATATCAGCCAGCCCATACTGCTGTCCGTAGACCTTCTTGATGACAGCATCGGCCTCCTCGCGCCGTCCGCGCGAGAGCAGCCAACGTGGGGACTCGGGAGTGCCCAACCGGAAGAGCAACGTAATAACGGCGAAGATCGCGGGGCTGGCGACCATCCAGCGCCAGGCATCGGGTCCCGTGTCGCGGAGCAGATATCCGACGGCGTACGCGACGGCCGCGCCGATCGCCCAGACAACAAACGTTGCTCCGAGAAGGCGCCCGCGGTGCTTTTTGGGCAGGAACTCTGCCAAGAGGGACGTGGCGATGGGGTAGTCGGCGCCAATGGCCATCCCCAGGAAGAACCGACAGAGGACTACTTGCCAAATCTCGGTGGCGAAGCCGTTCAGCACGGAGAACAGTGCCAAGGCGATCAGGTCGGCAATGTACATCTTGTGTCGGCCGATCTTGTCGGTGAGCCAACCGAAGACGCCGCCCCCGAAGAAAATGCCGACAAGGCTTGCCGCACCTACCAAGCCGATCTCTGCAGGCGTCATGTCCAGGCCGGGAATCATGGTGATCAGTGCGATACCAATGATCGACAAGGCGTAGCCGTCTATGAAGGGCCCGCCGGAAGCGAAGAATGTCAGCTTCTTGTGGAACGTGGTTAGTGGGGCGTCATCAATGAGGTTGCTGGTTGCGCTCATTGCAAACCCTCTCTCGTGAGTGCTCATCGTTGAGCAGGGGAAGTATGTAATTGAAGTCTTGGTGATGCAGGTCACGGAGGATAGAAGTACATTGACTACAAATGGCGGGGGTGCTTAGACAAGTGTCTAAAAACTGCCAAATGCATGAGAAGGGTAGCCGTAGCAATGGCAATCACCGTCGCTGAACTCGTCGCCGAACCGCAGCTGGGCCTGACAATCCTGGCCGGCTCGGCAGGAATGGATAACCGCATCACCTGGGCTCACACCTCGGACCTGCCCCGGCTCTGGGAGTGGGTCACGGGCGGCGAACTCATGATGACCAATGGTCTCTCGATTCCCGCCGACGCAGACGGGCAAGTGGCGCTCGCGGAGGCCCTGATGGACAGCGGTGCCAGCGCCCTGGCCATCGGAGAGAAGATGCACGCGCCGACCCTGACCGCGGAATTCCTGGCGGCGTGCGATCGGCTCCCCTTGCCCCTGGTCAATATTCCGTATCCCTTGCCGTTCATCGCCATCGCCAGGTCGGTTGCGGAGTCCTCGCTGCTCGAAGAGTCGCGTCGGCTCCGGCAGACGGCGCGCGTCTATGATCTGCTCCGCACCGCAGGTGCCTCCGAGGACCATTGGCAGAGCCTCGTTCAGCGGCTGGCGACCGAGTTGGACGCGGACCTGTTCGTCGTGGATCGCCGCTGCCTCCATCCCTGGCACCCCGATGGGAAGGCACTCCCGGAGTTCCTCGCTGATGCCTGGGCGCCGTCGTCGGGGCAGGTGACCCCTGCCGGGAAGAACTTCCAGTGGCACCGAATCCGGGGCAGGCATGTGCTGACCATGGATATTCCCACCCATGCCAATGCGCTCTTGGTGGTGCTGCCCAACAGCGAACCGCACCCGGACGCCGTCGTACTTCTGCACGCCGCAACCGTGCTGGGACTGCAGCTCTCGCGCATCGTCCTGTCGCTGGAAGGCCGGCACCGGGCCGCGGGCGAGTTCTTGCTTCAGGCCTTCGACGGCCGTCTGGGAGCGGCTGAGATGGAAAGCAGGTTGGCGGCCTTCGGGGTCCCGGCAGCTGGGTTTCTGGTCGCCTCGATTCAAGCGGACGACGGCGACAGGCTGGCCGGGGTGCATATCGAGCTGTGGCGGCACGGGGTTGCCTCTGTCACCTTGATGCGGAATACCCGGCTGCACGTGGTGGTCCCGGCCGACGTTGACGACGACGTCCTGGCCCACTGCGGCGGGAGTGCCACCCTGGGCATCAGTGCCCCCGCTGCGGTGGCCAACATCCAGCGTGCCCTGCAGGAATCCCTCTGGGCCCTCGGTTCGGCCCGCGCGAACAAGCTGGACGTCGCCCGGTATGCGGAGGGGCCCTCATGGTTGGGCTTGACGGGTTTCGAGGAAGGAACGGCTCTGGTCCGGCGGTTGCTGGGGCCGATTTTCGATTATGAACAGAGGCAGGATGGCGATCTCATTGTCACGCTGAGGACATATTTGGACTCGCAGCGATCGTGG
This sequence comes from Paenarthrobacter nitroguajacolicus, assembly GCF_007786235.1. GTDB lineage: Bacteria > Actinomycetota > Actinomycetes > Actinomycetales > Micrococcaceae > Arthrobacter > Arthrobacter nitroguajacolicus_A. The sequence goes on along the minus strand of NZ_VNFK01000004.1, from coordinate 6,897 downwards.
CAGAAGACGGCTTCAGCGCTGTTCGCGCACCGGCAAACCATCATCTACCGGATCCGAAAAATCGGTGAGCTGACAGGCCTGGACATGGGCGAAACCTCCACGGTGGCGCAAATCTGGTTCGCGCTGCAGATCCACGAGGCCATGCGCGGGTAGGGGCCGCTTGCTTGCACTTTTGCGAAACCCCACGCTATGGTGTGAAGCGTGTCACTGACGTGATGCAACGCTTTTGATCTGCGGCGGGAGAGTCCTGCCGGTACATCCAGTCAGGCGCCGTAGGAGCAAATCCTCCCCAGGAATCTCTCAGGCCCATGTACCGCCGCGGTTAGGCAACTCTGGAAAGCAGCCCGGGCAACCGGGCTCACCGACGGTGCAAGCAGGCAACCATCCCTGCGGAATCTCTCAGGTCCAATACAGAGCGGGGAGGAACCCCACATCATCGTGGCGCTCATTGGGCGCCTGAATCATGGAGTTCCTCTTGACTGTTCAATCAACCCCCACCGCCTTCGCGGACCGGCACATCGGCGCCCGCCGCCAGGCCGACGTTGACACCATGCTCAAGGCCATCGGCTACGACTCTGTCGACGGCCTGGTAGACGTCGCCGTCCCCGATTCCATCCGCCAGGACACCGCCCTGAAGCTGCAGGACGCCCTCACCGAGGTGCAGGTCCTCGCCGAGTTGCGCAAGCTTGCTTCCAAAAACAAGACCGCGGTTCAGATGATCGGCCAGGGCTACTACGACACCGTCACGCCCCCGGTCATCCGCCGCAATATCCTCGAAGCTCCGGCCTGGTACACCGCCTACACGCCGTACCAGCCGGAAATTTCGCAGGGCCGCCTCGAAGCGCTCCTCAACTTCCAGACCATGGTGCAGGATCTCACCGGCCTTCCCGTGGCGAACGCTTCCCTGCTGGATGAAGCCACCGCCGTGGCCGAGGCCGTGCTGTTGATGCGCCGGGCCAACAAGAACAAGACGGCCAAGGATGGCAAGACTGTCCTGGACACCGACCTCCTTCCGCAGACCATCGCCATCGTGAAGGGCCGCGCTGAGGCGCTGGGATTCGAGGTGGAGGTCGCGGACCTCTCCGCCGGTCTGCCCGACGGCGACATCAACGGCGTCGTCCTCCAGCAGCCCGGTGCTTCGGGCCGGGTTTTCGACCACTCCGGCGTCATTTCCGACGCGAAGGAACGCGGCGCACTGGTCACCGTGGCCGCCGATTTGCTGGCGCTCACCCTCATCACGCCCCCGGGCGAACAAGGTGCAGACATCGCCGTCGGAACTGCGCAGCGCTTCGGTGTCCCGCTGTTCTTCGGTGGTCCGCACGCGGCCTATATGGCCGTCCGTGAAGGCATGGAGCGGACGCTCCCGGGCCGCATCGTCGGAGTCTCCAAGGACAACGCCGGCGTCCCCGCCTACCGCCTCGCGCTGCAGACCCGCGAGCAGCACATCCGCCGCGAAAAGGCCACATCCAACATCTGCACGGCACAGGCCTTGCTCGCCATCGTGGCTTCGATGTACGCGGTGTACCACGGCCCTGAAGGCCTGAAGGCGATCGCCGAAACCGTCCACGGCCACGCCCGCACCCTTGCCACTGCGCTGCAGAAGGCTGGTCGCGAGCTCGTCTCAGATTCCTTCTTCGACACCCTCACCGTCCGAGTCCCCGGCAAGGCAGAGAAGGTCATCGCCGCCGCCGAAGCCCGCGGCATCAACCTGCGGATCATCGACGCCGACACCGTGGGGGTTTCGGTTGATGAAACCACGACGCCGGAGGTCCTGTCCTCGGTGGCCGTCGCCTTTGGTGCCGGCCCGGTGGGGGACGCCTCCGGGTTCGAGCTGCCCGCAGACGTAGTCCGCACCTCTGATTTCCTGCAGCACCCGGTGTTCAACACGCACCGTTCCGAGACGCAGCTGTTGCGCTATATCCGCAAGCTGTCCGACCGGGACCTCGCTCTGGACCGCACCATGATCCCCTTGGGTTCCTGCACTATGAAGCTGAACGCCACCGCGGAGATGGAAGCCATTTCCTGGCCGGAGTTCGCCTCGATCCACCCGTTCGCTCCGGACCACCAGACGGCGGGTTGGCGCGAACTGATCGAAGACCTGGAAGCCGACCTCACTGAGATCACCGGCTACGACCAGGTGTCCATCCAGCCGAACGCCGGTTCCCAGGGTGAGCTTGCCGGTCTCCTGGCGATCCGCGGCTACCACCTGTCCAACGGCGATGAGCAGCGCAACGTGTGCCTCATCCCGGCCTCGGCCCACGGCACGAACGCTGCCTCCGCGGTGCTGGCCGGCATGAAGGTTGTCGTCGTGGCGACGGCATCCGATGGCACGATCGACCACGACGACCTGAAGGCCAAGATCGAGGCCAACAAGGACGCGCTCTCCTGCATCATGATCACGTACCCGTCCACGCACGGTGTGTACGACGCCGACGTCCGCGAAGTCTGCGATGCGGTCCACGAGGCCGGTGGCCAGGTGTACGTTGACGGCGCCAACCTCAACGCGCTGGTTGGCTTGGCCCAGCCGGGCAAGTTCGGTGGCGATGTCTCGCACCTGAACCTGCACAAGACCTTCTGCATCCCGCACGGCGGTGGTGGTCCGGGCGTTGGCCCGGTCGCAGCCAAGGCACACCTGGCACCGTTCATGCCCGGTGACGCGAACAGTGATTCTTCCGAAGGCGGCGTCGCGATCTCGGCCTCGCGCTTCGGTTCCGCCGGGGTCCTGCCGATCTCCTGGGCGTACGTGAAGCTCATGGGCGGCCAGGGCCTGACCGAAGCCACCAAGTCCGCGCTGCTGGCGGCCAACTACGTGGCTTCCCGGTTGGATGAGCACTTCCCCATCCTGTACACGGGCGAAGGCGGACTCGTTGCCCACGAGTGCATCCTGGACCTCCGCGAGCTGACAGCCCGTACGGGTGTCACGGCCGAGGATGTGGCCAAGCGCCTCATCGACTTCGGCTTCCACGCGCCCACCCTGGCTTTCCCGGTGGCAGGCACCTTGATGGTGGAACCCACCGAATCCGAGGACCTGGCAGAGATCGACCGCTTCATTGAAGCCATGATCACCATCCGTGCCGAAATCGAGCAGGTGGCCACCGGCGATTTCACTGTTGAAAAGTCGCCGCTGCGCAACGCGCCGCACACGGCTGCCGCCGTCGTAAATTCCGCCTGGGACCGCGACTACCCGCGTGAGCAGGCCGCGTTCCCGGTCCACCACCTCAAGCAGGACAAGTACTTCCCACCGGTTGGCCGCATTGACGGTGCCGCGGGGGACCGCAACCTCGTGTGCTCCTGCCCGCCCCTCACGGACTTCGAAAACTAAGGACTCCTGACATGTCTGAGAACTACACCGCTCTGTACGAGCAACACAAAAAGGCCGGCGCTTCCTTCACGGACTTCGGCGGCTGGCAGATGCCCCTCAAGTACGAGTCCGAACTCGCCGAGCACCACGCGGTCCGCAACGCAGCCGGCCTGTTCGACCTCTCCCACATGGGCGAAGTCTGGGTCACCGGTCCCGAGGCCGCAGCGTTCCTGGACTACGCCCTGGTGGGCAAACTGTCCGCGATTGCGGTGGGCAAGGCCAAATATTCGCTGATCTGCAACGTCGACGGCGGCATCATCGACGACCTCATTACGTACCGTCGCGCTGACGATAACTTCCTGGTGGTCCCCAATGCGGGCAACGCCAAGGTGGTCGCCGCGGCGCTGGGGGAGCGGGCAGCCGGTTTCGACGTCGTGGTTCAGGACGCTTCGGCGGACACCTCGCTGATCGCCGTGCAGGGACCGAACGCCGAGGCGATTCTGCTGAAACTGGTGCCTGGCGAGCAGCACTCCTTGGTGACGGAGCTGAAGTACTACGCAGCAGTTGAGGTATCCATCAACGGCGAGGACCTGCTCTTGGCCCGCACCGGGTACACCGGAGAAGACGGGTTCGAGATCTACATCCCGAACGTCGACGCTGCCGGGCTCTGGGAAGCGCTCCTGGAAGCCGGCGAAGGCCACGGACTCATCCCCGCTGGGCTCGCAGCCCGCGATTCCCTCCGCCTCGAAGCCGGCATGCCGCTCTACGGCAACGAGCTCTCCCGCCACGTCAACGCCTACGCCGCAGGTCTGGGGCCGGTAGTTTCCCTGGCCAAGGAAAGCGACTTCGTTGGCCGGGACGCACTCACTGCCATCAAGGCAGCAGGCGTCGGAACCACCATCGGCCAGAAGCTCGTAGGCCTCAAGGGCACCGGTCGCCGAGCCGCCCGCGCCCACTACTCAGTCCTCAAGAACGGTTCCCTCATCGGTGAGGTGACCTCGGGCCAACCAAGCCCGACGCTGGGTTACCCGGTGGCGTTGGCGTATGTCGACGTCGAGCATGCCGAACCCGGGTCCTTCGTGGACGTCGACCTCCGCGGCAAGGCAGAGCCTTTCGAAGTGGTGCCGCTGCCGTTCTACAAGCGCCAAAAATAAGAGTTTTCGTACACATAACGCCCTTATGAGGCCCTTTTGAGGGCATCAGCTGTACAAAAACTCGAAGAAAGAGAAGGAATTGGAATGAGCAAGGTAGTAGCTGAATTGAAGTACTCGGCCGAGCACGAGTGGGTTGCCGCTGACGGGGACGGGCCGGTGGGGATTGGGATCTCCGCCGTCGCCGCTGACGCTTTGGGTGACATCGTGTACGTGGACCTGCCCGAGGTTGGTTCCACAGTCACTGCGGGCGAGACCTGTGGCGAGGTGGAGTCCACCAAGTCCGTGTCCGATCTGTACTCGCCTGTGACGGGTGAGGTGACAGAGATCAACGACGCCGTTGTCGGAGATCCCGCCCTGATCAACAACGATCCCTACGGCCAGGGCTGGCTGTTCAAGGTCGCCGCCACTGAAGAAGGTCCGCTCATGTCGGCCGAAGAGTACGCAGCAGCCAACGGAGGCGAACTGTGAACCCCGTGTCGGTAACCGAGTACCAGCAGGTTGTGTCGGCGTCGTTGGACGCCCAGCTCTCCGAGCTGGACCCCGAGATCGCCGCAAAGATCGACGACGAACTGGGCCGCCAGCGCGACGGCCTGGAAATGATCGCATCGGAGAACCACACTGCCGTGGCTGTCATGCAGGCGCAGGGTTCGGTGCTGACCAACAAGTACGCCGAGGGCTACCCGGGCAAGCGCTACTACGGCGGCTGCGAGCACGTCGACGTCATTGAGCAGCTGGCCATTGACCGCATCAAGGCATTATTTGGCGCCGAGTACGCGAACGTCCAGCCGCACTCCGGTGCGCAGGCGAACGCCTCGGTGATGCACGCGCTGATCAAGCCGGGCGACACCATCATGGGCCTGAACCTCGCCCACGGCGGCCACCTGACGCACGGGATGCGGATCAACTTCTCCGGCAAGCTCTACAACGTGGTCCCGTACGGGGTTCGCGAGGACACCCATACCGTGGACATGGTGGAGGTGGAGCGCCTGGCCCAGGAGCACAAACCGGCACTGATCGTGGCCGGCTGGTCCGCGTATGCGCGACAGCTGGACTTCGCTGAGTTCCGCCGGATCGCTGACTCCGTGGGCGCCTACCTCATGGTGGACATGGCCCACTTCGCCGGGCTTGTCGCCGCCGGCCTGCACCCTTCGCCGGTCCCGCACGCGCACGTCACCACGTCCACGACGCACAAGACGTTGGCCGGTCCGCGTGGCGGCATCATCCTCTCCAACGACGCCGACATCGCCAAGAAGATCAACTCGGCCGTGTTCCCGGGCCAGCAGGGCGGACCTCTGGAGCACGTGATCGCGGGCAAGGCTGTCGCGTTCAAGATCGCTGCCTCTGAGGAGTTCCGTGAGCGCCAGGAACGCGTCCTGGCCGGTTCCCGCATCCTGGCCGAACGCCTGATCCAGCCCGACGTCGCTGCGAAGGGCATCTCGGTGGTTTCCGGTGGAACGGACGTGCACCTGGTCCTGGTGGATCTGCGCAACTGCGAACTCGATGGCCAGCAGGCCGAGGACCGCCTCGCCGCGATCGACATCACCGTCAACCGCAACGCCGTACCCTTCGACCCGCGCCCGCCCATGGTCACTTCCGGCCTGCGGATCGGCACGCCCGCGCTGGCTACGCGAGGCTTCGGTGAAGCGGCCTTCCGTGAGGTTGCGGACATCATCGCCGAGGCTTTGATTGCCGACGCCGAAGCGGACCTTTCCGGGCTGCGTCACCGCGTTGAAGCACTCGCTGCCGCGCACCCGTTGTACCCGGGCACGGCAAACCTGGGCTAGTCGCTAGGTTGCGCTGACCGATTCGGGGGCTCGCTGCGGAGTGCGCCGTGCGAACGGCATGTTTCGCAGCGAACCCCTGTTCCGGCCGAGGCGCTCCACGGCGTAGGCACATTGATCTCCCGGGTGGGCGGTCGCTTGGGAACGGGCGCCCACATAAAGACCGGGTTGGAGGTCCGCACTGGGACCTCCGGGGGCCGGGCCGCCTTGGCTCGGGATTGGCCCGGCCCCCACATTCTTTGTCTTTGTTTCACTCTTCCCTGAAAGGGATCCCAGCTATGGCTGTTGGCGTTTTCGATCTGTTCTCTGTGGGTATTGGTCCGTCGAGTTCGCATACTGTGGGGCCGATGCGGGCCGGGGCGGTGTTTGCCCGTGAGCTGCGTGAGTCCGGTGTGCTTCCTGCCGTGGCCGGGCTCCGTGTTGATCTTTATGGCTCCTTGGCTGCCACGGGCAAGGGGCACGGCACCTTCACTGCTACCTTGCTGGGCTTGGAGGGTTACCACCCCGAGCTGATTCTGCCTGATGAGGTGGAGGAGCGGCTGGCTGGGATTGCTGAGAGCGGTGTGTTGAACCTTGCTGGTGCGTCGGGTGGGGGTGTGGAGTTGCCGTATGCGGTGGAGGATATGGTGTTGCATCCGTTGACGGTGTTGCCGCGGCATAC
>NZ_VNFK01000039.1 GCF_007786235.1 Paenarthrobacter nitroguajacolicus | reverse complement strand
AGGTTGGACGTGGCTGCAGGAGAAGAGACCTCACACATCCTCAGCGGGTTGACTGCCCAGCTGCCTGATCGTGATCCGGAAGAGACCGCGGAGTGGATTGAGTCCCTTGATGCGTTGATCGCGGAGCAGGGTACTGAGCGTGCGCAGTACATTATGCGTTCGTTGTTGCAGCGTGCTGGTGCCCGGTCGGTGGGTGTGCCGATGGTGACGACCACTGATTATGTGAACACGATCCCGGTGGACCAGGAAGCGCCGTTCCCGGGGAACGAGGAGTTCGAGCGCCGGTATCGGGCGTATATGCGCTGGAACGCTGCGGTCATGGTCCATCGTGCGCAGCGCTCCGATATTGGTGTGGGCGGGCATATTTCCACGTATGCCGGTGCCGCGACGTTGTACGAGGTGGGGTTTAACCACTTCTTCCGCGGTAAGGACCACCCTTCGGGCGGGGACCAGGTGTTCTTCCAGGGCCACGCCTCTCCGGGCATGTACGCCAGGGCGTTCATGGAAGGCCGGTTGACCGAGGAGGACCTGGACGGGTTCCGTCAGGAAAAGTCCAAGGCCGGGCATGCCCTGTCCTCGTACCCGCACCCACGGTTGATGCCGGATTTCTGGGAGTTCCCGACCGTGTCGATGGGTATCGGCCCGATGAACGCGATCTACCAGGCCCAGTCCAACCGGTATCTGCAGAACCGCGGGATCAAGGACACCACGGACCAGCAGGTCTGGGCGTTCCTTGGTGACGGGGAAATGGACGAGCCCGAGTCCCGTGGCCTGCTCCAGCTCGCCGCGAACGAGAACCTGGACAACCTGAACTTCGTGATCAACTGCAACCTCCAGCGCCTGGACGGGCCGGTGCGCGGCAACGGCAAGATCATGCAGGAACTCGAAGCGTTCTTCCGCGGTGCGGGCTGGAACGTGATCAAGGTCGTCTGGGGCCGGGAATGGGATTCCCTGCTCGAAAACGACGCCGACGGGGCGTTGGTGAAAATCATGAACGAAACCCCCGATGGTGACTACCAGACCTACAAGGCCGAGTCCGGCGGGTTCGTCCGGGAACACTTCTTCGGCAAGTCCCCGCAGACCAAGGACATGGTCGCGGACCTGAACGACGAGCAGATCTGGGGCCTCAAGCGCGGCGGTCACGACTACCGCAAGGTCTACGCCGCGTACAAGGCAGCGACCGAGTTCAAGGGCAAACCCACCGTGATCCTGGCCAAAACCGTCAAGGGCTACGGCCTGGGCCCGCACTTCGAGGGCCGCAACGCGACCCACCAAATGAAGAAGCTCACCATGGAAGACCTCAAAGCCTTCCGTGACCACCTGCGCATCCCCATCACCGACGAACAGCTCGACGCCGACCTCTACCGGCCCCCGTACTACCACCCCGGCATGGACGCCCCGGAAATCAAATACCTCATGGAACGCCGCGCCGAGCTCGGCGGGTTCGTGCCCGAACGACGCCGCACCCACACCCCCGTGACCCTGCCCGAGGCCAAATCCTACGAGGTCGCCAAACGCGGGTCCGGGAAACAACAAGCCGCGACCACCATGGCCTTCGTCCGGCTCCTCAAAGACCTCATGCGGGACAAGAACTTCGGCGCCCGGTTCGTGCCCGTCGTCCCGGACGAATCCCGCACCTTCGGGATGGACGCGTTCTTCCCGACCGCGAAAATCTACAACCCCAAAGGCCAGAACTACCTCTCCGTGGACCGCGACCTCGTCCTGGCCTACAAAGAATCACCCGCAGGCCAACTGATCCACCCCGGCATCAACGAAGCCGGCGCCGTCGCAGCCTTCACCGCCGCCGGCACCGCCTACGCCACCCACGGCGAACCCCTGGTCCCGATCTACGTGTTCTACTCCATGTTCGGCTTCCAACGCACCGGAGACTCCTTCTGGGCCGCCGCGGACCAAATGACCCGCGGCTTCATCATCGGCGCCACCGCAGGACGAACCACCCTCACCGGCGAAGGACTCCAACACGCCGACGGGCACTCCCCCATCCTGGCCTCCACCAACCCCGCCGTCCGCACCTACGACCCCGCCTACGGCTACGAAATCGGCCACATCATCCGCCACGGCCTCGAACAAATGTACGGCGAGACCAGTGATGATAAGAACGTGATGTACTACCTCACCGTCTACAACGAGCCCATCACCCAACCCGCCGAACCCGACAACCTCGACATCAACGGACTCCTCAAAGGCATCTACCACCTCGCCGACGCCCCCGAGGCCACCACCGGAAACGGAAACCGCCCCACCGCGAACATCCTCGCCTCCGGCGTGTCCGTGCCCTGGGCCCTCGAAGCCCAAAAAATCCTCAACGACGACTGGGGAGTCGCCGCCACCGTCTGGTCCGTGACCTCCTGGAACGAACTCCGACGCGACGGACTCGACGCCGAAGAACACGCCTTCCTCAACCCCGGCCAACCCGCCCGCACCCCGTTCATCACCGAACAACTCGCCGGCACCACCGGACCGGTCATCGCCGTGTCCGACTACATGAAAGCCGTCCCCGACCAAATCCGCCAATTCATCCCCAACGACTTCGCCTCCCTCGGAGCAGACGGCTTCGGCTTCTCCGACACCCGCCAAGCCGCCCGCCGCTACTTCAAAAACGACACCCACTCCATCGTCGCCAAAACCCTCCA
>NZ_VNFK01000038.1 GCF_007786235.1 Paenarthrobacter nitroguajacolicus | reverse complement strand
CCTGGCAAAATTCAACCAATCAAAAAACAATCGGTATCAACAAACTTGGCACACTATTGAGTTCTCAAACAACAGACCCCCCAAAACATCACCCCACAGCACACCACAAAAGCAGCACACCACAACAGGGCCATTGGAAAAGAAGAGTTATTTTTGGCCGCCTACCGAACCGTACACACCTTCCGGCTTTCCGTTTCGCACCCGGCGACTCAGAAAACAATACACGCCCCACCACCCCAACGCAAATCCACCCCAAACCCCACCCCCACCACCCCACCAAACCCCACCACCCGCCGTCGAACCCTGCCCCCCCTAGCGGGTCATCAGCGCACGTAAGACGGCAATCACCGCAGCGGGATCCTCCTCCGCCATGAAGTGTCCGGAGTTCGTGGTCACATGTTCAAGGTTGGGCGCCCAGGCACTCCACAGTGCCTTGGCGTCGTAACCGAGCGCTGCGCCCCAATCCTGCTGCATCACAGTGACGGGCATGGCCAAAGCGCGGCCGGCGTCCCTATCGGCACGGTCATGCGCGACGTCAATCCCTGCCGAAGCTCGGTAGTCCGCCACGATCGACACCACCGCCTCGCGCGACGCCCGGAGGTACTCAGCCCGATACGTGTCAGGAATCGCTTCCGGATCAGCGGTCCACCCATCCAGGAAGGATGCAAAGAAGGAATCGGCCGTGGCTTCGATCATCGGTTCCGGGATCCCTGCCGGCTGGGCCATGAGATAAAGGTGCCACGCCACCTTGGCCTCCGCTCCCCGGAGGATGTCCCACATATCCAACGTTGGCAGCACATCCAAGGCGAGAAGATGGCTCACTGCATCGGGGTGATCCAAGCCGGCGCGGACGGCCACAAGGGCACCTCGGTCATGCCCGGACAAAGCGAAGCGTTCATGACCGAGGAAGCGGGCGGCAGTTACGACATCGGCCGCCATGGTCCGCTTTGAGTATGTCTCTTCGCCTCTCTCCGCAGGCTTGTCACTCGCACCGTAGCCTCGTAGGTCAGGGCAAATAACTGTGTGGTCGGTCGCCAGATCAGCGGCGACGTGCCGCCACATGAGGTGCGTCTGGGGGAACCCGTGTAAAAGTACGACGGCGGGTCCGCTCCCGGCGACCGCCACGTTCAGTTGGACGTCGGGTGCTACGGGGACGCGGTGGTAGGTGGCATCGGGCAACAAGGTCAAAGCCATGGAATCTCCAATCGTTGGTGGTCACTCCACTCTCCTGCTACCGAATCAGCGCCCAATCAGCCGTCGGTTGTCGGGGCCTCTGACTACGATTGGCCTGTGAGCCCCCCGCAGATCAATGTCCTCGGACCCATCCAGGTGACTGTGGACGGACTGGTGCGGGACCTCTCTAAGCGACGGCACCGGGAGGTCATCGCCATACTCGTCGCGCAGCGGGGTCGGGCGATCCCTACGGCATCCCTGGTAGAAGAGCTCTGGGATGGCAGGCCACCCGCCGGGGCTGTTGGCTCCGTCCGTACCTTCATCGGCGAACTCCGCCGCATCCTGGAACCACGCCGACAACCCCGGACCCCGGCTGCAGTGCTGGTGACCGTCGGCGACGGGTATGCACTGAGATTGGGTCCCCAGTCAGTGGACGCCTGGCGATTCGAAGCGGCAATGGCGGGAGCAAGAGGGGCAAGTTCCGGTGGGACAGGCGCACTCCTATCGGCGGCACTGGCCGAATGGCAGGGCGACGCTTTTGAAGAGTTTGCCGAGAGACCGTGGGCCCACGCCGAGGTGACCCGCCTCCGTGAGCTGCGGCAGACCGCCGTCGAGCGTTTAGCCCAAGCACACATAGCCGCCGGCCGGCCTGACGGTGCCGTGACCATGCTGGAGCCGCACGTGACAGCGAATCCTTGGCGCGAGGAGGGGTGGCGTCTCCTGGCACTGGCCCTCTACCGTGGGCATCGGCAGGGTGATGCGTTGGGGACACTTCGGCGGGCACACCAACGGTTTGTCAATGACCTCGGGCTGGATCCGAGTCCTGTCCTCGCGGACTTGGAGGCCGGCATCCTGCGCAGGGATCCTGGCTTGGAACCTGAGCGCGGGCGCCTGGCTTTGACAGCCACAGCCTATTCACGGAGCGGCGCACGGGCGCAGCTGGAAGCGTCAAACGCAGTGCTCGGTAGCCTGGCCGTCGCTGGCGATCTGCAGACCGCGCGCACCCAGCGCCTTGAAGCCATCCGCGCAGCGCAGGAGCTGAACGATCCCGAACTCGTGGCCCGAATCGTTGGCGGCTACGACGTCCCCGGGATCTGGACGCGTTCAGACGATCCTGATGCGGCTGCCGCCATCGTCGCCGCTGCCGAGCAGGCGCTCACCTCAACCTCGCCTCTCAGCCACCGCACGCGCGCCCGCCTTCTGGCGACAATCGCCATGGAGTCCCGGGGAACATCCAACCGTCAGGAAGAGGCGGACGAAGCAGCGTCGATAGCCCGCGGCCTGGGCGATGCACAGCTCCTTTGCTTCGCCCTGAGCGCCCGGTACATGCAGGCATTCGCCCAGGCGGGGTCGGCAGCCCAGAGGGATTCGATTGGCCGGCAGTTGATAGCAACAGCGCTCGACGCCGATTCGCCCACCTTTGAGATCAACGGACGCCTCATTCGTATGCAGGCGCTGTGCGCCCTGGACGACATCGATGCTGCCAGCGCCGAAGCGGAGGCCATCGACCAATTGGCAGGGCGACACGAAAGACCGCTGGCTACGGTATTCACTCAGTGGTTTCGTTGGACCTTTCTGGGCAGCACGGGGACGCCACGTGCGCCCGGGGAGATGCCAGGGTTCGGCGAGGGACTTCTGGCGTTGGCAGGATTCACCAGGAAGCTACGCGACGCTGCGCAACTCCCTGACGGTGATTTCGGCCCCCACGAGCGTTGGGTGCGCCCGCTCCTGTTGGCCCAGGAAGGCCAACGAAGCCTGGCCATCGAGGCTCTTCGGCAGCTTCCGGATCCGCCCAACGATCTCCTGCTCGAGGCTACTTGGTGCATTGTGGCTCAAGCGGCTTGCGAGCTGGAGGAGCCATCCGTGATGAATCAGGCGTTGGCGGCACTGGCCCCTGCCAGCGGAGAACGGGCCGCTGGCAGCGGAGTTGTGGATGTGGGCAACGTTGACCGTTTCATTGCGATGCTCAAGGCCGCAGGGGCCTCCTTGGACTAAGGCCGGTCTGCCTGCCTGGTGTGTGGGTGTTAAAGGTGAAGAGCCCCGACCTGTGGTCGGGGCTCTTCGAATGGTTGTCCGGCGGTGTCCTACTCT
>NZ_VNFK01000037.1 GCF_007786235.1 Paenarthrobacter nitroguajacolicus | reverse complement strand
GTGTCACGTTTGTGTCGGGGTTCGAGGAACTGCTGACTGAGAACGCCGCTGACGCGACGTGGCTTGAGCAGATCGCCACGGCATTCGAAGCAGCCGGCAGCGGCTCCCTGCCCGAGACCGCGCTCAACAGCGCCCTCATACAGTACGCACCACCGGGGCAAGTCGGTTTGAACGACATCGGGGCCCTGAACGCCGCGCAACTGAAAGCCTGGCTCGGCGGTGCCGGCAACGTCGCCCGGCTCGAAGTACTCCTGAAAGAACCAGGACTGGACCCTGTAGTGGTAGCCAAGTGGTGGGCCGGTCTCGGCCACACAGCCGCCGACGACGGATCAATCGAACCCGACGAGGGTCAGAAGCTCCTGATCGAAACCCTCCCGTGGGCTATCGGGAACCTGAACGGCGTCACCGCCACCGCCCGGAACCTTGCCAACCGGATACGCCTCGTCACCGAACAGAAGCGCATCAAGGCTGAACTCGCCGGGACGCCCGAGTCCCTGTTCACCAGCACAGGGCGGTCCATTCCAAACCCGCACTGGATACGTCTGCAAACCCAACAGAAAGCCCTAGACGGCATCGGTCAAGCCCTCGTAAACGCGGGTGCGTCAGGACAAGCTGTCCTGCTCGGCTTCGACCTCACCGACGGCTCCCCAAAGGCACAGGTCTCTGCGGCCAACCCCGACACAGCCGACAACGTTACCTACGCCGTGTCCGGCATGCTCATTACCCCCCAAAGCGGCTTCAACGACTGGGCAACAAACGCTGCTAACCTGCAATCGCGGCAAAGGCTGAACGACCGGAGTAAGTCGTTTGCGGTGGTCGCATGGATCAACTACGACCCGCCCAACCCGGCAACCGTGAGCAGCGGTGATGCTGCACGGGCAGGTGGCGAGCGGTTTGTCGCGGACCTGCGCGGTTTCAATGCTGTCAGGGATGGGTTGGGCAACAGGACCCCGGAAACCCTGAACGTACTAGGCCATTCCTATGGCACGACAGTAACCAGCGACGCCCTCGCCGCTGCAGATTTACGCGTCGCCTCGTTCACAATGCTCGGCTCCGCCGGCGTCGAGAAAGAGATTCGGAACGCCGAAGAGCTTCACGTGCCTGAAGGCCAGGTCTACGCCAGTGAAGCCGAACCTGACGCCCTGGCCAGATGGGGCCGTTCCCAGCGCCAGGATCCGCGTATGGAATCATTTCACGCGAAGGTGTTCTCCTCGGAAGCAGCCACCATCGACGGGACCCAATTTCACGGCACGACCGAACACAACTCACTGGTGCACCGGAAGGACGGAGACGGGTACGGGTACCTGGATCGAGGAACCACCGCACTGTACGAGGCAGCCCTGACAACAACAGGCCACGGAGATCGCATCCTCCCAGGCGAAAGCCTGTCTCGCCCCTCGTCGGAGTTGCGGCAAATAAGTAGCCCAGGAAGAGTGAACCGCATGTCCTACCAACCCAAGGCCCGACACAAGGTCCCCAGCCTCCTCGCCGCATTGGTCTTCGCGGCCATGACGCTGAGCGCCTGCACGCCCACCACGACGGAGAACCCCATGACCGGCTCAAGCAACCGCAGCGACCCCGCAACCGTCAAAGCCCAGGTCGAAGAACTCAAGCAAGCCCTCGCGGACCTTCACGCCTTCAAAACCGAAACCCAGCAAGCTATCGGGCCTCAAAAATGGTCCGACGAAGGCCTCCGCAACAGTTTCTGTACCACACCCGACGGTGAAGAGGGCGTGAATTACGTCGTCCTAAGCCAAACCTCCGACCCCGTTGATCTGGAGGCGTCAGTAGACGTCGTCAAATCGTTCTGGGAATCTAAGGGCTTCAATACGCGCATCGAAACCAACCCCCGGGACCCGGGCCTCATCCGCCTCTACGCTGACCAGAACGGCGGACAGCTCGTGTCCTACACGGCGAACGTGCTGGGTTCCGGCCTGGAAATGGACAGCGCCTGCGTCGCAGGAGACCAGGCGGCAATCTACAAGGAGCTATATCCCGAAAACTTCGGACTCCCTTCCAGCCCCAGTCCCTCACCGTAGAATCGCATGACCTTTGTACCCAGGGCCGGACGAAAAGTCCGGCCGCATATCGTTTTTGGTGGGCATTGAATCCGATAACGGGCAACGTAGAGCAACTCCCGAAGTTCAAAAACCCCTAGAATTAGCGGATTTTCGATGACAAGCGACCTACTCCAACACCAAAGGGAGAGACGCTGAGTCCGTCTACTTCAGCGGGCTTCCGCACAAGATCGCGCTGGTACTCCCCTGGGTGGCAGCCAGGATATAGCCACGTGGCCCATGGGGCAAACAGATGCCCGCATCGATGCTCATCGACCAAGGGTGTAATGGCCAAGTGGGGTGAGGGACGCACCATGTCTACACGAATGGTTGACTCCAGCTCACAATGTTTGTCAGAGGGCGAGTGCGAGAGTAGCAACATGAATGCGCCGTTGGAGAACCTTCGACCCATCCGTGACGAGTTGGCTGTTCGCGGATGGGTCATTGCTTGTTTCCCCTTCACGTATAGGCAACGACGATATTTCACTCTGGTCCAACGCTATATGCCACCCGAGGAGACCCCTCAGTACCAGCTCGTGAAGCTGACCTTCATCGATGGCCGTGATACTAGCCGCACTCTGACGGCGGCAGCGAACACACAGCGTATAGCGGCTGGGGCGAGGGAGCTCCGAGAGTACTTCGGTATTGAGTACGCGCCAAATCTCGGGGAGATTTTGACCCAGTTCTGCGAGCAACTGGGAAAGTTCATTCCTTCAAGACTGCCTACCGCCCTGTCTCCCGAGGAGAAGACGGTGGTTCTGAGTCAGCTAGGTAGAAGCTCCAGCGAGGACCCAAATAAGGTCCACTGTTTCGACGTGCGCCGAAATGGGACGCGGTCAAACGGCACACTAAACCAGCGGTCGCCGTTCAATTCGCAGAAGACTGAGATGCTTCGGCCGACACTTTACGAAGCCTTGAAAGCTGATGAAAATCTCAGCTTCTACTACTCGGAACACCCGGAAGATGAACGGTCCGATACAGAGATCCTCGAGAGCTTCAACTGCAGAAGGTGACCTGGACATCTAAACCCGGTCTGCAATCTCTTCGTCCCAAGCCGCGGCGGTCGTGGATCACGGTGTGGATTTGGTGAGAGTTTTGGTGGGATATGGATCCAATGATCCCGGATCACCTGCAACGATATTTGGTGAAGAAACCCCGGAATCTAGGCGTTTTCAGTCAACCAGCAACACGCAAAAACACCCCAGGGCCAAACTTTTAATCCGTGGGTCGTGGGTTCGATCCCCACAGGGCCCACCCTCCAAGACAGGCCGGAGACGCTAAGTCTCCG
>NZ_VNFK01000036.1 GCF_007786235.1 Paenarthrobacter nitroguajacolicus | reverse complement strand
GGCGTGCCCTGGTTCATCCCCCCACCCCACATCGACCCCCACCAAACACCCCGACGCAACCACCACCACACACCCCACAGAACATAGAGGCAGTGGAATGTGGGAGGAGCGCACCATCGATGGGAGTACATCATGCGTGGGCCGACCAGAAACAGATCGGTGTTTCGCGAGCCACCCATCGGGCGACTCCAAACTCGACCTCGCAACGCCGTGCACTCCAGTCGCAGTATCGTGCAGACGCCGAAGGGCGGACGGACAACACTGCGACCAACACCCGCCGACGACAGGCCACCGTGACGGCAGGCCACCAAAGGTGAGCTACCGCCGTCCAGCGCTTGTTCGGGCCAGCGCTTGTTCAGGCCAGGGGATCGTTAGATCGAGTGCCTGCTAAGTGAGCAGAGAGGAATCAGCGGGACGTAGGCCATCCCGTGTATGACTCCGCCAGGTATGCCTTGGCATGCTCGGACGTGACCACTGAGCGCAGCTCTCCGAGTTGCCGTGCACGGTCGAAGTCGTCGGCTCCGGGAACGGTGTGCAGCATGGAAGTCATCCAATAGGAGAAGTGCTGTGCCTTCCACACCCGGTCCAAGGCGCGGTCGCTGTAGGAGTCCAGCAGGGCAGTGGATCCGTTGGAATAGAAAGAATCCAGACCTTCGAAGAGCACCTTGACGTCGTGGATAGCCAGGTTAAGGCCCTTGGCACCGGTGGGCGGGACGGTGTGCGCAGCGTCCCCGGCGAGGAAGAGGTTGCCGTGGCGCATTGGGGTGTGAACGAAGCTTCGGAACGGGAGGACCATCTTCTCCAGGACTGGGCCTTCCTTGAGTTCAAACCCGTTGCCGTTGACGCGCTTGCGGAACTCGGACCAGATGCGTTCGTCGTCCCAGTCGGCCACATTCTCTTTGGGGTCGCACTGGAAATACATGCGCTGAACGTTCTCGGTTCGCTGGCTGATCAGGGCGAAGCCGTTATCGGAGTTGGCGTAGATCAGTTCGTCGGCGCTGCGCGGTGCTTCGGCGAGGATGCCGAACCAAGCGAACGGGTACTCGTGGAAGTACCACTTGCGGTTGGCTTCGGGGATCTGGAAGCGGCAATGGCTGCGAGAACCGTCGGCGCCCACCAGGAAATCGGCCTGAATCTCAAACTCACGGCCCTCGGCGTCGGTGAACCAGACTTTGGGCTTGCCTTCGAGGTGGTGCACGCTGGTGTCCGTCACGCTGTAGCGGACGTCGCCGCCGTCAGCTTCACGCTTCGCGGCAAGGTCCATGAAGACGTCGGTCTGCGGGTAGAGCCACACGGACTCACCCACGAGTTCCTTGAAGTTGATGCGGTGGCTTTCCCCATTGAAGCGCAGCTCGATACCGTCGTGCCGGTCACCTTCGCGGAGCACCCGGTCCGACACTCCGGAGTCGACCAGCAGGTTCACGGTGCCGTGCTCCAGAATGCCTGCACGGACTGTCTCCTGGATGTCCTTGCGGCTGCGAATCTCCACCACTACGGACGCGATGCCCTGCTGGGCCAAGAGGTGGGAAAGCATGAGGCCTGCGGGGCCCGCGCCCATGATGGCGACTTGGGTGGTGATGGGTGTGCGTGCCATGGTTGTTCCTCGCTTCGTTGCGGATCCCGGCTTGCTGGGAAGCGGGACGGATCTGGAATCAGTGTGGCCCGCATTGCGTGATTGGCGTTACAACAATTCCGTTGAACGGAAGCTGGATCTATTCGCCCAGTTGGCGACCGATACCCCGCGCCGCCGTTTGCAGTGCCGGAACCAACGCTTGAAGCCGCATCTCAGCAAGGGGAACCACCACTCCGAGCGCCGCCACAGTACGCCGCTTTCCGTTCATCACAGGCACAGCAATTCCCCACGTGTCCGGATCCACCACGCCCGCGAGTTGCGCGTAGCCCTGCTGGGCAGCTTCCGCCAGGAAGTGACGCACGACGTCGGCCGTCACCTTCCCGGAAGGGTCTTGGAACTGTTGGAGGTACTCCGCCTGCAGCTCTCGGGGCTGGTGCGACATCAGGGCCAATCCGGCAGACGAGATGTGGACCGGCATCCGCCCGGCGATTCGGGCGCGGTTGGCCACAGATCCCCGCCTGGAGAGCCGCTCCACAAAGAGCGCTTCCCACCCATCCAGCACAGCCAGGTTCACATTCTGGTTCAAGACTTGCTGGATGTCCTCCATGAACGGCATGGCCGCCTGCCGGAGGGCCAGCGTGGGCGAATTTCGATTCACGAGTTCCCACAAGCGGAGTCCCAGCCGAACATTCCCTCCTGCGCCAAGGTCCAGCAACCCATGCTCGGAGAGCTGGCGGACCAGCCGGTGGGCGGAGGACAACGGGAGTCCCGCCCGCTCAGCCAAGTCGGTCAGCTGCAGCGACGTCACGCCTTCAGGGAAGGCTGCAATCACCCGTACAACGCGGTCAACCACAGAATCGCCGGAAGTTGAGTTGGCCACGATGCACTCCTTTGTTGAGCGGCACGCAAGAGCGCCTTCCATTCAATGGTAGAACGTGTGCCGCAACATGATGCAGTGATACAACTCTCATGACCGACCGGCCGTTCTGCCGGCTCGTAGCCATGACAAAGAAGTACCGAGGACGCTATGCCAACGATGTCATCTGCCCGCCGCTCCCAATGGCCTGTTTGGCTCTGCTGGCTTGCCATGGTCCTCGACGGTTTCGACCTCGTGGTCCTGGGCACCGTCATCCCGACACTCATCAAAACCGGGGAACTCGGCTTCGACGCAGTCGGGGCCACGTTCGCGGCCACCATCTCTTTGGTGGGCGTTGGCTTGGGCGCGCTCTTCATCGCGCCACTCTCGGACAAGTTTGGTCGCCGAAAACTCCTGATCGCCTGTGTGGCGGGCTTCTCGCTTTTCACCGTCGGCATCGCCTTCGCCCCCAACGTGGCGGTATTCTCAATCCTTCGCCTGCTGGCTGGACTTGGTCTGGGCGCATGCCTGCCCGCCGCTTTGGCCTACATGAACGATTACGCCCCGGCAGGATCCGCAGGCAAGTCCACCACCCGGACCATGACCGGCTACCACGTGGGCGCAGTGGCCACCGCTCTGCTGGCCATCCTCATCGTTCCGAACTGGCGGCTCATGTTCATCATCGGCGGCGTCGCCGGACTGGTGCTGCTGCCCTTCCTGTGGGCCAAGCTGCCTGAGTCACTACCTGAAGCAGCCCCCGCCAAGGTGGGCGGAAGCGCGACGGCCCCTGCCGCCGTCGGACGCTCAACAGAGACAGCCCCCAAGACCGGATTCCGCGATCTGCTGCAGAAGCCATATCCCGTGGTTGCTGTGGGAATTGGTATCGCGTCCTTCATGGGATTGTTGCTGGTCTACGGGCTCAACACGTGGCTACCGCAGCTGATGGCAGCCGCCGGATACCCCGTGAGCACCGGCCTGACGCTGCTGCTGGTCTTGAACCTGGGCGCCGTGGCGGGGCTGTTCCTGGCCGGAGTGCTGGCTGACAAACACGGAACCAAGAAGATCGTGCTGCTGTGGTTCGGCTTGTCGGCCGTATTCCTTGCGATCCTGAGCGTCAAGATCCAGAACGAATTCCTGCTCAATGCTGCCGTGTTCGTCACGGGTATCTTCGTCTTCAGCTCGCAGGTGCTGGTCTACGCGTGGGTCAGCCAGCTGTTCCCCGCTCGTCTCCGTGGAACCGCGCTCGGCTTCGCCGCCGGCGTCGGCAGGCTCGGTGCGATCGTTGGGCCTGCAGTAACGGGAACCTTGGTGGCTGCGAACATCGCCTACCCGGCCGGCTTCTATGTGTTTGCTGCCGCTGGCGTTCTGGCTGTTGCCGCGCTGTTCCTGGTGCCACACGAGGTCAAAACGGTTGAGGCAAACGTGCCGGCTGAACGTTAGGCCGGTTTGGGAAATCCAGCCTGCTTGGGAAGCCTGGCGCTGGAGCATAGAGATTCCTGCGCCTTCCCGAGCAGCTGCGGCCCTGCGGCGAAGCAACGGTCAGTCGAGTTCTGAAGTGCCGGAAGTGCCTGGACCGCGGAATCGAAGTGGTCCTCACGGATCATCGTTTCGATGGCCCGGCATTGGTCCTCGGTCTCCAGCGCACCCACCATGGCCGAGGAGATCTTGAGGCTCAGGATCGCGTCCATGCTGGCGTCGGCGTCATGGTGGCACAAGCCGTTGGAGATCCTCAGGATCCGGCCGGGCAGCATGGACAGGTACGTGGAGAGGAAACGGAGCGCCGGCCTGGAGTCTCCCAACTCTTCAGCCAGCGCCTGCAGCCTGCACGGTTCCAGGGCAGGGATTCCGGGGCCCTCACTCACCGCTTGCTGCCTGGGGCTCTGCGGCGCCTTCCGGCGCTGACTTGCTGGGGTCCTTGGTCCAGATGGAGGCGAGCATTCCGAAGACCAGGATGGCGGGTGCACCGTACATCAGGATGTTCATGACGACGGGTTCGCGCAGGGCACGGATGGCGTTGCCAACGTAGGGAATGGTTGCCACTTGCTTGTCCACCGTTTCGCCCTGCAGGGTGGCGATCCAAGGGTCGATGCCGTTGTTCGCGTCGCCTTTGGTCTGCACGGCCACGCCGCCGTCGGCCGTTGCGGTGATCTCGGTGATGCGGTGGGTCTCCACCCGCTGGTCCTCCACGGGGATGTGATAGGTGATCACGTCGCCCACCTTGATGTCCGTGATGGACGTCGGTACGGTCACGACGACGTCGCCCGGGTTGATCATCGGCGCCATGGAACCGGTCAACATGGTTGAGGTCTGGTAGCCCAGGACGCGCGGCCCGATCGCCAGGAACAGGAACACCAGGGCGCCCAAGACCAGCATTCCCATACCGAGGAACTTCACGGCCGTGCCGGCAACGCGTCGGAAGGCGCCACGCTTTGCGGTGGTGGTTTCAGCGGTGGTGGTCTCAGCGGGGGTGTCGACGGCGGTGGGCCGCGTTTCGGTGGCTGGTGCGGCGGAGGTTTCTGTGCGGGTGGTCTTCGCGGCGGAACGCCGACCGTGGAGGGCGGGTCCGTTGATGCTGAGGGAGCTCATTGTCCTGGCGTTCCTTCCGGGTGTGGATCATCGTCTGACTAAGAGTCTGGGCGGTCTGGCTCAGGCTTCCCTGCGGAAAAGCCTCAAGTCTGGCTCAGGAAATACCGGCGGGCCTGATCGGGCAGGGGGGACGCCCGACCAGGCCCGGCGGGGCTTGGTGGTGGTTACTTGGTGGTTTCGGTGCGCTGGGTGCCGGTGAAGGAGAAGGCGATGGTGGAGGTGGCGCCTTGGAAGTC
>NZ_VNFK01000035.1 GCF_007786235.1 Paenarthrobacter nitroguajacolicus | reverse complement strand
GTCTGTTGTTTGAGAACTCAATAGTGTGCCAAGTTTGTTGATACCGATTGTTTTTTGATTGGTTGAATTTTGCCAGGTTGCTGCGCACCCCCGTGTGTGGTGGTCTGGTTTTCAGCTGGTTTCGAATTTTGTGCAGCCGCGTTTTGCCGTTATTTCCGGTGGGTGTGGTTGTGTCTGTTTTTGTTTTACTTCAACGGAGAGTTTGATCCTGGCTCAGGATGAACGCTGGCGGCGTGCTTAACACATGCAAGTCGAACGATGATCTCCAGCTTGCTGGGGGGATTAGTGGCGAACGGGTGAGTAACACGTGAGTAACCTGCCCTTGACTCTGGGATAAGCCTGGGAAACTGGGTCTAATACCGGATATGACCATTCCACGCATGTGGTGGTGGTGGAAAGCTTTTGCGGTTTTGGATGGACTCGCGGCCTATCAGCTTGTTGGTGGGGTAATGGCCTACCAAGGCGACGACGGGTAGCCGGCCTGAGAGGGTGACCGGCCACACTGGGACTGAGACACGGCCCAGACTCCTACGGGAGGCAGCAGTGGGGAATATTGCACAATGGGCGGAAGCCTGATGCAGCGACGCCGCGTGAGGGATGACGGCCTTCGGGTTGTAAACCTCTTTCAGTAGGGAAGAAGCGTAAGTGACGGTACCTGCAGAAGAAGCGCCGGCTAACTACGTGCCAGCAGCCGCGGTAATACGTAGGGCGCAAGCGTTATCCGGAATTATTGGGCGTAAAGAGCTCGTAGGCGGTTTGTCGCGTCTGCTGTGAAAGACCGGGGCTCAACTCCGGTTCTGCAGTGGGTACGGGCAGACTAGAGTGCAGTAGGGGAGACTGGAATTCCTGGTGTAGCGGTGAAAT
This sequence comes from Paenarthrobacter nitroguajacolicus, assembly GCF_007786235.1. Classification (GTDB taxonomy): domain Bacteria; phylum Actinomycetota; class Actinomycetes; order Actinomycetales; family Micrococcaceae; genus Arthrobacter; species Arthrobacter nitroguajacolicus_A. The sequence goes on along the minus strand of NZ_VNFK01000035.1, from coordinate 4,863 downwards.
GCGCAGATATCAGGAGGAACACCGATGGCGAAGGCAGGTCTCTGGGCTGTAACTGACGCTGAGGAGCGAAAGCATGGGGAGCGAACAGGATTAGATACCCTGGTAGTCCATGCCGTAAACGTTGGGCACTAGGTGTGGGGGACATTCCACGTTTTCCGCGCCGTAGCTAACGCATTAAGTGCCCCGCCTGGGGAGTACGGCCGCAAGGCTAAAACTCAAAGGAATTGACGGGGGCCCGCACAAGCGGCGGAGCATGCGGATTAATTCGATGCAACGCGAAGAACCTTACCAAGGCTTGACATGGACTGGAAAGATCTGGAGACAGGTCCCCCGCTTGCGGTCGGTTCACAGGTGGTGCATGGTTGTCGTCAGCTCGTGTCGTGAGATGTTGGGTTAAGTCCCGCAACGAGCGCAACCCTCGTTCTATGTTGCCAGCGCGTTATGGCGGGGACTCATAGGAGACTGCCGGGGTCAACTCGGAGGAAGGTGGGGACGACGTCAAATCATCATGCCCCTTATGTCTTGGGCTTCACGCATGCTACAATGGCCGGTACAAAGGGTTGCGATACTGTGAGGTGGAGCTAATCCCAAAAAGCCGGTCTCAGTTCGGATTGGGGTCTGCAACTCGACCCCATGAAGTCGGAGTCGCTAGTAATCGCAGATCAGCAACGCTGCGGTGAATACGTTCCCGGGCCTTGTACACACCGCCCGTCAAGTCACGAAAGTTGGTAACACCCGAAGCCGGTGGCCTAACCCTTGTGGGGGGAGCCGTCGAAGGTGGGACCGGCGATTGGGACTAAGTCGTAACAAGGTAGCCGTACCGGAAGGTGCGGCTGGATCACCTCCTTTCTAAGGAGCTGCTTGCAATCATCGGTGTCCGTGCATGCGGGCATGGTGTGGTTGTCAGTGTTGCCCATTGCGCAGGCGTCTGTTCTGCGGTGGGTGCTCATGGGTGGAATATCAACGAATCAGACTTTTTGTTTGGCATGGCCTTCCCGGTTGTGTCCTGGTGTTAGTACGGCGTCCCTGCGCTTTGGTGTGGGGGTGTGTGGAACGCTGCCGGGGCGTGGGGTGTGGGGGTTGTGTTTGGCGCACTGTTGGGTCCTGAGGCAACAGGACCTTTTTGCAGCAATGCAGGGGGGCACTTCTGGTGTTTCTTTTGTTCCTGCGGCCGGTTCCCCGGCTCACTGTGTCGATCCGCGTGTGTGGGTTGTGGTGGGTGGTGGTCTGGTTGATGGGGTTGTTGTTTGAGAACTACATAGTGGACGCGAGCATCTGGGACGTGCATGTGCTGATCCTTTTGGGGGTTGGTGGGTGTGTGTTCCATACAGCAATTTCTTATGAATGAACCTTGGGCCGTAGTGGCTCGTGGTTCTCTCGAGTAAGTTTTTGATCTTTGTGTGGTCAAGTTTTTAAGGGCACACGGTGGATGCCTTGGCATTAGGAGCCGAAGAAGGACGTAGGAATCTGCGATAAGCCTGGGGGAGTTGATAACCGAGCGTTGATCCCAGGATGTCCGAATGGGGAAACCCCGCACAACGCTGCAAGGTGATTGTGTGACCCGCATCTGAACACATAGGGTGCGTGGGGGGAACGCGGGGAAGTGAAACATCTCAGTACCCGCAGGAAGAGAAAACAAGAGTGATTCCGTTAGTAGTGGCGAGCGAACGCGGATCAGGCTAAACCGTTTCCATGTGTGATAGCCGGCGGGCGTTGCATGGGCGGGGTTGTGGGACTTTCCGTATTGGTTCTGCCGGACCGGTGAGGTGAGGTGCAGGCATAGGTGAACGGTCTTGAAAGGCCGGCCAGAGAGGGTGTGAGCCCCGTAACCGTAATGTTGTGTACAGCCTGGAGAGGATCCCAAGTAGCACGGGGCCCGAGAAATCCCGTGCGAATCTGTCAGGACCACCTGATAAGCCTAAATACTTCCTAATGACCGATAGCGGACCAGTACCGTGAGGGAAAGGTGAAAAGTACCCCGGGAGGGGAGTGAAACAGTACCTGAAACCGTGTGCTTACAATCCGTCGGAGCCAGTCTGATTCTGGTGACGGCGTGCCTTTTGAAGAATGAGCCTGCGAGTTAGTGTTACGTCGCGAGGTTAACCCGTGTGGGGTAGCCGTAGCGAAAGCGAGTCTGAACAGGGCGAGTGTAGTGGCGTGATCTAGACCCGAAGCGGAGTGATCTACCCATGGCCAGGTTGAAGCGACGGTAAGACGTCGTGGAGGACCGAACCCACTTCAGTTGAAAATGGAGGGGATGAGCTGTGGGTAGGGGTGAAAGGCCAATCAAACTCCGTGATAGCTGGTTCTCCCCGAAATGCATTTAGGTGCAGCGTTGCGTGTTTCTTGCCGGAGGTAGAGCTACTGGATGGCCGATGGGCCCTACAAGGTTACTGACGTCAGCCAAACTCCGAATGCCGGTAAGTGAGAGCGCAGCAGTGAGACTGTGGGGGATAAGCTTCATAGTCGAGAGGGAAACAGCCCAGACCACCAACTAAGGCCCCTAAGCGTGTGCTAAGTGGGAAAGGATGTGGAGTTGCGAAGACAACCAGGAGGTTGGCTTAGAAGCAGCCATCCTTGAAAGAGTGCGTAATAGCTCACTGGTCAAGTGATTCCGCGCCGACAATGTAGCGGGGCTCAAGTACACCGCCGAAGTTGTGGATTTCACACAGTACCCTAGCCTTCGTGGTTCAGGGGTGTGGAGTGGTAGGGGAGCGTCGTGTGGGCAGTGAAGTCGCGGTGGAAACCAGCGGTGGAGCCTACACGAGTGAGAATGCAGGCATGAGTAGCGAAAGACGGGTGAGAAACCCGTCCGCCGAATGATCAAGGGTTCCAGGGTCAAGCTAATCTGCCCTGGGTAAGTCGGGACCTAAGGCGAGGCCGACAGGCGTAGTCGATGGACAACGGGTTGATATTCCCGTACCGGCGAAAAACCGCCCATGCCAAGCGGGGGATACTAACCGCCCGGAGCCTGCCCGCTCACCCTTGTGGTGTTGTGGGTTTTGGCCGAGCGCGGGACCTGATCCCGGGAGGTAAGCGTATTAACAGGTGTGACGCAGGAAGGTAGCCGGGCCGGGCGATGGTTGCCCCGGTCCAAGGATGTAGGGTCAGGGATAGGCAAATCCGTTCCTGTGTGTTTCGAGCACGATCCTGAGATCTGATGGGACTCCCGTAAGGGGGGATCCGGTGATCCTATGCTGCCTAGAAAAGCATCGACGCGAGGTTTTAGCCGCCCGTACCCCAAACCGACACAGGTGATCAGGTAGAGAATACCAAGGCGATCGAGAGAATTATGGTTAAGGAACTCGGCAAAATGCCCCCGTAACTTCGGGAGAAGGGGGGCCTGCCCCGTGATGGAGACTTGCTCTCCGTGAGCGGGTGTGGGCCGCAGAGACCAGGGGGAAGCGACTGTTTACTAAAAACACAGGTCCGTGCGAAGTCGCAAGACGATGTATACGGACTGACTCCTGCCCGGTGCTGGAAGGTTAAGAGGACCGGTTAGCCACTTGTGGCGAAGCTGAGAATTTAAGCCCCAGTAAACGGCGGTGGTAACTATAACCATCCTAAGGTAGCGAAATTCCTTGTCGGGTAAGTTCCGACCTGCACGAATGGAGTAACGACTTCCCCGCTGTCTCAACCATAAACTCGGCGAAATTGCAGTACGAGTAAAGATGCTCGTTACGCGCAGCAGGACGGAAAGACCCCGAGACCTTTACTATAGTTTGGTATTGGTGTTCGGAGTGGCTTGTGTAGGATAGGTGGGAGACGTTGAAACCCGGACGCCAGTTCGGGTGGAGTCATCGTTGAAATACCACTCTGGTCACTTTGGACATCTAACTTCGGCCCGTGATCCGGGTCAGGGACAGTGCCTGATGGGTAGTTTAACTGGGGCGGTTGCCTCCTAAAAAGTAACGGAGGCGCCCAAAGGTTCCCTCAGCCTGGTTGGCAATCAGGTGTCGAGTGTAAGTGCACAAGGGAGCTTGACTGTGAGAGAGACATCTCAAGCAGGGACGAAAGTCGGGACTAGTGATCCGGCGGTACATTGTGGAATGGCCGTCGCTCAACGGATAAAAGGTACCTCGGGGATAACAGGCTGATCTTGCCCAAGAGTCCATATCGACGGCATGGTTTGGCACCTCGATGTCGGCTCGTCGCATCCTGGGGCTGGAGTAGGTCCCAAGGGTTGGGCTGTTCGCCCATTAAAGCGGTACGCGAGCTGGGTTTAGAACGTCGTGAGACAGTTCGGTCCCTATCCGCTGCGCGCGCAGGAAATTTGAGAAGGGCTGTCCTTAGTACGAGAGGACCGGGACGGACGAACCTCTGGTGTGTCAGTTGTACTGCCAAGTGCATCGCTGATTAGCTACGTTCGGATGGGATAACCGCTGAAAGCATCTAAGCGGGAAGCTCGCTTCAAGATGAGATTTCCATACACATTCATGTGTGAGAGGCCCCCAGCCAGACCACTGGGTTGATAGGCCGGATGTGGAAGCGAGGACTAAAGACTCGTGAAGCTGACCGGTACTAATAGGCCAACAACTTACACCACACAACACACTGCACGCGTCCACTATGTGGTTCCCGAACAACAACCGTTCCAGGAACCACCACAACAAAATAACAACACCACAGTTGTAACCACAGACTTCCCACCCAACCCCACCAAAAGGGGGTTGGGACGGGTAACAGAGTTACGGCGGTCATAGCGTGGGGGAAACGCCCGGTCCCATTCCGAACCCGGAAGCTAAGACCCACAGCGCCGATGGTACTGCACCCGGGAGGGTGTGGGAGAGTAGGACACCGCCGGACAACCATTCGAAGAGCCCCGACCACAGGTCGGGGCTCTTCACCTTTAACACCCACACA
>NZ_VNFK01000034.1 GCF_007786235.1 Paenarthrobacter nitroguajacolicus | reverse complement strand
CCTGCCCTACGTGGAAAACCCGAGACGTCAGGAAAAAGCAGCTAGTCAGGTGCGTCCGTCGGGGCCTCGTAGCCGTCAGGGATTCCCGGAACGCCGGCATCCAGGGCACCGCCATAAACGCGAGCTGAGGCCAACCTTCCGCCGTCCCCGCTAAGTTTCACGTGCAAGCTTTGTGCGGTGACAACGGGCACCTGGTGAAGGCGCCGGCTCCCTACCGTCATCCCTTCGACAAGATGACCCTCATCGGTGGAGACTACGTGGTGCGTGATCCGCTGCCCCAAGCCCAAGTCCTCCACGAGCTCCAGATGGTTGAACGTGACCGCAGCCGGGAAGTTCAAGGTGGCTCCGCCGTCGTAACTTTCCAGAGTTGCCTCAACACAGCCGGACAGGCGGCGGTCCAACTCCGCCTTCCATTCCCTAAGGACCTGTACGTCCCCGTCGGGAATGCGCCCGCGGGTGTCCGGCGGCAGGTTCAGCAGGAGGTTGGCGCCCATCCCGACGGATTGGTAGTAGATGGCCAGGAGGTGTTCGGTGGTCTTCGGCTCATCGGCGGGGTGCCAAAACCAGCCACGCCGAAGGGAAACGTCGCACTCCGGCGGCAGGTAGTGTTGGCTGCTGAGTTCGGAACTGGAGTCCGTGTATTGGGTATCGGAAGTCCGATCCACCACGTAATTAACTGGATCAGAGGCCAGGCCGTTCTCATTGCCTACCCAGCGGATGGTCGGCTGGCCCATGTTGAAGATCATGGCGTCGGGTTGGTGTTCCTTAACTACAGCGATGATCCGGCCCCAGTCGTATTCCCGGCCCACCGATCCGGCACCGTCGAACCACAGCTCCATCAGGGGACCGTAGCCGGTGCACAGCTCCGTAAGCTGCTGGATATAGAAGTCGTCGTAGGCCACGGGATCGCTGTAGCACTCGGCATTCCGGTCCCACGGAGACAGGTACAGCCCCAGGCCGATCCCTTGTTCCCGGCACGCGTCGGCAAGTTCCCTGACCACGTCACCCTTGCCGCCGCGCCACGGGGAGGCGGCCACCGAGTAGTCCGTGGTGCCAGTAGGCCAGAGGCAAAAGCCGTCGTGGTGCTTGGCGGTGAGGATCAGGTACCTCGCACCAGCCTCCTTGGCCACGCGAACCCAGCTGCCGGCGTCGAGGTCTGCAGGGTCGAAAGTGGACGCCGGGATAGTGCCGTCACTCCACTCCTTCCCAGCGAAAGTGTTGACGCCGAAATGGATGAAGACGCCAAACTCAAGCTGTTGCCAGCGGAGTTGGGCTGCCGTGGGCGCCACCTGAGTCACTGAGAAGCTTCCTGTCCGTGGATCAACCACTGTGCCGTTCGGATGATGGTTTGGTCGGCCTCTCCAGTTCGTAGACCCGCAACGTCCGAGCGCGTGACGGCGGCACCTTCAAAGAGGCTTACGATCGCCGCGGCGATACCCGCGACCTCCGGCTCCGGCAGCTCCAACCTGCCTCGCCGGACCACCCCTTGCACGTGACCGGCATACTGGGCGTAGAAGGCCCTCAAAGCGTTGGCCGCCTGCTCGTCAGAGGCGGCCAACGCCCAGATCTCAAGGTGTATCTTGACGTCCGCCAAGCTCGAATGCTCTTGGAGCAGCGCAGTCAGCAGGCGGTGGGAATCGTCCCGGGACAGGCTGCCCGCTGCACCCGGAGCGAGGTCCAGCCCAGCCACCTCTGCGAGCCGCCGCAGGGAGCGCTCGAGTGTCCGTTCAAGAACGGCGCGGATGAGATCGGCCCGGGTTGGGAAGTAGTGCTGAAGGTGCCCTATCCGCACGCCGGCGGCAGCGGCAAAGTCCCGCATTGCTGCGTTCGCGTTGCCCTTGGTGACCAGCACGTCCTCCGCAGCGTCAAGGAGCGCCACCTTTCGCAGGGCGCCCTTGCTTTCGGTCATGACCTCAATATTGTCACACCGTACGATTCGAGTTTGGCGATCTGCGAGGCGGGGTCCGCTGCGGATTCCGGGAAGGAAACACCAGGCTGCGCCCCGGCGCGAAGTATTTCGTGGAGTCCCAACAAGCCACCCACGGCGGTCAGGTGCGCCTGGCCTTTCGGATCGGAAATGACGGCGGTTCTGCTGCCGCCCGGTCCTTCCACGTCCACACGAACGTGCGCGGTTCCGCCGGATCCCGGTGAGTAGAGAAGGGACCGCCGCACCGGCGACCACCGCTCTCCGCTACCCCAACGGAACAGTCCCACCGCCCTGGCGGCTAGTAACGCCGTCGTGGATGAATTGGAGCTGAAGCCAATCCGCGTAGCCACCGACTGCGCACCAAGGGTGAGTGGCAGGGTGAACTGCTCCGGGGTATCGAGTCGGGCGACTTTGGTGCGCTGGCCGGCGATGTCCACCCAGCGGGTCTCGCTGAGGGGACTTACGACGGCGGCCTTACCGCCTTTGCGTACTTCAAAGTCCAGTCCCAGCCGGTCAATGAAGTCGACAGAGTCCGCTCCGGCTTGGTCGTTGGTGTCGTAGCGGATGGAGACGTCGATTTTCTCAGGGTCGCCGACCTCCTGGGCCAGTGCCGCTGCCACGATATTGGTGACGCCGCCCATCCATCCTGAGCTGAGCAACACGGGGGCTTGGGGTCGCAAGAGTGTGGCAAGAGTGAGGGCCCGGGTGACGCGGCTGGTCCAGCGGGTGACGTCAACATACGGAATCCCGGCCCCGACTGCCGCACGGAGCACCCTGTCGTCGGGGTCGTTGACCGTGCCGATCACTGCCCTGACTCCGGCTTCGAACGGCTCGGCCTGGGTGAGGTCCCATCGACGTACGGCGACGTTCCCGCCGGCGAGGTGGTTGCCCCGGTCGGGGTTTCTGCCAGTGAGGAGGAGCGGCCATTCTTTCGCGGCATGGTGTGTAAGTGCCGAGCCAACGGTGCCGTAGCCGCCGACTACCAGCACGGGACCGGCGGGGTCGAGTCTGAGGGAATCGTTCATGAATCCGAGTTTAGGTCATTTGACCTAAAAAGTCAGCAAGGGCCTCAACTCGTCATACGCCCACGCCGCCAACGCAGTCGGTGTAGTGGTCTGCAGGGACCGCTTCTGCTCAGGCTCAAACCCATCAAGGAAACCTGTAGACATCCCTATGATCGAGTCGACACGGGCCACGCTCATCCCGAAACCCTCCAGCGCGGCCCGCATGGCATCCTCGGTGACCCGCTCCACAGCAAGAGGCCGGGCCGTCGCTTCCGAAACGATCCGGGCGACCTGTCGCCACGAAAGGTCAGCTGGCCCATGGACCGCTTGAATCTGATGCCCGCGCCACTGCCTGGACAACAACCGGGAGGCCGCTACCTCGGCTATGTCCCGGGGAGCCACCCACGCCATGGCCTGATCCAGCGGCAGGAGCACTTGCAGCTTGCCTGCTTGAATTGCATCGAGCTGGTACTCAAGGTTGGTGAAAAAGTAGCCACAGCGCAGATGGGTGACGTCGGCGTCGGTCTGGTCCAGCGCGACTTCCGTGGCAGCGAGCCCATCAATTTCGCCCACACCGTGCCTCTTTTCGGCTCCGACGCTGCTCTGGAAAACCACCCTGCGCACGCCGCCCTCGGTAACCGCACGTGCCACACTGATGGCGGCATGGCCGTACTCGGCCAGGGGTTCATCGCCGACCGGGGACGGGTCCACCCAGTACAAGGAGTCGACGCCGGATACCGCCTGGACCAAAGCGTCGGCATCAAGAAGGTCCACTCGGACGGCATCAACCTCCGCCCGGACATTCAGCGCCAGACTGTCCGGCTCCCTGGCCAACACCAGCGGCCTCACGCCCGCCCGGATCAACATCGGGACCAGGTGTCGGCCCACGTGGCCCGACGGTGTTGCTACTGCGATCCGCATTGCATGCCTCCACCGTTTGCCTTTGCTTGTTGACCAACGCTAACCACCATTGCGGTCGGTTTCTGTCCTCATCCGGTGGACGGCGACCCCCTGTAGATAGGAACGGACCGGGAGTAGGCTGCACAGTACCTACCCGAGTTCCACTAGGAGAAACCGTGACACTTCCTCCAACCCATGAACCCGAGCCATTCCCTCCGGACCCCGGGCCAGTCCCGCCGCCACCGGACCCCACCACACCGTTTCCACCCAGCCCCATACCGGACCCCAATCCAATACCGGGCCCCTCAGTGCCGGACCCGGGGCCCGTCCCGCCACACCCCGACCCCACCCACTAGGAAAATAGTCAGTAAGCTTACGTTTGATCACATCGGTTGACCGATGCGAACGAACAGGAGTTCACATGACGCGATCCGAGGAAACGGCTCCCCTTTCCACGCGCAACAAACCCAAGGCCGATCTGTGGAAGGACTCACTGGGCCGGACGGCTATCCGGGCCGCCCAGATTCTCCTGATTCTGCTCGTGGCCGTAGTGGTGGTTTTCGCGCTGCTTCAGATCCGGCTGCTGGTAATCCCCGTCCTTGTCTCACTCATCCTCGCCGCGGCCATCGGCCCATTCGTCAACATGCTGCGGCGCCGTGGCTGGCGCGGCGGGCTCGCCACCGCCGTCGCATTTCTGGGCCTGTTGATCGTGCTCGGCGGAGTGGTTACAGTCATCGTCTTGTCGGTGCGCAGCCAATGGGATGAGCTGATCAGCCAAGCCGCGGAAGGCCTGGACGAGCTGGAAAACTTCCTGCTCACAGGGCCCTTCCCCCTGGATCAGGAACAGCTCAATCAAGCCCGGCAGGCTGTCGTGGACTTCGCCCAGAGCAGCCAAGTGCGCTCCGGTGCGGTGACGGGCTTGTCCGCCGTCACCGAGTTCCTTGCCGGCGCCAGCCTCATGGTGGTCATACTGTTCTTCTTCCTCAAGGACGGCGCCAAGATCTGGGACTTCTTCCTGCGGCCTTTCAAGGGCACTCGCGAAGCCAAGCTTCGCCGCGTGGGCAAGCGGACCATGGAGGTCCTGGGCGGCTACGTGCGGGGAACGGCGATTGTGGCATTGGTGGACACGGTCGCGATCGGAGCCGTGCTTCTCATCCTTCAGGTTCCGCTGGCCATCCCCCTGGCAATCATCGTCTTCATCGGCGCTTTCATTCCATTGGTGGGCGCTACCGTCGCCGGCATTCTGGCAGCTTTGGTGGCTCTCGTGGCCAACGGTCCGATCGTGGCGCTGATTGTGGTCATCGCAGTGATTGCGGTCAACCAACTGGAGGGTGACCTGCTCCAGCCGGTGGTCATGGGAAAGTCCCTGCAGCTGCATGCCTTGGTAATCCTGATGGCACTGACTGCCGGCACCATCCTCGCCGGGATCATCGGAGCCGTCCTGTCCGTCCCCATCGCCGCAGTCGCGTGGGCCATCGTCCAGGTGTGGACGGCAGAAGACCCTGACCTGGAATCGATGAATCCGGATCTTCCACCCGCCAACAGCCAGCCGACGTAGCGGCTGCGGCGCCGCTCCAGGCGGGAGGCACGACGGCGGCGGGTCACCGTGGTGGGTAACCCGCCACCGTCGTCGGTTCTGGGGCGTTAGGCGAGTGCCTTCTTGATGAGTTCTACGATCCTCGCCTCGACGGCGGGAGTGATTTCCGTGAGAGCGAACGACGTGGGCCACATGTCGCCGTCGTCCAATTTTGCGTTCTCTTCGAAGCCGAGCGTGGCGTACCGGGCCTTGAACTTATGGGAGCTCTGGAAGAACACGATGTTCTTCCCGTCCCTGGCGTAGGCGGGCATTCCGTACCAGGTTTTCGGGGTGAGTTCCGGAGCGTGTTCCTTGACGATCGCGTGGAGGCGTTCGGCCATGGCCTTGTCCGCTTCAGGCATCTCCGCGATCTTGGCCAAGACATCCGCTTCACCGTCTGCCTTGGAGGCCTTCTTGCGCGGAGCCTTCTTCAGTTCCTGCGCACGCTCCTTCATCGCGGCGCGTTCTTCCTCGGTGAAGCCGTCGTAGGACTTTTCCTTGGTAGCCGTCTCCTGGTTGTCCGTCATGGCAATCCTCTCCCCTGGTCTTTTGATTGACACCACTAACGGTAGGCCCGGTAGCGGGTAGGGGCTTCTCCAAAACTGCTCGATTAGCGGCGCAAAAGTCTTGAGGTTTTCCTGAGGAAGTGTTGACCGATTACAGGATTGGTTCTTGATCCGGGCCCGGCAAAGTAGTTCTTGTCAGCCACACAGGCAGACAAGAAACAGGCAGACAAGAAACCGGCCGGCCGATCACGGTGGCCAACCGAAAGGACACTGATTCCCATGGCCATCAGCCTCAAGACCACCTCCGGCAAGATCCTCGCTTCGGTCGCACTGGT
>NZ_VNFK01000033.1 GCF_007786235.1 Paenarthrobacter nitroguajacolicus | reverse complement strand
GAGCACTACAATCAACGCAGGCCACACACCGCACTCAAAGGCGCCTCACCCATCAGCCGCGTCACCAACCAACCGGGTTAGTACATCTAGCTCTAGCGCCCGGTTGAGTTGCCGGTCTCCGTACCGGTTGAACTGGCGCCTGGCCTTGTTGCTTGAAGATGGCGGGATGGGGCTGGCGCCGGCGAGGGCTGCGAAGGCCGCTTCCGAGCGGACCCGGCCGTGGTGAGCATGCGGCGAGTAGAATCGCCGCGGTCACCGGGCCAACCCCGCGGACGTCCAGGATTCTCAAGGCCATGAGCTCGGCATGCTTCGCCAGGGCGCGCTGGTTGCCCTCCAGCTCCGCGCCGAGAGTGAGGACGGCATCCAATCGGCCCGGGGGGTTCGTTAACACGGCACGGCAAGCTCGTATGTCTTGCGGCAAACGCCCACCCCCTCTGTCGCGCTGAGCATGGACCCGACGCGACGAGGTGGCGCCCCTTAGCGTTTCGACTAAGAGACGCCACCGGTCAACCTTCCGGAAATCAGGCTTCCAGCGTGACCGTAGTGGCCCCGGGGACCCGCGCAGTCTGAAGTTCAAGCAGTTCCGCCCGGAGTGAGGTGTCCAAAGCCGCATCCAGAACCGTGAGTGCCAGGACGGTGGCGCCGTCGAGGATGGCTTCGTCCGCCTCCGGTGAGATGGCGGCGGCGGTAAAGTCCGGGTGGTGCGGGACCGCAGTGCTGTTGCGGACCACCACCATGCCGTGCACGGACGGGATTACTTGGGAGACGTTGCCCATATCGGAGGAGCCGCCGCCGAAGATGGGCGACGTGTCCACGGGCCTTCCGACAGCTTCCATGTTGGCGTCCCATGCTTCACCCAGCCCGGCGTGGGTATTGAGCGGAGCGTAGGGGTGTTCGGTCTGCCGGTGCGTCCACGTGCATCCGGTGGCGATGGCCGCACCTTCGAAGCACGCGAGGACTCGCCGCTTGAGGTCCCGCCACACGTCGACGTCTCCTGCGCGGACTTCCACCTGAACTGTGGAGTCGCCTGCGATGACGTTTGTTGCGCCGCCGCCGTGCGAGATGAACGCGTTGGTGTTTGCGTTCTCCGGCAGGTGCTGCCGCAGGACGGCCATGTTCATCAGCGCCAGGCTCGCCGCCGCACCGGCGTTGATGGCCTTGTCCGGGGCGCCGGCTGCATGGGCTTCGCTGCCTTTGAACTGGACTTCGAAGCGCTCGACGGCGGCCATGCCGATGGCCGCAGCGCTCCGCTCAGTGCCCGTCATGCCATGCACCATGATGGAGAACGCTGCGTCCTCCCACGCTCCTGCCTGGAGCAGTGAGACTTTTCCCCCGCCGTGTTCTTCCGCGGGGGTGCCGAGGAGTTTGATCCGTAGTCCGGCGGCGTCGGCCACGGGCTTAAGGGCCAGCGCGGCGCCCACACCGGCTGCTGCGATCATGTTGTGTCCGCACGCATGGCCGACTTCGGGGAGGGCATCGTATTCGGCACAGATGACCACGGTCAGTTCGCCGCTGCCGTAGACGGCCTCGATCGCCGTCGGAACATCATAGGCGCGTTCGGTCACTTCGAAGCCGCCGTCTCGGAGGACAGCGGCCACGGCCGCTGCTGAGTCGTGTTCTTCCCAAGAGATCTCTGCCAGTGCGTGGACCTTGTGGCTAAGTTCCAGGATGGAAGGCCCGACGGCGGCAGCGGACTCGCGTACGGTGTCGCGCAGGGTGTCCTGGGAGGTGGTGTCGATGGAAACGGTCATTGTTGATCCTTCGTGTCGAGGTGAACTAGTTGGCAGGTTCGAGGACGTCGTCGACATTCGATGACGATGTGGTTGATTCGACCGGTGTGGTCCGGGCTTGGCGGATGAAGAGCACGGCCACGGCGAAGAGGACGCAGACTCCGGCGCAGATCCACCAGACGGCGTGGAAGGACAGTTCGGTGGCGGCCCGCGTTCCGTTGGCGGTTGGTGTGGTGAGTGCTGCCATCAGCAGCGCGAAGAGTGCACCGGCGACTCCTCCGGCTGCGGTGCGGGCTGTGTTGTACAGCCCCGAGGCGATCCCCACTGAATCGGCTGCTGCCCGCTGGACCACCAAAGTGGGGAGCGTGCCGCTGACCAGCCCTGCGCCGAGCCCGGCCATGACGAGCCACGCCGAGAAGGTCACCAGGGTACCCGGCGCCAGGATCATCAGGACATACGCGATGGCGCTGAGCCCTCCTCCAAGAGCCACACTCCGCGGGCCGCCGATCAGCCGGGATGCCCGGTCGCTGAGCGAGGCACCCAGGAAGGCCGCAAGCGCCATGATGCTGAGCATCGTTCCAGCGGCAGAGGCTGCAGCGCCGAAGCCGAATCCCAGCGTGGCCGGATCGGAGCGCAGGTAGACGGAGATGGGTGCTTGCGCGCCGAACAGTTGCGCGCCGTAAAGGAAGGCGACGACAATCGGGAGACCAATGCCGCCACGAAGGAGCATGGTGAGGTCCACCAGGGGGTGTTCTGTCCTGCGGGCTGAAACCACCCAGCCGGCCAAGAGGGCAATGCCGACCACCATCGCGAGGGCCGTGGTCAGCGGGGGCCACGTTGAGAGATTTGAAGCGCCTCCCAGGAGAGCCGCCAAGCCACCGCCAAGCAGTGCAGCACCGAGATAATCCACCCGGCCTTTGCTCCGCAACGGGCTTTCCTTGACGAAGAACGCGATGCCGGGGACGCACAGGGCCATGAAGATCGCTGGCATCAACAGAGTGATGGAAAGGCTCTCAGTCACGTCCAGGACAAATCCGGCCAGGAAACCGCCGATCGTCGCGCCGAGGGTCAATGCCGCCACGAGCCTGCCGATGCTTCGCCCGGAGCGTTCAGAGTCGCGTTGATGGACGATTGCGAATTCCAAAGGGAGGAAAACGGCCAGCGGGGCTTGGATAGCACGTCCCAGAAGGAACAGTTCGTAGTTTGGGGCGAAGGCAACCAAGACGGAAGCCGCGGCAACGATGGCCGTGGAGATCATGAGTATCCGCTTGTGGCCGTGGATGTCACCCAGTTTGGACAGCAAAGGGACCACCAACACTGTCGCCAGCAAGTAGGCGGCGCTGATCCAATTCAGCGATGCTGCCGAGACTCCATGGTGTTCACCAATGGAAGAGAACAATGGATTCAGCCAGCCCTGAAGGATGCCACTGCCAAGCTCCATGACCACCAGGAAACCGACGGCTCCTGCCGCCGTGGTGGATTTCTGCGCCGTTGTACGCATGTGCGCTCCGATGTGATGAGAAGTGAACGGGATCACAACATCATGGAAGTGCCGTGTTTCCAATTGATGAAATTGCAGCTTTCCATGGATACTCTGTTTTCTATGCCGGAAAACATGCTTGATCCCCTCGAGGAGCGTCTCATCCATGCTCTTCAGATCGAAGGCCGGGCGCCATGGAGTGAACTCGCCCCCATGATCGGAGTCGACGCCGTAACCCTCGCCAGGCGCTGGGACTCCCTGAGGGAACGCGGGCTCGCATGGGTCACCGGTATCTTCCCCGACGGAGCATCGGCACTGGTGGACATCACGTGCAAACCCCAGCAAACGGGCGAAGTGGCACGCCAACTGGCACAGATCCCGGAAGTGATGACCCTCGACCACACCTCCGGCGGACGGGATCTGTTGGCCACGGTCCTCGCCGACACCCCGCTCTCCATCTGGGACACAGTCACCAACCGCATCGGAGGTTTGGAAGGCGTCAGGAATACCCAGACCCACCTCGTTACCGAAGTAGTCATGGAGGCCTCCGATTGGAGACTCCGCGCCCTCACAACACAAGAGGCAGCAAGGGTCCCCCGCCCCCGCCCACCACGGGCAAGGGCGCCGCGGACCGTGCACCCGGACGTCGAAGCCGCGCTCCGCCATTGCCTGGCCGAAGATGGGCGGCGCCCCGTCAGCCGGATTGCCGCAGAACATGGCCTAAGCGAGCAGCGCGTCGCGGATGGACTGGCCCGCATGCGCGCCGATGGCATGCTGCGGATACGCACGGACGTCGCGCGGACGGTCACGGGTTGGCCCGTGTACGCCTGGTACTTCATGCGGACCGCCGCCAAGCACGTTCAGCAGATGAAAGGGCTCATGGCTAAGATTCCTGAAGCCCGAACGGCGCTGGCCGTCGCGAGCCAGTACAACCTTGTGGTGGCCGTTTGGCTGAAGGAAATGTCCGATGTCATGCGCTTCGAGGCTGCGATGGAAGCTGCAGTGCCGAGCGCCCGCATCGTTGACCGCAGCGTGGTGTTCAGGATGAGCAAGCACCTGGGCCGGCTCATCGATGAACAAGGGGCCGCGACGCTGGGATTCGTCCACCCGTCGTCGGAAAGTAGCTGAGACCGCAGTTCTGAGGTTAAGTGGTCCTAAACCCTGGGAGGTCCCGTGCTCGATATCCGACGCCTGCAAATCCTCAAGACCCTTGAGGTTGAGGGAACCATGACGGCCGTTGCCGCCAAGCTCCATATGACAACGTCGGCGGTCAGCCAGCAGCTGGCCGTGCTTGAACGGGAGGCCGGGCTTGCGCTCCTGATCCGTGCCGGCCGGAAAGTGCGGCTGACGGAAGCCGGAGTCATGCTGGTGAAGCATTTTGGCCGGATAGCTGCTGAAGTTGAGGCGGCCGAGGCGAACTTAAAGAAGCTTCAGACAGATGTCCGTGGACACCTCGCCATCAGCGCTTTCCCCAGCTTTTGCAGCACGGTGCTCCCCGCCGCCGTCATGTCCCTTCAGGCCAGCTACCCGCGACTCGACATCACCGTGTCCGACCTCGAACCATTCGAAAGTGTGGCCCAGTTGAGGGAAGGGCACATCGATGTCGCAGTGGTGGATGACCTGCACGACATCCAGGATGAGGGGCTCGTGAAGACTATTCTGGCCCGCGATGAAATCATCCTCTGCCTCCCCCAGGACCGGGAGGCACCGGTTGCTGCGACGCTGGCCGACTACGCCGATGAACGGTGGATCCTGGACCAGGAAGGCAGCGTCTTTGAGCAATTCGTCCTGCAAACCTGCCGCGATGCTGGATTCGAGCCGAACGTCATAGCCCACTGTCGAAACCTGATGGCCACTCTGGGATTGGTCCGTGGTGGCCTCGGGGTCGCCTTGATGAGTGAACTGAACCTCGGCCGGGAAACGGAAGACCTGGTGGTGCGTCGAGTAGATCCAAGCTGCGGCCGCAACATCATTGTCTTGCACCGGGCGGCCAGCCGGGAATCGCCGGCAGTAGCCGCCGTCGTCGACGAACTGCGGAAAGCGACCGACGCCCGCCCGAAAGCTTGACGCGCGTTGGCGACCAGGCCAATTGTTAAGTTTTGCTTGACGTTCCGTTCAAAATTTTCCGATAGACGCTGATCGAGTTCGCACCCAAGCTGGTAGGACACCCCACACCAAACCTGCTTCGGAGGTATTCCATGGCTTTGAGTGCCCTTGACCTTTTTTCGATCGGAATCGGCCCCTCGTCGTCCCACACTGTGGGGCCAATGCGCGCCGCCCGCTCGTTCGTCGAAGAACTGGAGAGGGAAAGAAAGTTCGACGCCGTTGATCGCGTTCACGCTGGACTGTTCGGTTCCTTGGGGGCTACCGGACGCGGGCACGGCTCGGACAAGGCGGTCATCCTGGGATTCATGGGCGAGTCGCCGGAAACCGTAGACACATTGACGGCAGACAATGTGGTTAACGAAGCCACTAAGGCCGGGAAGATACTGCTTGCAGGGCGCCGAATGATCACGTTCAACAGAACCAAGGACGTGGTGCTCCACCTGCGCAAGTCATTGCCTGCGCATCCCAACGGAATGCGGTTCCACGCTTTCGACAACCAGGGAACAGTGCTGAGCGAACGCGTCTACTATTCCGTGGGTGGCGGATTCGTCGTTGACGAGAATGACGTTGGGAACTCGCATCCCGAGACGATACAGCTCCCCTACCCGTTCTCAAACGCCCAGGACCTGTTGGCCCACTGCAAGCGTGAAGACCTGTCCATCAGCGACATCATGCTCGCCAACGAAAGCGCTTGGCGCAGCGAGGAGGAAACCCGCGCGCAATTGATGCACATCTGGGAAACCATGAAAGAGTGCGTGTCACGAGGCTGTAGCCGATCGGAAGAACACCTGCCCGGGAACTTGATGGTCCGCCGTCGTGCGCCCCGACTGCTGGCGGACCTGCAAGCGAAAGACGACACCAGCGATCCTTTGCGGGCGGTGGACTGGGTGAACCTCTTTGCCCTGGCGGTGAACGAAGAGAACGCCACGGGTGGGCGCGTCGTCACCGCCCCCACCAACGGCGCTGCCGGAATCATTCCAGCGGTATTGCACTACTACATGATGTTCACGCCTGGAGCCACCGAAGAATCGGTGATCCGATTCCTCCTCACCGCAGCTGCCATAGGTGTCCTGTTCAAGCAAAACGCCTCGATCTCGGGCGCCGAAGTGGGCTGCCAAGGGGAAGTCGGCTCAGCCTGTTCCATGGCAGCTGGCGCACTATGCGAAATTCTGGGCGGCACACCCCAGCAGGTGGAGAACGCCGCCGAAATCGGGATTGAACACAACCTTGGCCTTACCTGCGACCCCGTTGGTGGCCTGGTCCAGATCCCATGCATCGAACGCAACGCCATGGCCAGCAACAAAGCCATCAACGCTGCACGGATCAGCCTGCGCGGAGACGGCGTCCACCATGTCAGCCTCGACACCGCCATCAAGACAATGCGAGAAACAGGTGCCGACATGAAGAGCAAGTACAAAGAAACGTCCCGGGGTGGCCTCGCCGTCAACGTGATCGCTTGCTGAGGCCCGCGGTGGCCTCCCTTACGGAGTGGACTGGAGGACTTGTGGATGGAGGGAGCTTATTGGAGATACTTGAAAGCGCTCCAGGGGCGGGCACTAGACCTCAGGCACAACGTTGTGCCCAGTAGAGTCTCGAGAGACACACCAGCAGCACACTGACGACCCGGATCCATCACAGCCCGCAAGTGACGTGTTTTCTCACGGGGTTTGTTCTACCGTGCAGTGGCCGGCGTCTCTGACGCCCGTGGATGAGCAAAGCCAAGCCCTGATTAGGGTCGCGAGGCGGAGGCCTAAGGCCTCCCCCCGCCCAGCCTACCTCCAACCTGGATGCCGCGCAGATCCCCGGCTTTCGGCAGCGTCTTGATCTGGCTCACGGAGACATTGAGTTCCTTGGCGACCTGTTCAAAAGTCAGGAACCGGCTCTTCTTCTTTTTGTCGGACACCCGTCCATCCTTAAAACCGTCCGGCTGCGTAGACCCTCAAGAGAAGCAATCCGCAGTTATGCTAGTCGTTGGATTTATTGTTCGCTTTGGGGGCGCGCATGGGGATGGCTTTTGACGATGGAGCAGCCGATGCGCTGATCCGTGCCGCGAACTCCGCCGACGAGGCTCTGCGCGCCGAGGGAGGCTTCCTGAACGGGGCCGTGGAGCAGGCAGTGCAGGACTTCAACGGCGCCTACGGGCGTCTGTTCGAGGACGCCTGCGGCATCAGGTCCGATGATCGCGGCAAGCTCTCAGGTGTCCTCGCGGTTCTGGCCGAGGACGTCGGCGAGGCCAAGCACAGGGCCCAGCAAGAGGAAGCCCGGCAAAAGAACATAGACACCTGGCAGCAACGCGACAATATCCGCAAACAGCAACTGCTCTCCGGTGACATCGCGGAAGCATCCGCGACAGTCGCAACCATGATCCTTGACCCAATGCCCGAGAGCACACCGGTCCCGGCACCGGCTGTTTCAGCTGTGTCTTCTCCGCGGAATCGGCCCCGGTTCGCCGGCGGGCCAGGAACCGGAACCACCTCAGCTGACCCAGGCAATCTGCGCGGCTTCGCGTCAGTGTCCCGGACCGCCACGGACACCCTGAACTCACACTTCAGCAGCGTCAAAAACGCCTGGAGCGCATTCACAGCATCCTGTTCCTGGGCGAACATCGGGACTGAATCCTTTGTAGCTGGTTTTGAGCGGCTCGTCGCTGCGAACGCAGCAGATGCAGATTGGATAGAGCAGGTCGCCACCGCATTCGAAACAGCAGGCAGCGGCGCTATAGCCGACAGCATGCTCAACGGCCTTTTCATCCAGTACGCAGCACCAAACCAAGTCGGCTTGAACCACCTCGGAACCATGAGTGCCGCGCAACTGAAGGTTTGGCTCGGTAGCGGTGGCACGGCCCGGCTGCGGGAACTCCTGACCCAACCAGGACTGGACCCCGTAGCAACGGCCACGTGGTGGTCTGGCCTCGGCCATACCGTCGACCGCAAAACCGGCACAGTAACTATCGAGGAAACGGAAAAACAGCAGCTCCTGATCGATGCACTTCCGGACGTTATCGGGAACCTGAACGGTGTCACCGCGACCGCCCGCGACCTCGCCAAGTGCAAAAAGTTGCTGCAAATGCACGACCGCTGGAAAAAGTACCGCGAAGAGCGCGGCGGAAAAGTCGATGAAGGCTCCCAGGAAGACATGATCAACAAAGTCTGGGAATCGCTCTACGACAGCGAGGGCAGGCCGAAAACCAATCCTCAGGATCCATCCGACATCCGGCAACTAATCAGCTTCGCTCCCTTTGGTCTCGGGACAGGGTCGGAGACCGGGTTCGGTGCATCTATTTCCGTGGGAGACCTCGACGCCGCCAAGCACGTCACCTACCAGCTCCCCGGGCTGGACACCACCATCGGCAAGGACATGGCATCCAAGACCAAACAGGCCAAGGATCAAAGGCTTGATCAGCGTGCCCTCGCTTCACGTAATGGGATTGATCCTGACCGGATCGCTGTTGTTGCCTGGATTGATGTCGAGCCGGCCCAGGGTCTGGGTGTGTTCAGCAACGACCAGGCAAAAGTCGTGGGTCCTGCTCTTCGCAACGATGTGACAGGGTTCAACGCTGTTCATCAGAACCTCGACAACGCAGCCATGACAACAGCAGTCGGGCACTCCATGGGTTCCCTCGGGGTAATGGAGGCAGCAAAAACCGAGCTGCCGGTCTCTAACCTCGTTCTCGTTGGGGACGTTGGTGCCCCTGACAACGTGACCTCCGTGAACGATCTCCACCTAAACCCCGGCGGAACCGTTTACCGGGGAAGCTACGACTGGGACCACGTAGCTGAAGTCGGGCATGGGCTCGGCTGGCAGCGTAAGAGTACCGAAGACCCCGGATTCGGTGCCGTCACCTTCGGCACGAACGGCACCACCGCGCCCGATGGCACCGTTGAGAACCTCACCAAAACCCACGACGGACAGACCGGCGGCAAGGACGGCGTCTATGGATATTTTGATCGCGGCACAGAGTCAAGCAGCAATCAAGCCAAGATCGCCTTGGGCTTGAGTGACCAACTTACGAATGTGAAACGATGATCACCATGTCTTCGCGAAGATTTCTCATCCAAGGCCTTGTCGTTGCCATCCTCGCTGCCCTCACTGGGTGTGGAACTACGCCGAGCATCAACCCACCTACGAGCACCGCGGAGCAGACTATGGGACCAGAACAAGCCCGCACCGAATACCTCGACATCTTCACGGCAGTCCAAGCCCTCGCCCCTGGAGACTGGACGAAAACTACACCCGATAAACCCGGAATGGCGTGCCCCCTCCCGGACGGGACCGAGGGCACTCGGTTCAATTACGACAGTACACGCAGCGTGATCTCAGAAGATCAGGCGGAAGCAATACATAAAACGGTAAAGGAAGTCTTTGAGAGCAAAGGGCTAAGAGTTGTACAAACCCAGCCCTCGGGAGCGAACCGAGACCAGACGACCACAGGCTCTGGCGATGGCAAGTTCTCCATGCAGCTTGGAACCAGCAGCTTCGGCACCACACTCGGCGGCAACACCCGATGCGCGCCGGATCCCGAGGGCAAATTCCGGTAGCAAGCAGTGACCAACAAAGTCCACCGGTACTGGCGCGTCCTTTCCACCAGTGCCGTCCTGCTGCCGCTCATGTCCGGATGCGCCCCCCGCGTCTCCGGGCAAAGGCACTGATACTGCCCCATCACCCCTCTCAAACCACCGCAACGAACACACTTCCCGAAGACGGGAAAGGGGCAACCATGACACCGGAAGAGGCCAGAACGGAGTTCTTCGGACTCCTCGATGAGATCCAGGCCATGGCAGCTGGTGACTGGGTGAACGAGGACGTTCCGGCAGGTGGTTACTGCAACTTTCAGGGAACCGGAAACGGCAAATCATGGGCTGGTGCGCGGACCATGGGACCCCTCAGCGCCACCGAGCGGGAGACACTTCGACAGAAAGTCGAGCATTTCTATGAATCCCGCAGGTACAGCGTAAAGGTCTTTGATCAATCAACGACCACAAACAAGCTCATCATGACTAATGGTTTTGGACCAGATGGCTTGGTTATCCAGCTCTACACGGGCGACCTTGGCACAGGAGTCGATGGTAATAGCAGCTGCGTTCCTGATCCGCAGAGCCACAAGCTAAGCCACGATGACTTACAGTGATCACGTGCCAGATCTTGAACTCCTCGGCTTCCATGAGAACGCTGCAACTCCTGTCGGAGTCACCCCCCGCGCAGCTCTGACCCTTGGTCATGTTCTCGTTGGCATGGGCGCGGACCACGATCCAGTTGTGCAGCTGGAAGATATCCTGGTCATCCGGCACACCTTCAGCCCTAGCGATCCCCAGGCTCTGCGAGGCCCCGAGGACCTGACGCCCGAACGCGTTCTTACCTACACCCGGGAGCAGAGTGTCTCGCCGCGCAGTTTCCCTGCCGTCCCACCGCGGTACTGGATCATCCTTGCCGCCGACGGCAAAAAACGATCGCGACTGTGGGGTGCCTTCGAGAACCACGGCGAAATCATCGCCGAACGTACTACATCTGAGCGGTACTTCGATCTGCGACCCTCCGACTTTCTCGCGCCATTGAAAGACCGGCTCGTCATCGAATGGGACACACCTCGGAGTTGGCACCGACGGGCCAGCGCAACGAGTGCCTCAGGCATGCCGGTAGTGGAGATCGCAGACCGCGACAAGGTTCCCTTTCCAGGGTTCGACGGCGTTCTGCTCCCCTACCATGAGCTGCGTGAGATGGTGGAGGATCCGCGCTATGCGGACTGGCGGGCAGCACTCTCTGAGGTGCAGGGCATCTATCTGATCACGGACTCCTCCAACGGCAAGCAATACGTCGGAAAAGCCGACGGCGCCGAACGGATCCTGGGTAGGTGGATCACGTACGCACGTGACGGGCACGGCGGCAACGTGGCTCTTCGTGAGTTGGCCTTCCAGAGCACAGCCGGCGAGGGTAAGGCTGCCGCGCCGAAGACTGACCATGCCCGACACTTCGTGTTCAGCCTGCTCAGGGTATTCGGCCCCAGCACGCCGTCCTCAGAGGTGAATGCGGCGGAGTCCCACTACAAGGCAGCACTGATGACCCGCACGTTCGGCCTGAACAGGAACTGATCGCGGCGTTTCATCGGCTTCAGGAGGACTTTGCGAGAATCGAATGATGGACCCCAAAACGTTCCTTGAAGTGCCCACGGACACTTCTTTCATGCTGCTCGCCACCAGCGCAGCCGCGTCTGCAATGTTTCCGAAGGCACCGCTGAGAGCAGTCATCTGCGTCGGGCCCGCGTCCCGCTTGATTGCGTGGAGCGCTTCGATGACACGGCCACGAACCGTTTAATGGCACTCGGCCGATCGTGACCGCCGAACTCTCACCTCGGAATGACCCCGCACATGCAGACCGCTTCCGAGTCCACGTCATTGTCGCTATGGCCAAACACATGCATGAGCAGATGTATGCCCAAGCAGGGAAGACCTAATGACCGCAAGCAGGCGCAACAAAGAAGATTTAAGTGTGGAATCTCCACACCCCCTTTGGCCTGACAAAGCAGGCGCCAGTCACGTCTCCTCTCGCCAGGAACGAACCGAAGTCAGGAAATTTATCGCAAGTTCCCAAAGTCATGTCGTGCTCAGCATCCCTACCCATGAAGAGGTGAAGGCCATCTACGACATACCCGACGAATCAAGAAAGGAACCCATAGCCCCAGTTCAGAGCAAGCGGAGGGCCCACCATCCCGGGCTTTGAACCCGCTCCCCCACAAGTTCACAGGTGACCTGCGGCGCCAGGCACACCCCGCGGCCAGTGTCAGAGGGACCTGACCACCAAGAATGTACACACGTTAAAGCAAAAACCCCCACTGACGAGGGGGTATGCCGTGCCCGGGGTGGGACTCGAACGGGATTCCCGGGCACACAAACGCTAAGAAGGCCGAAACATGCGGAATCCGGGCCAAACCGGCGGCCGTCCGAGGCGAGTTGTGCGGACAATGTCCACACAACTTTCTTCTTTGTATCGCGGCCGAGCAAATGCACTCAGTCGCGACTGAGTAAACGCGCCCTAACTCCGCGGGTACACCGCTTCTGCGCCAGCAGAATGCACCTCTGAACTGGGTATGCATGCTTGACGCCTCTACCTTCGCATGTACCAGGGAGGTCGTGACCGAAACCAAATGACTCACGTGCTGACGACGCTGGAAGGTCAGGTCCGGAACCTCTGTAATAAGGTGCCCGCCACTCCGGCGACCTCAGTATGACTTGACGGCGGATATTCCGTTGACCGCCAGCCCCACAACATCAAGCACCGGTTACATCGGGCACAACACCTAATTGCTCGGAGCTGAGAATCCGGGAACCAATACTCGGCGACTCGTATGCCAAATCAGTTGACTGGAAATATCTCCGCCCATCTGCAAGGATGCCAAGTTGCTATGCAATTCAACGACTCAAGTGATTGATCATGCAATTTGACTGGAAATATTTGAGCGAATGTGCAAGGATTCCGCCGTATTGACTTGAACGATCTTATAGGCTCTTCAACCTGGACACTTACTGGTCAACCTTATCTGCGCTTCGGCAACAACCACTCGCTGATAAATGCACAATCGCATCATTTGTTTCGTATATGCTTGCTTCCATGCCTTCTCAGAGGAGGGCAGTACAAACCGCGTGTACTCACGTGTCACGTCGGAATTATATTGGGGAATCAATGCATCGTTTATTCAGTAAGGGCTTAGCGGCATCCGGGATTGCTGCGGCACTTATTCTCTCTTCATCCCTTCCAGCGACTGCGGTAGCAGCACCCTCTAATGCAGATCCGTCTGCTTTGGAGAGCGTGCTGGACGCCCGACCGTTTACGGATGCATCTCAAGCCGTGGACGACGATCAAAAAATTTCGTTGTCCCCCGACGGATCCATGACGATCGGATCCGCAAAAGGCGACCAAGTAAGCGTCAGCGCTAGTGCCGGTGGGCATGTGAGTCTCACAGAAGCGGGCGACGTAAGCTCCTCCGAGATTGCAGTTGCTCCGTCCACTTCCTTCGTATTCGCCGCCAAGGAAGGCACCTCAGGAGCGGGGTTCGCCGTTCTCAAGGACGCCTCGGCAGCCCGATCCTTTGGCTTCGATATCGAGGTCAACGGGGCTCCGGCGCAGCTGAGCGTCGGCTCTACAGGCAGCGTTGTTGTCATGGATGCGACAGGTCGGGTCGTCAACTACGTGGAAACGCCGTGGGCAAGGGACGCTAACGGAAACGATGTAGCGACCAGCTACAGCGTTGAGGGTGGTCGCCTGATCCAAAACGTTTCACCCTCGGCCACGTCCGTCTATCCGATCGTTGCAGATCCGCAGTTCGGCTGGAATGGACCATTCCCGGTTGTTCGGTTCAACAAGGCCGAAACCAGCACCGCCAGGGTTACCGCTGGAGTTCTGTCGGTCTGCGGCAAAATCGCTGCGGGACTTCCAATCGGGTACGCAGCGTGCGCCATTTCAGCCGTTCAAGTCGCGGCCCAAGCCGCGGTGGCCAACGCACGCGGCGAGTGCGTACTTCTTGCACCTGCTCCGATCGGCGTAATGGCATTCCGCTACACTGGTGGCTACTGCCAGTAATTGGAGAAAAAATTGTTGAACTATATTCGCGAGGCCGCAGAATCACGCCGCGCAACGACCGGCCGTCGCGCCTATGGCTACATCACAGCCGGAATTATCATTCTACTCATGCTGACAGTAGTACTATGGCAAATGCCACTTTGGCTATTCTTCGCTATCGTGGCAGTGACTGTGGTAATTGACATTATCCTTGTACGAAAATGGATAAATGACGATCTGCTCAACGGATCCAAAGTTCAACCGTAGAGCTCTATCTCTCTCGAAATGAGGGCAGCAGCGCAGCACCACTGCGTCGCTGCCCTCTTTTGTTAAGTCGTAGGGCGCAGCATTCCACTGCAAAGTTGACCTCGGCTCTACACGCGCCGGGACGACCGACGGCCATCAAGACCCTGGCAATGCACACAATCCTTTCAAGCCAAGGTTGCCTCAAGAAAAGATCTCGCGCATGACACCACCACGAGAACGTTACAAAGCCCCGCCCCCGGGCCTCGGTGAAACCCACAGGCCCTGCTTCCCGAGCACGCTCCCCCGTCACCCCCGTCCATGAGACCGAAAGTGACGACTCGTCCGCGGCCTGCGCCTAAAGCGTCTAGTCCGTGGCATGCGGAGAGGCTCAAAGTAATCCACCAACTTGCAGGATGCCGATATCGGCGCAAATGTCGGCGTCCTGTCGCCACCACGGATAGTGGTCGAGCTGACAGGCCCATCCGAGCGGCCAATGCCCCCGGTACTGCATTCACCCCCTGGGCATTACTTCGCACGGGTGAGCGTCCTGTCAGGCATCACAGCACGCCGAAAGGTGCCCGGGCATAGCCAGCCCGGGCACCTTTTGTTTTTTGCGTAGCAGGGTTTAGAGTTCAGCGCCTACTCTTCGCCGAGTCCTGCAGCTGAGGTCTTCTTGCCTTCAACCTCGTTCAAGGTTCGGAGGTCGAAGATGCCGTTGATGTCGGCCTTCTGGGTGGTTCCGGCTTTGACGCCGTCTTCCAGCAGTTTGTTGTACGTTCCTGCCAACGGGTCG
>NZ_VNFK01000032.1 GCF_007786235.1 Paenarthrobacter nitroguajacolicus | reverse complement strand
CACCCTGAGCAACGGCGCCGGGCTCTGCGAAGCCTGCAACCACACCAAAGAAACCCCCGGCTGGAGAAGCAAAACCATCCCAGCAGACACACCGGGCACCCACACCCTCGAAATCACCACACCCACAGGCCACAGCTACCGATCCACAGCCCCACCCCTGCCGGGGCAAGGTCAAGCTCGAGGAAATGTCCGAGATATAGGCCACGACGCCCAAGCGACCTCACCCAAAGCGCCGCCGGAGCCACTGCCGACGGTGGCAGCTACAGCACCTAAGCCAGGCGCGTCCACAACTGAACACCAGGACCTCGCCCGTGTTTAGGCACCAAATAAGTCCGGCAGCCTTCGAAGGTGCGTCGATCGCTACGGCGTGCAGGCATCTTTCAGTGCCTGAACTGACTCAGCCGGCACTTCGTCCCCTGCTTCCGCGATCTGGTTCAACGGCGTCGTAATTTCTGCGGGGACACCGGCAGCGCTGGCGGCCGAGACCAGTCCGGCGAGCAGCTGCTTGTCCTGAACGCTGACCAAGCCGTCCTGGACCACAGCGCAAACCTGCTTGGTCACTTCGTCGGCGGCGGCAGTGGCCACCTTTGAGGCTGCCTCACTGGCTGCGTTCGTGGCTGCTTCCTCCACGGCTCCGCAGCCTACGAGCATCAGCAAAAGGGGGACGGCGGACAGGGCAGCAAGGCGACGGGTCATGACCCCAGCCTAGCAATCCAGTGTCCAGCCCAAATTGCTCTGGTCCGTCATTGTCGAGATTGATACGCTCGCCGAATGCGGCTCCGTCCGATCGATCTCGTGGATGTGTTCGTCTACCTTGTGGTGCTGGGCGTATTCATTCAGCTGTTCCCCGCCGTTATTTCCGAATCCTTCCTGCTGGCGCTCCTCACGGCCGTCCTGCTCAAGGTCGTCCTGGAGATAGTGCTGCTGGCCAAGAAGAGAATCGTCGCTCGCATTCGAGGTGGAAAGACGGCGGCCGTACGCATCATCAGCATCGTGGCGCTGCTGTTCGTGATGCCCGGAAGCAAGTTCCTGGTTCTTGAATTGGTCCATTTCGCGTTCGGCGACGCCGTGCAACTCGGCGGGTTGCTCCCGGTAACGGCCCTGATCATTGTCTTGATGCTGGCGCGCGGTGGCATGCGGCGTTTGTTCGCTCAGACGGACCAATGAGTTCGGCTGCGCGGAGTGAGTTGCCCTAGCCCCCAATAAGCTCCTTCACCGGACCTTCGTGCAACGCCAGGTAGACGTCGTCCCGGAGCTGGTTGGCCTCGGGACCGGTCAGTGTGCCGTCCAGGGGCCGCAGGACCAATCTGATCAGGGCGTTGGCCTGCCCCGCATGGATCTGAAGCCGTTGCCGAGCTGCCAAGGGAAGCTCGTCGTAGGGAGTCAAGGCCACCAGCTCGACGCTTTCCAAGTCCTCGTCTCGGCCTGCCAAAGCTGTTCGGACCCTGTCTCCGAGCAACTCACCGTCCATGTCCGCGGCTACGACGATGGAGATGTCCCTGCTGATGGAGGGCTTTTGGGAGACAGGTTTCCAAGGTGACAGATCCAGCATCTGTTGTTCGACCCTTGGGTCCGCAGACCTGAGCAGCCGTATGTCCGGAAGTCCCTTGCGAAGCATCAGGGCACGGTCCAGACCCATGCCGAGAGCCAATCCCGACCATTGCATGGGATCCAACCCGGCGTCCAGGAAAAGTTGTGGCGCCATCAGACCGCACTCCGCGAGTTCCAGCCACTCCCCATCCATCCGAACATCCAGCTGCAGGCCGTTTTGGGTATAGGGGTGGACCGCCGGAACTGCCCGCCAGTCTGCGTCCGGCAGCACCGCATTCACCAGCGAGCCGACCATCTCTTGAAGATGGCTGGAGTTCAGAGCGTCCATGGAAGACACGCGCCACAAGTCCACTTGGTGGGGTGTCCCCACATGGGTGCGGTCAATGGAGTCGCGCCGGTAGACCAGACCGGGAACAGCCCAGAGCTCGTCGATGGACCCGTTGGGATCCAGCGAGCGCAACAGCGACGGGATGGACGCAGAGGTGTGGCTCCGCAACATGACGCCAGGACTGACATAGCGGGAGTATCTTTGGTCGCGCGTGACGTCTGCCGGGCTGAATCCCAGCCGATCGTAATTGTCGGCCACGCTGACCAAGGGACTGTGGCGAATGATCCGTGCCGGCACGTCCCAATGCTCGCGCAGGCCCCGCACCATGTCGCGGAGTAGGTGCTGCATCGTGTGCGGGCCATCGTGCGGATTGGAGAGGTCCCTGATGGTCAGGGCGTCATGAAGTTCGGCGGGGCTGAGGTAGTTGGGCATTGCGAGTCCTTGGCTTGCGGGAAGTGGGTGGAGGGTTCCTCCCCCGACTTACTCCGGTGCCAGGACCTAGGCGCGCGCCAACCAGCCCTCGCGACCGGAGACCGGTCGGGGGCAAGTAAATCGACGCATTGCGAGCATGGGCCGACTATACCCTTGTCCGCCCCATCGGGACTACCTGTTGATCGGCTTGTTCAAAGCGAGGCTGATGGTTTGTCCCGCCACCAACTCCCCGACGGAAACATCGGTGAATTCGTACCAGGTCCCGCCGGTCCCCGTGAGCGGCCTGTTCGCTGATCGGATGTCAACCACACTGAAGCGGAAGGAGACTTGGCGCTCGGTGTCTCCAGCCGCCGTCGTGTATGTCAGCGGGATGCCGTCCGCGTCTGCGGTGAAGTTCCCACGGGCGCCGTCGATTGGCAACTCGCCGGGGATCAACCGTACTTTGGTGCCGGCGGGGATGGGTTTGCCTGCCGACAGAGACGGGTTGTACATCAGCAACTGCTCGGTGGTGGACCTGAATTTGTAGCCGAGGCTATCGAAGGAATCACCGTCCACTGTGGTGTAGAAGATGGCCTGTCCGAAGGAGTTATTGATGGTCGCTCCGGCACCGGACCGGCTGTCCACCGGGTTCTTCTGCAACTGGATGAGGTGCCCTTCACGGATGAAGTAGGTGTTGCCTTGCTCGTACACATATGGGACCTTGTTCGCTTCAGCCAACTGCTCGCCAGTGAGCCCGAACCGGTAGCTGATCCCATCCAGGGTGTCGCCGGCTTCGATCTTGTAGTTCACCGGAATGCCATTCGCGTCTTCGGTGAACGCGCCCTTGGCACCGGTGATCGGACCGGGCGCCGGAATCAGCCGTAGCCTGGTACCCGTTGGGACGGGGTCCGTGGCCTTGAGCCCATTGAACTCGGCGAGTTTCGCCGCGGACAGCTCGAAGGCCTCAGCCACGTTCGCAAGACTGTCGCCGTCGACGGTGGTGTAGAAATCCGCATTTCCGAACGAATCAGCGACGATGGCACCTTTGGGGGACGCATTTTCGACGGCGGCAGTTGACGCGTGTGCGGTGGGCGCCGGAGGTAGCGGGTCGGGTGAGGGTTCCGTGGCTGTACAGGCAACCAGCCCGGTAGACAGCACTGCCGCGAGCAGGCCAGATCGAACCGCAAACTTCATGACTTCCCCCAAAGAGCGCCCGCGTTGCAGCGGGGTGAGCATATCTCAATGAACAACCCTAAAGACCCTAACGTTCACTCATCCGGTAGACCGACACGTGGCTGCGGGACTCTGCGGTGAATTCGCTGCGGTCCCAATCCGCCCAACGAGATTCCAGTTCGAACCCGGCAAGCCTGGCCATGAGGTCCAGCTCGCTCGGCCAGACGTAGCGGTGGGGCGTCCGCCCGATCCGCGCAGCCCGCCCGTCCGAAAGGTCAGTGCCGAACTGCACGTGGTGGGAGATGACGTGTTGGCGCAGGACGTCGTACGTGTCCACCAGCAGATACCCGGGCCGGCTCACCTCGACAGTTCCCCCGTGCCCGGGCGGGAGTGAACGCAGTTGCGGCACCCAAAGCTCCACGACGAACCGCCCATCAGGGGCCAAGTGTCGGGCAGCGTTCTGGAAGCACCGGACCTGCTCGTCCTGTGTCAGGAGGTTGGAGATGGTGTTGAACACGAGGAATGCCAGCGAGAAGTTTTCACCGGCGCGCGCCTCGGACATGTCGCCCTGCACTACTGGGATCCGCGACTCCCCCACTTTCTCGCGGAGGCGGGAAATCATGGCGTGGGACAGTTCGATACCGCTGACCCGAACCCCTGCCGCAGAAAGGGGGATGGCGACACGACCGGTACCTATGGCGAATTCAAGGGCCGGACCATCGCCCGCGAGCTGGGACAGGACCTCAACGGTGGGGTCCAAGACCTCCGGGGAGAACATCCCCTCACCTGGAGTGTCATAGTTCCTGGCGGCGTCATCGTCCCACAGATGTTGCTGGTTGATCATCGTTCCACTATTGCAGGCAGGCAGCGGCGGCTCGGCGAGGCGCCCCCACCTATGCTTGACGGATGGGAGAAAAGCCAGTGGACCATGCGGCGTTGGCCGTCTGCATGATCGACATCTCGTCTGACATTCGGCGTAAGTCGCTCAACGAAACGGGCCTCCGACCCATCTCCAATGGCGTGCTGGAGATCCTCCGGGTGGTGGAGAGCCATCCCGGTGTCACGGTTGCCGAGGTGGCCTCCCGTTTGGGCCGACAACTGAGCAACGTCAGCGTCCAACTGCGTGAACTGGTGGCGGCAGGTCTGGTGACGCGGGTCAAGGATGCAGCGGACAAACGTTACGTCTCCCTCCACCCCACCGACGAATCCAAGCGGATCAAGGCACTCCTGGAAGGCGCGTGGGCTGAGGCACTGACCAAGGCCAGCAACCGCCTGCTCCCCGAAGAACGTGAACAGATTGCGGCGAGCCTCCCTGCGCTGCAGCGTTTGGCGTCGTTCCTCGCGGAACCAGAGCGGACAGCCAACAACTAAGCCCACCCGAGAACCGGGTTTCCGGAGTACGACGCACGTCACTCCCCGAATGGCTTACACGCATCCTGAAAGTACTTATACTTTTATAAGTATTACTACTTCCAGGGATGGGTGACGCGTGGCATCACAACTGCTCGAGACGACGGGCTCCACAGCCCAAGGGCGTAAGCAAGGAAAGAAGGTGGGCCCCGGCTGGCGCGCCCTCCCCTTCCTGGCCCTGGCGCAATTCATGGTGGTCCTGGACGGCACCATCGTGAACCTGGCACTCCCCCGCCTCCAACTGGAGATGGGCATCAGCGACTCCACCCGGGCCTGGGTAGTCACCTCCTATGCCCTCGTATTCGGCGCCTTCCTGCTGCTGGGAGGCAGGATCGCGGACTTCTGGGGGCGGAAGCGCACCTTCATCACAGCCGCGGCAGGCTTCGCCATCGCCTCACTCATCGGCGGCCTCGCCCAGCAGCCATGGGAACTCATTGGCGCCCGCGCGCTTCAGGGCATCTTCGCGGCATTGCTTGCCCCGGCCGCCCTTGCGCTCCTGACAGTCGCCTTCCCTGGGGGCAAGGACCGTGGGACGGCGTTCGCCATCTTCGGTTCCATCAGCGGCGTGGGCGCGGCAGTCGGCGTGTTGCTCGGAGGCTTCCTCACCCAGTACGCTTCATGGCGCTGGTGCTTCTTCGTTAACGTCCCCATCGCGATCATCGCGCTCATAGGCGTGTGGGCGCTGGTGAGCGAAAGCAAAGCCGGCGGCTCCACCAAATACGACTGGCCCGGCGTCGTCCTCGCCGCCCTGGGCCTGGGCTCCCTGGTGTACGGCTTCGCCAACGCCGAACACGGCTGGGGTGCGATTGAATCCTGGGGGTTCATCGCGGCAGGCGTGCTGATGCTGGTACTTTTCGTCGCCGTCGAACGTAAGGTCAAGAACCCGCTGCTGCCGTTGCGCGTCGCCACCGAACGCAACCGCGCCGCAGCCTTCCTGGCGTCATTCCTTGCCGGAGCGGTGCTGATCGGCGGCATCCTGTTCATCAACTTCTACCTCCAAATCATCCTCGGCTTCGCGCCCTTTGCCGCCGGAATCGCGTCCCTCCCAATGACCGTGGTGCTGATCATCACCGCTGGAGTCGTTGCGAAAAACCTGCCCACCTTGGGCGCGAAGGTCCCCAGTGCGCTCGGCCCCATCCTCATGGCCGCAGCCATGCTCTGGCTCACCCAGGTCACCCCGGACGGCACCTACGCGGTGAACATGCTGCCAGCACTGGTGCTGATGGGAATCGGACTCGGGATGGTCTTCGTCCCCATGCAGAACCTGGCGTTGTTCGGCGTGGATAAGGACGACGCCGGCGTGGCAAGCGCCCTGGTCAATGCGTCGCAGCAGATCGGCGGCTCGCTGGGGATCGCACTGTTCAGCGCCGTTGCGGCAGCAGCCACAGCCGCGGCCAGCGGTGGGGCGCTGGCTGCATTGACGTCAGGCTATTCACTGGTGTTCCTCTGGGCCGCCGGCGTGGCGGTAGTGATCGCACCCATCGCGCTCCTCCTCATCAGGATCGACCGCAAGACGTTCAGCGGATCTGACCACACGCCCCACGTCCACTTGGGTTAGTAAAAGCCGGAGGCGCCGGCACCCTTGCGGGGTGGCGGCGCCTCTGGCTGTGGCACGGAGCGATGAACGACGACGGCGGACGCCTCACGTAAACATTGGCGTGATATAACTCACATTCTGTAAGCTGAATTGAAAGTCACGCAGCCGGCTTTCCTCGCTCCACATTTGGCAGGTCCCCCATGGCACCCAATTCCCTCAAGGCCGAAATCCTCCTGGCCCATGGTGTCGGGCCCTCCGCGGCCAGCGTTGCTCGACGAAGAGCGGCCGAAAGCCATGGCCACCATCGGGCCGCCAACAAACCTGATGCCCTCCTGGGAGCCATAGCAGTACGGCAACTCTTCCATCGCTGGCCGTTGGTGCCCTCCCGCGAACTGGAACGCATCCGTCACGTCCTCCTCCATTGCGACCAGCTGGGCTCGCCGGACACCCATCACTTATCGGAACCGGCCCAAGCATTACTGGAGCTCATCAACTGCGAGTTGGAGCGGCGTCGTACCTCATCCAAGAACCGGGAAGAAACGGCGAGCAGCAACTAGCCACCAAGTAGTCCCGCAAAACCAGAGCTACCGGATGATGGGGAGTCCCGCCGTCGGGAAGACGCTGGGGAAGATCGACGGCGGCGGCACGGGGACAGTGTCCAGCGGCACCGTGACGCCGTCCGCGCCGACGGTGACGAGGTGGTCACGCACGTGTATGGCCAGTGGTTCGTCGCTGTAATCCTGGCCGGACACGAGGCCCAGCGCCATGGAGCCCTGCGAGAGTTCCACGGACAGCAAGCGCCCCTGGACCTTGAGCCGGAAGGACAATCCGTCCCACTCCGAGGGGAGGCGTGGATCGAAGCGCAGCACCTCACCCTGGTCCCGCATGCCAGCGAAACCGCAGACCAAGGAGCTCCAAATGCCACCGGTGGAGGCGATGTGGACGCCGTCGATGGTGTTGCCGTGCGAGTTGTCCAGGTCGATGAACAGGGCATCGGTGAAGTGCTGCAACGCCACGTCGCCGTAGCCAACCTCGGCAGCCATGATGCCCTGCACGCACGCGGACAGGGTGGAGTCGCCGGTGGTGATGGGATCGTAGAAGTCGAACGCCCGTTGCTTTTCCTCGGCTGTGAAGTCCTGCCACTGAAGGAACATGGCCAGCACGGTATCGGCCTGTTTGAGGACCTGGTGCCGGTAGATCACCAACGGGTGGAAGTTCAGCAGCAGCGGGTACTTGGACCTGGGGGTGTTCCAATCCCACGGCTCCAGGGTCATGAAGTCGTTGTCCTGGCTGAAGACTTCCAGGTGCGGATCATAGGGGAGCGACATTCGCTCAGCAGCCTGGCGCCACACCATGCGTTCGGTATCCGCGATGCCCTCGTGCTCCAGGGCCGCAGCGGCACGCAGGTTAAAGCGGGCCATGACGTTGGTGTACAGGTTGTCGTTCACCACTGCGGTGTACTCATCCGGTCCGGTGACGCCGTGGATGTGGAACATGCCGTCCTTGCCGAAGAAGCCCAGCGAAGCCCACATGCGCGCAGTCTCGATCAGCAGGTCGGCCCCCAGTTCCCCACGGAACGTGTCGTCGCCGCTGGCCCACTCGTAGCGGTTGGCGGCGAACGCTATCGCGGCGGCGATGTGGAACTGGGCCGTTCCTGCCGCGTAGTAGGCGCTGGCTTCCAGGCCGTTAATGGTGCGCCACGGGAACAGCGCACCGTCCACGCTGAGCTCCTTGGCGCGAACGCGGGCGTCAGGCAGCATGGCATGGCGGGATTCCAGCACCTTACGGGCACCGCAAGGGTTGGTGTACGTCAGGTAGGGCAGGAGGTAGATTTCCTGGTCCCAGAAGTAGTGTCCCTCATAGCCTGAGCCGCTCACGCCCTTGGCGGGGATACCTGCCACGCCGGCGCGGGCAGTGGCCTGGGCCAACTGGAACAGGCCCCACCGCACCGCCTGCTGCATTTCCGGCTGCCCACCGATGGAGATGTCCGCGGTGGTCCAGTACTGCTCGTAGTGCGCTTTGCTCTGGGCCAGGATGTCGCCGAAGGACACCAGGTTGGCTTCCGCATCCGCTGCGAGGCTCTCCCCGCGGTCTTCGTCGTCCGAGGAACCGGCCACCACGTAACTGACCGACTTCTCCAAACGGAACGGGCCGCCGTCGTGAATCGCCAGAACGTAGCGGACGGACGATTCGTCCTCCGCCACCAGCGTCTCGAAGGGCTGCCCTTCGGCAGAAATCCAGTGGTCAACGGCCATCGCGACACGCTGCCGGGATTCGGAGGTCTCCCATGCGAGGCGCAGGGAACCGTCTGAACCCTGCAGGTGCAGCGGCAACAGGACACGGCCGGCGTGGCGGCCGGAGCGGCGGGGATCGTGGACCGAGTGGTCCTCCACAGGCTGGTCCTGCCGGTTTACGACGCCGGACGTGATGTCCGCGGACACGTCTCGGTCAGCGGACACGGACAGTTCCAGGCCAAGACATCCGCGCGAATCGAACCCGACTGCACGGCGCTCTACCGTGGTGACTGTAGCGCCCGAGCGGCAGGCCCACGTGATGCTTTCCTCGTAGACGCCTGTGGAGAAGTCCACACTGCGGTGGTAGTCCAACACAGTCGATTCGGACAGGCTTAGCGCTTCGCCGTCAATGGAAACCGTGAAGTTGTTGGCGTCCGGAACATAGACGATCCGCTGGCCCGTACGGGCGAAGCCATAGGCATTCTCGGCGTGCTTGATGTCCCAGATCTCGTGGAAGCCGTTGATGAACGTTCCCGGAAGTTCGCCGTCGCCGGCTGTTGAGTGGGAGCCACGGATGCCAAGGTGGCCGTTGCCAAGCGCGAACAGCGTTTCCAGGGTTCCCTCGTCACCGGGGACGTGGATGTTTTCCACGAGCTTCCAAGGCTCGCAGGGGTAGCGCAGCCGATCGGAGCTGATGAGTGCCATGGGCTGATGAAGTCCTTCGAAAAAAGTAGGGTCAGAGAAGATCGTTGAGGTCGTCGACCACCAGCGTTGCGCCGGCATCGAGCAAGGTCTGGCGGCCCGCGCCGCGGTCCACGCCGATCACGGCGTAGAAGGGAGCGCCGGCCCCGGCCTGCACTCCGGATACGGCGTCTTCCACCACGATGCATTCCTCCACGGGCACGCCCAGAAGGCCTGCCCCATACACGTACGTGGCCGGGTCCGGCTTACCGGGAAGTCCGACGCCGGCAGCCACCTGGCCATCGACGACCACCTCGAAGTGGTGGTCGAGTCCGGCGGCCTTAAGTACCGCAGGAGCGTTCCGGGAGGAGGACACCACGGCCACCTTGAGACCGAGCTCCACTGCCGCGTTGATGAACTTGACCGAGCCTTCGTACGGTTCAACACCGCGCGAACCCACGATCTCGTTGAAGATGGCGTTCTTCCGGTTCCCCAGGCCTTGGACTGTCTGGTGATCCGGGTGGTCATGGACCGGGCCTTCGGGCAACCTGATTCCGCGGGATGTCAGGAAGTCGCGGACGCCATCAAATCTCGGCTTGCCGTCGATGTGATCGAAGTAGTCGCTTTCCTGGTAGCCCTGGGGGTGGCCAGCCTCGGCCAAGTAGCCGTCGAACAGTTCCTGCCACGCTTGCTCATGCACCACGGCAGTCGGCGTCAGCACGCCGTCGAGGTCGAACAACAGCGCTGAAGCGCCAGTCCAGGCATTACGAAGATCAGTCATGTGCATAGTTCCGTTCAGCGCTTGTGGCGCGTGGTTTTGCGTTCGATGAGCTTGGTATCGAGCAGGTGGTTGGAGGGCTGGTTGGGGGTTTCGTTATTCAGCAGGCGGTCACACAGCAGGTTTGCCGCAAAGGCACCCTGGTCGGCCACGGGTTGCGCCACGGTACTCAGGCCAAGGAACCAACTCATGGGGTGGTCGTCTATACCGATCACGGACACGTTTTTTGGCACGGACAAGCCGTGTTCACGGAGCGCTGTCAACGCACCAAACGCGGCTTCGTCACAGTGGGCGAACACTGCCGTGGGCCTTGCGCCGCGGGTGATGAGTTCTGTCATTGCCCGGCGACCGTCGTCGATGCTTGGCCCTGCGCCCACCACAAAGTCCGGGTGGACGGTGAGGTGGTGTTCATCCAGCGCACGCCGGAAGCCGCGGAACCGTGGAGTCTCAGTCACAACGGGGTGTTCATTGCTCGAGAGAACGGCCAAGTCCCAATGGCCCAGCCCCAGCAGGTGTTGGGTTGCCTGCCAGGCCGCGTGTTCGTCATCGATACCTACATTGTCCCACGGAACATTTCGCATGCCCACGCTGGCCACCGCCAGCCCGGAAGCGTCCAACGCTTCCACTTCTCCGGGCGCGAGGTCAATATTGAGCAGCAGCAGCCCGTCCACCCTCTGCGCGAGGCTCTCAAGGTCCTCGAAGAACTGCTTCCGCACAGTGGCCTTGTTTCGCAGGCTGATCAGGACTGTGTCATAGCCGCTGTCACCGAAGACTTCCTCCGCTGCTTCCACCGCCTGGGCAAAGAACCAGGCTGTGGCTGTAGGGGCGACGATGGCTACTGAACCGGTGGTGCCGCCTGCCAGCCTCGATGCTGCAGCGGAAGCTTTGTAGCCAAGTTTGCTGGCGGCTTCCGCCACCTGTCGTTGGGCTTTTTCAGAAACGTTGGGGAGGTTCCTGAGGGCCCGCGACACCGTGCAAATGGACAATCCGGAGAGAACGGCTACGTCCTGGATTGTCACCCTGTGAGTCCTAACCATGCAACACGGCCTCAACCCTTTCCCTACTCGCCTGACGCCTTGGCGTGTGCCCCGAACCGGGTCACCAGCCAAAAGTGTAAGCGCTTACAATTTTGTCATTCAATAGAGTGCAGTCGAATACGAAATTGTGACGCGAATCTCACCTGAAGGTTGATTCTGGGGCCTTGATGCCGTCTAATCCGCGGCCCTTATCCCAACGCTCCCTGCCCGTTCAGCACGTAGAACTTCAGGAAAGCACTCACATCCACCAATTCGGCCGGCTCAATCCTGTGTCCCATGCCCGGATAGGTCCGAGCCGTCAAGGCTACGTTGGCGTTCAACCATTCCTTGGTGTGAGCGATCGCGTCCTCGTTAATGACGGGGTCCGCCTTGTCCCTTCCCCAGAAGAACGGGGGCGGGGAATCGAAGGACTCGCTCAGGGCCAGGAGGTCGTTGTCCATCACAAATCCGGACAGGCCAACAGTGGCGGCGAACTCGTGGGGACGCAGCCGCAGCAGCGTGCTGGCCATGGCCATGCCCTGCGAATAGCCCAGCAGGCTCACGCTGCTGTGATTCTTCTTTACGGAGTTGATCCAATCGAACACCCTGTTGGTGGAGGAGATGACGTCCGCGAAATCGTTGGTCAGGAAGTAGTCCAGCAGGAACCAGCCGTAATGGTCGCCGATGACTTTGGGGCCGCGCAGGGCCGCGCAGGTGAACTCGCTCGGCAAGTGCGGAAAGATATCCACCATGCGCTGCTCGCTGGTGCCGTAGCCGTGCAGCATCACCAACAACGGGGTGCCCGCGCGCTCATTTTCCGGCTTCGACCAAACCACTGAATCCATGGGATTGAGACTAGTAGACTTGCCGCATGACTCCGCAGGAACTGGCCAACCTGGCCCATCTGCGGCGCGCCCGCGACTTCATTGATCGCGAGTACGCGCGTCCGTTGGACGTACCCACCATGGCCGCCGGCGCCCTCATGTCCCCCGCCCACTTCTCCCGCCAGTTCAAGGCAGCCTACGGCGAATCGCCCTACAACTACCTCATGACGCGGCGGATCGAGCGGGCCATGGCACTGCTCCGCGGCGGCACAAGCGTCACCGATGCCTGCATGGAAGTCGGCTGTACGTCGCTGGGCTCGTTCAGCACGCGTTTCACCGAAATCGTGGGAATCACTCCCAGCGAATACCGCTCCCGCGAACACCACGCAGCGAAGGCCATGCCGAATTGCATCGCCAAACAGCACACCCGGCCTGACCGCAAGGGAACTCCAAACCTGAGCAGGATTGAAGAAGCGCCCACGTCATAGCTGCAATAGCGTGTGGTTCATGAACATTTCACTGAAGTACGCACATGTCACTGTCAACGATGTCGACGAGTCGCTGGCCTTCTACCGTGACGCTTTGGGCTTCGAGGTCCGCAACGACGTCGGTTCTGACGGCCAGCGCTGGGTCACCTTGGGCAGCGATGCCCAGCCTGATCTTGAGCTGGTCCTCTCCCCTCCGCACGCCGGCCGTTCCCAGGCCGACGGCGACGCCATCCAGGAACTGCTCACCAAGGGCGTCATGCCCATGCTCGTCTTCACCACGGACGATCTGGACGGCACCTTCGAGAAGCTACGCTCGTCCGGCGCTGAGGTCCTCCAGGAACCCATCGACCAGCCGTGGGGGCCGCGCGACTGCGCCTTCCGCGACCCTTCCGGCAACATGATCCGCATCAACCAGGGCTGATTTACCCGACGCCGGCCTGCCAGCGACAGCAACTGCCTGCTAGCGACTCAGCAGGCTGGCGTCGGATAACTCACCATCTTGATGGGTGGAGGCAATGGCTGCCGACACCACATCAGACAATCGCTGACGGCGACCGTAGGCCTGCCGTTGCAGCCGCTCGCCCGAGCCTCGGCGGAGGATGTTCGCCACCCCTGTGCGCGCGAGCGCCAGATCACCGGTTTCGGTCAACGAACGGCCTACGTGCCGCAGCAGGGCGGCCGCCACATCGGCAGCCGGGTAGGGATTCTGTTCCAGCGGATGCAGCAGTTGGTTGTTGACACCAAAGCGGCTCGCCTTCCAGTTGGCCATGCGGATCACGGGTGTCACAATGCTCGACGGCGGGACCCCCTTGCGCCATTCGTCCGCCGTTGTTTCCACCAGCGCTCGTGCGATCACCGCGATGGTGAGGGCATCCTCGGCGTAAAGGCAGACATCGGCTATCCGTAGCTCTACGGTTGGATGCCCCCTGGACAGTCGCGCATCGAAGTAGATCATGCCCTCATCCAAGGGCACCCCGGTGCCCAGAAGCCCCGAAAGCACCGCCCGATAGCCGTCCGCGGAACCAAAAACGTCCATGGGGCCAGCCGTGGGCCATCTGTTCCAGATCTGCGTCCGGTAACTGGCAAAGCCGGTGTCCACGCCCATCCAGAACGGAGAATTGGCGCTCAACGCCAAAAGCACAGGGAGCCAATGCCGCATGCGGTCCAGGACGGCGACGCCTTCGTCAGGCGACTCGATGGACACATGGACGTGGAATCCGCAGGTGAGCTGCTCCCGGGCTATCAACCCGAACTCTGTGCCCATGGTGGCGTACCGCTGATTTCCCAACGTGGGAGTTGCGTGGAAGACCGGCGGCGTGGCCAGGGCCGCTACCCTCGCCCCCACCGCCCGAGCAGCCTTGTCCGACAAAGCCCGTCCCGCACGGATTTCGGCGCGAAGCTCGGCCGCTGTCCGGCAGGGGCGGGAATTGACCTCGATTTGCTCCTGCTTGAACTCGGACTTCAGTGCGGTGTCATCGTCCGGACCGGCTTCCGCGCCTTGTGGGGATGCCACGTCCAGGATGTCGGCGGCCAAAGCCAAGGGCTGGCCGTCGACGGGATCGGCAATCAGCAATTCCTCTTCGACGCCAAATGTGCGCACAGCCACCCTCCCCACTATGAGTTATTCAGAGACGGCGGTCATCCAACGTGGCGTGGAACCTCCATTTGGAAACCGCAACGGCAGTGGAGCACCTGGGTCTGCAGGTACACCTCCAAGAGGTTGGGGACGCCCGGATCATCAGTGGTCCGGGGTGCCTCGATCACTCGTTCGGTGGGGCGTCCCAGCGTCATGGGTTCGCCACAGTGGGTGCAGCTGAAC
The DNA here is from genome assembly GCF_007786235.1 of Paenarthrobacter nitroguajacolicus. GTDB lineage: Bacteria > Actinomycetota > Actinomycetes > Actinomycetales > Micrococcaceae > Arthrobacter > Arthrobacter nitroguajacolicus_A. The sequence goes on along the minus strand of NZ_VNFK01000032.1, from coordinate 6,478 downwards.
CAGAGTCCGGCTGCAGAAGTGGAAAGGAATTCCCGTTGGATCTCCGGTACCAAGGCATCCAAGCGAACTGTGTGGGCGTAGAACGTATCGCACTCGCTGCAGGTGTAGCTGACGTCGACCAGCACTGACTGATTCGGTTCTGCTTCTACCACCGTTTCCACAAAAACGTAGGAATCGGTATCGCAGACCGTGCACCAGGGGCGTTCTTCGATATCGCTTGTTGCGGGCGCCGACCCACTGACATGCTTCGGGGCGGGAAGAGGGGATCCAAGCGTCATTGCCATTCTCCTTTTGCTCCTTCAAGGAGCCTGCATGCATGCACGCGGCGAGCCGGCCGATGAGGGCCACGGCTAAAGGTGCAGTTCTTGGACCATCCGGGATGGCGCCAGGTCATGAGGCTCCAAGGGCTATCTGCTTAACCCACCTAAAATGTAGTTCACCAGTGGCGGGCGTCACAAGTCATGGAATCGCGTTGGGACGCTCCGCCAGGGAGCTCAGGGTTCGAAGTGCGCCACGGGCGCCTTGTCAGCCACGGACTTCACCAGCGACTCGGCCACGTCCCGAAGTTTCTGGTTTCGGCTGCTGGAAGCCTTCTTGAGGATCTGGAACGCCTCATCCTGGCTGCAGCGGTTCTGGCCCATGATGATTCCGCTGGCGAGGTCGATGACCGTCCTGTTCTGCATGGCATCCTGGAGGTCGTCGGCGTGCTGCTGCTTCACGCCGATCCGCACAGCCAACCGCAGTGAGCGCTCTGCCTGGCTTGCATAGAGCTCACAGTTTCGAATGGTGGCAGCGTCGTAGACATGGGCCTGGGGAGCGAAGAAGTTGAGGGCAGCCGTGGCGCCTTCATCCAGTTCCAACGGAACGCAGAGCGCTGACAGGTGGCCGCGCTCGGCAATGACGGAACAATATTCGGCCCAGCGCTCTTCGGTGGAAGTGTCCGGTACGTGCACGGTGGCATGGGTCCGCATGGCCTCCAGGCAGGGACCATCCCCATAGGCCTGCTGCACTTCATCGATCAGCCTGGCCTCGTGGGTGCTTCCAGCCACTGTGGCCGTGCGGCGACGCCGGCTGAGGGTGATGCCGCAAAGCACGTCAAGACCAACAGCCTCGGAAACTGCGGCCGCGGAAAAAGCGGCCAGCTCTTGCAGGAAACCGCCCACGTCTTCGCTGTCAATGACCAGGTCCTGCAGCTTTTCCGGAACGGAAACATCGTCGGGCGCCGGAGCAGCTTCAGGCAGCGCTACGTCAACGTTCATTTCGTCCATGCCTTAGTTTAGGGTTGCCGGGGACATAAGTGTTGAGCCTTTTGGTGGCCGGAGGCAAATCCTTGCCTTCCGGGGACCCGGCAGGGCAGAATCTAGCTACGGTCATGCAACATTGGACCGGGATTCTCTCGCTCAAGCAGACGGGCGCCCCTCATTTCGATGCAGAGGTCACCCATGCCCGCCCAGCCCGCATCCCGCGTTCCGGACGAAGCGCATCAGCCACCCGACGAGCCGTTGTGGTGTTCGCGCTGCAATACGGACAAGCACCTTCTGGTTAACTCCATCCAGTCGCATTACCCTCCCGCGCCCAACATGGTGGATGTTGCCTACGAATGCCACGCCTGTAGGTACTCCTACCGGCAGATTGCTTCCGTCCAGAAGGTGGCGGTGGTACTGAACCGCCCCGGGATTGCGCAAGGAGTGCTCCAGTTCGGCGGGCAGTATCTCCATTGCGGAGAACCCATGAAAACCAAGAGCTGCGAGCTGCGGAGAATCCAGGCACCCCTGGCGTTGAGGCCCGGGGACAGTGAGCGGCTCTATGAGATCTATATCAACACCCGCATCCTCGGATGCCAGTGCGGTTTTCGCATGGAGATCCCCGACTAGGGCGCGAAGACTGCCTGGAAGGGCAATAACAGCAACGTAGCTGGAACTACCGGAAGGGAAACGATGCACGCAGATTCAAAGAGGAATGAAACGCCTGCTCCAGAGCGCAAACCATCCACCAAGCACAAACTCCCGGACCCGCCCGATCCGGACAACCTGCCCATCGACTATCCGGGCACAGACCGGGATTCCGGCCGATACTCCGCCGGCACGGCCAAGAACCTGCGCCCTCAGCGCGAGGGCTTTTTGAGGAGAGTGCGACCATGAGCGAGTTCCCGCCAGACCCTTCGCATCCGGATCCCACGCGGGAGCCAGGACCAACGCCCGAGCCCGTTCCACTGCCGGAGCCCGGGCCTCCACCCGTGCCGGATCCCTCTCCCGGCCCGACGGTGCCCCCACCCCCGGGGCCAGCAGGACCGCCCCCGCTTTAGGGAGCAAGTCACCACCCAATAGACCGGATCCTGGCAAATCCCCCAGTCAGGATCCGAACGAGGGCATGTCGCGCTACAGGGAGCGCGGCATGCCCTTTTGCTGCGCCCGGAGACCGGAACCCTGAATCTCGAAGGAGCCCGAATCTTTGTTTGTGTTGGTTTCTATTGACTTACCAACATAAACAAAGATAGAGTCAAGCAATTCCACATCGTTGTGACAGCAGTCACGGAGGTGGCTGCACTGAAAACTTGGCTTTACCGCAATGGAGGGTACGTGTTCGCTGAAGAGCGCCAGCAACTGATCTCCGCACTCGTCGCAGAGCGCGGACGGGTGAGCGTCACGGACCTCGCCGACCGTTTCAGCATCACCACTGAAACCATTCGCCGCGACCTCGCGGCCCTTGAGGTCTCCGGAAACCTTCGTCGAGTACACGGCGGCGCGGTCCCGTCCGACCGGCTGAGTACCCGCGAGGAGAGCATCCTGGAACGCGCCGTCCAGCGCCCGTCGGAGAAGCTCCGCATCGCTCATGCCGCCCTCGCCCTGATCCCAGAGCTGACCACGGGCAGCATCCTCCTGGACGCCGGTTCCACCACCGAGACCCTCGCGGACCTGCTGGCCCAGCGGACTCCGCCCGCGAACGGCAACGACGAACTCGTGGTGATCACGCATGCCATTCCCATCGCCGGAAAGCTATCCTCCACCCAGGGAATCGCCCTCCAGATCCTTGGTGGCCGCGTCCGCGGACTGACCCAGGCCGCCGTCGGACAGTCCACGGTGGAAGCCGCCTACCGGCTCCGCCCGGACATCGCCTTTGTGGGAACCAACGGGATCCACTCCGTCTTCGGGCTCAGCACCCCCGATCCCGAAGAAGCTGCCGTGAAGGCGGCCTTCGTCAAGTCAGCCCGCCGCGTGGTGGCCCTGGCCGATTCGTCCAAGCTGGACGCCGAAACACTGGTCCAGTTCGCCACCCTGAAGGATGTTGACACCTTGATTACTGACAACGAACCCTCTGCGGAACTCGCAGCGGCTTTGGCCGAAGCCGGCGTCGACGTGGTGATCGCATGATCGTCACCCTCACCGCCAACCCCAGCTTGGACCGCACGGTGGAACTCCCGGGAGCCTTGGCCCGCGGCGAAGTTCAGCGCGCGGTGGCCGTCCACCAGGAGTCTGGCGGAAAGGGCGTCAACGTTTCGCGCGCGCTCGTCGCTTCCGGCCTCGAAACCTTGGCAGTCCTGCCGGGCGCCGACTCGGACCCTGTCCTTTCCGGACTGCACGACGGCGGTGTACCGTTCGCGGCGCTGCCCATCGGTCAGGCGCTGCGCAGCAATGTGACGCTCACCGAACCGGATGGCGTCACCACCAAGATCAACGAGCCCGGCCCGGAGCTGAGCGGCGAACAGCAGGAAGCCCTGATCGGGCTGCTGCTGGAGCGCTCCCGTGGCGCCAGCTGGGTGGTTCTCGCGGGCTCGCTCCCACCAGGGGTGCCCGCGGATTTCTACGCCACAATCGCGCGTCGACTCCGGTCGAACGCGGATGGAAGTGCCACCCCCGGCATCGCCATCGACTCCTCCGGGGCTCCGCTTGCGGCAGCCGTGGCGGGCGATGCCGCAGGAAAGCCCGACCTCCTCAAGCCGAATGCGGAAGAGCTCGCAGAGCTTGCCGCCGCAGCCGGTTTCGCCAACGTCTCCACAGCTGACGAGTTGGAAGCGGACCCGGCCAAAGCCGCCCAAGCCGCTGCCGCCGTCGTCGCCAGCGGTGTAGGCGCCGTTCTCGCAACACTCGGGTCCAAGGGCGCAGTCCTGGTGACCGCGGACGGAGCATGGTTCGCCACGCATCCGCCGATCAAGGCAGTCAGCACGGTAGGCGCAGGGGATTCATCCCTTGCCGGCTACCTGCTGGCCGCAACCCAGGGCGGTTCCGCACAGGACTGCCTCCGTCAGGCCGTGGCACATGGTGCCGCTGCTGCTTCGCTGCCGGGCTCCACTGTCCCGGCAGTCCACCAGACAACCCCCGACGCCGTCACCATCACGGCCCTCCAGAAGGATTCACAGTGACCCAGCTGATCACCCCCCAATTGGTCACCCTCGACCAAAACCTGGGCGACTCCCCCGCCGATGTCATCCGCGTCCTGGCAGGCAAAGTTGCCGCATCCGGCCGAGCTTCCGAGGTTGAAGGGCTCTTCGCTGACGCCTTCGCCCGCGAGCAGAAGACCGCAACCGGCGTCCCCGGCGGCATTGCCATCCCGCACTGCCGCTCGGCCGCCGTCACGGAGCCTGCCCTTGCCATGGCCCGACTGTCCCACAAGGTGGACTTCGGCGCCAAGGACGGCCCGGCCGACCTCATCTTCTTCATCGCAGCCCCGGACGGCGCGGACCAGGAACACCTGAAGCTGCTCTCCAAGCTGGCACGTTCGCTGATCAAGAAGGACTTCACCGCAGCGCTGCGTGCGGCTTCTTCCCCTGAAGAGATCGTGGAGCTGGTTGATGGCGCCATCGGTGATGCTCCCAGTACCAGCGAAGCCGGGAACGGGGGACGCGGAGTGGCTGGGCATCGCGAAGCGGGCACGACCCCCGTTGCCGGCGAAGCGGCGTCCACATCAGCACCCAAGCGCATCGTCGCAGTGACCGCCTGCCCTACCGGCATCGCACACACGTACATGGCGGCCGATTCGCTGGTTGCCGCCGCCAAGGAAATGGGCGTTGACCTGCAGGTTGAGACCCAGGGTTCCTCCGGCGCCAAGCCGCTGGACCCGGCAGTGATTGCTGCGGCCGACGCCGTGATCTTCGCCGTCGACGTCGACGTTCGCGGCAAGGAGCGCTTCGCCGGCAAGCCGGTCATCAACGCTCCGGTCAAGCGCGGCATCGACGAGCCCACCAAGATGGTCGAGGAAGCCCTGGCTGCCGCCGTCGACCCCCACGCACGCCGTGTTCCGCACTTCGGTGCCGAAGAGCAGGCTGAGCGTGCCGAGGAGGAAAAGGGCGAGCACATCGGCCAGAAGCTGAAGCGCGCGCTCCTCACCGGTGTCAGCTACATGATTCCGTTCGTTGCGGGTGGCGGCCTGCTGATCGCCCTCGGCTTCCTGCTGGGTGGTTACGACATCACTGAAGTCGCGGACAAAGTGGTTTTGGAGAACAACTTCGGCAACCTGCCTGAGGGCGGCCTGACAATCTATCTCGGCGCTGTGCTGTTCAAGATCGGCGCCCTGTCCATGAGCTTCCTGGTCCCGGCGTTGGCGGGCTACATTGCCTACGCCATTGCCGACCGCCCCGGTATCGCTCCGGGCTTCGTCGCCGGTGCAGTCTCCGGCTTCATGGGCGCCGGCTTCCTGGGCGGCATCGTCGGTGGTCTCTTGGCCGGTTACATGGCGCACCTCATTGGCACCTGGCAGGTACCGCGCTGGCTCCGTGGCCTGATGCCCGTGGTCATCATCCCGCTGCTGGCCTCGATCTTCGCGTCCGGCCTGATGTTCCTGGTCCTTGGCGGCCCTATCGCCGGCCTCACGGTTGCACTGAACACCTGGCTCACGGGCATGAGCGGCGCATCCGCCGTGGTCCTCGGCATCATCCTCGGCCTCATGATGTGCTTTGACCTGGGTGGCCCGGTCAACAAAGTGGCCTACGCCTTCGCCGTGGCCGGCCTGAGTGCCGGCAGTGCAGACAACCAGGCTCCGTGGATGATCATGGGCACTGTGATGGCTGCCGGCATGGTTCCTCCTCTGGCGATGGCCCTGGCCACCGCACTGGACAAGAAAGTCTTCACCCTCAACGAGCGCGAAAACGGCAAGGCAGCCTGGCTGCTGGGCGCGTCCTTCATCTCCGAAGGGGCCATCCCGTTCGCTGCGGCTGATCCGCTGCGCGTGATTCCCGCCAGCATGCTGGGTGGCGCTCTTACCGGTGCTCTCTGCATGGCCACCGGAGTCACTTCACAGGCTCCCCATGGCGGTTTCTTCGTCTTCTTCGCTATCGGGAATCTGGCGATGTTCGTGATCGCCATCGTCGCTGGAATGATCGTCAGCGCACTGGCTGTCATCGCCCTCAAGCGCTGGGCCGTCCGGAAGCCGGTTGAGGCGGAACCCGTTCCGGTCACGGCCAGCGTCTAGATGTACTAACCCGGTAGGTTGTTGACGCGGCTGGCTGGGGAGGCGCCTTTGAGTGCGGTGTGTGGCCTGCTGC
>NZ_VNFK01000031.1 GCF_007786235.1 Paenarthrobacter nitroguajacolicus | reverse complement strand
GAGCACTACAATCAACGCAGGCCACACACCGCACTCAAAGGCGCCTCACCCATCAGCCGCGTCACCAACCAACCGGGTTAGTACACCTAGCGGTCGCTGCGCAGCGGGGTCGTCAACTAGGAATTGCGGCTGGCGCTGCTCAGCGAACCTTTACGGATGGGGCTCGGAGCTTTTCCATTCTTGGAATTGTTAGTGCCCGACTTCTTTGCCCCGTTCCCTTGTGCTGGGCTCTTGGCGTCGCTGGGGGTCGAGGGTGCGTTGTCAGGGCGCTTGGCGGGGGCGTCGGGGCGTTTTGGGCTGGGTGTTTTGCCGTTGGGTGACGGAGCGGGATCGTCAAGGTCGCGCACTGTCACCTTGATGGCTGGCGGCTGCCCGGCCTTTGCGCGGGCGGCGGCGCGTTCGTCAGCTTCAGCGACCGCGTCTGCCCAGTCCTTCGAGAGGACCGGTGGCTCCTTCGCGGCGGCCACAACAATGGGATGGTGTGCAGTCTGGTGTTCGACCACGGTCTTGACTTCCGCCGGCTTGGGCAGGTTGCGGGGGTCCACCTTTGCCTTCCACGCGCCGTCCTTGACTGCAGCTGACGCACCCGAGAGTCGACGTCGAATATCACCAAGGAGGTCCCGTTTAGGGGCCGCCGGTGCGGACGGTCCAGGTGCTGCAGGTGTCGGGGCCGCAGGCTGCACCTGGGGCGTGGACGCCGTCTCCAGATAGGCGAGGTCGTCCAGCGGGGACTCAACCGAAAGGGCAGAATCAACGACGCCGGAACTCGCCGGAACCGGGACGCGCGCCGGCCGCGGGGGCAGGTGAACGATGGGAGTGGTTTCCTTCTTGGGGAAGATCCCAATCAGTGCCAGGAGGACAACCGATACAAGTCGCCCCACTCCGGCCACGACCAGAGTGATGATGATGATCAACCCGAGTCCGAGGAACATGAGGACTGCGAGTCCCAGCGTTCCCAAGTACGTCAGGTTGATGGCGAGTGTTGTCGGATCCTCCACGTAGCCTCCCCTGGCTGTCGTTTTGTGATGCGCGCATTGCCCACCCAGCTTGCTTATCTAGCCTAAGGTCCAGCACCGACGGAATCACGCCCCGCCCCTCACTCTTGGCGGGTTGTTTCGAAGCTGTTATCTGACATGGGAAAATATGTTGCCCAGCTCTCATTTACCGCCTCAGATTGGGACGTCGTGACCCCTGACCTTGCCCGACTCCGCAACGGCGCCTGCCCCTGCCTCTCCGGGGAGCAGTACGACGATTGTTGTGCCCGATTCCACCGCGGCGAGGCCGATGCGCCCACGGCGGAGCAACTTATGCGTTCCCGGTACTCGGCCTTCGTCGTCCTGGAGCCGAACTACCTCCTGCGTACCTGGCACGCCTCAACCCGCCCGGACTCCATGGAGCTCCACCCGGACATGCAGTGGCGGAGGTTGGACATCGTTTCCACCGCCGATGGCGGCCCTTTGGACACTTCCGGCACGGTCGAGTTCGCCGCGCACTACAGGCTCGACGGCGAACGCGGCGTCCAGCGCGAACTCTCCCGCTTCGTGCGGGAGGACAAGCACTGGTACTACGTGGATGGGGACGTTCGCTAGTGGGTCACCGATAGTTGCGGTGCAGGTTCTCCTTGGTTGACGCGCCCGGCGCTGCGTCGCCGATCCACGGGCCTGTTCCTTCGGACTGATCCAGAATCCCCGCCTCAAGCCAGGCGTAATCCCCGGCGAGGACCTTGCGCGAGAGGTCGTGGTCGCCGTCGTCAGTGTTCCTCCACAGTTGGTCGAAGTACTCGTCCACCCGCACGCGCGCCTGCTCGCAGAACGCCTCGGCCAGCTCGAAAGCGGCGGCGCCTTGTTCGGGGTGCTTGCGGAGCAGCATTTCTGCCCGCGAGCAGCACGCGGCCATGGCGAACAGCTCGGCCCCGATGTCCACGATCCTGCCCAGGAATGCCTGCTTGTGTTCCAGCTTGGCCTGCCACCGGCCCATGCCATAGAACGTCTGCCGCGCCAGTCGCCGCGACGACCTCTCAACGAATCGCAACTGCTTTGCCAGCCGCCCGAACTCCGCGTAGGACCGTGGGTCCATCCCGGCACCGGCAACCAGTTTGGGTAACCAGCGGGCATAGAAACCAGAGGCGCCGACGGCGGCCCTCGCCTTGTCCTGCAGGCTCGCATCCGCTGAGGCGAGGTCGCCCGCCGCGGCGAGGTGGGCATCCACGGCTTCGCGGGCGATGAGCAGCTTCATGATCTCGCTGGAGCCCTCGAAAATCCGGTTGATGCGAAGGTCCCGGAGGAGTTGCTCTGCAGGCACGGCACGCTCGCCCCGGGCTTCCAAGGAGTCGGCAGTTTCGAAGCCCCGGCCGCCGCGGATCTGCACCAACTCGTCGGCGATCCGGCAGCTCAGTTCCGTGGACCACAGCTTGGCCAACGCGGCCTCGATCCGGATGTCCTTCAGGCCGGCGTCCGCCATCTCCGCGGACAGTTCAAACACGGCCTCCAACGCAAACGTGGTGGCGGCAATGAACGCGATCTTCTTGCCCACGGCCTCGTGCTTGCCCACCGGGCGGCCCCACTGAGTCCTGGCGTTGGACCATTCGCGGGAGATCTTCAGGCTCCATTTTCCTGCGGCCACGCAGAGGCCCGGGATGGAAAGTCTCCCTGTATTAAGCGTGGTGAGCGCGATCTTGAGTCCTTGGCCCTCGCGGCCCAGCCGGTTGGCGGCAGGCACGCGGACCTGGTGGAACCGGGTCACGCCGTTCTCGATCCCGCGCAGTCCCATGAAGGTGTTGCGGTTCTCCACTGTGATGCCGGGGGAGTCCATCTCCACCACAAAAGCGGAAATGCCACCCTTGTGCTCGGTACCGTCAGCGTCTGTATGTGCAGGAACCCTGGCCATGACCACCACGAGTTCGGCAATCACACCGTTGGTGGTCCAGAGTTTCACGCCGTCCAGAAGGTAAGAACCGCCGTCGTCGGAGAGCGCGGCAGCGGCGCCCATGCGCGCGGGGTCGCTGCCGACGTCGGGCTCCGTCAGGAGGAACGCGGTGATGGCGCCGGCGGCGCAGCGCGGCAGGTATTCCTGCTTCTGCTCGGGCGTGCCGAATTCCTTGACGGGCTCGGGAACGCCGATGGATTGGTGGGCGGAAATCAAGGCGCCGAGGCTGGGATGAACCGATCCCAGCAGGGCAAGGGCGCGGCCGTAATAGACCAGGGACAATCCCAAACCGCCGTATTCGCGGGGGATTTTCATGCCAAAAACTCCAAGCTCGGAGAGCCCCCTGAGATATTCGTCAGGGATCTTGGCGTCGCGCTCGATCACGCGGCCGGACATGGTTTTGGCGAACGCCAACAAGCGGGCCATGAACTCTTCGCCGCGCTCCACATCCTCCGCTTTGGCTTGTGGCCAAGGGTGAATAAGACCGAGGTCGAAGCTGCCCAAGTACAAGCCCTTGGCGAAGCTGGGTCGGTTCCACTCTGTTTCCCGGGCGGCTTCGGCGACGGCGCGGGCTTCTTCTGCTGTGGCGTTGACGCTTGCGGCGGTGAGGCTGCTGTCAGTGGCGGACGTCATGGGATAACTCCTCTAGCCGGTTGTGCCGGATGGAGCCAGGGTCCGCCTTGGGTGGGAACCCTTCAGCTGTCCCTCAATGCTACCCGCGAGTAGCTACCTGTACTAGGGGAAACCTGGGGCTGAAATTCGGCCGGAATTTCCACTTGTCCGGCGTGGTGGACCAGGCGGTCCCACGCAAAGTTAATGCCGTGGACAAGGCCTCCGAGGACACCCTTGGCGGTGTACCAGACCATGCCCATGGCCCCGATAAGAATGATTGTTGCCATTGCTGCTGCTGCGATGAAAGCCACCAAGATTGCAGCGAAGACCAGCGTTCCAATAACTACGTAAGTGCCTGTTTCCAGCGCAGTGAAATCGAAATCCATGGTTCCCCCCGGAGCTACGGTGCGTGGGTCGGCGCGGCGTGGCTGCGTCGATGATCTGACACTAGGGGTGGGGGTCCTTTCCGACCAGTGCAGAATCGCGCCGCGACTGCGTTGATATGGGATCGAAACCGTACCGGACGGTAGGTTACGAAATGGTTGCGGCCGCGTGCCGCAAAAGGGTTCGACGGCGGCAGTTCAGGGCCGTCCGACGCCCCCGCGACGCTCTGCGTTAACCTTGTACGGGGCAGTTTTCGCTGCCAGCCAGGTTTCGCAGCAGCTGAAGGAGAGTAGTTGTCCCGTTCAGCCATGTCCTCCGCCGACGCCATTGGCGCGCGGCTTCGCGATCTTGAACAGCTGACCAAGGGTCCGGCGTGGGCGCTGACGCGTTCGGCGCCGTGGGTGATCGCGGTGCTGCAAGCATCCTTTACCCGCACCCGGCCGCAGCTTCCCCTCGAAGAGTTCCACGCCGACGTCGACGCCTTCCTTGAGCAGCTCCGCCGCCAGGATCCAGCGCTGGGCGGCCAGCAGAACGGGAAGCTTTTTGGCGACGAATGGACGCGTAAGCAGTTCCTGACGCGTCGCAACCAGTCGGGCCAGATCGTCTACGAAGTCACCGAGCCCGCTGCCCGTGTGCTCGCGTTCCTGGACAGCCTCTCAAGCGAGAGGTCCACACTGAACGGCTCCCGGCTCGGCACGCTGTTGGGTGACGTGGAGAAGCTTGCCAACGAGACCAACCCGGACCAGAGCGCACGATTGGAAGCCCTTGAAGAGGAAATCCAGGAGCGGCAGCAGTTGGTTGAGGACATCAGCTCCGGTGAGTTCGATGGCCTTCTGGATGACGAGGAAGCTGTGGAAGCTGCCGGCAACATCCTGGACCTCGCGGCGAGCCTGCCGGCGGATTACAAGAAGATGCGCGACCGCATTGAGGAACTGGTGGGCGAGCTCCGCAACCAGATCATCGAGGAGTCACTGAGCAAGGGCGCCACCATGGCCCAGGTTTTGGAGGCGGACAAGCGGTTGCGGCAAAGCCCCGAGGGCCGAACTTTCCGATCTTTCACGGCTTTCCTGGAGGACCCGCAGCAACAGTTGCGGTTCCGGTCGGCGATCGGCGAAGTGCTGAGCCGGCAGTTCGCGGACGATCTCTCCCACGACGACCGCGAAACGCTGAAGAACCTCGTTGCCGAGCTGCGCTATCAGCACAGCCAGATCCAGCGCATTTACGGCAAGCTCTCGGAGAGCCTGAACACGTACATCCAGAGCGACGACGTCCGTCAGTCCGTCAGTCTCCGGAAGGTCCTGGCCGAGGCCGAGCAAGCCATCCGATCCCTGCCGTACGAACGCGACCGGCCCGGCTTGGTGCCGGGGCCCGTGTTGTACAACGCCGGGTTCGAGTCCCTGGCCATGGTCAAGCTCTTCGACCCCGATGAGTTCGCCACACCGCCGCGGCTGGCCGACCCCATCGCGTTCAGCGATTCGGACAGGGTGCGGTCCGCCCGCACCGGCAAGGCGCGGCCCGATGTTGTGCGGGCTGCCATGGCCGGTTCTGCCACCTTGGCCGAGGCCTGGGAAAACCTGCCTGCCGAAGAACGCCACATCAACACGGTCCGGACCTTGCTGTCCATGGCATTGCAGACAGGCGCAGCCTTTGACCGGGCAGCCTGGGAACACATCGACTTCGAACAAATCGACGGCAGCATCCGCACCGCGTACCTGCCTGTCGTCACGCTGAAGAGGGATTCTGATGACTGAGGAAATCACGACGACGGACGTCACCGAAGAGGACCACGTCACCGTTGGGGGGACGGACAGCGAGGAACCGTCGGCTGAAACTGGCGACGAGGCTGAGCCCGCGGCCGGCCACGCTGACCCGTTCCGAGTCACGCCGCGCGATTCCTTCGTGGACGGCGCTGCGCTGTTCCCCGGCGATACCGGCGTACTGCCCATGAAGGTTCGCCACGCACTGGTGAAGCTCCTGAAAGGTCCGTACATTGATGGCGGCCGCGACGAGAAACTGTGGACCACCCTTCTGGACAATCAACTGATTCTCCGCAGCCGACTCTCCGAGCTGTTCCTCACCCTCCAGTTGGACCACGACCGCAAGATCGCCGTCCTCCGGCCCGTTGATCCGGAAATCATCGGGGCGAGCTCCCGCTCCAGCATCCTGCGCCAGCAGCGTGCACTGAGCCGCGTTGAAACCATCGTGCTGCTCCGCCTGCGCCTCCTCCTTGACCGTCACGTCACAGCCCAGACGGACCCAACCATCACCCGCGAAGAGATCTCCGACCTCGTAGCCAACTACACCCCCGCCGGCCAACAGGATGCCCTGCGCGACTCCGACGTCGTCACCCGCACCATCACCAAACTCCTGGCCCGCCAACTCCTCCTCCCCACCCCCTTGGACGACACGTACACCATCAGCAACGCCCTCCCCCTGGCCCTCCCCTTCGAAAACATCGGCGACATCCCAGCCCAAATCGACGCTCTGGTGGCAGTAGCAGCGGACGAATCCGGCACGGAGCCTTTGCTGGATATGGAAACTGACTCCAGCCCCACTTCCGAAGACGGGGACGACGACGCCGATGCCGCCGCGGACGCAACCACGACTGACGGGACACAGAAGTGACCATCGCAAGCATGCTCCCGCTCGGCGAGCTCACGAACCCCGGCCAGATGCGGCTCGCCTTGGTGCAGGTGGTCAACTGGGGCACCTTCCATGGCGCCCACACCATGCACGTGGATCGCAAGGGAACCCTCCTGACCGGTAACTCGGGCGTGGGCAAGTCGACGCTTTTTGATGCCATGCTCCGCGTGTTCGATGCCCGCCCACGCTCCAATGAGGCCGCTGCCCAACGAGCCGGCGGCGCTGTGGAGGACAAGAGGACCACGTTCACGTACATGCGCGGCAAGGTGGGTGATAAGGCGGTGGGAGACAGTTCGGCGAGTGCCTTCCAACGCCCTGGTGCCACTTGGTCCGCCGTCGCGCTGACGTTCGATAATGCGGCCGGCACGAAGGTGACGGTGTCTGCCCTTTTCGACCTGCCGAAGAACGGCACGGAGTCGAGCGTCGGGCGCTTCTATGTGATCGACAGCAAGCCCCTGGACCTTGAGGCTATCGAGGGGATCGCGCAAAAGCGGTTCACCAAGGGTGCGCTGGAGTCGATCTTCCCGGACGGCCAGGTGTTCGATGTTCACAAGGCATTCGCCGAGAGGTTCCGGCGGCTCCTGGGTATCAACTCGGACCAGGCACTTCCGCTGCTGCGCGTTATCCAGGCCGGCAAGGGCTTGGGCGGCAGCGTCAACACGTTCTTCCGGGACCAGGTGCTGGATGCCCCGGCCACGCTGGCTGCCGCGGACGACGTCGTGGAGGAATTCAGCAACCTGATGTCCATCCGGCAGCGGCTGGAAGATGTCCGGCAGCAGCGCGACCAGTTGGCACCGGTCCCTGCGCTGAACAAGGAGTACGCGCAGGCCCTGCTGGACGCCAACCGGCTCCGGGAGTTGGCTGGCGAGGAGTTTGAGGCCTACAAGCAGCAACTGGCTGTCACGGTCCATGCCAAGACGCTCGCCCGGTACAAGGACCTGGCCCAATCCAAGGCCCAGGAGCTCGCCGCCGAGCGCACGGTCCGGGATGCCCTGTCCAAGGAGCTCCGGGACCTCGAGCTGGACTACAACAACCGCGGCGGCAACGCGATATCCGCGATTGAGCAGTCGTTGGAGAACGCCAAAGTGGGCCTGAAGCTGCGCCGGCAGGTTGAGGACTCGGCCAAGAAGGCTTTGGCCGACGCCGGGTTGAACCTTGAGTGGTCCGCCGAGGGTTGGGACCAGGCGCATGAGCAGGCGGCTGCCCGTTCGGCCGAGCTGAAGGACGATTCGGAGACCTTGAAGGAACTCCGATTCGAGGCATTCGACGGCCACGCGACCAAGAAACGCGAGTTGGCTGCGGCTCAGCAAGAGCTGCTGTCTTTGCGGTCGCGCAAGTCCCTGCTGCCGCCGTCGAGCATTGAAAATCGGGCGGCCATCTCGGCGGCAACCGGCGTCCCGGAAGAGCGGATGCCGTTTGGCGGCGAGCTGATCGACCTCGCCGAGGGGCAGGATCAGTGGCGCCCGGCCGCCGAACGAGCGCTGCGCAACCTGGCCACCACGTTGCTGGTGCCCGGTGAGCATTTTGCCGCCGTCACGCGATACCTGAACGACAACACCGTTCGGGGCGCCCTGCGCGCTGTTGATGTTTCCAAGCCGCTCGCCGGCGGCGCGCTGGCTGTTGAGGACGTGTCCGACGGCGACCTCTTGACTAAGTTGAGCATCCTCACCGCAGGAGCCAACGCCGACGCCGGGGAATGGATCCGCGAGCGGATCGCCTTGGACTTCGCGTACCCGTGCGTGGAGGATCCCGACGAGCTTGCCTCGATGGACAAGGGCCTGAGCCTGGGTGGCGTAGTCAAGCGCAACCGGCACACGGTGGAGAAGGACGACCGTTTCACCAGTCGGCAGGACTACGTCCTCGGCTTCGACAACGCTTCAAAGCTTGAGCTCGTGGCGGCACGGGTGGGTGAGCTGGAAAATGAGCTGGCCAAGGCGGCGGAACTGGCGCAATCCCGCGAAGATTCGCACCAAGGCATGGCTCGACAGCTGGAGGCATTGCGCCGCGTGGCTGACGATGAGCGGCCGTGGGAGCAGGTCTCGGCAGCGGTTGCGGCAGATGAACTGGCCCGGATCGAGCAGCGCCTGGCGGATGCGCTGGCTGCCCAGGCGGACCTTGAGCCGCTCCGCGCCAACATCGAAGCTGTGCGCGAAAAGCACCAGTCCTCCACAGGTGCGGCTGCCGTGCTCCAGAGCGAATACAAGGCTCTCGACCACAACATGACCACAGCCGACGGCCTGCTCGATGCCGCGAGGCTGAAGCTCGAGCAAGCACCGCCGTCGGCCTCTACCGTCACCGCGCTGGAACCGTACTTCGCAGGCGTGGCAGACGTGTCCGAGCTTTACGAACTCGACAACCTGGCCAACAGCGTCCGCAACACGTTGCTGGACGAGCTTCACGGCGCGGAGTCCCGGGGCCAGGCGACGGCTGAGCGCCTGACCCGCATGTTTGAGGCCTTCGTCCGCGACTGGGGAAGCGCCATCAGCGCGGACCATGGCACGTCCATCGGTGCTGCCGGGGACTTCGAATCGCGCTACCACGCAATCGTGAGCGACGGCTTGCCCGCGCAGGAGGCCGAGTTCCGTCTGTTCTTCAACCAGCGCACGCATGAGTCGTTCAGCACGCTCCTGCATCTGCTGGATGAGGAACGCCGCAGCATCACCAGCCGCATCCTGCCACTCAACGGCATCCTGTCCCAGGTGAACTTCCACGAGGGCAGCTTCCTGGAACTGGACATCAAGCAGACCCTGCCGCCCACTGCCAAGCTGTTCAAGGACGCCATCCAGAACGCGTTGAAGGCCAAGCACACCCGGCCGTCACGCGGCGCTGCCGCTGGTCCAACGGCAGAAACCGACGACGACGCCGAGCTCACGGCCCGCTACAAGTCGCTCGAAACCTTGGTGAAGCGGCTGGGATCCCAGACGCCGGAGGATCGTCGGTGGCGAGCCGA
Organism: Paenarthrobacter nitroguajacolicus; assembly: GCF_007786235.1. GTDB lineage: Bacteria > Actinomycetota > Actinomycetes > Actinomycetales > Micrococcaceae > Arthrobacter > Arthrobacter nitroguajacolicus_A. The sequence goes on along the minus strand of NZ_VNFK01000031.1, from coordinate 11,323 downwards.
GGTGCTGGACGTCCGCGGGCACCTGTTTATCCAGTGCAAGGAACACCGCGAGGTGGCCAAATCAGGGAAGACCGGCGCGGCCAAGTCCGGCAAGAAGAAGACCGAAGTCTTCATGCACGCCGACACCGGCTCCATGTCCGGTGGTGAGCGCCAGCGCTTCACGGCCTTCATCATGGCTGCTGCCTTGAGCTACCAGTTGGGCATCGCCGAGCAAGGCTTCACCACCTACGGCACCGTGATGATGGACGAAGCCTTTGTGCTGGCCTCCGAAGAATTCGCGGGTGCGGGCATCAAGGCGCTGCACGAATTCGGGTTCCAGCTGTTGCTGGCCGCTCCGGAGAACGTGATCGACCTGTCCAGGCACCTCGGCTCCGTTACGGAAATCCTGCGGGACAAGCGAACCAACCGGTCGGGCGTCCTCACGGCTCCCGTCATCGCCGGGCCGGGAGAGCCTGGCGCTTGGCGATCCGAGGCGAACCCCGTGGACATCGTCCTGCGCTAGGTCGCATCCCGACACGGCTGGCCCAACTGACTGGCAGTAGTGGTTGTTCTGAGCCCTCAAAACAACCACTACTGCCAGCTACATTGGATTACTTGTCGCGGACGCGGTCCAGGAACTGCTCAGTCCTGGACTCCAGCCCTGAAATTTGTCGAACCACCACGACGGCTGGATCCGGGGTGATCTCGTTGACGGGCGGTTCCTTGCGCACGTTGGCGCTGCAGCCAAACTCGGCGCAAATCAGTGTTCCTACGGTGTTCCCGTCCTTGCCCGATTGTCCGGCTTTCTTGGCGACCCACAGGTAAACGTCGTCCTTGGAGAAAACGTCGCGGCAGAGTTCGCAGAGGACCACGCGCCTCTTTCCGGATCCACCTTCGGGAGCCCAGAGCAGGATTCCGGTGAGCTTGCCCCGGTGTGGAACCACGAGGTACCCGCGCTGGGGCATTTTCTCGTCGCGCCAGCCGAGGAACTCGAGGTTGTCCCAGTCGAGGGTCTCGAAGTCGCGGGGGAGGTTGACTTTGGCTGCCTCGGACCTGCTGGCGTTGATGAAGGATGAACGGATCTGTTGAGCAGTAATTTTCTGCATGGCAAAGCTTCTTTCGGAAATGGTCGACGTCCGCGCGCTCGGAGGGAGCGGCGGAATGACAGAAGGCGTCGGTCATCTCATCAAGCGAAAGGGCACAGCAAGGGAACCCTGAAGCGGGCTGCGTGAAGAGGCTAGAGAGCTACCGACGTGCGGGGGAGTGCCAAGCAGGCCAAAGCGGCCACCTCGCCAACCATGGCTGCAGCAACTGAAACAGTGCGCACGCTCATCCCCTCGTCGAATTCCTTGGAAAGCGGTAGTCCGCTGCCGCTATCCTCCCAAAATTCCGGGGATGCTGTCCACCGACGGGCACAGGGCGTGTGATCTGTGTCGCAATTGACGGAAAACTCCACCCGTAAAGGGATTACGTGACGCAAACGTTTCCTATTTATCCGCAGGCTAGGCTAGCCTTACTTAGGTTCGCATCACTTACCTAAGGAGTACCGTGGCATCCCTTCTCCCACGCCGCGCCCTGCTGAAAACCGCAGGTACCGCGACGGCCGTCCTGGCCGCCGTCGCCCTTTCCCTCACTGGCTGCTCCACAGGACCGGCCACGTCGACGCCGGCAACCGAGCAGGCCGAGTCCGCCGCGTTCCCCGTCACCATCAAGAACGTCTTTGGTGAGACCACCATCAAGGAACAGCCCAAGCGCGTAGTCACGGTCTCGTGGGTCAATGACGACATTGCGATCGCCCTGGGCGTTGTCCCGGTTGGTGTTCCGAAGAACGAGTGGGGCAACAACGACAAGGGCTCAACCCCTTGGAAGGACGCAGCACTGGAGAAGCTCGGTGCCGGCTTTGGCACCGACAAGGCTCCGGTCCAGTTCTCCGAGGCAGACGGCATCAACTTCACCGAGATCGCCAAGCTCAGCCCGGACGTTATCCTGGCCGCCTACTCGGGCCTGGAAGAGGCTGACTACAAGAAGCTCAGCGAAATCGCCCCCGTTGTGGCGCAGCCGGAACTCGCTTACGGCACCCCGTGGCAGGAGAGCACCACCCTGATCGGCAAGGCCCTGGGCAAGGAAGCCGAAGCCAAGAAGCTGATCGAGGACACCGAATCCACCGTCAAGGACAAGGTTTCCAAGTTCCCGCAGATCAAGGACAAGACCTTCATCTATGGCAACCTCGAGCCCGCCAAGGGTGACGGAGCCAACGTCTACACCGCCATCGACAACCGCCCGCGCTTCCTCTCCGAAATCGGCATGAAGCTGGCCCCCGTCGTAACGGAAAACACTAAGTCGAACACGGAGTTCTTCATCCCGTGGTCCGCGGAAAAGGCCAACGAGCTTGAGTCTGACATCTTCGTGACCTGGGTTCCCGAGGCTGCAACGGCCGACGCCATCAAGGCCGACCCGCTGCTGGGCCAGATCCCGGCCATCAAGAAGGGCGCCCTGGTTGCCGATTCGGACCAGACCCTGACGCTCTCCATCTCCGCTTCATCTCCGCTGAGCCTGCCGTGGGCGCTGGACACGTTCCTCCCGCAGCTTGGCAAAGCAGCAGACGCAGCAGGCAAGTAACTGCAATGAAACTGAGTACGACGGCGGCAGTCCAGGGGCGGGGCAACGGCACTTTGGTGCCGGCTGGCCCGGGAGGCATCACCCCTGACACCGCGGTAACCGGAGGGGGAACCGGTTCCCGCGGCACTGCAGGCAAGCGAACCGCTTGGCTGCTGGTGGCCGTCGTCGTACTCGCCGCAGTAAGCACCGCATCCCTGGCGATCGGCGCACGCGGACTCCCCCTCAACACTGTGTGGGAAGCCCTCACCAACTTCAATCCGGCGGACGGCAACCACGCAGTGGTGATCGCCCGGATACCGCGGACGGTGCTCGGTCTGCTCGCCGGAGGTGCACTTGGCCTGGCCGGTGCGGCCATGCAGGGCGTGGCCCGCAATCCTCTGGCAGACCCCGGCATCCTTGGCCTCAATGCCGGTGCGGCGCTTGCCGTCGTCATCGGAATCTACGTCTTTGGCGTTGGCTCGCTGTCGGGCTACATCTGGTTCGCCTTCATCGGTGCCGCGGCGGCCGCCGTCGTGGTTTATGCCATCGCTTCCAGGGGGCGTGACGGCGCGACGCCGGTAAAGCTCGCCCTCGCCGGTGCAGCCCTGAGTGCCGGCTTGTTCTCCCTGATGAACGTCATCCTGGTCTCGAGCCAGGACACTTTCGACCGTTTCCGGTTTTGGCAGGTTGGCACCATTGGTGGACGTGACTGGTCCGTCCTCCTGCCCGCACTGCCGTTCTTTGCCGTCGGGGCCTTGGTTGTCCTGGCCGGCGGCCGCGTTCTGAACAGCCTTGCCCTTGGCGACGACATTGCCCGGGGCCTGGGCCAGAACGTCGCCTTGGCCCGTGGCATCTCCGGGCTGGGCATCGTCCTTCTCTGTGGATCCGCCACAGCCGTGGCCGGACCCATTGCCTTTCTTGGCCTTGTCATTCCGCACGCCGTCCGTTCGTTGACCGGGCCGGACTACCGCTGGATCCTGCCTTTCTCCTTGGTCTCGGCACCCATCCTGCTCATCACCGCCGACATCATCGGCCGCGTTGTCCTGCTTCCGGGCGAGGTTCCGGCAGGCATCATGACCGCGCTGATTGGAGCCCCTGTCTTCATTTGGCTCATTCGCCGCGGAAAGGGGGCCGGACTGTGACCACAGTTCATAAGCTCCCCACCGAGTTGGCACTTAATGCCAATACTTCCCCCCAACACCCTCATCTTCTGTCAGTTCGGCGAGTGCTGAGCCCCACGTTCTTCCTGGGCCTCGCGGTCATGGTCATGTTCGCCGTGTACGTGCTCCTGGGCAGCTACACCGTGACCATCCCGGACTTCTTCACGATCGTGATCAACCACCTCACGGGTGGCGAGAAGATTCCCGGCGCGAGCTTCATCGTGATGGAGCACAAACTGCCCCGCGCGGTGGTGGGAACCATGATCGGCATTGCCTTTGGCCTGGCAGGCGCACTCTTCCAGACCATGCTGCGCAACCCGCTGGCAAGCCCGGACATCATCGGCATCAGCTACGGCGCCAGCGCGGCAGCCGTGACGGCCATCGTGATCTTCGGTGCCTCCGGTGCAGTCGTTTCCGGGGCGGCCCTGGGCGGTGCGCTCGGCGTTGCAGCCATCATCTACGCGATCTCCCGGGGAACCGGTTCCGGCGCCGGGGGAGGCAGCCGCGGCAATGCTGCAGGCAACCGGCTGATTCTTGCCGGCGTGGGTATCGCCGCAGCCCTGCACGCGGTGGTCAACTTCCTCATGACCCGCGCCGATATCCGCACGGCAGCGGATGCCCTTATTTGGCTCAACGGCTCGCTGAACTCTTCCAACTGGGAGCGCGCTGGCGTTCTCGGCGTTTCCTTGCTCGTTCTGGTGCCCGCGGTCATCATCCTGGCCGGGCCGTTGCGCATCCTCGAACTCGGAGACGACGCCGCCGCCGGCCTGGGCATCAAGGTCAACGCGGCCAGGCTGGGACTCGTGCTGACCGCCGTCGGACTTGCCGCCGTCGCCACTGCCGCCGCCGGACCGGTAGCTTTCGTCGCCTTCCTCGCCGGGCCGATCGCCCGCCGCATAGTCCGCAAACCCAGCCTCCCGGCGTCGGCCCTGACTGGCGCCCTGATCGTGTTGCTTGCAGACTTCTTCGCCTCCAACATCGCCCCCGTCATCCTTGACGGAACCGTCCTCCCGGTCGGCGTCATCACCGGCGCCCTCGGTGCACCCTTCCTGCTGTGGCTGCTGGTCACGTCGAACCGAAAGGAAGCCTGACATGGCCATCCTTAATGCCAAGGACCTGACGCTCCAGTACGAGCAACGCAAGGTGGTGGAGGGACTGTCCACCGAAATCCCCGAGGGCAAAGTGACCATGATCGTGGGCGCCAACGCCTGCGGCAAGTCCACGCTCCTGCGCGGCTTGTCGCGGTTGCTCAAGCCGGCAGGCGGTGCTGTGACCCTTGACGGCAAGGACATCCACACCCGCCCAGCACGAGAACTTGCCCGCACGCTCGGCCTGCTCCCGCAGCACCCCACAGCTCCCGACGGCATCACCGTGCGCGACCTCGTGGGCCGCGGCCGCTACCCGCACCAAGGTTTCTTCCGCAGCTGGAGCGCAGCCGACGACGCCGCGGTGCAGCGCGCGCTCGACGCCACCGCCACGCTGGAACTCGCTGAGCGAAGCATCGACGAACTGTCCGGCGGGCAGCGCCAGCGCGTATGGATCGCCATGGCCTTGGCGCAGGAGACCGAAGTCCTGCTGCTGGACGAGCCCACCACCTACCTGGACCTCGCGCACCAGGTGGAAGTCCTGGACCTGGTCACGGACCTCAACCGCAGCCGGGGCACCACGGTGGCCATCGTGCTCCATGACCTCAATCTGGCTGCACGCTACGCCGACCACGTGATCGCCATGAAGGGCGGGTGCATCGTGGCTGAAGGTCCCGCTCCCGTCGTAGTCACCGAGGAACTCGTCTTCAACGTCTTCGGCCTGGAATCCCGGGTGGTTCCGGATCCCATTTCAGGTACACCGCTGATCGTCCCCATCGGACGCCACCACGCACGCCCCGCTTCAACCAACGAACTGGAGATCGCCTCATGAGTGCACAACCGACACGGGCCAAAGCAAGTGCCGCCGTGGAGCCCATGACCCTCGCCTTCGACGTCACCGTGACGGCCGTGCAGGAGCTGAGCCCCAACTTCCGCCGGATCACGTTCGGCGGCTACTCCCTGCGCGATTTCGGCGTGGCGGGCGACACCTTGGACCTGCGCGTGAAGCTGATGATTCCGTCCTTCGACGCCGATGGCAACGTCATTCCGCTGCCTCCTTTCAAGATGGAAGAAGCCGGCTGGTACCAGGAATGGCTGGCCATGGACCCGTCCGTCCGCGGCGACATGCGCACGTACACCGTCCGCTCTGAGCGCCTTGACGCCGTGTACCCCGAAATCGACATCGACTTCGTCATGCACTTCGATGACGAAGGCCATGGCGGCCCCGCGGCCAACTGGGCCAAGGAAGCCAAGCCCGGCGACGCGTTGACCATCATCGGCCCCAACAACCGTGCAGCACAGTGCACCACCGCCGGGGCCTACGGTGGCATCGAATGGCGTCCGGGCCTTGCCCAGCGCGTGCTGCTGGCCGGCGACGAAACCGCTGTTCCCGCCATCAGCGCCATCTTGGAAAGCCTCCCGGCGGACATGACTGGCCACGCGTTCCTCGAAGTACCCGAAGCCGGCGACTTCCAGGACATCTCCACGGCAGCCGACATCGAGATCACTTGGCTTGCACGCGGGGCAGCCATCGGACGCTCCCGTCCCCACGGCGAACTCCTCAAGGAAGCCGTAGCCAAGGCGGTTCCCGTTCCCGGTTGGGTGGGCCTCAAGGGCTCCGACGCTGCCGGCCCCGAGCCGGAAGATGTCAACGTGGACCAGGAGATCCTCTGGGAAACCCCGCAGCGCATGGACGCGGCAGCCATCGAGGCCACCAAGAATCCCACGCTGCCCGCGGGTGCGCTGCCGTTCTACGCCTGGATCGCAGGTGAAGCGTTCGTGATCAAGGAAATGCGGCGGTACCTCGTGCGGGACGTTGGCATTGACCGTAAGCAAGTGGCTTTCATGGGGTACTGGCGACGCGGTAAGGCCGAGGGCTAAGCCTTTTCCAGGGGCGGCCGGATGCCCGACAACCGGCCCTGCAGTGACGGACGCTCTCTCACTTCCCGTCTGGTTTTGGCGAACCTTCTCTCATATCCCGCCACTGGCTTGTTCACTCCCGGTTGGTTCGGGCTTAACCGGGGGCGGGTAGCTTCGGTGGGGTGCGGGAAGATTTCGGAGACGGGAACAGCGCTCGACGGCGGTTTGTCGCCATCGGGGATTCCTTCACCGAGGGCGTGGGGGACCCGAGCAAGGTCCTGCCCAACGGAGTCCGCGGATGGGCCGACCGTGTGGCCGAGAAGTTGGCCAAGGCCCAGCCCGGATGGGAGTACGCCAACCTGGCCGTGCGCAGTAAGAGGCTCCGGCACATTATTGACGAACAGCTCGAGCCCGCGTTGGCCATGAAGCCAACACTGATCACGCTGTACGCCGGTGGCAACGACATCCTGGACTTCGGGACCGACATGGAAGCGCTGCTCACCGACTACGAGCTCCTCGTCGCCAGGCTCGCCGATACCGGTGCAACCTTGGTCCTGTTTACAGGATTCGACGTGAAGGTATCCGCTGTGTTGGAGCCCTTCAAGAAGCGCAACACCCTGTACAACCAAAGGGTCCGGGACATCGCCGCCAAATACGGCACGGTGCTGGTGGATTACTGGTGCTTCGACGCCTACAAGGACCAGCGCATGTGGGCTCCCGATCGGCTCCACATGTCCAAAGCGGGCCACAAATACCTGGCCGCCCAAGTCCTTGACCACCTCAACGTCCCGCACAAAATTTCGCCCAAGGAATGGGATCCGCCCAGTCGCATGTCCCTGCGCGAATGGGAACGCCAGCAGCGCCGCTGGGTCAACGACTGGGTGGTGCCGTTGTTCGGGCGCAAACTTAGGGGCGTCACCCTGGGGGATTCGCTCCAGCCCCGCTGGCCGCATCCGGTCAAAGTCCCCCGCAAGGGCGGTCTGAAGAAGCTCATGGAAAACCGGGAGGCAGCACAGTGACCATGCCGCGGAGATTCGTAGCTCTGGGAGACTCCTTCACTGAGGGCGTTGGAGACATTGACCGCAGACTGCCCAACAACTGCCGCGGATGGGCTGACCGGGTTGCCGAGGAACTGGCCCGGAACGATGAAGGAACCCGGTATGCCAACCTGGCCATTCGCGGCAGGCGGCTTCACCGGATCATCGACGAACAAATCGAACCCGCCCTGGCCATGGACCCCACGCTGGTCAGCTTCTACGCAGGCGGCAACGACCTCTTGATGGCGCGGCTCAACATGGCCAAGCTCATGAGGGATTACGAAGACGCCGTCAAGCGCCTCAAAGCCAGCGGAGCCACCATTCTGCTGTTCACGGGCTACAACGTTCCCCTGTCACCGTTGCTTGAGCCCCTCAAGTTGCGCACGGCCATCTACAACCGCAATATCCGGCGGATCGCGGCGAAGTACGGAACGCTCCTTGTTGATTACTGGTGCTTCGAGAAGTTCCAGGACCCGCGGATGTGGGCTCCCGACCGCCTGCACATGTCCACTCCCGGCCACAGCTACATGGCGAAGAAGGTCCTTGAGGTCCTCGGGGCGCCGCACGCCCTGAGGTCGCCAGCCCTCGCGGCTCCCCGCTCGCGGACCCACGCCGAAAACATCGCCGACGACGACGCCTGGCTGAGGCGCGACGTCGGCCCTTGGCTTTCGCGGCGGCTCCGCGGCGTATCCAGCGGCGACCACCTCGGGGCCCGCTGGCCCGGGCTCATGCCGGTAGTGCTGCCGGAGCGGTTGGGAACTGCCCGTGCAAGGGCTCAGCTGTCCAGCAGGTTTTCGTAACCCTCGGCCACGCTCGTGGCGGTGAATTCGATGATCTCGAACTCGGCCACACCGTTGCTGTAGAACGGGTCCTCGGCCAGTGAGGCATCCAATGTGGCTCTGTCCACTTTGGACAGCAGCACGCCTCCCGTGGCTGGGACGCGACGTCCGGACGCAAGGAAGATCCCGCCGTCGAACGCGTCCTTAAGCCAGGCCATATGGCCCGGGCGGTGAAAATCGACGATTTCGTCGGGAACCTTGTAGGTCAATGAGACGACAAACATGCCGCCAGCCTATCGCTTGCTCCGCTGCAGGGATCTTGGAAAGCATGAATTCTCCTAAGATGGACTGCATGACTCAACCCCGCTGGCTGAACGCCGACGAACGCCGTGCCTGGCTGGCCCTCCTGAGCATCAACACCTTGCTCCCCTCGGCGTTGGATACCCAGCTTCAGTTGGCCGGCAAACTGTCACTGTTTGACTACAACGTGCTGGCAATGCTCTCTGAAACCGAGGGCCGGTACCTGCCCATGAGCGAGCTCGCTGCGCGGACTAGTGCCTCGTTGTCGCGCCTCTCGCACGTGGTGACCAAGCTGCAGAAGCGCGGCTGGGTGGAGCGGCAGGCGCACCCCGGCGACGCCCGGGTCACCGTAGCGCACCTGACCGACGCCGGCATGTCCACCATCGTGTCCCTCGCTCCGGGGCACGTGGAATCCGTTCGCGCGCTGATGCTTGACTCGCTCAGCCCGGACGACGTCGCGGACCTCGCACGGATCGGTGAGAAAATCGTTGCCCGGCTGGACAACAACCACTGGATCCTTCGCGACTCCTGACGCAGGAGCTTTGTGGCCCTGAGCGCTGAAGTGGCAGACTGACGGCATGGATTTTTCTGCCCGTTACGTTGCCCTGGGGGACTCCTTCACTGAGGGCGTCGGAGACGACGATCCCACCCGTCCCAATGGCGTTCGCGGCTGGGCGGACATAGTGGCCGGGCAGCTCGCTCACAGCAATGCGGACTTCGGCTACGCCAACCTCGCCATCCGCGGCCGCAAGCTCCGCCAGATCATGGCCGAACAAGTGGATGCAGCCGTGGCGATGAAGCCCACGCTGGTGACGCTGTACGCAGGGGCGAACGACATCCTGCGGCCCAAGATCGATATCGACTCGCTGCTGGAGGAGTACGACGCCGGGATCGCCAAGTTAAGCGCGACGGGCGCCACCGTGGTTCTCTTCACGGGCTTCGACGCCAAGGGCTCGAAGGTCTTCAGCGCCATGCGTGGCCGCACAGCCATCTACAACGAACTGGTGCGCGAGATCGCAGAAAACCAGGGCGCCCTGCTGGTGGACTACTGGCGGTTCGACGAATACGACGACTGGCGTATGTGGGGCGAGGACCGGATGCACATGTCCACTGCGGGCCATATCAACATGGCCAAGCGCGTGCTGGATGTCCTGGAACACGAGCATGTGATCGACGTTCCCGAACTCGCGCCGCAACGACTGACCAACCGGGTTGAGGCCTTGAAAGCGAACGCTCGCTGGCTGAAGGAATCGGCCGCTCCCTGGGTGGCGCGGCGCGTACGTGGCGTCTCATCCGGTGACGGCCTCAGCCCGAAGTACGCCGAACTGATCAGGCCTCTCTAGGCCGAAACGATGAGCGACCCGCCATAGTCAGGCCATTGTAATAACGGCGGGCTGTGGGGGCGTATGATGCCGGATTGGTCTTAATTTGGCCTGGCCCGTAGAATAGTTAGGCGCTAGGTAGTGCGGATCGTGTGCAATTGCTCCGGTTGGTGGTGAAGTCAGTCTGACTGTCATCCCGTTGGCCGGTAGTTAGGGGCTCAAGTTGCGTGCATTCCTGTATTCGCCCGGTATCCCAGGACCTGATTCAGTGTTCCACTGACCATCCTGAGGCCAGCCTTCTTCGCCGCACTTGCTGCGGAAACTACCGAAATGGTCTGGATCCGGCTGCGGACACTGCCTGTCGCACGGTAACGCAGGAACATCTGCACGCCGTTACATTCAATCTTTGGAGGAGAGTCATGGCAGCACACTGCCAAGTGACCGGAGCCGAGCCGGGCTTTGGGCACAGCATTTCGCACTCGCACCGTCGCAACAAGCGTCGGTTCGACCCGAACATTCAGAAGAAGCGCTACTGGGTTCCGTCCCTGCGCCGTAATGTCACGCTGACCCTGTCAGCCCGTGGCATCAAGACCATCGACGTACGCGGCATCGACTCAGTCGTCGCCGACATCCTGGCACGAGGAGTAAAGCTCTAATGGCAAAGGACAAGGACGTACGTCCGATCATCAAGCTGAAGTCCACTGCGGGCACGGGTTACACCTACGTAACGCGCAAGAACCGTCGTAACGACCCGGACCGCCTGGTCCTGAAGAAGTACGACCCCAAGATCCGCCAGCACGTCGAATTCCGAGAGGAGCGCTAAACACATGGCAAAGAAGTCCAAGATTGCTCGCAACGAGCAGCGCAAGGTCATTGTTGAGCGTTACGCTGCCAAGCGTCTCGAACTGAAGAAGACCCTGGTTGACCCCAACGCGACTGACGAAGCACGCGAAGCTGCACGCCTCGGCCTGCAGAAGCTGCCCCGCAACGCCTCCCCGATCCGTCTGCGTAACCGCGACCAGATCGACGGCCGTCCCCGCGGCACGCTCCAGAAGTTCGGTATCTCCCGTGTTCGCTTCCGCGACATGGCACACCGTGGTGAGCTCCCGGGCATCACCAAGTCTTCCTGGTAATCACGAAGCTCTGAAAGGGCCGGCAACCGTTATGGTTGCCGGCCCTTTCTGCGTTTAAGCGCTTGTGGCG
>NZ_VNFK01000030.1 GCF_007786235.1 Paenarthrobacter nitroguajacolicus | reverse complement strand
GGCTAAACCCCCGAACCACCCACCAGCAGTACCGAAGGACCGGATGCCATGCGTAACGGCGTCCGGTCCTTCGACGTCTAAACCGTCGAGCGCAAACAGCTCGGCGCTAAGCCGTGACTCCAAAAGCATCGAACGCCAGCGCAGTTTTGGCTCAAGACGCGCACAATCTTTGCGCAGCACCGCCAATTGCCGGCCTGGGCGTCGCACAGAACAGCCGTGTCTCGCAGGGATTGGTTGTTCGCGGTGCGCTTCACTGAAAAGGCACCGGGAGCGGGTTTGTCCGCGTCCTGCGCTCGGGCCTCGCATCCCAGTGTGGGCAAGGCAGGACTCCCTCGTTCCGCGTGTCAGGAACCATGTCAGACGCAGCTGTTGCCTATCAGCCAAGCAAGTGGTCAAAACCCGAAAACTGAGTACCCGGGGGCCGGAAGGGCGTATTCCCGACCACTTGTTCGGGCCTAAAAGAGGCGTACACCCAAGAGTAGCCACGGGTCCTGTGCTGGCTGAACTATTGGGGGCATCGCTTCATCCGCCAGCAACGGCCGGATGCTGGGGGTTGCGCTGCGGCTCCCCGGTACATCGATCAACCAAGGAGTCTTACCATGCGCAAACTTTCCAAGAAGAGCCGGATCACAGCAGCCGTCGCTGGCGTGGCTTTGGTGGCAGTCGGCGGCGGCGCTGCCTACGCCTACTGGACCACCACGGGCTCCGGAAGCGGCTCGGCGACGAACTCCGCCGGCGGTGGCACGGTCACGCTTCACGCCACGTTTGCTGGCGGCCTTGCCCCGGGAAACCAGGTCCCGGTCGCGTACACAGCCGACAACGCCACAACGTCAGGCACCGTGGTGGGAGCCCTGAGCGCCAACGTGACCACCAACGTGGCCGGCTGTCTCCCCGCCTGGTTTGAGGTCACTGCGGTAACCACCAACACGCTCGTCGCAGCCAACACCACCGGAACGTCCGTGGGTAGCGGAACCCTGAAGTTCAACGACAGTGGCACGGTCAACCAAGATGCCTGCAAGTCCGCCATCGTGACAGTCAACGTCGCCAGCCAGTAGTCGCTGCCCGCCGGGGCCCATCCGCGAGTGCTGGTCCCCGGCCCAGGTTTTCCGTCCAAGCGCGTCCGTCCGAAAAGAGGCTCCATGCAACCCCAGCCAGTACGCATGAGGATGCCGCTCAGCCGCGCGGGTATCGCCGTCAAGGCGGCGCTCCTCACAGTGTTGGTTGTCTTGGCGTCCGTGGCATCCCTCGGCGCCAGCGGCGGGCAAAGCAACGGAAAAATGGCCGAGGCCAAGGCCGTGGCCGCCATCCAGCTGGCTCTCTCGCCTTCGAGCCGCAGCCTGGACCAGGGTCAGTCGGCAACATTCGATGCCACGGTGTCCTCGAGCGGAGGCTATTTGGGGCCTGTGGCCTTCTCAGCGGCCGGGCTGCCTTCAGGAACGACGGCGGCATGGTCGCCGTCGTCGGTTGTGGTGAACTCCGGCAGTACTGCCAAGGCGACACTAACGATCTTCACGAGCCCCACCACGCCGGCGGGGAAAGTCGATTTCACAGTGACGGGCACCAGCGGCACCATCAAGTCGAATGCCGCCAAGGGGCAGTTGCACGTGAAGGAAGTCAAGCGAAACTTCGGGGTCACCGGCTCGCTCCAGGGGCCGCTGGCTCCGGGAGTGTCCTTGCCCTTGGACTTGCAGATCTCCAACCCGGAGAACAAGAGCATCGCGGTAACCAACGTGTCAGCTTCCATTAGCCAAGTGGTTCGTACGCCGGCAGCCATCGCCGCCGGACTTCCGTGCAGCAGCGCGGATTACAACGTCACCCAATTCACCGGCACGTACCCCTTCGACGTCCAGCCGGGATCCACCTCGCTGTCCGCTTTGGGGATTCCCCAAGCAAGTTGGCCCCGGATCAGCATGCTGGACACCCTGCAACTCCAAGACGGATGCAAGGGCGCCACACTCGAACTCACCTACTCCGGGACGGGACAGGCGAACTGACATGAAGATGACTGCCCGGACTCCTCGCACACCCCGCGCCGGACGGCTGGCACGAACCGCGGCCGCTACCGTGGCGCTCTGCGTCCTCGGCGGTGCAGGGTCCGCCTACGCGTACTGGACCAGCACAGGCCTTGGCGCCGGTTCGGCTACCAACGGGACCATGCAAACGGTCATTGTGGATGCGCTTATTGCGGGCGACACCCCGCAGAACAGCCTTGTCCCGGGCGGAACAGCCGACGTCATCCTTCGAGCCACGAACCCCAATGCCCATGCCGTCACCATCTACGGATTGGCTGCAAACGGAGCAGTGACAGCGGACGCCGCCCACCCTGGTTGCACCACCACAGGGGTGACGTTCACCCCACCTCCCGTTCCGGTGGCCCCGCCTGTGACTATCCAGCCAAACTCGTCCATCCTGCTGACGCTGCCGGACTCGGCCAGCATGAGCGCAGCCTCACTCTCCGCCTGCCAAGGATCCCAATTCCGCATTCCCGTAACACTGGAGGTCCGGAAGTGAAGCAGCACAGCAAGTCTTTGGCGCGGCAGTCCCGGTCAGTAACCATGGGCCGTTGGAACCGTGTGATGGTGATCGTGGTCGGCATTCTCCTGGTTTCGTGGGGAGGGCCGGCCGCCAGCGCGTTCTGGAGCACGGTCAGCAGCAGCAACTTCGCCGCTGCCAAGGCCGACACTGTCAACCCAGGTGCCAAGCCGGTCGCCGTGGTGGGCACTGCCGGCAGCGTCACGGTGACGTGGACGGCAAGTACGACGGCGGCAGGCAGGTCCGCGACCGGGTACAGCATCGCTCGCTACGCCTCCGCGACAGGCGGGACCAGAGTCCCGGCGGCAGGCACCTGCGCCGGCACTGTGGCTGCGCTGAGTTGCACGGACACTGCGCCCACAGGCACGTGGTATTACGCGGTGACGCCCATGCTTTCGTTATGGCAAGGGTCGGAGAGCCTGCGAAGCACGGCAACTGCGGTGGATGCTACGGCCCCGGGGGCTCCCACGGTGAACGCGCCAACGTACGTCATTGCGACCACCGCAGCCAATATCACCGCCACGGGCACCGCCGAAGCCAATTCATCGGTCCTCCTCACCGTCACCGACGCCGGTTCGCTGCACAGCGTGACCAAGACTGTTACCGCAAACGGGGCAGGCGCGTGGACGGCCTCAGCATTGAATCTGAGTACTCTCAACGACGGCCTTGTCACCTACTCTGCACGCGCCACTGACGCCGCAGGAAACACCGGTGCGGCGGGTAGCGATACGTCCACCAAGGACGTCATCGCACCGACGGTTACCGGTGTGCAGCTCAGCAACGGCGGAAGCCTCCCAGGCAGGATCGAACGCGATGACCTCGTGACCCTGACGTTCTCGGAACCTTTGGACGCAAGCGCCATCTGCAGTGCCTGGACAAGCGACACCGCCACGCAAACGCTCAATGGCAACAGCCAGGTGCTTGTCTCGGTGAGCTCCTCTGACAACCTGACTGTTACATCGAGCGGCTGCTCCACGTTGAAGTACGGCACCGTGGCGCTCGTCGGCGACTACGAAACGTCGGGATCCATGACGTTCAGTGGGTCCGGCAGCAACGCGTCAGTCCTGCAGTGGAACCCCGTGGCCAGGACCCTCACCCTGACCCTCGGAACCATGTCCGGTTCAGGGAACACCGTCGCCCAGAACCCTGCCGCTGCAAAGTTCACCCCGGCCTCCGGATTGACGGACATTGCGGGCAACCCGATCGCCCCCGCGCAGTTCACGAGCCCCACGACGTCGAGGTTCTAACTCCGCAACATAAGCCTGGACAGTGCCCCTGGTGCGTGATGAGGGGCACTATCCGGACTCAATCCCGGGGTAGCCCAATGGCCGGCGCGTAATCTTGAAAGCGGACGCCAGCGCCGCCGTCGTACGTTTGATCCTGCGACGAAAGGCGAGCCGCCCCTTGAAGGCTGTAGCGGAACTGTTCACGATGGGTCCTGGAAACAAGGACCACCATCCCGCCCTCCGCTGCGCTGTTGGTGTGTTTGTGCCGCTGATTACCCTGACGCTGCTTGGCCGATTGGATCTTGCGGTGTTCGCATCGTTTGGGGCGTTCACCGGAATCTATGGCCGCAACGAGCCCCACAGTGTTCGCTTCCGCAGCCAGTTGCGTGCTGGCGGCTTCATGCTTTTGGTGATCCTTTTGGCCACGCTCATGGCCCGCTTTGCCCAAGCCTGGGGGATCGCAGGTGCAGAGTATTCGTGGCTCCTGACCGCCGCCACCACTGTAGTGGCCGGCGCGTGCTCTGTAGTAGTTGCCGCTTGGCGACTCCGCCCTGGCGGGTCCCTCTTTCATATTTTTGCGTTTGCTGCCATCGCGTCCATCGCAGCCCAGCCGCCTCTCTGGGAAGCCATGCTGGTGGCGGTCCTGACCACCGTCTTCTGCCTGCTGGTCGGCATGTCCTCACGGGTGCTCAAGAGCCATCGAACGCCTTGGAAGCGTCCGCCGCGCATCCGCCACACCGGTGCTGAGCGCCGGGCGATGTGGCTCGAGGGAGGCGGCTACGTGGTGGCTGCCGGCCTGGCGGGAACCATCGCAACAGTGGTGGGGGAGCGGCTCGGGTTCGGACACACCTACTGGGCCATGGTTGCAGCCGTGGTCCCGCTGGTGGGTCACTCGACGCGGCACCGCGTGAGCCGTGGAATCCAAAGAATTGCGGGAACGGTGATTGGGCTGGTGCTGCTGGCCGGCATCCTGTGGCTCAACCCCGCCCCGTGGGCCATGGTTCTGGTCATCGCGGCGTGCCAGTTCGGCGCCGAGATGTTCATTGCCCGGCAGTATCTCGTGGCGCAAGTGTTCGTGACGCCTCTGGCGCTGATTGCCACGCTCCTGGCAGCGCCGGTTGATCCTGGTTTGCTCCTGCGGGACCGCATCATCGAGACCGTCATTGGGGCCGCCGTCGGCGTTGCCGTAGTGGTGGCCCCGGCGGTGTGGCGGCGGGTGGGTGCGGCTGCCAGAAAGGCCTGATTTCTCCTCACCGCGGCCGTCGGGTCGGCGGACTCCCCGCTGAACGCCTAGGATCAATTTGTTAGACAAGCGAGATACATGTCTACCAAAGGATTGGTAATGGATGACAATCGGGGAAGTCAGGGCTACTGGTATGGGCTGGAAAATCGCAAGCGAATGGGTCCCGTGGATGTCCTGAACGCACTCCGGGACTACCGCTCGGCAGAGGCCGACATGCGACGTCGCACTCGCGCGTCCATGGGGATGGGCGAAACCGACCTTGTGGCCCTTCGTTACTTATTGGAGGCGGAACGCGCGGGCCGGCAGGTGGGGCCGAAGGAGTTGGCTGTCCGCTTGGGCGTGACGTCGGCATCCATCACTTCGCTGGTGGATCGATTGGTGCGCTCCGGGTATGTGACCAGGGAGCCGCATCCCACGGATCGCCGCGCCCTTGTCCTTCGGCCCAGCGCCGAATCCGATCATGAAGTGCGCAACACTCTGGGCGACATGCATGCTCGCATGATGGAAGTCGCAGGCACCCTCAGCGAGGAGGATTCCGCGACCGTGGTGGAATTCCTCCGCCGGATGCGACGGGCGATAGATGGCCTGGCGACATGACGCCGGTTGGACATATTTAGTAAGTACACATATAACTAGATAGCCAAGCTACTTATCCATCTAAATGTGAGAGAAGACGACGATGACTGTCGCCCTGCGTGAACCAGACTCCACACCCGCGGCCGGGAGTGCCGTGGAAGCTTTGACGGATCAGGTAATTCCCCTGGGGCCGGTACACTGCGGCGCCAACATGGCCATCTCGGCAGGGCCGACCCACGATTCCATGAAGTGGGTCTCCGTGGAGCCGATCTGGCCCGAATGGGCTTGCGGCTGCGGCTTCCGGATGGACATCGACGCCGTCGATCCCGTCAGCGGTGTCTGGATCGCGGCGCTCCGCCGTCAAAGCCTGCAGCACGAGCTTGCCATTGCGCAGAACACCCTTCAACTGGCCTTCAAGAAGGCTGTTCAGGCAGGCGTCGAGCCCCGTGCTCTGGCCGACGCCGCCGGCGTGCCGTCCACGGACATCGAAAGTCTCCTTCGGTGACGTTGATTGATGCCCCTGCCGTCCGCGCCGATCGCGGGGCAGGGCCTTCTGGTCACGATTCCGGTGTGCGGGATGTGGTGCTCGGTGGGCGTTATCGATTGGGCGCCCCACTGGGTGGAGGCTCCGAGGCGTACGTCAACGAAGCACTCGACCTGCGCACCGGCACTTCCGTGGCAGTGAAGATCTTCAGAACCAGGGGCGGAGCTCCTTTCGACAGGGAGATGGCAACCCACAGCCGACTTCGGCACCGGAACATCGTCCGCGTGATCGGCTCCGGAGGCCAGGGGGACGGGAGCAAGGAGCTTCCTGACGACCAAGACTGGGGCCGGAACTACCTGGTCATGGATCTTGTGGAGGGCCGGGACCTGAGATCGCTCCTACGTCACGCTCCTGCCTCCGAACACCAGACGGTGGCGTGGATGACGGGAATTGCGCGGGCATTGACCTACTTGCATCGTCGCGGAATTGTTCACAACGACATCAAGCCAGGCAACATCCTGGTGGATTTCGCAGCCGATCCGGGAGGTCCGGGCATAGCCAAACTGACCGACTTCGGCATTGCCATCAAAGGACGCCAGGAGGCCCCGAAGTCCTCCTCCGGCACTCCTCACTACCTGAGCCCAGAAGAAGTGCGGGGTGGAGAGTCCACGTCCGCGAGCGACATCTACTCCTTGGGCCTCGTTGCCTTGGAGTGCCTGACCGGAACCAAGGCGTTCCCGGGTGCTCCACTCGAGTCGATGGTGGCCAGAACGCTGGGCGAACCAAGAATTCCCGGCACGGTACGGCGTCGCTGGTCCATGGTGCTTCATGCCATGACCGACCCCGTACCTGCCGGCAGGCCGTCTGCCAGCCAGGTCGTCGGTATGCTCCGACGGCTCAGCTGGTAGCCAACAATCAGGTCCATAGCGGCGCGGAACAGTCGCCGGACTAGGACCTTGCGACGAAAGAGAGAATGAAAAATGGGAATCATCGGTTGGATCGTTTTGGGTTTGATTGCCGGAGCCATCGCCAAGGCCATTAAGCCTGGCAAGCAGGGCGGCGGCTGGATCGCTACGCTGCTGCTCGGCGTCGTTGGCGCCATCCTGGGTGGATGGATTGGCAGCGCCCTCTTCAACGTTGGCATCAGCGAGTTCTGGTCCCTGTCCACCTGGCTGCTGGCCATCGGTGGCGCGCTGATCGTGCTCATCATCTGGGGATTGCTTACGCGCAAGAAGGCCTGACCGCCTGCACGCCCAAGAGGCCCCGACGCTGCTGCGTCGGGGCCTCTTCCGCGTTCCGGGCGACTAGTCGGCCGAGTAGTTCAGGGCAAGGTCGATCAACAGGCGCGCACCGAACCCCGTGGCTCCCTTGCTCCGCCACGCATCGTCCTTGTCCGATTGCATGGTGCCAGCGATGTCGATGTGGGCCCACGGAGTGTCGCCCACAAACTCTGCCAGGAACAGAGCGGCAGTGGTGGCGCCGGCAAAAGGGCCACCAAGGTTGGAAATATCCGCAATGTCCGAATCCAGCTGCGCGCGATAGGCCCTTTCCAAGGGGAGCTGCCACAACTGTTCGTCTGCCCGGGCGCCCGACTCCAGCACACGGTCCACCAAGCGTTGCTCGTTGCCAAACACCGGGGCGGTGAGCTGGCCCAAGGACAAGAGCGCGTTGCCCGTAAGGGTGGCGATGTCGACGATCCCGTCCACCTTGTCCTCTATGGCCAGCGTGAGGGCATCGCACATCACAAGGCGACCTTCGGCGTCGGTATTCTTGACCTCGATGGTGAGCCCGCTGCGGGTGGTGAGTACGTCCCCCAATTTGTAGGCAGAGCCAGCAGGCATGTTGTCCGTGCACATCAGGAACCCGGTCACGGCGGAGGTGCACCCGAGATCACGGAGTGCGGTGAACACGGCCAGCACCGCGGCAGCGCCACCCATGTCCATCTTCATGAGCAAGTGCATGGGATCGCTGGGTTTGAGGCTGACGCCGCCGGAGTCGTACATGATGCCCTTGCCCACCAAACCAAGGTGGCCCGATGGTGTCCCCTCGGGTCGGTAGCTGAGCTTGATCATCCGGGGTTCCTGGGCGCTGCCGGCGTTGACGCCGAGGAGTCCCCCGCAGCGGAGGTCAATCAACTGCTGTTTGTCGAACTCCTCAACCTCGAACCCGAACCGTTCGGCCAGTTCCTTGGCGGCCGCGCCCAAACCGACGGCTGTCAGGTGGCTCGGCGGAGCGTTGCACAGATCCCTGGCGATGGCTGTTGCCCGCACCTTCACCCGACCGGTGGCCAAGCCGCGGGTTGCAGCTTCGGTGTCCACGCCCGGGGCGAGGAACTGCACCAAGGCCAGCGGGGTCTCCTTGTGCTTGCTCTTCAGCGTGTCATAGCTGTAACGGGCCAGCAGCACGCCCTCCGCCAGGACCTGGCCCAAGCGCTCGGCGTCCATCCCCGGGGTGTCCGGCAGTTCGAACCCAATCCGGGAGTGCCGTTGAGTGGCGCGGACCAGGGCTGCGGCGGCTTTACGCCAGCCGTCGGTGTCCAAGGAGCCCGGTTTTCCTCCACCAACGGC
This sequence comes from Paenarthrobacter nitroguajacolicus, assembly GCF_007786235.1. Classification (GTDB taxonomy): domain Bacteria; phylum Actinomycetota; class Actinomycetes; order Actinomycetales; family Micrococcaceae; genus Arthrobacter; species Arthrobacter nitroguajacolicus_A. The sequence goes on along the minus strand of NZ_VNFK01000030.1, from coordinate 13,257 downwards.
CACCACCAAGGTTCCGGACGCGTTGGCCAGTTGCAAGGTGGTCCCGGGCTTTCCGTCGAAGCCGGCACGTTCCAGCGTCTCGCGGTTCAGTCCTACCGAGGCTGGAACGTCACCCTCCGCAGGTACTACGACGCCGATCGCGTCGAGCTGGCCGAAAGCGTCAACAAACTCCAGTTCAGGTTCGGCCCGATCCACGGATGGGATGGCTGAGAAAGCTTCCGGTATCAGTTTGTAGGGTTCGTGGTTCACCGTTTCGCCTGTTCTGTAGAGGTGCCATCTGATGGTGTGCTGCGGCGCGCGGCAGATTCGTCGTCCGGAATCGCGTCGGGATCGTCGGGTTCGAGTTGTTCGGGCAGGTCGCCCTTCATTCGGCCGGGCATGCGGCCAGCCGGAACGATCGCCAGGAGAGCCAAACCTGACAGGCCAAGAAGGGAGATCTGCAGTGCACGGAGGCGGGCGTCCGAGTTGACCTCAATCGCGGCAGCCAGTTCGGAAGGGCTGCTCACCCGGTCCCCGATGGCCGCCTCCACTTGGGCGTTGGTCATGAAGTCGGCTTCGTTGATGTTCACCTTCTGTATCAGTTCGGGGGAGACTTCCGGATGCGCGGCGGCGCCGCTGGCTATCAGTGAGGAAAGCATTCCGACGGCGAACGCGCTCGCCACCGCTATACCCACGCTGCCCGCGAGGTTGTGCACCAGGCCGCGCCACGCACCGACGTCGCCGGCCAAGTCACGGGGAGCGGCGGTCAGCAGCGAGTTGAACACCAAGGCCACAATCGCTCCTTGGCCCAACCCCAGCAGGATCAGCCCCAACACCACGAACAGTTGCCCCCAGTCGTTCCGGATGGTGAAGGCGATCAGGATCAGTGCGCCGGCCACCACCACGAAGCCGCCTTGGGCAATGGTTCGCGGCGGAAACTTCTCGTACAGGAACGCCACGAAAGTGCTCGCGAGGAAGATGGACAGGGTGTACGGGATGATCGAGAAGGATGTCTCAATGCTGGTGCGCCCTTGGACTATCTGCATGTACAAAGGGATCAGGAAGTTGGCAGCCGTTCCCACGAACAGCATGGTGGCCATGCAGGCAGTGATGGCGAGTTCGGAGCTGGAAGCCAGCACCCGAAGATCGAAAATGCGGGGAAGCTTGGCGTCCTGGCGCTTCCGCACCCACCGGAAGAACACTTGTCCCGCTATGGCTCCGAGGAGGATCAGGAGTGGGGCCGGCGAGAGGCCCAGGATGTCGAAGGGCGCTTGGTTCGTCGCAAACCAGGTGCCCCACGAGGCGAGGCCGCTGAAGCCGAAACTGAGGAAAATGATGGCCACTGCGGCAATGATTGCGCCGGTCCAGTCGATCTTCAGTTGCGGCTGGGCGGGGACGGTCTTGAGCCGGAAGCTCAGCAGCACGTTGAGCGCGCCCAGGACCACCATCAGTCCGAAGGAATAGCGCCACCCGATGGTGGTGGCGAACGTGCCGGCAATCAGCAGGGCCAGGACGCCGGCCGCCGGGATGGCCGCAGCCAGGAGGCCGATGGCTTTGGCTTGCTGCTGGTCCTTGTAATTGGTGGCGATGAAGACGGTGAGGGCCGGCGCGATGAGCGCGATGACGGCACCGGAGGACGCCTGGGCAATGAACAGCATGGCGGGACTCATGCTCAGTGCCACGCCGGCCATGGCAGCTGCATGGATGGCGACGGCGATTTGGAACACCTTGCGGGTGCCGAAGCGGGCGCCAACCTTTGCGCCCAATAAGATGAACGCCGCCATCGAGAACGTGCCTGCGGTGATGGCCGTGCCCACGGAGGTTGCTGCCGTGTCCAGGTCGGTGGTGATGCCCTGCATTGAGACAGTCAATGCGTTGACGGCGAATGATGCCTGGATCTGGGTGAGGACCACCACGATCAAAGGCAGCCATGAAGCCGCTTTGACTGGTGGTGGCGACGTTGTGGAGGTGTGGTCACTGGCCATGTCTTGCTCCTGTTGTGCTGGGCCCGTTCTTGGAAGGGCGCTTGGATACCTCACTACGGGGTTGACGGAACGGTGTGCGGACTAGCTGAGGATTGGTCTCCGATCTCTTGGGTGCTACGTCTGGAGTGGCCAGAAAACGGGAACCAACAAGATGGCAACGGCAGCGTAGAGCGCCATGATGGCCAACCCGAACTTCCAGTAGTCGCCAAAGCGGTAGCCGGCCGGCTGCATGATCATCATGTTGGCGGGAGTCGCTACCGGCGTCAGCAAGGCCGCGGAAGACGCCACGGAGACGCACATCAGCACCGTGTAGGGGTTGATGGAAGACTCTTGGGCAACCGAGAGGGCGATCGGAATAATGATCAGCGCAGTGGCAGTGTTGCTGATCAGTTGCCCGAGGACTGCAGTGACCACGAAGATTCCAACCAGCAACAACAGTGGTCCGCCGCCTCCGACCACCGACACCATGCCCTCAGCGAGGATTTCCGCGGTGCCCGTCGACGTGATGGCAGTGGACAGCGGGATCATCCCTGCCACCAGGATGAGGGTGGTCCATGCCATGGAACGGTGTGCCTGCTGGACCGTGACCACGCGGAGCACCACCATGGCCATTGCGGCCAGCAGCGCGGCGACCGGCGCGGGGATGAGGTTGGTGGCCAACAGGACCACCATGATTCCGACGACGATCAGCGCCGGTGTGGCGCGCGGCCCCAGCGGAACGGTCTGGCGGCGGATGGTGTCCGGCGAGTCCACCAGCAAAACGTTGTGATCCACGGTGTGCTGGTCCAAGGCGGACCACGTTCCCTGCAAAAGAAGCCGGTCCCCGGCGGTGATGAGTGAGCGGCCGGAGCTTTCCTGTTCGCCCGGGTGTTGGTGGGCCAACACCACCAAGGTGCCGCTCTCGGTGACCATACCGGGGTAGGCCTCTGTTCCCACCAGGTTGGAGCGGGGCGCAACCACCACTTCGGCCACGCCGTAGCTGCTGCTGATGAGTCCGCACGTCGCGTTGTCGTCCTGGGTGAGGCCATGCCGTGCGGCGAAGGTGTCGATGCGCGGTTGGCCACCGCGCACCACAATGTCGTCGCCTGCCGTGAACGTGGCCAGCGTGGATGGTTTGCCGTCCGGCTTCTGCACGCTGATCAGGTGGAGGTGCCCGCCGTCGTCATCCTCCTGGAAGCACGCAACAGGCTGGCCCACCAAGGCGGAGCCAGCCGGGATAGTCAGCCGGCTCAGCCTGTCGTCGCCGAGGTAGTGGGTCATGAGTGTCGCGCCGTGGGAGCCAAGATCCTTGGGGAGGGCCTCCGGGGTTCGGTTGGGCAACAGGGACGGACCGAGCCAGAGCGTCAGCCCAATGGTTCCCAGGAGCAGCGGCAATCCCACCAGGCCAAACTCGAAGAACCCGATCCCTGTGCCAGTGGTCTCCACCGCAGCGTTGAGGACCAGGATGTTGACCGGCGAGCCCGTCAGGATCAGCAACGAACCCGCATGGGCTGCGAAAGCCATCGGCATGAGGAGTTCGGAAGGGCGGCGACCCAATCGAACCGCGAGCACCACCACCATGGGCAGCAAAGCCGCAACAGCTCCGTTGACGCTGATCAACGCCGTCAGCAAGGCTGTCAGCACCATCATCAAGACCATGAGCCGGCTGCGGCTCGTTCCCGAAAACCTGATGAGCAGGCTTCCCAACCACGTTGTGACCCCTGCGGCGTCAATGGCCTCGGCAACCACGAACAATGCCGCGATCAACACCACCGTCCCGCTTCCGAAACCGGCAAAGGTGTCCTCAAGCCCTACGATGCCCGTGCCGTACAGGGCCAAGGCTGCTCCAAGAGCCACAACCTCCACCGGTAAGCGGTTCCAAACGAACGCGGCGACCACCACGACGAGGACCAGCAACGTGATGGAGACATCTGTCATGGTGACCCGCTATCCGGATGGAGTGGCGGCCACCCTGGGCACGCATCGGAGGTTGGCGGGATCGCCAGTATAGATATCGGTGAAGGTGACATCCGTGGACGCCCCAGGCGCCAGTGTGAACCTGTCCTCAGCGAAACCCACAGGATCGCCGTTGGGACCGCGGACTACTGAAAACCGGACCACGTAGTTGTTGGTTGCGGTGCCGGGATTGGTCAATGTGGCTTTGCCGCGCCATACGTTGTCGGCGTCCGCCCCACAGAGGAATCCGCTGAGCACTTCAGGTCCTGCGTTGGGCGTGACCGTGACGGTCGCTGTGACTGTGGTTGTTGGTCCGGGTGTTGGCCCGGCACAGCCAGTCAAAGCGGCCAGCGCGACGGCGGGGAGAACTGTGAGCAGGATTGCTTCGGTTCGCATTCTCTCAGACTAGATCCGGGTTCAGTCCTCGGGGTCACCCCAATTGGGTGACTGCTGGGCATTTTCCGAGGTCACGGGGCTTAGGGCAAATGTCCACATCTGTAGGCGGCGGCCACTGCGTCATGGCGTGTGCCGGCCCCGAGCTTCGAATAAATGATGCGTATGTGCGTCTTCACGGTGTTTACCGATAAATGAAGTTCCGCGGCCATCTGTTCCTGGGACAAGTGGGAGGGAAGCAGCACTAGGACTTCGCGCTCCCGGGGCGTCAACGACGGCGCTCGCAGGGCGTCAGCGGGAGGCCGCAACGCCAGCAGCCGCTGGGCGAGCGCCTCCTGGGGTCCGTGTGCGCCGGCGCGTTCCACCAGGAGGTCGATGACCTCCTGCGGTGCGATGGCCAAGGGGCGGATCACTGCCAGTTCGTCCGCCAACCGCAGTGCGTCCTCAAGGAGCTTGCCGGCCAAGGTCCGCCGTCCCGTCCGGATGGCCATGGAACATTCCAAAACGGCGACATGGAGCCATGTCCACTTCAGCACTGGTGTAGCCGCGCCAGTGTGCAAGGGTCGCAACCGGTCATTCGCGGCGTCGAACCGGCTGATTCCGGCAGGGCCTTGAGCGCGCAGCAGGCACAGTTCACCGGTTCCGGGAATCCGTTCTTCTGCCCACTCCAAGACCTCGCGTGCCCGCTCTGCATGTCCCAGCGCCAATGCGGCAGTGTGCTCCATAACGGCGAGGCAGGCGGCCAGCGGTCGGGCGAAAAGATGGTCTTGGCCGACGCGCAGCCGGGCTTGCCGCATGCCATCAAGGGCATGGCGCCTGTCGCCCGAATCCAAGTGGGCGCAAGCGCTGATCATTTCCAGCATGGCGCGCATTGCAGCTCCCACCCCCTTGGAAGAGGACCCGAGTTGCCCGAGCTCCGAGGTGCCCGCAGCAGCGAACTTCAAGGCTGCGGCCGGTTCGGCGCCGAAGAGTGCGGCTGATGCGTGCAGCAGGGCACCCACCGACCTGCCTGCTCCGGCCGTCCAGACTTGTGCCGGCAACTTCTCCTCTGCTTGCCGAAGATACTCACTGGCGCGGCGCAGGTCACCTTGCGTCGAGGCGGTGGCTGCAAGCTTGAGGTAGACCTTGCCGGTCAGGTATGAGTTGCCTGCCTCAGCGGCTTCGACCAGGGCGGCGAAAGCTTCATTCTCGGCAGTCCCATAGCGCCCCTCCACAAGGGCGGCCGTGACCGAGACCATTCTGGCCTCGATCCGGATGTCGCTTTGACCTGAATAGGGGAGGGCGGCGTCGGTGATGACAGCCTGGGGGTCCTGTTCGTCCCAACCGTCGCTGAACCAGGAAAGGCGTGCTTCCGCCAAGGTTCGAAGTTCACGCAGATCGGGAGGGGAATCGTCGGCCCAGATGCGGTTGGCAGTGGCTATGTAACGGCTGGCGGTGGTGGGCTGGCGGCTTTCCACGTGGGTCAGGGCGGCCACCACGCAGAGCCTGGGACTGGCCGCCACAAAGGATTCCGGCAAGAGCGCAATCGCCCGACGAACACGCGTAGCACCGCCGGATCCCAGGATCGCGGCCCCATGCCGCTCCAGGACTGCGCCGATCAGCTCATGGTCCGCTGAGTCCGCAGCATGCCTCAGCGCGGCGTCGGGGTCGTTGGCAGCTTCATGCCATTGAGCTGCGATCCGGTTCAGGCGCAGCAATTCCTCGGGCTCTTTTCGGGCCAATTCCGCCCGAAAGTACGCTCGGATCAAGGGGCGGACCAGGAACACTTTTCGTCCGCTGCCGGCAGACTCCACCAAGTCCCTGTCATCGGCAAGGCTGGAGAGGATGCTTCCTGCCTGCCGGTGGCCCGCCAGTGCGTTGGCTTGGGCGGCGACCACTACGCGGCAGACACTGGTGCTGGAGAGCACGTGCCGTTCTTCGCAGGAGAGTGTGCGGAGGATTTCATGGTCCAGGTACTCGGAGATCTGCCGGTTGTTGGCAGCCAGGTCGCCCACCGACATCTCGGGGTCGGCGGTTTTGCGCAGGGTACGGAGAGCAAGGACAACGCAGGCCGGCCAGCCGGCCGTCTGCCGGAACAATTCGCCCAACTGATGAATCCCCAGCAGCGTGATGGTCTTGGCTGCCAGCGCGTTGATCTCGTCCAAAGAGAAGGCGAGCTCATTGGACTGCAACTCCACGATGCGGCCGCTAAGCCGGGCAGGCCCGGGATCCACGGCTGTGCTGTCCCGGGTTGCCAGCACCAACTGGATGGGCATTTCGGTTTGGTTGAGCAGTGGTGGAATCCACCGGTTGCGTTCGTCAACAGAGAAGCCATCGACGCCGTCGATCACCAGCCGGACGGAGGTACCTGCCGCGGTTAGTGCCTCGGCGAGGTGGCCGGTGACCTCCGCGGCGTTGTCCTCTGCTCCGGAAAACCGGCGAAGCGTGCCGGCTGGGAGGGCAGGGCATTGCCGCAGCGCCCTCAGAATCGCGGGCCACAGCGCAGCCTTGTTTTGTTGGTTCGGACTGAGCCATGCCACATTGTGCTCCTGGCCGTGCAGCCACTGTCCCAGAAGCACTGTTTTGCCGTATCCGGCGGGGGCACAAAGGAGGACTGAGTCTGTTGCGGCGTCGAGCTTGGCCACAAGTCGGGATCGAGCCAGCAGGTCCAAGGGCGGCCGGGGGACCGCCATCAGCTTGGGGCTCAAGAGGTCCGGGCGGGTACCACCTTGGTCGTCCACTCCTTCAGTGTAGGGGCGGGGCATCGAGGATTCACCCAGTCAGGGCGATCCGCGTGGCGGCCACAGGGCGTAAGGATGATCTTGGCGGCCGTGAGACGCTTGGGCGAGGCCTGGAGAGGGGTTCACCGTGCAAGCTTTCAAGGACATCATGAGTGCCGCGGATTCCGGGTGGGTCTACCCACTCGGGGCGTTCTTCGTTGCGTTGTCTGCGATCTTCCCCCCGATTCCCACTACCTCGCTGTTTGTGGCTTTGGGAGCGTTGTCGGCCACGGACGGACTTCCCAACGGCTTCTTGTTGGCGGCCGCGATGCTGGCAGGGGCTGTTGCGGGGGACCTGGGCGCCTATGAACTGGTCCGGCACCGGGACATGGCCAGTTGGAAGATACTGCGGGGGCCCCGCACGCAGAAGGCTTTGCATGCTTCCAGGGAGCGCCTGTCCAAACACGCGGCCTCGTGGGTGCTGACGTCCCGCTTTGTTCCGCTGGGGCGGCTGACCATGAATGTGGCCAGTGCGATCACCCCGGTATCGCGGGGAAGATTCATTCTTTATTCGGTCGCAGCCGGCATCCTGTGGTCGGCCTATTCGGTGGGTATTGGTGTCTTGTCCGGGCTCTTGCCCGGATTGTCCACGGAGTTCGCGGTGGTCATTGCCATCGCGTTCTCACTGCTGCTCGGAAGGGGCATCAGCGCCGGGGTGACCTGGTACCTGCAGTTGGATGAGTGACTTAACCCGGGCGTGCTATTGGAGTGATGACGTGAGCCGGGCAAGGTTGTCCAAGGCTACGTGACCCACCGGGCGGCGCAGCCAATCCTCCAGCAGCAGCTCCTTGCTGGCGGCGCGGTACCGGTCCTCCACTTCCCGCATCCGGTCCACGATTGATCGTCCATGCACCAGCACCGAGACCTCCATGTTCAAGCTGAAGGACCTGACGTCCATGTTGCTTGAGCCGATGACCGCCACGTCGTCGTCGATGGTGAAGTGCTTGGCATGCAGGACCTGTGGGGCCCGGTACAGGTAGATGCGGACGCCGGCCCGCAGGAGGACCTCATAGTACGAGCGCTGAGCGTGGTAGACCATGGCCTGGTCGCCTACCTCGGACACGAAGAGTTCAACGCTGAGGCCGCGGGAAGCGGCGGTGATGATCGCCAGCTGGATGGCTTCGTCGGGCACGAAATATGGGCTGGTGATGCTGACGCGGTGCTCCGCTTTGTAGATCAACGTGGTGTAGAGCTTCAGGTTGTTGTCGTTGTCGAAACTGGGTCCGCTGGGAAGAACTTGGGCGTCGATGAGTTCAGGGGCGGAACCCAGGACCACCGGTGAGGTATCCAACGGCAGCAGGGCTTCGGATTCGCTGTACCAATCGGTGACGAACACGGCGTTGAGCTCCCGCACCACCGGCCCCTCCAAACGGACCATCAGTTCGTGCCACTGGAGGCCCCGCCGGATGTTGCGCTTCTTGTTGTAGGACGCGTCAATGAGGTTTTGCGAGCCCGTGTAGCCCACCCTTCCATCCACCACCACGAGCTTCCGGTGGTTGCGCAGATCCGGGCGCTGCCACTGCCCTTTGAAGGGGCGCAGCGGCAACATGGCGTGCCACTCGGCTCCCATGCCATCGAAAGCCTGCAGCATGTTGCGGTACTGGGGATCACCCACTGCGGCGAGGTGATCGAAGAGGACCCGGACAGCCACACCACGTTCGCAAGCCCTCGCCATGGCCTCGAAGAAGGGGGTGGTGGTTGGGTCCAGCGCGAAGATGTAGAACTCCACGTGCACAAACTCCTCAGCCGCATCGATGTCTTCGATCATGCGGTGGAAGCTTCCGTCGTAGTCCTCCAGCAACTCGGCCCGGTTGCCGCCCACCATGGGCAGCGCGCCCAGCCTGCGGTTGAGTTCGACGGCGGAACGCAGCCAGGCGGGCCACTCGTCACTGTGGCTGACTGCTGAAAGGCCAGGCGTCCTTCCAAGCATGAGTTCGTTGACCGCACGCTGTTTTTCCCGGCGGGCCTTGGGAAGTTTGCCTCGGCCCACCAGCAGGAACGCCACCATTCCCAGGTAAGGAATGAAGATGATGGCCAACACCCAGGCAATGGCGGATGATGGCCGCCGATTGGCCGAGACCATCACGGCGGCAATTGATCCGAGTACGATGTGGAGCGCCAACAAGATGAGGGCGACGGCATCGGCGTCGAGCGTTAGTCCTGGCATGCCGCGCTACTTGGCGTTCTGCTGCGGTATGACCACCTTTTTGATGATCAGCAGAATCGAGGCCGTAGTGGGGCAGGCAATCAGCGCACCCAGCAGCCCCAGGAGCGTTCCGCCCACCATGGCGCCGATGAGGACCAGGGATCCCGGGATACTGATCGCTTTACCCACGATGCGTGGCGTCAGGAGATAGGCCTCAACCTGCATGTAGACCAGCATGACCAGGAAGACCACCAGCGCCGTAGCGGGCGAGGTGAACAGCGAAACTACCGTGATGATTGCCGTACTGATGGCGCTGCCCACCAAGGGTATGAGCGTGATGGGGAATGCCAGGACGGCTAGGACTGCCGCGTACCTGACCCCGGCGACAGACAGGAGGATGAAGGTGAAGATCGCATTGAACAAGGCGAGGATGGACATGCCGCTGAGGTATTTTCCTACTGACGCAACAATCGTGTCGGTAATCTCCGCAAACGATTCCCTGCGGGACGCCGGAACAAGTGCATAAAGACTCGACTTCATGACCTCGTGACCGGCAACGAAATAGAGGGTCAGGACCACCACGAAAACAACTGCGAATGTCCCATTCACCACGTTGTAGCCAACCTGCACGGCTCCGCCGCCAATGGCCAGCCAGACGTTGGGATCTGCTGCTGAGGTTTCCAGCCAATCCAGCAGCGGCGTCAGTGCCCCGCCCAGCGATCCGTTGAAGTCCAGGAACCATTCCTGTTCACTCACGGCCTCGAAACTGGACGGCAGCAGGCCCACCAGCGCGGCGCCTTCCTCCACCAGGATCGGAACGATGAAACGGATCAGCACGGCCACGAGCACCAGGAAACCAACAGCTACCACCAGCACTGCGCCGGCGCGTGAGAGCTTCAAGCGCTCCAGCCACCGAACCAAGGGATAAAGCCCCAATGATATGAACAGCGCCGCAAAGATCAGCGTCAGCGAGTATCGGAGGGTGATGACGGCCGAGCCCAATGCCAGGGCAACCAGCACGCCGAGTGCCGCAATAAGGCCGAATCTGAACGGCCCGCCTTCCAACAGCGGGAATGCCTTCAATCGCGTCATGCGTCCCTCTCGGCCGTACATGAATGGAGGACGGTGGCCCGAATCAGGCCAAAGCGATCTCCTTCAGGCGAGCGTACTCCGCCTCGGTGATATCTCCCGCGGCCAGCAACGCTTTGGCTGCTTCGATTTGTTGGGTGGGCGACGGTGCTCCGGCGACTTCCCGGATGTATTTCTCCGTCTCTTCAACCGACTCCCGGACACGCATCTCACTGCGCAAAGCCATTCCCTTCCCGCGCATGATCACGTAGATCAAGGCGGAAATAAAGGGTGCTACGAACAGGCACAGGATCCACAGTGCTTTGACGCCACCATTGAGGGCCCTGTCGCGGAGAAGGTCGGAAATAATTTGAAAGAGGAGGATCAGATAGGCAATAAAAAGAAAAGCAACAATGATGCTCCACAAAGATTCCCAAAAACTCATGGCGCCATTCCAATCGTTCGTTCGGCCCGGGGGCTGGGCCGTCGTCTTTCGGCAAGGGACCCGTTCCCCAGCGGGACCACAACACCATTCTCGATTCAGTCACGCCATCCAGTGCCTGCGCGCGCTGGATCAGCAGCGATTGGACAGAAAGATCACCCACTAAGGGTGAGCGCAGGGTCTGGCTGTGACGGTTTCCCGGTCATAAATCTCCCGTAGCGCCGCGACTGAAGGGGGCGTGGAACGTTCCGCTACGCTGCTCGAAGTCACACCACACAGCACGCTAAGGGCCACCAATGATGCACTCTTCCGCCACCACCGCGCGCCCTCAACCAACGCGCGAGCTCAGTGCCGCGGGAACAGCGTTGGGGGCATTCGGCATGGTGGCCTTGCTCGGCCTTTTGGCACTCGTCCTCCAGGGCCTCGAGCGGCAATCGCCGCGGGTCGGGTCCGTCTATGCCGGCTGGGCCCAGGATGCCAGCGACTCCCCGCTGGCATCCCTTCGATGGTTCCTCGGCGACATCACCGAGCCCTTGTTTTACAAGTCGGATCTCGCCGCCCTCGGCCTGCTCGCTGGTGCGGTCCTGGCCTGGTGGGCAAACCGCCGCAGGATCGAGTGGGCTGGTTCGCTCACGTACGGCACGGGTTTGTGGCCGTGGGTCCTGGCGTCGGCGTCGCTGAGTTTGCTGTTGTCCAACCTGGCGTTCGGTTGGATGCTCGACGACGGGTGGCAGCCAACGTTCGTGCCTTTCGTCTGCGTGGCTCCCGCCATGGTCCTTCTCTTCGGGAGCGGCTGGCGAACCTGCATCACCGGTGCGGTGCTCGGCGCGTTCACCGTCACGCCCTTGGCATTGCTGTTCATCCCCACCGTCTCGGAGCCGCTTGGCCTGCCTGCCGTCACAGCGAACGTCCTTGCGATGTCCTTGGGGTCGGTCATCTCATTCCTGGTCGCGCGGAGATTGAAGTGGCTTGTCCCGCGCCAGCCGGGCCCGGCCACGGCCCAGCACCGGCCGCCGTCGAGCAGTCATAAACCGGTCCTGCGCGATGCCGTATGGGCCGCGCGCCGGGTCCTCAAGGACTTCACCGAAACGCATTTCTTCGCCAACGAACTCGCTGGCATGGGAGTGATCCTCGCCGTCGCGGTTGCCTTCGTCCTCAACCCGGGGCTGCCGTCGTACGGATCGAACCTGCTGCCCCAGATACTGTTCGCCCAGGCGCTGACCTCGGCTATCGGCATCGTCCTCTGGCGGGATTGGTACCGCGATGGCGGGTGGGCGGCCACCTACGCGTCCGTTGTGTCGGTTGCGCCCGCAGCGGTCCTCGCTTTCGCTGGTTCGTGGACCGGAACAGTGGGTGGAGCCGTGCTGGGCGCAGTGCTTGCGCCGCCCATCGCAAGGGCCGTTGCCTCGCGGCTGCCTGAAGGGTTTCACCCGGTCATCGGCAACACCGCCGCCATGGCCATCGCGACGGCGGTCGCCATACCAGTGTTGGGGCTGTTGCCCCACTAGCCTCCGACGTGGTGGATGGTGAAGGCGCTGAGGAATCCGACGGCGGCCGTTAGGCCGGTGAGGTTGTGATGCTCCTCGAAGGCTTCAGGGATCATCGTGTCCGCGAGCATGGCCAGGATGCCTCCCGCGGCGATGGCTGTGATGAACGCGATCACGGTGGCGGGAGCGTTCTCCAAGGCCGTGTAGCCCAGTAGTGCGGCCAGTCCGCTGAACACCGCAATGCCGATCCAGGTCCCAAAGACGTAGGCGGGGCTGCGTCCAGCCTTCTTCATGCCGGCTGTGCTGGAAAGTCCCTCCGGGACATTGGAAATGAAGACGGCGGCCAGCATCGCCGGGCTCACCGCTCCACCGGCCAGGAGCCCTACTCCGAGGACCACCGATTCCGGAATGCCGTCGATCAGCGCCCCTACCGCAATGGCAGTCCCACTGCCGGGCGAATCTTTTTCGGACGGTTGGGGCTCACTGGAGCGCTTGCGGTGCTTTGCTCCGGCGCGGGCCAACAGCACGTTGGAGCCTACAAAGATCAACGCACCCAAGAGAAAGCCAAGAACTGTCGGGACCAACCCGCCACCGTCCACGGCTTCGTCCACCAGTTCGAATGCCAGCGCAGAGATCAGGACGCCCGCGCCGAAGGCCATCACTGTGGACACGATCTTGGGCGGCACTTTCCACATCCAGGCAATGCCCGCGCCCAAGACCAGGGCACCGCCCGCCAGCGTTCCCCACATCAGGGCCTGCAGCCACATGGGCATCCGTCCGCCCTTTCATTGCCGGTTCATATGCATCAAGAAGTGTTTCATAAGGTTCCTGCGGAACAGCAAAAAGTCTTGAGGTTTTCCTGAGGAACTGTTGACCGATTACAGGATTGGTTCTTGATCAGGGCCCGGCAAAGTATTTCTTGTCAGCCACACAGGCTGACAGAGAAACAGGCAGACAAGAAACCGGCCGGCCGATCACGGTGGCCCACCGAAAGGACACTGATTCCCATGGCCATCAGCCTCAAGACCACCTCCGGCAAGATCCTCGCTTCGGTCGCACTGGT
>NZ_VNFK01000003.1 GCF_007786235.1 Paenarthrobacter nitroguajacolicus | reverse complement strand
CGACCCGTTGGCAGGAACGTACAACAAACTGCTGGAAGACGGCGTCAAAGCCGGAACCACCCAGAAGGCCGACATCAGCGGCATCTTCGACCTCCGAACCTTGAACGAGGTTGAAGGCAAGAAGACCTCAGCTGCAGGACTCGGCCAAGACTAAGCAAGAACAGGCTGGTCCGCTTCCCTTGCGATTCGCGCGGGGAGCGGACCGGCCTTTAGCCACATCAGCTCTACCAATCAACACGAAGGACGGGACCATGCCAGTCGTACTCGAGAACCTGGGCAAGCGCTTCGGCGACGGCGCCCCGGTGCTGGACGACGTCAACGCCACCATCGCGCAAGGCGAGTTCGTCGCCCTCCTCGGTGCGTCGGGCTGCGGTAAGTCCACCCTGCTGAACATCATGGCGGGACTGGAAAAGCCGACGTCGGGCGCTCTTGAAGTACCAAGCGACGGTGCCGCCTTCATGTTCCAGGACGCATCCCTGTTCCCTTGGCTGACCGCGCGCGGCAACATCGAACTCGCCCTGCAGTTGGCTGACAAGACCAGCACCAAGGCCGGCCGGCGTGAACGTGCCAGCGAACTGTTGGAACTGGTCCACCTAGGTGGCGCGGGGGATAAGCGTCCCCACGAACTGTCCGGCGGCATGCGGCAGCGCGTGGCCTTGGCCCGCTCCTTGGCACAGGATCGTCAGCTCCTGCTGATGGATGAGCCGTTCGCGGCACTCGACGCCATTACCCGCGACCTACTTCATGACGAGCTTGAGCGGATCTGGAAGGAAACGGGCCGGACCATCGTGTTCGTGACCCACAACGTACGCGAGGCCGTGCGACTGGGCCAGCGAGTGCTGCTTTTGTCCTCGCGTCCCGGCCGGGTTGTTGCCGAATGGGAAGTCACCGAGGAACACCGTACCGATGCTGGTCGTGCTGGGGAGTTGACCGGTGTCATCACCCGCCGTCTTCGCGAGGAGATCCGCCGCCATGCCAAGTAACCCCATCACCACCGAAGAGCGGACCCTTCCCGTGACTGAATCCAAAGAGCACATCACCTCGCCGTCGCTGAAGGGCAACGCCTCGGAGCTCCGGGACCTTGAAGCGGGCCTGGACAACCTCCAGTCAGATACGGGCCGCAAGGCCGGCATCGAATGGAAGCGGGTGTTGCTACCCGTTGCCGCACTGGTGGTCCTGATCCTCGCGTGGCAGTTCTACGTTTCGCTCGAATTCAAACGGCGCGACCTCGTGCCTGGACCACTCGACGTGCTCACTCAGTTCGTGACCATGTGGGGCGAAGGCAAGGTCCAGGAAGCGGTGTGGACTTCGCTGCAGCGTGGTGTGATCGGCTTCCTGATCTCCGTGGTCATCGCTACTCCCGTGGGGTTGATCCTGGCTCAGGTAGCTCCCTTGCGCCGCGCGTTCGGGCCGCTCATTTCCGGCTTGCAGGTTTTGCCGTCCGTGGCATGGGTTCCTGCCGCCATCATCTGGTTCGGTCTGACCGACGCCACCGTCTACTTCGTGGTGTTCATGGGCGCTATTCCGTCCATCATCAACGGGCTCATTTCCGGTGTGGACCAGATTCCGCCGCAGTACCGCAGCGTGGGCACGGTCCTCGGTGCGAACCGGCTCCAGATGGCGCTGCAGATCGTCCTCCCCGCAGCCCTCCCCGGATACATCGGCGGTTTGAAGCAGGGATGGGCTTTCTCGTGGCGCTCCCTCATGGCCGCCGAAATCATCGCAGTAGGCGGCACGATCGGGTTCGGGCTGGGCTCGTTGCTGGATCAGGGCCGTCTCCTGTCCGACATGACCATTGTGATGTCCGCGATCCTGCTGATCCTGTTCGTGGGCATCCTGATCGAGCTCCTGGTATTCGGGCCGATCGAGAAGCGACTGCTGCAGCGCCGGGGCTTGTTGGCAGGCAGCAGCCGCTAACCCTTCGGAGATTTTGTACACGTAATGCCCTTAAGAGTGCTTCTTAAGGGCATTACGTGTACAAAAACTCGCCACTAATACCGGCGCCAACGTGGAGATCTCTGAGCAGACACAGCTGGCACACGGTCCTGTGGGGGGCATGCAGGGCCCCGGCGAGGGGTACGTCTACGACCAAACCGTTGAACTGGCAAAATCCGGGGAAGGCTGGAAGATCGTCAGTGTCCTCGGCCCTTCGCATCGACCGCTGCATAACGTCGACTTCCGGACCGCGCGCAAGGGCTCGACGGCGACCTCCCGCCGTCGAGCCCTTGCGTCACCAGACGGTGAGGTTAGAGTCCGGTCAGCAGATCCCGCATTTCCCGAATCTCTGCTTCCTGCGCCGTGACGATGTCCTTGCCTAGCTGGACAGCCTCAGGGTTCTTGCCTTGGGCTATTTCGGTTTTGGCCATGGTCACAGCACCTTCGTGATGCGCGATCATCTGCGTCAGGAAGAGCTTGGCCGCTTCCACACCCTGGACATCCCTGAGCTTCTGCAGGTCCGCCTCGCTCAGCATGCCGTCCATGCCGTGGCCGCCATGCCCGGAGGATCCCATGACAGGCACGTCCCAGCTCGTCAGCCAACCCGTCATCTTCTCTATTTCGGGTGCCTGCGCGTCTTTGATCTTCACTGCCAAGGCAGTCACTGCGGGCGGGATGTCAGCCTTCGCCAGCATGGCGTCGGACATCTCCACTGCTTGAGAGTGATGGGGGATCATCATTTGGGCGAATATGGTGTCCGCTGCGTTGTGCCCGGCGTCGCTGCTGCTCGCAGAGGGGCTGATGGAGGTGCCGGAACTTCCATGGTCCATGCCCGGCATGGAACCGGAGCCGGGGTTGGAAGCGCAACCAGCCAGGGTAAGCAGACCTGCGAGAGCCGCTCCGGTCACAGTGAAGTGAGTTCTGTTCATGAGTAAAAGTCCTTTGCATTTCGGGCGGCGGTGATAGTCAGCCGCCCGGTGGTGAGCAGGTGGTGAATGGATGTACAGTCCCGGCTGTTACCGGACCATCCAGTGCTCACGTGCGGCTGATGCAGAGTTGCCCGGGTGTAGGACCTTGGGGTTGGTAGGACCAGGACGGAAAGATGGTGGGCAGTTCCCACGATGCAGGGGTGAGTTCCCCTGTCGTGTCGGGTGGGGGAGCGCTCAGGGAAGCTGATGTGAGGGATGGGATGCAACTGGCAGCCTGAGTGCAGGAGCAGCTTCCAAATTCCGTGCCGTGATCGTCGCCAGCCGAGGTACCGCTCACTTCATGAGAAGAGCCGTGCGCAGGGTGGGATGAGGAGGTGCTCACTACAGGTGATGCCGCATGAGTCCCATGCGATCCACCTGCCCCATGGGAACCGCTGATGATGTGCATTCCTAAAATGCCCGCCATGACGGCCGCCACCAGAAGCAGAAGCGACGCCCGCCCGAGGCGGGCGGCAGGAGCTTGAGGGGACAGCTGCTTGCTCACGATGCTTCACCACCTTCGTCCACTTCCAGTGCTGACAGTATACCCCCATAGGGTATCTGAGAGTGATTCATTCCTGTTGGTACTCCTGACCCTGGGCATTCCTCCAATTTCCGCTGCGCCATTGCGATTCGCGGCCTAGAATCGTCGAATGGGCCTTCTAACGTTCAGCATCAACGTCACGCTCGATGGTTGCGTGGACCATCAGGAGGGCATCGCCGACGACGAGACGCACGCCCACTTCACGCGTCTCCTGGATCAGAGCGGCGCAATGCTCTGGGGCCGGACTACCTACGAAATGATGGAGGTTTACTGGCCCTTGGTTGCCCGCGGCGAAGTAGAAGCGCCGCCAGCCCTACGCGAGTGGGCGATCACCTTGGAGGGAAAACCCAAGTACGTCGTTTCCACAACGCGGAGCGACTTCCCCTGGACCAACAGTCATCGGCTGGTTGGCCAACTGGGTACGGCCGTTCAGGAACTTAAGGACAGGACTCCCAAAGGGGTGCTTGTTGGCAGCGGGAAACTAGCAACAGAGTTGGACCGATTGGGCCTGATCGACGAGTACAAATTCCTCATCCACCCCATGATCACAGGCCACGGACCCACCCTTTACCAGGGCGGACTGCCCAGCACCCGGCGCCTTGAACTGATCTCGGCCGAGCCGCTCAGTAACGGGGCGGTGGCGATGCATTATCGCCGGGCTGTCTGACGAATGTGCAGGCGTCATGACAACGCCAACCATCCCCATGAACTCCGGTTTTAGAAACCCCCACCGGGATATATGCCCTCGGGCAATGTGAAGCACGGCGAACCGGAATCAATGCGAATCTGATGTGGGGCTAACCCTTCGGCGACAATATAGTTTTCATCGCTTGTGTTGTGAGGGCTTACTTGGACTTCGCAGGATCCTCTGATATCAAGCCTGTTCCCGACTTCGTATTGTCCAATTTGATAGTGGGTTTCGACTTCTTTCAGGATCGGCTCGATTTTGGTTTTTCCGGTGACCGTGATTGTCGTTGAACCATTCCAGCTGTGCTGGGTCTTGTTGCAGGACAAGAGCACGCCCTTCTTCTTCTGATCGATCGAGATAACAGCTTCTTTTGGGATCAGGGCGGCGATCTCCAGTTCCATTGCTTGTGTATGAGCTTTCGCTTGCTGCCATGTCAGCTCAGCATTCATCGTTGCCTCCTGTGTTTTGGCCGCAGTTGGCACAGTCGACTCCGTCGAACTCCCGGTGGGTGGCCCGGCGCAACCGGCAAGCCCGATTGAAACGACCAGCATCAACGCCATGGCGCCGCTCCGAACCCTCATCGAATCGCACTTCCCAGCATGTCCATGAGCGCCTGTTCGTTGTCCTCGCTATTAGAGGAGATGAGGTTACGGTTGTTCATGAGGACCTAAAAATCCCCACCCGGGTAGATGCCCTCGGGCAAGGTGAAGCACTCAGATCCTGATGCAATACGGATTTCGTTTGGAGACAATCCTTCGGAGACGATGTAACTCTCCCCTGGAGCAGGCGGGTCGATTTGGATTCGATAGTTTTCGTTTACATTTCTATCTACGGACACATTTAAGCCATTCGCACGGTAGTGGGCTTCGATGTCCTTCACGACCGACTGGATTTTGGTTCCTTCAGCTACTGTGACCGTGATTGAAGCATTCCAGTTGTGCTGCGTCTTGTCGCAGGACAGAAGCGCGCCCTTCTTCTTCTGATCAATCGAGATGACAGCATCTTTTGGGATCAGCGCGACGATCTCCAGTTGTATGGCTTGTGCGTGGGCTTTAGCTTCCTGCCAGGTTAGTTCAGCTTTCATCGGTTCCTCTTGTGTTTTAGCAGGCGTTGGCACAGCCGACTGGATTGAACCCGTGTTGGGGGTTTTTCCAGCACAAGCGGCGAGCCCGATCGAACCTGCCACCAGCCACAACGCCATGGCACCGCGACGCGCCCTCATTGAGCCACAATTCCAAGCATGTCTTTGAGTACTTGCTCGTTGTTTTCACTGTTTGAGGCGATGAGGTTGTGGTTGTTCATCGGATCTAGAAATCCCCGCCTGGGTAGATGCCCTCGGGCAGTGTGAAGCACGGCGAACCCGAATCGATCCAAATCTCATTAGGTTTAACGCCTCCACCGACGAGGTAACTCTCCCCGGGAGCAGGCGGATCAATTTGGATAAGAAGCTTTTCATCTATATCCATATCGACGGACACCTTGAGTCCGTTCGCCCGGTTGTGGGCTTCGATGTCTTTCACAATGGGATCGATTTTGGTGCCTTCGGCAACCATGACCGTCGTCGAGCCATTCCAATTGTGCTGTGTCTTGTTGCAGGACAGCAGCACGCCCTTCATCTTTTGATCGATCGAGACAGCAGCATCTTTTGGAATGAGGGCGGTGATCTCCAGTTCCATTGCCTGGGTGTGGGCTTTTGCTTCCTGCCAGGTCAGTCCAGCTTTCATCGGCTCCTCCTGTGTTTGAGTCGCAGTTGGCACAGTTGACTCTGTCGAACCCCCGTTGGGTGGCTCGGCGCAAGCGGCGAGCCCGATCGAACCTGCCACCAGCAACAACGCCATGGCACCGCGACGCGCCCTCATCGAGTCACGATTCCAAGCTTGTTTTCAAGCGCTTTCATGTTATTTTCGTTGTTTGAGTCGATGAGGTTGTGGTTGTTCATGAGGACCTAAAAATCCCCACCCGGGTAGATGCCCTCGGGCAAAGTGAAGCACACAGATCCTGAGGCGATACGGATTTCATTTGGGGCCAAGCCTTCTGCGACGATGTAGTTCTCCCCGGCTCCCAGATCGATTTGGATTCGATAGTCTTCGTCGACATTCCTGTCGGCGGATACTTTCGTTCCTTTCGCCCGGTAGTGGGCTTCGATGTCCTTCACGATCGGCTTGATGTTGGTTCCTTCAACGACCGTGATGGTCGTGGAACCTTTCCATTTGTGGTGTGTGCTGTTGCAGGACAGAAGCATGCCCGTCTCCTTCTGATCGATCGAGACAATGGTGTTGTTTGGGATCAGGGCGGCGATCTCCAGTTCCATAGCTTGAGTGTGGGCTTTGGCTTCCTGCCAGGTCAGTTCAGTTATCAACGGTTCCTCCTGTGTATCAGTGGCAGTTGGCACGGTTGACTCGGTCGAACTCACGCTTGGGTTTCCGGCGCAACCGGCGAGCCCCATCAGCAATGCCAGCAGCACCACCACCACCGTGGCACCGTTCCGAGCCCTCATCGAGTCACAATTTCTAGCATGTCTTCTAGTGCTTTTTCGTTGTCATTATTGGTGGAGGCGATGAGGTTGTGGTTTTCCATGAGGATGTTCCCTTCTTCGACGGTGTTAATCGCCCCAAGTTGGTCGTCGTGGGGGCCGCGGTAATAGTGCTGTTCGAATTCATCCCGATGAATGGGGTTATTTCCATCCCACACCACCCCTTTATTCGTGATGAGGTTGGGAATTCCCTGACCATGGACGAGCAGATCATAGTAGTACAGGTTGGAGTATTCCGTGGTTGGCTGTGGTTTCCAGTCCGGGAGCATGCCGGCCCCGGCGAGGGAGACCACCTTGTCGTATCGGGCTCCGGCGACTTCGGAGCTGGTGACGTTTGCCAGGCCCCAGCTGTGCCCGATGCCGGTTTGTTCGGCACCGTTCAGGTAGGGGTCAGTGCGCATCCCAGTCTCGAATCTTGCCAGTTGCTGCCCCGAGGTGCGTGCGAGGTTCTCATCGTTGGCCTCACCGATTCTCCCCAGGTTGGGACCTCCTGCGTTGTCCTCCTCTCCCGGGAGCCGCCCATCCTTGTAGACGAAAGCCACCGTCCCTGACACCTGGCTGCTGAGGTAATTGGCTACCTGCTGTACGCCGCCTTCGTAGAAGATGTTCATCCCGGTGAAGGTTCCTGGGACGTAGGTGATCACGTGCCGTGTGTCGGGGCCCGGGGTGCCGATCATTTCCACGATCCCGGACCGGCCCCGGTCATAGAGGTAAAGCTGTACGTCCCCGGCTTCCACCTGCTTCAGGTATGCCACCTCATTTTGCAGCATTTTTGTTCGGTTCGGGTCGTGGTGGGCTTGCCCGATCCCCGACAACTTCCGGGCTGTTTCCAGGTTTTTCTCCGCCGCGCGGAGCAGGCTTGGCGCGTTCAACTGGTTCGCCCGGACCCTGGCCAGTGCGGGCATCCCGTCCAAAGCGCCGAACATGGCCGGAGCAGTAGCCAACAGAAGTTCCTGCACCTGCGTGAACCCGGACTCGTCCGCAACAGGGTGGGCTCCCGTGTTCATGCCCGCCCACCAAGTCCCGATCTTCGATGCGTCCAAGCCTTGCAGGGTCTGCTGCCATCCGGGCATTGTGGCCAACGCCTTCACGTCAGCCTCGGTGGCAGTGGACAAGTAGCTCAGCAGAGCCACACCCGATAAGGACGTCGGCACCGTGGCAAGCACCAGAAGGCCGTTCGATACCGTTACCTGCCCGACGTCACCGCTGCCACCGGCAGCGCGGAACGTCGACGCGACGTCGGAAAGCCGGGTCGCGTCCTGATGATTGTCTTCCAAGAACCGTCGCAGCCCGCCACGGACAGCGTCGAGATTAGAGTGCGCCCAGGAGCACTTGTCCTCGAACTCGGACACAGCTGCACTGACTCTGTTGGCCGCGCTTCGGTCTGAGCCGTCTTGGATCCAAAAGGTTGACACTGCGGAGTCCAAGGTGTCTGGATCAGCGGAACTCGCCCCAGCAGTGCTTCCACTCGCCCAGACCCCTGCCGCACAGTGTCCGCGCTCACCACCGGACGGTCAGTCTCCTCCATCGACGGGTGCGGCCCCACGTCCACTGCAAAACCTCCGCCAGCAGGCGCCCAACCGGAGGCAAGCGCCCACTCCCTCACGTCATTCAATCGACGCTGCTCAACCTCCGCCGCGCTCTTCGCTTCGTGGACCTGACGGGCAACATCTTCCAACATGTGGACCAGCTCCGAGCGGGCCGCCCGTTCAGCGGCAACGTTTTCCCGGAAACAGTCTGCGAACACGCCCCGGAATTCCATGAGGGCAGCCGTTGAGATCGTTTCCCGTCCGCCGCGTTGATCCTGCAGCGTACGCGCTGCGTCTCGACATGCACCGATCAGACGTTCGGCAACCCCCGTGTCGAAATCCATTTTACTCCATCAAATAGATAAAACGCCGGCGGCTCCGCTGTACCTAATGCGCTCGACAGGTTCTGAATCACTTTCGGAAAGCGCTGAGCGGTGGACGAGGGGGTCCGTGGAATTCTCCGGGCCCCAGCGGAGTTGTCCCGAACATGCACAACAAACGGATCGGTTTCCTCTCCTTCGGTCACTGGGCCCGTGTCCCGGGTTCCCTCGTGCCAACGGCTGGGGAAGCCCTGAAACAGGGGATCGAACTCGCTGTGGCTGCTGAGGAACTGGGCATCGACGGAGCCTTCTTCCGCGTGCACCACTTCGCCCGGCAGCAAGCATCGCCCTTTCCACTGCTGAGTGCTATTGCGGCACGGACCAGCCGGATAGAAATGGGCACCGGCGTGATCGATATGAGATACGAAAACAGCCTCTACATGGCCGAGGAAGCAGCAGCCACGGACCTCATCAGTGATGGACGGTTGCAGCTCGGAGTGAGCCGTGGTTCACCCGAACCCGCACGGAACGGAGCCGCGAACTTCGGCTACGTCCCCGAGGACGGTGAGGACGGCGGTGACATGGCCCGCCGCCACACTGCCCTGTTCCGCAAGGCCATCGCCGGGCACGGGGTGGCCGAAGCGGACCCGCACTACGCCGGCGGGGCCACAGGTCTGCTGCCCATCCAACCCCAGTCACCCGGCCTCCCGCAGCGGATCTGGTGGGGCGCCGGAACCCGCAAAACGGCCGTGTGGGCTGCTGAGCAGGGAATGAACCTGATGAGCTCAACCCTTCTTACCGAGGACACCGGTGTTCCCTTTGACGAACTGCAGGCAGAGCAGATCCAGATGTTCCGCGAAGCCTGGGCGGCCGCAGGGCACGACTTTGAACCGAGGATCTCTGTGAGCCGCAGCGTGATCCCCATCGTGGACGACGTCGACAACCACTACTTCGGCCTCCGAGCCCAAGCGGACAGCCAGGACCAAGTGGGAATTCTCGACGGCGCGTTGTCGCGTTTCGGGAAGAGCTACATCGGCGAGCCGGATCAATTAGCGGACGAACTGGCGAAGGACGCAGCCGTGCAAGCAGCCGACACGGTCCTGCTCACAGTGCCCAACCAGCTTGGCGTCGACTACAACGCCAAGCTGCTGGGCAACGTCGCCAAGCACGTCGCCCCTGCTTTCGGTTGGAAGGCCCACCAAGGAGTGCAAGGCAGGTAGTGTTGCTGGCTGTGTGTTCTTGCGCCAAGACCGCGCGAGCACTTGACGGTCCCTTCAACGGCGAGGGGACTACGCAGAAAGCAAAGGTTACCCCGTGGACATTCAGAACCTCCTGGAAGACATCGTCGGAGCAGTTCAACCGCACGTCGGCCAAGGCAACGTGGCCGATTACATCCCGCAGCTCGGGGCAGTAGACCCGCATCAATTCGGGATCTCGGTGGTCACCCGGGACGGTGAGGTATTTTCGGCGGGGGACGCCCACGTGGAGTTCTCCATTCAAAGCATCTCCAAAGTCTTCGCCCTCGCCCTGGTGCTGGCTTCCGACGGCGACCACATCTGGAAGAGGGTGTTCCGCGAGCCCTCGGGTAACCCCTTCAACTCCTTGGTCCAGTTGGAAAGCGAAGATGGCATTCCCCGGAATCCGTTCATCAACGCCGGTGCCATCGTGGTGACGGACAGGCTCCTCAGCCTGACTGGCAACGCTGCCCACGCAGTCCGCGACCTGATGCGCCACGAAACAGGCAACGCAGGGGTCGACACAGATCAACGGGTTGCGTTGTCCGAGTTGGGCAAGGGGCACCGCAATGCCTCATTGGCCCACTTCCTGGCAAGCTGCGGCAACCTGGAGAATCCAGTGGATGACGTCCTGGACTCCTATGCCAAGCAATGCGCCCTGGCCATGACCTGTGAAGACCTGGCGCTCGCAACCCGGTTCCTTGCGTCCAACGGCTTGGGGGCAGACGGGACACTCTTGCTCTCTCCGGCGCAGACCAAGAGAATCAACGCCGTCATGC
The DNA here is from genome assembly GCF_007786235.1 of Paenarthrobacter nitroguajacolicus. Taxonomy (GTDB): domain Bacteria; phylum Actinomycetota; class Actinomycetes; order Actinomycetales; family Micrococcaceae; genus Arthrobacter; species Arthrobacter nitroguajacolicus_A. The sequence continues at coordinate 362,350 of NZ_VNFK01000003.1, read as the reverse complement.
TCACCTGTGGTACCTATGATGCCGCGGGCGAATTCGCGTACAGAGTTGGGCTCCCGGGCAAGAGTGGGGTCGGCGGTGGCATCGTGGCCGTGGTTCCCAACAAGTGCTCCATCAGCGTGTGGAGCCCTGGTCTGGGAAGGTCGGGTAACTCGGTGGCCGGTGTGGCCGCGCTGGACGAATTCACCACGCGTACTGGCTGGTCCGTGTTTTAGGCGCATTATGGAGAGATGACCCCCAAGGCCGGAAAGATCCCCAAAGCGGGCAAGGCCCGAAAGCCTGCAGCACTGGCGCCGGGAACCCAGCCCACCGCCGTCGGGTTCCTTGAGCGCCTGAGAATCCGTCAGTCGGACGTCGAACAAGCCAAGTACCAGCGGTACTTCAAGACCGGCCAGGGTGACTATGCCGAGGGCGACTTCTTCATGGGCGTCCGCATGGGCGAGGTCTTCACGCTCGCCAAGGAGTTCGCGGCCATGCCTTTGGACGAGATCGAGAAGCTGCTGGATGAAGACATCCACGAGGCGCGGGCCGGTGCCGTGAAGATCATGTCGCTCCAAGCCCAGAAGAAGAAGACCACCGAAGAGCGCCGCCACACGCTGTTCGAGCTGTACCTGCGACGCCATGACCGCATCAACAACTGGGACCTCGTGGACCTGGGAGCGGGGCGCGTGGTGGGTGGCTGGCTCATGGATAAGTCACGGGACCCGCTGTATGAACTGGCCCGCTCGGAGAACATGTGGGAGCGTCGGACGGCCATCGTGGCGACATCGGCGTTCATCCGTGAAGGCCAACTGGATGACACCTTCGCCATCGCCGAAATATTGCTGCATGACAAAGAAGACCTCATCAACAAAGCAGTGGGGGGCTGGGTCCGCGATGCCGGACGCAGCAGTCGGGAACGCTTGCTGGCCTTCCTCGATGAACACGCGGCCACCATGCCCAGAACCACCCTTCGTTACGCCATTGAGCATTTGGGCAAAGAGCAGCGGGCCTACTATCTGACGCTTAAAGACAGGGTTTCTCCGGGCTGACCGCGGAGATATGTGACGCTGGATTACCCAGCGTTACCGGGTGTTTCTGAGCCTTTGAAGCATGTTACGGAGCCGCCCTACAGTTTTTTCATGGCAATACAGGACATTTACCCCACCGCGCTGCGGCTGCTTGGCCGCCCGGTGCTGGTGGTGGGCGGCGGCCCCGTTGCGGAACGCCGTGCCAAGGGACTGCTCGACGCCGGTGCGAAAGTCACCGTGGTCGCTCCCGTTGCCACCGAAACCCTTCGCGGACTCGCAGCTTCCGGCCTCGTCACCTGGGCGCAGCGCGAGTACCGCACGTCAGACCTCGACGGCGTCTGGTTCGTTCAGACCGCCACTGGCACTGCCGCTGTGGACACCCAGGTATCGGCCGACGCCGAGGCGCAACGCCTCTGGTGCGTCAATGCCTCGGACCACGAAGCATCAGCCGCGTGGACACCCGCCGTCGCCGTAGTGGACGACGTCAAGATCGCCATCAACGCCGGGGGAGACCCGCGCCGTGCCATGGCCCTTCGCAACGCCGTTGCCACCGCACTTGAAACGGGTGACCTTCCGCTGCGACGCCACCGCAAGCCGGACGCAGCTGGAAAGACTCCGGCTGGTTCCGTGGCTCTGGTCGGTGGCGGTCCGGGCGACTCGGGACTCATCACCGTCCGCGGCAGGCGCCTGCTGGGCCAGGCCGACGTCGTTGTTGCAGACCGTCTTGGCCCGCGTGAGCTGCTCAAGGAACTGGCCCCGGACGTCCGCGTCATCGAGGTGGGCAAGACACCCGGGCACCACCCGGTCCCGCAGCTCGAGATCAACCGCATCCTCGTGGACGAAGCACTCAAGGGCAACCGCGTGGTCCGCCTCAAAGGCGGCGACCCCTACGTCCTGGGACGCGGCGGCGAGGAAGCAGAATTCTGCCGGCAGAACGGCGTCGAAGTTGAAGTGGTGTCCGGCGTGACATCAGCTATTTCGGTTCCGGCCGCTGCCGGCATCCCCGTGACGCACCGCGGCCTGGCCAAGGGCTTCAGCGTGGTGACCGGCCATGAAGAGCTGTCCGAGGTCCCCGCACGCCCCGACCACACTGTGGTGTTGCTCATGGGAGTGGCGCAATTGCGCGATTCCGCTGCTGCGCTGGCCGGCTCGGGTCTGCCTTTGAACACACCAGTAGGTATCGTAGAGAACGGGTATTTGCCGGAACAGCGCGTCACCATCGGTACGTTGGGGACCATTGCGGACCAGGCGGAAGCCGTCGGCGTGGCCAATCCAGCGGTCATCGTGATCGGCGACGTCGTCCGTGTCAGCCCCTTCGCGCCGCAGCATTTCAAGACCGCTGACTACAGCACCATCACCCCCAATCGTCCCCGCGTCCGCAGTAACTGAGAAAAGAAGGAACACAGCCGTGTCAATTAGCACCCCCGTAGGTTCTGCGGACCGTCCGCTTCGCGTCGCCGTCATCGGCTCTGGCCCGGCCGGCGTGTACGCAGCGGACATCCTGACCAAGAGCGAGGCCGTCAAGAGCGGCGAACTTACCGTCAGCATCGACCTCTTTGACCGCTACCCGGCACCGTATGGCCTCATTCGCTACGGCGTTGCTCCGGACCACCCCCGCATCAAGGGCATCGTCAACGCCCTGCACAAGGTCCTGGACCGCGGCGACATCCGCTTCTTCGGCAACGTCGACTACGGCACGGACATCTCCATCGAGGACCTCCGCAAGCACTACGACGCCATCATCTTCGCCACGGGTGCCATCAAGGACGCGGACCTGAACATCCCCGGCATCGAACTTGAAGGTTCCTTCGGCGGCGCCGACTTCGTCTCCTGGTTCGACGGACACCCGGACGTTCCCCGTGAATGGCCGCTGGAAGCCACCGAAATCGCTGTCCTCGGCAACGGCAACGTGGCCTTGGACGTGGCCCGCGTCCTGTCCAAGCACGCCGATGACCTGCTGGTCACGGAGATCCCGGACAACGTGTACGCCGGCCTGAAGAGCTCGCCGGTCACAGACGTGCACGTCTTTGGGCGTCGTGGCCCGGCCCAGGTGAAGTTCACCCCGCTGGAACTCCGCGAACTCTCGCACTCCAAGGACGTGGACATCATCCTCTACGCCGAGGACTTCGAATTCGACGAAGAGTCCGACCGCCAGGTCCAGACGAACAACCAGATCAAGACCATGGTTGGCACGCTCACCAACTGGATTGCCGAGCAGCCCGAGGACCTTTCCGAGCTCAAGGCTTCCCGTCGCCTGCACCTGCACTTCCTGCACAGCCCGGTGGAGATCGTGGACTCCGCAGAAACCCCGGGCAAGGTTGCGGGCATCAAGTTCGAACGCACTGAACTGGATGGCACGGGCAACGCCCGAGGCACCGGCGAGTTCATCGACTACCCGGTCCAGGCCGTGTACCGCGCCATCGGCTACTTCGGTTCGGCCCTGCCGGACGTCGAGTTCGACCACAAGAAGGGTGTCGTCACCAACGACGGCGGTCGCGTCCTGGACGCCGACGGCCAGCACGTTCCGGGCCTCTACGCAACGGGCTGGATCAAGCGTGGTCCGGTTGGCCTTATTGGCCACACCAAGGGCGATGCCCTGGAAACCGTCACGTACCTCCTGGAAGACCGCCAGAACCTGCCGGTAGCCGAGGTTCCCGCAGCTGACGCAGTGGTGGATCTTCTTGATTCCCGCGGCGTGAAGTTCACCAGCTGGGAAGGCTGGTTGGCGCTGGACGCCCACGAACTCGCCCTCGGCGCAGCAGCCACCGAGGCCGGCACCTCCCACGGTGTTGAGGTCAAGCGTGAGCGCATCAAGGTTGTACCGCGCGAGGACATGGTCACCATCTCCCGTGATGGTGTAGCCGCGCAGGTCTAGCTTCTGTAATGGCAGGCGGGGTCACGCACTTCACGTGGGTGTGGCCCCGCCGCTGCTTTTAAGGGGTTAACCTTCGGCGGTACCCTGAATCATGGACGTCGTGGTCATCGAAACTCCCCAGCTGGGGGACCGAAGCTACCTGGTGCACGACGGCAGTGTTGCGTTGGTGATCGACCCCCAACGGGACATTGACCGGATGGAAACGGCGGCGCGGGAGGCAGGAGTCCGCATCACGCACGTGGCCGAAACCCACCTGCACAACGACTACGTCACCGGCGGTCTGGTCCTTGCCGAGAAACACAGTGCCGACTACTTGGTGAACGGCGCCGATGAGGTGTCATTTGCCCGCGTCCCCGTCACCGATGGCCAGGTTGTCCACGTTGGCCGGCTCACCGTGACGGTGTTGGCGACTCCCGGGCACACGCACACGCACCTCTCGTACGTGGTGCGGGATGACAGGCACGACGGCGGCCCTGAGGCTGTGTTTTCCGGCGGCAGCTTGCTCTACGGTTCGGTTGGACGGACGGACCTGGTCTCGCCGCAGGACACCGCCCGGTTGGCCCACGAGCAATACTCGTCGGTTCGGCGCCTGGTGGAGTCGGCACCTCCCGACGCGGCACTCTACCCGACCCACGGCTTCGGATCGTTCTGTTCAATCGGCCCTGCGAGCCACCAGGAATCATCAACGATCGGTGAGCAAGCCGAATCCAACCACGCCCTGACGGATGCAAACGAGGACCACTTCGTTTCGCAGTTGCTGGAAAACATCACGGCCTATCCCGCGTATTACGCCCACATGAGTCCGCTCAATGCGGCCGGTCCGGATGCGGCGAAGCTCGAGGTTCCGGACTCTGTGGACCCTGAAGAACTGGGCCGGCGCTTGAAGGCAGGGGAGTGGGTGGTGGATCTGCGGCATCGCGTGGCCTTCGCGGATGGCCATCTGCAAGGCAGCGTGAGCTTCGAGTACGGGAAGGGCGACAACTTCACCAGTTACCTCGGCTGGGTGATCCCGTGGAACCAGCCGCTCACGTTGCTGGGACCTGTGGTTGAGGTTGAAAAGGCGATCCGTGACTTGGCGAGGATCGGCATCGATAGTCCGGATGCCGCCGTCGGGCCTCAACCGGGAGCCCTGGCGCCACAATTGCCGCAAGCAAGCTATCCACACGGTGACTGGGCTGCACTCCTCAAGGGCCGGGTGCCTGAGGATGTGGTGCTGGATGTTCGCCGGCCGGAAGAATACAAGGCCTCGCATGTGGTGGGTGCGCTGAATGTGCCGGTGTACGAACTCCCCGGCAGAATCACTGAGCTGCCGGACGCGAGGATCTGGGTGCACTGTGCAACGGGTTACAGGGCGAGTGTTGCCGCCAGCCTGCTGGACAGGGCCGGGCGTGATGTTGTGCTGATCAATGCCAGGTTCCGGGACGCGATCGGGGCAGGGATTGAGAAGATGCCGTAACGCGTTGCCGCCCCGCTAAACCGTGGTTGGGCAACAACGGAAAAGCGGACTTGCAACGTCTTAGCAAGCCGAGAGTTACCGCGGGGCTGAGTCCGAGCAGTAATCAAGATTCCGGTACACGCTCTGGACGGCTGCATCGGGATCGTGGGCCTCCAGGGCATCAACCAGTTCGTCGTGGCCTTCGCGCGGGATGCCGTTGAAGCCGCCCTTGCGTTGCTGCCGAAGGAGGTCGTTGTGGAAGACGCCGCCAAAGGAGACGTACAGCTGGTGCAGCAGCGGATTCCCGGAGGCCAGGGCAACGCGCTCGTGGAACTCCCAATCGGCGCTGGCCCAGGTGGGGTAGTCCTCGGCCTGCCAGGCATCATGGCGGAGCGCGAGGAGTCGGCGCATCTCGGCCAGGTCCTCGGCGGTGGCATGCTTGGTGGCCAGGCGCGCTGCCTGCGTATCCAAGCCGAGCCGGACTTCCACAATGTGTTCCTGCGTGTGCTCCAAGTACATGCGCTGGGCTGCGCCGGACATCTCGCTGTTGGCCCGGACATACGTGCCGTCACCGCGGCGGACCTCCAGCATGCCCGAGTGCGCCAGTGCTTTGATCGCCTCGCGCAGGGTTCCCCGCGAAACGCCCAGTGTCGCCATGAGTTCCGGTTCGGCAGGGATGCGTTCCTGGAGCGGCCACTCGCCGGACTTGATCATGTCCCGCAACTTGGCGGTGATCTCCTCGGCCAGTGCCGGGCGATGCGAAGGCGTCAGGGTCATGCTGTCCTCGGTCCGGTCTTGGTGGCAGTGCGCTTGCTGGTGAGCATGTGGCAGGTAACCATGAGTGCCACCGCCACGATGGACAGCAGGCTCAGGGGCAGCACCCAGCCGCCCGTGGCGCTGTGGAGCAGGCCCATGCCAAAGGGACCAATTGCCGCAATCAAGTATCCCAGCGATTGGGCGATGGTGGAGAGTGCGGTGGTTTCCGCCGTCGAGCGTCCACTGCGGCTGATGATCACCAGAACCAACGGGAAGATGCCCAGGCCGAATCCAAAGAGCACGGCGGGGATCACCGCAAGTGAGGTCGGCAGCCAGATCATGGCCGCGATGGCCAGCAAGGTGGAGCTGCTGGCGAGGTAGAGGGCCGGGCGGAGCATGCCGGGCCGCGAGCCGAAGGCGAGCAGGATCATGCCGGCGGCTACGGAGACCAACTGCATGACGCCGAACTGCAGTCCGCTCTCGGAAGCGCTGAGGCCTTGGGAGGTCAAGATGTAGGCGAACCAGCTCATCACGGCATAGGCCAGGAACGCCTGGAACGTGAAGATGGCGGTGATCAGGATGCCGAGTCGGGTGCGGAGCAGCGGCCACATGGAGACGCGCGGGCGGTCGGTCTTGGTGGAGTTCCGGTGGGTGTGGAGGACCACCGGCAGGAAGCCGAGGAGCGCCGCGACGCCCAGCAAGCCCCATGCGGCCAAGCCCATGGACGGCGAGCCGAGCTGCTGGGCCAAGGGTACGCTGACTGCCGCGGCGAAGGTGGCGCCGCCGGACATGGTGAAGGTGTAGAGGCCGGTCATCATGGACGTGCGCTCGGAGTAGTGCTCGCGGATGAACGACGGCATGGCCACGTTGCACACAGCCAGGCCGGACATCGCCAGGACCGTGCCGCCGAGCAGCGCGCCGGTTACCGGCACGCCACGGACCAGCAGGCCTGCGGCGAGCAATGCCAAAGCGATGGCGATGGCCTTCTCGACGCCGACGCGCCGGGTCAACCAGGAAGTCCCCATGCCTGCAACTGCGAAGCACAGCAGCGGGATGGAGGGCAGAATCGAGGCCACCAAGGCGCCATAGCCCAGCACCTGCTGCAGTTCGTGGAACAGTGCCGCAGCGCTGGTAATACCGGCGCGGAGGTTCAGGCCAATGAGCACCACGGCAATAATGCCGACGACGGCGACGACGCGCGTCTTAGGGGCCGCCTGCGCGGGGGAGACCAGAGGGATGTTTCCTGTCGTTGTCGTAAGAGAAGTCGTCGCCATATCTAAAGGTTAGACGTTTGACGTCTAATGTCTAGACTTTTGTGGCGAACCTCTCCGCCGGGTGCCTAGCGGGGGTTTCTGGACCCCAAGCGCTGCACGGCCAGGGCGAGCCACAACTGCACCCGGTCCTGCGTCTGCGAAGGGTCGTAGCCCGTCAGTTCGGTGATCTGAGCCAAGCGATACCGCACAGTGTTGCGGTGCAGGGTGAGGGCTTCGGCGACGGCGGCTACTGAGCCGTTGTGGTTCAGGTAGCTTTCCAGCGTGGCCACCAGTTCGGCTCCATGGGCGGCGTCGAACTTCCGCAGCGGCGTCAGCGATTCACTGGCCATGTCGGCCAGGGGAACATCCTCGCTGGCGAGCAGCAGGGACGTCAGGCTCAGGCGTTCCGGCTCGTTCACCGGCAAGCCGTGCGCCACGGCGTCGCGCGCTTCAAAGTAGCTCCACCGCAGGCCGTTCGGCTTCGTGTAGGCGCCCCCGATCCCTATCAGCGCATGGATGCCGGCCTCCTGCAGGTGGTCGCTCAGGCTCTTGGCCAAGGCGGTGGCCGAACTGCCGTCGTCATTGATGACCGTCACCAGGTCCTTCCCGACGACGGCGCTGACGCCGCCTTCCAGCGCCTGGGGCAGGGAGATGCTGATGAGCTGTTTGTGGTGTGCCGTGGATTCGGCAACCAGCACAACGTTTTTCCTTGTGCTGTTGATCCCGACACCTGCCAAGCGACGGGCTGCCTCGATGGTTTCCAAGGTGCCGTGGATGACGTCATCCAGGACCTGCCCGGCCATGGCGCGCTGGGCCTGGCGCTGCTTGACCATGTTGTTGAGCTCCACGCTGATGAGGTTCTGCGCGTAGCTCACGATCCCGGAGTCGACGAAGGGCTGCCGCAGCCACAGCGTGCAGGCGTCCCTGCGGCCGGTGGGAATCGGATACGAAGCCCAGCCGTCCGCCGTCGGGGCCGGCTTCCCCACCACGCTGTTGTAGAGCTGCGCGCTGAACTGGGTGAGTACAACGTCCGTGCGGAGCATGCTGCCGAGTTGCTTGAGGAGTTCGTTGAGTCCGCCGCCGGTGAGCAGCGAGCGGGCCAGGATCTGGTGCCCGGCAAGGAGGCGTTCCAGATTGGAGTAGTGGTCCGCGGAGTGCGATTCGGCAACGAGCTTGCCGATGGCGATGAACGGGATCTCGTACGGCACCTCCACCAGCGGCAAACCCCAGCGGTTGGCCTCTGCGATGAGCGCATCCGGGACGGACTCGTGGGTCAGCCCAATGCCGAAGCCGATTCCCACGGCACCTGCGCGCTGGGCCTGGCGGACGAAGCGCCGCTGATCGGCAGCGCTCTTGAGGCGCAGGCCGGTGGTGAGGACCAATTCTCCGCCGCTCAGGAAACGCTGCGGGTCTTCCAGCTCCGTTACCGCAACCCAGCTGATGTCCTGGTTCAGCGTGGTCTCTGCAAGGCCGGCTTGGCGGAGTTTCAGGGAGGGGACAGCGACGAGCGAAGCGAGGGACATTGCCATGCTTAAAAGCCTAACCCGTCGCTGGGCAAGCGCACTAAGGGAGGGGTGCGTCTGTGTGCAGCTGACTATTCCTCAGACCCCCTCCCTGGCATAGGCTCTGATCAGCTAAATCCATGCCCAGACACCGAAAGAGGGTTGCACGCCGTGGTTCAAACCTTGCAGAACTTCATCAATGGCGAATTCGTTACGCCGGCAGGTACGGGTCTCCTGGACATCGTTAACCCTGCCACCGGGGAAATCGTTGCCAAGTCGCCCATTTCGGTGCAGGCCGATGTGGACGCAGCCATGACCGCGGCCAACGAGGCCTTCAAGTCGTGGAAGAAGGCCACCCCCGGCCAGCGCCAGCTCATGCTCCTCAAGCTCGCCGACGCCGTGGAGGCCAACAGCGACGAACTCGTGGAAGCCCAGCACCGCAACACCGGACAGGTCCGCTCCCTGATCGCTTCCGAGGAAGTTGCCGCCGGTGCAGACCAGCTCCGCTTCTTCGCAGGCGCTGCACGCATCATGGAAGGCAAGTCCGCAGGCGAGTACTTCGAGGGCCACACCTCCTACGTGCGCCGCGAACCGATCGGCGTCGTAGCCCAGGTTGCGCCGTGGAACTACCCGTTCCTCATGGCCATCTGGAAGATCGGCCCCGCCCTGGCTGCCGGCAACACCGTGGTCCTCAAGCCGTCCGACACCACCCCGGAGTCCACCCTTGTGCTGGCACGACTCGCCGGTGAGATCTTCCCGGCCGGCGTCCTCAACGTTGTCCTGGGCACCGGCGAAACCGGAGCCATGATGGTTGACCACAAGGTCCCCGGACTAGTGTCCATCACCGGCTCCGTCCGCGCAGGCATTGCAGTTGCCAGTGGCGCGGCCAAGGGCCTCAAGCGTGCCCACCTGGAACTTGGCGGCAAGGCTCCGGCCATCGTCTTCAAGGATGCCGACATCAAGAAGAGCGCAGCGGCCATCGCCGAGTTCGCCTTCTTCAACGCAGGCCAGGACTGCACGGCCATCACCCGCGTGCTCATCGAAGACTCGGTCCACGACGACGTTGTGGCAGCAATGGTGGAGCACACCAGGACCCTGCACACGGGTTCGCAGAACGACGAAGACAACTACTTCGGACCGCTCAACAACGTGAACCACTTCAACGCCGTGACCTCCGTGGTGGAGCACCTCCCGGCCAACTGCAAGATCGAAACCGGCGGCCACCGCGCAGGCGAGAAGGGATTCTTCTTCGAGCCCACCATCATCACCGGCGCCAAGCAGAGCGACGACATCGTGCAGAAGGAAACCTTCGGCCCGGTCATCACCGTGCAGAAGTTCAGCACCGAAGAAGAAGCGCTGGAACTGGCCAACGACGTCGAATATGCCCTGGCGTCCAGCGTCTGGACCACCGACCACGGAACGGCCATGCGCATGAGCCGAGACCTTGATTTCGGTGCGGTCTGGATCAACACCCACATCCTCCTGACGGCAGAGATGCCGCACGGCGGCTTCAAGCAGTCCGGCTACGGCAAGGACCTCTCCATGTACGGCGTCGAGGACTACACGCGCATCAAGCACGTGATGAGTGCATTGGATGCATAACGCAGTTGCATAACGCGTCCGCGTAACCCGTACGAATTTCCCAGAAAGGCAACCACCCCATGACCACCACCGCGAACGAACTGTCGTACCGCATCGAGCAGAAGCGCAACATCAACGGCGCCTTCCCCGGACCCAAGTCGCAGGCACTGGCCGAGCGTCGCTCCGCCGTCGTTGCTGCCGGCGTCGCCTCCGGCGTCCCCGTCTACGTTGAAGACGCCGATGGCGGCATCATCCGCGACGTCGATGGCAACTCCTTCATCGACCTCGGCTCCGGCATCGCCGTGACCAGCGTCGGCGCGTCCGACCCCGCCGTCGTCGCTGCCGTCCAGGAAGCTGCCGCGCACTTCACGCACACCTGCTTCATGGTTACCCCGTACGAGGGCTACGTTGCAGTTGCCGAGCAGCTCAACCGCCTCACCCCGGGCGACCACGCCAAGCGCACCGTGCTGTTCAACTCCGGCGCTGAAGCCGTAGAGAACGCCGTCAAGGTTGCTCGCCTGGCCACCGGCCGCGACGCCGTGGTTGCCTTCGACCACGCCTACCACGGCCGCACCAACCTGACCATGGCACTCACCGCTAAGGCCATGCCGTACAAGACCAACTTCGGCCCGTTCGCGCCCGAGGTCTACCGCATGCCCATGAGCTACCCGTTCCGTGAAGAGAACCCGGACATCACCGGTGCCGAGGCAGCCAAGCGCGCCATCACCATGATCGAGAAGCAGATCGGTGGCGACCAGGTTGCTGCGATCATCATCGAGCCCATCCAGGGCGAGGGCGGCTTCATCGTTCCGGCCGAGGGCTTCCTGCCGGCACTGTCCGCATGGGCCAAGGAAAAGGGCATCGTCTTCATCGCCGATGAAGTCCAGTCCGGCTTCTGCCGCACGGGCGAATGGTTCGCCGTTGACCACGAAGGTGTTGTCCCTGACATCATCACCATGGCCAAGGGCATCGCCGGCGGCCTGCCGCTGTCCGCGATCACCGGCCGCGCCGACCTGCTCGACGCCGTCCACCCGGGCGGCCTCGGCGGCACCTACGGTGGCAACCCGGTTGCCTGCGCAGCAGCACTCGCAGCGATCGACACCATGGAACAGCACGACCTCAACGGCCGCGCCCGCCACATCGAAGAGCTGGCCCTGGGCAAGCTCCGCGAACTGGCCGAAGAAGTTTCCGTGGTTGGCGACATCCGTGGCCGTGGCGCCATGCTGGCCATCGAGCTCGTCCAGCCCGGCTCCAAGGAACCGAACGCCGACCTTACCAAGGCCGTTGCCGCTGCTTGTCTCAAGGAAGGTGTCATCATCCTGACCTGTGGCACCTATGGCAACGTGATCCGTTTGCTCCCGCCGCTGGTGATCAGCGACGAACTGCTCCTCGACGGCCTTGAGGTCCTCGCCGCAGCCATCAAGGCCAACGCGTAAGCCTCACCGCTCTGCACAGAAGGAGGGCCGGGATTTCCCGGCCCTCCTTCTGCGTTTGCGCCGGGTTCGCCGGAGCGCGCCGGGTTCGCCGTAGCTACCCAGCGATCCCGCATGGCTCCCGCGATCTCGACGCCGGACTGGGCCGGGCTCGCCGTAGTGGGCCGGGTTCGCCGGAGCGCGCCGGGTTCGCCGTAGCTGCCCAGCGATCCCGCATGGCTCCCGCGATCTCGACGTCGGAGCGCGCCGGGTTCGTCGGAGCGCGCCGGGTTCGTCGGAGTGGGCCGGGTTCGTCGGAGTGGGCCGGGTTCGTCGGAGTGGGCCGGGTTCGCCGGAGTGGGCCGGGTTCGCCGGAGTGGGCCGGGTTCGCCGGAGCTATCCAGCGATCCCGCATGGCTCCCGCGATCTCGACGACGGAGTGGGCCGGGTTCGCCGTAGCTGCCCAGCGATCCCGCATGGCTGGTGTCTGCTCCGGAGTTTACGTCGAACCAGCTCCCGGTTCGGCGGACCACTGCCACTTCAGGCGCCCCCGATACTCCCGGTGCGTCCAGGAACACATAACCGCCGTGCCCTTCGATATGCACGGACCTTTTGAGCTGCACGGCTGCGTCCCCGGGTGCCATGCGGCGATTCCGGGAATCGGTCCGCAACGCAGGCACCGCACCTGACGCGAAGGACCTGTTCTCGATTGTCGTCTGGACGGAAGCCCCACCTGTGCCGGTGATACCCGCACCCAGGCAGACCACCGCGTCATCAAGGAAGAACCAGGACTTCCTGCCGGACAAGGTTTTGTTGTGGTTGAGGTGGTCCATGCCGACGACGCCCCAACGCCCGTCCACGGTGAGCCCACCGGCGAAGGCCTGGAAAGCTCGCGGGATGCCGGTTCCGGCGGCACCGGCCCCGCTGGCCCGGACCTGGTCATTGACGGTGGTGCCGGGAAGGCCGTAGGGATCCACGGTGGGCCAGAAATCGGCGCTGAACTGAGAGGGGTCCTGCCGGGTGTAAACGAAGGTCATGCCGTCGCCTTGGTACCAGCCCAGGTTGTTCTCGCTGTTGCCCCACTCGTACCTGCCGATGCGCTTGGAGGAAAGGTTCACCGTGCAGCCCCACTGCGGGCGGTGGTGGACCAGCCGGTCCTGGTCGGCAAACATGCGGCTGTACACCGGCGCCGGCGTCGCGACCACGGCGGTATCGGAGAGGACTCCCAGGGACAACAGCGACTTTGCCAAGCTCTGTGTTGGGTGCCCCACGAGTTTCTGGTCCGCGCAGCGTTCCAGCCAGCCCTTGGCCAACGCCAGGAAACGCGAACGGTACGGCTCCTCGCAGCCCGGCGCCAACAGCAGCACAGCGGAGATCAGGCCGAAGCCGCTGACGTAATCGGGTTCCCGCTGGCGGGAGACGGCGCGGCCACGGACGGTGTCCATGATCCGGCCGTCCCACACAAACGGGGCATAGGTGTCTTCCACTGCGTCAAGGAGCACGGACCGTTTCGGGTCGTTGACTGCCCAGGTGCTTCCACCGAGCATGGCAACGATCTCCGCGATGCCGGCCAGTGCCACCACGCCGTAGGTCCCTGCATAAGGCAGGTACGTGTGCTGCACGAAGGATCCGTCCGTATAGAAGCCGTCGCCGCTGGTCACATAGGTGAACACGCTGTTAACGCCTCCGCGGACGGTATCGCTCAGGGCATCCCGGCCCAAAGCGATCTCGTCCGCTTTGTTATCCAGGATGCCGCGCATGCAGCAGGCCAGGGACTTGTCCACGCGGTTGGCGCCCGTCTCGGCAAAGGATGTAGCACGGCCGCGCCAATTCGGGTTGGGCGCAAACCATCGGACAGCTGCCAGCAGGGATGTCCGCAGGGTTTCGGGGACCTCGGCATGAAGCAGTGTCAGGATATCCACGGACTTACGGGGGACACCGATTTCCCAGAACCACCAGTTGCCCGCAGCACGCATCCCGGGCTTGTACGCGGTGTCGTTGAGGAGCTTCAGCCCGGCAACAATGTCAGCGGCCAGCTCCGGGTTCCCGGCGTAGGGATTGCCGGGAACCGCGTAGCCCAACGCCATGTCGTAGAGGCGGTTGAAGTGCAGGCCCATGTTGCTGGTGGCCGTAGTGGACTGTCCGATGCCCGTCAGCGGAATATCGCTCCACAGGGACGTCCGGACCGGAGCCTTGTCCATGGAGGTCCACCACGTTCCGGCAGTCTTACCCATTCCTTCGAGCTGCGCCGCGAGTTCGGGGACATCCGCGGCGCTCCGGCTGCCAGTGAGGACCAAGCGCCGGCGATCGATGAGCTCCTGCAGGCTGGCATCGCTTGCGGCAAAGGATGGTCCTGCCTGGGACAACAGGACACCGGCAAGGGCGGCAGCTCCTGTCGTGCGGAAAAGGGTACGGCGGCTCATGGTGGGTCCAGTGAAGTTCAAAACTGCTCCGTTCAGGCAACCCAACTGGCTGGCAGTAGTGGTTGTTCCCAGCGCTGGGAACAACCACTACTGCGAGTTACTTGGGCAGGGGGTGGGGTGGACGTGGTTGCGAAAGTTTCCGCAACTTTATGTCCGGTTCCCGGGCCCCTCAACAGAAGTGAACAAAACTGCTCAGGACTGCTTGGGAGGCGAAACCGAGTCCCGGATGACGATGTGGGTACCGACGGTGAGGGTGTTGTCAGAGGAGGCCCCGGCGTCGTGCGGTGACTGGGCCAGCGCCAAACGCACGGCTTCGCGCCCCAGTTCTTCGAGCGGAACCCGAACGGTGGTGAGCCGTGGGCGCAGCTCGCTGGCCACGGGAACGTCGTCGTACCCAACCACCGACATGTCCTGGGGGACCCTGATGCCGCGTTCCTCGAGCGCCTCCAGGATGCCGGCGGCCACGAGGTCGTTGGCTCCAAAGACGGCCGTGAAACCCAGATCCTGGTCCAGCAGTTCGCGCATGCGGCTGTACCCGAAACCGCGGCCAAAGGCGCCTTCGTGGACCAAGGCGGGATCGCGCTCAATCCCGCGCGCGTCCAAGGCCCGATAGAAACCGGCCAGGCGTGACGCCGTCGTCGAAAAATCACGGGGGCCACCGACGTATAGGATCCTGCGGTGTCCCTGCGAGATGAGGTAGTCGGTGATGGCGAAGGCGCCTCCTTCGTTGTCATAAGTGACCATTTTGGTGGGAACATCCGGACCCAGGGACGGCCTGCCGCACAGGACCAGCGAGGATCCTGCCGCAGCAAGCGCCCGGGCGCGGTCGGCCATCTGCTTCCGGTAACGGGGGTCGTCCGACGCTCCGCCCACCACAATCACGGCATCGGTCCGTTGCTCACGCATGAGGTCCACCAGCGCGAGTTCACGTTCCTTGTCACCATGGGTGGCGGTGATGAGGCACAGGCGCCCTTCGGCGCTCGCCTGCCGCTCCACGCCACGGGCGATGTAGGCGAAGAAGGGATCGGCGACATCGTTGATGATGATTCCGACCGTGCGGGTGGTGGCGCCGGCAAGGGCCCGCGCGTGCGCGTTGGCC
Organism: Paenarthrobacter nitroguajacolicus; assembly: GCF_007786235.1. Taxonomy (GTDB): domain Bacteria; phylum Actinomycetota; class Actinomycetes; order Actinomycetales; family Micrococcaceae; genus Arthrobacter; species Arthrobacter nitroguajacolicus_A. The sequence continues at coordinate 347,007 of NZ_VNFK01000003.1, read as the reverse complement.
ACGTAACCGAGGTCCGTCACGGAGCGGAAGATGCGCTCGCGCGTGGCTTTGGCCACCGGGTAGTTGCCGCTCAGGGCCCTGGAAACGGTGGCCACGGACACGCCTGCCGCCTGTGCGACGTCGGCAATGGTGGCGCCGCTGCCGCCGCGGGCATGGATCGGATCTGTGGGGGAGCTTTTCTCAGTCACTAGGCGATTCTCGCAAGATCCGCGGCCAATACCGGATAAGCCAAGGGCAAGCCCTCGCTCAATCGTCGAACTTCCATCACGGCGTGGCTGCCCAAACGGTGGATCTCGTTGCCCATAGCCCCCGCGATATGGGGAGTCAGCACCACATTGGGCAGAGTGTGCAGGACCGAACCGGCAGGGAGCGGTTCTGGATCCGTGACGTCAAGATACGCGTCCAGCCGCCCCGACACGAGTTCCGCCGTCAGGGCTGCGGCGTCGATCAACGCACCCCGGGCGGTGTTGATGACCAGCGTTCCGTCCTTCATGAGGCCAAGCTGCCGTGCCCCGATGAGGCCCCTCGTTTCTGCGATGTCCGGTGCGTGGACGCTCACGACGTCGGACAGTGCGCACAGTTGGTCCAGGCCAACAGCTTCAACGCCCAGTTCCAAAGCCTCGACGGCGGTGAGGTAGGGATCGTAGACCAGTACCCGCGCGTCGAGGTTCTTCAGCAGGCCGATCACCAGGCGTCCGACGCGGGAGGCACCCACCAAGCCGATAGTGACGCCGTTGGTTCCGATAGTGGGGAAGCCGGCAGTATTGCGTGACGCCCCGGTGAGGCGGAGCTGTTCGCTGAACCTGCGGGCCCTCTTGAGGCCCATGACGATCGCGGCGAAGGTGAACTCGGCGACCGGCACGGCATTGGCCGCAGCCGACGATGAAACCTGGATTCCCCGTGAGTAGACCTCCGGGGACAGGAAAGTTTTCACGGTGCCTGCCGCGTGGACGATGCAGCGCAACCGGGGCAAGCGGTCCAGGACAAGGGCGTCGATGGTGGGAGCGCCCCAGCCGGTTATGAGGAGCTCTGCGTCCCTGAGGAGTTCGAACGCGCCATGGGCGGAGAAGTCAGCAACGGGTTCGGGATCCAGCAGGGTGACGATTCCACGGAGCCGGGCGAGGTCCTCGGTGCTGAACAGGGTGGGCAAATTGCTGCGGCCCATCACGAACGCAGCCTTGATGGAGCCGGCGTGCTGGAAATTGGTGGTCACTGCAGGTTTCCGTCCGGTCGTGGTGGTAGAAAACTATAGAAAGCGCTTGCTATCGAAAGTCAGCCTAAGTGTGCGATTGAAAGGCTGTCAATCCCGAATATCCAGTGGATGTAAGGATTTGTGCATGTTATTGACATCACACATTTCTACTGGGTAGCTTGTTCTCCATAGTAAACGCTTACTATTTCTAGCCACTGAGCGTTCCCCAAACGCCGGGCCACTCCACATCCGCCGGCTTCGGCGCAGACAGAGGAAATACATGAGCAGCAACAGCCAGACACTCACGCCCCAGGCGACGCCCGACGTCGGCGGGCTGGCGCCGGTGGCGGAAGGCCGCCGTCGGGGCCGCCCACCGGCGGAACCCGCCGCAGGGCAGGGCCGCAAGAAGAGCCTCATGGCCCGGATCCGCCGCGACAAAGTGATGTTGCTGCTGATCGCGCCGGGCTTCTTATACTTCGTGGTGTTCCACTACGTCCCGCTTGCCGGCAACATCATCGCTTTCCTCGACTACAAGCCGTACCTCGGTTTCGTGGACAGCGTCTGGGTGGGCCTGGACAACTTCGCGGCAATGTTCCAGGACGGCGCCTTCTGGGAAGCACTCCGCAACACCTTGGTGATCACGGGGCTCCAATTGGCCCTGTTCTTCCCGGTTCCCATCTGCCTGGCCTTGCTGTTGAACAGCATCGTGTCCAACAGGATCAGGAAGTTCGTCCAGAGCGTGGTCTACCTGCCGCACTTCATCGGCTGGGTGATCATCGTGGCGGTCTTCTCCGAAGTCCTCGGTGCCACCGGCGCTGTCCCGCACCTGCTGGAGAGCCTGGGCCTTCAGCGCTTCGACGCCATGACCACTCCCGAGTTCTTCCCGTTCCTGGTCACCATCCAGTCCATCTGGAAGGACGCAGGATGGGGGACCATCATCTTCCTGGCAGCCCTGATGAACGTGGACCAGGAACTCTACGAAGCCGCGGCCGTGGATGGAGCGAATGCACGCCACAGGCTGTGGCACATCACCCTCCCCGGAATCATGCCGGTGATCATCCTGCTCCTCATCCTCAACCTGGGCAGCATCCTGTCCGTCGGCTTCGAACAGATTGTCCTCCAGCGAGACAACGTGGGCCCCGGCGCCGGAGAAGTGCTGGATACCTACGTCTATTTCCACGGTATCCAGGACGGCCAATGGGGTCCCGCGGCGGCCGTGGGCCTGGTGAAGGGCATTGTGGGCCTGATCCTGGTGCTCGGTGCCAACAAACTCGCCCATCTCTTTGGACAGGAAGGTGTCTATTCCAATGGCAAATCCAAGTAGCACGCTGGTGGCCGGCCTGGGCCGCCTGAAGTCCAAGGACACCCGCCCCATCTGGATGGAGAAGCCGAAGCCCGCCATCCAGGTTTCCAAAGCCATCGCCCTGGTGATCATCTGCTTCCTGGCCCTGTACCCGCTGCTGGCCGTCTTGGCTACGAGCCTCTCCAGCCAAAGCGAGATCGCCAACAACAACGGCTTGGTCCTCTTCCCCAAAGAGCCCACGTTCGCTGCCTACCAGACCATCTTCGCCGGCGGCGTCGTGACCGATGCTTTGATCCGCTCCCTCCTTATCACCACCGTGGGCACGGCCCTCTCCCTGGTGGTCACGGTGGCCATGGCCTACGGCCTCACGCGGCGTGACCTGGTCGGCGGGCGCTTCTTCCTCATGACAGCCCTCTTCACCATGCTTTTCAGCCCCGGCATCATCCCCAGCTTCCTCATGGTCAAGGAACTCGGACTGCTGGACAGCTACGCGGCGCTGGTCCTGCCCACCTTGATGAGTGCCTTCAACCTGGTGGTGGTCCGGTCCTTCTTCATGAACCTCCCGCAGGAACTGTTCGAGGCCGCGAAGATCGACGGCGCGGGAGACTTCCGCATCCTGGTCCAGATGGTGCTGCCGCTCTCGCGAGGGGTGCTGGCCGTCGTCGGACTGTTCTACGCAGTGGGCTACTGGAACGCGTTCTTCAACGCCATGCTCTACCTGAACGACGACAAGTGGCCGCTGTCCATGATCCTGCGGCAATACGTGTTGCTCGGCCAGCCCATGGGCGACTCCGCAGTAGCCGAGATCGCGGTGCCGTCGCAGGCGATCCAGATGGCCGTCGTCGTGATTTCCCTGATCCCCATAGTGATCGTGTTCCCGTTCCTCCAGCGGTACTTCACCAAGGGCGTCCTCACCGGCGCCATCAAAGGCTAGTCAAACTCTCCACTCTTGAAAGGGAAGACCCATGAACGCAGTACCCTCTGCCGGCCCCAGCCGCCGGAACTTCCTCTCCGTAGCAGGCATCGGTGCGCTGGCTCTCTTCAGCGGCGGAGCCCTGGCAGGCTGCGGACAGCGCACCACCAGTGTTGCCTCGAACGCCAGCGAAGCCTTGTTGCCCACGCACATGCCCCTCCAGTCAGCCGCCGCCGACATCCCCGGTACCGCCCAAGGCGTGCCGTCGGCGTTCTACAAGTACCCCGCGCCGTTCCGCAGCGTGCAGACAGCACCGCTGAAGGGAGGCAAGATCACGGCTATCACCAACTTGTTCGGCACCGCCCCCAATGCGCGGGCGGACAACCCTGCATGGCAGGCCATCGAAGCCCGTCTGGGCGGGCAGGTGGACATCACCTCGGTCTCCTCGGACGACTACGCCACCAAGTTCAACACCATCATCGCCGGCGGCGAGCTTCCGGACCTCATGCTCAACGACGGCGCCGCAGTGCCCAACATCGTGGAGTTCCTGCAGGCCAAATGTGCGGACCTGACTCCGTTGCTGGGTGGCGACAAAATCAAGGACTATCCCAACCTGGCGGCCATTCCGGAGGTGTTCTGGAAGCAGACCGTCCAGGCCGGCAAGCTGTACTCGCTGCCCATTCCGCGCAACCTCACCGGTGGGTCCGGCTTCGTGAACCAGACGCTGCTGGAGAACGTTGGCGTCAAGTCCACGGAAGACATCAAGGACAAGGACGACTTCTACCGGGTGGCCAAGGAACTCACCAACCCCTCCAAGAACCAGTGGGCGTTGGGCAGCACCAAGTTTGGGCTCACCATGCTGCACCACATGTTCCGCACACCGAACGTCTGGAAGAACGACGGCGGCAAACTCACCAGGGCGTTCGAGACGGACGAATACATGGCCGCGATCGAGTTCGCAGCCAAGCTGTACAAGGACGGTTTGTACGTTCCCGGCTCCGAGGGCTGGACGAAGTCGCAGATGGTGAACTCCTTCATCTCCGGCAAAGTGGCCATGATCTACGACGGACTCCCGGCCTACATCGGACCCACCGGGTACGGCCGCAGCATTCCAGCGGCGAACAAGGCCAACAAAGCCGTGCCGTTCATTCCGGTGGGCCACGACGGCGGCAAGGCGCAGACCTGGTTGGACAACATCACGTTCGGCACCGTGATGCTGAAGAAGGCGGACGAAGCCAAGCTCAAGGAAGTCCTGGCGGTGGCCAACTTCCTGGCGGCACCATTTGGCAGCGAGGAGTACCTGCTGCTGAACTACGGGGCCGAGGGCGCGGACTACACCTTGGATGCCAACGGAAACCCCGTGGTCACTGACCGGGCCCTGTTGGATAACGCCGTCCCGTGGAAATACCTCGCGGCGCCGCAGCAAGTGGTGTACGACCCCAGCAACAAGGACATTGTGGACATCATGCACAATGCCTACTCAAAACTCATCCCGTTGGGTGTGGAAGATCCCTGCGGCACGCTGTTCAGCCCCACCAATGCCAGCAAGGGCGCCAAGCTGGGCCAACCCGTCTCCGACGCCGCGACCGCAGTCATCGCCGGCCGTGGCACCATGGACGCACTCAAGAGCGCCGTTGCGGACTGGAAGAAGAATGGTGGCGACACCATCCGCGGCGAATACGAGTCAGCGCTGGCAAAGTAGCCGGTCCCCCTAACCCAGTCTGCACAAGCCCAAGGATTCAACACCGTGACACAGCCACTGCCAGCAACCCAGCCCTGGCTCCCGAAACCCGACCCCATCCTGTCCCCGCTCACGGGTTGGACCCGAGACCACTGGGAGAACACCGCCGATCACTGGCTGGAACACATCCGAAACTACTCCAGCCCGCTCAAGGCCAGCCCCCGCCTGCCGGGCCCGGTGACGCGTGACGGCGAGCGCCGGGAGGGCATGGAGACCATAGGCCGGAGCCTGCTGATGGCGGCGCCGCGTATTGCCGGTGCCCGTGGCCAGGATCGCTTGGGCTTGGCGGCCTGGTACCGGGAGGCGTTGCTGGCCGGAACCGATCCTGAGGGGGCGGAGCGTTGGCCGTTGGGTGTCGCGTGCAAGTCTCCGTTGCTGGGGGTGACCAACTCGATTGTGGAGGCCGCGAACATTGCTTTCGCGCTCCACATTGCCAAGGAGTGGCTGTGGGAGCCCTTGGATGCGGGGGAGAAGAAGCAAGTTGCCGGCTGGTTGCGGCACCATGCCCGGCTCGAGGTGTGGGGCAATAACTGGCAGCTTTTCCCGGCGATGGCGGAGGGTTTCCTGCGTTCGGTGGGCGAGGACGTGTCAGGCTGCACGGGTGCGCGGAATGTGGCCCGGGTGGAGTCCTGGTACCTGGGCGACGGCTGGTACACGGACGGGCCGGAGCACGCCATCGACTATTACAACGCGTGGGCCATCCACCCCTATCTGTGGGCTTGGTACGCTATGACGGGCCGCGAGGACACCCCTGAGGGTCGCCGTCATCTGGAGCGCTTGCGCGAATTCGTGGGTACGCAGAGCCTGATGTTCGCCAGTGATGGGGCAGTGCTGCATGTCGGGCGATCCTTGGCGTACCGCACCGCGGTCCTGGCCGCTTTGTGGTGTGCCGAGATCTCTGGCGTAAACCCGTTGACGCCGGGTGCCACACGTCGACTGGCGTCCGGGGTCCTGGCCAACTTCACCGCGAAGGGCGTTGGCGTTGATGGGCCGCCGAACTTGGGTTGGTATGACGAACATCTGGGCTCCTGCCAGGCGTACAGCGGGTTCGGTTCACCGTATCTGGCAGGCATCGGCTTCCTGGGTTTGGCGCTGCCGCCGGAGCACAGTGTATGGCAGGACGTTGAAGAGCCGCAGCCTACCGATGGCCCGGCCGCAGTTCGGGCCTTGCCTGATGCGGGCTGGACGGTGTCCAGCGATAGCGGCGTGGTCCGCCTGACGAACCACGGCAGCGACCATTGCGGCCTGCCCGTGGGCGGCGGCACGGACCCTGATGATCCGCACTACGCCAAGTTCTCCTATTCCACCCATACAGCGCCGGGGACAGGAGTTGCGTGGGAGGACAACGTGGATGGTCACCTTGCGTTGCTGGGGTCCGACGGCGTGGCGAGCCGGCGCTGTGCCCTCCGCGCCACCCGCACGGACGGACTCGTCAGTGGTTCCGTCCATGTCCCGCAGTTGTACGGGAAGACCTTGCCCGGCACGGCCGTCACTACAGTTTCGGTGGTGGACGGCATCCACGAACTTCGCTGCCATTTGGTCCGTGGCCCGGTGGAGTATTCCGTCCGGGAGGGTGGCCATGCTGTAGCCGGCGCCACACCGGTGGACGTTGGAACGACCGAGAACACCGCGTGGGCCGGCAACGGTGATGTCTACGCCGCCGTGACGGCGGTGCACGGCTGGGAAGAGCCGCGGACCACGCGGTATACGGATGCCAACGCCATGGGCAAGCACTCAGCAGTCCCGAGCCTTGGTGCGGAGCGCAACAGTGAGGAAACCGTCCACGTTGCCCTCCACACGCTGACCCGGGGACAGGCTCTGGTGCCCGACGCGCTCCAGGCGGCTGCCGCCGTCGTGGTTTCCGGTACGGAAGTTTCCGTGTCGTGGGCCAGCGGCACTTCGCAGACTTTTGACCTGCGGACGTTTGTTCCGTGGGACGGGCAGGTGGGAAAGTAATGGAACTCAAATACGGGGCGTCGCGGGAAAAACCTCGTGAGGATGCTGCGATGCAGCGATTCCGCGGCCATCGCGTGGGGCAGTTCATTCACTGGGGTCTTTACGCCCTGCCGGCTGGTCGCTGGGAAGGCAAAGACGTGGAGTTCGCGGCGGAGTTCCTGCCGCGGGTGGCAAAGGTTCCGCAGCAACGCTGGGAGGCGCTCGCCAACGATTTCACGCTGGCGGATTTCGACGCCGAGCGGTGGGCGGACACAGCCGTGGCGCTGGGTGCCCGCTACATGACCATCACCACCAAGCACCACGATGGTTTCTGCCTGTGGCCGAGCGCCCACACGGACTTCCACATGGGTAACACCCCTTCCGGTCGCGATGTCCTGGGCGAACTGGTGGCGGCGTATGAAGCCCGGGGGATTGACGTCAACTTCTACTACTCGGTGCTGGACTGGAGGCACCCGGACTGGCGCTTCACGCTGGAGAACGACGCCGACAACCTGGCTTTCGCCCGCTACCTCGACTTCGCGATGAAACAGTTGGAAGAACTGGCCGAACGCTATCCGAGCGTGAAGGGCTTCTGGTTCGACGGCACGTGGGACGAATCCGTGAAGGCCAACGGGTGGTGGACCTGGGAGGTCGAACGGATGTTGAAAGAACGTCTTCCCGGCGTGGTGGTCAACAGCCGCTTGCGGGCGGACGACCTTGGAGCCAGGCACGTGGACTCCAACGGCTTGCTGATGGGCGACTACGAAAGCGGTTACGAGCGGAGGCTGCCGGAGCCGTGGGACCGCAGCGTGGCTGCCCGCGACTGGGAAGCGTGCATGACCATTCCGCAGGCCAGCTGGGGATACCACCAAGGCCCGTGGGCGCAGTCGACGCTCAAACATCCTTGGGATGTGGTGGACATGATTGCCCACTGCACGTCCTTGGGCGGCAACTTCCTGCTGAACTTCGGCCCCCGAGGCGACGGCTCCATGGCCCCTGCAGAGGTGGAGATAGCCCGCACCGTGGGGGAATGGCTCGCGGTCAACGGCGAAGCAATCTACGGGTGCGGCTACGCCGAGGGCTGGGACTATCCGGGGTGGGGGTATTTCACCCGGGACAGCAGCACGGGAAAGGTGTTCGCGGTAGTGACACGTGCGCCCGCATCCGGGCGGATCCGTTTGGAACTGCCCACAGGCCTGGAACTCGTGGGCCTGCGGTTGTTGGGCTCAGGTGAGTATCCGTTCAAGGGGCTGGCCGACTCTGTATTCGAGGTGGAATTGGGGGGTGCCTCGAATGCCGGACCACGCGTCTTCGCCGTCGAAACCAGTGCCCTTGCCCATCCTGCTTCCGAAAAGGAACCCAACCCGGACGTGCTGGACTAGCTAAGCTCCGGCAGCTGCCAGCCGCGCTTTCTTTTTCAGCACCGAGTTCTTCCTGGTGGTGCGAAGCATGTCGATGGTCAGCAGGATCAGCGCCAGCCACACCACGCAGAAGCCGATCCAGCGGGCCGTCGTCATGGTCTCGTTGAACACCGTCAGCGCCACAATGAACTGAAGGACCGGGGCGAAGTACTGCAGCAGACCGATGGTGGTCATGGGCAGGCGACGGGCCGAAGCGCCGAAGAAGAGCAGCGGCACGGCAGTGATGACACCGGAAGCCACCAGCAGCCAGAAGTGGCCGGCGCCCAGGGTGGTGAGAGTCTGGGCGCCTGTGACGCCCAGGACCACCATGGTGATGCCGGCAAGGGGAGCCAAGACCACGGTCTCGACGCTCAGGCTGGTGAGCGCGTCAACTTTTGGTCCTACGCGCTTCTTCACGAAGCCATACAGGCCGAAGCTGAAGGCCAGGATCAAAGCGATCCAGGGAAGTTGACCGTAGGAAAAAGTCAGCACGCCCACCGCGACGAAGCCAATGCCCACAGCTGCCCACTGCAGGGGACGCAGCTTCTCCTTCAGGACGAAAACGCCCAGGAGCACGGAGACCAAGGGGTTGATGAAGTAGCCCAAGGACGTCTCAACGGCATGGCCCGTGGTGACGCCAAAGGTGTAGGTCAGCCAGTTGATGGCGATCAGTCCCGCAGCCAAGGCAAGGGGACCGAACACAGAACGATCCTTCACCGCGGTCCAGAACGTCTTCCATGCACGGGTGATGGTGATCAGCAGGGCACAGAAGAGCAAGGACCACACGATCCGGTTGGCCACGATCTCGATGGCACTGGCCGGCATCAGGACGAAGAAGTACAGCGGAAGCAGCCCCCACAGGCCGTAAGCGCCGATGCCGAACAGGATCCCCGCCGTCGACTCGCTCCTCACCGGTTTGGCGGAACCGCCGGTGCCTTGACCGCCGCCCCGGGCTGGCGCCGTCGTGGGCTGGTTTGAAGAAGAGCTTGAGATGATCTGATCCGGAGTCGACACATTGTCGCCAACACCATGCCGGCACGCAATATTCCGCAATCTTTGCGAATTTCTGTGACTCCTGCCATATAAGCGGCCGCGCGTAAGGTCGACATCTAGAATTGAAATCTGCGCGCCCCTACAACGGCGTGGCTTACTGCTTTCGGAAGGGCTCACGGTGTCCAACTCAGCCGCAACCACCCCCAAACGTCCGCTTCGTGTCGCCATTGTGGGCGCAGGCCCGGCCGGCGTTTACGCCGCGGACATCCTGACTAAATCCAATGAGGTCAAGGACGGGGACGTCGAGGTCAGCATCGACCTCTTTGAGGCCTACCCGGCGCCCTACGGTTTGATCCGCTACGGCGTGGCGCCCGATCACCCCCGCATCAAGGGGATCGTCAATGCACTGCACAAGGTGCTGGACCGCGGCGACATCCGCTTCCTGGGCAACGTCACCTACGGCAAGGACCTGACCTTGCATGATTTCCGCGCGTTCTACGACGCCGTGATCTTCTCTACCGGTGCCATCAAGGACGCAGACCTCAAGATCCCGGGTATCGAGCTGGAGGGTTCCTTCGGTGGCGCCGACTTTGTTTCCTGGTACGACGGACACCCCGACGTTCCCCGGGACTGGCCCCTGGAGGCCAAGGAAATCGCAGTGATCGGCAATGGCAACGTGGCCCTGGACGTGGCCCGCATGCTGGTCAAGCACCCCGAGGAACTGCTGGTCACGGAGATCCCGGACAACGTTTACGCCGGACTCAAGAAATCCCCCGTCACCGATGTCCATGTGTTCGGGCGGCGCGGTCCTGCCCAAGTGAAATTCACTCCCTTGGAGCTGCGCGAACTGTCCCACTGCAAGGACGTGGACATCGTGCTGTACCCGGAAGACTTCGAGTTCGACGAAGCATCGGATGAAGCCATCAAGACCAACAACCAGATCAAAACCATGGTCAACACCATGACCAACTGGCTGGTGGAAGAGCACGCGGAGTCCGAGCAACCGTCCTCGCGCCGCCTGCACCTGCACTTCCTGCACAGCCCGGTGGAGATCCTGGATTCGCCGGAAACGCCCGGCAAGGTGTCAGGGATCAAGTTCGAGCGCATGCAGTTGGACGGCACAGGCAACGTCAAGGGCACCGGCGAGTTCATCGAATACCCGGTCCAGTCCGTGTACCGCGCCATCGGCTACCACGGTTCGCCGTTGGATGAACTGGAGTACGATTCCCGCCGCGGCGTCATCCCGAACGACGGCGGCCGCGTCCTGGATGCCGACGGCAACCACGTGCCGGGTATCTACGCCACCGGCTGGATCAAGCGTGGACCGGTAGGACTGATCGGCCACACCAAGGGCGATGCCCTGGAGACCATCGGCTTCCTCCTTGAAGACCGGCTCACCCTGCCGCCAGCCGAGAACCCGGACCCGCAGGCCATCATCGACCTCCTCGAAGAACGAGGGGTGGAGTACACCACCTGGGAGGGCTGGAACCGGCTCGATGCCCACGAAGCTTCCCTGGGTGCCTCGTGGTCCGCCGGCGAAGGAAACGGCAACGGTGTGGTCCGCGAGCGCATCAAGGTTGTTCCGCGCGAAGAAATGATCCAGATCTCCCGCGGCTGACCCTTGGAGTTTTTGTACACCTCATGCCCCTATTCGGACGCTTTAGGGTCATCAGCTGTACAAAAACTCCATCTGGCGAATTAGACTCTCTCGTACTGTGCTGCCCACCGCGCGCGGCCCAACGCACAGAATGTCAGGGAGTTCGATGAGGAATCCAATCCATCCGCCCGTTCCAGGAAGCGATGCCGCGGAACTCCTCCAGAAGCGTGCCCTGGCCAGCCATGAACGCCTGGACTCCTTGCGCTTCGGGGTACCGGAGGGCGAGGAGATTTCCGGCCTCCGCCGCCTGGTCCGCGAGTCCTGGCAGCGCTCGGCACGTTTGCAGGCCAACCCGGACGTCGCCGAGGCGCCGCTCGCGATGGACCAGGACGAGCTCGAGGAGTACCGCCGGAGGCACCCCTTGGCTGCGATCATGCCGGTCATCAAGAAACTGCTGGTCCAGCCCAGCCATGACAGCGGACTCCTCGTGGCGGTGGGCGACGACGTTGGCCGGCTTCTGTGGGTGGACGGCGATCCTGTGATGCAGCGGCGGGCAGAAGGCATGATGTTCGTGGCCGGCGCCGACTGGTCCGAAGCCTCCGTGGGCACCAGCGCACCCGGTACCGCCTTGGCCCTTGACCGCAGCATCCAAATCTCAGGCGCTGAACACTTCAAGCGGTCGGTCCATCCGTGGAGCTGTACCGCTGTGCCCTTCCACGATCCCGATTCAGGCGCCGTGCTGGGGGTCGTGGACATCACCGGCACGGAAACTGCCGTAGCGCCGCACACCCTTTCCTTGGTGGAGGCGACAGTGGCGGCAGCACAGGCCCAATTGCGGATCGAACGCCTGCAGCTCGCGGCAGCGGTGCGGGAAAAGCCCCGCCGTCGGAGTCCCGCAGCAACGACCAACCAGGCGCTGTATAGGAACAGCCTTCAGCTTTTGGGACGCGACCAAGCCCTGCTCAGCATCGACGGCCGGACGGTATCCCTGTCCGCGCGGCACAGCGAAATCCTGGCCATCCTCGGCAGCCACCCGGACGGGCTGAGCGCCGAAGACCTGTGCACCCAGCTCTATCCGGGAGACGGGTCCTCAGTGACCCTCCGGGCCGAGATGGTACGGCTTCGCAAGGTCCTCCACGAGCTCAGCCCCGGCGCGGTTCCGGAGTCGCGTCCGTACCGCCTCCCTGTGGAGTTGCTTCCCGATTCCGGCCAGGTGCTTAGCTGCCTGCAGCGCGGTGCCCACCGCATTGCCCTGGAAATCTACAAGGGTGCCGTCCTCCCGCGCTCGGAGGCACCCGGCGTCGTGCAGTTGCGCGAGCGGGTTTCGCACCTGCTGCGCGAAGCGCTGCTCAGCGACGGCAGCGTCGATTCGCTGCTCAAGTACGCGGAGCTGCCTGAGGCGAAGTACGACGTCGACCTCCGCCTTGCCGTGTTGAAGCTGCTGCCGCCGCGCTCACCCAAGCGGGCCGCCGTCGTGGCCGATCTTGAGCGGATCGATACCGAGCTCACCGCGTGAGCTGAATCACATGGTTGCAACGTAGCTGCAACCTCCCCGCTCCTACGCTCGAAGCAATGGCGACAGCCACCGTGATTCGCAGCAAAGGAGCTAGCAATGACTGTTTACGCACAGCCGGGTGCCGAGGGTTCGAAGGTCACTTTCAAGGACCGCTACGAGAACTGGATCGGCGGCGAGTGGGTTGCCCCAGTCAAGGGTGCCTACTTCGAGAACATCACACCGGTGACGGGCAAGGCCTTCTGCGAAGTCGCCCGTGGCACCTCCGAGGACATCGAACTGGCCCTCGACGCCGCCCACAAGGTTGCCCCGTCCTGGGGCAAGACCTCCGCCACCGAGCGCGCAGCCATCCTCAACAAGATCGCCGACAGGATTGACGCCAACCTGGAGCTCCTCGCAGTGGCGGAGACCTGGGACAATGGCAAGCCCGTCCGCGAGACCCTGAACGCAGATATCCCGTTGGCCGCTGACCACTTCCGCTACTTCGCCTCCGCCGTCCGCGCCCAGGAAGGACACCTCTCCCAGCTGGACGAAGACACCACGGCCTACCACTTCAAGGAGCCACTGGGCGTGGTGGGCCAGATCATCCCGTGGAACTTCCCCATCCTCATGGCCGTATGGAAGCTGGCCCCGGCGCTCGCCGCCGGCAACGCCGTGGTCCTGAAGCCGGCTGAGCAGACGCCCACCTCCATCCTTGTCCTGATGGAACTCATCGGCGACCTCCTTCCGGCAGGCGTGGTGAACGTGGTCAACGGCTTCGGCGTTGAAGCCGGCAAACCCCTTGCTTCCAGTTCCCGCATCCGCAAGATCGCCTTCACGGGTGAGACCACCACCGGCCGGCTGATCAGCCAGTACGCCTCCAACAACCTCATTCCCGTCACGTTGGAACTTGGCGGCAAGAGCCCCAACATCTTCTTCGACGACGTCGCCGCCCAGAACGATGCCTTCTACGACAAAGCCCAGGAAGGGTTCACGCTCTTTGCCTTCAACCAAGGCGAAGTCTGCACCTGCCCGTCCCGTGCGCTGGTGCAGGAAGGTATTTACGACTCCTTCATGACCGACGTCGTGGCCCGCACCAACAAGATCATCCAGGGCAACCCGTTGGACACGGATACCCAGGTGGGTGCCCAGGCCTCCAACGACCAATTGGAGAAGATCCTGTCGTACATCGACATCGGAAAGCAGGAGGGTGCCAAGGTGCTCACCGGCGGTGCCCGGGCCGAGCTCTCCGGAGACCTGGCCGGCGGCTACTACGTGCAGCCCACCATCTTCGAAGGCCACAACCGGATGCGGATCTTCCAGGAGGAAATCTTCGGACCGGTGGTGTCCGTGACCAAGTTCAGCGACTACAACGACGCCATTGGCCTTGCCAACGACACGCTGTACGGACTTGGCGCCGGAGTCTGGTCGCGCAACGGAAATGTCGCCTACCGCGCCGGCCGGGAAATCCAGGCCGGTCGCGTGTGGGTCAACAACTACCACGCCTACCCGGCAGGTGCCGCCTTCGGTGGCTACAAGTCCTCAGGTATTGGCCGTGAGAACCACGCCATGATGCTGGACCACTACCAGCAGACCAAGAACCTCCTGGTCAGCTACAACGAGAACAAGCTCGGCTTCTTCTAAGAGTTTTTGTACAGCAGATGCCCTTATGGAGCGGACTTAGGGGCATCAGCTGTACAAAAACTCCCATCATTCGTACAGATCAAAGGAGATCGTCAATGTCCACCACCATGCAAGCAGCTGTAGTCACGGAATTCGGAGCCGACCTCACGGTCAAGGAAGTGGAAAGGCCGACGCCGGGTCCCGGCCAGGCGCTGGTCCGCCTCATCACGTCGGGGGTATGCCATACCGACCTGCACGCTGCTGAAGGCGACTGGCCGGTCAAGCCGACGCCACCGTTCATTCCCGGCCATGAGGGAGTGGGTGAAGTAGTGGCCCTCGGTGAGGGCGTCACGGATGTTGCAGTTGGCGACCTCGTAGGAAATGCCTGGCTGTGGTCGGCCTGCGGTGATTGCCAGTACTGCCGCACAGGCTGGGAAACCCTGTGTGAGTCCCAGCAGAACGGCGGTTACAGCGTTGATGGGTCCTTCGGCGAATACATGCTGGTGGACACGCGCTTCGCCGCGCGCATCCCGGAAGGTTCGGATCCTGTGGAGGTTGCTCCGGTGCTCTGTGCCGGCGTCACGGTCTACAAGGGACTGAAGATGACCGAGGCCCGGCCGGGGCAGTGGGTCACCATCTCTGGCATTGGCGGCCTGGGGCACATTGCCGTCCAGTACGCAGTGGCGATGGGTCTGCGGGTGGCAGCAGTGGACATCGCCGACGACAAACTCGCATTGGCCAAGGAACACGGGGCCGAACTGACGGTCAACGCCTTGCACGAGGATCCAGCCGAGGTCATCCAGCGGGAAACAGGTGGTTGCCACGGCGTGCTGGTCACTGCCGTGCACCCCTCGGCTTTCGGCCAGGCAATCGGCATGGCCCGGCGCGGTGGAACGATCGTCTTCAATGGTTTGCCTCCGGGAGATTTCCCGGCGCCGATCTTCGAGATCGTACTCAAGGGACTCACGGTCAGAGGGTCGATCGTGGGCACCAGGCAGGATCTGGAAGAAGCACTGGAGTTCTACGCCCAGGGAAAGATCAAGCCAACGGTCTCCACCCGGGAACTCTCGGAGGTCAACGCGGTGTTGGACGAGATGAAGCACGCCAAGATCGACGGCCGAGTGGTTCTGAAGTTCTGATGAATCCCAACAGGTCCCAGGACATCCTGGAAGCTTTGGTGACGTTGCCCGGGGAGGACTTCTCCCGAGTGGCGCTCACCGGAGCATCCGTGGAACTGCTCCTCAAACTCTGGGAGCAGCATGGCCCCCTGATGTTCCACCAATCGGGCGGCTGCTGCGACGGCTCGGCGCCCATGTGCTACCCGGCGGGGGAGTTCCTGACAGGAGACTCCGACGTTCTCCTTGGACGGTTCGACCTCGGGCACGGTGGAAATGCCAAGCCATTGGAGTTCTGGATGTCCAAGGAGCAATTCAACTACTGGTCCCACACCCACCTCACCGTGGATGTGGTTCCGGGCAGAGGCAGTGGGTTCTCCGTTGAGTCTCCCGAAGGGAAGCGATTCCTGATCCGATCAACGCTCATGGACTGGGACGTGCCAAGCATTTAGGGTGGGTGGCTGGTGTGATGGGGGTTACGGGCCTTCATCACACCAGTCACACCTGTCACGCGAATTCGGCAGGCGTCTCACTATCTGGGATAAATATGGCCGTCCATTGGCCGGACACTATTCTTGATGAGTCCTATACCACTCCCATCCAGAATGTGGCATTTTTATGAACATTTTCAGGACCAAGTCGATCGAGCAGTCGATCGCTGATGCCGACGAACCCGGTCGCAAGCTCAAGCGCAGCCTGAGCACCTGGGATCTCATGATCATGGGCGTCGCCGTTGCCGTCGGCGCCGGGATCTTCTCGGTAGGCGCCAAGGCTGCCGCAAACTTTGCCGGCCCCGCCGTCACCATTTCCTTCGCCATCGCCGCTGTTACGTGTGCGCTGGCCATCATGTGCTACGCAGAATTCGCCACGGCAATCCCCGTGGCTGGCTCAGCCTACGTGTTCACCTACGCCACCATGGGCGAGGTCCTCGCGTGGATCATCGGCTGGAACCTTATCCTTGAACTTTTCACCGCCGCGGCCGTGATTGCCAAGTACTGGGGCATCTACCTCAGCACGGTCTTTGGCTTGATGGGCGTGGAGATGCCGCCATCGGTCAGTGTCTTCGGCATCGACCTCTACTGGGGCGCCTTCCTGATCGTCGCGATCTTCACCGTGCTGCTGGTGCTGGGGACAAAGTTGTCCGCCCGCGTTGGCAATGTCTTCACTCTGATTAAGATCGGCGTGGTGCTGTTCGTGATTGTTGTTGGCTTCAGCTACGTGAAGTTCTCCAATTACACCCCCTTCATTCCTGCCTCCGAGCCCACCGACTCTGGTGCTGCTGATGTAATGAAGCAGTCGTTCTTCGGCTTCCTGACCGGTGCTGCCCCGGCGCAGTACGGAACGCTCGGCGTCTTCGCTGGTGCTGCACTGGTGTTCTTCGCCTTCATCGGCTTCGACGTGGTGGCCACCTCCGCCGAAGAGGTCAAGAACCCGCAGAAGACCCTTCCGCGCGGCATCTTCGGTGGCCTGGCCCTGGTTACCCTGCTCTATATCCTGGTCTCCCTGGCACTGACCGGAATGGTGTCTTACACGCAACTGGCCGAGGTGAAGAACCCCACCCTGACCACGGCCTTCGAAGCCGTGGGCAATACGGATGCAGCGAAGGTTATTGCCTTCGGCTCCCTGGTTGGCCTGACCACGGTCATCATGGTGCTCCTCATGGGGCTGTCCCGTGTGGTCCTGGCGATGAGCCGAGACGGACTGCTGCCGCGTTCACTCTCCAAGACCAGCGAGAAGCGCTCCACCCCGGCCCGACTGCAAATCATCTGCGGTGCCGCAGTGGCCGTGGTTGCCGGGGTGACCAAGGTGGATCTGCTCGAGGAAATGATCAACATCGGAACGCTGTCCGCGTTCGTAATGGTGAGCCTGGGCATCCTGGTGCTGCGCAAGAAGCGCCCGGACCTCAAGCCTGCCTTCCGGGTGCCCTTCGGCAAGGTGGTTCCCTGGATCTCCGCGGTCCTGTGCTTCTACCTCATGACCAACCTCGCCGTGGAAACCTGGATCTTCTTCGCGATCTGGCTGGTCATCGGTATGGTCATCTACTTCTCCTACGGGCAGCGCCACTCACGGCTCAACGAGAAGTTCGCCGCAGCCAAGGCCTCGGTCAACGGTGCTCCTGAAAGCCGTAAAGCCGAGGGCGACGAGGACGAAGACAGCTACACGAAGGTCTAATGCCTGCAGCAACTGCTTGTCAGACAGCTGCGTCAAAACAGCCATGAGGCGCCCGGAAACCCATCGGTTTCCGGGCGCTTTTGCCTGATCGGGCCAACGCCTGCTCCAGCACCCCCGTTCACCCTCCCACGCCGTCAGGGCGCCGCATGCTCACTTACCCACTCCACCAGCGGCCTCAGTTCCTCCCAGCGGGCAGCGATCTCGTCCTTGGCCGCCGCGCTGGACAGCCAATCCGGCTGGCCCACCTCAACGCCCGCTGACAATGATTTGTGCTTGAGGAGCTCAGCCCGGGGATGGTCTTTGTCGAACCCCCGGGGGACCGTCTTCAGTTTCTCGCCCTCGATGGCGAAGCCCGCTGCAGCCACGGCATCAACAATCCTCTGCAGTTGCTCACCACTCGAGGGGGCATCAACGGCGGCCCGGAATCGTGCCAGTTGGGCCGGAGTGTGGGAATGGTACCCGCCACCGATCAGCAATGTGTCTGCGCTGATCTGGATGTAGAAGCCCACGCCCTCCTGCGTGGCAGCGAAGGCGCCTTGGGCGGTCTTGTACGGTGATTTGTCCTGGGAGAATCGGATGTCCCTGTTGGGACGGAAGATTTTTGCCGGCCCGAATTGTGGTTCCAGCTCTGAGAGGAGGGCGGTGAGCGGCTCCCTGACTTCGGCGTCGTATGTTGCTTTATGCTCCAGCCACCACTCGCGGTTGTTGTTCTCCTCAAGATCTTCGTAAAAGCGGAACGCGGCTGCCTGAATGCCTTTGAATGTGTCCATGGAAGGATCCTATGGACCTGAATATCTGCCCAGCCATAGGTGTACGACCCTATGTGGAAAACAAAAAGAACACCCCGCCGCGGAGAATCCGCAGCGGGGTGTTCTGCTAGTGCAGTAACGCGACGACGCTTAGAGCTTGTTGGCTGCTTCGGCGTCGGAGGTGGTCTGGCCGGCGCCGAGGTTGGCGCGCAGCTTGGCACCGAGTTCGGCGTCAACGTTGGTCCAGTACTGGATGGCGCGTTCCTTGATGTCGGCGTTCTTCACGCCGCCAACAGCACCGGTGATGGTTTCGAGCAGGCGGGCCTTGGCGCCGTCGTCGTAAACCTCGCGGTACAGGGCACCGGCCTGGACGAAGTCGCTGTCCTCGGAGTGCAGGGTGTGGGCAGCGAGGGTGAGCTCACCGTCGTTCTCCCAGCCACCGGCAGGGGAAGTGGGCTCAACAGCAGCCGGGCCACCAACGGAGTTCGGTGCGTACACCGGGGTGCTGGGGGCGTTGAACAGGTAACGTCCCTGGCCATCCTGGCTGTAGTTGTTCACCTGGTTCTTCGGCTGGTTCACCGGGATCTGGGCGTGGTTTGTGCCCACGCGGTAACGGTGTGCGTCGGCGTAGGAGAAGATGCGGGCCTGCAGCATCTTGTCCGGGGAAGCGGCGATGCCCGGTACGAAGTTCGACGGCGCGAAGGTGGCCTGCTCGATCTGCGCGAAGTAGTTCTCCGGGTTCTTGTTCAGCTCCATGGTGCCCACGTGGATCAGCGGGTAGTCAGCGTGCGGCCACACCTTGGTGAGGTCGAACGGGTTGAAGCGGTACGTCTTGGCGTCCTCGTAAGGCATGACCTGGACGTGCAGTTCCCAGGAGGGGAAGTTACCGGCTTCGATGTTCTCGGAGAGGTCGCGGATGTAGAAGTCTGCATCCGAACCGGCCAGCTGTTCTGCCTGGTCGGAGGTCATGGAGTTCACGCCCTGGTTGGACTTGAAGTGGTACTTGACCCAGAAACGCTCGCCGGCGGCGTTGATCCACTGGTAGGTGTGCGAGCCGTAGCCCTGCATTTCACGCCAGGAAGCCGGGAGGCCGCGGTCACCCATGAGCCAGGTGACCTGGTGGGCGGACTCGGGGGAGAGGGTCCAGAAGTCCCACTGCATGTCAGCGTCACGCAGGTGGGTGCCCGGGAGGCGCTTCTGGGAGTGGATGAAGTCCGGGAACTTGATGCCGTCGCGGATGAAGAAGACGGGGGTGTTGTTGCCCACGAGGTCGTAGTTGCCCTCGGAAGTGTAGAACTTCACAGCGAAACCACGGGGGTCGCGCCAGGTGTCGGGGGAGCCGTTCTCGCCGGCGACGGAGGAGAAACGGATCAGCATGTCGGTCTCGGTACCCGGCTGCAGGAAAGCTGCCTTGGTGTACGCGGAGACGTCCGACGTGGTCTTGAAGGTACCGAATGCGCCGCCACCCTTGGCGTGTACTACACGCTCCGGGACACGCTCACGGTTGAACTGTGCGAGCTTTTCCACCAGGTAGTGGTCGGTCAGGATGATGGCACCGTCAGCGCCGACGGACTTCGAGTGTGCGTCGGAAGTGACAGGGGCGCCCGACTGTGTGGTCGAGATGTTCGCGGTCATCATTCTCCTATTTCTTGGTTACGGAAGGTTGGACGGGAAGCTGTTGTTTGGACTGGCAGTCCTGGCAGATGCCTTGGTACAGGACGTCTGCGATCTGGATGGTCATGGGCTTGGAATCATCGTTCCAATGCGGCGTTAGGCACGGTGCGTGCCCTACGGCGCAGTCCACATCTTCCACGCGCCCGCAGCTGATGCAGACGGCGTGGTGGTGGTTGTCGCCCACCCGTGTTTCGTAGAGCGCGGGGGAGTGCGGCGGTTCGAACCGTCGCAGCATCTGAAGGTCCGTGAGATCACTCAGAACCACATAGACGGACTGCGCCGTCAGTTCAGGAAGTTCCTCGCGGGCAGCGGCAAGGATGCCTTCTGCGGGGGAATGCGGATGGTGCTGGACCGCGGCGAGTACTGCCAGCCGCTGCTTGGTCACACGCCGGCCATGGGCATGCAGGGCGGCGGCCCATGCTTCCTGCTCGGCTGTGTGATCGGTCATGCATTCATTGAAACACTTATTTTGAGGAGTTCACAATAAGGCAAGGCTAACTTCGGGTGAACGGAGCAAGCCCTCCATCGGATTCACCGTCTCAGCGGCCGATCGCCCCAGCGCGTGCACCCTAAGCGGGGTGCCCGGCGCCTCGGATTCGACGGCAACGCAACTGAAGCCACTGTGCCCCGGAGCCAACGGAAGACCACTCAAAGCCGTTCCCATCGCCAGGAGTTCGGAGGGCCGAACGTCCCGGATTGATGCGGCACCGCTGGCGGGCTGGATCACGCTATGGTGCTTTCCCACGGCCAGGGTCCGGACCAGCGGCGCAGGCTCGACGGCGGCACCGGCCTGGTCATCGGACGTCACCATCGCGTCCGGCACGCCACGCCGAAGCGATTGACGGATCGCATCATCATCAGCCGCAAGGTCGCGCGCAGGCTCCCCAACGCGGCGGTGGGCCGGCAGCGACAACTGGAGTCCCGGCGTCGTGGCTTCACCGTCCCAACGAGCGAAGAGGTGGAACGTGGGCGTCGACGATTCGGCGACGGGCTCGCCGATAGCCCCGCCCAACGGGTGCCAGCGGTGGGCGAACAGCACGGCAGAGCGGGTTGACCCTAAAACGTCGTGGAGTGCGCCGCGCACCAGGTTGTGACAGAAGAGCCAGTCGGCCGCCGAAGGGTGGGCGAATTCCGTGGAGGGGTCCGACAGCCTGATGAGGACATGCCCCGCGGTCAGGGGAGTGCGTGGCCTGGCGATCTCCCAAAAGGCCGAACGGTACAGCAATCGTCGAGACATCACCATGTCAACTCCTTCCCCCGGGTGAGCCTACCAAGCAGGGTGGTGTGACGGGAGGCTGCGGTGATGCCAATAGGGTTGGACGGTGGCGAAACTACTGGCAGACATCACTCCACTGAGGGAGAGTCCCGCATTCCGTCGGCTCTGGTTGGGGGCATCAGTAGCTGCCATCGGAACCCAACTGACACTGGTGGCTGTCAGCCTGGAGGTCTACCGGCTCACGCAGGAGAGTTTCTACGTGGGGTTGCTGGGGATCTTCGCACTTGTTCCGTTGGTAGTGGCGGGACTCTACGGCGGATCGATTTCCGATGCCTACGATCGCCGGAAAGTGGCCATCATCGCCTCGCTGGTCCTCTGGGCCACCACGGCGGCCTTGGCGTTGCAGGCATGGCTGGAGATCGGGAACATCTGGGTCCTGTACGCGTTGGTAGCGATTCAAAGCGGCGCGCAGGGCATTAATGGACCCGCCCGCAGTGCCATCATTCCGCTGCTGGTCCGCAAGGACCTGCTGCCGGCCGCCAATGCCCTGAGCATGCTGACGTTCGGCCTGTCGATGACCGTGGGTCCCCTGTTGGCGGGCGTGCTCGTGGCCACCATTGGCTTCGGCTGGACCTACACCATCGACGTCATCAGTTTCACGTTCGCGCTATGGGGCCTCTTCAGGCTTCCGCCGCTGCCACCGTCCAAGGACGCCGTGAGGCCGGGACTCCGCTCCGTGGTGGAAGGGTTCCGGTTCCTTGGCACCCGTCCCAACGTGCGCATGACCTTCATCATTGACCTCATCGCCATGATCTGCGCCCAACCCCGCGCCCTGATGCCGGCTATCGGTGCGGTCATGATCGGCGGAGGTGAAACGACAGTGGGTGTGCTGCTCGCATCCACGGCAGTTGGCGCCTTCCTGGCCGGCCTCTTCTCCGGACCCCTGGGACGCGTGCGCAAGCAAGGCAGCGCCGTGGTCTGGTCCGTTGTCGGGTGGGGCGCCTCGATCGCCGGTTTCGGACTGGTGGTGCTGCTTGCCGGGGATACCGGCCGGGACGGAGTCACGCTCTGGTTGGTCCCTGCCGCCCTATGCTGCGCCCTGGCTGGGATTTCCGACTCCATCAGCGCCGTCTTCCGCACCACCATCCTCCAAGCGGCCACACCGGACCACCTGCGTGGGCGGCTCCAAGGCGTCTTCATCGTGGTGGTCGCGGGAGGTCCGCGCGTGGGGGACATGCTGGCCGGCGGTGTCACACAGTTCCTCAGCGAAGGCGGCGTGCTGCTCCTCGGCGGGCTCCTGTGCATCGTCCTGGCAGGGCTCGCCTCCCGCCTCCAACCGGGCTTCATCGCGTACGATGCGAAGCATCCGGTGCCCTAGCTTTGCCGGCCACGCCGCCACCGTCCGCCAACGACGGAACATGGCGGCCGGCGTCGGCGTTAATCCGAACAGAAGCCCCGCAAGAGCCGACGAAAGCGACAAGAACAACCGTGCATAAACACAACAATGGACTCAAGACCGCGGCACTTTTCGGTGTGCTGTGGGCGGTGTTGTTGGGTTTGGGCGCCATCATCGCCGCTGGGACCCGCAGCACCACGCCCATCTGGATCATGGCGTTGATCGGCGTCGGAACCACTGCCTACGGCTACTGGAACAGCGACAAGATCGCCATCAGGTCCATGGCTGCCTATCCGGTGACCGAGGCGCAGGCACCGCAGCTCTACCAGATCGTCCGGGAGCTGTCCGTCCGCGCCAACAAGCCCATGCCTCGCATCTACCTCTCGCCCACTATGACGCCCAACGCCTTTGCCACCGGCCGCAACCCCAAGAACGCTGCCGTCTGCTGCACGGAAGGAATTCTGCACCTACTCGACGCACGCGAACTCCGGGGTGTCCTGGGGCATGAACTGATGCACGTGTACAACCGCGACATCCTCACCTCCTCCGTGGCTGCTGCCGTGGCCGGTGTCATTACCTCCGTGGGGCAGATGTTGCTCATTTTCGGCAGCGGGGACAGGCGAAATGCCAACCCCCTGGCCACCATTGCCATGGCCCTGTTGGCTCCGTTTGCGGCCTCTCTGATTCAGATGGCCATCTCGCGAACCCGTGAATACGACGCCGACGAGGACGGCGCCGAGCTGACCGGTGACCCCTTGGCGCTCGCCTCTGCCCTGCGCAAGATCGAGTCGGGCGTCAGCCAGCTGCCGCTCCCGCAGGATCAAAAGCTGGTCAACGCCTCACACCTGATGATCGCCAACCCCTTCCGCGGCGGAGGCATGCGGCGCATGTTCTCCACGCACCCGCCCATGAAGGAGCGGATCAGCCGACTGGAGCGAATGGCCGGGCGCCCACTGTCGTAGCGGCTCAACACGTCGTGAACCCGCTGTTCCGTTGTTGGCCGACAACGGAACAGCGGGTTCACAACGGCGGGGGCGCCCGAGCCCACCCACACGTGTTCGTCCAGCAGCGTGTTGTCCTCGACCTTGAGGTTGTTGGTGCCGTCCTTGAAACCGAAGAGGTTCCTGGGCGTCACCTGCGCCCGGGACGTGGATGACGTTCGGCCAAAGCCCAGCTGCGACCAGCGGACCCGGACCTTTCCGAACCCGATCCTGGCGAGGTTGCGGATGGCATGGACGGCCACTTGGGGATCGTCCGCGCATGCCTGGATCACCAGGTCCCCGCCTGTCCGACCCGGTTGAAGATCGTCGCCAGGGAAATGCGGGAGGTCGATCAAAGCCTCGGGCCTGCGGCCGTCCAGCCCAAAGCGGGCCGTGCCGTCCTTCTCGAACAGCCCTGGACCGAAACCGAACGTCAGGGTCAGTTTGGCAGCGGGAAGATCCAAGGCCTCGCCAGTATCTTCCGGCGGTGCATCGTAGGGACCATCGACGGCGCCGGTCTTTCCCATGGGGATGCCGGTTGTCATGGCCTCGGCCGCGGCAGTCCAGTCCTTGAGGAGCTTGATGAGCTCCTTGCGGTCCTCGGTGGTCACGTCGAACGCAGCCATGTGCAGACGGTCCTGGGCTGGAGTGGTGATACCTGCCTGGTGATTGCCAAAGAAGGGGACTGCTGCATCCGCCGCGGTGGTGTCCGCAGCAGAAGCAGTCGCAGCCGTCAGGGCATCACGGCCCAGGAATCCGGCGGCCAGCCCGGCGACGGCTCCGGGCAGCAAGAAAGCCGGGATGCGCGCCCTGTCACGGGCGCACACCCCGGCTTTCCGAATGGTGCCGGGCTACCTAGCTGCGGAAGTTCACGAACTGCAGGTCGGCCTCTTCGAACTTCTTGAGGATGTTCATGGTTTCCTGGAGGTCGTCGCGGGACTTGGAGGTCACGCGGAGTTCGTCGCCCTGGATCTGGGACTTGACGGACTTGGGAGCCTCGTCGCGGATGATCTTGTTGATCTTCTTGGCGATGTCCTGGGCAATGCCCTCCTTGATGGTGCACTCCAGGCGGAATTCCTTGCCCGAGGGGAAGGGCTCGCCCTGGTCCAGGGACTTCAGCGAGATGCCGCGCTTGATGAGCTTGGACTGGAAGACATCCAGGACAGCGAGGACGCGGTCCTCGGAGTTGGCCTTCATGAGGATCTTTTCTCCGCTGAAGTCGATCTCCGCGCCGACGCCCTTGAAGTCGTATCGCTGTGCGATTTCCTTCTGGGACTGGTTGAGCGCGTTGGCGACCTCTTGCTTGTCTACCTTGCTGACGACGTCGAATGTGGATTCGCCTGCCATGACTCTCCTTAGGTTGGGGGCCCTGTGAGGGCGGGTTGGTCTGGCATCCAGCCTAGTACGGAAGCCGCTGCTTGGGACGGTGGAGGGCTTTCACAGTTCGCTCACAGCACACGCAGGGTTGGAACTGAGGCTACCGGTTGAGAGTTGTACCAGTTGGAAGAACGTATCGTCGGAGGATCAGCATGAGCAGCAAGGCCGTCCAGTCCATCAGCAAGTCCGCCTCGGCAGCAGCCGGTTCGATTGGCACGGCAGCCGTGGCAGCTGCAAGCGCCGTCGCTGCGGCGGCCGTGGCTGCGTCGATCGTACTGAGCCCGGTTCCCGATGCCACGTCCCGAATGGACGGCGTGCATGCTGACCTTCTTCGCGCCGTGCAACTCAACCAGATCACCGCCGAGCAGGCAGAGAAGTTTGAAGCGAAACTGGCCGGCCGGATCCTCGGGGAAGCCTGAAACACGCGGAAATCCGGGGTGTCTGCTCCCGATTAGATTCTTCGCTGAAACTTCTGTAAGGTTGTCTCTGCCTTCGGTTACCGGATCGAAAAGAAACGGTCTCCGGAAGTGATCTTCTTTTGAAGTTCGGCAGATTACCCGAGCGGCCAAAGGGGGCTGACTGTAAATCAGCTGGCAACGCCTACGGGGGTTCGAATCCCTCATCTGCCACCCAAGGAAAATCCCCGGAACCACTGGTTCCGGGGATTTTTTGTGCCCAAAGGGTTCCGCTGGGGCCGAGGGGTGTGCGGCTACCACCCACTGTGATTCCGCAATCCGGGAGTCGCGCCGCAAACCACGGCCCGGGCCACCCCGCTCAGCGGCTCTCCGAGATTTTCCGGAGTTCCGCGATTTCGAGCCGCAGGGCAGCGATTTCCGTCACCAGGTCAGCCACCTCCGCACGCACAGGTTCCTCGGCGGCGGCTGCTTTCTCTCCGGCGGCCGCTGCGACGCCTTCGGCGTTCTCCTCGATTCGCTGAACGAGCCACGAAGCGATGGACGCCGTCACGATACCGAGGACGGCGATGCCACTCATCATGAGGGCTGCGGCGACGATCCTGCCGATGGGAGTCACTGGGTAGAGGTCTCCGTAGCCAACGGTAGTGATGGTGGTGACAGCCCACCAGGCAGCGTCACCGAAGGTCAGGATCTTGGCGTCAGGTGCGTTCTGCTCTACGTCCAGCACGGCGAGCGCGCCGATGAGGATGAGCATGGCCGCCGCGCCAGCAACGTAGGTGGCCACCCGTCCGCGGAGGGTTTCACCAACGGTGCGCTGCAGGACGGACAGGAGGGTCACCAGCCGCAGCAGCCGGAGTGGCCTGAAAAAGGGGAGCACCACGATCAGGAGTTCGTGGAGGTTCCACAGGAACCATCGCATCCGGTCTTCGGCCAGCCAGAGGTTCACGAAGTAGTCAAGCGCGAAGATGCCCCAGGTGATCCACAGGATTACCTCGAAGGGGATGGCCGCGGCCCCATCGACGCGACCGATAACCTGCCAGGCGTAGGCGGTGAGGAAAATCAGTGCCGTGGCCATGAGGGGCCACTCGACCAGGTCCCGGTATCGCGCTTGTGTCATACGGGAATACTAGCCACCGTGGGCAGTTGCTCCCGGGATCAACCCCATCAGGCTGCGGGGGTCTCCAGCCAGTAACCATCCAAGTGGTGAATCAGCTGTCGCCCCAGCCCGCCCTTGAGCTGGATCCATAAGGTGCTGCGATCATCGGTCATGCCGTCGATGGTTCCCTCAATGCGGTTGCCGCGGGCATCCTGGAGGACGACGTCCTGGTGACGGGAGAGTTCAGGCCAGACTTCGCCGTGCGGCCTGGTGGTTTGCAGCGTGCTCAAAGGGGTCCCCCTTGTGTTCTTAGATCATGACGAGTTCCAGATATTGTGCACGTCTTTCATGAACCGGCGGTAAACGTTAGTGCAATCGTTGGACATACAGCGGGCCATGGTCTAGGACTTGGTCCACCATCCGGTCCGCATATTCCCAGCAAAGTTACCGGCGGGTAACATTGCTGGCATGCATCTGCTTCTTCGCACCCTCATGCTGCTGTTCACCTCCTCCAAGCGTTCGCCGCTGGGCGTTTGGGAAGAGTCGTCCCTGCCCCTGCGCGTACTGCCCACCGATATCGACATTGCCATGCACGTGAACAACGGCATGTACTTCTCCCTGATGGACCTGGGACGTTTCGACCTCATGGTCCGCAGCGGGATCTGGGCCAGAATGCGCAAACGGGGTTGGAGCCCGGTAGCGGCAGGGGAGACCATAGCTTTCCGCAAGTCCCTGCAGTTGTGGCAGCGCTACACCATCGAGACGCGGATCATTGGGCTGGACACCAAGGCCATCTACTTTGAACAGCGCATGGTGGTGGACGGCGAGATCTACGCCCGCGCCCACATCGCCACGCGACTGGTCAGCAAGGGCAAACCCGTGACGCAGGAAGAAATCATCGCAGAATTCGGGGCACCCCCAGCAGACCTTGTACTGCCGGAGTGGATCCACGAGTGGCGCGAAAACAATGCCCTTCCCGGAGCGCGTCGCCCCGCCCCGCACGTCTGGAGCTAGACCCCCACGTCGCGTCGTTGCAGTGCCACCGCACCCAGGGCGATGAGTGCTGCCGAAATTCCGTAGAGTCCGGCAGCAGCACCCCAGTCGGCGCCGTTGGCCACCGGTGAGTTGCCATAAGCCCAGTGGTAAGGCGAAAGGTTCAGCAGCCACTCGACGTCGGGACTCTGCCGCCCCACAGCATTGAACACGTAGCCCAGGACAGCGACGGCGGCACCGGCCGCGACCGCGTAGACCTTTCGTCCGGTCAGCGCGCCGGCGCACAGGGCAGCAGTGCCGCTCAGCAGGGCCAAGGCAGCGAACAGCAGGACCGCTCCGACAAGATGCCCGACGTCGATGCCCAGTTCCGCTGGACCGTTCAGCAGGAGCACCAAGACGAAGACGAGCACTGAGAGAAAAGCGACCCGGACAATGATCGCCAAGGCACGCTCCACCACCACTTGCACCCGCGTCACGCTGTGGGCGAGCGTTAGTTCCAGCAGCCCTGATTCCTCGTCTCCGCCCACGGCAGCGGCACCCCATCCCACTGAGGCCATGGACATCAGGAGGAAGCCGACCAAACCGAACAGCGTGGCCTGCGTGTAGCCGGGCCCTGTGGCGATCTGGTCGTAGTTCAGGGCCTTGGTCATTTCCGGGGGCAAAGCGTTGATCAGGTCCTGCATTTGCGAGTTTCCGCCGATGGACGGATACAACGGCAAATAGAGCATGATGGCTGCTGTCAGTCCCAAGGCCCACGCAAGCGTGGAACGCCACGAATCCGTCAGGGCCTTGATGAAAAGTGGCAGGATCCTAGGCACGGTGGGCTCCTTCCGAGTGGGCGGCCCGTCGCTGGCTGCCATTGGCCGGTTGGTCTGGGGTGCTGCCTGTGTAGAGCGTCAGCACAGCCTCCTCCAGGTCCGGTTCCTCGAGGACCAGGTCCGTGAGGTCCAGTCGCGCCAGTGCCTGGACCAGCGGTTGCACCTTGCCCGAAAGAGTTGCCGTGGCTTCCACGGTGCCCGTAGCGTGACCGTCAGCCGGCAGTTCCCGTACCGCCACGTTGGCGACTCCCGGCACCCTGGCCAGCAGTGCGCCGACGTCGTTCGCTGCTGTTCCGGTGCTGTTGAAGCGAAGCTGCCGGACGGCCGCCGTCCTGAGCTTCTCCACGGTGGAAACGGTGATGATCTCGCCGTCGCGGAGAATCGCGACGGCGTCGGCGGCCTGCTGGACTTCGCTGAGTACATGCGAGCTGAGGAACACCGTAGCGCCATGGTCCACCGCCTCGCGGACCATGGAATGGAACACCTGCTGCACCAAGGGATCCAGTCCGCTGGTGGGCTCGTCCAGCACCAGGAGTTCGGGGCGGTGCATGAACGCCTGCAGGAGTCCCAGCTTTTGTTTGTTGCCCTTGGAGAGCTTGCGGGTTTGCCGGTCCAGGTCCAGGTTGAGCCGCTCGGCCAGCTCATTGACGTGGCGCGGCTCAACGGGGCCGCTGATGGCGGCGAAGTGTTCCAGCATGCGACGGCCGGTGGTCCTGTTCTCCAGTTGGACCTCGCCGGGAAGGTAGCCGATCCTGCGGCGCAGTGCGGTTCCTGCCCGCTGCGGGTTCTGGCCAAGGACTGAGATTGTTCCTGCACTGGGCCGGATGATGTCCAGGAGGCAGCGCATGGTGGTGGTCTTGCCCGCGCCGTTCGGCCCGATGACTCCGAACACCGTTCCGCGTTCAACCGCGAAGTCGACTCCGTGAAGGACTTCCCGGGTTCCGAACTTCTTGCGCAAACCCTCGACGACGATTGCCTGGGTCACGGGGCATGCTCCCTTCCTGCGTTGGTAGTGGTCTCAAGGAGGACGTCGCGGGCCGCATCAAGGAACCGCGAGTCTGTGTAAAAGCCGTTGGTATAGATGTCGAGGGCCGGCAGCGTCAGCTGCCGCAACAGGTCCGGCCCGATGCCATGGGGCTCCGGCGATTCGGTGCCCAGGGCCCGGGAGAGGTGTCTGCCCAGCATGAGCATGGACAGGCTGTTGGACGCGATGACCACGGCCGTGGCGCGGAGGTCCTGGACCTCGCGGATTGCGCCGGCCTCGATTCCCGCCCGGATGATGTCCTGGGTCTGCCTGACCACGGCGTCGAAGAAGGCGTCGCCGGCTTGGGACTCATCACCCAAGGACCGGCGAATGTAGGCGATCTCGTCGGAGTATTGGTCGGGATGGTTCAGATAGTCCTGGATCAACTCCCGTGTGGAGCCGGGATCGGTTTTCTCACGGCCCTGGGTGGCTGTCTGGGACAGGACGTGCTCATCGCAGGCTTCGCGTAGCGCCGCCTTGCTGCCGAAATGGTGGATGACCAATCCGGGACTGACTCCGGCAGCGGAAGCGACGGCGCGGACTGTGGCGCGGGAGAAGCCATCGCGGCCGAAAAGTCCGATGGCGGCGTCGCGGATGCGGGCCCGAGTGGTTAAATCGTCTGCGCCTGAACGCATGTTTAATAGGCTAAACACCCGTTCAGTCCACATCAAGAGTGCCGGATATAACGATGTGGCACGCATTGGTTGCGTCGCGCTGCGCGGAGCCCTGAAGTCGAAGATACTGGCTTCACTGTTTTCATGTGGGGGAGCAGTTTGGGGTACGCCCGTAGTTTGAGGGGTTTGAGAAGTGAGAAGTGCAACGTCGGCGTTAAAACGCTGGTTCTTCGGGTCAGTGGCAGCGGTGATGCTTGTTCCGGGTTCCTTGGGAACGTCGCCCCTGGGAATGGCGTCCCCTGCACAGGCCACCCCTCATTTCGCAGCACCCCTGGCTGTTCAGGCCCAGACGTCAACGCCGCCCCTCACGGGTGCCATCGGCAACTTATACAACACCAGTGCATGGGCACGCAGTGTGCTGCTGCAGCCAACTGCCGCGGAAGAATGCACAGGCAGCGGAAGCACAAGCGGCTGCGTGCAGCGGTTCGCAGGCGGCGACATCGCGTGGTCGGCCCGCACCGGAGCCCGTGTGGTGGTCAACGGGCCGGTCCGGACGTCGTGGCGCAACGCCGGCGGTCCCGCCGGCTTCCACGGGTACCCCACTACCCATACCGTTACGGGACTCCGCAATGGCGGTTCCAAGCAATCCTTCGAACGCGGAGCCATCACGTATTCCCCGGCTACCGGCGCCCGGGGTACCAGTGGATCCATCCACCTGGCGTGGGGCCGCGCCGGCTTTGAAGGCGGCTTCCTTGGCTACCCTGTCACCGGCGAAAGCACAGGACTGCGCGACGGCGGCGCCTGGCAAGCCTTCGAACGCGGCTTCGTGGTGTGGTCGCCCGCCACCGGTGCGCATCCCTCCATGGGCGCCATCCGGGAACGGTGGCGACAATCCGGGATGGAAGAGGGTGAGCTCGGCTATCCGTCCACGGACGAAGCTACAGGACTGCGCAGCGGTGGCTCGTCCCAGCAGTACCAACGGGGCACCATCATCTGGTCACCCTCCACCGGGGCACGTGCCCTGACGGGGGCCATCCGCAGTTACTGGTCTTCAACGGGGGCCCAAAACGGCGCCCTTGGGTATCCGGTCAGCGAGGAACACCGGCAAAACAATTTCGTCTACCAGCTCTTCCAGGGCGGGACCGTCTACTGGTCCGCAGCCACCGGTGCGCACTCCACCACGCACGGGGATGTCCACAACCGCTATGTGTCGCTGGGCGGGGCCGCCGGGCAATTGGGGTTGCCGCTTACGGACAAGCTTCCGCGGGCCGGCGGCTTGGTCCAGCAGTTCACCAACGGCTGGCTCGTGTGGGGGCCGTCCACTGGAGCCCGGATTGTGGGACACCCCACCTACAAGGTGTGGTCCGTCAATCCGGGCGAATTTGGCTGGCCGGTCAAGGACACCTGGTCGGATTCCAGGGGAGCCCACGTGGCCTTCCAGAAACTGGAAACCATCTGGAGCGATGCCACGCAGGAGCTCTACTCTGCCGAAGCGGTTGATGCCTCTACCGTGGTTTTCCTTGGTGACTCGCAACTGGATATGGATTCATGGGGCGAGCAGGGTGCCCGCGCAGCCGGCTACCCCCGTCAAGTGGTCCGCAGCATAGGCGGCATCGGCTACGTCTCGGGAAGTCCGGCCGTTGGTGGAAGCTCGGCGACGGATGCTGTAGTGCTGGACCGTATCCTCCTTCCGCAGGGCAATCCCGGACTGGTAGTGGTCACACTGGGCGGAAACGACGCCCGCATCATGGCCACCGACGCCGCCATCCTGTCCCAGGCCAACCGGCTCTGGGACGAATTGCGCCGGAAGTATCCGCGCAGCACCATCCTCATCAACGGAGTCCTTTCACGGTACGACGCCAGCCACGCCCAGCGCCGTTGGGTGGATGGCCTGGTAACCCGGGAAGCCGCAGTCCGTGGCTTGCCGCGCATCTCGATGTCCGGCACAGCCACCATCGCCGGCGCGGCGGGTAACTACCTCGATGACGCCCACATGAACCAGACCGGGCACAACAAGGTGGCGCCGCTCTACGCGTCCGCGATCAAGTACGTCCTGGGCAAGTAGCCGTTTATTCCCGGTGACGCGGGAAGCGAACAGGCCACCCTTCCACGGGACATCGCAAGCAGCGTCGCGTACCGTGGAACCATGGCTACAGTTGACATCACTGGAGAACAGTTCGCATCGACCATTGAGGACAATGACATTGTCCTGGTGGATTTCTGGGCTGCCTGGTGCAGCCCGTGCCGCCAGTTCGCCCCCACCTACGGGGCAGCTTCGGAGAAGCACTCCGACGTTGTCTTCGCGAAGGTGGACACCGAGGCAGAGCAGCAGCTCGCCGCCGAAGCCGGCATCACGTCCATCCCCACGCTCATGGCCTTCCGCGAAAAGGTCCTCGTCTTCTCGCAGCCGGGCGCCCTCAACGGCCCGCAGCTTGAGCAGGTCATCGAGGCCGTGAAGGGCTTGGACATGGAAGAGGTCCACGCCCACGTTGCCAAGGCCCGTGCCGAGGCACAGGAAAACTAGATCCCACTCGGCGAAATCGCCGGAACGCACCGAGGTCGCCGGAAAATTCCGGCGACCTCGGTGCTTTAACGCGTTCTCGCAGTGTTGAGGCGTTTTCCTAGAGACGTTCCAGCTTGACGGGCTCGGCCAGCAGCGCGCTGAGGGACTCGTTCAGGTCCTGGACGGCAATGCCCTTGGAGTGCTTCTCGAGCAGTTCCTCGGATTCCCAGCGCTCCGTGAGGACGAGCTTTTCCTCGGTGGCTTCGGTCAGTTCGTAGCGGATGCAGCCGGGCTCGTTGACGACCTCATCGATCGCGATTTCCAAAGCGAGCTTCACGCGGAAAAACTCGCCTTCGTTGGGGATGAACGTGGCCTGCAGGTCAATGGGTGCACTCATGGCTCCAACCCTACCGGCAGGACACGGCGCCGCTGGAGGTGGTTACGGTTCTGTTGCGCGCAGTCCCTTGGTAGCGTTCCGTCATGTTGTCCTACACTGCCGGAGACACTGACGTCCCGCTGCTCGAAGAGACCATCGGCGCCAATTTTGAGCGGATCGCCGCCCGGTTCCCGTTACGCGACGCACTGATTGAAGCGGCGCCCACCCCCGGCGGAGACGCCCGCCGCTGGAGCTACGAAAAACTGAACGACGACGTCAATCGCCTCGCCCGCGCATTGCTCGCCTTGGGCCTGGACAAGGGCGAACGGATCGGCATCTGGAGTCCCAACTGTGCCGAGTGGACCATCCTCCAATACGCCACCGCAAAGATCGGTGCGGTGCTGGTGAACGTGAATCCGGCCTACCGCAGCCACGAGCTGGAATTCGTGGTGAAACAGAACGGCATGCGGATGCTGGTGACCGCGCCGTCGGACAAGAACAGCGACTACGTCGGCATGGCCAGGGAAGCTGCTGGTATTTGTCCCGGACTCAAGGAAGTGGTTTTCCTTCCCGGCGAGCCGGCAACTGGACTCACCGCTGGCGTCCCCGAAGCCGGCCACGAACTAACGTACGCCGAGCTCCTGACCCGGGCGGACGGCGTCGGGCCTTCGGCGGTGCGCGACCGTATGGCCCAACTGGACCCGCACGACCCCATCAACCTGCAGTACACCTCAGGCACCACGGGCTTCCCGAAGGGAGCCACCCTGACGCACCACAACATCCTTAACAACGGGCACTCGATCGGCCGGCTGCTGGGCTATACCGAGCATGATCGCGTGGTTATTCCGGTGCCGTTCTACCACTGCTTTGGCATGGTGATCGGAAATCTGAACGCGCTGAGTTTCGGTGCCGCCACCATCATTCCGGGCCGGGGATTCAACCCTTCGGCTGCGTTGGAAGCCGTGCAGGACTTCGGCGGGACCTCGCTGTACGGCGTGCCCACCATGTTCATCGCTGAGCTGGCCTTGGAGGACTTTGCATCCTACGACCTGTCGACGTTGAGGACCGGGGTCATGGCCGGCTCCCTGTGTCCCATCGAGGTCATGCGCCGCGTCATCGAAGAGATGCACATGGTGGATGTGGCCATTTGCTACGGCATGACCGAGACCTCGCCGGTGTCCACCATGACGCGCGCCGGGGACACTTTGGGGCAGAGGACCAGCACAGTGGGCCGGACCATGCCGCACTTGCAGAGCCGGATCGTGGACCCAGGGACCGGGGAAGTGGTGGAGCGCGGCGTCATCGGAGAGCTCTGCACCCGCGGTTACGCAGTGATGCAGGGTTATTGGGGTCAGCCGGACAAGACCGCGGAGGCGATCGATGCCGAAGGCTGGATGCACACCGGAGACCTCGCCCGCATGGACCAGGACGGCTACCTGGTGATCGAGGGCCGCATCAAGGACATGGTGATCCGCGGCGGCGAGAACATCTACCCCCGCGAGATCGAAGAGTTCCTGTACCTCCATCCGGCGATCCAGGATGTCCAGGTGATCGGAGTGCCGGACGAGAAATACGGCGAGGAGCTCATGGCCTGCATCATCCTCAAACCCGGTGCGGACACCATCACCGTGGAGGACATTGCCGAATACTGCCGGGGCAAGCTGGCCCATTACAAGATTCCGCGCTACATCGATGTCCGTGAAAGTTTTCCCATGACGGTGTCCGGCAAGGTCCGGAAGGTGGACATGAGGCAGGAGGCGGTGTCCCGCCTTCATCTGTAGTTAGTTGGTGTTCCGGCTGATGGTCCGGATTCCCACCACAAGCCCGACGGCGGCAGTCACCACTGCGGCCACGAGTCCCCATGCTGTGTCCATGCCAATGCGTCCGGCGAACAACTCCCGCTCGGCGTTGACAAGGTACGTCAGGGGGTTGAACAGGCTGGCCACCTTCATCCACCCTGGACCGGCTTCGATGGGCAACATGATGCCGGAGAGGATCATCAGCGGGAACAGCAGGGTTTGCTGCACGCCCCAGAAGATCCATTCCTTGTTTTGCGAGACCAGGGCCAAAGCGTAGGACAGCGCGCCCAGCCCGATGCCGAAGATGCCCAGGATGACCAACCCCAGGAGCACATGCAGCGGATGGAACACGAAGCCGAACGGGATGCACACCACGGAGATCAACAGGCCCTGCACCACCAGGGGAGCCCACTCCTTCAGTGCACGGCCAATCATGAGCGATGAACGGGACAGCGGGGTGGCCAGGATCCGCTCGTAGGAACCCGTCATCAGTTCGTATTGCAGGTTGGAACCGGTCATCGACGTGCCGAACAGCGCGATCATCACCACCACGCCAGGCAGGAACCACTGCAGCGTTGACTGGCCGCCGAACGCCGGAGCACCCACCGCCGAGCCCAGCAAAGGACCGAACAATCCGAGGAATACCAACGGTTGGATGAGGGAGAAAATCAGCGAGAACGGGTCCCGTAATGGCAGCAGCATCTCGCGCCAGAACACGAACCACGTGTCCGTCACAAGGCTCCGGGGCCCGCGTTGTTGGATGGCCACACCCGGGGTTACGGCTTGCTCGATCATCAGACTTCAGCTCCTTCCCGCAGGCTGCGGCCGGTCAGTTCCAGGAAAACGTCGTCCAGCGTTGGCGGTTTGAGTTCCAGAGACTGGGCGGGAGCACCGGCGTCGTGCATTTCCTTCAGCAGTCCCGGTGCGAGTTGGGCGCCCTGCGCCAACCGAAGGCGGAATCGGACCACGCCGTCGTAGGCGTTCTCCTGGATGTCGCCCTCGGCGGCAGCCCGTCCCAGCAGGCCACGTACCTCGGACGCTGAGCCCGCGGCAACCTCCACGGCGAGGAGATCCCCGGCGAGGTTCGCTTTGAGCCGGGAGGCGGTGTCGTCCGCGATGATGGTGCCGTGGTCGATCACGATCACGCGTTCGGACATGGAGTCGGCCTCGTCCATGTAATGCGTGGTCAGCACGATGGTGGTCCCGTGTTCTTCACGCATCCGCATGATGTGCTCACAGAGGTTGGCGCGGTTTTGGGGATCCATGCCAGTGGACGGTTCATCCAGGAACAGCAAACCGGGGGAGTGCATCAACCCCAGGGCCACATCCATGCGCCGCCGCTGCCCACCGGAGAGCTTGATGACCGTCCGCTTGGCGAGGTCGCCCAGGTCCAGGGAGGCCATGAGAGTCTCTGCCCGCGCCTTGGCCTCGCTGGTGTTCATTCCGTAGAACCGGCCCTGCATGATGAGTTCGTCGATCACCCGGTAGCTGTGCCCGCCGCCGTTGCCCTGGCCGATGTACCCGATGCGGGCACGGACGCCGGCCGGATCCTTCTCTACATCGACTCCTGCCACCGTGGCCGAGCCCGACGTCGGTCTCAGCAAGGTGGTGAGCATGCGCAGCGTGGTGGACTTGCCGGCACCGTTAGGCCCCAGGAACGCGACGAGTTCGCCAGGGGCGACGTCGATGTCCACGCCCTTGACGGCTTCCACCGTTTCCTTCTTCACGGTGAACGTCTTGGTGAGTTTTTTGGTGTGGATCACGGTCACTCGAAGGACTCCATGGGCGGCTGGGGATGGCTGCTACGCGCCACGCTATACCCGGCAGTGGAGGGCAGTCCATGCCCTTGCGGACAGCTCCCGTCCGCGATGAAAACTCAGTGTCCGCGGTGATCCTGGACGGTCATCCTGGGCCCAAACGTGGGTTTGCGGAAGCCGCTCAAATACAGCATCCGTACCAGCCGCTGCCGTTGCCCACGCCATGGTTCCAGGAGGTGGAGCATGCCGGCGTCGTCGGTCTTTTCACCTGTCAGGGCATACCCCACATATGCCGCCAGATGATAGTCGCCCACGGAGATCGAGTCCGGGCAGCCATGCGTCCGTTGGACCACCTCCGCCGCGGACCAGATCCCAATGCCGGGAATGGTCTGCAGCTTGGCGGCGGCCTGAGCAGAGTCAAGGCCTGCCAGGCGTTCAAGCGCGACGGCGGACTGCAGCGCCCGCATAACGGTGGCCGAACGCTGTGGTCCCACTCCCGCCTTGTGCCACTCCCATGACGGAATGGCCAGCCACTGCCGGGCCGTGGGAGGAACAAGGAGGCCCGGGGGAGCCGACGCGCCGGGGGCCTTACTGCCGAAGCGATACATCAAGTATCGGTAGCCACGCCTGGCTTCCAGGGTGGTGACCTTTTGCTCCAAGATGGTGGGCACCAGGGAGTCAACCACCCGCCCCGTGGAAGGCAGCCGCACCGCCAGGTTCCGGCGTCGTGCTTCCGTGACCAGGCGCGGGAGCGTGGCATGGAAGGCGGGTTCATCAAAGCTGGACCAATCGTCGTCGGCTCCCAGCAGCCTGGGAACACCGGCCACGGCATCCTGCGCTCCGGGACCCCAAGCTTGGGCATCCACAAAGGAATCGGCCCCCACGCCACCTGCGGAAAGCCTCATGGTCACCGGTCCGGAGGCGGTGGTGAAGGCCATCCAGAAACCGCTGGAGTGCGACGCGAAGGACGGATCCGCGTTGCCGCGCATGAGCGGAAACATGGTCTGGTCCAGGCGGAAGGAGCTGCCAGGATGCCACCGAACGGCCGCATCTGCCGCAGCCGCCACAAGGGGCGGGGCGTCTGCGATGGTCATGCATTTATGGTCCCATGCCCGGCTGACAATCGTGCCCTGGAAGCCCTTACGGCCCGGTACCTCCACCGCTAGACTCCCTGATGTGGCGTGGGTGGCCGCGCCATATCTCAGGAACAAATCCAGGAAGCAAGGAGCGCCATCATGGCCGCAATAGTGCATTTCGAGATTCCTACGGACGACAAAGACCGGGCCAACACCTTCTATGAAAGTGCCTTCGGGTGGAACCTGAGCCCCATGCAGGGGATGGACTACACCATCGCCCTCACCGCCCCTTCCGACGAACAAACCGGCACCCCCAAGGAACCAGGGGCCATCAACGGAGCGCTGTTCCCACGTACCGACGCCCTGAAGACCCCCATCCTCACCATCGATGTGGAAGATATTGACGCCGCGCTGGGACAGATCGAGTCTGCCGGTGGCAGCGTGGTCCAGGCCAAGGACGCCGTACCCACCATGGGCTGGTACGCCTACTTCAAGGACACCGAGGGCAACGTTCTGGGTGTGTGGCAGAACGACACCTCCGCGGGCACCTAGGCCGCAGGCCCCTTCCTGGCTTGGCCCGGGCACCGGCGCCGGGTCAAGCCCTACTGCGGGCAGGCGGTAACTTTGTACCTATGAAGTACGCCCAGTCAGTGTTGGACCTCATCGGCAATACGCCGCTCATCAAGCTCAACCACGTAACGGACGGGATCAAAGCCACCGTCCTCGTGAAGCTCGAATACGTCAATCCCGGCGGTTCCATCAAGGACCGGATCGCCGTGAAGATGATTGAAGACGCGGAAAAGGACGGCCGGCTCAAGCCAGGCGGAACCATCGTTGAGCCGACATCAGGCAACACCGGCGTGGGACTGGCACTCGTGGCCCAGCAAAAGGGCTACAAGTGCGTTTTCGTCGTGCCGGACAAGGTGGGCGAGGACAAGCGCGCGGTGCTGAAGGCCTACGGCGCCGACGTTGTGGTGACCCCCACCGCTGTCGCGCCTGACAGCCCCCAGAGTTACTACGGCGTCTCCGACCGCCTCGTCAACGAGATCCCGGGCGCCTTCAAACCGGACCAGTTCTCCAACCCCGCCGCCCCCGGCAGCCACTTCGAATCCACGGGCCCGGAAATCTGGCGCGATACCGACGGCCGCGTCACGCACGTGGTCATCGGCGCCGGAACCGGCGGCACCATTACCGGCACAGGACGCTTCCTCAAGCAGGTCTCGGCGGACCGTGCGGAGTCCGACGGCGGCCCGGTCAAGATCATCGGCGCGGACCCGGCAGGCTCGGTCTACTCGGGCGGGACCGGCCGGCCCTACTTCGTGGAGGGCGTGGGCGAGGACATGTGGCCCGCCAACTACGATCCATCTGTGCCGGACGATGTCATCGCTGTTTCCGACGCCGACTCCTTCTCCATGACCCGCCGCCTGGCACGCGAAGAGGGCC
The DNA here is from genome assembly GCF_007786235.1 of Paenarthrobacter nitroguajacolicus. Taxonomy (GTDB): domain Bacteria; phylum Actinomycetota; class Actinomycetes; order Actinomycetales; family Micrococcaceae; genus Arthrobacter; species Arthrobacter nitroguajacolicus_A. The sequence continues at coordinate 308,224 of NZ_VNFK01000003.1, read as the reverse complement.
TCTTGGTGGGCGGTTCCTCCGGCATGGCCGTGGTGGCCGCACTGCAGGTAGCAAAGGACCTGGACGAGTCCGCCGTGGTGGTGGTGATCCTTCCGGATTCCGGCCGCGGCTACCTGGCCAAGATCTTCAACGACCAGTGGATGCGTTCCTACGGCTTCCTTTCCGGCGGCGAAGAGTCCTCCGTTGGCGAGGTCCTCAAGTCCAAGACCGGCGAAATGCCGGACCTGGTCCACATCCACCCCAACGAGTCCGTCCGCGACGTCATCAACATCATGAACGAGTTCGGTGTGTCCCACATCCCCGTCCTCTCACAGGAGCCTCCCGTGGTGATGGGCGAGGTCCTTGGAGCCGTGGACGAGCGCAGCCTCACCACCAAACTGTTCCGCGGCGAAGCGAAGCTCACGGACAAGATCGCCGAACACATGGGTGAGCGCTTGCCCGTGATCGGCTCACTGGAAACCATTTCCGCCGCGCGTGAGCTGCTGTCCGACGTCGATACCGTCATGGTGACCTTCGTGGGAGCACCCGTGGGAATCCTGACCCGCCACGACCTCCTTGCCTACCTGAGCAACTAGGCGCCTTGCGCCTGATCCACCCGTTGAACGAACACAGAGGAGCATCCATGTCTGCCACCAACAACGCCGGGTTCAACACGCGCGCCGTCCACGCCGGGCAAGCCTTCGAGCCGCGGACCGGTGCCGTGGTGCCGCCGCTGCACTTCAGCTCCACCTATGCGCAGGACGGGATCGGCAACCTGCGTTCCGGCTACGAGTACGGCCGTGGCGGCAACCCCACCCGTGACGCCCTGCAGGAACAACTGGCGGCCCTTGAGGGTGGAACGGCTGCGTTCTCCTTCGGCTCGGGCCTGGCTGCCGAGGATTCCCTGATTCGTGCGATCGCCCGCCCCGGAGACCACATCGTCCTGGGTAACGACGCCTACGGTGGCACCTACCGACTGATCAACCGCGTGCTCGGCGACTGGGGCATCGGCAACACGCCTGTGGACATGGCCGACCTCGACGCCGTAGCGGCCGCCGTAGCCGCGAACAAGACCCGGCTGGTGTGGGTGGAGACGCCGTCCAACCCGATGATGAAGATCACCGACATCGAGGCGCTCGCCGCTGTAGCGCACGACGCCGGTGCCCTCCTGGTGGTGGACAACACCTTCGCGTCTCCCTACTTGCAGACGCCGCTCGCCTTGGGTGCCGACGTCGTGGTCCACTCGACAACCAAGTACATTGGCGGGCATTCCGACGTTGTGGGCGGCGCAATTGTGGTCAAGGACGCCGGGCTCGCAGAGAAAATCGGGTTCATCCAGTTCGCCGTGGGCGCCGTCTCCGGCCCGATGGATGCCTTCCTGACCACCCGTGGCTTGAAGACCTTGGGAGTCCGCATGGACCGCCACAGCGAGAATGGCCAAGCCGTGGCTGAATGGCTGCTGCAGCGCCCCGAAGTTGAGGCTGTGCTGTACCCGGGCCTCCCGGACCACCCCGGCCACGACCTCGCTGCCAAGCAGATGAAGAAGTTCGGCGGCATGGTGTCCGTGCAGTTCAAGGGTGGCGAGGCTGCAGCTCGGACGGTCGCCGAATCCACCTCGGTGTTCACGCTCGCGGAATCCCTGGGCGGCATCGAATCCCTGATGAACTATCCCTCCGAGATGACGCACGCTTCGGTGAAAGGCACCGAGCTGGCTGTCCCGGTCAACCTCCTGCGCCTTTCCTGCGGCATTGAAGAAGCCGAGGACCTGATCGCCGACCTGGAGCAGGCCTTCGCCAAGATCAGCTAGGACCCACTCATCCGGCTCTTGCTCGCACACCACACCGTTCCGCGGCGATGGAGGCGAACAAGAGCCGGATTTCCTGTGGTGTCCGGCTAGCCGGAGATACCCTCGTTGCCGTCTTCTTCACGGCCGGTCAGGCGGCGGCGGAACGTCGCGTCTTCGGCTGCAGTGATTTCCAGGTCGTACCAGCCGTTCAGGGTCTCCCAGCCGATTTTCTTCTTGTGTCCCGGCTTCAGCTTCACGGTTTCCTTGCCGTCTGCATACTGCAGCGACTCCAGCGTCAGTGTCACTGTCCCGGTGCCGTTGTTGCGCACCTCCAGCTCCACTGCCTTCTTGCCGCGGCGACCGTTCACGGTGACGTCGACGCCGGACGCCGCGCCCGCCGTCGTGCCTTTCAGTTCGTACTGGTACCGGTTGGGGCCGGTGACCACTACGTCGAACGTACCGGAGGCGAGGGGGAGGTCCACGCTCAGGCTGCCGAGGACATCCAGGTGCCGCGGTTCGGTCACTTCGCCTGCGTAGCCATACACGGTGAAGTGCGTGGAACGTGTGCCGATGTTGCCCAACGTGAGGGCGATCTTGCCGGGCTGGGCCATGGCAGAGACCTGCGGCCGGTAAGGGAGCGCGCGGGCCGGGCGGCTGCCGTCCTCCTGGATCGGAGCCACCTGGACCGCCGGGGGATTCGGGCGCCAGCGGCTGATCTTTGCCGGAACAGCGGCAGGGTGGTCGAGCGTTGGCGGAGTACCGGGCGTTTGGAAGTTGAAGACGCCGGTCAGGTCACCGCAAACTTCGCGGCGCCACGGCGAGATGTTGGGTTCCTCCACGCCCGTCCAACGCTCCAGGAAGCGGAGCACCGAGGTGTGGTCGAAGACTTCGGAGCTGACGTAGCCGCCCACCGTCCACGGCGAAACCACGGTCATGGGCACGCGCGGGCCAAGGCCGATGGGGCGTGCCGTGGTCCAGTCGGTTGACTCGCCGGATGCCGGGCGCGGCTGGACGGGCGGCGGCACGTGGTCGAAGTAGCCGTCGTTTTCGTCGAAGTTCAGGAAGATCGCGGTGCTGTCCCAGGTCTCCGGGTTGCTGGCCACGGTGTCCAGGAGGCGGTAGACGAAGTTCGCGCTGCCCACAGGGGTGGAGGCTCCGGGGTGTTCCGAATCGGCCGCGGACGGAACCAGCCAGCTGACGCGGGGGAGGGTTCCGTCGACGATGTCCGCGCTGAGGCGTTCCAAGAGCGTGTTGGGCCGCCCGCGCCACATGGCTTTGTCGAAGAGTGTCCGCTCGGCGTCCGTGAGGGTGGCGCGGCCTTTCTCCAGTTGGGCAAGGAGGCGGTCCTGTTCAGCGGCGGACTTGCCCTTGATCGTGTCGTAGAACTCCTCGGTGGTTCGGTAGTTTCCCTCGACGGAGGCGAGCATTTTGCGGCCAATCGCCTTGAAGGTTTGGAAATATTCCACGGCGTTGTCGGTGAAGTTGTCCCAATCCTGGTAGATCTTCCACGAGACCCCTGACTGTTCCAGGCGCTCGGGATAGGTGGTCCAGTCGTAGCCGCCGTGATCATAGCCGTAGGCCGCATTGGTCACCGCACGTTTGGGGCTGCCGGGCTCGTTCCCCGTGGTGCCACTCCAGAGGTAGTTGCGGTTGGGGTTGGTGGAACCGTTGACGGAGCAGTGGTAGGCATCGCAGATGGTGAAGGTGTCCGCGAGTTCGTACTGCAGCGGGATGTCCTGACGCTCGTAGAACGTCATGGTGGACGCGCTCTTGGCGGGAATCCACTTGTCGCACCAGCCGTTGTTCCATGCCGTCGTAGTGCCTGTGAAGGAATGGTCCAGATCGCCGAGGTACTGGATGTCGGAGCCCGGCCTGCCGGCGAGTTCGGCTGCCTTGCGCAGGGAGAACGGAAGCACGCTCTCCCCGGTGGCGCGGGGCTGCTCAAACATGGACTTTCCGTTGGGCAGTCGTGTCACGGATTTATCGCCATATCCGCGGACACCGCGCAGCGATCCAAAGTAATGGTCGAAGGAACGGTTCTCCTGCATCAGCACAATCACGTGCTTGATGGACTGCAGGCTTCCGGGCGGCACCGGCTTGGCCATCGCTGCCTGGACGGAGGGAGGCAGGAGGGAACCGGTTGCCGCCAGCGCCGTCGCTGCGGCTGCGGTGCCGAGGAAGCCGCGGCGGGAGAGCCCGCTGGAATTGGTTGAACGATTAACCGTCTCAGGGGTGTTCGAGGACATTCAGAGTGCCTTTCGTGGTCAGAGTTGACCGGGCAAGCGTAGGCACCCCGAGTGAACTACCGATGAAACCGGGGCAAACCAAGGGGGTGTGTCGCGCAGATCACATGTGGACTTTGTTAGCTAAGGGCTATCACCAGCATCTGGCTGGTGCCGGGAATGCAGGTCTGCAACACCGCTTTGGGGAAGCCGCCAAAGACTTCCGAGACGTGGCTGGTGGTGCCACCCAGGGGAACCTGCCCGCGAGCCGAAACAGTGTAGGTTCCGTAACCGGCCAGGGTCACCGTTTGGCCCACGGCAATGCTCGAGAACCTTGCCCAACCGCCGCAGAAGTCGTGCTCGGTGATGAACAAGGAGAAGGCATCCGTGGGCGTGTAGTGGACCGGGCCAATGCAGGCATCCACCAGATCCTGCCCCCCGGATCCGGCAACGGGGATGGTCCATGCTGCCGGCTCGTGTTTCAGTTCGGCGGGTGGCACTTGCACTGCGGGCGCCGCCACTGGACGTACGACGGCGGGCGTTGCCAGCCGCTCGAACGCGACGGCGTGGAGGGCGGGGGAAGAATCTGCGGGCATTGTCGTTGCCGCGCCCGGGAAGGGCGGGGTCAGCGCGATTGCCGCGACCATGGCACCTGCCGCCACCAGCGCCCTGAAAGAGATGCCCGGGGCTGGCCTTGGGTATCGAAGGGGAGGTTCTGTTGGTGCGGTTTGTGGTTGTGGGTCGCCCTGCAGAGTCATGGGAACTCCAAGCGGGAGTGGATCCGCTATGGAAGCCGGAACGGATATTCGAAAATCCCCAGACACTTCGATTGTAGGAACTACTTGGCCGTTGGGAAGCCAGAGGGGATACTCGACTTTGGCGCGGCGCTACTTGGATTTGCTGCCGTGCCGAAAGGGGCATCGGCAGCATCGTAGCTTTCTTTAGAAAAGTCAGGTATTTTTGGCGCATGCCTCTTCGTTCCGACTGGTCCGCACGCACGTGCAGCCTCGCCCGCGGCCTGGATGTCCTTGGCGATCCCTGGGGAAGCCTTGTCCTGCGGGAGATCTTCTTCGGGAACGGCCGTTATGAAGCCATGAAGCAGCGCCTGGAAGTGGCGGACAACGTCCTCAGCAAGCGGCTTGGCTGGCTCCTCGAAGCCGGTCTCCTGGCCCAGCGCCCCTATCGGGATGGGGCACGTACCCGGCAGGAGTACGTCCTGACTCCCAAGGGGGAGGACGCGTTGCCGGTGCTCAACGCCATCATCATTTGGGCGGAGAAGCACTTGGACGCTCCCAACGAGGTCTCCCATATGAAGGTCATCCATACAGACTGCGGCGAGGCCACGATGTCCGCCGACACCTGCACCCACTGCGGCACCCGGCTCACCGCCGCCAACACGAGCTGGCACAGCTTCAAACGCAGCGACCATCCACTGCCACTCGCCGTCGCACCCCTTGAAAACCGCACCCCGGCTTCCCCCGAAACGGAGATCCCCGTATGACCGCTCCCGACGTCACAGGAACGCCGCCCGGCACCACGGGCGGTCCCACCGGGAAACGACGGCGACTGCACCCAGCGTGGATTGTTGCGGCAGTGGCCTTCCTTGCCTTGGTGGGGGCAGCCGGTTTCCGTGCGGCCCCCGGCGTGCTGATGGTCCCGCTGCAGCAGGAATTCGGCTGGTCCACCACGGTGTTGTCCCTGGCGGTCAGCATCAACCTGGTCCTGTTCGGCTTGACGGCGCCGTTCGCGGCAGCTTTGATGGAACGCTTCGGAATCCGCAAGGTCACGGCTCTTGCTTTGTGCCTTATCGGCCTGGGTTCGGCCCTCACCGTGTTGGTGAACCAGTCATGGCAGATCCTCCTCACCTGGGGGCTGCTGATCGGGCTCGGTACGGGATCCATGGCCCTCGTCTTCGCTGCGACCATCGCCAACACGTGGTTCGCGAAGAGCCGCGGACTGGTGATCGGCATCCTGACCGCGGGCAGTGCCGCCGGCCAGTTGGTGTTCCTGCCCTTTATCGCCGCCCTCGCCCAAAATCCCGGCTGGCGGGGCGCGTCGCTGCTCATCGCCGCGGGTGCGCTCGCGGTGGTCCCGCTGGTGCTGCGCTGGCTGCGGAACTCACCGGCCGACGTCGGAGTGTTGCCTTACGGTGCTGAAACACCGAAAACGCAAGCACCCGGCGCCGGAATCCCCACGACGACAGCCAGCGAGCCCGCCGCGGTGGTTGCCGCGCCCGGCTCAGGGGATTCCCCCAACGCGGCCGTCCGTGCCGTGCAAGTCCTCAGGCGTGCCATGAGAGTCCGTACATTCTGGGCTTTGGCGGCCGGCTTCGCGATTTGTGGTGCCACCACCAACGGGCTCATCGGCACGCACTTCATTCCGTCTGCACACGATCACGGCATGCCGGAAACCACGGCGGCAGGTTTGTTGGCCGTCGTCGGGATTTTCGACATCGTGGGGACCATCGCCTCCGGCTGGCTGACCGACCGGTTCAACCCTAAAGTCCTGTTGGCCGTGTACTACCAGTTCCGTGGGATAGGCCTGCTGGTGCTGCCGCTGCTGCTGGGTTCCTCCGTGGAACCGAGCATGATCATCTTCGTGGTGGTCTACGGGCTGGACTGGGTGGCCACTGTGCCGCCCACCGCGGCGATCTGCCGCTCAGTGTTCGGCGCGGACGGCTCAGTGGTGTTCGGCTGGGTTTTCGCCGCCCACCAGCTCGGAGCAGCTGCTGCCGCCCTCGCTGCAGGCTTCATTCGTGACGCCACCGGGCACTACAACTACGCCTGGCTGGGCGCGGCTGCCATGTGCACCGTGGCTGCGGTCATCAGCGCCACCATCCGCAAGGACGCGGTGAAAAAGGAACCCATCGCTGTTACCTGACGGTGTTGCGGGGCCCGCTCTGCGCTCCATTCTCCGCTGGACGTGCGCAGAGCAGGCCCCGCAATGGGGGTACTAGCCCGTTTCGGTGATCCGGAAGGTCAGCGACCGGGCTTCGGGCCGCAAGGCGTAATCCGGCCAGACGTCCGGTCCGCATGCCCTGGAACCTAGGCCGTGCTGTGCCGCGTCCAGGTACAGGTAGCTGCCTTGGCTCGCCGGCAGCTCATGCGGGTGTGCGGCCGCCGAGATCTCCTGGGCCGTATGCCGCGAAAGCGTGAAGCCCGGCAAGCGGCCACGGGAGTCGGGGATGGCATTGAGCTGCAACCACGGAGTGCCGGAGTTCTGCAGGGCCAAGGACCGGACAGCACTGCGGTGACCTGATTCCTGCGGCTTGGCGTAAGGCACCGCGAGTTCGTCAATGCCCGCCGAGTATCGGCCCACCAGCGTCGCGTGCATGCTGTCCGGGTAGGACTCCCGCGGCCCGGCGCCGAACCATGAGGCACCATCCACGGATCCGGGCAGGTCGAATCGGACGCCGACGCGTGGCCAGATGATGTCCCAGCCGGCGCTCGGAAGAATGTCCAGGCGAAGCCACAGCTCGCCGTCGGACAGCTGCCAGTTTTCCTCCACGGAGACCCAGCGGGCAGCGTCGGCTGCGGAGTAGCGGGTCTGGATGACGACACCGGATTCGCTGGCCGTGACTTTCTCCACCCGGCCCGTGAGCCTGTCCAGGCCAGCGGCGCGCCAGACGGTTTCCATGGAAGGAGCGGGAACGCCGTCGCCGTTGTTGAGCCACGGATCGGCGAGGTCGTAGCTGCCACGGCCCGCGCCGGCGTCGTTATCCGTGGGGGCGCGCCACAACTCCAGGCGCGGACCGGAAACCGGCAATCCCGCCAAAGCGACGAGCCGGCCTTCCTCGAAGCGGGCAGGGCCCAGCGAAACGCTCCCCTCCCCACCGTCGGCCCCGCCAACCGACGCCAGCGGGCGCGGTGCGGCCAGGTGAGGACGGGCCCCGGTCAGTTCCAGCTGAGCGGCCGAGATCACGTGCCCGGCCTCAGCCCAGGCTGTGTCCTTACGAAGGGCGGCCTCCACCGTCAGCCAATACTCGCCGGATGCCAAGGGCGCGAAGTCCGGCAACTCGATCCGCGTCGTAGTGCCTGCGGCCAGTGGGGTGCCCACTGAGGTGGCGACGTCGAGCTCGCCGGAAGCGTTCGCCACGCCGTCCACCTCGGTGCGCCAGCGCAGCACGATATCCGAGGAATCGGCCGTGTGCCGCAGGTTGGCGACAGAAACGAAGCGGCGCGTGCCGTCGTCGTGCGTTTCGGTGGAGAAGCCCAAACGGATAGGTGCGACGATCTGCTTGTACTCAAAGAGGCCCGGGCTGGGCGTGGAGTCGGACAGGACCATGCCGTCCATCACGAAGTTCCCGTCGTGCACTACCTCGCCGAAGTCACCGCCGTAGGCAAAGAACTCCGTACCATCGGCCGTGGTGGTGCGGATGCCGTGGTCCCGCCATTCCCACACGAACCCGCCGTGCAGCCTCGGGTAGCGGTCCACGAGGTCCTCGTATTGGTCGATCGCGCCCGGGCCGTTGCCCATCGCGTGGACGTACTCGCACAAGATGAACGGTTTGGTACGCTGCCGCGCCGACTCCGCAGCGGAGCAGCCGAGCAGAAGGGAACCGGAATCATCGCGCCCGATCGCCTCCGTTTCCGGCACCGACGAGTACATCCGCGAGTACACATCCGTATAGGCGCCGGTGTAGTCACCCTCGTAATGGACCGGCCGGCCGGTATCCCGGGCGTGGGTCCACGCGGACATCGCGGCGAGGTTGGAACCGGTGCCGGACTCGTTGCCCAGCGACCACATGACAATGGACGGGTGGTTCTTGTCCCGCTCCACCGTGCGCTCCATGCGGTCCACATACGCCTCGCGCCAGGCGGGGTCGTCGCTGGGGTTGCCCACCCAGCCGTGCCGTTCGAAACCGTGGGTCTCAAGGTCGCATTCCAGGATCACCCAGAAGCCCAGTTCGTCAGCGATGTCCAGTAAACGGGGGTGCGGCGGGTAGTGGCTGGTGCGGATCGCGTTGACGTTGAACTGCTTCATCAGGGCCAGGTCCGCGCGGGCGAACTCCTCATTGAAGACGCGGCCCCGGTCCGGGTGCGTCTCATGCCGATTCACGCCATGGAACACCACTCGCCGGCCGTTCACCAGGAACTGATCGCCCCGGATCTCCACGGTGCGGAAGCCCAACCGCAGCGAAACGGTCTCGCCTTCGCTGGCCACCGTCGCGTTGTAGAGACGCGGAACCTCCGCGGACCAAGGCTCGACGGCGGGAATCGCCACCGGTGCGACGTCGGCAGGGGAGTCCCATACGACGTCGACCTCCAGTTCCGGGACGGACAGGCGAACGGGGAAGGCGGACTCGTCTGCGGTAATCTCCGGGTCAATGACGCCGGAGCCGGCCGAGAAGGACGTCCGCAACCAGACGTCGTCGATGCCCTTCCTGGGGCGTGCCTGAAGTGTCACGTCGCGGAAGATTCCGGGCATCCACCACTGGTCCTGGTCCTCGATGTAGCTGGACGCGGACCACTGGTGGACACGTACGGCTATGACGTTCAGGCCCTCGCGGACGGTGTGGGTGATGTCGAATTCCTGAGCCAGGCGGCTACCTGCACCCGCACCGACCTCGGTTCCGTTGAGCCACACCTTGTACCGGGACTCGACGCCGTCGAAACGCAGTACTGTCTTGTCTGCCGTGTCCCAATCCGCCGGGAGTTCGAACGTCCGGCGATAGTCGCCGGTAGGGTTTTCGTCCGGGACATGCGGTGCGTCGGTGGGGAACGGGAACTGGACATTGGTGTAGATGGGCCGCCCGTAGGCTCCGTCGCCCTCCAACACCCAGTGCGCAGGAACCGGGATCCTGTCCCAGCCGGAATCGTCCAAGGCCTCCTCGGCAACACCCTCAACTGCTTCGCCCGCCGGGAGAACACCGCGTCCACCCGGAGTGCCGGGAGCGCCTGCCAGGAAACGGAAACGCCACTGCCCGTTCAGCGAAAGCGTGGGAGCGTCCGTGTGCAGCCACGAGCGGGCCGGAAGCCTCTTGCCTGTTCCCGGACCGCGGTCGGTGATGTAGCTGGCGATCAATGACGTGGTCACTACTTAACGGCTCCTTCTGTGAGTCCACCGCGCCAGAAGCGCTGCAGGACAATCATGGCGATGCTGAGCGGAATGATGGAGAGCAATACTCCGCCCGTGGTCAGTTCGTAGAATTCGGGCAAGCGGTCCACCTGGCTGAGCCAATTGTTCAGTCCCAGGGTGATGGGGTAGAGCTCGGAGTCGGAGAGCATGACCAGCGGCAGGAAGTAGTTGTTCCAGATGCCTACCAGTTGGAACAGGAACACGGTGACCAGGGCCGGGGTCAGAACCTTGAGCCCGATGGTGTGGAAAATGCGGAGTTCGCCCGCGCCGTCGATCCTGGCGGCCTCGATCAGCGAGGTGTCCACGGTGGCCTGCGCGTAGATCCTGCACAGGAACAGCCCGAACGGCGACACCAACGAGGGCAGCAGCACACTCCAGTACGTGTTGGCCAGGCCCATCTGGCTGAACAGGAGGAACAACGGAAGCGCCGTCGCTGTACCGGGAACCAGCACGCCGCCGAGGATGGTGCCGAACACCAGGTTGCGTCCCTTGAACTCGTACTTGGCCAAGGCGTAGCCGCCTGCTGCCGCAAAGTACGTGGCCAGGAGCGCACCGATGCCGGCGTAGATGGCCGAGTTCAGGAACCAGCGGCCAAAGATCCCGTTGTCGTAGCTGACAACACGGCCGATGTTCTCCCACAAGGAGAAGGTAGGAGCGAACCAGAAGCCGTTGGTGGAGAAGAGGTCCGCCGTGGACTTCGTGGAGGCAACGAAGACCCAGTACACGGGAATCAGGAAGTAGAGGGCCACCACCACCAAAAGGGCGGTGACGATGATCGTGGACGACCGCCGTCGTCCGGCTGATCGGTCTGGACCCGCGGACCGGGCCCTGGCAGCGGGCGTGACGGGTGGCTTGGTAGCGGTTGCGGTCATGATGACTTCCTGTTGGTGAGTGCGAGGAAGGCGAACGAAAGGGCGAACGCGGCCACGGCAATGATGACCGACTGGGCGGCAGCGACGTTGTAGTCGTTGTAGGCAAATGCCGTGGTGTAAGCGCTGAGGTTGGGCGTGTACTGGCTGTCAATGGCAGGGGCTACGGTCTTGAGGACCTGGGCCTCCGCGAACAACTGCAGCGTTCCGATAATCGAAAACACCGTGGTGAGCATGAGTGCCGGGCGGATCAGGGGGAGCTGGATGCTCCGGGCCACGCGCCACGTCGACGCACCGTCCACCTTGGCGGCCTCGTAAAGTTCCACCGGAATGGCCTTGAGTTGCGCCACGATAATCAGCATGTTGTAGCCCGTGTAGCTCCACGTGACGATGTTGGCGATGGACCACAGCACGCTGTTGGCACCCAGGAAGTCCGGGGTGAGGCCCACGATCTTGGCCACGTCGAACAGTGGGCTGAGGCCGGGCACATACAGGAAGGACCACAGGATGGTGGCGATGACGCCGGGGACACCGTAGGGCATGAAGTAGGCGGCGCGGAAGAATCCGGGCCACTTGGCAGAAGCCGATTCCAACATCAGTGCCAAGACCGTGCATAGGACGATCATGACGGGCACCTGGACGATGCCGAACAACAGCATCCGGCCGATCGAGGCTACGAAGCTGCCGTCTGCCAGAGCCTGCGCGTAGTTGCTGAACCCAGCGAATTCGCTGGTCACGCCGGCCTCGCCGAAGAGTCCGCTCCTGGTCACTTTGGTGAAGCTGGACAGGATGGCTACAACAATTGGCAGCAGGAACGTGAGGACGAACAACCCCAGGAACGGCGCCAGCAAGAGCCAAGGCGCACGTGCTGCTGCGCCAGTGCGCTTGCTGCGCCGGGGTACGTCGGCAGGACGCCTTGCGGCGGGTGCTGTACGAGTGGTCGTCATGCCGTTTCCTTCCGGATGGTGAGGCCCTTGTTCTTGAAAACGGTGATGATCTGCTGCTCGGAAGCCGCGATGGAGTCCACCAAGGAGGTCCCGAAGGCTTTCTTGCGGAAACCGTCGCTCAGGATGTTGAAGGACTGCTGGGTCACCGGCCACCAGGACCAGTCAGGGTTCTGCTGTTGGGCTGCCGGGACGAAGACGTCCTGGTTGTAGTCCTGGCCGCCGAAGAAGGCCGAAGGTTGTTGCCGGTCCGTTCCAATGAAATCGGGATTCGGGGACCACCCGATGCCGCTGTTCTTGATCTCGGCGTCGATGCCTTCTTGTGAGGTTGTCAGCCAGACGGCGAACTCCACCGCTTCCTTGGGGTGCTTGCTGTTGGCAAGCACGGCCGCGGTGGAACCACCCAGGTAGCTGGACCCGAACCCGGTGCCGCCCCATGTGGGCATGGGGGCAACGCGCCACTTACCTTCGGAACCACTGACGCCCTCCACCAGTGCATCGCCCCAGCTGCCGGTGACGGTGGAGGCGATGCCGCCCTTGCCTGCCGCAGCGAACCAGCCCGGCGAGAAGGCGCCGTACGCAGTGGTGACGAGGTCGTCGTCGATCGCTTTGTCGAAGAAGCGCGCGGTGTTCAGCGTCGCGTCGTCGGTCATGTTGATGACCCAGCCATTCTCCTCTGGACGAAGCCAGGCAGCTCCTGCTTGACCAGCGAAGGAGGCGAAGGGCGAGGCGTCGCTGATGGGGAAGCAATCAAGGTACGTGTCCACGGAACGGAGCTCGCGGGCCAGTTCCGCCCATTCGTCCCAGGTTGTGGGGCTGGTTCCGCCCACCTTGTCCAGGATGGCTGGCTGGTAGAACATGGCCATGGGTCCGGAGTCCTGGGGTAATCCGTAGACGCCGCCCGTGTAGCTGACCTGCTTCCACAGAGTGGGGTCGTAGAGGTGCGCATGGTCGTTGGCTCCGTAGCGGGAGACGTCCACCAGCCCGTTGACCAGCATGAACTCCGGAATGGAACGGAGCTCCACCTGCGCCAGGTCCGGTCCACCGCCGGCTGCCAGGGCCGAGTACAGCTTCTGGTATCCACCTGCGTTGCCGCCCGGGATCCACACGACGTCCACCTGAACGTTCGGATTCTGTGCATTCCAGATGTCGGCGACATTCTGGAAGTCCTTCAGCCATGCCCAATACGTGAGCCGCACTGGACCGGTGGCGGCGGGGATGGTGGGTGCAGCGTTGACGGATTGGGTTCCCGGCGTCGCGCAGCCGGACAGCAGTCCCATGGCTGCCGTGCCCAGGCCTGCGCCCAGAAGTTGTCTTCGAGTGAAACGGGTCATGAGCCTTCACCTCTTCGTGTCAGGTTGACGCTGCCGGCACTCGGAGAGCGGCCCCGGCACGTCGATTGTGATCACGGTAACAGATAATTCGAGTGCTTACTCGAATTTCGAGTGAGGTCAGTACCCGCGTACACTGGCTAGCCATGACCACAAAGGACGTGGCCCGCGCAGGGAAGCGCGGGCCCTACGCGAAATCCGAGGAACGGCGCCAAACAATTCTGGACGCTGCGCATGCGGTGTTCGCTGCCCGTGGCTACCGCGGGGGATCGCTGCAGGACGTTGCGGACCGTGCAGGGATGAGCCAAACAAGCTTGCTGCACTACTTCCCGTCAAAGCGCGACCTCCTGATGTCGGTCCTGGAACGCCGCGACGAGATCACCAGTGGCGCCTTCCCTGACGACATGGAAGAGGGCTTGGCGGATTCCGTCATCCGGACGGCCCTCTATAACGAGGGCATTCCAGGAGTGATCGAGCTTTACACGGTCCTCTGCGCCGAATCGGTCACGGATGAGCACCCTGGCCGGGACTACTTCACCGAGCGCTATGAGCGGTTGCGCGCAAGCTACGGTCGACGGTTCGCGGAATTGGCAGCTGTTGGCCGGCTGCGCCCGGGCGTTGATCCGGACGAGGCCGCGATGTCCCTGGTTGCCTTGTGGGACGGGCTTCAGACGCAATGGTTGTTGGCCCCCGACGACGTGGACGTTGCCGAGCGCCTTCGCGGCTACTTGAAACTCGTGATCGTCCCGGAGTCCAACTAGGGACAGCCGGTTGGGTGGGTTAGCCCCGGAATGCGCCGATGCCAGTGATGTGCTGGCCCAGGATCAGCGTGTGGACTTCGTCGGTGCCTTCATACGTCCGGACGGATTCCAGGTTGTTGGCATGCCGGAGGGGTGAGTAGTCCAGTGTGACGCCGTTACCGCCCAGAATGGTGCGGGCTTCCCTGGCAATCTTGATGGCTTCCCGGACATTGTTCAGCTTGCCCATCGAGATCTGCTGCGGGTGCAGCTGCCCGGCGTCCTTCAACCGGCCCAGGTGGAGGGCCAGCATGGTGCCTTTCTGGATCTCCAGGAGCATGTTCACCAACTTCTCCTGCGTGAGCTGATAGCCGGCCAGGGGTCGCCCGAACTGCAAACGGTCACCGGCGTAGGAAAGTGCGGCCTCGTAGGAGTCGCGGGCGGCCCCCATGGCGCCCCAAGCGATGCCATAGCGGGCCTCGTTCAAGCAGGAGAACGGCCCTTTGAGTCCCAGGGCACCCGGGAGGAGTGCCTCCGGACCCAGCCTCACGTCGTCGAACGTTACATCGCACTGGATGGAGGCACGCATGGAGAGCTTCGGTCCGATCGGCGTGGCGGTCACGCCGGTTGTTCCTGCGGGAACCAGGAAGCCGCGGATCCCGTCGTCCGTCTTTGCCCACACCACCATCACGTCGGCAATGGAAGCAAGGCCGATCCAGCGTTTGGCGCCGTCAAGGACCCAGCCGTCGGCTGTCTCGCGGGCGACCGTGGTCATGGACGACGGGTCCGATCCCGCCGTTGGCTCCGTCAGGGCGAAACAGCCGATCAGCTCGCCGGCCGCCATTCGGGGCAGCCATTGTTCCTTTTGGGCTTCCGAACCCCACTTGTGAATGGCGGTCATGGCCAGGGAACCCTGCACCGAAACGAAGGTGCGGATCCCAGAGTCGCCGGCCTCCAGTTCCATGGCGGCCAGACCATATTCGACGGCGGTGCGCCCCGGGCAGCCGTAACCCTCCAGATGCATGCCAAGGACGCCGAGTTCACCCAGTTCGGGAGCGATCTCCCGGGGGAATTTGGCGTCCTCGTACCAGCGGGCGATGTTCGGACGGATCCGTTGTGCGGTGTAGTCACGGACCGTGTGGCGGAGGGCAAGCTCGTCCGCGGACAGCAGGGAATCCAGGGCCAGGACGTCGGAGGTGTTCGTCGTTGAATCGCTCATTCCAGCATCCTAGGCGGACAAGCCTGAGTTACTCGCCGCGGACTATCCCGGCCTCTTTCCGTTCGCCGGTGAAGTACCCGCGTGTGGACGGTGCGAAGCGGCAGACGATCGCCAGCACCACACCCAAGGCCAACAGCAGGACACCGCTGACGAACGCACCGCCGATTCCGAAGATCTGCGTATCCCCATAGGCCGGGTCCCACATTTGGACCGCCGAGATGAAGAATGCAGCGGTCAAGGACACCGCGCCCAGGAACGGCAGGATGCCCCGGAACCACAGGTTGCGGGCGGAGTCCCGGAGCGTGGAGCGGAAGAACCAGACGCAGGAGAACCCGGTGAGGGCGTAGTAGAACGCGATGAACAGGCTGATGGCGCTGATGGAGTCGGACAACAGGTTTTCGCTGAGGAAACTCATCGCTACGTAGTACACCACGGCCACGGCTCCCATGACCTGCGTGGAGAAGCCCGGCGTCTGGAAGCGTTCGTGCACCTTGCCGAAGCGGGCGGGCAGGGCGCCGTTGACACCCATGGACAGCGTTCCGCGCGCGGTCGGCAGGATGGTGGTCTGCGTGGAGGACAGCACGGATGCCAGCACCGCCACAATGATCAACCAGCCCCACGGACCCAAAACAACGTCCTTCATGGCCAGGAAAACGTCGTCCTGGTTGGCTTCATTGCCCAGGCCGATGCCATCGGTCCCGATCGTGGCGTACATCATGACCAGCAGTGCCACTGACACGTAGATCGCCACAAGCACTGATGCGGAGATGACTGCGCCACGGCCCGGCGTCTTGGTGGGATTCTCGGTTTCCTCGTTGAGCGCCAGGCACGTGTCCCAGCCCCAGTAGATAAAGAGCGCCAGCAAGACACCGTGAACCACGGCACCGGGGTCGGCAAAGGCACCCGCGGGATTGAACCACTCGAAATCGAAGGCCTGGCCCTCGGGTGCTCCTCCGGCGATCCGGACAATGATGGCCACCGCGAAAATACCCAGCGAAATGTATTGGATATACGTCAGGGTGCGCTGGACGTGCTCCCCGAGTCTGATGCCGCGGTTGTTCACGTACGTCATGAACGCGATGAACAGCACGCCCGTGGCGGTCACCAGCCACTTGTTCTCCGCCAGGGAACCATCGCCCACCAGCAGCCAGAGGTACTTGCCGGCAATTTGCGCCAGGTTGGCCAGCACCACGATGCCGGCAAGGGCAACCCCCCAGCCGCCAAGCCAGCCCGCCCACGGACCGAATGCCCTGCGCGCCCAGAAGAACGTGGTGCCGCAGTCCGGCATGGCGCTGTTCAGCTCCCGGAAAGCGTAGGCGATGAAGAGCACGGGGATGAAGCCAAGGATCAGGATCAGGGGAGTGTAGTTGCCGTTCACGGCAACAATGAGTCCCAGCGTGGCCGCCAGCGAATAGACAGGGGCGGTGGACGCAAGGCCCAGCATGACGGAGTCTCCCAGGTCCAGGATTCCGGCGTGGAGGCCCTTGGAAGGTACGACGGCGGTACGGTCGCCGCCCGCTGAGCCGCCACCCGGCGTCGAGGTTTCAGTACTCATAGTGCGGCTCCATAGGAAGTAGCAGGGGGCGCCACGGGCGCCGGGGAGTCGATGGTGTTGGGGACGAAACGGCAGAAGTAGTCCGTGATGGGGCCGTCCGATTCGCGGATGCCGCAGCCAACGGACTCGCCATCTACCACCCACAGACCCAGGACGGGATGGTTGCCGTCAAAATCGGGGAGGGAGTGGTACTGCTGGAAGCACCAGCCTTCACGGCCATAACCACCGGGCTGCTGGATTTCGATGCCGGGGGCATGGATGCGGATGTTGTCGCCCTCGCGTCCGTGCAGCGGTTTGGCCACCCATTCCTTGAGCGGCCCTGGGTCGCCGAGGTAGGCAGGCAGTAGGTTCGGGTGGTCCGGGTAGAGGTGCCACAGCGCAGCCAGGAGGGCTTTGTTGGACAGCAGCATCTTCCAGGCCGGCTCCACCCAGCGGGGGTTGTGTGCCCGCTGCAGGAGTCGTTGCCCGAATGGCTCCTTCATCATGAGCTCCCATGGGTACAGCTTGAACATGGTGCTGATCATGAAGTTGTCCAGGTCCACGAAGCGGTTCAGGTTCGGGTCCCAGCCAATGTCAGACATATTGATGCCTATGGTGGTCCATCCGCCTTGGCTGGCGACATCCCGCATGTATGCGGCCGTCATCCAGTCCTCGCCGGATTCCTCTGCCTCGGAGTGCGCCACATGCAAGGTGCTCATGCCGGTCCGGAACTGCAGTTTCTTCCACTGCCGGATCAAGGCTTCGTGGATGCCGTTCCACTGGTCCTTCTCCGGAAAGACGTCCTGCAGCCAGAACCACTGCGCCACGGAAGCTTCGATCAGCCCGGTGGGAGTATCGGCGTTGTACTCCAGCATCTTGGCCGGACCACCCTTGCCGTCATAGATGAAGTCGAAGCGGCCGTAGATATCCATGTCCGCGGCCAGGAGCGACTCGCCGGCGAGTTCCAGCGCCTGCTGGCCGATCCCGATATCGCCCATGGCGCCCGTGGCCAGGTACTTTGCTGCCTCCAAGCACATGAGGTGCATGTCCTCGGCGGTCTTTTCGAGGGTTTCCACCTCGTCCATGGTGAATTCGTAATACGCCGATTCGTTCCAGTATTCGATCTTGCGGCCGTCGGGCATGGTGGTGGTGGAGAAAACCAGGCCCTGTTCTTCGATCTTTTGCTTCCAGTCCGGCCTGGGCGCGGAGTGCAGTCGACGCACGCCTAGCCTCCCGAGCTTCCGCCGCTTTTGGAACTGCTGCCAAAGCCGCCCCGGCTGACCGTGCCGCCCTTGGTGCTGTATCCCGTGGACGACTTGGCCCCCGCAGGCACATTCTTGGTGTAGCTGGGGTAGGAGCTGCGGTTCTGCCCCACGGCAGGCACGCTGGCCCCCCTGGAGTAGAAGTACCAGGCGTAGACGGCTGAACTGCGGCCGGCCGAGCTGCTGTTGTCGCACTGGTTGTCGTCGACGCGTTCGCCGGTTTCCTCGTTGAAACAAACCTGGGCGTAGTCAGCCTCCTGCTCGTTGCTGGCCACGATGGCGGTAATGGTTCCAGCCAGCAGGGCAGTGACGCCCAAACCCACCACCACCGTGCGGCGCTGCGAACGCTTCTTCTTCTTTGCGGCCGCAGCAGCGTCGCGTTCGCGCTCCTTGGCAAAGGGGTCCACCACGGGCAGGGGCTGGCCGGGAGATGGCGTGGCGGGGGTGTCCTGGCGGGAGGCAGCCGGGCGCTTCTTGCCCTGCTTCCTGTCTTGTTGATTTCCCTCCGGGCTGCCTTCTACAGGCGTGAACAGCTCAGGGTGGAGTTCCGGCTTGGGCACCTGCCAAGGTGGGGGCTTGGGCGGATTGTTGGCCGCACCAAAGTCGCCGTTGTTGTCCCTGCCGCTGCCGTTGGTGCCGGACGCGTCAGGGCTGTCTTTCGGGCCCATGTGTATCCCCCTGGATAGACCGTAGATGTGTCCGGCGCCACGCCGGACCAGAATGCTCAGAGCAAGCCTAGTCGCTGTGCGGGGTACAGGCACGGGTGGCAGGCCAAATGGGGAGAACTGCCCACCCTGGGAACATGCAAGGATGTAGCCATGGCGGCCCCTGAGACACACAGCAACGGCGACGACGGCGTGTTGCTGCGGCTTCCGCCGGTTCGGGGCATCGGCCAAGGCCGTGTGATCACCGGCCTGGTTTTGGCACTCGCGCTGCCACCCGTCGTCGAAGTTTTGGTCACCGTCCTCAATTTCCGCAACTTCGCCATGATCATGCTCCTGCAGTTGGCCGTTGCGGTAGCCGTTGCCGCCATCGGTGGCCTGTGGCCTGCTGTGGTCGCCGCCGTCCTGGGCAGCTTCCTCCTGAACTACTTTTCTGCGGACCCGATTGGTTCCCTGTCCATCGCAGACCCCACCACGTTGTTCACCCTGGTGGTGTTCCTTGCCGTGGCTTGCGGAGTTGCGCTCGCAGTGGGCCTTGCCAGCCGCCGGGCCCAGGAAGCGGCACGATCCGGGGCCGAGGCAACGGCCCTCAGCGAGCTGGCGCTGCGAATCCTGAGCTCCGACGGAAGCCTGGAATCGTTCCTTGAAAAGGTCCGAAGCAATCTGGGCATGGAAGCGGTGACGTTGCTGGGCACCACGAACCCCGCTGCGGCAGCCCCCGGAACACAACCGGAATGGCGCGCCCTTGCCAGCGCTGGCCCCAATCCGCCGGTGACCCATGCAGCCGCAGACCATGCCGCCGTCGTCGACCCCCACTACACGCTGTTGCTTCGCGGCGGTCCGCTGACCGCGCAACACCAGCGCCTGCTGGCTGCGTTTGGTGCCTTTGTGGTGGCCGTGCGGGAGCGGCAGCAACTGGTGAAGAGCAGGCGCGACAATGTACGGCTGGCCGAGGGCAACAAGATGCGGACATCCATCCTGCGCGCTGTCTCGCATGACCTGCGCACGCCGTTGGCCGGCATCAAGCTCGCCGTCAGCAGCCTGCGCCAGGAGGACGTGAACTTTCCACCCGACGTCGAGCGGGAATTGCTGGAGACCATCGAGGACTATGCGGACCGTTTGGATCATCTGGTGGACAACCTCCTGGACATGTCCCGCATCACGGCCGACGCCGTCAATCCGTTGCTGGCAGGAATTGTGTGGGCCGATGTGCTGCCCCAAGCTTTGCGTGGTGTTCCCGTGGACCGGCTGCGGAACGAACTGCCGCCCAACCTTCCGCCGGTTCAAGCCGACGCCGGCATGCTGGAACGCGTGGTGGCCAACATCGTGGAGAACGCCGTGAAGTACGCGCCCGACTCGGATGTTGTCCTGACCGCCCGGGCCGGAGCCGGCATCACCTTGGGCGACCGGCCCGCCAGCGAACTGCGGATCGTGGACCACGGCCGGGGAATGGGACACGAAGAAGTCCTCACCATGTTCCAGCCCTTCCAGCGCTTCGGGGATTCTCCGTCGCCCGCAGGTGGAGGCAGCACTGGCGGCGGGATTGGCTTGGGCCTGGCCGTTGCAAAGGGATTCAGCGAAGCCATGGGAGGCAGGCTCGCAGCGGAGCCGACGCCGGGCGGCGGCTTGACCATGGTGGTCACCTTGCCGCTGTGGACAGGTGACCCGGAATGACGCTGGTACTCATTGTCGAGGACGAAGCCCGTATTGCCCGAGCCATGCAGGTCACCCTTCAGGCCCATGGATACCAGGCCCTGACGGTGGGAAACGGTGCCGACGCCCTGAACGCGGCCGCGAAGCAACCCGTCAACATCGTGGTCCTGGACCTGGGGCTGCCGGACATGGACGGAGTGGAGATCATCCGCCGCATCCGCGGCTGGAGCAGCATGCCCATCATCGTTTTGTCGGCCCGGCACGCGTCGGAGGACAAGGTGGAAGCGCTCGACGCCGGTGCGGACGACTACGTGACCAAGCCTTTCGGTTTGGATGAGCTGCTTGCGCGGCTGCGGGTTGCCTCGCGTCGCGTTGTCACCGAGACCGAAGAACCCACGCTGGCGACTGCGGACTTCATGGTGGACCTGGCCGGGAAGAAGATCGTGAAGGACGGCTCGGAAGTCCGGCTGACGCCTACGGAATGGAACATCCTGGAGTTGTTGGTCCGCAACAAGGGCAAGCTGGTCAGCCAGCAGCAGATCCTGACCCAGGTTTGGGGACAGGCCTATGCCAAGGAAACCCAGTACCTGCGCGTGTACATAGCCCAGCTGCGGCGAAAGCTGGAGCGGGATCCGGCCGAGCCCCGGCATCTGCATACGGAAGCGGGGATGGGCTACCGGTTCGATCCTTAGCCCGGGCTGTGGTGATCCGTAGACTGTAGCCATGAACACCGCATCCCTCCTTGCCGTCTGCCGTGTCCACCAGTTGTTGCCTGATCCTGGCAGCGTCGGCGTCACTGCCATTGACAAGCGTCCCGTCGAGGGCCCGGTCAAGGTTCACAAGCTCGGAATCCATGGCGATGTGCAGGCCAGCCGGATTGATCACGGTGGGGAAGACCAGGCCGTGTACGCGTACTCGCAGGCGGACGCTGACTACTGGTCCGGCGAGCTGCAGCGCGAGGTTCCGGCGGGTCTCTTCGGAGAGAACCTGCGCGTGGCCGGCATTGAAACCACGCATGCGGTCATCGGGGAGCGGTGGAAGATCGGCCTGGACGTGGAGCTGGAGGTCACGTCCCCGCGTGTTCCTTGTGCAACGTTCCAGCGGGTGCTGGGGGAGCCGCAGTGGGTAAAGCGTTTCACGCAGGCTGGCCGTGTTGGCACCTACCTCAGGGTGATCAAGACGGGCACCATCTCCGCGGGTGACCATATCCACCGCACGTTCGTGCCCAAGCACGGAATCACCGTGGGCCAGTGGTTCAGCGAGCCCACCCCGGAACTGGCCCAGGTTCTGCTGGACGCCGAGGCTGACGGAGAGATCCGCCTGCAGGATGAGTACCACTCGAAGTTTGAAAAGCTCCTCCGGCGAAACGGGCTCTAGGAGTCCCGGAAACCCCTCAGTACCCCCTCAGAGACAAGTGTGAACAAGCTCACCCGGCCATCTTGGTCCCTGAAGTCGCGGTGACTGCGGTCCGTACCTTACACTTGAAATATCCCCCACTCCGGAAATCCCTTTATCCTGCCCAATTCTTGAGGCAGGACTGGTAAGTGTTGGGGCCCGCAAATGTGTGCGGGCATTTTCATAGGGAGAGCCGGCTAAAGAAAACGCTGTACAGACTGCTGGGATAGCAGCCAAGAGATGCAGCGGGAAGTCCTGCCATGGGATTGCGATAGCGCCGGACTTCTTGCGAAAGCAGGGCACCTATTTCCCTGTCTCTTCGCGACGAGTACTGCGGCCAAGCCCAACCGGGCCGCGCCGACTGCCCTATGGATGAGGAATTTCCCCCTATGACCGAAAATCTCAACGAAACCTTCGACGCCCAGACCGCTGACTCCGCTGTTGCAGCCGAGGCCACCGCACCCGCCGAAGCTGAAGCACCGGCCGCTGCCGCTGCCCCCGTCGAGACTGTTGCAGCTGAGACTGCAGCCCCCACCTTCACCGAAGCTCCTGCCCCCAAGGCGGAAGAAGAGGAAGAAGAAGGCGTCCGCTTCGTCGATCTTGGCATCGACGGCCGCGTTCTGGCCGCCCTGCAGGACGTCGGCTACGAAAAGCCGTCTCCCATCCAGGCTGCCACCATCCCCCTGCTGCTCGAAGGCCGCGACGTCGTTGGCCTGGCCCAGACCGGTACCGGCAAGACCGCAGCATTCGCTGTTCCGGCCCTGTCCCGCCTGGCTGAGCTCCACGACCTCAACGGCCCGTCCCGCAAGACCCAGGCCTTGGTCCTGGCTCCGACGCGTGAACTGGCCCTCCAGGTTGCCGAGGCCTTCACCTCATACGCCAAGCACATCGACGACTTCACCGTCCTCCCGGTCTATGGTGGCTCGGCCTACGGCCCGCAGCTCGCCGGCCTGCGCCGCGGTGCACAGGTTGTTGTCGGTACCCCCGGCCGCGTGATCGACCACATCGCCAAGGGTTCCCTGGACCTGTCCGAACTCCAGTACCTGGTACTGGACGAAGCTGACGAGATGCTGCGCATGGGCTTCGCCGATGACGTGGAGCAGATCTTCCAGCAGACCCCGGAGACCCGCCAGGTTGCACTGTTCTCTGCCACCATGCCGGGCCAGATCCGGCGCATGTCCAAGCAGTACCTGAACAACCCTGCTGAAATCTCGGTGAAGTCCAAGACCACCACCGGTGCCAACACCAAGCAGCGTTACCTTCAGGTCATGGGCCCGCACAAGCTGGACGCCCTGACCCGCATCCTCGAGGTTGAAGAGTTCGACGGCGTTATCGCCTTCGTGCGCACCAAGATGGCCACCGAGGACCTTGCCGACAAGCTGAAGTCACGCGGCTTCCAGGCTGCCGCCATCAACGGCGACATCCCGCAGCAGCAGCGCGAACGCACCGTCGACGCCCTGAAGGAAGGCCGCATCGACATCCTGGTTGCTACCGACGTCGCAGCCCGTGGCCTTGACGTTGAGCGCATCAGCCACGTCATCAACTACGACATTCCCCACGACACCGAGTCCTACGTGCACCGCATTGGCCGTACCGGCCGTGCAGGCCGTTCGGGTGACGCCATCCTCTTCATGACGCCGCGTGAGAAGTACTTGCTGCGTTCCATCGAAAAGGCAACGCGCCAGCCGGTGGAGCAGATGCACCTCCCGACTGCCGAGACGGTCAACACGTTGCGCCTGGGCAAGTTCGCCGAGCGCATCACCGAGACCCTCGCGTCCGAGGATGTCGCAGCATTCCGCGACCTCATCTCCTCCTACGAGGAAGAGCACAACGTTCCGGCTTCCGAGATCGCTGCAGCCTTGGCCGTCATGGCCCAGGGTGGTCAGCCCTTGTTGGTCAAGGAACTGCCTGCCGCTCCTGAGTACCAGAAGCGTGAGCGCTCCAAAGACGGCTTCGGTTCCCGTGGCCCGACCCGTGCGCTCACCGAGGGCAACGCTACCTACCGGATCGCCGTCGGACGCCGTCAGCGCGTCATGCCGGGTTCCATCGTTGGCGCCATTGCCAACGAAGGTGGCATTTCCTCCGCACAAATCGGTGGCATCGACATTCGCTCGGACCACTCCTTGGTGGAGCTTCCGGCAGACCTGAGCCCCGAGCAGCTGCGCGCACTGTCACGCACCCGCATCGGTGGCGAGCTGATCCACCTTGAGCTGGACAACGGACGCAAGCCGAACAGCGAGCGTGGCGGCTACCAGGGCGGTGGACGCGGTGGCTATGGCGACCGCGAGAACCGCGGTGGCGGCAACTTCAAGGGCAGCGGCGGTTTCAAGAAGGACTTCCGCAAGTCCGACGGCGAGCGTTCTTCCGCTGACCGTGGCGGCCGCTCGTACAGCGACCGCTCCGAGCGCACGGCAGGCAGCTACGGCGACCGCGATCGCGGCCAGGCCAGCGGCTCACGCTTCGGTGGCCACGGCGACGGTGCCCGCAAGCCCCGCACCGGCGGCGAAGGCAGCAACCGCGACTTCAACCGCAAGGGCAAGTGGTAAACACACGCCAAGTGGTAAACACACGCCAAGTGGTAAACACATGCCAAGTGGTCAACACTAGGTAGTTCCCATCAGGGGGTCGGCTTTCGGGCCGGCCCCCTGAGGCGTTTAACGGGGTTACGTGCGGCTGCGCCCCGCCGTACCATCAAGGTGCCGGCCAAGTGGCTGGGAAGCGGAACGCAGGAGGATGCTCCATGGGATTGCTGGACAACTTGAAGAAGAACCTCGGTTTCGGCGATAAGGATCACAGCGTCCCTGCTGCTCCCGAAACCGGCCCAGTGGACACTGCCGCAAGCCAAGCGGCTGAGGACGCAGCCGCCGTCGAGGTTGCAACGTTGGACCGCAGCGCCGCTGAGGCGGCGGCCGCACAGGCGGCGGCCCAGCAGGAAGCTGCGGACGTTGCCGGGGTGCAGGCAGCCCGGCAGGTGGAGGCTGACGTTGACGGCGCGCAGGAGGCGCAGGCGGCTCAGGAAGCCCACGAGGCCACCCCTGGGGCCCCTGCAGAGGGCGGCGGGACCGCAGCGGCGGCTCCACGGGTCACGGAGGTTGTGGTGGAGCCAGGGGACACTATGGGTGGGATCGCCGCACAGTTCGGCGTGGACCTCGGTGCACTGATCGCGAGCAACGCAGATACGGTCCCTAACCCGGACCTGATCTATCCCGGACAGGTGCTTCGGCTGCCCTGATTTTCTCCGTTTGCAGATCAGGAAGTGGGCGTCTTTGCAAATTGTGTCGACGCCGTTTTTCCGCGTTCTTTCGCCGATTTGTAGCTTCTGAAAACGTCCGGTAGAGTATTTACTCGTTGCCCCCCTAGCTCAGTGGTAGAGCGCGTTCTTGGTAAGAACGAGGTCACCGGATCGATTCCGGTGGGGGGCTCTGGATGAGGGCCTGTGTCAAGGCGGTTTTGACCGGCTTGACACAGGTTTTTCTCATTCGTGGCGGTGTAGCTCAGTTGGTTAGAGCGCACGACTCATAATCGTGAGGTCGGGAGATCGAGCCTCCCCACCGCTACAGAGCAAAACCCCGCAGATTCTGTCTGCGGGGTTTTTCCGTTTCTTGGGACAGAATGGGTCAATGAGCCGAATCGCAATCATTGGCGGCCACGGCAAAGTGGCCCTGCATCTGTCCCGCATCCTGAGTGGCGAAGGTCACGACGTCACCTCCTTCATCCGAAATCCCGATCATGTGGCAGATGTCACGGACACGGGCGCCTCTGCTGAGGTGCTGGATGTAGAGAACTCGACGACGGCGGAACTCGCCCAAGCGCTCAAGGGCCACGACGCCGTGGTCTGGTCAGCCGGTGCCGGCGGAGGGAACCCCGCCAGGACGTACGCCGTGGACCGGGACGCAGCCATCCGCTCCATGGATGCGGCAGCCGAAGCCCAGGTCACGCGGTATGTCATGGTGTCCTACCTTGGTGCTTCCACGGACCATGGGGTCCCGGAGGACAACCCGTTCTTCGCCTACGCAGAGGCCAAGGCTGCTGCTGACGAATACCTGCGGGGTACCGACCTCGACTGGACCATTCTGGGCCCCGGAACCCTGACCGATGAACCGGCTACCGGCTTGATTGAGACCGATCCTGCCAACCCGGGCAACGGTACGCAGACTTCGCGGGCCAACGTGGCGCTCGTGACGGCGGCAGTCCTGGAGCTGCCGGAGACCGTCCACCGCACCATCGCCTTCAAAGATGGAGCCGAGGACGTGGTGGACGCCCTCACGGCCGAGTAGCCAGGGCCGGCAGTGCCGGGATCCCGGGATATGTTGGTAGGGAACTTTTTCGGCTTTGCCCGGGGGAGAGCTCTACAACATCTGGGGAAGCAGGAACATGGATCAGTTGGCGCTCATTGTCGGGTTGCTGCTTGCAACAGTGGTGGCAGTGGGTTTGGGGGACCGGCTCCGGCTTCCATATCCGGTGCTGATGCTGCTCTTGGCTGTTGCGCTGACCTTCATTCCGGGTTTCCCCGAATTTGAGATCTCCCCTGAGCTGATCCTGCCGATCTTCCTTCCGCCCCTGCTGTTCGCAACCGCGCAGAAGAGCTCGTGGGCGGTCTTCAGGGTGCGATGGCGGACATTGCTGCTCCTGGCCGTGGCGTTGGTGGTGGTCTCCACGGCCGTTGTGGCCGGAGCTGCCTGGCTCATGATCCCGGGCATCGGAATTCCCGCCGCTATCGCCTTGGGCGCCATGGTGGCCCCGCCGGACCCTGTGGCCGTCGAATCCGTAGCTGGCCGTGTCCACATGCCCCGACGCCTCATCACAGTCCTCCAGAGCGAAGGTCTCTTCAACGATGCCGCGGCCATCGTGATCTTCCAGGCCGCTGTGGCCGCCACGATGTCCGGCAAGGAAGTGGGCCCGGAAGTCATTCCCCAGTTCGTGATCGGTGCAGCCCTGGCCGTGGTGATCGGCATTGTGATGGGTTGGCTGACCAGATTCATCACCACACTGGTTGCCTCCATGGTGGCCCGCAGCGCGGTCACCTTGGTGGTGCCGTTCGCGGCCTACATCCTCGCGGAAGAGCTGCACGCCTCAGGTGTGGTGGCCGTCGTCGTTACCGCCTTGGAGCTGCAGCGCCATACGCGGCCGCAGGACGCCGCTGAACGCATCACGCGGACGGCCTTCTGGGACGTGGTGGAGTTGCTCGCCACGGGCTTGGCCTTTGGACTGGTGGGCCTGGAGATCCGCCACGTCATCCGCGACGAGGGAACGGCCATTTTTGGGATGATCGGCATGGCCGTGGTGATCTGCATCCTGGTATTCGTGGTCCGATTCCTGTGGTTGGCGCTGCTGTCCTTGTCGGCGCGCAGGCGGGGGAACCTCCTGCCCACGTCCCCAAAGGAAGTGTTGATCCTGACGTGGTGCGGCATGCGCGGGCTGGCGACGTTGGCCCTTGCCTTGGCCCTTCCCATGACCTTGCCGGATGGCAGCGACTTCCCGGCGCGGCACGAGATCCTGGTGATCGCCTGCGCCGTTCTTCTGGCGACGCTGGTCCTCCCCGGCCTCACGTTGCCGTGGCTCATGCGCGTCCTGAAGGCCACGGAGGATGGTTCGCACGAGCAGGATGCCGCCAAGCTCCTGGCCAAGCGTGCCCAGTCCGCGGCGGTGGCTGCGCTCAAGGATCATGACCTCATGAAGGAACTTCCGCCTGAGAAAGTAGCGCTGGTCAAGGAGAAAATGCGCCGCCTGCATGCGGAGCTGTTGGATGGCACGCTGCAGAACGAGTCGGCCTCTGAGAAGCGAAAGCGGGGACGGGAGCTGTCCATCGCCGTCCAGACCATCGCCCTCGACGCTGCCCGCCAAGAGGTGGTGGCGGCCCGCAACGAACCCGGCACTGATCCGGAAGTGGCGGATCGCGTCCTCCGTCAGCTGGACCTCCGCACCATGTCCATGCCGGACTAGCCGGCGGCCTCGTGCTTTCGTAGTGAGGCCGGGTAGAGGTCCAAGGCATGCTCTTCGACGTAGTCCAGAGCATGGCGGATCGCTCCGAGGGACACAATGCCATCGCCCAGGACGGAAGTTGCCAGCCGCGGGGGAGTGAAGGTGAAGTCTGCCAACTGCTTCTCGATGTCCGGGAGCAAGGCGTGGACGGACGCTGCGACACCACCGGCAATGACCACCAGCTCAGGGTTGACCAGCGTGCTGATCGAGCCGATGACTCGGGCCATGCGGTGTGCCACGCGATCAAGGGCGATGCGGGCGGCACGGTCATCGTCTGCTGCCGCCTTGAAAACCATCTCCGCCGTCAGGGCTGCGGGGTCTCCGCCGCAGAGTGTCCCCAGGGAACTGGTGGCGTCGTTGGCCAGAGCTTCCCGCCCCCACAGCGAGGCGTAATGGGCGATGCCGTAGGTGTCGCCAACTCCGTCCACGTTGTCCAGGTAACCCAGTTCGCCAAAGCCGCCCACTTGTCCATGGAGCAAACGGCCGGACTCGAGGATGCCCGATCCCAGGCGATCCCCGGCGAGCATCACCACCAGGTTGTCGACGCCCTGAGCTGTACCCTGCCACCTCTCCGCAAGGGCTGCCAGGTTGGCGTCGTTCTCGAGGAGTACCTGCCAACCGTGCCGCTCGGACACAATCCTGCGGACATCGAAGGATTTCCAGAACTCCTGGGCCGTGAGCACCTCGCCGTCGCGGCTGACGGGTGCGGCAACACCAACCGAAACTGCCAGGACGGAGTCGGCCGTGACGCCGGCTTTTTCCAGGGCATCCGCCGCGATCCGGTCCAGCACGTCGGCACGCTCATCTGCAGGGACGTTGAAGGTCCGGAAAGGCATGGTGGTCTGCGTCAAAGTGGTTCCGGCCATGTCGGCCACAATCGCGGTGATCTTGTTCGCGCCGATGTCGATTCCGATTACGCTGGCGGCACTGTCATCGAAGATGAAGCGACGCGCAGGCCTGCCCTTGACGTAGTCTCCTGTGCCTCGCTGGTTTTCCAGTTCCTGGAGCCATCCGAGCTGCACGAGCTCATCGCAGATCGAAATGACGGTGGCCCTCGAGAGTCCAGTGGACGCCATCAGTTCCGTGCCGGTGACCACGCCTGCTCCGCGCATGGCCTTCAGCATTGCACCCGCATTAACCCTGCGTACAAGCTGTGTTGACGGCGCAGTCCCGATCAGCATTCGTGCTCCCAATTGTTCAGTGGTCCATCGGAACGATAGGACGGTCTCTCTAAATTTAGTCCATAAATTTAGATGACGACGCATTTGCTCCAAAGCTTGACCCTGTGGCGCGAATCACTCACCATAGTTAGCGATAGGTCGTAAATTTATCTCCTATCTAAACTTCGGATGGCGTGTTCTGACCGCCGCACGATGGAAATGCGGCCACTGAGGTCCGCGCGACGAAAGGGCTACGGTGTCCGTGAAAATGACACGCGGGAAACGCTTCGCAGCTATGGGTTTGGGATTGGCACTGCTGGCCGGCCTCCTCTCAGGCTGCACCGGGGAGTCGGGCAAAGAGACAATCCGTTTTACGTTCAGCAAGAGGGAAGCAATCGGCTTCATGACCAAACTCGTCGCTGACTACAACGCTTCGCAGGACGAAACCGAAGTGGTCCTGGACACTTCAGGCGTGGACGTCGTGTCCGCGAGCTTCGTCCGCGGCAATCCGCCGGACATCGCACTGGCCAACTACAACATGGAGACATCCCGCTTTGTGCAGCGCGGAGCGTTGAGTGACTTGTCCGGCACGAACGCCGCATCCACTATCCGCGAGGACCTTCAGCCGCTTATGGACCAGTACGGTTCGTATCCCGGGCGCACCAGTGCCCTGCCTTACTCGGTGATGGCGTCCTCGGTGATCTACAACAAGGAGATTTTCGCCAAGCACGGCGTGGTGGTGCCCACTACTTGGAGCGAACTGATCGCAGCGTGCGAAAAGCTGAAGGCTGCTGGAGTGACGCCGTTCTACGCGACGTGGAAGGATGACTGGACCATCGCCCAGGGGTGGTTCGACTACTCCGTCGGTGGTCAGGTGGACACCATCGATTTCTTCAAGAAGCTTGACGCTGAAGGCGTGAATGTAGGGCAGGATTCGGCGGTGTCCTTCGAGAAGGACTTCGACCAGCCCGTGGAGAAGATGCTGACCCTTGCCAAGGGCTACGTCAATAAGGATGCTGCAAGCCGGGCCTACGGCGACGGCAACCTTGCGTTCTCGAAAGGGGAGGCTGCCATGTACCTGCAGGGTCCGTGGGCCTTCAGTGAGATCGCCAAGACAGCTCCGGACCTCAACCTTGGAACCTTTCCGTTGCCCATGACCGAGGACCCGGAAGACTTGCGCGTCCGAGTCAACGTGGACCTCGCGGCCTGGATCCCGGAGGCCTCCAAGCACAAGGAAGCGGCCCGGGACTTCCTCGAGTACCTTTACCAGCCCGAGGTAATTGAGGCCTACAACCAGTCGCAACTGGGCTTCACGCCCACCAAGGATGCCGCCGGCGTGCCCGATCCCCGGATCCAAGGGATGGTGAAGTACTACGACGCCGGAGACGTTTACCAGGGCCCCTCGGTGCTGGTGCCGCGCACGATTCCGATCATGAACTACACGCAGGCGATCGTCTTCGGCGCGGCCCCTGCAACCACCCTTCGCACACTCGACGCAGATTGGGCGCGCCTGGCGTTCCGCCAGTAGTGCAGAACCAGGGAGTCAAAAACCATGTCAACCATCACCACACCCTCCTCCACGTCCGCTGCGGCCCCCCAAAAGCAACGAGCCAGGCGCCGGGTGGAACCGATCTTCTACTTTTTCCTGGTTCCCAGCCTTGTCCTGTTCACCCTGGCCATCACGATTCCGGGCATCATAGGGATCTTCTTCAGCTTCACCAATTCCATTGGAATCGGTGACTGGGACTTTGTGGGCCTGACCAACTACATCGCCATCTTCAGTGATCCCGCCATCCTGCAGAGTTACCTGTTCACCTTCGGCTTCTCCATCGTGACGGTGATTGCGGTCAACGTTGTGGCATTCCTCCTCGCCGTCGGGCTGACTTCACGCATTCGGATGAAGTCGGCGCTGCGAACCGTCTTTGTCATTCCCATGGTGGTTTCCGGCATCATCATCGCGTACGTCTTCAACTTCCTGTTTTCGAACTCGTTGCCCTCCCTCGGAGCCGCGGCCGGGATCCCCTGGCTGGAAAGCAGCCTCCTTGCTAATCCAGACCTCGCGTGGGTTGCCGTCGTGCTCGTCACGGCCTGGCAGGCTGTGCCCGGAGCGCTGCTCATCTACATTGCGGGCCTTGTTGCAGTGCCGGGGGACGTCTATGAGGCTGCGGAAATCGACGGCGCCAGCAAGTTCCAGCAACTGCTGAAGATCACGCTGCCGCTGGTCTCCGGCTACGTGGTGATCAACATCATTCTCGGTTTCAAGGGCTTCCTCAACGCCTACGACATCATCGTCGGCCTGACAAACGGTGGTCCGGGGACTTCAACAAGGAGCATCGCGATGACCGTCATCGCCGGCTTCAACGGCGGCGACTACGCCTACCAGATGGCCAATGCGACGATCTTCTTCGTGGTGGCCATCGTTATCTCTCTCGTACAGCTTTCGCTGACTCGCGGACGGAATGCACTCTGATGACCAACCAAGCAACCCTCGCCATCGACGACTCTACCCGCGGGCAGGCCGTCACCACCGGAGCCGGCCGACGGCGATCCACACCCAAGGTGGAACGCGTCAACTGGTCGGCCACCACCATCCTCGTGCTGTGCGCGGTGACGGTGCTCCTGCCCCTGTACGTCACCGTCTCCATGGCATTCAAGACCCAAGGCCAGGCTGTGGATGGAAATGCCTTCTCCTTCCCGGCTCCCTTCAGCCTCGACGGTTTCGTCCAGGCCTGGACGCTGACCAACTTTCCTGTGGGCGCAGCGATGTCCTTGCTGGTGACCGCGGGGACCGTCCTGGCCACCATCATCCTGGCCGCCTTCGCTTCCTATGCGATCGTGCGCAATTGGGAACGGCGACTGTTCCGGTATTCGTTCTTCTACCTCCTGGGGGCTATGTTCATTCCCTTCCCGGTGGTGGCCCTGCCACAGATCCAGCTCACAGGCCGCCTCGGCCTGGATAACCCGTTTGGTGTCATTCTCCTGGCCACCATGTTCCAACTGAGCTTCAGCGTGCTGCTCTTCACGGCCTTCCTTCGCTCCATCCCCATGGAACTGGAAGAGAGTGCCAGGATCGACGGCGCTACCACGTGGCAGACCTTCTGGAAGCTGATCTTCCCGCTCCTGGCGCCAATGAGTGCAACCGTGGGGATCTTCGCCTTCCTCTACGCGTGGAATGACTTCATGATGCCTTCGCTGATCATTTCCGATCCTGCATTGCAGACGCTTCCCGTCAGGCAGAACCTGTTCCAAACCCAGTTCAGCAACAACTACCACGTGTCCTTCGCGTCTTACCTGATGGCGATGGCACCCGCCATCATCGCGTACCTGTTTACGCAGAGGTGGGTCATGGCGGGCGTGACGCAGGGCGCCGTCAAGGGCTGACGTTGTTGACCTTCCGCGTCCAGCGTTTCATACTGGTCCGGAACATAAATTTAGATTCTAAATCAAAGGAGTTTCGTGAGCACTTCCGCCACCAAGGCACACCGTACCGACGCCCACCGCATGTCCGATCCGAACTGGTGGCGCCAGGCTGCTGTCTACCAGATCTACCCGCGCAGCTTCCATGACGCGAACGGCGACGGACTTGGCGACATCAAGGGCATCACTGAGAAAGTCCCGTATTTGAAGGAACTGGGAATCGACGCCGTCTGGCTGAGCCCGTTCTACCCCTCGGCGCTGGCTGACGGCGGCTACGACGTTGACGACTACCGCAACGTGGACCCGAAACTGGGGACATTGGAGGACTTCGACGAGATGGCCGCCGCCCTTCACGCCGCGGGAATCAAGATCGTGGTGGACATCGTCCCCAACCATTCCTCCGACCGCCACGAATGGTTTAAGGAAGCGCTGGCGTCGCCCAAGGGTTCGGCGGCACGCAACCGCTACATCTTCCGCGATGGCCGGGGAGAGAACGGCGAACTGCCGCCCTCCGACTGGGACTCCGTCTTCGGCGGACCCATCTGGGACCGCATCACCGAGCCTGACGGCACACCCGGCCAGTGGTACCTGCACATCTTCGCCAAGGAGCAGCCGGACTTCAACTGGGAGAACCCGGAGATTCGCGAGGACTTCCTGAAGACCCTTCGCTTCTGGTCCGACCGCGGCGTGGATGGCTTCCGTATCGACGTCGCCCACGGCATGGCAAAGGATCTTACCGAGCCGCTGCCCATGAAGGCGGACCTGGAAGCCAAGGCACACGGCACGGATGGCTTCACCGACGGTTCCCACCCGTTCTGGGACCGGGACGAAGTCCACGAGGTCTACGCCGAGTGGCGCAAGCTCTTCAACGAGTACAACCCCCCGCGGACCGCTGTGGCCGAAGCCTGGGTCCACGAGTCCCGCCGTGCCCGCTACGCCAGCCCCGAAGGACTCGGCCAGGCGTTCAACTTCGACCTCCTGCAGTCCGATTTCGACGCCGCATCGTTCAAGCAGATCATCACGGACAACCTTGTGGCGGCCAAGGAATCGGGAGCGTCCTCCACCTGGGTCTTCTCCAACCACGACGTCGTCCGTCATGCAACCCGCTACGGCCTGCCCAAGGGCGGCTCCGTAGCGCAGGGAACCAACGCGGCGCAGGATGTCACCGGCGGAAAGCCCAAGGGCCAAGACGGCAAGGGCTGGCTGCTGGCCGGCGCACCTGCTGATGAGCTCGACGTCGAACTCGGCTTGCGTCGTGCCCGCGCCGCAACGCTCTTGCTGCTGGCGCTTCCCGGTTCCGCTTACCTCTACCAAGGTGAGGAGTTGGGCCTGCGCGAAGTGTCGGAAATTCCCGATGCGGATCGGCAGGACCCGTCCTTCTTCCGCAATCCGGGCGTGGAGATCGGCCGTGACGGTTGCCGCGTGCCTTTGCCGTGGACAGCGGACGGCCCTTCCTTCGGGTTCGGTACCGGCGGGGCACACCTTCCGCAGCCTGAGTGGTTTGCGGAATATGCCGTAGCCAAGCAGGAAGGTATCAAGGGATCCACCCTGGAGCTCTACCGCGACGCGCTGCGCCTGCGCAGCGAACTCCAGACAGATGAGGAGCTCGAGTGGGTGGAGACGGGTAACAAGGACGTGCTGCATTTCAGCCGCCCCGGTGGCTGGCACACCGTGACCAACTTCGGCAGCAACCCGGTGGAACTCCCGGAGGGGAACGTCGTGGTGGCCAGCGGCCCCCTGGAAGACGGCAAGTTGCCCTCCGACACCACCGCTTGGGTTGTCCGCAACTCCTAGCCACGTCGGGGAATACTGAAGTATGACTATCGCGAACGGGCGGGGACGCCTCATTTACGGCTGCATGGGACTTGGCGGTCCTTGGGACGGCACGTCCTACGGCGCAACCGAGATCGATCAGGCCGCTGCGGTGATTGCTGCCGCGCGGGGCATCGGGATCGAGTTGTTTGACCACGCGGACATTTACCGCAGTGGTAAGTCCGAGGCCGTCTTTGGTGAGGTCCTTGCCCGTTCGCACGGTTTGCGCGAGAAGATCCAGCTGCAGACCAAGTGCGGCATCAGGCTGGGAGAGCGCGGGCTGGCCACCCACTACGACCTCAGCCGCGAAGCCATTCTTGAACGGGTCAACGGGAGCCTGAAGCGGCTACAGACGGACTACGTGGACGTGCTGCTCCTGCACCGGCCCGATCCCTTGATGGACCCGCACGAGGTGGCGGACGCCGTCGGGCAGTTAATGACGGAAGGCAAAGTGCGGCAGTTGGGCGTGTCCAACATGTCCGGCGCGCAGATCGCCTTCCTGCAGGACGCCCTGGAGGTGCCCATCGTGGCGAACCAGCTGGAAATGAGTTTGCTTCGGAGGGACTGGCTGGAAGGCACTGTGCTGGTCAATCATGCGGAGGGCCTGGAGTACAGCTTCCCGCACGGGACCGTGGAGCATTGCATGGCCAAGGGAATTGAACTTCAGGCCTACGGTTCCTTGGCACAGGGCCGCTACACCGGGGCGAAGTCCGACGAGCTGTCACCGGCTGAGTCTGCGGCCGCGGCGATGCTGGAGCAGCTGGCGGGGGAGAAGGACACCACGCCGGAGGCTGTGCTGTTGGGCTGGCTGATGAAGCACCCCGCCCGGATTTCGCCGGTCGTTGGAACCACCAACTCTGCACGGATACAGGCATGCGCCGATGCCGCCGCCGTGGCTGCCACCATGTCCCGTGCCGAGTGGTACGGATTGTGGGTGGCGGCGCGGGGGAACAACATCCCCTGACGCTTGTTTTAACCCAACTGACTGACAGTAGTGGTTGGAATGAGGACTCATAACAACCACTACTGCCAGTCAGTTGGGTGACAACAGCAACACATACGCGCTCCTACGAAACTGCCACGGGCGCAACCACGGAGTACGTGCTCGAGTCGCCCTGGATTGCCTGGCTCGGCTTGCCGTCGATGCTGACCGGGATGTCGCCGGCAATGGTCACCCGGTTGAGCTTGCGCGGCTGGCCGTCGTAGTTGTCCGGTGCGTAGTGCTGGGTGATGCGGTTATCGAACAAGACCACCTGGTTGGGCTCCCAGTTCACCCGGACCACGTTCTCCGGACGTGTCACGTACGCCTGCAGCAGCCGGATGATGTCCTTGGACTCCGTGTTGGACAAACCCACGATCCTGAGCCGCTGCGCGAAGCCCCCAATGAACAATCCGCGCTCGCCGGTCAAGGGGTGGACCCGCACCACAGGGTGGGCAGTTTCAAACTTCAGCCGCGTGAACTCCTTGCGGCGCTCCTCAGCGTTGGAATGCTCCAGGTTCTTGGGCACCGAGTAGTCGTAGTCGTTGGTGTGGATGGCCCACAAGCTGTCCGCGAAGGTGCGGAGCTCCTCCGGGAGGTCCTTGTACGCGCCCGCCGAGGACGCAATCAGGGTCTCGCCACCGTACGCGGGAAGATCGATGCTGCGCAGCGTGGAAGCCTGTGGCGGGTTCACCACGAACGTGACATCCGTGTGCCAGTTGTTCGCCGAGCCGTTCTCGCTGTCCACGGGCAGGACGTTCTCTTCGCCTTCCACCGACGCCACCGTGGGGTGTGCTTTGGTGAGCGGGCCGAAGTGCGAGGCGAACTTCACCTGCGCTTCGTCGCTGAGAATGTTGGCCTCGCGGAACACGAGTGCCTTGTGTTCGTTGAGTGCCGCCCTGATCTGTGCGACCGTGTCTTGGCTGAGGTCGCCGCTGATGTCCAGCCCGCGGATTTCGGCACCGATGCGGGAGCCCAGTTTGGCGAACTCGAGTTTGGTTTCGGTAATGACGGTCATGATTCCTGTTCCTTACTTGTTGTGATGGTTGCGGCGGATGCCGCGGGGATGGTTCTAGGAGGCTGCGGCGCCAACGGCGGTCCGCCATCGGGAGAAGTGCCGCTCAAGGGCAACCAGGAGGAAGTTCACGCCGAGCCCCAGCAGGGAGACCGTGAGGATGCCTGCGTACATATCCGGGATGAGGAAGCTGCTCTGCGCGTTCACGATCAGGTAGCCCAGGCCGGCCTTGGCGCCCACCATTTCGGCGGCGATCAGTACCAGGATGGAGGCGGTGCCGGCCATGCGGATGCCCGTGAAGATCGTGGGTACTGCGGACGGAAGGATGACCTTCTGGAACAGCCGGAAGCTGTTGAGTCCCAGCGACCGCGCAGCCCTGATGAGCAGCGGATCCACGGTCTTCACGCCGGCAATGGTGTTCAGGAGGACCGGGAAGAACGCAGCGTAGGCAACAATGCTGATCTTGGATTCCTCGCCGATGCCCAGCAACAAGGTGAACACCGGCAGCAAGGCAAGGGCCGCCGTATTGCGGAACAGCTCCAGCAGCGGGTTCAGGACCGAGTTCAGCCGTCCGTACCAGGCGATGAGAAGCCCCAGCGAGACACCGGCCACCAGCGCAGCACCGAACCCGGCAACCGAGCGCGTGAGGCTGGCAGCGATGTGCCCTTGGATGGTCCCTGCTTCGAAGAGCTTGCCCCAGGCCAGGAGTACTTCGTGCAGCGGCGGCAGGAACACCCGGGTGGACGGGCTGGCCAAGTACGTCGGCCCGAGCTCCCACAGCGCCAGGAACGCCAGGATGGCTGCGGACTTCCACAGTGCCGACCCCGCCACCGAGGTGACCCGCCGCACTGTGGCGAGGGCCGGCGTCGTGTGTTGCGTTTTTGACTCTTCGGTGACGGAGGGTTCGACGGCGGCACCCGGGTCTACCGGTCCGGCCGCCTTGGGTGCCGCTTGTGTTGGCGTGAGCGTGGTGGTCATCAGGCCGCGCTCCTTTCGGTGATGGTGGTGGCGGGCTCGTCCGGTGCGCTGCCGTCCGGGAGGATCTTGCGATGCCCTGCGTCTTGTGCGCGGCGGACCTCATCGTGCAGGAGCGTCCACACCTGGTGGCGGTGCTCAACGAAGGCAGGGTTTGAGCGGATGTCCTCGTCGCCGTCACGGTCGGGGATGGCGATGTCCACGATCTCCTTGAGCCGGCCCGGGCGGGCGCTCAACACGGCAACGCGCTCGCCGAGGTACACGGCCTCGTCGATGCCGTGCGTGATGAAGACGATCGTTTTCCCCGTGGCCTTCCAGATCCGCAGGAGTTCGTCCTGCAACTGTTCGCGGGTCTGGGCGTCCAAGGCGGCAAAGGGTTCGTCCATGAGCAGGACATCCGGCTCGTAGGCCAGGCTGCGGGCAATGGCCACACGCTGCTTCATGCCACCGGACAATTCATGCGGGTAGCGGTCCTCAAAACCGGCCAATCCCACCAACGCCAAATATTCACTGGCTTTGGCGGCACGTTCGCGGCGGTTGAGCTTCTTGCCGTCGGGCCCCACTCCTTCGAGGCCGATCGAGACGTTAGCGGAGGCTGTGCGCCACGGGAACAGTGCGTACTGCTGGAAGACCACGGCGCGGTCCTTGCCCGGCCCGGTGACGGGCTTGCCGTCCACCAGCACTTCGCCGGAGGTCGGAGTGGACAACCCGGCGAGCAGGTCCAGAAGCGTGGTCTTGCCCGATCCACTGGGTCCCACCAGGGTGAGGAACTCACCGGAGCGGACGTCCAGGCTCAGCGAATCGATGGCGGTGAGCCGGGTGGCCGCAGTGTCCTTGGTGGCCCTGACCGTGAACTCCTTGGTGACGTTCCGGAGGCTGATTTTGGCTGTCATGACTATCCCTTCTTCGCCGCGGCGAGCTCGTTGAAGTCGTTGGTGTAGTACTTGGACGGAGTGAGCTTGTCCTTGACGATGCCGGCTGAGCTCAGCCAAGCCTCCCAGCGGGTGAAGTCCTGGTCCTGGATCACGCCGGAGTCCGGGACGCCCGGGCTCTTCCAGAACTTCAGGTTGGCTGTGCTCTCATTGCGTCCGCGGCTTTCGATGATCTTGGTGAAGCGGGCAATGACTTCGTCGCGAGGAGTTTCCGCTGCCCACTTGATCGCCTTGGCCACGCCCGTGGTGAAGGTGCGGGTGGTGTTGGGGTTCTTTTCGATGAAGTCGTTGCGGAGCACAATCTGGCCTCCCGCGAACGTCCCGAACAGTTCCACATCGCTGAACAGCGACCGCAGTCCGCCGGCCTCGATGGCCCTGTCCTGCAGCACTCCGCCGAGCGTTCCCGCATCCACCTGACCTCGACGGATGGCTTCCTCCGTGTCGTTGGGTGCCAGCGGTACCAGTTGGACCTGCTTGATCTCGTCCTGGCTGAGTCCGTTCTTGGTCAGCCAGGTGTTGATGACGGCTTCGTGGTGTGCGCCGAGGGTGTTGACCGCGATCTTCTTGCCGATCAGGTCACGCGGTTCCTTGATGGTGCTGTCCGCCTTGACGTAGTACCCGCTGAACGTCTTGTCGTCCGAACCGTAATAGTTGGTGACGGCCTTAACGGGAGCTCCCGCTTCGATGAGCTTGACCACCGCCCCGGAGAACGCGCCACCGAAGTCGGTTTGGTTGGTTGCTGCGGACTGGATGTCCTGGGGGCCGCTGGTGGTGTTGCCCACCCAGTTCAGCTTCAGGTCGCCCAGGTAACCCAGATCGGCTGCAAGTTCGGGGAACGTCACGTTGTTGGCTGAGCCTTGGTAACGGAGTTCCTTGACCTCGTTGCCGGCCTGGTTGGCTTGTCCGGCTTCGGCTGCACCGCCGCAGCCGGACACCGTCAGCGCTAGTACGACGGCGGCCGCGACGCTCAGGAGGGGCAGATGCAGTTTCATGGGAGCTACTTTCGATTGAAGAGTGGTGTGTTGGGTGGCCGGCCTATGCCAGGGCTGGGGGAACCTGTGCAACGGCTTGGGAACGATGAAAGCCCATTTCGACGGCGGGTGGGAAGCGATGGGGTAACGCCTGGAAACGCTGCGAAACAGCCCGACACGGGACGAAATCCAGGGAAATTCCCGGCAATCGGGGGACACAAGACGCCGCGTTGAGCTGTGTGAACAACAGCGACAGGTGGGTCGAAGATGACTGGCGAGTATCGTCGTCGGACGTTCATACTGCCGGACCCCACAGTCATATGGGGTTTAGTTCGTATTGATCCTCACAACCGGGCGGATTTCTTCGCCTTGCGACCCGCAGGACGGATACGGTAGATACATGACGTCTAGCATCGCCGCCGAATCCATTCGGCCTACCCGCAACATTCCCGCCGATATCGCCCGTTCCTGGCTCCTTGTGAATGCCATGAAAACGGAGCTTTTTGACGAATCCGCGGGTTCACGGGCAGACGCCATCATCCTTGACATCGAAGACGCCGTTGACCCGTCCCAAAAGGACGCAGCGCGCGAGAATGTGGTGAACTGGCTGACCGCAGGTGGCCAGGCCTGGGTCCGGATCAACGATGCCACCAGCAAGTTCTGGGCCGACGACCTCGCAGGACTTCGCGGCACCCCCGGCCTGCTCGGCGTGATGCTGGCCAAAACCGAGTCCGCTGACCAAGTCACCGAGTCCTACCACCGCATGGATGGAAAGACTCCCGTGATCGCCCTGGTGGAGTCCGCCCTCGGCATCGAAGAAGCCAACCACATTGCACGCGCACAGGGTGCCTTCCGCCTGGCTTTCGGTTCGGGCGACTTCCGCCGCGATACCGGTATGGCTGCCACCCCGGAGGCCATGGCCTACCCGCGTGCCAAGCTCGTTGTCGCCAGCCGCGTTGGCAACCTGCCAGGCCCCATCGACGGCCCCACTGTTGGCACCAACCACCCCATCCTGCGCGAGCAGACGGGCATCACCGTGACCATGGGCATGACCGGTAAGCTCTGCCTGGCCATCGACCAGACCACCGTGATCAACGAGGTCATCAGCCCGACGCCGTCCGACGTCGCCTGGGCTACCGACTTCATGAACGACTTCGAGGCCAACGGCCGCGTGATCCGTGATGGTTCGGACCTTCCGCGCCTGGGCCGCGCCGAAAAGATCATGAAGCTCGCAGTGGCCTTCGGAGTCCAGCCCTCCCTGTAAGGATGCTGGTTCACGGAGTCGTTTGGGACTCTTCATCGCCGGCTTTGCGGATGTTCTCGCCGGACACGGAGTTCAGTGATATTGCGTTGGCCCAGGGCACAGCCCTGGGCCTGCGCGTTATCCCCGGTTTGTGGTGCCTGGGCCACACGAAGGTGCACGGTCCGGGCAACCGCACGCATGTTCCGTGCCGCAGCGGCTCTCCGGCCGAGCGGGGCAAGCAATGCGGGGCGTGTTTTGCGCGCGACGACTCCCGGCTGATGCACGACTTCCATCGCGGCGGCTCCGTTCCCACCGGCCTGCGCGCGTACCTGATGCAACCGCACTGCCTCTACGTTGCAACGTTCGCCAACGGTGCGACCAAGATCGGCACCGCGTCCGCTCAGCGCAAGTGGAACCGTTTGGCCGAACAAGGCGCAGTGCACGCATCCTATGTAGCCCACGCCGAGGACGGCAGGGTGGTTCGCGTTCTCGAAGACCTGGTGACCCGCGAGCTTGGGCTTGTCCAGCAAGTTCGCTCCGCAGCCAAGGTGGCAGCCCTCGTGGAGCCGCGTGCCGGCGTCGAGCTTGCGGCGTTGAACCGCCAACACGCCGCGCGGGTGCGCGAGCTGCTGGGCGGATTGGCGATGACTGGCTATGCCCTTGTGGAGGAAGAGTGGGACCGGCCTGCCCTGGCCGATCGGCTCTGTATGGTTCGTGCCGAAGGCGGATTGCGGCACCCGTATCCGGCAGCGTTCGACGGCGGCGGGCACGGCCTGCGGGTCCACTCACTGTCCGGGGCGATCGCCTTGGCTGGACTGCCCGACGCTTCGGGAAACGAGGTTGAGGGCAGCTTCGTGGCGGACTTGGGTGCCCTGAAGGGTCGTCGGATTGAGTTCGGTCCGCACACCACGGAGATCCCGGCCTTGCAGGACTCGCTCTTCTGACCCCTCGGCAAGCTCCTCTGCCGCGCCCCGGTAGACTTGGACGGTGCTAGAAGAATTCTGGGCCAACGCCTCCACGTCCTACAAAGCCCTGGTTTTCAGCGCCATGGGCCTCATCGCCGTGGGACTCATCATGTCCATTGTTGGGAACACTTCAGGCAACCAAGGCCTTGCGATGGCGTCCCTGCCTGTGATCGGTGTGGGTCTGGTGCTCCATGTGGTCGGACTTGTGGTCAGGGGCCAGAAAATTCGCAAGGGCTACAAGAAGTAAACGGCACGCCACCCGGCCCCGCGGGCCGATAGGGTTGGATCATGAGTATCAATCCGGACCTGCAGGGTCGAAGCTACCCTGCCGCAGAGGTATACGACGTCGGCCGTGAAAAGATCCGCGAGTTCGCGAAGGCCGTGAAAGCCAGCAACCCCGCGCATTTCGACGTCGAGGCAGCCAAGGCCCTGGGCCACAGCGACCTCGTCGCTCCGCCAACGTTTGCCATCATCGTCGCCCAGCGTGCTGACGCCCAGTTGGTGGAGGACCCCGAGTCGGGCATCGACTTCTCCCGCGTGGTCCACGCCGACCAGCGGTTCACCCACCACCGCGCCATCGTTGCCGGAGACCGACTCGTGGCCGAACTACACGTCGACGGCGTCCGGGCCATGGGCGGAGGCGCCATGATCACCACGCGCTCCGAAATTTCCACGGAGGCCGGCGAAAAGGTCGCCACCACCACCTCGTCCATCCTGGTCCGCGGAGAGGGACAGTAGCCATGAGCCCCACATTCGAAGAATTGACGGTAGGCCAGGACATTGGCACCCGCAGCATTGAAGTCACCCGCCAGGACTTGGTCAAGTACGCAGGAGCTTCGGGCGACTTCAACCCCATCCACTGGAATGAAGCGTTCGCTACCTCCGTTGAGCTGCCGGGCGTCATTGCCCACGGCATGTTCACCATGGGTGCCGCAGTGCAATTGGTGAGCGATTGGGCAGGCGACCCGGCCGCCGTCGTCGACTACCAGACCCGCTTCACCAAGCCCGTGCTCGTCACGGACACCACGGGTACCGATGAAGCCGGCGCCGTCATCGACGTCACCGGTGTGGTGGGAGCGCTCGACGGCGACGCCCGCACCGCGCGCATTGACCTCACCGTCGTCGCGGCGGGGTTGAAGGTCCTGATGAAGTCCCAGGCGGTCGTGAAGGTCTCTTGAACCAACTGAACGCTTCTCCGCGACGCGCCACCCCGACTGAAATGTCGCGGTGGCGCGTCGCTGTTCTGGCCTCCTACGCCGCCAGCGGCATTGCCTTCGCCACCTGGGTATCCCGCCTACCGGCAATCCGGGACGGGCTCAACCTCACTCCCGGGGGCATCGGGCTTCTGCTCATGTGCATGACCGTGGCCTCGTTCATCTCGATCTCGGCCTCCGGTCTCATCGTGCTGCGGCTCGGCCCCAAGCTCACCAGCTGGATCGGCAGCTGCATGGTGGGTGCGGGACTGGTCACCGTGGGCGTTGGCGCATCCCTCGCGGGGAGCCCCTTGGTGGTGGCCGCGGGGTTGGTGGTGCTGGGGCTTGGCACGGCCAGCTGGAACACAGCGTCCAACGTTGAAGGGGCAGCACTCGAGCGCTCACTGGAACGGC
The DNA here is from genome assembly GCF_007786235.1 of Paenarthrobacter nitroguajacolicus. GTDB lineage: Bacteria > Actinomycetota > Actinomycetes > Actinomycetales > Micrococcaceae > Arthrobacter > Arthrobacter nitroguajacolicus_A. The sequence continues at coordinate 265,495 of NZ_VNFK01000003.1, read as the reverse complement.
ACATCATGCCGCATCTCCACGGCGCGTTCAGCCTGGGGACCGTGGCCGCCGCCGGTTTCGGTGCCTGGGCCGCAGCCGTGCACATGCCCGTGTTCTGGCATTTCCTGATCTCCGGCGTTGTGGTGACCACGGCCGTGATCACTGCAGGTTTCTCTTTCCGTGCGGAAAAGACTCCTGCCACATCATCGAGCACCATCCGATCGGGTGAAACGGACACCTTCCAGGACCCCTCCACCGGTCCTCTGCCGATCATCACTCCGGAGTCCCAGAATTCCTCGCTCCGGTCGGACGCCAGCCAGGGCGCACCTCCGCTGGACAGCAAGCGGCTGGTGGCCCTTGCCTGGCGTGACCGCCGAACCCTGCTGATCGGCGTCCTGGTCCTTGGCCTGGCATTGGCCGAAGGAGCCGCCGGGGACTGGGTGGCGTTGGCACTCGCCGATGGCTACGGCCAGTCCGACGCCGCGGGGGCGGTGGGCTACGGGCTGTTCGTCACCTTCATGACCATTGGGCGCTTCGCCGGGACGTCCATCCGCGACCGATTTGGACGAGTGGTGGTGATGCGCTGGTGCTCGGCCACCGCCGTCGTGGGTCTTGCGCTCTTTGTCTTTTCGCCCGTCCCTTGGCTCGCGTTCGTTGCGCTGGCGGTGTGGGGCCTGGGCGCCTCGTTGGGCTTCCCCGTGGGGATGTCCGCTGCGGCCGATGACCCGGTGCATGCCGCTGCCCGTGTCTCCGTGGTGTCCACCATCGGCTACGGAGCTTTCCTGTGTGGCCCTCCGCTCCTTGGCCTCTTGGCAGAACATTTTGGCATTCTGCACTCGTTGTTGGCACCGCTGGTGCTGCTGGTGGTCAGCTTCTTCCTGGCACCCTTGGCCGGCCAACAGAAGGCAAAGTCCGTGCACTCCGGCGATGCCCGTTAGGCTTGATTGGTGACCCAAACGCTGATTTCCGAATTGACCACTGCCGCCGTTGGTGGCCCCGCAGGCAACTACATTGAGGCCCGCACCGAGGCAGAAATCATCGACGCCGTCCGATCGGCTGATGCTGCAGGCGAGAAGCTCCTGATCATCGGCGGGGGCTCCAACCTGCTGGTTTCGGACGATGGCTACCATGGCACGGTCCTGAAGATCGCGTCCGAGGGCTTCACAGTGAATTCCGAAGACAGCTGTGGTGGTGTGTCCGTGGTGGTCCAGGCCGGCCATAACTGGGACGCGCTGGTGGAGCACTCCGTACTGCATGCTTGGTCCGGCCTGGAAGCGTTGTCCGGTATTCCCGGAGCGACCGGAGCCACGCCCGTCCAGAACGTGGGTGCTTACGGCGCCGACGTCTCACAAACCATCGCCGCAGTACGGACCTGGGACCGTGAGCGCAATGCCGTCCAGACTTTCACCAACTCTGAGCTTAGGTTCGGGTACCGCGATTCGCTCCTGAAGCAGACCACGGTGGAGGGCTCGCCACGCTACGTTGTGCTGACCGTCGAGTTCCAGCTGCCCCTTGGGCGGATGAGTGCCCCCATCCGGTATGCCGAGCTCGCCCGTGTGCTGGGCGTGGAGGTCGGCAAGCGTGCCTACTCCAATGACGTCCGACGCGAAGTCCTCAAGCTCCGGGCGTCCAAGGGCATGGTCCTGGATGCGCAGGATCGCGACACCTATTCAACGGGATCCTTCTTCACCAACCCGATCGTCCCCGCCGAGCGTGCGGCCGAGCTGCCGGAGAACGCACCCAAGTATCCTGCCGGCACCGACGGATTGGTTAAGCTTTCCGCGGCCTGGTTGATCGATCAGGCCGGATTCGGGAAGGGCTTCGGGCTCGAGGCGCACAGCGTTTCCGGTGGTCGGGCTTCCCTGTCCACCAAACATACGCTGGCTATCACCAACCGGGGTTCAGCCTCGGCAGCGGACATGGTGGCGGTCGCGCGCGAGGTGCGTGACGGCGTCGTCGAGCGCTTTGGTATTGAGCTGCACCCCGAGCCGCTGCTGATCGGCGTCAGCCTCTAGCGGGTTCGCCGTTCCGCGATGGGCAGGACTTTGTTCAGCAGCAGGAACGTGAGCCCGCAGCTGACTGAGCCCAGCAGGAAGATCTGGGTAAAAGCGATGCTCTGCGGCGACGGGCCGCTGGGCATGAAGAGTCCTGCCGTCGCGAAGCCCACCAAGCCCAGGAGCATCACCAGGGCTCCGAGGAGGAAGCTTCGGACCTGTGCCGCGGCCGCCGGGTAGAACCACGGCTCGGGGGCGTCGTCGTCGCGATCGGCCACGGGCTGGCTGGCCGCAGCGGTTCCAATGAGAAGCGCGGCTGCAGCGGTAGCCACCAGTCCAGCTGTCTGGATGCCCTGCATGGAGGGGGAGAGACTCACGCCCGTTCCAACCGCAACTATCAGCCCGGAGCCCAGGCCAACGAGCGTGCAGAACCAGCCGGCGGTAGCCAACCACCGGCTCATCGGCCGCACAAACGGGGCAAGGTCACCAAAAAGCATGAACCCATCCTAGAATCCGCGGCTGGAAGACGGCTGGGAGGCGCGGCAAGGTTCCCTGTACCGCCGAGCCCTCTTAGGATGAAGCATGCCTGCAGCCCGCACCAGCCTCACTCCGCGCGTCATGGGCCGGCTTCGGCTCGCCAGCCAGGGACTCCTTGGCGACGGGTTCGCCTCGGTTCCTCAGGCCGTCCGCTGGATGACCGCCATGCAGGCGCAGGATCTTGGCTCGGCTCTCTGGGCGGTGGGACAACGTGTGCGCGGCACCGCTGCCTCCCACGTCCGAAGTGCCCTCGACGCCGGGACGGTGGTCCGCTCCTGGCCGATGCGGGGGACTCTGCATCTGCTCGCGCCGGAAGATCTCGGCTGGATCCTGGGGATCACCAGTGACCGCCTCATGAACATGGTGGCGGGGCGCCACCGCGAGCTCGCCATCACGCCCGACGACATCAACCACTGCCGGGACATTGCCTTTAAGACATGTGAAATCCTCAAGACGGCCGAGGGCGCACCTGGAGCATCCCGCGAGCAGCTGTTCCAAGCTTTCGAGGAAGCCGGTCAGGTCACCAAGGCCCAGCGGGGGATTCACCTGCTTGGGGGCCTCTGCCAGAGAGCGTGGCTGGTCCAAGGACCAATGGCGGTGTCCAACGGCAAGGTGGGCGTCCAGCAACTGTTCGTACCGTTCGCTGAATGGATTCCGGAGTCGAGGGACCTGGGGCGTGAGGAGGGAATCTCTGAGCTGCTGTTCCGCTACGTCCAAAGCCACGGCCCAGCGACAATCAGGGACTTTTCGTGGTGGAGCCAGGTGCCGCTCACCGAAGCACGCAAGGCGCTGGCGGCGGTACAGGATCGTCTGGTTGAGCTGCCGTTCGGAGGCACCAGCTACTGGCTCTCACCGGAGGCAGCGGCAATGCTCGACGACGGCGTTCCCGGCGCCCGCTCGCTGCTGGCACTCCCGGGCTTCGACGAATACCTGCTTGGCTACCAGGACCGGAGCCTGGTCCTGGCGCCGGAGTTTGCCGAGCGGGTGGTTCCCGGGAAGAACGGCGTCTTCAAACGCATCATTGTCTCCGGCGGCGAAGTGGTGGGAACGTGGTCCAGGACCGTCACGGGCAAGACCACCGGCGTGGTGTCCGAGCCCTTCGCGGATCAGCTTGGTCCAGCCCCCGAGCGTTCTTTCCAGGCGCAGGGGAGGGCGTACCTGAAATTCATGGCGGGTTGACTGGCCGGCCCGCTGCTACGTTGCCGGCCCCCGCGCCCGTTGCCGGCCCGCTGATACGTTGCCTGCCCGCTGTTACGTTGCCGGCCCGCTGCTACGTTGCCGACCCACAACGAATTAGCGGCCGCCCAACGGGGTTGTCCACATACGATGCCAGCAAGCTCGCTGCACGGCCCAACCCAGTACACGATGGGCCCATGCAAAGCAGAAAACTTGATGCCCTGATCTCCACGCATTGGCCGGACACCGTCATTGCCACCACCACGGATCTGGCACGGAAGGGACTTGGCGACCGGGCCCTGACGCAGGCGGTCCGCTCAGGAAAGCTGATCCGGCTCCGGCGGGGCGCCTACATTCGGACACACGATTGGCGCCAAAGGAAACCGTGGGAGCACGAGCTGTTGCGAATCCAAGCGCACCATTCCAATGCAAGCCGCAGAAGCGTCTACAGCCATGCCAGTGCAGCACTGTTGCATGGGTGCTCTCCGTGGAACAGCGGCTCCTCGGTACATGTCACCACGCCCTTTTCGCCGGCGCAGGCAAGCTCGGGCGATGACGTGATAGCTCACGGCGGCCTGCTGGAGCCGTGGGAGATTGTCGAGCTGCAGGCAACGTGGCCCCGGCCCGTACGTGTGACGAGCCTCGAGCGTACCGTCATCGATTGCGCGCGGACCATGGACTTGGAACCCGCCGTGGTCATCGCAGATCAAGCGCTTCGCCGCGGGGCGGATCAGGGGTTGCTTCAGGACTATGTGGACAGCGGGCGGATCACACGGGGTGTTCGCCGCGTCCTCGAAGCAATGGACGCCAGATCCGAATCGGTGGGTGAGACGCGCACGCGGCTTCTGCTGCGCAAGCTTGGCATCCAGGACGCCATCCTCCAGCTAAGCGTGGACACGCCCCTTGGACAGTACCGGGGAGACTTTGGTTGGAAGGACCCTCGGGTGATCCTGGAGTTCGACGGGCGTGCCAAGTATTTCGACTATGCACCCACTGACGAGGTGATTTTCAACGAACGCCGCAGGGAGAAGGAACTGGTGGAGGCTGGTTGGGAGATCATCCGCATCGAGTGGGATCATCTCAGCAGGCCGTGGGATGTGGAACGGAAGGTCAAATCCGCGTTGGAGCGCCGGCCGTATGAACGTCGAAAACCCGCTGTTCCGTTGCTTGGCAGCAACGGAACAGCGGGTTGGCAACGTGTTCGGCGGGCGGACGGAGGCTAGAGCTTGCCCGTCACGATGTTGAGCATGCGCCGCAGCGGTTCGGCCGCGCCCCACAGGAGCTGGTCGCCCACGGTGAAGGCGCTGATGTACTCCGGACCCATTTCGAGCTTACGAATACGGCCTACCGGAATGTCCAGGGTGCCGGAGGCGGCCACCGGGGTGAGGTCCTCCATGGAGGCTTCCTTGGTGTTGGGAACCACCTTGGCCCATTCGTTGTCCTTGGCCAGGAGATTCTCGATCTCCGTCACGGACAGGTCCTCGCGGAGCTTCAGCGTGAGGGCCTGGGAGTGGGAGCGCATGGCGCCGATGCGGATGCACAGGCCGTCCATGGCTATATGGTCCTTGCCGTCGGTGCCTTTGCCGGTGCCCAGGATCTTGTTGGTCTCGACTCCGGCTTTCCATTCTTCCTTGGACTGGCCGTTGCCGAGGTCGGCGTCGATCCAGGGAATCAAGGACCCTGCCAGCGGCACGCCGAACTGCGTAGCGTCCACACCATTGCGCTGGGCAGCGAGGACCTTATGGTCGATTTCCAGAATGGCCGACGCGGGGTCGTCCAGTTCGCTGCTGACCTCGTTGTTGAGGGTGCCGAACTGGTTCAGGAGCTCGCGCATGTGGCGGGCGCCGCCCCCGGAAGCTGCCTGGTACGTCATGGAGGTGCCCCATTCCACCAGGTTGTTCTTGAACAGGCCGCCGAGGCCCATCAGCATGCAGGAAACCGTACAGTTGCCGCCGATGAAGTCCTTCACGCCCCCGGAAAGGCCGGCGTCTATGACGTCGCGGTTGATGGGGTCCAGGACGATGATCGAATCGTCGTTCATGCGCAGGGTGGAAGCAGCGTCGATCCAGAGGCCATCCCAGCCGCGGTTGCGAAGTTCGCCGTGAACCTGCTTGGTGTAGTCGCCGCCCTGGGCGGTGACAATAATCGGCAGCTTGGCAAGCGTCTCAATATCGAACGCATCCTCGAGCTTGCCGGCCCCATCAGCGAAGGACGGGGCGGCACCTCCTGCGTTCGAGGTGGAGAAAAATACCGGGTTGATGTTGGCGAAGTCGTTTTCTTCCTGCATGCGCTGCATCAGGACGGAACCGACCATGCCACGCCAACCGACCAGTCCAACGGACGGATTAGCTGCTGTAGTCATTCATCAAGTCTAGACTTTCGGAGCAAACTGCCGCTGTTGGTTACGTCACGCAGCCCAAGCACGACGACGACACCTGGTCAGGCAGCCGGGCTCGCCTCCCGCGGAACCTAGTGGCCGGCGTCGGGCTCTTGGAGAAGTGCGGCCTTGCGCTTACGGAGGGCGAAGAACGCGCCGAACGTAAACACCTGCGTCACCAGCACCAGGACGATGATGCCTGCAATCCTGTTGCCGCCAAGGATCATCGTCAGGCCCACGATGGCCGAGATCAGCGCGAAAAGCGGCAGCAGCATATAGCCCAGCACGAACAGGGTTTCAGGTTTTTTCAACATGCAGGCTTTCCTAGCTTTCGGTCCGGCGCCACGTGGTGAACCGGTAGTTTGTGCCGTTCTTGGCGGTGAGCCAGCCATCGGCCGGCGCCACGGTGTCAAAGGTCCAGTCATCACCGAGCTCGGGGGCGTAGGTGTCACCCTCCACCTCGGTATCGATGATGGTGATCACTGCAAGGTTGGCTATGCCCATGCACTGGCGGTAAATTTCGCCGCCGCCGACGATCCACACCTTCTGGCCACCGGGCGCGAACTGCGACTCCAGCAGTGCGGCATCAAGGGACGCAACCACGACGGCGCCCTCCGCCTCGGGCGTTGACGCCCACTCTTGGTTGCGGGTCACCACAATGTTGGTGCGGCCCGGGAGGGGACGGTACTTTTCCGGGAACGACTGCCACGTCCTCCGGCCCATGATCACGGGGTGCCCCGTGGTGATCTGGCTGAAGTGCTTCATGTCTTCGGGGAGGTGCCACGGCATGGCGCCGTCCTTGCCGATCACGCCGGACGTGGTTTGCGCCCAGATCATGCCGATGCCGGTCATTTTCGCCGCGGTTTCCTGCGTGAAGATGACGCCGGGAAGCTGGGCTGGATCCTCGGAGGAAGGAGTGCTCATACCGCGATCGGTGCCTTGATGGTGGGGTGGTGGCGGTAGTCCACAACCTCGAAGTCGTCCAGCGTGTAGTCGAAGATCGAGTCCGGCTTGCGGAGGATGTTCAGCTGCGGGTACTGGTAAGGCTCGCGGCTGAGCTGCTCGGCAACCTGGTCCACGTGGTTGTCGTAGACGTGGACGTCGCCGCCGGTCCAGACGAATTCACCCGGCTCGAGGCCAAGCTGCTGGGCCACCATCCGGGTCAGCAGCGCGTAGGAGGCGATGTTGAAGGGAACGCCCAGGAAGGTGTCCGCGGAGCGCTGGTACAGCTGGCAGGACAGTTTGCCGTCCGCAACATAGAACTGGAAGAACGCATGGCACGGCGGCAACGCCATGTCCTTGAGCTCGGAGACATTCCATGCGGACACGATGTGCCGGCGGGAATCGGGGTTGTCTGCCAAGTTGGTCATGAGTTCGGAAATTTGGTCGATGTGGCCGCCGTCGGGGGTGGGCCAGCTTCGCCATTGCACGCCATAGACTGGGCCGAGCTCGCCGTCGGCATCCGCCCATTCGTCCCAGATGGAGACGCCCTGGTCCTGCATCCATTTGACGTTGGAGTCACCACGCAGGAACCACAGGAGTTCCACTGCTACGGACTTGAAGTGCACCCGCTTGGTGGTAATGAGCGGGAAACTCTCAGCAAGATCGAACCTCAGCTGACGGCCGAAAACGCTGCGCGTTCCGGTTCCGGTGCGGTCCGACTTGTGCGTGCCGTTGGCCATGACATCGCGCAGGAGGTCTTCATACGGGGTGGGAATCACGGTTCAAGCTTACTTGTACCGTGCCCATTAACCGCCAGCCGTCCACGAAGCAGATCAATGAGCGTTTCGTCACTCACCCCCGCGTCGCGCGCTGTCAGGATCAAGTCGTCGACGGCGGCAATCACCTCCGCGTCACCGCGGACTGAGCCTGGCGCCGCCTCCGGTGGGCCGAGCACCACGGTCCCGTTCCGGCGTCGTGATTCAATCAGCCCGGACTGCTCTAGTTCCTTGTAGGCACGCGCCACCGTGCCCGCTGCGATGCCGAGGTCGGCCGCGAGGCTGCGGACCGTGGGAAGGCGACTGCCGGGTTGGAGTAGCCCTATGGCGATCAGCGAGCTGAGCTGCCGCCGGATCTGCTCGTAGGGCGGCACGGGATCGGAGAGATCCACGGTGATCCCGGCGGTCATGGCGTCGGCTGGTTCTGCTTGGGTTGGGTGCCCCTGGGAATGGCCCGGAAAAGGCTCCGGACAGGCGTAACCGCGACGACGACGGCAATGACGGCTACAACGACTCCTGTCATGTACACAGGACTCGGTCCCAGCTGATTGAAAGCCGGGAACAATGTTCCCCATGCTTCGGCGTTGCCAAGCAGCATCACCGCTGACTGTGCCAGAAGGAATGCTGCCAGGGTTCGGACAATCCGGTACATCGAAATGGCACGCAGTGCGGCATCAAGCCCTCTCTCGTCCCGCAGTTCAGGAAGACCTCGACGACGGCGCGTGGCCAGGATCGCGGCAGCGCCCATCAGTCCCACCCCCATCGTGAGAAAGAGGTTGGCCGGCCAGGCGGGTGGGCCGACCAGGAGTGATTGGCCTGTACCCGTAAGGACGAGCGTTACGGCAAAGACCGTGGCCGAAACGATGCTGAAGGTGAGCAACCCCTTGGACACCGGCTGCCGCGGCCAATCGAGGGGCGCCTCTGGGTGACCATAGTTGCGGGCGATCAGTAACTCGCCTGCGGCAATGGTGAGCAGGACCAGGACGGCCGCCACGGTGACGACAATCGCCGGGGCAAGGGAGCGTTGGCCTTCTACCGGAATGAAACCGAACCACAACACGAGTGTCACAAGCGGCAAGACGGCGGCGACTCCCAGGACAGCTCCGAGGGAAACGCTGAGTTTTGCTGCGCCATGGGTGCGGGGATCGGCGCGGAGAGCAGTGCCGCTGATGGCTTTCGCGGCTGCCTGAAGCGAAGGAAGGACCGGCACCTTCCACCACAACATGACGAGCAGCACAGCCATGTTGACAAGACCCAGAACGTTGAACCACGACGATTGCCACGTTGCCCCAGGCGTCGGGAGTGCGGCAAAATTTCCCGCGATGCTGGCGAGGCCTGCGGCGATGGTGGCGACGGTCCGCAATAGCCTGTTGGCTGCAATGGCTCGAAGCATGCGGTTGTCGTCACTGCTTAGCGTCTCCAGTTGGCGCCGCCGTGCGATGAGTACCAGGACGAGCCATGTCCCTGCAACCAGAACCACTAAGGCGCCACCAAGCCACCCGGCAAGTTCCGAACCCGCGATCCTTCCGTCCTGGCCCTGGCCTGTGTAGACCGTCGTTCCTATTGGTGATGGGGGAGCGGGGACGGGACGCACCGGAGCGTGAGCGGGCAGGGCTGCAATCGAGACTATGGCGGTACCGGCATAGGCAACGATCACGACTGTTGTCCAGGCGAGTTTCGCCGGGAGGAAATCGCGGATCCTGCGGACGGTGAGTTCAGCGTACCTGTGCGGGGATTTGGGGGCCGGGTAGCTCCACTGGCCCAAGGCATTGACCACCAAGGACGCGGCGATCGGCCAAGCCAGGGCCGCCAGGAGGTCTTCCGAGGTGAAGGGCGCATTTGATGAGGTCGGACTGGCCCGGATCACCCCCGCGCTCATGGCTCCTTGCAGGGAGCTGGCCATCCAGCCAATGATGCCGACCCACAGGCCGTGTGATGCCACAGAGGTGGCGTCGGGCTTGGACCACACTTGTACCCGCAGGAACAGGTACACCAGGACGGCGCCCACGACGGGCCCCACCAAAAGCAACGGCGGCACATAAAAGGACACGGTAAAGACCCCCAAGTCTTCGAAACAATGTATCAAGTATTTGATACAAAGACTCAGGGGTCAACCGTGTCGGTACCTAGTCGTCGAAAGGCTTGACCTGTTCCACGGAAACGATCTTCCGTTCCGAACCGCGGGCGACCTGGCAGATGATGACTTCACCAGGCGTGAGGTAAGGGTCCACGGATGGAAGTTTTGACCGGAGTGCCTGTGACATGTGCTGGCCCAATTGCTTCAGCGCCGTGGGCAGCGCCGGGCGATGCGTGCACACAGCGATGGGCACCTGTTTGTCGAACAATGCCTCAACCGCCGCAGCAGTCTTCTTTGGTGAGCGCTGGTGATTGTGCTCGGTGAGGGCTTCCACCAGTTTCACCTTGGCCCCGCTGGCCTTGGCATACGGTGCGATGGTGGCAACGCATCGCACCCAAGGGCTGGTAACTACGCGTTGCGGCTTCCATACCTGCAGTAGCCGCTGAACCGCGACTGCCTGCCGCTGGCCGGTGGCAGCCAAAGGACGGTCGCCTTCGGCCTTTGTCCACGAGGACCGGGGTTTCGCCTTGGCATGGCGGATCAGCACCAGGGGCCAGGTGTCCAGCTCGCCCCTGACATGGGCCTTCTCGAGGTATTCGAGCGGCTCCACATCCGTGGGGTTGCTGAGGAAGGATGCGGCCCTGTCAGGGCTGCACCACATCACGCTGTCCACTTCCTTGCCATCGGGGCGGAGCTGCGCCCCGTTGACCTTGACGGCCCAGTAGCGCACAACCTTCAGGCCCGCCGCCACGTGATAGTGAATGGCCGGGAGCGGAATGCCCAGTGGGGCCTGGAGCCCAATCTCTTCCCACACCTCACGCGCCGCGCATTCGGGAACTGTTTCGCCGGCGTCGAGCTTTCCTTTTGGCCAGGACCAATCGTCGTACCGCGGCCGATGGATCAACAGAACCTCAAGGGCGCCCTTGCTGATGCGCCACGGAATGGCTCCGGCCGCGACAACGGCCACCGGCTCGCCGGGGTGGTCTGTTTGATCCTCCACGGGAGTATCGCTGTTCAACTGCGTCCTTACCGCCGGGCCGATGCGCGCTGGCGGGAACGCGACTCCAGAAGCCAGGATTGCATGTCCAGCAGCGGCTTGCCGTCCTGGTCCTGGTGGAACCTCGTCCAGTGGCCCTGGTTGTCCAAGTGCCAGCTCGCCGTTCCGTCGTCGACGTAGCGGCGCATCAGGTCCATGACAGTCGCCGTGTCTTCCTTGCTGGCCAACTGCACCAGGGCTTCCACGCGGCGGTCCAGGTTGCGGTGCATCATGTCGGCGGAGCCGATGTACACCACGGGATCGCCGCCATTGCCAAAGGCAAAGACGCGCGAGTGTTCGAGGAAACGGCCCAGGACGGACCGTACCGTGATGTTTTCGCTGAGGCCGGGCACCCCAGGGCGGAGGGAGCAGATGCCGCGCACCACGACGTCAACCTTCACGCCGGCCTGTGAGGCACGGTAGAGCGCATCAATGATGGCTTCGTCCACCATCGAGTTGACCTTGATCTGCACCAGGCCAGGAAGTCCCGCCCGGGCGTTGCGGATTTCGGTTTCGATCCTCTCCACCAGTCCTGCCCGCACTGAGCGGGGAGCGACGAGCAGCCTCTTGAACGTGGACTTCGGGGCGTAACCGGAAAGCTGGTTGAAGAGCTTTGACAGGTCCTCGCCTACTTGCTCGTTGGCGGTCAGCAGGCCGAGGTCCTCGTAGTACCGGGCAGTGCGAGGGTGGTAGTTGCCGGTGCCGATGTGGCAGTAACGGCGGAGGCCGTCCACTTCCTGGCGAACCACCAGCGACAGCTTGCAGTGGGTTTTAAGGCCGACGATGCCGTACACCACGTGCACGCCGGCCTGTTCCAGCTTGCGTGCCCAGGAAATGTTGGCCTGCTCGTCAAAACGGGCCTTGATCTCCACGAGGGCAAGGACCTGCTTGCCGGCCTCGGCGGCATCGATCAAAGCGTCAACAATGGGGGAGTCACCGGAGGTGCGGTACAAGGTCTGCTTGATGGCCTGGACCTTGGGGTCCGCGGCGGCCTGCTCCAGGAAGGCCTGGACGGAGGTGGAGAACGAGTCGTAGGGGTGGTGGAGCAGGATATCCCGGCGGCGCATCGCTGCGAAGACGTTGGCGGCCTTCGACGTCTCGGACTCGTTAAGGTACCGCGAGGTATGCGGCACGTGCTTGGGGTAGTGGAGATCGGCGCGGTCGATGTTGCTGATGGCAGAAAGGCCGCGAAGATCCAAGGGAGCCGGCACGGAGTAGACCTCGGACTCTTCGACGCCAAGTTCCCGGATCAACAGGGCCTTGATGTTCGGGTTGATGTCCGTGGTGACTTCAAGGCGCACCGGCGGACCAAAGCGTCGACGCAGCAGTTCCTTCTCCAACGCTTGGAGCAGGTTCTCGGCGTCGTCTTCTTCCACCTCAAGGTCCTCGTTGCGGGTAACACGGAAGGTGTGGTGTTCCAGGACCTCCATGCCGGGGAAGAGCTTGTCCAGGTGGACCGCGATGACTTCTTCCAAGGCAATGAACCGTGCCACGCGGCCGGGAATGGCACCTGCACGCGGGCCGTCAACGGCGATGAGGCGGGGGAGCTGGTCCGGAACCTTCACGCGGGCGAAGAGTTCCTTGTCGCTGATCGGGTTGCTGACGATCACGGCGAGGTTCAGGGACAGCCCGGAGATGTACGGGAAGGGATGTGCAGGGTCCACTGCCAGCGGGGTCAGGATGGGGAAGACCTTCTCCTGGAACATGATGCTGATCCGGTGGCGGGCATCTTCGTCCAACTCGTGCCAGTGCATGAGGTGGATGTGCTCGTAGGCCAGGGCCGGACGGATTTGCTCGGCGAAAACGCGGGCATGGCGTTCCTGCAGCCTGTGGGCTTCTTCACCGATTTGTTCCAGCACCTCGATGGGACTCAGGCCGGCGGGGGAGGGCACGGCGAGCCCGGTGGCGATGCGGCGCTTAAGGCCTGCGACGCGGACCATGAAGAACTCGTCGAGGTTGGAGGCGAAGATCGAGAGGAAGTTGACACGTTCCAGCAGGAACAGGTCAGGATCTTCGGCAAGCTCCAATACACGGGAGTTGAAGGCAAGCCAGCTCAGCTCGCGGTCCAGGAAGCGGTCCGGGGAGATGTCGCCTTCAGGCTCCAGGCTCGGTGCGAATTCCGGGATGTCGATGCGGTCCTGGGTGGCTCGCGAGGCCGGCACTTCCGAGGATCCGAAGCGTGGGGGCAATGTCGCACCCTTCGAGGTGGATCCGGCGGTGCCGACGGGGTCCGGCTGCATGGGGTTCTCCTAAGCTCAGGACTGGGGTTTCCTCCCACATTACAAGCAATTGCGGTGCCCGAATCCAAGATGTCACCGGCTTTCCGTCCGGCGAAGTTCCGCGGTTAATTTTTGGTTAACGGACCATACATCACATCGGTGTCCCAGCGGACGAAGCCAAGTTTCTGGTATAGGGCCACGGCAGCGTGGTTGTCGGCATCGACGTACAGCATTACTGCATGCAAACCCTTGTCCTGGAGGTGCTTGATTCCGGCCACCGTCAGCGCTTTGCCCAAACCCAAACCTTGGGCGGCCGGGGTGACTCCAACCACGTACACCTCACCGATGGCGGGGTGCGCACCCTGGCGGGGGTGGACTTTGGTCCAGTGAAAGCCCAGGAGCTCACCCTCGGTGTTGACGGCCAGCAGGAATCCCTCGGGGTCGAACCACTCTTCAGCTTTGCGTGCTTCGAGGTCCGCGAGCGTCATGGAGCCCTGCTCAGGGTGGTGGGAAAAGGCGGCACGGTTGGCAGCCAGCCATGCCTGCTCATCCCGGCCCGGCACGAAGGCGCGGAGCGAAACTCCATCCGGGAGGCCGGCGTCGGGCAATTCAGAAGTGGACGACATGAGGCGCATCTTCCACAGCTCTCGTACGGGCCCGTACCCGAAGCGGGTGGCCAGCTCAGCGGCCGCCTCATGGTTGCCGTGGGACCACGCGCTCAGTCCGTCGAGGCTTCGTTTGCCCTGCAGCGCCCCCAGCAGCCTGCCGGCCACGCCTTGGTTGCGGTAAGTGGGGTGGACAGCCAGCTCCAACACGCCAGTGCCGTGAGGCGCTTCGACCACAACGGCGATTCCAGCCAGGTCCTCGGCCGTCGCCGGGTCCGAGTCCTCATCCGGCGCATAGAGGGCGAAGGACACCACGGAGTGGTCGCCGGAATCGGCTCCCCGCAGCATGACCAGCGTCTGTTCAGAGAGGGGAGGATTGCCGTCGGATTCCTCCGCGGCGGCTGCGAGGGTCTTGAAATCCTTGAGGAGTTCGGCGTCCAAGGCGCCGTTGATAATCAGTACGGGCCAGTTCTCCGGGTGCGCGTGACTCATGATGCAAGGCTATACGCCCCGGGCAAGCCTGGTGATTTGATGTCCTGCAGGAACGGATGTATTCTCGACATCTCGTTCGGTTTTGAAGTGAACTTCGCTCTTTGAATTGAACAGACTCATTCGGCTTCGGCTGGATAACAGGGGGGATCCACCAGTGGGGTGGCCTCGATACGTTCGACCCGTATGTCCTCCACTAAACAACGCAGAAGAGGCCAGGATCCTTGTGGATCCTGGCCTCTTCTGCGTTGTTCTGAATGTAGTGTGCCGAAGGGTGGGAAGCCTAGGCTTCGGAGAGTTCGTCGTCCGGCAACCGGACCAGCGTGAGCCGGTAGCCCACGTTGCGGACCGTGCTGATCAGGTTCTCGTGATCCACGCCCAGCTTGGCCCGGAGGCGCCGAATGTGGACATCCACGGTCCTTGTTCCTCCGTAATAGTCATAGCCCCACACCTCGGTGAGCAACTGTTGGCGCGTGAAGACGCGGCCCGGATGCTGTGCCAGGTACTTCAGGAGTTCGAACTCCTTGAACGTCAGGTTCAGGGGCTGGCCGCTGACACGTGCCGTATAGCTCGCTTCGTCAATTACGACGCCGGCGGCCCGGATTTCCGTCTGCGTTTCCTCTTCGCCCGGTACAGCCCGTGCCATGGCAAGCCTGATGCGGGCTTCCACCTCAGCGGGGCCCGCCGAGTCCAGCACGATGTCGTCCACTGCCCACGCGGAGGAAACGGCAGCCATGCCGCCCTCCGTGAGGATCAGCATCAGGGGTGCGCTCAAGCCGGTTGCTTTCAACAGCTGCGTCAGTGAGCGTGCGCCCACCAAGTCCTTGCGGGCGTCCAGGAAGACAATATCCGTGGGGTCGGTTTCCAAAAGGGCTGTGGGTTCTGCCGGGAGGATGTGCACGCGGTGGTTCAACAGTTCCAAGGCAGGCAGAATGTCCACCGAAGAGCCGGTGCTGTTCGTCAGGAGCAGGATGTGCGACATAGTTCCTCCAATGGGCGGTACGCGCATCATCGGGCGTCGAAACCGGAGTCTCACCGGTCGGTCACGACGTGGTGGCCGCCCCTGACCGTTGTAACGGGATGAGGGCAAACACAGTGCGTCGTTGAAGTCTGAGTATACCCATCAGTGCCCTGCGACACAGGGATTCGTGACGGGCTGGCAGTGGAATTACGACATATTGGGCCGGCTTAAGGCAGGATTGTCGAGAGGTCGTAAGGCGCATCGGATTGAGGTCGGGCACACAGTGAAGTCTTGGAGCATCGGGGTATTCGGACTCGTGGCGCTCGCAGCCATCGTGGCCAGCACCTTCGTTTCCCGGGAAGCCATGGTGGGCGTGGGCATCGCGGCCTCCGCGGCTGTGGGGATCGGTTGGCCGCATTTCCTTGCAGTTCCGGCCAAGAAAACGTTGGCGGCCGTCATTGGATTGGCCGGTGCCGGGTCGGCTGTGACTGCCGCCTATATGCCGGCGCCCGGGTTCCTGGAGGGGACCCCCGCGTTCGCTGCCTTGGGCGTCATGGCGGTCTTCATCGTCCAACTAGTTCGAGGTACCGGACAAGCCCAGCGCCTGGAATCCACGCTGGGTTGCAGTGCCGGTGTCCTGTTGAACTGCCTGGGGGCCGGCTGGATTGCCAGCGCACGGTTCAACGGCGTCAAGGAAATGGTCCTTGTGGCGGGCCTGAGTGCCGCGGTGGCCCTGCTGGTGGGAATCATCCGCTGGCCGGACCGGATCGTGGCCCCCCTTGGCGTGGTGATGGCAGGACTCATGGGTCCGCTGGCAGGCCTTGTTTTCTCGGATATCGCAGTACTTCCCGCCGCCTTGGTCGGCGTTGTGATCGGGTCCGTCCTGGTGTGCTTCCGGCGGATGACCACCCTGAGGCGCGGACGCCTCAACATTCCGGCCGCGCTCGGAATGGGCATAGCGCCGGTGTGGGCCGTGGGGGCCTTGGCTTACTTCATAGACAAACTACTCATCTACTAAAGGTTAGGATTGCATCATGTCTGTTCTCGCATTCGAAATTTTCTTCCTCGTTCTCCTTGGCCTGGCCAGCGTCGCCATGGCATGGTTTGCGGGATTTGTCGTTTACCGCCTTTTCAAGGGCCAGAAGTAAACCTTCTGTTCCTGCAGCCCAACCGAGGTAATCGTTGTGCCTATTGAGATCCCCACAGATCTGACGCCCGAACTCGTCCCCCTTTCATGGCTCATTGGTGAGTGGGAAGGCCGCGGCCGGCTTGGCAGCGGAGACGAGGATTCCGAGCATTTTGTCCAGCACGTATCCTTCACGCACAACGGGCTGCCGTACCTGCAGTACCGGGCTGAGACCTGGCTCAGTGACGACGCCGGAGAGAAGCTGCGCCCGCTGACGGTGGAAACCGGGTTCTGGGCCCTTGAGCGGAAGCTCGAAGAGGGCGACGGCGGCCCTGGACTTATTCCCGCTGACATTGTCCCGGTGCTCAAGACCGCCGATGAGGTGGAGGAGCGCCGCAACGAGGACGGCGGGTTCGACATTTCAGTGTCGATCGCCCACCCCGGCGGCATCACCGAGCTCTACTACGGCCAGATCAAGGGACCCCAGATCCAGCTGAGCACCGACATGGTGATGCGCGGAAGCCACTCCAAGGAGTACACCGCAGCTACCCGGATTTTCGGCTTGGTTGATGGCAACCTCTTGTGGCGTTGGGACGTTGCGTCCAGCGGCAAAGCACTCGAAGCCCACGCATCGGCCTTCCTCCACAAGGTGTCCTGACCCAAAGGCCTCACTGTACGTTCCACAAGCAACCAGCAGAAGGAGCAGATAGTGAACACCAACCTCAAGCCGGGCGGCTACGAGGGCCTCAAGGCTGTCTTCTTCAACGGCACCCTGAAACCTTCGCCGCAGCTCAGCAACACCGATGGGCTGATCCGGATCAGCCGGGACATCATGGAGAAGCAGGGCGTCACCACCCGCCTCATCCGGACCGTGGACCATGACATTGCCAGCGGTGTTTACCCGGATATGCGGGAGCACGGCTGGAAAACGGACGCATGGCCGGAGATCTATCCGGATGTTCGCGATGCCGACATCGTGGTGGTTGCCGGCCCTATCTGGCTGGGCGACAACTCCTCCCAAACAAAGAAGCTCATCGAGCGGCTTTACGCCCATTCGGGAGAGTTGAACGGCCAGGGGCAGTGGGCCTTCTACCCCAAGGTGGGTGGGTGCCTCATCACAGGCAACGAGGACGGCATCAAGCACTGCTCAATGAACGTGCTGTACAGCCTTCAACACATCGGGTTCACCATTCCGCCACAGGCCGACGCCGGGTGGATCGGTCCCGTAGGCCCCGGACCCAGCTATTTGGACGAGGGATCGGGTGGTCCGGAGAGTGATTTTACTAACAGGAACACCACGTTCATGACGTGGAACCTGCTCCACATGGCCAAGCTCCTGCGTGACGCCGGCGGCATTCCTGCCTATGGCAACCTGCCGGAGGAATGGAAAGCGGGCACCCGATTTGATTTCGAAAACCCGGAATACCGCTGAGACGCAAGGACTTCTACTACATATGACTTACAAGAGCCCTCTGTTGTCGCGCCCTGGCGCCGTTGAAGACACCGGCCTGGATGCCGGCGTCGCTGCCCATTACGGTGAACCGCTGCGTGAGCAGCGCGCCCTGGCCGCAGGCACCGCCGTCGTCGATCTTTCGAACCGTGGCGTGGTGACAGTCTCCGGCCCCGACCGCCTCAGCTGGCTCAACACGTTGTCGTCGCAACAGGTCACCAATCTCCAGCCCGGCATTTCCAGCGAGCTGTTGCTGCTCAGCGTGCAGGGCCGCATCGAGTTCGATGCCCGCGTCGTGGACGACGGCGGCACCACTTGGTTGATCGTCGAGGCCGCCGAAGCGGCGCAGTTGGCCGAGTGGCTGAACAAGATGAAGTTCATGCTCCGCGTCGAGATCGACGACGCTTCGGAGCAGTGGGCCGTAGTGGGTGCCACCAAGCCGGTGGAGCAGTTGTCCTCCCGCTTGGTCTGGGAAGATCCGTGGCCGCATGTCAGCCCCGGTGGCTATGCGTACAGCATCGTCCCGGAGGAATCGCATCCGGGACTCGAGCGGCCGTGGTTCGAATACCTGGTCCCTGCCGTCGAGCTGGAACAAGCGGTGGAAGGCCTGCCCCTGGCTGGTGCCATGGCCGCCGATGCCCTCCGTGTTGCGGCGTGGCGGCCGCGCCTTGGTGCCGAGACGGACGAGAAGACCATTCCGCACGAACTGGATCTCCTCCGCACTTCGGTCCACCTGAACAAGGGCTGCTACAAAGGCCAGGAGACCATTGCGCGCGTCCACAACCTCGGCCACCCGCCGCGGCGCTTGGTGTTCCTGCAATTGGATGGCTCGCAGCACACGCTGCCGGCCGTTGGCAGTGTTGTATTTGTCGGGGACCGCAAGGTGGGTACTCTGACATCGGTGGCGCAGCACTTCGAGATGGGACCCGTTGCTTTGGCCGTGATTAAGCGGTCCGTGTCAGCTGAGGAGACCCTGACGGTCATGGACGGCGAGGAGCCGTACATCGCCGCGCAGGAAGTGATCGTCGCCCCCGACGCCGGCCAGGTTGTCGGGCGCCAGACCGGATTCCTGAAGGGACCCCACCGATGAGCCAACTGAACCAGCCTGCAGGCCACGAGGCGGCCAGTCCGACCACGGGCGCCGATGAAGAAACGTTGGCGCTTGCGCATGCCCTGTTCGATGCCGCCCGGGAAGGCGACACGGAATTGCTGAGGGGCTATCTGAACGCCGGCGCGCCGTCCACCCTGACCAACGCGGCGGGCGATTCGCTCCTGATGCTGGCCGCTTACCACGGGCACGAGGAAGCGGTTCAGTTGATTCTTCATCACGGCGCTGATGTCAACGCCGCCAATGATCGTGGCCAGACGCCGCTGGCTGGAGCGGTGTTCAAGGGATACACGAGCGTCGCCAGAGTGCTGTTGGACGCCGGAGCTGACCCCGACGCCGGAACCCCCACCGCGCGCGAGGCTGCGGCCATGTTCGCTCGCTCCGAAATCCTGGCCCTCCTGGGCTGACGCGGACCAGCAGAGGACAGCCCGGTCGCTGAGGCGGCCGGGCTTACTTGCACCCTAATATTCCACGTGGAATAGTTGTGGTGGAATATTAGTGGATGGAAGGGGTTGCACATGCCCAAAGCAGCTGAGTTGACGCCGTTGGGTGTCGCGTCGTTGGCGCTGCTGGCTGAACAACCCATGCATCCGTATGAGATGTATCAAGTGCTGATGGCCCGCCATGAAGACCGGCTCGTCAAAGTACGCCCTGGAACGCTCTATCACGCAGTCGGCCGGCTCGAAGAAAACGGGCTGGTTGAGGCAACCGGAACCGAACGGGAAGGCAACCGCCCCGAACGGACCACGTATCGGATCACCGAAGCGGGGCACCAGGCCCTCGACGCCCGGCTCCAGGCCATGCTGTCCACGCCCGTCAACGAGTACCCCCTCTTTCCGCACGCCATCGCCGAGGCACATCACCTGCCGGCCAGCGTGGTGATTGGACTGCTGGAAGACCGCCTGGTGGCCCTCAACGCCGATCTTGACTTCCTGGTCAGGGCAGAGTCCACCGTGACGGCCAAGGGATTGGATCGCAAGTACTGGATCGACATCACGTATCAACAAGCAATGCGCCGCACGGAGATCGCGTGGATCCGCGGCCTCCTTGAGGAGTTGGGCAGCGGGCTCCTGCCCTGGGACGAACCCCGGCCGACTCCAACCGAACTCTCACACAAGCCAAAGGAATCCCTTGGAAAACGTAGCTAAGCCGTGGCCCGCACTGTGGTCACTGGTGGTTGGCTTCTTCATGATCCTTATCGACACCACCATCGTGTCGGTCGCGAATCCGCGGATCATGGAAGGCCTCAATACCGATATCAACGCCGTCATCTGGGTCACCAGCGCCTACTTGCTGGCCTACGCGGTGCCCCTGCTCATCACCGGCAGGCTGGGTGACCGATTCGGACCCAAGAACCTGTACCTGATTGGCCTGGTGGTTTTCACCCTCGCCTCGTTGTGGTGTGGCCTCTCCGGTGATGTCACCATGTTGATTGCCGCCAGGGCCGTTCAGGGCCTCGGTGCGGCCATGATGACTCCGCAGACCATGGCCGTCATTACCCGCATCTTCCCGCCGGACCGCCGCGGCGCCGCCATGGGACTGTGGGGAGCCACCGCGGGCATGGCCGTATTGGTTGGCCCGATCCTCGGAGGCCTGCTGGTGGACAGCCTTGGCTGGGAATGGATTTTCTTCGTCAACGTTCCCATCGGAATCGTGGCCTTCATCCTGGTGACCCGCTTCGTGCCGAAGCTGACCACCCACAGCCATTCGTTCGACGTCGTGGGTGTGGTGCTGTCCGCCGTCGGCATGTTCCTGCTGGTCTTCGGCATCCAGGAAGGCCAGACGTATAAGTGGGGGACAGTCACCGGCTTCGTCACTGTCTGGGGCCTGATTGTCACAGGGCTCGTTGTCCTGGTCCTCTTCGTGGTTTGGCAGTGGCTCCTTGAACGTCGTGGTGGGGAACCCTTGCTGCCCCTTGGCTTGTTCAAGGACCGCAATTTCTCCTTGGGCAACACCACCATCATGGCGGTCGGCTTCACCGTGACCGCGTTCCCGTTGCCCACCATTTTCTACTACCAGACCGTCAGGGGCCTGACGCCAACCCAGTCGGCCCTGCTGATGATTCCGATGGCTGTGATTTCGGGTGCCCTGGCTCCATTCGTGGGCAAACTTATTGACCGCGCCAATCCGCGCTGGTTCGCGTCCTTCGGTCTGGTGTGCCTCGCGGCAGCGCTGTTCTGGACGGCCTCCCTGCTGGGACCGGACACCCCCATCTGGATGTTCCTCTTGCCCAGCGCCCTCCAGGGTATTGCCAACGCCTTCATCTGGGGACCGGTCTCCAACGCGACCACGCGAAACCTGGAGCCCCGCCAGGCAGGTGCCGGATCGGGCGTCTTCAACACCACCCGCCAGATCGGTGCGGTACTCGGTTCGGCAGCCATCGCTGCCCTCATCCAGTCGCGGTTGGCCGCGGAGTTGCCGGCGGCCCCTGCGGGCGCCCCTGTTGGCGAAGCCTCCGTTGGTGGCGTCCTTCCGGAGGCGCTTCACGCAGGATTCTCGACGGCGATGAGCCAGTCAATCCTGCTGCCTGCCTGTGCAATTCTGCTGGGCGCCGTGGTGGCGATGTTCTTCGGCAAGCCGAAATCGGTGACCGGCTGGGGCCGGAAGCCTGCCTCGGAGGCAGAGGCACCGTTGCAGGACACCGTCTCCCAGGACGCTGCCGGAAAGTAGGCCTAACTCAGCCGAGCAGGACGCTCGCGTGGAGCCCGCCCGTGGCGAAGCCAAGGCTACGGGCCATCGCGAGCGCTCCTGTGTTGCTGACATCGGCCTTCCACTGGAGGGTCAGCCCCGCTGCCAGGGCTTCATGCGCAGCTATGGACGCGGCCAGCGTGCCGATGCCCCGGCGGCGCCATGGAGGTGCCACCAGGACGCCCATGTTGGCCAGGATGCCCTCCCACTCGGAGTAGGCGCCGCAGGCCACGGGCGTGGGCGGATCCTGGTCGGGATGCATAATCGTGAAGCGGTGCTCAAGACTTTGGAGCCGCACCTCGTTGACGTCGTCCGGAGGGCACAAAGCTTCAAGGCTGATTGCTTCGGGGTTGCCCTGTGAGACCGTCAGGTCGTCCGAAGGCTGCTGCAGGGGTAGATCGTCCGCGAAGAACAACGCCGAGGATCCCAGCCCGTGTCCGCCGTGGGATCTGGTCAGGGTCAGCAACGTAACGTGTTGTGCGAGCTCGGTATCGGGGATTCCGGCGGCTGCGTCCAGCGCCCACTGCGGCCCTACCAATGCCGAAACGCCGAAGAGTCGCAGGAACGTCACTGCCCGCGCCGAGTCGTCCACGCGGATGATGCGGCGCGTGGGGTCCCCCGGGTCCGCTTCAGGGGTGGTGAGCCGGGCGGCCTCCGTGGCGAAGGCGTCGTCGTCGAGTCCCAAATGGCGAGCCCACGCCAGCTGGATGATGGCAGCGGACGTGGGCTCTAGGGTCATGGATTCAGCCTAGCCGACTAGCCGAACAGCACCGACGCTTCGTCGTAACGGTGCTGCGGAACGGTCTTGAGCTTGCCCAGGGCTTCCTCGAAGCCAACATGGGAGATGTCCGTGCCCTTCAAGGCCACCATGGTGCCCCAACGGCCTTCCACCACCGAGTCGATGGCGGCCATCCCCAGGCGCGTCGCCAGGACGCGGTCGTAGGCGGTGGGTACGCCACCACGCTGGATGTGGCCGAGGATCGTGGCTCGGGTTTCAATGCCCGTTCGCGCCTCGAGTTCGGGTGCCAGTTGATCTGCGATGCCGCCAAGGCGGGGGCGGCCGAACGTATCGAGGCCGCGTTCGGAGTGCGGAGACTCCATGTGATCCGGCACGAATCCTTCGGCCACTACCACCAGCGGCGCACGGCCGCGGTCGTGGGCTTCCTGCACCCATTCGGTGATCTGCTCGATGCTCGCCTTCTGTTCCGGGATCAGGATGGCATGGGCTCCGGCTGCCATGCCGGCATGCAGTGCGATCCAGCCGACGTGGCGTCCCATGACTTCGGCGATCATGCAGCGGTGGTGGGATTCGCCGGTGGTGCGGAGGCGGTCGATGGCCTCGGTGGCAATCTGTACGGCGGTATCGAAGCCGAAGGTGTAGTCAGTGGCATCGAGGTCGTTGTCCACGGTCTTGGGGACACCAACGATCTTCAGGCCGGCGTCGGTAAGCCGCTTGGCAGCGGCCAGGGTTCCCTCACCGCCGATGGCGATAATGGCGTCAATGCCCAAACGCTCCATGTGGGCCTTGATGACGTCCGGCCCGCCGCCGTTCTCGAAGGGGTTGGTGCGGGAGGTGCCCAGAATGGTGCCACCCTGCTTGGCGATACCACGGACCATGGTGCGGGGGATGTCGATGACGTCACCTTCAACCACGCCACGCCAGCCGTCGCGGAAGCCCACAAATTCCTGGCCGTGGATGGCGATGCCCTTGAGGACTGCTCCCCGGATCACTGCATTGAGGCCGGGGCAGTCGCCACCGCTGGTAAGAATGCCAATTTTCATGTTTGCTCACTCATGGCTTGGAGGAATACGTGCAGAGCGCCACGCTGAGCTCCCAATGATTGTAGACGCGCATGTGGGGTGGGACACAAATGGTTACTTCGGAGCCCGGCTGTGCGGTAGTGGAAACCTGCCTGAAAACGACGAAAAGCGCCCCACCGGCGGCGGGGCGCTTTGTATCGCTGTGAAACTTTGCAGTGGTGTATCGGCAACTACCGGGAACGTTGGCTGATAAAGGATTCCAGTGCGATTTTGTTGTTCTGGTCCGGCAGGATGAGCCAGCCCAGGATGTAGACCACGATTGCCGGTCCCGGAAGCAGGCAGAAAAGCAGGAAGGCAACCCGGACATACGCTACGTCTACCTTGAGCTTTGCGGCGATGCCTCCGCAGATGCCGCCCAGCCACCGTTGCGGTCCACGCTTCAGGCCGAAGCCCCTGACGATGCTGAAGAACTTGTCCATGGCTACAGACTCCCTTGTTGCAGGTGCTTTGTCACTTTGTGGTGGTCACTTTCTTGGATCCCTTGCGGGCCGACAGAAGCCCACCTACCACCAAGGCAGCGCCCGCGCCGATCATGAGGCCGATCAGCACATAGGTCCCGTTGAGTGTCACCCACCCGAGCGTCGAAACGACGATCAAGGCGGCCAAAGCCATGACGATCAGCCCCCACACCACGGTGCCGATCCGGGCTTCCCGGGGTTGGTCGTCATCCTCGGGGGCTTCAACCTTGAAGCTGGGCTCCAGGGGCGGCGTGAGCGGAATCGGTTGGAGGGTGGGCTTGGGAAGAGCTTCCGTGGGGCTCGTTTCCCGGGGCAGGGGCTGGGTTGGCTGGGCGTCGTGGGCCTTGCCTGGCTCGTTGGTGCTCATGTCAGTTTCCTTCCTGGATGGTCACGTTGCTGAACGTGCCGTCGATTTCCACCACGAGGTTTGCGCCGGGTTTTTCGGTGTTGTAAAGGGTCCTGTCATCCTGCAGCCGGCCACCCCGGTCCGTGCCACGTTCGTTGAGGTTGCCGAAGGTCATGTCGGCCCGGACCTCAACGGGGACATCGTCGGGGATGATGACCGTGACGTTGCTTGCCGTGGCATCCACGGGAATCAGGACTTCGGAAATCAAGGGAGGCGTCATTGTGATCTCGCTGAGGTCCACAAGGCCCTTGGCTCCAGTGACATCAATTCCCTGCCGCGCCTGCTCCAGGCTTGTAGGTGCCCAATTGACGTCGTCGAACGTCCAACGGTCGCCGTTCCTTGGAACCACGTTGAAGATTCCGCCGATGATCAAGGCAACCACTGCGAGGAAGCCCAGGAACCCTGACGTCCGCCCCCGAAGCCCCGCCACAAGAATGCCCAAGCCGAGAACTGCGGCACCTGTAGCCCAGACCACGGCGTTGCCCGTGTTGCCCAGCTCAATGACGTTGCCGGCGTCGAGGGCTTTCAATGTACCGCCGGCCAGCAATGCTGCGCCTGCAGAGACGGCCACGATCGCGGCGCCCGGCCCCTTGCGCTTGGGTGCAGCCGGCTTAGGCTGCCATCCATGCGGGGGAGTGGGGCCGTACGGTGGCCGCGGACCCGAAGGCACGGAGGGGCCGGAAGGATTGTGGGGGACCGACGGCGGAACCGGGCCGGAGCTGTATCCGCCGGAAGGATTGGGCCGTCCCTGGTGCTTGGTGCCGGGGGCGGATGCGCCGTACACGGGCACGCCGGTGTTGGTTCCGGTAGTTGCCGTGCTTCCGTAGGTGGTCGGGGTCCCGTAGGCATGAGTGCTGCCTGGTGCGGCTGCGTAGTTCTGCGGGCCCATGGGTGGAGTTCCCTTCGAAGCTTTGTTGCGTTGAACCAGGAAGTAGATCAGGTAGAAGACGCCACCCATCCAGAAGAGTGTCCAGAAGAGTCCTGGCAGTCCGTCCCAGCCCCAGCCCCAGAATCCGCGGCCCAGGCTCGGCAGTCCGATGATGGAGGTGATCAACGCCCCGGTCATGCCTCCGGACCATCGGCCGGCTGCAGCCTCTTGAACGTGGATGCGGCCGTCCGGCTCGGGCAGGAGCGCCCATGCCACGCCGTACAGCAGAACGCCCACGCCGGCAAAGAGTGCCAGGACGATGAAGATGCCTCGGACGATCAGCGGATCGATACCGAAGCGGTGGGCCACGCCACTTGCCACGCCGCCGATCCAGCGGTCCGGTCCGCGGCGGATCCCTTGGCTGCGGATCCAGTCGAAGAAGTTCTGCTGGGAGGATGCGGGGTCGGCGCCAGCGGGTGTGTAGGTACCTGTGGCAGGGCCAGAGCCGGCGGAAGCGCCGGCGGCGGGTTCTTCCGGGGTCCCGGAAGCGGAACCGGCGGCGCCGGTGGAAGCGCCACTGGTGGCGCTGGAGCCGGATGTGCCGGCGTTGCCTGGCGTTCCGGGTTCCTCTGGGTTCATGCTGTTCGCGTTCATACTTCGATCCTGCCGTTCGGCCTACCCTCCCCTCTACTGGGGGATACCCTGAATGATCCCTGAGAGACCCCCCAACAACCCGGGATTCCGGTCCGGGGCACCCTGATCCGTGCTTGGATTGGTACATGACAACCGCTGTACAACGCCCCACGCTGGTCCGCAGCAGCGACCGCATGATCGCAGGCGTCTGCAGCGGACTCGCCGATCATTTGGGATGGCCCGTCAAGCTCGTCAGGCTGGGCATGATCCTGGCCTGTTTCGCAGGCGGAGCAGGCGTGGCCTTCTATGCGTGGTTGTGGACCATGGTTCCCACCGCGGACGAGAACGCCAAGCGCAATGCCCGCCGCCCGGCGTCGCCCATTGCTCCTGCCGTGAGCCTGCCGCCCGTCCCGGCGGACAGCGTAGGGATCACAACCGCGCCGAAAACGTACGACGCCGGACCCGTACCGGCGGCGTTCGGCGGACCGTCGGCGGCTGGTGGTCCGGGGGGTAGCTCAGCGACCGGCGGAACCACCGGCCCAGCCGGCGCCCGTCCCGCATCCGGCATCAACGCTTCTGGGGATTGGTGGGGCGGCAGCGCGCTGGCCTCCTGGTTCTCGTTCCGCAAGATCCAATACGGCAAGGAAATCCTGCTTGGCGCGGCACTGCTGTTGGTGGCTGCCATCCTGATCGCCCGCCAGTTCGGCGTGGACGTTCCTTTGGGCACACTGATTCCGGCGGCAGCAATCCTGGGCGGTGCTGCGATTGCGTGGATGCAGCTGGACGAAACCCGCAGGGCCGGACTGGTGGACAAGACGAAGGCCGACCAAGCAGGTGGATGGGTCCGCCTCGCAGCCGGCCTGGCCCTGGTGGTTGCCGGTGTCCTGGTGATGGTGTCCGGTTCGGGGTCTTGGGAGCAGACCTGGCTGGCGCTCCTGGCATCGGTTGCCGTCCTTGGCGGCGTCGCCTTGGTATTGCTGCCTTGGGGGCTGAAGTTCTGGAAGGACCTGGAATCCGAACGGGCAGGCCGCGTCCGTGAGACGGAGCGCGCCGAAATCGCCGCGCATCTGCACGACTCCGTGCTCCAGACCCTGGCTCTCATCCAGCGGAGGGCGGGATCCGAACAGGACGTGGTCAGGCTGGCCAGGGCGCAGGAACGCGAACTCCGGGCATGGCTCTTCAGCGATGCCGCCAAGGAAGCCGGGCGCTTGGCCGAGCGGATCAAGTCGATCGCGGCTGAGGTGGAGGACTCCCACGGCCACGCGGTGGAGGTGGTCACCGTGGGCGATACCGACATGACGGACCGGCACGAGGCCCTGGTCCAAGCAGCCAGGGAAGCGATGCTCAACGCGGCCCGGCACGGCGGCGGAACGGTTTCCGTGTACTTGGAGAGCGCCGACGGCAGTGCTGAGATCTTCATCAAGGACCGCGGCCCCGGCTTCAACCTCGATGCCGTGCCCGATGACAGGCTGGGCGTTAAGGAATCGATCATTGGCCGTATGAAACGGCACGGTGGAACTGCGGTCATCAACAGCAGCAGCGACGGCACGGAAGTCCGCCTGGCCCTTCCGTCAGCAAACGCCGATGCCGGGGACCAGCGGAACAGTGAACCAGCGCGGAACAGTGAACCAGCGCGAAACAGTGAACCAATGCGGAACGGAGAAGCGAAGCGATGAACAACGCCCCTGACAACGGTGCAGGACGCACCGTGCGTGTGGTGATCGTGGATGACCACACGATTTTCCGGTCCGGCTTGAAAGCCGATCTCGATGCCCGGATGGATGTAGTGGGCGAGGCCGGAACCGTAGAGCAGGCTATTGCGGTGATCGTTGAAACCCGCCCGGAGGTGGTGCTCCTGGACGTGCACCTGCCTGGTGGCCTGGGTGGGGGAGGCCGCGAGGTCATCGCCGGTTCCGCAGCGTTGCTAGGCACCACCAGCTTCCTGGCCCTGAGCGTGTCCGACGCCGCGGAGGATGTGGTTTCCGTGATTCGTGCCGGTGCCCGCGGCTACGTCACCAAGACCATTTCCGGCAAGGAGATCTCCGACGCCGTGATGAGGGTGGCCGATGGCGACGCGGTGTTCTCGCCGCGCCTGGCCGGTTTCGTGCTCGACGCTTTTGGAACCGCTCCGGCGGACATTGCGGACGACGAACTGGACAAGCTCTCCGCACGGGAGCTGGAAGTCATGCGGCTAATCGCGCGGGGCTACAGCTACAAGGAGGTGGCCAAGGAGCTGTTCATCTCCATCAAGACGGTGGAAACGCATGTCTCCGCCGTCCTGCGGAAGCTCCAGCTCTCCAGCCGTCACGAACTCACCAAGTGGGCGGCCGAGCGACGCCTCCTCTGACGCCCTTTCACATCCCGCGGGGATTTACCCATCGCCCGCTCACATCCCGTGCCTTAAACGCAAACGCTCTTCCACCTGTCACGATGGAAGAGCGTTTGCGTAGGTTGCTTGCTACTTGGCCTTGCCCAGGAATTCCTGGATGCGGCGAACACCTTCAGCGAGGTCGTCGTCGCCGAGGGCGTAAGACAGGCGCACGTAGCCGGAGGGCCCGAACGCCTCGCCCGGAACCACGGCAACTTCGACTTCGTCAAGGATGAGCGTGGCGAGTTCTGCGGAGGTGGTGGGGCGGACGGGACCGTTGGAGGTCTCGAATTCCTTACCCAGCAATCCCCGGACGTCCGCGTACACGTAGAACGCGCCCGTCGGCGTCGGGCATTCAACGCCCTCGATGGCGTTCAGGCCGGCCACAATCGCCTTGCGGCGGCGGTCGAAGGCAACCTTCATCTCGTCGACGGCGGTCAGTGGGCCCGTGAGGGCAGCGGCGGCGGCGACCTGCATGATGTTGGAGACGTTGGAGGTCGCGTGCGACTGCAGGTTGGTGGCGGCCTTGATGACGTCGGCCGGGCCGATCATCCAGCCCACGCGCCAACCGGTCATGGCGTACGTCTTGGCCACGCCGTTGAGGATGACCACTTTGTCGCCGAGCTCAGGCGCGGCCGTGGCGATGGAGGTGAACTCAACGCCGTCATAGGTGAGGTGTTCGTAAATCTCATCGGTGACAACCCAAAGGCCCTTGGCCGCTGCCCACTTACCGATCTCCGCAACCTGTTCCGGGCTGTAGACGGCGCCCGTGGGGTTGGACGGGGAGACGAACAGCAGGATCTTGGTCTTCTCCGTCACGGCGGCTTCCAGCTGTTCAACAGTCACCAAGTAGCCCTGCTCCGGTCCAGCGAACACCTCGACGGGTACGCCGCCGGCGAGGCGGATGGCCTCCGGATACGTGGTCCAGAACGGCGTGGGGATGATGACTTCGTCACCCGGATCAACCAAGGTGGCGAACGTGTTGTACACGGCCTGCTTGCCGCCGTTGGTCACCAGGACCTGGGAAGGATCCACCGTGTAGCCGGAGTCCCGAAGGGTTTTCTCGGCGATGGCCTTCTTCAGTTCGGGAAGACCGCCGGCGGGGGAATACCGGTGGTACTTCGGTTGGCTGGCAGCTTCGATGGCCGCCTGGACGATGTAATCCGGGGTAGGGAAATCGGGTTCGCCCGCACCGAAACCAATCACGGGTCGCCCCGCGGCCTTCA
This sequence comes from Paenarthrobacter nitroguajacolicus, assembly GCF_007786235.1. Classification (GTDB taxonomy): domain Bacteria; phylum Actinomycetota; class Actinomycetes; order Actinomycetales; family Micrococcaceae; genus Arthrobacter; species Arthrobacter nitroguajacolicus_A. The sequence continues at coordinate 236,175 of NZ_VNFK01000003.1, read as the reverse complement.
GCGCCTTGGCCTTGGCGTCAACGGCAAGGGTGGCGGACTCGGCAATGGCGGAAATTCGCTGTGAAATGCGGGCGGTAGTTGTTCCGGCAGACATCTATGTACCGTTCTTCGCAGGCAGCTCGTGGGCTGGATGATGGGATTCGACGTAAACTACCTTATGCTGTTCTGCGGAGCTCCCGGGTGCCTGCCGAACTTTGTGACTGATAATGCTGGTCACAGGCTTTATTGAGGGCTGGGAGGTCCGGAAATGGGCCGGTTCGACTATCGCGAAATTCTTGCGTAGACTGGTTCACCGGTGTTGAAAAGCACCACAGGCTGAAGTGCGGCCTGAAACATGGATTTGATCCATAGGGTAGTGGCGCAATTGGTAGCGCAGCGGTCTCCAAAACCGCAGGTTGCAGGTTCGAGTCCTGTCTGCCCTGCGCAAGCTGTTCCGGTGGAAACGCCGGAGCACGCGCAGCAACCATGGCTCTGATCAGAGTCGGGTCAACGACTTTGCAAGGTGAGTGAGGACCAGGTGACCGAAACAGCTGCCAGCAGCTCCAAGGGCCGTCCCGCCAAGAAAGCCGATCGCGGCTTCTTTGCCCGTATTGCACTCTTCGTCCGCCAGGTCATTGGTGAACTGAAGAAGGTCGTTGCACCCACCCGCAAGGAACTGATCAATTACACGCTCGTGGTGCTGGTGTTCGTGGCCATCATGATGCTCATCGTCACCCTGCTGGACCTTGCCTTCGGCACGGGAGTCAGCTGGGTCTTCGGTGGGACAGGGGCCGGGGACCGCTAAGCGGATCTGTCCGCAAACTGTGTGAACTCCTTGGTAACTCAGGGATTTTGCGGGGTTTGCGGAATTGAGCCATTTAAATAGGCATGTTAGGCAATGAGGAAGCAGGAGACCAAGTGTCTGAGCAGGAGCTCGAGGTAAACGAGACTGAGCTGGGCGGACCCGCCGAGGACTCAGCCGACGCCACGGCAATTGTCGCGGAAGAGTCCGAGGTTGATTCCGCTGCACCCGAATCTGCCGACGTCGACGCCGACGATTCCGAAGAGGACTTCGAGGCTGACGTAGACGCCGAGGAAGACTCTGACGTCGACGCTGCAGGAGAGACCGACGGCGACGAGCTGGCAGCCGCTGCTGCTGCAGCCCCCGTGGATCCCGCTGACGAATTCAAGGCCAAGCTGCGCCGCCAGGAAGGTGACTGGTACGTCATCCACTCCTACGCCGGTTACGAGAACCGCGTGAAGGCCAACCTTGAGACCCGCATCCAGACCTTGGACATGGAAGATTACATCTTCGAGATCCAGGTCCCCATGGAAGAGGTCGTCGAGATCAAGAATGCGCAGCGCAAGGTCATCAACCGCGTTCGCATCCCCGGCTACGTCCTGGTCCGCATGGACCTGACGGACGCCTCCTGGGGCGCCGTCCGTCACACCCCGGGTGTCACCGGCTTTGTGGGCAACGCCCACAACCCCGTCCCGCTGCGCCTTGACGAGGTCTTCTCCATGCTGGCCCCGGTCTTCGAAGAAGAGCAGGCTGAGCAGGGCAAGCCGGTCAACAAGCAGAACCAGGCTCCCGTGGCCATCGACTTCGAGGTCGGCGAGTCGGTCATCGTCAAGGAAGGTCCGTTCGAGACCCTGCCTGCAACGATCTCCGAGATCAAGCCCGAGTCCCAGACTCTCGTGGTGCTGGTCTCGATCTTCGAGCGCGAAACTCCGGTGACGCTCGCATTCAACCAGGTCACCAAGATCTAGCTGATTCCAATTTTCGCTCCAGTCCTGCCTGCTTAGCAGTTCGGGAGCGGCCGGCCGCCTCGCCATGGCGGCCACCAACCTGGGACGCGCTCCTGTGTCCCAGGAAGCTATTGAGAGAAGGACCCTACATTGGCTCCCAAGAAGAAGGTCACCGGCCTCATCAAGCTGCAGATCCAGGCAGGTGCCGCTAACCCGGCTCCGCCGATCGGTCCTGCACTTGGCCAGCACGGTGTCAACATCATGGAATTCTGCAAGGCGTACAACGCTGCAACGGAATCCCAGCGCGGAAACGTTATCCCGGTTGAAATCACGGTTTACGAAGACCGTTCCTTCACCTTCATCACCAAGACCCCGCCGGCTGCAGAGCTCATCAAGAAGGCTGCAGGCGTTGCCAAGGGTTCGGCTACCCCGCACACCGTCAAGGTTGCCAAGCTGACCCAGGCGCAGGTTGAGGAAATTGCTTCCACCAAGATGGAAGACCTCAACGCCAACGACATCAAGGCAGCTGCCTTGATCATCGCAGGCACCGCCCGCTCCATGGGCATCACCGTAGAGGGCTAATACCCTCCAAGGCTTTTTGAGCCTTACCGCCGGGCAACCGGCATCTGAAACATTGAAATGTCGCAGGATCCTTGCCGGATCCACGACTGTGGCAGGGCCCAGCGCGGTCCGCAGACCACAACTGCACAAGGAGAAACAGCAGCATGGCAAAGCGCAGCAAAGCATATGAGGCAGCCGTAGCCAAGATCGAGGCAGACAAGGTCTACGCCCCGATCGAGGCCATCAACCTCGCGAAGGACACCAATCCTTCCAAGTTCGACGCAACCGTTGAGGTCGCATTCCGCCTGGGCGTTGACCCGCGTAAGGCTGACCAGATGGTTCGTGGCACCGTCAACCTGCCGCACGGCACCGGTAAGACCGCCCGCGTCCTCGTTTTCGCAACCGGTGACAAGGCTGAAGCAGCAATCGCTGCCGGCGCCGACTTCGTTGGTTCCGATGACCTGATCGAAAAGATCGCAGCCGGCTGGACCGACTTCGACGCCGCAGTGGCAACCCCTGACCTCATGGGCAAGGTTGGCCGCCTCGGTAAGGTTCTCGGCCCGCGTAACCTGATGCCGAACCCGAAGACCGGTACGGTTACCCCGGATGTCACCAAGGCTGTCAACGACATCAAGGGTGGCAAGATCGACTTCCGCGTCGACAAGCACTCCAACCTGCACTTCATCATCGGCAAGGTGTCCTTCGACGCCAACAAGCTGGCTGAGAACTATGCAGCAGCACTGGAAGAGGTGCTTCGTTTGAAGCCGTCCGCTTCCAAGGGCCGCTACATCCAGAAGGCTACCGTTGCCACCACGTTCGGTCCGGGCATCACCGTTGACCCGAACGTCACCAAGGTTCTCACCGACGCGTAAGTTTCGGGAGCACTTGCTCTGATGAAGGACCGTCCGGCATTGCCGGGCGGTCCTTTTTTCTTGCCTTGCCCTGTTCACCGGCAGTGGTGCGCCGTAGGCTGTGGTGCGTGTCGTCGTCGAACTCTTCCGCAATCGCCCGGTTGTCCGTCGAGCGGATCCCGGTTCCCGAGGGCCTCGATGCAAGCGCGCCCGACTTCCGTGCCTTCCATGAACTGGATGTTGCCCACCACATGGAACTCTGGGGAAACCTGGACCGCTGCGCCACCCTGACCGAGGCCGTCCTTTTCTGGCGGGGCGACGAGTACGAGGAGCGGCAGGTCTTCCTGGCCCGACTCGACGGCGCGGTGGTGGGCAGCGGCACGCTGACGCTTCCACTCAGTGAAAACACGACGACGGCGGGCGTGGACGTTCTGGTTGGCGCGGCTTTCCGCCGGCGCGGGTTTGGGTCGAAGATCCTCGGAGTACTCGAGCAACTGGCACGCGATCGGGAGCGCGTGTCCTTTGACGCTTACTGCGGGGAGCCAATCGCGCCGATCGAGTCCGGTGTGGAACTGCTGGAGGCCAAGTCTGGAACGGGCGGAGTTCCGTTGAATTCAGCCTCCACACGCTTCGCCGTCCATCACGGTTATTCGTTGGAGCAGGTGGAAACCAACAGCACGCTGGCCTTGCCGGTCCAGGAAGCTCGATTGCAGCAACTTGAAGCGCAAGCACTGAAGAGCGCCGATGGCTATTCCGTCCTTGCGTGGCGGGACCGTTGCCCCGACGAGCTGGTGGACGTCTTCGCGCGACTCAAGAGCCTCATGAGCACGGAGGTGCCCATTGCAGGTTTGGGTTGGGAGGGCGAAGTATGGGACGCCGCCCGGGTTCACCAGGAGGAATCCACCTGGCTGGCGAGCGGGCTGGAGTCCGTAGTGTCGGTTGCCCGCCATGAGGCCAGCGGCGAACTGGCGGCATATACGGTCCTGACCCACCGTGGAGCTTCGCCCGCGGTGATCTACCAGGAGGACACGCTGGTGGCGCCCGGGCACCGCGGTCATCGCCTGGGCATGGTGGTGAAGATAGCAAACCTGCGGCGCGCGAAGGAGCTGTGGCCGGGCGCCACGGTGGTGATGACATGGAACGCCACTGAAAACCGGCATATGCTGGCCATTAATATCGCCCTTGGATTCAAGCCTTCCGGCTTTGAAGGCGAATGGCAGAAACGGCTGGAATGACTGTAGACGAGGCGAAAACCGTTCAAGTTGAACAGCTGTGGGTGCCTGACACTCTGGACAGCCCCGATGCCGCTGACTTCCTGGCCGCCGTGGAAGTAGGGCGCAAGGTCCGTATGGAGACGTGGGGGAGCGACGACCTCGCGTACACCCCCCTGGAAAAACTGCTTGAATTTTCCGATACCTACGAGCGCCAGATCATCTTGGTGGCAAAGGTTGACGGCGTCATTGTGGGCACCGTGGACGTTGCCTTGCCCTTGGCAGACAACCAGGACCTGGCCGAATTCACTTTGGACATCCTTCCTGAGTTCCAAGGCCAGGGCGTCGGGCGGCAACTTCTGGAAGCGGCTGAGGAATTGGCCAGGGCGGAAGGCCGCACCATGGCCCTGGTGGACACGAACCATCCGGCGACCTCGCTCACCGAGATACCCGAGGATCAGCTGATCCCCGGAAGCGGCGCGGGCTTTGTTCCCGTCAGCAGCAGGGAAGTGGATTTCGCCAAGCGCGCCGGCTATACCCTCCAGCACATCGAGCAGTTCAGCTCCTGCGCATTGCCACTGGATTCCAAACTCGTGGGTGAGCTGCAGTTGGAGGCCGAGGAGGCCAACGGAGGGCGATATGTCCTTCATCACTGGACGGACCGTTGCCCGGAGCACTGGCTGGACGCTGTGGCCGCGCTGGAGAACGCTGCTGGCGAGGTGGTCCGTGATGAAAGCGAAGATGATGCTCCTGAGGTAGAGGCGAGCGGAATGGTCTTCGATCCAACCGTCCTTCGTGAAACTGAGGACGCTGCAATGGCGCAGGGACGGCGCACGGTAGTGACCGCCGTCGAACATGCTGAAAGCGGGCGGATCGTAGGCCTGACTACCATCAGCGTCCTGGCGCACCGCCAGGACGTGGTTTTCCAGGACGATACCCTGGTTCTCCAGGAGCATCGTGGTAACAAGCTCGGGCTGCTGATCAAAGTGGCCAACATGGAGCGGCTCAGCGAGCAGTTCCCCGACGCCCGTGTGATTTACACCTGGAACGCGCCGGAAAACCGCTACCTTCTGACGGTCAACAAGCAACTCGGATTCACGACCGCGGGCGTCACCGGACTCTGGCAAAAGGAACTTCCCGGCAGGGACAAGGGCACTACGTCCTCGGACTAGCGCGCCGTCGATTTGGTTTGCCGAACACTGTCCCGTAACCTTGAAGTACCAAAGACCGTCGGTTGATGGGAATCCACTCTTTCGAGCGCAGCTCAATTCTGCAGCCACGCCCCTGAGGCCCAAGTGAATTCCTTGACGAAGGACCCTGAACATAGGGCGGCCGGCGCAGGTGAACGAAGCTAGTCTCCACGGATCAAACTGTGTTGAGCCAAGCCCCGTGCATCTGCGCGGGGCGTTTTTAGTTTTAGCTCTCGTGAGCGGGGACCCGGAAGACCGGCTTTATTCCCCGGAAGGAGGGTTATGACAACGCCTAGCAAGATCTCCGCAGTTGCAGAGATCACGAACGATTTCAAGGAATCGAACGCGGCTGTCCTGACCGAATACCGCGGGCTCACTGTTGCACAGCTCAAGGAACTGCGTGTTGCGCTCGGCCAGGACACCAAGTTCTCGGTCGTCAAGAACACCCTGAGCGCAATTGCAGCCAAGGAAGCTGGTGTTGAAGCATTCAACGATCAGCTTGCCGGCCCCACTGCAATCGCCTTCATCAAGGGTGACGCTGTTGCTGCTGCCAAGAGCCTGACGGACTTTGCCAAGGCCAACAAGCAGCTGGTTATCAAGACCGGCGTCTTCGAAGGCAAGGCATTGGACGCAGCAGGAGTTGCCGCACTGGCAGCCCTCGAGTCCCGCGAGCTGCAGCTTGCACGTGTTGCTGGTGTCCTCAAGGCTCCCGCATCCGCTGCTGCCCGTATCATCGACGCCCTGCGCCTCAAGCTTGAAGAAGAGGGCGGCGCACCTGCACCGGCCGCTGAAGAAGCCCCGGCCGCTGAAGAGGCTGCTGCTGAAGAGGTTGCGGCTCCGGCCGAAGCCGCTGAAGCTGCAACCGAAGAGAACTAAGTTCTCCCCTCAATCAAACTCTGGTGCATGGACCGGCATGATCCGGATCTGCACCAACTAATGGAAGGACGCCACCATGGCGAAGCTCAGCAACGAAGAGCTCATTGAAGCTTTCAAGGAACTGACCATCATCGAGCTCTCCGAGTTCGTCAAGCTCTTCGAAGAGACCTTCGAAGTTACGGCTGCTGCTGTTGCAGTTGCTGGCCCCGCTGCCGGCGGTGCTGCTGAAGCTGCTGAAGAGAAGACCGAATTCGACGTCGTTCTCGAAGCTGCTGGCGACAAGAAGATCGCAGTGATCAAGGAAGTTCGCGCTATCACCTCCCTCGGCCTCAAGGAAGCCAAGGACCTGGTTGACGGTGCACCGAAGGCTGTTCTCGAAGGCGCCACCAAGGAAGCCGCAGAGAAGGCAAAGGCTCAGCTCGAAGAAGCTGGCGCAACGGTTACCCTCAAGTAACTCGTCTTGCTTGTGGAAGCCCCGTCCGGTTCGCCGGGCGGGGCTTCCTGCGTTTAAGGTCCCCTACCGGGGTTCCGTCGGCTGGGTTCGATCAGTTGGGTTCGATCAGTTGGGTTCGCTGATGTCCGCTACCACTGCGCCAAGTGCGGCGGTGAGGGCGTCTGCGTCTACGAACGCGCTGCGGCCGTGTGCCCCGGCGCCCATGGAGATGCGTCGCCCCGTGATGGTGGCATCGGCGTAGACGGGCCACGGGGTGGTGCTTCCCAAGGGAGTGATGGTTCCACGTTCGTAGCCTGTGGCTGCCAGGGCGACGTCGGCGTGGGGGAGCGAGAGCTTGTTGACACCCACCAGCGCGCGCAATTTTGGCCAAGAGATCTGGCGGTCCCCGGGGATGAGCGCAAACAGGAAAGTTCCATCGCGGTGCTTGACCACCAGCGACTTCACGATGTCGGCAGGGCTAATGCCCAGGATGCCCGCGGCCTCCTCCAGGCTGCGGGCAGCAGGGCGCTCGACGACGTCAACGTCCAGTCCGCGGGCGGCCGCATCGGAAAGGAACCGTTCGGCACCATCCATGCCCGGCCCAATCGCTTCGCCGGCCATCAGTCGCGGTACAGGAGGAGTGCTTCGCCCTGGCCGCCACCGCCGCACAGCGAAACGGCGGCTTTGCCCGTTCCCCGACGCTTGAGTTCATGGGCGGCGTGCAAGGCCAACCGTGCGCCGGATGCCCCGATGGGGTGCCCAAGGGCTATTGCGCCACCATGGATGTTGCACTTTTCCAACGGATATTGGAGGTCCTTGAGGGACTGGACGGCGACGGAGCCGAACGCCTCATTGATCTCGATGAAGTCCAGGTCTTCTGCGGTCCAACCGGCACGCTTCAATGCCTGTGCAATGGCGTTGGACGGCTGGGAGTGCAGCGAATTGTCCGGTCCGGCAACCTGGCCTGGCTTGCCAACGACGGCAAGGTAGTCCAGTCCGTTGTCCTCGGCGAAACGGCGACTGGTCAGCACCAGTGCGGAGGCGCCGTCGGACAGTGGGGAAGAGTTGCCTGCAGTGATGGTGCCGTCCGTGGCGAAGGCGGCCTTCAGCGGGGCCAGGGTCTCAACCGTGGTGTTGGGCCTCACGCCCTCGTCCGTGGTGAGGACCAGGGGATCGCCCTTGCGCTGCTTGACGCGGACCGGAGCGATTTCGACGTCGAAAATTCCGTCAGCGACTGCGGCAGCGGCGCGCTGGTGGGAGGCAGCCGCAACTTCGTCCTGGGCTTTGCGGTCGATGCCGAGCGTCACGTTCTTGGTTTCCGTGGAGAGGCCCATGGACTGGCCATCGAACGCGTCCGTCAGGCCGTCGTGCGCGGCGACGTCCAGCGCCTGGATGGCGCCGTACGTCCAGCCCTGCCGGGATCCCGGGAGGAGGTGTGGCGCGCGGGTCATGGATTCCTGGCCACCGGCGACAACCACCGTTGCGTCGCCGCTGCGGATCAAGCGTGCGGCATCGATCACGGCGGTCAGGCCGGACAAGCACACTTTATTGATGGTGACAGCCGGGATGTTCCAGCCGACTCCCGCAGCGATGGCACTCTGGCGGGCGGGGTTCTGGCCGGCCCCTGCTTGGAGCACTTGGCCCATGATCACGGCGTCCACCTGCTCAGCCTTGACGCCGCTGGCTGCCAGGGCGGAGCTAATGGCATGTGCGCCAAGGTCGACGGCGGTGAAGCTCGCCAGTTGTCCGTTGAGCCGACCCTGTGGGGTGCGGGAAGCGGCAAGGATGACAACGTCATTGTCGTCAGCGGAGTTGGTCATGGTCTCTCTTCCGATCCGGGAGTGGTGTAGCAAGGCTATCGCGGGGCGTACGCCAGCCTATCCATTCAACGGTTATGGCCGTCGCCGCATTCCGGTGGGCTGTTCCGGCGGGCAGTTCCACGGTCGCCCTCCACCTGGAGACCCTGCTTAGGTGCCTGCAGCAACGGTGCTTGCAATCACGGACGATCTGGGGTAGACAGGAAGGCTGCTTTGCCGTATCGTAGATATTTGCGTCTTCCCTGTTAACCTTCAGCCTTCATATAGCGGTGGGCTTTACCTCTCAGCTGCGTCATTGACGTGCCGTTCCGAAACGTGCACGGCCATGAGCAGGCTGGGTCCGGGTCATATAGCGGAACCGGAATAAGTATGCTGCGGAGCACTCTGCAGGATGCAAACGGGGGAGATCTGAAAACGCCTGAAGGTCTGTGGAAGGATCCCTCTTGGTCGCCTCGAGCACCTCTAATAACGAAACCGCTAACACGGCAAGCACCGATGGTGCCACCCGCCGCCTCTCATTCGCAAAGATTCACGAACCCCTTGATGTTCCGAATCTTCTCGCCCTGCAGACGGACAGCTTTGACTGGCTCGTCGGAAACGAACGCTGGCAGGCGCGGGTAGCGAAGGCTGTCGAGGAGGGCGACCTGAGCGTCGCCACCACCTCCGGACTTGCCGACATCTTCGAAGAGATCTCCCCAATCGAGGACTTCCAGGGCACCATGTCCCTGAGCTTCTCCGAGCCGGAGTTCGCTGATCCGAAGTACACCATGGCCGAATGTAAAGACCGTGACGCCACCTACTCGGCACCGCTGTATGTCAAGGCCGAGTTCATGAACAACAACACGGGCGAAATCAAGCAGCAGACCGTGTTCATGGGCGACTTCCCCCTCATGACTGAAAAGGGAACGTTCGTCGTCAACGGCACCGAGCGTGTCGTTGTCTCCCAGCTGGTCCGCTCGCCGGGCGCCTACTTTGAGCGCACCGCTGACAAGACCAGTGACAAGGACATCTTCACTGCGAAGATCATCCCGTCCCGTGGAGCATGGTTCGAACTCGAAATCGACAAGCGCGACCAGGTCGGCGTACGCCTCGACCGCAAGCGCAAGCAGTCGGTCACCGTTCTGCTGAAGGCCCTCGGCTGGACCGAAGGCCAGATCCTGGAAGAGTTCGGCCAGTACGACTCCATGCGCGCAACGCTGGAGAAGGACGCTACCGAAACCCGCGAAGACGCGCTTCTGGACATCTACCGCAAGCTGCGTCCGGGCGAGCCGCCCACAGTCGAGGCTGCCCAGTCACTGCTGGACAACCTGTACTTCAACGCCAAGCGCTACGATCTTGCCAAGGTTGGCCGTTACAAGATCAACCGCAAGCTCGGCATCGACCGCTCCCTTGGCGACAAGGAAGCGTCGGTCCTGCACGTTGAAGACATCGTTGCCATGATCAAGTTCCTCGTTGCGCTCCACGCCGGCGAGAAGACCCTCATGGGCAAGCGCGACGGCGAAGACCACGAGCTCCGCGTCGACATCGATGACATCGACCACTTCGGCAACCGTCGCATCCGCGCCGTTGGCGAACTGATCGAGAACCAGGTCCGCACCGGCCTTTCCCGCATGGAGCGCGTCGTCCGCGAACGCATGACCACGCAGGACGTCGAGGCCATCACGCCGCAGACGCTGATCAACATCCGTCCCGTTGTTGCAGCCATCAAGGAGTTCTTCGGGACCTCCCAGCTGTCGCAGTTCATGGACCAGAACAACCCGCTTTCGGGTCTGACCCACAAGCGCCGCCTGTCGGCCCTTGGCCCGGGTGGTCTGTCCCGTGACCGCGCAGGCATGGAAGTTCGAGACGTTCACCCGTCCCACTACGGACGTATGTGCCCCATCGAAACTCCCGAAGGCCCGAACATTGGTCTGATCGGTTCGTTGGCTTCCTACGGCCGCATCAACCCGTTCGGCTTCATTGAGACGCCGTACCGCCTGGTTTCCGAGGGCGTCGTTTCCGATGAGGTTCAGTACCTCACGGCAGACGACGAAGCAGAGGTCCTGATCGCACAGGCCAACGCTCCGCTGGACGCTGACAAGAAGTTCTCCGAAGAGACTGTCCTTGTCCGTGCCCGTGGTGGTGGAGGCGAGCCCGTTCTGGTTCCCGCTGCAGACGTTCAGTTCATGGACGTTTCCCCGCGCCAGATGGTGTCTGTGGCAACTGCCCTGATTCCGTTCCTCGAGCACGACGATGCCAACCGTGCACTCATGGGTGCCAACATGCAGCGCCAGGCCGTGCCGCTGGTCCGTTCCGAGGCTCCCTTCGTGGGCACCGGCATGGAGCGCGCAGCAGCAGTCGACGCCGGTGACGTTGTCATCGCGAAGAAGGCAGGTGTGGTCACCGAGGTTTCCGCCGAGCTCGTTGTGATGATCAACGACGACGGTACGGAGACCAACTACCGCATCAACAAGTTTGCCCGCTCCAACCAGGGCAACTGCTACAACCACCGTGTCCTGGTCAACGAAGGCCAGCGCCTGGAAGTTGGCGGCATCATCGCCGACGGTCCCGCAACGGACCAGGGTGAACTCGCCCTCGGTAAGAACCTGCTCGTGGCATTCATGTCATGGGAGGGCCACAACTTCGAGGATGCCATCATCCTGTCCCAGCGCATTGTGGCTGAGGACGTCCTTTCCTCCATCCACATCGAGGAGCACGAAATTGATGCCCGCGACACCAAGCTTGGTGCCGAGGAAATCACGCGTGACATCCCCAACGTGTCCGAGGAAGTCCTGGCAGGTCTTGACGAGCGCGGCATCATCCACATCGGTGCCGAGGTTGAAGCCGGCGACATCCTGGTCGGTAAGGTCACCCCCAAGGGTGAAACCGAACTGACCCCGGAAGAGCGCCTTCTCCGCGCGATCTTCGGTGAGAAGTCCCGCGAAGTCCGCGATACCTCCCTGAAGGTGCCCCACGGCGAGTCCGGTACGGTCATCGGCGTGCGCGTCTTCGACCGCGACAACGACGACGAACTGCCCCCGGGCGTGAACCAGCTGGTCCGCGTCTACGTTGCAGCCAAGCGTAAGATCACCGACGGCGACAAGCTCGCCGGCCGTCACGGCAACAAGGGCGTCATCTCCAAGATCCTCCCGATCGAGGACATGCCCTTCCTTGCGGACGGTACACCGGTGGACATCGTCCTGAACCCGCTGGGTGTTCCGGGTCGAATGAACGTTGGACAGGTCCTGGAAACCCACCTCGGTTGGGTTGCCAAGACCGGTTGGAAGATCGAAGGCGAGCCGGAGTGGGTCAAGAACCTCCCGAACCTGCCCCGTGAAACCGGCCAGACCACCGTTGCCACCCCGGTGTTCGATGGCGCCCGCGAAGAAGAAATCACGGGCCTGCTCGACTCCACCAACGTGACCCGCGATGGCGATCGCCTGATCGACTCCTCCGGCAAGACGCGTCTGTTCGACGGCCGCTCCGGCGAGCCGTTCCCGGACCCGATCTCCGTCGGTTACATGTACATCCTGAAGCTCCACCACTTGGTGGACGACAAGATCCACGCCCGTTCCACCGGCCCGTACTCCATGATCACGCAGCAGCCGCTGGGTGGTAAGGCTCAGTTCGGTGGCCAGCGCTTCGGTGAAATGGAAGTGTGGGCGCTCGAAGCTTACGGTGCCGCCTACACGCTTCAGGAACTCCTCACGATCAAGTCCGATGACATCCATGGTCGTGTGAAGGTCTACGAAGCCATCGTCAAGGGCGAGAACATCCCTGAGCCTGGCGTTCCCGAGTCCTTCAAGGTCTTGATCAAGGAAATGCAGTCGTTGTGCCTGAACGTGGAAGTTCTTTCCACGGACGGAACCACGATCGAAATGCGTGACTCTGATGACGCAGTCTTCACGGCTGCGGAAGAACTGGGCATCGATCTGTCTCGTGCAGAGCCCAGTTCCGTAGAAGAGGTTTAGCAGCCGTTCCGGCGGGTGAGGGCAATGTCATTGCCCGCCGGGACAGCTCCCTCTTCCCGTAACCAAGACTTCAGAATTTAGAGAACAAGAGAGAACAGGGACCATATGTCCAGCGAATCCTCCTTCGGCCTCATGCAGATCGGCCTCGCCACCGCGGAAGACATCCGCGGATGGTCTTACGGTGAGGTCAAGAAGCCGGAAACCATCAACTACCGCACACTCAAGCCCGAGAAGGACGGCCTCTTCTGCGAGAAGATCTTCGGCCCGTCCCGCGACTGGGAATGCTACTGCGGTAAGTACAAGCGCGTCCGCTTCAAGGGCATCATTTGCGAGCGTTGTGGCGTTGAAGTCACTCGCGCCAAGGTGCGCCGTGAGCGCATGGGCCACATTGAACTGGCCGCGCCTGTAACCCACATCTGGTACTTCAAGGGCGTTCCCTCGCGCTTGGGCTACCTTTTGGACCTGGCACCGAAGGACCTTGAGAAGGTCATCTACTTCGCCGCCTACATGATCACGAGCGTTGACACGGAAAGCCGTCACGCCGAATTGCCGAACCTCCAGGTCGAGCACGACCTCGAGAAGAAGCAGATGGTGGACAACCGCGACAGCGACATCGCCACGATCGCCCGCGACCTTGAAGACGAGCTTGCCCGTCTTGAGGGCGAAGGCGCCAAGGCTGCCGACAAGAAGAAGGCCCGCGACTCTGCTGACCGCCAGATGGCGAACGTCCGCAAGCGTGCCGACGCCGACATCGAGCGCCTCGAGCAGGTTTGGGACCGCTTCAAGAACCTCAAGGTCGCTGACCTTGAGGGTGACGAGGGCCTTTACCGCGAACTGCGCGACCGCTACGGCTTGTACTTCGAAGGCTCCATGGGTGCCGAAGCCATCAAGAAGCGTCTCGAGACCTTCGACATGCAGGCTGAAGCCGAGTCCTTGCGCGACACCATCCAGAACGGCAAGGGCCAGCGTAAGACCCGCGCCCTGAAGCGACTGAAGGTTGTCAACGCATTCCTGACCACCAACAACAGCCCGCTCGGCATGGTTCTGGACGCCGTCCCGGTGATCCCGCCGGAACTGCGCCCGATGGTCCAGTTGGACGGTGGCCGCTTCGCGACCTCCGACCTCAACGACCTCTACCGTCGTGTGATCAACCGCAACAACCGACTCAAGCGCCTGCTTGACCTCGGTGCTCCGGAGATCATCGTCAACAACGAGAAGCGCATGCTTCAGGAAGCTGTTGACAGCCTCTTCGACAACGGCCGTCGTGGCCGCCCCGTTACGGGTCCGGGCAACCGTCCGCTGAAGTCCCTGAGCGACATGCTCAAGGGCAAGCAGGGTCGCTTCCGCCAGAACCTGCTCGGTAAGCGCGTCGACTACTCCGGCCGTTCGGTCATCGTTGTCGGCCCGCAGCTGAAGCTGCACCAGTGTGGTCTGCCCAAGCAGATGGCCCTGGAGCTCTTCAAGCCGTTCGTGATGAAGCGCCTGGTTGACCTTAACCATGCCCAGAACATCAAGTCGGCAAAGCGTATGGTCGAGCGTTACCGTCCGCAGGTTTGGGACGTACTGGAAGAGATCATCACCGAACACCCGGTGCTGCTCAACCGTGCACCTACCCTGCACCGCCTCGGCATCCAGGCCTTCGAACCGCAGCTTGTGGAAGGCAAGGCAATCCAGCTTCACCCGCTGGTTTGTGGCGCCTTCAACGCTGACTTCGACGGCGACCAGATGGCAGTCCACCTGCCGCTGAGCCCGGAGGCCCAGGCCGAAGCACGCATCCTGATGCTGTCCTCGAACAACATCCTGAAGCCGTCCGATGGCCGTCCGGTGACCCTGCCTTCGCAGGATATGATCATCGGCCTGTACCACCTGACCACCAAGCGCGTCGGTTCCGCCGGCGAAGGCCGCATCTTCTCCTCGGTTTCGGAAGCGATCATGGCGTACGACGCCCGTGACCTGCACCTGAACTCCCAGGTCAAGATCCGCCTTGACGACTTCGTGCCGTACGCAGGGTGGGAAGCTCCGGAAGGTTGGGAGCCCGGTCAGCCGGCCCTCGTTGAAACCTCCCTGGGCCAGGTCATCTTCAACCAGACGCTGCCCGAGGATTACCCCTGGGTTGAGGCTGTTGCAGACAAGGGCGAACTGTCCCGGATCGTCAACGACCTCGCCGAGCGTTACCCGAAGGTTGTTACGGCGGCAACGCTGGACAACCTGAAGGATGCCGGTTTCTACTGGGCCACCCGTTCGGGTGTCACTGTGGCAATCTCCGACATCGAGGTGCCTACTTCCAAGCCCGCCATCCTGGCTGGTTACGAGAACATGGCCGCCAAGATCCAGGGCCAGTACGACAAGGGCCTGATCGACGACGACGAGCGTCGCCAGGAACTGATCGAGATCTGGAACAAGGCAACCAACGAAATCGCCCAGGCGATGCGCGACAGCCTGTCCCCGATGAACACCATCAACCGCATGGTGTCCTCCGGTGCACGTGGTAACTGGATGCAGGTCCGCCAGATCGCGGGTATCCGTGGTCTTGTGGCCAACCCGAAGGGTGAGATCATTCCTCGCCCGATCAAGTCCTCCTACCGTGAGGGCCTGTCGGTTCTGGAATACTTCATCGCCACGCACGGTGCCCGTAAGGGTCTGGCCGATACCGCTCTGCGTACCGCCAACTCGGGTTACCTGACCCGTCGTCTGGTGGACGTTTCGCAGGACGTCATCGTCCGTGAAGAGGACTGTGGCACTGAGCGCGGTCTGGTCACCCCGATCGCCGTGCCGGATTCCAACGGTGAGCTCGTCCTGGACGAGAACGTCGAGAACAGCGCCTACGCACGTACGCTGGCTGTCGACGTCGTCGATGCCCAGGGCAACGTCCTGGCTGCCGGCGGCACCGACTGCGGCGACGTCGTCATCGACCAGCTGCTGGCTGCAGGCATCACCGAGGTCAAGGTCCGCTCCGTACTCACCTGTGAGTCCAAGGTGGGCACCTGCGCCCTTTGCTACGGCCGCTCGCTGGCCACCGGCAAGACCGTGGACATCGGCGAGGCCGTGGGCATCATTGCCGCACAGTCCATCGGTGAGCCCGGTACCCAGCTGACCATGCGTACGTTCCACACCGGTGGTGCTGTTTCCGCCGGTGGTGGCGACGACATCACCCAGGGTCTGCCCCGTATCCAGGAGCTCTTCGAAGCCCGTACTCCGAAGGGTGTTGCACCGATTGCTGAAGCAGCCGGCCGCATCACCATTGAAGAGTCCGAGCGCCAGATGCGCTTGGTCATCACTCCGGACGATGGTTCCGAAGAGATTGCCTACCCGGTGCTGCGCCGTTCCCGCCTCCTCATCGAGGATGGCGAGCACGTCAGCGTCGGCCAGAAGCTGATCAACGGTCCGGTGGACCCGAAGCAGGTTCTGCGCATCATGGGCCCGCGTGCCGCTCAGAAGTTCCTTGTGGACGAGGTTCAGGGCGTTTACCGCAGCCAGGGTATTGGTATCCACGACAAGCACGTCGAGGTTATCGTCCGCCAGATGCTGCGCCGCGTGACCGTCATCGAGTCCGGCGATTCCGACTTGCTCCCCGGTGAGCTTGCAGAGCGCGCCCGCTTCGAAGACGAGAACCGCCGCGTCGTATCCGAGGGCAAGTCCCCGGCTTCGGGTCGTCCGGAACTCATGGGTATCACCAAGGCTTCCTTGGCTACCGAGTCTTGGCTGTCGGCAGCTTCCTTCCAGGAGACCACCCGCGTCCTGACGCAGGCGGCCATGGAAGGCAAGAGCGATCCTCTGCTCGGCCTCAAGGAAAACGTCATCATCGGTAAGCTCATCCCGGCTGGTACGGGTCTGCCCCGCTACACAGAGGTCACTGTGGAGCCGACGGAAGAAGCAAAGGCAAGCCTGTTCACGGGCCCCAGCGCTTTCACCGACTTCTCCTATGACGCCCTGGGCGGCGACGGCGCTCCTGAGTTCCACGCCATCCCGCTGGATGACTACGATCTCGGCAACGACTTCCGCTAGAAGCGGCAGTCGGCGTTATGACGGTCAGGCCCCGCACTTTCGAGTGCGGGGCCTGACCCGTTGACGGAACCCTGAAAGCCGACCCGGGGGAGAGCGGAGGACGACGGCGGAAGCCGGCTGCCGCCGTCGTCCTCCATACACCCGATTAAGGCGTCAGATCAAGCCGTGCTAGACTTTTGGTAATTGTTCTGTGTGGCAGTGGATGAAGGCCGCCGCAGCATCATTTTGGTTTTGTTCTCATGGTGCTGGGTGGAGCCTGTTTCCGGGTTGCGGGCAACATGCGCAACGAATGCCGCACTTTTGCACGCCTACCGGAGTTTTCGGCCGGCTGCACGAGCAACGCCAAAGTTCCCACGTTTACACTGGCTGGCGCCTGTGTGTGGGGGCAGAGATCAAACAACGGAGAACACGAAAGTGCCTACGATTAACCAGCTGGTCCGCAAGGGCCGCACGCCGAAGGTCTCCAAGACCAAGGCTCCCGCGCTGAAGGGCAGCCCGATGCGCCGCGGTGTTTGCACCCGCGTTTACACCACCACCCCCAAGAAGCCGAACTCGGCTCTTCGTAAGGTGGCACGTGTGCGCCTCAACGGTGGCGTTGAAGTTACCGCTTACATCCCGGGCGTTGGCCACAACCTCCAGGAGCACTCCATCGTGCTCGTCCGTGGTGGTCGTGTGAAGGACCTTCCGGGTGTCCGCTACAAGATCGTCCGCGGCGCACTCGACACCCAGGGTGTCAAGAACCGCAAGCAGGCCCGCAGCCGTTACGGCGCAAAGATGGAGAAGAAGTAATATGCCTCGCAAGGGTCCGGCCCCGAAGCGGCCGCTAGTTTCCGATCCCGTTTACGGCTCCCCGTTGGTCACGCAGCTGATCAACAAGGTTCTGGTTGACGGCAAGAAGTCCACCGCAGAGCGCATCGTTTACGGCGCACTCGAAGGTGCACGTGCCAAGTCCGGCGGCGACCCCGTTGCCGCCCTCAAGAAGGCCATGGACAACGTCAAGCCTTCCCTCGAGGTGCGTTCACGCCGTGTTGGTGGCGCCACCTACCAGGTTCCGGTTGAGGTCAAGCCGGGTCGCTCCACCGCCCTCGCTCTGCGTTGGCTCGTGGGCTACTCCAAGGCCCGCCGGGAGAAGACCATGACTGAGCGCCTCCAGAACGAAATTCTGGATGCCTCCAATGGTCTTGGTGCCGCTGTGAAGCGTCGCGAAGACACCCACAAGATGGCCGAGTCCAACAAGGCCTTCGCACACTACCGCTGGTAAAAACTTTCCGGACGCCGCCGGCTCACTGAGCCGGCGGCGAACGTGTAGTCCATCCGAAAGGGAGACCCCGTGGCACAGGACGTGCTTACCGACCTTAATAAGGTCCGCAACATCGGCATCATGGCCCACATCGATGCCGGCAAGACCACCACTACCGAGCGCATCCTGTTCTACACGGGTGTGAACCACAAGATCGGCGAGACGCACGACGGTGCTTCGACGACTGACTGGATGGAACAGGAAAAGGAACGCGGCATCACCATCACGTCTGCCGCCGTGACTTGCTTCTGGGACAAGAACCAGATCAACATCATCGACACCCCGGGCCACGTTGACTTCACCGTTGAGGTTGAGCGCTCCTTGCGCGTCCTCGACGGTGCAGTCGCAGTGTTCGACGGCAAGGAAGGCGTGGAGCCGCAGTCCGAGACTGTTTGGCGCCAGGCTGACAAGTACAACGTGCCGCGTATCTGCTTCGTCAACAAGATGGACAAGCTGGGTGCTGACTTCTACTTCACCGTAGACACCATCATCTCCCGCCTTGGTGCCAAGCCGCTGGTTATGCAGCTGCCCATCGGCGCCGAGAACGACTTCATCGGTGTTGTTGACCTCCTCGAAATGCGTGCCCTGGTTTGGCCGGGCGACGCTAAGGGTGACGTCACCATGGGCGCTTCCTATGAAGTGCAGGAAATTCCGGCGGACCTCCAGGCCAAGGCCGAAGAGTACCGTGCACAGCTCGTTGAGACTGTGGCCGAAGCTTCCGAAGAACTCATGGAGAAGTACCTCGAAGGTGAAGAACTCACCCTCGAAGAGATCAAAGCCGGCATCCGCAAGATGACCATCAACTCTGAGCTCTACCCGGTCTTCTGTGGTTCTGCCTTCAAGAACCGCGGCGTACAGCCGATGCTGGACGCTGTTGTTGACTTCCTGCCGAACCCGCTCGACGTCCCGCCGATGATCGGTCACGATCCCCGCGACGAAGAGAAGGAACTCACCCGCAAGCCGTCTGCAGACGAGCCGTTCTCGGCCCTCGCCTTCAAGATTGCTGCGCACCCGTTCTTCGGTCAGCTGACCTTCGTCCGCGTGTACTCCGGTCACGTCGAGGCCGGCGCCCAGGTGGTCAACTCCACCAAGGGCAAGAAGGAACGCATCGGTAAGCTGTTCCAGATGCACGCCAACAAGGAAATGCCCGTCGAGGGCGCTACCGCCGGCCACATCTACGCAGCTATCGGTCTGAAGGACACCACCACGGGCGACACCCTGTGCGATGCGAACAACCAGATCGTTCTCGAGTCCATGAGCTTCCCGGAGCCCGTGATCTCGGTTGCTATCGAGCCCAACACCAAGGGTGACCAGGAGAAGCTCTCCACGGCCATCCAGAAGCTCTCCGCTGAGGACCCGACCTTCCAGGTCTCCCTCAACGAAGACACGGGCCAGACCATCATCGCCGGCATGGGCGAGCTTCACCTGGACATCCTGGTGGACCGCATGCGCCGCGAGTTCAAGGTCGAGGCAAACGTTGGCAAGCCGCAGGTTGCTTACCGCGAGACCATCAAGCGCGCCGTTGAGCGCCTTGACTACACGCACAAGAAGCAGACCGGTGGTTCGGGTCAGTTCGCAAAGATCCAGATCGCGATCGAGCCGATGGACACCGCTTCAGGCGAGCTGTACGCGTTCGAGAACAAGGTCACTGGTGGCCGCGTTCCCCGCGAGTACATCCCGTCGGTTGACGCCGGTATCCAGGATGCACTGAACGACGGCGTCCTGGCCGGTTACCCGGTTGTTGGCATCAAGGCCACGCTGATTGACGGCGCGTCCCACGATGTTGACTCCTCGGAAATGGCGTTCAAGATCGCCGGCCGTATGGCTTTCAAGGAAGCTGCACGCAAGGCGAACCCTGTTCTGCTTGAACCGCTGATGGATGTTGAGGTCCGCACACCTGAGGAATACATGGGTGATGTTATTGGTGACCTGAACGCCCGCCGTGGCCAGATGCAGTCCATGGAGGACGCAGCAGGTGTGAAGGTTATCCGTGCACACGTTCCGCTGTCCGGCATGTTCGGCTACATCGGTGACCTGCGGTCCAAGACCCAGGGTCGCGCTGTGTACTCGATGACGTTCAACAGCTACGCGGAGGTCCCGAAGGCAGTAGCCGACGAGATCATCCAGAAAACCCGCGGCGAGTAATCTCCCGGTAACGGATGCAATTCCGGTATCGGGAAGGCATCTAAGCGTGTGAGGCGGGGCTGCGGCGAGAGTCGCGGCCCGGCCCCTGCGCAAACAGGCTCTAGGAACTAAGATTGGTTCCTGAATCTGCAATTTCACCAAAACCAAGCCCCCAAGTAGACTTGCTAAAGTTTCTGCCGCGAAAAGCGCGGCCGAGGAGCACTTCACTTGAAATCGTTCTAGGAGGAACCTGTGGCAAAGGCAAAGTTCGAGCGGACTAAGCCGCACGTCAACATCGGCACCATTGGTCACGTTGACCACGGTAAGACGACGCTGACTGCCGCCATTTCCAAGGTGCTGTACGACCAGTACCCGGATCTCAACGAGCAGCGCGACTTCGCGTCGATCGACTCCGCTCCGGAAGAGCGCCAGCGCGGTATTACCATCAACATCTCCCACGTGGAGTACCAGACCGAGAAGCGTCACTACGCACACGTAGACGCCCCCGGTCACGCTGACTACATCAAGAACATGATCACCGGTGCTGCCCAGATGGACGGCGCAATCCTCGTGGTTGCCGCAACCGATGGTCCGATGGCTCAGACCCGTGAGCACGTTCTGCTCGCCCGCCAGGTTGGTGTTCCCTACCTGCTGGTCGCACTGAACAAGTCCGACATGGTTGATGACGAAGAACTCCTCGACCTCGTCGAAATGGAAGTTCGTGAGCTCCTCAGCTCGCAGGGCTTCGATGGCGATGAGGCTCCGGTTGTTCGCGTTTCCGGTCTGAAGGCTCTGGAAGGCGACCCGGTTTGGGTCAAGTCCGTCCAGGACCTGATGGCAGCTGTCGACGAGTCCGTTCCGGACCCCGTACGTGACCGCGACAAGCCGTTCCTGATGCCGATCGAAGACGTCTTCACGATCACCGGTCGTGGCACCGTTGTTACGGGCCGCGCCGAGCGTGGAACCCTCGCCATCAACTCCGAGGTCGAGATCGTTGGCATCCGCCCGATCCAGAAGACCACGGTTACCGGTATCGAGATGTTCCACAAGCAGCTCGACGAAGCATGGGCCGGCGAGAACTGTGGCCTCCTGCTCCGCGGTCTGAAGCGCGACGATGTCGAGCGTGGCCAGGTTGTCGTCAAGCCGGGTTCCATCACCCCGCACACCGACTTCGAGGCTAACGTCTACATCCTTTCCAAGGACGAAGGCGGACGTCACAACCCGTTCTACTCCAACTACCGCCCGCAGTTCTACTTCCGTACCACGGACGTAACCGGCGTCATCACCCTGCCGGAAGGCACGGAAATGGTTATGCCTGGCGACAACACTGAGATGACCGTTGCGCTCATCCAGCCGATCGCTATGGAAGAGGGCCTCGGCTTCGCTATCCGCGAAGGCGGCCGCACCGTTGGTTCGGGACGTGTCACCAGCATCATCAAGTAGTTTCTACTTGTAGATCTGTGACCTTCCGGCTCAACCGGTAGTTACGCACAGAAGAGCCCCACCGCTTCGGCAGTGGGGCTCTTCTTTGCTACGATTATTCAATCGAATGGATAAACGCCGTGCAGGTTCTGCGCCCGGCGCAACCAAGGAGCTGTCATGAATGCATTGCTCGTACTCGTGCTCCTCATTGTGACGGGGACGCTGAGCTATGTCCTGGGCGTGAGGCAGGGTCGCAGGGCGACACCGGGCGGCGCTCCGGGTCCTGTCCAACGCGACGGCGGCGCCTATCAGGCAGGTTACCTCGCCGGGCATGTGGCTGGCTGGCGTGATGCGGAGGCCAAACGGCAGGGGAGTGCGGCTCAACCGGCTCCCCAGGTGGCCCCCGCTCCCGCGCCGGTGAACCTGCCACCGAATCCTGCCTACATCCAGTCGCCGGTACGCCTACCGGCTCCACCTGCCGCGCCTGCCCCGTTCCCTGCCGTCGCTGCGCAGCGGCCTTTTGTCCAACCTCAGCAGAATGTAACCCGGCCTCAGCAGCCGCCTATGGCTCGGGAGACGCCCGAAGCTGCGGCGGCGCGGAAGGCAAAGCGGGACCAACAGAACATCAACATCACCTTGTATGTCGCCAGCCTTTTGCTGGTGGCTGCTGGTGCCCTGTTCGTAGGCACGAGCCTTCCTGAACTTTTCCGATTCGTGGGAATCGGGTTCATTACGGTCCTCTTTTACGTTTCGGGTCTTGTCGTCCATGCCCGGGTGCCCCGCTTGCGTCCTGCCGCGATTGCCTTCGTTGGCACTGGCTTGGCGCTTATCCCTGTGACGGGTCTGGCAATGTACAACTTCGTGCTCCACAACGGTCCGGCGGCTTGGTTGCTGACGTCCCTGCTGGGAACCATCGCTTATGCCTACACAGCCGTCCGGTTGGACAATAAGGTCCTTGCCTTCCTGTCCCTGAGCTTTGTTGTGTCCACGGCGTGGTCGGGCGTGGCAATGCTTGGGGGTGCGTTGGCCTGGTACTTCACGGCCCTGATCGGCGTGGCAATCGCGTTGACGCTTGGAGCGCTGCTCCGACCCCGTTGGATCCCTCCGCTTTATGTCCGCCCGCTGATGCTGCTCCACCCATTGGTGGTTCCCCTTGTGGCGTTGGCAGTGACTTTGACACCGCACCTTTTGTCGAAGGGGGAGTATGCGCTGGTCATGGCGATGTGTGGGATCTACTTCGCAGTGATGGTCTTTGTACCGGGCACCCTGTACAGGATTCAGCATGTTTACGCCGCACGGGCCGCCTTGACCCTTGCACTCCTCGGTTTGGTGTGGGACATCACCGAAGATGTCAGCACGGTGATGCTTGCTGCAGTTATCTGCCTCGGCGTTCAATCCATCGGAGTGGCACTGGGCGGGGAAAAGCTGGCTCCAGGCCGTTGGTGGACCGACGCTGTCTGGTGCCTTGGCCTGCAACTGGTTACCTCAGCCATCCTCACAGTGGTGCTGGGCCTTGGCAGGTACCAGCTGCCAGTTGAAGTCCCCCTGTATGTGGCGATGCTGACCGCCATGGTGGTGGGGTGGAAACTGGGCATGGGGTCGGAGTTCGCCCCAGCCGCAGTTCTCGGATTGGCTCTGCCTGTTGTTGGACTGCTCGGGTCATGGCCTGTTTCAATACTCCTCGCGTCCTCCGCCGTCTATTGGGGACTTCGGGCGACCATACAGCCAAGTGCCCACCGACAGCACTTGATCCTCGCCGGCCGGATCGCCCTGACCCTGGCTGCACCGGCGGTAGCGGCGGGGGTATTCGAGGGAAGCCAGCAACGGGCGGCGCTTTCCTTGGTGGCCCTTGTGGCTTCGGCTGTAGTGCAGCAGCTGGTAAGCGCTGGGCTGGTTCGTGCGGGCGTCCGGCTCGTGGCGCCCCTGTCCTCAGTGGCTGGATTCGGGGCCGCCGCAGTGGCGGGGCTTCTTGCCCTCACGGTATTCGATCACGACGCCGGTCACCCGATGGTCGCCTCTTCGGTTTTGCTTGTTCTCTCCGCCGGTGTGGCTTCCGGCCTGCTGCTCCCTTGGCAGGTGGAGGCCAGAGGTGGTCCCACCGTGTGGCGCCCCACGCTGGGCGAACTCCTGGCTCCCACAACGGCCGTTGTAGCGGGTGTGGTTGCGGCAGCTGTGGTCTCATTGACCTGGGGCAATGTGGTTCTTTTGGTGGCCGTGGGCTACTTCTGCGCGACCGCCCTGCGGATTCCGGCGTCATTCCATCGCCAGGCGTACTGGTGGTTGTCGCGGGCGAGTGCCACCGTACTGGCAGCAACCGCCTACGCGGATGCGACCAACCATGGATGGCACCTGCGACTGGCCGGCGAGGCTCCCAGCGTCGCCCTAGTCATCGTGTCGGCAGCGGCCCTCCAGCTGGCCCTTCCCTTGCTCTCGGGTTTCCGGCGCCGCTTCCCTCGGGCTTCCATGATTGACTCCGGCGTCGTCGTGGGAGCTATGGCCGCGGCCTCCACCGTCCTGACCGTCGCCAGTGTGACGGGAGAACCGCTGTTGCGTGATGGATGGCAGCCAGGCTTCGCGGCAGTCGTAACTGCCCTTGCGGCAGTCACCTGCGGTGTGGCTCTTCGACACCACCCCGCCGCATGGACGTTCGCACCTGCCGCTTTCGGCCTGCTCATCGCGCTGAGAATGGGGAACGTCCGCGATGTTGAGATCCTGTTGGGCGTCTTCGCCGCCTACAGCGGCTTCATGGCAACGGCCGTCAGGGACCGCGTTGCCCGGGGTGGGTATGTGCTCGGCGTCCGGGGCCTCATCGCCGTCTTCATCGCGGTGGTGGTAGCTGATGTGACGGCGTCGCCAGCAGCGGTGTCCATCGCAATGGCCCTGGTACTGGTGTTGCAGCACGTGCTGACATGGATCTTGAACAGCCGGAAGGTGGATGTCGCCTTCCAACCCACCCTGGTGTGGGTCACCCTGGGTGCCCAGCTCGCGTTGCCTTTGGTGTACGTTGTGGCGGGAGATTACGACGACGGCGGCCGGTGGGTGGTCCTCGTCGAGTTGGCCCTCGTGCTGGCTTCCGCGGCGGTCACCTCCCGTGCGCTGGGCGCACGTAGATCCCAATACTTCGGCATGGCAGCGACCGGGTCAATGGTCATGGCTGCCGGACCAGCACTGACGTTCCCTCCTGGCACCTGGCTCCATGAACCCTTGCTTGAGAAATCCCAGGTCCCGCTTGTGCTCCTTGCACTCGCCGTTGCCATGATGGGGGCCCGAGTCGTCTTCCAGCGGCGACGGATGGCGGGACTGTCCGCTGGCGACCACCCGGACCGTTGGTTCTGGTTGGTGTCATCCCTGGCTTTCATCGCTGCCGGTGGACTCTTGGCCTTGGATGTTTCCACAGCCCTCGCCGGGTTGGCGGTGCTGGTACTGGCGTCTACGCTGTTCGCTGCATCCCACCTCGAGCGGCTACCTCGCCTTTACGCCGCAGCTGCCCCTTCTGTGCTGGTAGGTGCCGCACCCGCCGTCGAAGGTTTGCTGGGCGGCCTGCCAGCGGGTGTGTGGAGCGATTACGCGCCCTGGCTCGTGGGTGGAGTGGGCACCGCGGTGGCCATGTACGCGATCAGGATTCTCGGTGGGGCGTCCATCAAGGAAGAGTCGTGGCGCCGGAACGCCGTAGCTGCAACCGCAGCTCTGGCACTTGCTTGTTCTGCCGCAGTGGGGCTAGTGCACGATGAAACATCCTTGGTCGGCTTCGCCTTGGTGGTGGCAACCGGTGTGCTGGTGGTTGCCGAGATTCCTTACGGCAAGTGGCTTGCGGGGGAGATTGCAGGCTTGCTGGCCCTGGCTTCCCTCCAAAGGGCAATGCTGTTCGTGGACGGGGCCATTCCCGATTGGTTCTGGACTGCGCAGTGGTACGTCATAGCCGGTGCTGTTATAGCAGGGCTGCGCTATATGAAGCGGGAGCGGAGCGATGGCTTGCTGCGATTGTGCCTTGCCGCGGGTGCGCTGTCCCTGACGTCCTTGGGAACGATCTTGGGCGGTACCACATCGCAGCAACTGTACGTTCTGGTGGCACACGTGGTTCTCCTGGCGGCCGGGCTGCTCCTGGCCGAAAGGGTGTTCGTGTGGTGGGGTGCGGCTGGTGTTGCGTTGAGCGTGATGTGGGCGCTTCGTTCATACGCCTTCGCCATGCTGGCGCTGGTTGCCGTGGCCTTGATTGTGCTGGCAGTGTGGCGCCTGAACCGGAAACCTCCAGCGGCCACCGGGTTGCCGGCACCCGGAGGAGATCCGAGTGATGCCCCTTCGCGGAGCCGGGACGTCATCCGATAATGTTGCAGTCTAGGCAGAGGAGCGCACCATGGAATTCCTGATTTTCCTGGCAGTCATCGTCGCTATCGGCGGCGGAGTGCTGTGGGGCCGCAAGAACTTTCGGAACGAGATTGAACGGGCCAAGCGCATCAGGCGCGCCAACAAGAATCAATAGGCTGATTTAACCTGGCTGGGCTACGCGGGATGGTTGCGCGCACGTCCCAGGGCGCGATACCAGTAGAAGGAATCCTTGGGAGTCCTTTCCAAGGACTCGAAGTCCACGTGAACAAGGCCGAAGCGTTGTGAGTACCCCGCGGCCCACTCAAAATTGTCCAGCAGCGTCCACACATAGTAGCCGCGTAGATCCACGTCTTGGGCCAGGCCCCCCGGACCTGTCGCGGTCAAGGCGTGGCCCAGGTGCTCAGCCAAATATGTGATGCGGTTGGTGTCTTGGACAGGACCGTCAACATGGGCGGGTTCGGGGAAGCTGGCTCCGCCCTCCGTGATGTACAAGGGTGGAAGGGCGTCCCCGTAGCGGTCCTTCATCTCTCGCAATAGCAATGCCAGATGTTCGGGTGCCACCGGCCAGCCGAAGCCCGTCGTGTCGTACTCCTGGTAGGCGGCCAAGTGGAAGGGAACTTTGGTCATTTCCGGAGAGGTTCCGGTGGGGATCTCCGCCGGACCGGGGCCCGCCGCAACCTTGATGGGGTAGTAGTAGTTGAGCCCATAGAAATCCAAGGGTTGGCTGATCAACGCGAGGTCGCCATCGTGGATGGTGCCCAGGGATCGGAACCAAGGTTTCATGGGAAGCGGTGGCTTGGGGTACTGGCCGAGCAGTATTGCGTCGGCATAGACACGGTTCAGGATCAGATCGAAGGACTGGGCCATCAGGCGATCACCCAAGCTGTTGCTGGCGGGCTGGACAGGGGAATGCATGTTGGAGACCCCAACCTCTCCTTTGACCCCCGCGGTCCGGAGCGCCTGGACCGCCAGGCCGTGCCCGAGTAATTGATGATGGGCGGCTGGGAGGGCATCGAACAACAACTGGCGACCCGGAGCATGAACGCCCAAAGCGTAGCCCTGCAGAGTGACGGACACTGGCTCGTTCAAGGTGACCCAGCGTTCCACACGGTCACCGAAGCGCTCTGCGGCGGCGGCGCAATAGACCGCAAAGCGTTCGGCTGTGTCCCTGTTCATCCAACCGCCGGCGTGTTCCAACTCCAACGGGGTGTCCCAGTGGAACAAGGTGGCCATGGGGGAGATGCCGGCGGCCAGGAGTTTGTCGATCAGGCGGTCATAAAAGTCCAGCCCCCGCTGATTCATTGCCCCCTTGCCACCGGGCTGGATGCGCGGCCACGAGAGTGAGAAGCGGTACGAATCTATGCCGAGCTCCTGCATCAATGCGATGTCTTCATCAGAGCGGTTGTAATGGTCGCACGCTACGGTGGGGGAGCCGCCGTCGACAATTGCTCCCGGCTTTTCGGCGAACGCATCCCAGCCCGATGGGCCGCGGCCGTCCGCGGTGAGCGAGCCCTCGATCTGGAAAGCAGCGGCGGCCACGCCAAGCGTGAAACCCGGACGCAACCGTGCGGCGAGGTCTTCCACGGAGCCTGAATCCTGGACGGTCATGCCCCCATCTTCCTCAGCCGCTGGCGGCCGGGCAATGGCCCCCAAGGGCCCGATTGGCCTTTGCCCCACATTTCCGCCATACTGGATGAGTTGTTCAAGCGCTTCTTCGTGTCCCGATCCGGATAATGCCGGGTGTCAGGGTCCAGGTTGAAGCCCAAACATAACCCTGAACCCCATGGAATGCGGTCGAGTCTGCGTGGAAATCGCGACACGCCCGACCGCGGGGGTCGGTGCGCCGACAGGTTGAGGAACCCGGAATATCCGGATTCAGCTTGTGCGGCGTGTGGTGGTACAACCTCAAACGCTTCGGCGGCCACATCAACAGGTAAGTAAACAGAGCAGCCCTAACTAGAGCAGCACTAGCTGAAAGAGAGTCAGGCGACATGGCGGGACAAAAAATCCGCATCCGGCTGAAGTCATATGACCACGAGGTCATTGATGTTTCAGCGCGGAAGATCGTTGAGACGGTCACGCGCGCAGGCGCAACGGTAGTCGGCCCGGTGCCGCTGCCCACGGAGAAGAACGTTTACTGCGTTATTCGCTCTCCTCACAAGTACAAGGACAGCCGTGAGCACTTTGAAATGCGTACTCACAAGCGTCTGATCGACATCATCGACCCCACGCCGAAGGCCGTTGACTCGCTTATGCGTCTCGACCTGCCTGCAGACGTGAACATCGAAATCAAGCTCTAGGGAGGTGCTGAGAGACTATGACCGCAACCCGTAACGTAAAGGGCCTGCTGGGCACGAAGCTCGGCATGACCCAGGTCTGGGACGAGAACAACAAGCTCATCCCGGTAACTGTCGTCCAGGCTGACTCCAACGTCATCACGCAGCTGCGCAACGCAGATGTCGATGGCTATGTCGCCGTCCAGATCGGCTACGGCCAGATCGACCCCCGCAAGGTCACCAAGCCGCTGGCTGGTCACTTTGAAAAGGCTGGCGTCACCCCTCGCCGCCACGTCGTCGAACTGCGTACCGCAGACGCCGCATCCTACGAGCTGGGCCAGGAGCTCTCTGTTGAGATCTTCGAAGCCGGCCAGAAGATCGACGTCGTCGGCACCTCAAAGGGTAAGGGCTTCGCCGGTGTTATGAAGCGTCACGGCTTCCACGGCGTTGGCGCTTCCCACGGTGCCCACAAGAACCACCGTAAGCCTGGCTCCATCGGTGGCGCATCCACCCCGAGCCGCGTCTTCAAGGGCCTGAAAATGGCCGGCCGCATGGGCGCCGAGCGTCACACCACGCTGAACCTCACGGTTCACGCTGTTGACGTTGAGAAGTCGCTGCTCCTTATCAAGGGTGCCGTCCCCGGTGCCCGCGGCCAGGTCGTACTCGTACGCACCGCCGTGAAGGGAGCCTAGTTCAATGACTAGCACTGTCAAGGTAGACCTGCCTGCAGAGATCTTCGACGTCCAGACCAACGTGCCGCTGCTGCACCAGGTCGTCGTCGCACAGCTCGCTGCTGCACGCCAGGGTACCCACAAGACGAAGACCCGCGCCGAGGTTTCCGGTGCAGGTCGCAAGCCGTTCAAGCAGAAGGGTACCGGCCGCGCCCGTCAGGGTTCCATCCGTGCTCCTCACATGACCGGCGGTGGCGTTGTCCACGGTCCGACCCCTCGTGACTACAGCCAGCGCACCCCTAAGAAGATGAAGGCTGCTGCACTCCGCGGCGCCCTGTCTGACCGCGCCCGCAATGGCCGCATCCACGTCATCGCTGAACTGGTAGCCGGCACCAAGCCGTCTGCCAAGGACGCACTGGCTTCGCTGCGCTCCGTTACTGAGCGCAAGAACCTGCTCGTCGTTATCGAGCGCGCCAACGATGTTGCTGCACTTTCCGTGCGCAACCTCCAGGATGTTCACGTTCTGTACGCAGACCAGCTGAACACCTACGACGTGCTTGTCTCCGACGACGTGGTCTTCACCAAGGCTGCTTTCGAGGCGTTCGTCGCTGACAAGGCAAAGAACGAGGAGGCCTCCAAGTGAGCGTAACCACCATCAAGGACCCGCGCGACGTCGTGCTTGCACCCGTCGTATCGGAAAAGAGCTACGGTCTGATCGACGAAGGCAAGTACACCTTCCTGGTGGACCCTCGCTCGAACAAGACCGAGATCAAGCTGGCCGTCGAGAAGATCTTCTCGGTCAAGGTTGACTCGATCAACACCATCAACCGTGCCGGTAAGCGCAAGCGCACCAAATTCGGCTGGGGACAGCGCAAGAGCACCAAGCGTGCAATTGTCACCCTCAAAGAAGGCACAATCGACATCTTCGGCGGTCCGCTCGCGTAGCGGAGACCACTTTAACGAGGAAATAAATTATGGGAATCCGTAAATACAAGCCGACTACCCCGGGCCGTCGTGGCTCGAGCGTAGCCGACTTTGCTGAAATCACGCGATCGACTCCGGAAAAGTCGTTGCTGCGTCCGCTGCACAAAACCGGCGGCCGTAACAACTCCGGTAAGATCACCACCCGTCACAAGGGTGGTGGGCACAAGCGCCAGTACCGTCTGATCGACTTCCGTCGTCACGACAAGGACGGCATCAACGCCCGCGTTGCCGAAATCGAGTACGACCCGAACCGCACGGCTCGCATCGCACTCCTGCACTACGTTGATGGCACCAAGCGTTACATCATCGCTCCTAACAAGCTGTCCCAGGGTGACTTCGTCGAGGCTGGTCCTGACGCTGACATCAAGCCGGGCAACAACCTGCCGCTGCGCAACATCCCGGTTGGTACCGTAATCCACGCAGTTGAACTGCGTCCGGGTGGCGGCGCCAAGATGGCTCGTTCCGCAGGTGCTTCGGTACAGCTCGTTGCCAAGGAAGGCCGCTTCGCACAGCTGCGTCTGCCCTCCGGTGAAATCCGCAACGTTGACGTGCGCTGCCGCGCAACCGTCGGCGAGGTCGGCAACGCCGAGCAGTCGAACATCAACTGGGGCAAGGCCGGCCGTATGCGCTGGAAGGGCGTTCGCCCGACAGTCCGTGGTGTAGCCATGAACCCGGTTGACCACCCGCACGGTGGTGGTGAAGGTAAGACTTCCGGTGGACGTCACCCGGTTAACCCGAACGGCAAGCCCGAGGGCCGTACCCGCCGTCCGAACAAAGAGAGCGACAAGCTTATTGTTCGTCGCCGCCGTACTGGCAAGAACAAGCGATAGGAGCCTGGACACATGCCACGCAGCCTGAAAAAAGGTCCTTTCGTTGACCAGCACCTCTTTGTGAAGGTCGCACGGGAAAACGATAAGGGCACCAAGAACGTCATCAAGACCTGGTCCCGCCGTTCGATGATCATCCCCGACATGCTCGGGCACACGATCGCCGTACACGACGGACGCAAGCACATTCCGGTGTTTGTCACTGAGTCGATGGTCGGGCACAAGCTCGGCGAATTCGCTCCCACGCGGACATTCCGCGGCCATGTTAAGGACGACCGTAAGGGCAAGCGCCGCTAGGCGCCTGACCTTACGTCTTAGACGAGAGAAGGAAAGCAATGGAAGCCAAGGCTATTGCGCGTCACATCCGCGTAACGCCTATGAAGGCCCGGCGCGTCGTCAACCTTGTTCGTGGTAAGCAAGCGAATGAGGCTCTGGCAATTCTGAAGTTTGCCCCCCAGGCAGCTTCGGAGCCGGTATTCAAGGTACTTCAGTCGGCAATGGCCAACGCACGTGTCCTCGCGGACCGTGACGGCGTTGCATTCGACGACAGCGACCTGTTCATCAGCGAAGCATTCGTTGATGAAGGCCCGACCATGAAGCGGTTCCAGCCGCGTGCCCAGGGCCGCGCCTACCGCATTAGGAAGCGGACCAGCCACATCACCGTGGTCGTCGCAACCCCGGAGAAAGAGGAGGCTCGCTAAGTGGGACAGAAAGTAAACCCGCACGGGTTCCGACTCGGCATCACCACCGACCACGTTTCGCACTGGTTCGCTGACAGCACCAAGCCCGGACAGCGCTACAAGGATTTCGTCCGCGAGGACATCAAGATCCGTCAGCTCATGTCCACCGGCATGGAGCGCGCCGGCATCGCCAAGGTCGAGATCGAGCGCACCCGTGACCGTGTCCGCGTGGATATCCACACGGCACGCCCGGGTATCGTTATCGGTCGCCGCGGCGCCGAAGCAGACCGCATCCGCGGCGAGCTCGAAAAGCTCACCGGCAAGCAGGTTCAGCTGAACATCCTCGAGGTCAAGAACCCCGAGATGGAAGCACAGCTTGTTGCGCAGGGCATCGCCGAGCAGCTGACTTCCCGCGTGGCTTTCCGCCGTGCGATGAAGAAGGCAATGCAGTCCGCACAGCGTGCGGGTGCCAAGGGCATCCGTGTTGCTTGCTCGGGCCGTCTGGGTGGAGCAGAAATGTCCCGCTCGGAGTTCTACCGCGAAGGCCGTGTGCCCCTGCACACCCTCCGCGCGAACATCGACTACGGCTTCTACGAAGCCAAGACCACCTTCGGCCGCATTGGTGTGAAGGTTTGGATCTACAAGGGTGACGTAACTGCCAAGGAACTGGCTCAGCAGGCAGCTGCTGCTCCGTCCCGTGGCCGTGCAGGAGACCGTCCGGGCCGCCCGGGTGGCGACCGCCGTCGTCGTAACGACCGTCCGGCAGCTGAGGCAGCACCTGCTGCCGTTGAAGCACCGGCCGCTGAAGCTGCTGCCCCCGCAGCAGAAGGAGGACAGGCTTAAATGCTTATCCCACGTCGAGTCAAGCACCGTAAGCAGCACCACCCGGGTCGTTCCGGCGCTGCTACGGGCGGCACCAAGGTCAGCTTCGGCGAGTACGGTATCCAGGCCCTGAGCCCGGCATACGTGACGAACCGTCAGATCGAGTCCGCTCGTATCGCGATGACCCGCCACATCAAGCGTGGCGGCAAGGTCTGGATCAACATCTACCCGGACCGTCCGCTGACGAAGAAGCCTGCCGAAACCCGCATGGGTTCCGGTAAGGGTTCTCCGGAATGGTGGGTCGCAAACGTCAAGCCGGGCCGGGTTCTCTTCGAACTCTCCGGTGTCAATGAAGAGGTAGCTCGCGAGGCCCTGCGCCTGGCAATCCACAAGCTCCCGTTGAAGGCACGCATTGTGCGTCGCGAAGGTGGTGAATAGAAATGGCAGTAGGGTCGAAGGATCTCGCACCCGCACAGCTGGACGGTTTCGACAACGAGCGTCTCGTTGAAGAACTCCGCAAGTCCAAGGAAGAGCTGTTCAACCTGCGTTTCCAGTCCGCCACCGGACAGCTGGAGAACCACGGTCGCCTGCGCGCGGTAAAGAAGGACATCGCACGCATCTACACCGTGCTCCGTGAGCGCGAGCTGGGCATTCGTGCCGAGGTTGCCGCACCGGTTGTGGAAGCCAAGGAAGAAAAGAAGTCCAAGAAGGCTGCCAAGGCTGAAAAGGCCGAGGTTGAAGCTGGAGAGGACGCCAAGTGAGCGAGAAGGAAACTGTGACGGAAGCAGCAGCCAGCGCTGAACAGCGCGGTTACCGTAAGACGCGTCGCGGCTACGTTGTCTCTGACAAGATGGAAAAGACCATCGTTGTTCAGGTTGAAGACCGCGTGAAGCACGCTCTGTACGGCAAGGTTATTCGCCGCACCTCGAAGATCAAGGCTCACGACGAAGAGAACACCGCCGGCATCGGCGACCTCGTTCTCATCTCTGAGACCCGCCCGCTCTCCGCTACCAAGCGGTGGCGTCTGGTGGAGATCCTCGAAAAGGCCAAGTAAATCCATCGCCGGGCTTGCCTGGCAGGGTTCACTGGGAAGGCCCGCGTTCCTTGGGGAACGCGGGCCTTTCCGCATCTCCGGCCGTTTCGGATTCAGCCTTGGAACGTGCTAGGATATTGAGTTTGTATGGCGCCACTTGTGCGTCATCAACTACCTCGTAAACAATCGTGCCGCTGCATACTGCCCCGCGCAGAGTTTTCTGCAAGGGAAGCTGATGCTTGTGGCACGGGCGTTTAGGCCTGTACTGGCAAAATCCAGGCAGGTCAAGAGACACCCCGATCAACCGTTCCGCAAGGCTCATTCCGTATGCATGATTTCGGTCTGAGAACCGGCGCGACGCAAGGAGTAAAAATTGATTCAGCAGGAGTCGCGACTCAAGGTCGCCGACAACACGGGTGCTAAGGAAATCCTTACCATTCGCGTTCTCGGTGGATCCGGTCGTCGCTACGCAGGCATCGGCGACGTCATCGTCGCCACCGTCAAGGACGCTATCCCTGGCGGCAACGTAAAGAAGGGTGACGTCGTCAAGGCTGTCATCGTTCGTACCAAGAAGGAACGCCGCCGTGCGGATGGTTCCTACATCAAGTTTGACGAAAACGCAGCTGTGATCCTGAAGAACGACGGTGACCCCCGCGGTACCCGTATCTTCGGCCCGGTTGGTCGTGAACTTCGCGACAAGAAGTTCATGAAGATCGTTTCGCTGGCCCCGGAGGTGCTTTAGTCCATGGCTAAGATCAAGAAGGGTGACCTCGTACAGGTCATCACCGGCGCCAAGCAGGAACGCGGCGGCGACCGCGGCAAGCAGGGCAAGGTCCTGCGCGTATTCCCTGACACCAACCGCGTGCTGGTAGAGGGAATCAACCGCGTCACCAAGCACACCAAGGTCGGTCAGTCGCAGCGCGGCACCAAGACCGGTGGCATCGAGGTCGTTGAGGCCCCGATCCACGTTTCCAACGTTGCTTTGGTTGACCCGTCGACCAAGAAGCCGACCCGTGTTGGTTTCCGTCTCGACACCGTTGAGAAGGATGGCGCTACCAAGACCGTCCGTATCCGCGTGTCCAAGGCCACCGGGAAGGACATCTGATGAGTGAGACACTGTCTGAGACCACCGTCGCAAACAAGATCGTTCCGCGTCTGAAGACGAAGTACGCAGAGACCATCAAGAAGTCGCTGCAGGACGAATTCAGCTACGCGAACGTCAACCAGGTTCCCCGCCTGGTGAAGGTTGTAGTGAACATGGGTGTTGGAGATGCCGCCAAGGACTCCAAGCTGATCGACGGCGCTGTCCGCGACCTCACCCTGATCACCGGCCAGAAGCCGCAGGTAACCAAGGCCCGCAAGTCGATCGCTCAGTTCAAGCTGCGCGAAGGCATGCCGATCGGTGCACACGCAACTCTGCGTGGAGACCGCATGTGGGAATTCGTGGATCGTCTGGTTTCGCTGGCACTGCCGCGTATCCGTGACTTCCGCGGCCTCAACGGCAAGCAGTTTGATGGCAACGGCAACTACACCTTCGGTCTGACCGAGCAGGTTATGTTCCACGAAATCGACCAGGACTCCATTGACCGCGTTCGCGGTATGGACATCACGGTCGTCACCACCGCCAAGACCGATGACGAAGGCCGCGCGCTGCTCAAGGCGCTTGGTTTCCCGTTCAAGACCGAAAACTAACTACGTGACAGGTCCGTCCGCGCAGGCTCCTAAGAGCCAGCGCAACGGAAACCGGTACGAGGAAGGGCTATAGCCCAAATGACTATGACAGATCCTGTCGCAGACATGCTCACGCGTCTGCGCAATGCAAACTCGGCATACCACGACACCGTGTCCATGCCGTACAGCAAGCTGAAGGCACGCGTTGCTGACATCCTGAAGGCAGAAGGCTACATTGCCGGCTGGAAGGAAGAAGACGCCGAGGTTGGCAAGAAGCTGACCATCGACCTGAAGTTCGGTCCGAACCGCGAGCGTTCCATCGCTGGCGTCCGCCGCATCTCCAAGCCGGGCCTCCGCGTTTACGCGAAGTCCACCAACCTGCCTCACGTGCTGGGTGGCCTGGGTATCGCAATCCTGTCCACCTCTTCCGGCCTCCTGACTGACAAGCAGGCCGGTAAGAAGGGCGTGGGCGGCGAAGTCCTCGCGTACGTCTGGTAACGGGAAAGGAAGAGAATAATGTCACGTATTGGACGTCTCCCCATCACCGTTCCTGCCGGAGTTGAGGTCAAGCTCGATGGCTCCGTCATCAGCGTCAAAGGTGCCAAGGGCGAGCTGAGCCACACTGTGGCCAGCCCGATCGAGGTTACCCAGGAAGAAAACACTCTCACGGTCACCCGCCCGAACGACGAGCGCAACTCGCGTTCGCTGCACGGCCTGACCCGCACCCTGATCGCCAACATGATCCAGGGCGTTACCGAGGGCTACGAGAAGAAGCTTGAAATCGTTGGTACCGGTTACCGCGTTCAGGCCAAGGGTTCTGACCTGGAGTTCGCTCTGGGCTACAGCCACCCGGTTAACGTCTCTGCACCCGAAGGCATCACCTTCGTAGTGGAGGGTCCGACCAAGCTCTCTGTTTCGGGTATCAACAAGCAGCAGGTCGGCGAGGTTGCTGCCAACATTCGCAAGCTGCGCAAGCCTGACCCCTACAAGGGCAAGGGTGTCCGTTACGCCGGCGAAGTCATCCGCCGCAAGGTCGGAAAGGCTGGTAAGTAAACCATGGCCATCGCAATTAACAAGAAGCGTACGAACAAGAGCAAGTCTGCTGCACGCAGCCGTCGCCAGCTTCGTATCCGCAAGCGCATCACCGGTACGGCTGTACGTCCTCGTCTGGTCGTCAACCGTTCGGCACGTCACGTATTCGTCCAGGTTGTCGATGACAGCAAGGGTGTAACCGTGGCTTACGCTTCCACCCTGGAAGCTGACCTTCGCGCGTTTGACGGAGACAAGACTGCCAAGGCCAAGCGCGTCGGCGAGCTCGTTGCCGAGCGTGCCAAGGCTGCAGGCGTCGAAGCTGTTGTCTTCGACCGTGGCGGTAACAAGTACCACGGCCGCATCGCCGCCGTCGCTGACGGTGCTCGCGAAGGTGGGCTGGCACTGTGACCGTTGAAAATAACGAAAAGGACATTCAGGTGACTGAAGCTGTAGCTGCTGAAGCAACTGAGACCGCACCCGCTACCGATGACCGCCGCGGCGGACGTCGTGGCGAGCGTGGCGACCGTGGCCAGGGCCGCGGCGACCGTGGTGGCCGTGGTGGCCGCGACGGCGGTCGTGAAGCCGAGAAGAGCCAGTTCGTAGAGCGCGTTGTCACCATCAACCGCGTTGCCAAGGTCGTCAAGGGTGGTCGTCGCTTCAGCTTCACCGCTCTGGTCGTCGTCGGTGACGGCAACGGTATGGTCGGCGTGGGCTACGGCAAGGCCAAGGAAGTTCCCGCAGCTATCGCAAAGGGCGTTGAAGAGGCCAAGAAGTCCTTCTTCCGCGTTCCCCGCGTTGGCAGCACCATCCCGCACCGTGTGCAGGGTGAAGCTGCTGCAGGCGTAGTCCTGCTGCGTCCGGCTTCCGCCGGTACCGGTGTTATTGCCGGTGGTCCGGTCCGCGCTGTACTGGAGTGCGTGGGCATCCACGACATCCTCTCCAAGTCGCTCGGTTCTTCCAACGCGATCAACATCGTTCACGCGACCGTTGCCGCTCTGAAGCAGCTCGAAGAGCCCGCTTCCGTGGCTGCCCGCCGTGGCCTGCCGCTGGACGAGGTTGCTCCTGCTGCTCTGGTGCGCGCGCTCCAGAACCAGAAGGCAGGTGTTTAGTCATGGCTAAGAACCTGACTCCCTCCGACGCCAAGTTGGAGATCACCCAGATCAAGGGCGTCATTGGCGCCAAGCAGAACCAGATTGCGACCCTTCGCTCCCTCGGCCTGAAGCGCATCGGACACACTGTTGTCCGCAACGCTGACGCCGTGACCGTTGGCATGCTCAACACGGTTCCGCACCTCGTGAATGTAGAGGAGGCGAAGTAATGGCAGAGAACAAGACCGCCGCAGAGACTGCTGAGAAGCAGAACGCTCTGAAGGTCCACCACCTGCGTCCCGCCCCGGGTGCCAAGACCGCCAAGACCCGTGTTGGTCGTGGTGAAGGCTCCAAGGGTAAGACCGCTGGTCGCGGTACCAAGGGTACGAAGGCCCGCTACCAGGTAAAGGCTGGCTTTGCCGGCGGCCAGCTGCCGCTGCACATGCGCCTGCCGAAGCTGCGCGGCTTCAAGAACCCGTTCCGGGTCGAGTTCCAGGTTGTAAACCTGGAGAAGCTCAACGAGCTGTTCCCGGAAGGTGGCACTGTCACCGTCGAGTCCCTGGTTGAGAAGGGTGCAGTTCGCAAGAACCAGCCCGTCAAGGTGCTTGGCACCGGCGACATCACCGTCAAGGTTGACGTCACCGTCCACGCATTCTCTTCCAGCGCTTCGGAAAAGATTGCCGCAGCAGGCGGAAGCACCACCACTCTCTAAGAGTCAGTGGGGCAGATGCCCGTTGTAAAAAAATCCCGGTACGCGGGGCCTCGGCCCGGTGTACCGGGATTTTTTGCGTGATTGTGGACTCTCGATTATTACGACGGCGTCACAAGCAGTTAGACTCGGTTGTTGGGTTTCATTGATCCCTTCCACATCCTTGTACTTTCTACTCAGGAGGACGCTTGCTAAGCGCATTCGGCCGGGCGTTTCGGACGCCTGATTTGCGACGCAAGTTGTTGTTCACGCTGGGAATCATCACAATCTTCCGCTTGGGAGCTTTCATCCCCTCGCCTGGTGTGAACTACCAGAATGTCCAGCAATGCTTGAACACCGGTGACACCTCGCAGGGCATCTACCAGCTGGTGAACTTGTTCAGCGGCGGCGCGTTGCTGCAGGTTTCAGTCTTTGCCTTGGGCATCATGCCCTACATCACGGCGAGCATCATCGTGCAGTTGCTCCGGGTAGTCATTCCCCGGTTCCAGCAGCTGTACGAAGAAGGTTCCTCGGGACAGTCAAAGTTGACGCAGTACACCCGGTACCTCACGATCGCCCTCGGCCTGCTCAACGCCACCACGTTGGTGTCGCTTGCCCGATCCGGCCAACTTCTGCCTGGCTGTAACCTGCCCATCATTCCTGATGACAGCATCATGACCACCATCCTCATCATCATCACACTGACGGCCGGTACGGGCCTCATCATGTGGATGGGCGAGCTGGTCACTGAAAAGGGTGTTGGCAACGGCATGTCGCTGCTCATCTTCACCTCCATCGCAGCCAGCTTCCCCGGCTCGCTCGGTTCCATCTGGGAGTCCAAGGGCCCGGGAACCTTCTTCACCGTTCTGGCCGTCGGCCTGCTCACGGTGGCTTTGGTGGTCTTCGTGGAGCAGTCGCAGCGTCGCGTTCCGGTTCAGTACGCCAAGCGCATGATCGGACGCCGAACCGTGGGTGGCACCAGCACCTACATCCCCATCAAAGTGAACATGGCCGGCGTCGTGCCTGTCATCTTCGCTTCCTCCATGCTCTACCTGCCCGGCTTGATTGCGCAGTTCAACCAGCCGGCGCCCGGCGAGCAAATGGCACCGTGGGTTGAGTGGATCAACAACAACCTCACCCGCGGCGACCACCCCATCTACATGGCGCTCTACTTCGCCATGATCGTGTTCTTTACCTACTTCTACGTGGCCATCACCTTCAACCCTGAAGAAGTGTCGGACAACATGAAGAAGTACGGCGGGTTCATTCCGGGCATCCGGGCGGGTAAACCGACCGCGGACTACCTGCAGTACGTGCTTTCCAGGATCACCCTGCCTGGAGCCCTGTACCTGGGCTTCGTCGCGTTGATTCCGCTGGTTGCACTCGTCCTGATCAACGCCAACCAGAACTTCCCGTTCGGTGGCACGTCAATCCTGATCATGGTGGGTGTCGGCCTGGAAACCGTCAAGCAGATTGATGCGCAGCTACAACAACGTCACTACGAAGGGCTTTTGCGATGACGAGAATGCTGATCATTGGACCTCCCGGTTCGGGCAAGGGTACGCAGGCTGAACGGATTTCCGAGCGCCTCGGCGTAGTCGCCATCTCCACGGGCGACATCTTCCGTGCCAACGTAAAGGGCGAAACCCCTTTGGGCATCGAGGCCAAGAAGTACATGGATGCCGGCGACTTCGTTCCGGACAGCGTCACGAACAACATGGTTCGTGATCGCCTGAGCCAGGACGACGTCGAGAACGGCTTCCTCCTGGACGGCTACCCGCGCACCACGGCGCAGGTGGACTTCCTGGACCAGATCCTCGCTGAGGGTGAGCAGGAGCTCGACGTCGTGCTCCAGTTGACCGCCGACGACGAAGTACTGGTAGCCCGTCTCCTTGGCCGTGCCAAGGAAACCGGCCGCTCGGATGACAACGAGACCGTGATCCGTCACCGTCTGGACCTCTACCACGAGCAGACCGAAGCAGTTGTTGCCAAGTATGCCGAGCGTGGAATTCTCACGCAGGTTGATGGCATCGGCGGTATCGACGAAGTTACCGACCGTGTCCTCACGGCAATCGAGTCGGCCAAGGCCGTCTAGCTCGTTGTCCACATAGCCGGGTGTCCGGCGGTGGAGCAAAGGGTGTGCCCCGTACCGTTGGTGCGGGGCACACCCTTCTTCGTTGAAGCAATCGTGCCAATTTCAACCACGCTCCCAGATACGGGAAAATGGTCGGAGCATGGGACCGTGTGATCGGCCCCAACAAACAATTTTCCAGAGGAGAACATGGCGTTCGGTCAGCCCCGCATTGAATACAAAACAAACGAGCAAATGCGCACCATGCACCAGGCCGGACTTGTGCTGAGCCGTGCACTCGACGCTGCCGTTGCGGCGGCCAAGCCGGGCGTCACCACCAAGGACCTTGACGATGTATTCGCCGCGGTCCTCAACGGCGCCGGGGCCAAGTCGAACTTCCTCGGTTACCACGGCTTCCCCGCCACCATCTGCACGTCCGTCAACGAAGAAGTGGTCCACGGTATCCCCGGTGGACGCGTCCTGGAAGATGGCGACATCATCTCCATCGACGGCGGCTGCATCGTGGATGGCTGGCACTCAGACTCGGCACGGACGGTCATCGTCGGTGCCGCCGATCCAGAAGACCAGCGTCTTTCGGATGTGACTGAAGCTGCCATGTGGCGCGGCATCGCTGCCCTGGCCCAAGGCAAATTCGTCGGAGACATTGGGAACGCCATCGATGACTACGTGTCCTCCGTCCAAGGCAAGCCCCTGGGTATCCTGGAGGACTACGTCGGCCACGGCATCGGTTCGGAAATGCACATGGCACCGGATGTCCTGAACTACAGGACCGGTCACCGCGGCCCCAAGATCCGCCCGGGCCTGTGCCTCGCCATCGAACCCATGCTGGTACGTGGCGGCATAGAGACGGCCACGCTCGACGACGACTGGACCGTTGTCACCACCGACGGCAAGCGGTCCTGCCAGTGGGAGCACTCGGTAGCCGTTCATGAAAAGGGCATCTGGGTCCTGTCCGCCCCGGACGGAGGCGCAGAGCAGTTGGCGCCGCTCGGTGTCGTGCCTGTCCCGATTCCCTGACACCTGCAAAAGAAAAGCCGGGCTGCTGAAGCAGCCCGGCTTTTCTGGCGTTCAAAGGAAGTTATGCTTTCAGCTTGGGCTTGACGTCCTTGGTGTAGATGCCTTCGAGCGTCTTCTTCAGCTCGGTCATGGTTGCCTGGACATCGCCTTGCTGGGTGAGGATCTTGGCTGCCGACTTGGCCATTTCCTGATCAGCCCCAGGGAGGAACACGCGTGCGTTGTCCT
Organism: Paenarthrobacter nitroguajacolicus; assembly: GCF_007786235.1. Taxonomy (GTDB): domain Bacteria; phylum Actinomycetota; class Actinomycetes; order Actinomycetales; family Micrococcaceae; genus Arthrobacter; species Arthrobacter nitroguajacolicus_A. The sequence goes on along the minus strand of NZ_VNFK01000003.1, from coordinate 195,275 downwards.
GGACCTTGGTGGCCGCGAGCTGGTCCATGGCGGTCTTGATCTGCGGTGTCGCTGCGAGGACGGCGGACATGTCAGCCGAGAGCCGGGTAGGCATGTAACCCGTTGCTGCGGAGAATGCGGCAGTGTTCTCCGGCTCAGTCATGAACTTGAGGAACGTCGCGGCTGCCAACTGCTCTTCCTTGCTGATGCCGCTGGGGATGCCCAGGCCCGCACCACCGGTGGGGCACACGCCGGTGGGTGCCTCTGGCCCGCCCGGGAGGAAGCCGACGCCCACGTTGAACTTGGCCGCCTTCAGGACACCCAGCAGGGATCCGGTGGAGGAAATGGTGGACGAGGTGATGCCGGCGGCAAAGTCGTCAGCGGCTTCCTTGGACGAGACGCCGGCCCAGCCGTCCTTGTAGATGGAGTCCTGGGCCCACTGCAGCGCAGCAACGGACTCTTTGGAATCGCAGGTGATGTCCCAGTCCTTGGACCAGCTGCCGCCCCAGCCCCAGAGGTTGTTCTGCAGGGTCCAGCCGGCGTAGCCAGCCAAGGCGGGGTAGATGTAGGCGTATTGGGCGCCTGAGGTGGCCTTGAGCTTGGGTGCCCATTCCGCGAATTCCTGCCACGTGGCCGGTGCGCGGTCAGGAAGCCCGGCAGCCTTGAAGTGGTCCTTGTTGTAGTAGAACAGCGGCGTGGAGCGCCCATAGGGGAGTGCCCACTGCTTGTCGTCGTACTTGTAGTCGTCCACCAAGGACCTCTGGAAGTCGTCGATCTTGATGTCCAGCTGTTTCACCAATCCATCGATGGGAATGATGCTGCCGTTGGAGAAGTAGCGGAACCACCAGACGTCGGACAGGACCACCAGGCCCGGAAGTCCTGTCTTGGCCGCCTGGGACGTTTGGAACTTCTGGGCGATTTCCTCGTAGTTGGCACCAGCCGTCACCAGATTGACCTTGATGTCCGGGAACTTGGCGTGGAACTTGTCGATGATCGCCTTCTCCACGTCCTGGGACTTGCCTGGGTGGTTGGTCCAGAAGGCGATGGAGGCGGCCGGTTTGACGCCGGCGAAATCGATCGTTGCGGCGTCGACGGCGTCCGCGGTGCCCGCCGTCGACGGTCCACCGCATGCGGCGAGGGCCGCAGCCCCGGCTCCGAGGCCTGCAAGTCCCAGGAAATGTCGGCGATCAAGGTTGGTGCGCATGGTGCTTCCTCTCAATTACTTACTTCGATGCGAATAGTGCGGTTGGAGAAAATCAGCCGGTGACACTGCCCTGGGTCAGCCCGGCAACGATGTAGCGCTGGAGCGCGGCGAACACCAGCAGGATGGGGACGATCACCAGCACTGCGCCCGCCATGAGGATTCCCCAGCCGGCCCCGTTGCCTTCGGAGTTTTGAAGCAGTGTCAGGCCCACGGGGAGCGTCATAGTTTCGGGGCGGTCAGTGATGATGAGCGGCCAGATGTAGTCGTTCCATTCGCTGACCACGGTCACCAGGGCCACTGTCGCGATCGACGGAACGGACACAGGGACGATGATTTGCCACAGTCGCCGCCAATGGCCGGCGCCATCGATCTCCGCAGCTTCAAGGATGGACGGCGGCAGGGTCAGGAAATGCTGCCGCAGCAGGAACGTGCCGAATGCCGTGCCAAGACCGGGGAGGATGATCCCCCACAGGGTGTTCTTGCCGCCCATCCCGGCGATGAGGATGTAGTTGGGCAGGATGGACACTTGGGCCGGAACCATGAGGGCCACGAGGATCAGCACGAAAATCACGTTCTTGAACGGGAAGCGCACGAACACCAGGGCATAGGCAGTGAGAATGGCGAGGATCACCTTGATGGTGGAACCCACCACTGTGACGATCAGGCTGTTGGCAAAGAACTGCGCGAACGGGACGGTGGTCATCGCAATGGCATAGTTCTCCAGGTTCAGCGACTCGGGCAGGACCCTCAAGTCGATGGTGACGATCTCGCCCGGTTGCTTGAAGGAGCTCAACAGCATCCACAACAGAGGGAGAAAAACCACCAGCGTGGCGATGATCAAGGGGAAGTAACCGGTGACGAGAGTCTGGAGCAGGTTCGCCCTTGAAAGCGGGCGGGGCCGCTCCTGCGGTGCGGCCTCCTGAGAGGAAGTACCGACGGCGGCTGGTGACGGCGCGCTCATGAGTAGTGGACCTTTCGCTCTACGAACCGCAGTTGGAGGACCGTGATAACCAGCAGGACCGCAAAGAGGATCACCGAGATCGCGGCAGAATAGCCGGCCCTGTTGTAGGCGCCGAAGGCCTGCAGATACGCCTCATAGATGAGGGTGCTGGTGCCGTTGCCCAGTGGAGTCATAATGCGGATGAGGTCGAACGCCTGTAGCGAACTAAGCATGGTGGTGATCAGCAGGAAAAAGGTGGTGGGGGAGAGCAGCGGAAGGGAGATGTGGAAGAACCGTCGAACGCCGTTGGCTCCGTCCAGTGCTGCCGCTTCCATGACGTCGCGGGGGAGGGACTGGAGGCCTGCGAGGTACACCACGGCGCAATAGCCCAGGTTCTTCCAGACGTACACGATGATGACCATCACCAAGGAGAGTTGGGGGTCATTGATCCACTGCGGGCTCTGCTGCCCCAGGCCCCGGAGGATCCAGGCGAGCACACCGTAGCCGGGGTCGAAGATGAACAGCCACACCAACCCGACACCGACGCCCGAAAGCACGTAGGGTGCGAATACCGCGGACCTGGCGAAGGTGGTGCCGCGAACCTTCGAGTTCAAGGCGAGGGCAACCAACAATCCGAGGACCATCGACCCGCCAACTGTGATCAGCGTAAAGATCCCTGTAGTCCCAAGGACCTTGGCCGCATCCTCGCTGGTGAAGAACGTGACGTAGTTCTGCAGGCCCACCACCGTGGCCGAGGCCGAACCCAGCGTCCAATCCAACGTGGAGTAGTAAATGTTGTTGATCAGCGGCCAGTACGTGAAAGTGCCGATCAGCACAAGGTTGGGTAGGGCCATGGCCAGGAAGACCAGAAAGTCCTTCCGGCTGCGGCCGGACCAGCGCGGTCTTTCGGGGGTTGGCTTGGTTGCAGGTGCAGGTGCAGGTGCAGGTGTAGTTGCAGGTGGCTTGGTGGCCGGCCTGTCAGCAGGCGCGCTGCTGTTGTGAATCAAGGGGGCAGTCATGGGTCACTCGGTTTCGGGCGAATGCGGGGCGCCAGCTCCCGGACCGGGGCGGCGAAGACAGGCCTAGCTCACCACACCGAATGTCGCTGTTCGGGCCAAAATGGCGCACTGTAGCGATAGTTGGCTTACACTTCCGAACCCGTTTACTCAGCGTTACTCGCGTGTTTGTAATTGAGGCTCGACTCCCACTTTGCGCGGGGGCGGTTGTCGCAGCCAATTGGCTGCCACCCTCTGCGCGCTCGGAGGTGCCTCCCCTGGACGCGCGCTGCCGGGTGCCAGCCGATTTGCTGAGTGAGCTGTCTCCGCAGGTGGAGAATGGAGCCATGAATTCGATCACCGATGTTCCTGGCATACGGGTTGGGCATGTGCAGAAGACGGGGGTGGGGTGGTTGTCCGGCGTGACAGTGGTACTTCCTCCTGTGGGGACTGTTGGGTCCGTTGATGTTCGCGGGGGAGGTCCGGGGACGCACGAGACCGATGCCCTGGACCCGACCACCCTTGTGTCCACCGTGGATGCTGTGGTGCTGACTGGGGGCAGTGCTTTTGGGTTGTCATCGGCTACGGGTGCCCAGGTCTGGTGCGAGGAACAGGGGCGGGGGTTTGCGGTCCCCGGGACCGTGGTGCCGATTGTTCCGGCCGCGGCCATCTTCGACCTCGGGCGTGGCGGCGACGTCACAGCGCGTCCCGGCGCGGGCATGGGTTACCAGGCAGCTGCTGCCGCTTTCGCGTCCGGTGACCATGCCGCCGTCGAACGTGGAAACGTGGGCGCAGGCACCGGCGCTGTTGTTGCGCGCGGGCAGTTCAAAGGCGGGATCGGCAGTTCCTCGATCACCCTCGACGGCGGTGTGATCGTAGGTGCCATTGCCGTGGTGAATGCGCTGGGGGCGCCAGTCTTTGGGGCGGCGGGGCCGCAACCTGCAGGCGAACCGTCCACGAGCACGCCGCAAGGGCTGAACACGACGCTGGTGGTCATTGCTACGAACGCCATCCTGGACGTTGCCGAGTGCAAGCGGACGGCAAGTGCTGGGCATGCGGGGTTGGCCCGGGCTTTGGATCCGTCCCATACGCTCGCGGACGGCGATACCGTCTTCGCCCTGGCGACTGGCGCCGTCGCGCTTGACCGCAGTAGCGAGCAAGCACGGCAAGTGTCCTTGATTACGCTCCAAAGCGCTGCGGCGGAGGCCGTTCGACTGGCCATACTGAACGGGGTGGAATCGGCCGAGGGGGTCGCCACCCCCGCCGGTGAGTTCCCGGCTTTCCGGCGGCCGGGGGAGTGACGGAGGCGGACGCTTGCGCTACCATGGACGGATTTAACTTTCCGGCCCGATTGGCGTAGAGTTATTTGTTGGTTGTCTGTGCAGCCACGCCCTTTTTAGTGTCGTGGTTCAAGAGAGCCAAGCAAACAAAAAACGTCCGCTGGATCTTCGGTGCCTAACTGGAGGACGGCGGCAAACAACAGTTAGCGGAGGATATGGCCAAGAAGGACGGGGTCATTGAGATCGAGGGCGTTGTGACTGAGGCGCTGCCCAATGCGATGTTTCGTGTTGAGCTCACCAACAAGCACGTCGTTCTCGCACACATCTCTGGGAAGATGCGTCAGCACTACATCAGGATTCTCCCAGAGGACCGCGTAGTGGTGGAGCTGAGCCCATACGACCTCACACGTGGTCGTATCGTCTACCGCTACAAGTAAATTGCTGGGCGGCCAGGCAACAGTGCCTAAGCCGCTCCAGCAGATCAACTGCAAAACACGCAAAGGAACGCCATGAAGGTCAAGCCGAGCGTCAAGCAGATCTGCGACAAGTGCAAAGTGATCCGCCGTAACGGCCGGGTCATGGTGATCTGCGAGAACCCGCGCCACAAGCAGCGCCAGGGCTAATTCCCCTTCAGGGAATCAGCGCCCGCAAGGGCAAACCTGGGTTGCTAGCCCACGCAAGTAAATAAAGGCAGCACAAGCTGTGCCAGGACTGCATTACAGAGCCTGGTCAGCGAACCCCCGGTCGGAGGCTGGGGCCACACGGAACGTGTGGGTGTACTGCCTACGACCTCCGGTTTATTCAAGGAGTACCGCCACTATGGCTCGTCTCGCTGGCGTAGACATTCCCCGCGAAAAGCGGTTGGAAATTGCGCTTACTTACATCTACGGCGTGGGCAAGACCCGTGCACACGAAACCCTGGCTGCCACCGGCATCAGCGCTGACGTTCGCGTCAAGGACCTGACTGACGCCGAGCTGGTCCAGCTGCGTGACTACATTGAAGGCAACTACAAGGTTGAGGGTGACCTTCGCCGCGAGGTAGCCGCTGACATCCGCCGCAAGGTTGAGATCGGCAGCTACGAAGGCCTGCGCCACCGCAAGGGCCTGCCCGTACGCGGACAGCGTACGAAGACCAACGCTCGTACCCGCAAGGGCCCGAAGCGCACCGTCGCCGGCAAGAAGAAGGCCGGACGTTAATCCCTCGGGATTGATCCGGTTTTCCCCCGATAACTTTCTGTAGGAGAAACAATGCCCCCGAAGACTCGTGGAGCGGTTCGTAAGCCGCGTCGCAAGGATAAGAAGAATATTGCGCTTGGCCAGGCGCACATCAAGAGCACCTTTAACAACACCATCGTGTCCATCACGGACCCGAACGGTGCTGTCATCTCATGGGCTTCCGCCGGTGAGGTTGGCTTCAAGGGCTCCCGTAAGTCCACCCCGTTCGCTGCCCAGATGGCTGCCGAAGCTGCTGCAAAGCGCGCTCAGGAGCACGGTCTGCGCAAGGTTGACGTATTCGTCAAGGGCCCGGGATCCGGACGCGAAACCGCAATCCGTTCGCTTCAGGCCGCTGGCCTCGAGGTTGGCTCCATCCAGGATGTCACCCCCAGCGCCCACAACGGTTGCCGCCCGCCGAAGCGCCGCCGCGTCTAATTAGGTCTTCCCTGCCTGACTGGCCGGGCCTGCTGTGGATGGTTTCGACCGTTCACAAGCATGGCCCGGCTGGTCAGGCTGGAAACCGAAGCCGATTTCCACCACCTGTGTTGCGTCATATAGCGGATGCTCGCCGAAAGGAAACCTAAGTGCTCATTGCACAGCGCCCCACCCTGTCTGAAGAAGTTGTATCCGAGAACCGCTCCCGTTTCATCATTGAACCGCTGGAGCCGGGCTTCGGTTACACCCTCGGAAACTCCCTCCGCCGTACCCTGCTCTCCTCCATCCCCGGTGCCGCTGTAACCAGCATCCGGATCGATGGCGTGCTGCACGAGTTCACCACGGTTCCGGGTGTCAAGGAAGATGTCACCGAGATCATCCTGAACATCAAGAACCTTTCGGTTTCCTCCGAGCACGATGAGCCGGTTGTTGCGTACCTGCGCAAGCAGGGCCCCGGAGTCGTCACCGCCGCGGACATCGCTCCGCCGGCCGGCGTCGAATTCCACAACCCGGATCTGCACATTGCCACTCTGAACTCGAAGGGCAAGTTCGAACTCGAACTGACCATCGAGCGCGGCCGTGGCTACGTTTCGGCAGCTCAGAACAAGTCCGGCGACTCCGAGATTGGCCGTATTCCGGTTGACTCGATCTACTCGCCGGTCATGAAGGTAACTTTCCGCGTGGAAGCTACCCGTGTTGAGCAGCGCACCGACTTCGACAAGCTCATTGTCGACGTCGAGACCAAGCAGGCTATCGCCCCGCGCGATGCTGTTGCTTCTGCAGGCACCACCTTGGTGGAACTGTTCGGTCTGGCTCGTGAGCTGAACACCGCAGCTGAAGGTATCGAGATTGGCCCGTCGCCGACGGACGCTGCCCTGGCAGCTGACATGGCTCTGCCGATCGAGGATCTGGACCTCACCGTCCGTTCCTACAACTGCCTCAAGCGTGAGGGCATCCACACCGTGGGTGAACTCGTTGCCCGCTCCGAGGCTGACCTGATGGACATTCGTAACTTCGGTGCGAAGTCCATTGACGAGGTCAAGGCAAAGCTCGTGGAACTGGGTCTGTCCCTCAAGGACTCCCCTCCCGGTTTCGATCTCGCAGCACGCGCCGCAGCCATCGAAGAGGACGACGCCGCGTTCAGCGACGACGAGCTCTAAACAGCAGATCTTGGCCGCCGGGTCCAGCAATGGACCTGACCGGCTTACATAACAGGAGAAATAACTATGCCTACCCCCACTAAGGGTCCGCGCCTCGGAGGCGGCCCGGCTCACGAGCGCCTGATGCTCGCGAACCTGGCAGCTGCTCTGTTTGAGCACAAGCGCATCACCACCACGGTTACCAAGGCCAAGCGCCTCAAGCCGTACGCAGAGCGTCTGGTCACCTTCGCCAAGCGTGGCGACCTCGCTTCCCGCCGCCGCGTTCTCGGCCTGATCAGCGACAAGGGCGTTGTCCACGAGCTGTTCACCGACATCGCCGGCGCCGTTGCCAACCGCGATGGTGGCTACACCCGCATCACCAAGATCGGCAACCGCAAGGGCGACAACGCTCCCATGGCTGTCATCGAGCTCGTCCTCGAGCCGGTTTCCCCGAAGCAGGCCGTTGTTGCTGAAGCAACCGCAGCTGCTGCCAAGGCTGCTCCGGCTGCCGAGGAAGAGGTCGTTGAGACCGAAGCCGTAGAAACCGAAGCTGCTGAGACTGAAGAGGCTCCTGCCGCTGAAGCCGAAGCTGCTGAGACTGAAGCTGCTGAGACTGAAGAGGCTCCGGCCGCTGAGGACAAGAAGTAATTCACTGAATTCTTCACAGTAGACTTAAGTCTATGAACGAACGAAAACCCGCTGCCCCCGTTATGGGGGGCGGCGGGTTTTTGCGTGTCCGGCTTGATCTTTCGTACGATGGCGGTCCCTTCAGCGGGTGGGCCCTTCAGCCTGGCCTTCTGACAGTGCAAGGAGCACTCGAAGAGGCATTGGCGCTCCTCCTGCAGCGACCCGTCCGCGTGACGGTTGCCGGCCGGACGGACGCAGGCGTCCACGCCCGCGGGCAGGTAGTCCACGTGGATCTGACCGACGATGAGTGGCTGTCGCTGCCACGCGGGCACGAACTCGATCCCGGCGTCGCGCTTTTGCGGCGCCTCCGCGGCGCCCTGAGCCGCATCCTCGGCGACCTCACCGGTGCCGTGGAAGTGCACGACGCCGGTCTGGCGCCCGAAGGATTCGACGCCCGGTTCTCGGCGTTGTGGCGCAGGTACAGCTACCGGATTGCCGACGGCCCGGAACGCTGGGACCCGGTCCTGCGGGGAATCACCTTGTGGCATAAGGCCCCTTTGGATGTTGCGCTCATGAACGAGGGTGCGGTGGCGCTCTTGGGTTTGCAGGATTTCCGTTCCTATTGCAAACCACGTGAAGGTGCCACCACCATTCGCGAGTTGCAGAAGTTTTCATTTGATCGTGGAGCCGATGGTGTCATCGTCGCTACGGTGCAGGCTGATGCTTTCTGCCACAACATGGTGCGTTCCCTTGTGGGTTCTGCACTGCGAGTGGGGGAGGGCCTGGAGACTCCCGGCTGGCTGCACTCGCGTCTGTTGGAGCGCCGACGCGATGCCAAGTCGGTGCTGGCGGCGCCCCATCCGTTGGTGCTGGAGGAAGTTGCCTACCCGTCGGACAGCGAACTGCTGGCACGGGCTGAACTGACGCGGGCCCGGCGCGAATAGTCCCTGGTCGCCCGGACATTGGAGGACCCCCTCCCGGCTCTGGGTACCGGAAGGGGGCCGTTGTGGCACTCCGTGGTCTGGGATCCACGAAGTGCCGGTCTGTTTCCCGCAAGACAGGGTCAGCTGAATGCCTCCATGATTCTGATACCGGCGGGGCCAAGGAGGATGATGAAGAGTACCGGGAAGATACAGAACAGCAACGGGAAAAGAACCTTCACCGGCAACTTCATGGCTTTCTCTTCTGCATTCTGACGTCGCTTGACCCGAGCTTGCTTTGCCTGCGCACGCAGCACGTTCGCGATGCCGATCCCATACTTGTCTGCTTGAATGACCGCAAGAACGAAGCTCCGGACGTCCGTCACAGTAGAACGCTCAGCCAACGCCTCGTAGGCTTCCTGCCTGGGTCTTCCTACCTGGATGTCCTGGAGGGTCCTCATGAGTTCATGTGCCAGCGGACCAGTCCCTTGAGCGGATGCCCGTTCCATGGCCGACTCGAAACCAAGCCCCGCTTCAACCGAAATCAACATCTGGTCGAGGGTATTGGGGAACTCCATCTTCATGGCTTCCTGCCGTTTGGCGCCTTGGTTGTAAACCAACAGGTCGGGAATGAAGTAAAGAAACAGCGTCAGGAAGAGACCAAGCCCAACAACCGTAGGGCTGGGGTTGGCGACGAAGAGCAGGACGCTGAAAAGGGCGCCACCGGCCGCCAACATCGGCTTGATCGCAATGAGCTTAGTGAGCGGCATGGACTTTGGGCGCCCCGCAAGTGCCAGCCAATGGTCAAGTTTGGCTTCGTAACTTCCTGGCGTGAGTTTCCGCGCGACACCAAGCAGCAGGGGAGGACGCTGGATGCTAACCCCCGCACCCTGTGCGAAGCCCGACCCGAGGTTAGTGTGAATGGCCACTATGCCCTTGCGGTCGATGGTGGCCAAGGACCAGACGAAGTAGGCGAGCGGAAGGACAATCGCGGCGATGATCAGCCACACATGGGTAGTCATGTCACTTACCTCCTAGAACTTGATCTTTACGGTGCGGTTCATCCAGAAGCCCCCCACGACGAAGAGCACACAGCTCAAGACCGTCAAGGCGATTCCGATGGGATGGTGGACGAAAACCCGTAGATACCCCGGGTTGATGACACCAAGTACCGCGCCGACTCCAACAGGTAATGCCATCAGGATGACGGCAGACATTCTGCCTTCAGCACTCAAGGATCGGACGTGGCCCTTGATCTCACTGCGCTCGCGGATAGTGCCCGCCACTTGTTCCAGAACTTCTGCCAGGTCTCCACCGACTTCGCGGTTGATTTGTATGGCCTGGCCGATCCAGCGAAAGTCCTCGCTGTCCATGCGGGCTGCGCAATCTTCTATTGCTTGGCGGGCGTCCTTGCCAATCCTCACTTCATTGACGATCCGGGCCAACTCTTCCGATGTCGGAGCTTGGGACTCCTGGGCTGCGGCCTCAAGCGACCGCATGATGCTGTGTCCGACACGAAGCCCGCCGATCAGCATCTGGATGGTATCGGTCAATTGGGTTTCAAATTTGGATCGACGTTTTTCGGTTCGGTAGACCAGAACCAGTTTTGCCGCAAAGGGCGTTGTTATGGCCGCCATTATGCCGATCAGGGGATTGGTCAGCAGCGCCCCGAGGATGCCCAGCACCACGGTGGCGATGGCTACCAGAACGGTGAAGTCAGCGGGAGACTGCTTTACCCCTGCGTTGTATAAAACCTCCCTGTTGTAAGGTCCTCCCGAACGGCCAAGGGCAGTGTCAACCACGTGGACGGCGGACTGGGATACACGCCCCAACGCGGACTCATCCGGAGTGAAGCCCAGGCGGCGGCGCTCCAGGGGAATGCTCCCGTTGCGGGGCTTCATCACCACGACGACGAGAATCAGGAGGGCGGCAGCACATGTACCGATCGCGGAAAAGAACAGGACTGGGGTGTCCACGTTTACCGCCTCCCGCTGGTGACTGGTGCGGCTCCGAAGACGGAAGGTGGAACATTGATCCCCAGTTCCGTGAAGCGGTCCAGGAAGCGTGGGCGAATGCCTGTAGGCAGGGCCTTGCCCAGGAAGCGGCCCTCGGAATCGAGTCCAGCCGCGTAGTCGAAGAGAAACGCATCCTGTAGGGTCACGACCTCTCCCTCCATCCCTTGTACTTCGGTGACGTGCGTGATTCGCCGGCTTCCATCGCGTAATCGCGTGACTTGGACGATCAAGTCGACGGCCGAAGATACTTGCTCGCGGACTGCTCGGAGCGGTAGGTCCATGCCTGCCATCAGGACAAGCGTTTCCAGTCGTGCAATGGCATCGCGAGGAGAGTTCGCGTGAACCGTCGACAACGAACCGTCGTGCCCTGTGTTCATGGCCTGGAGCATGTCGAGTGACTCTCCACCACGTACTTCCCCGACGATGATCCGATCGGGCCGCATACGCAGTGAGTTCCGCACCAGGTCTCGAATGGTGACGGCGCCCTTACCCTCGATGTTGGGCGGGCGACTCTCCAACCTGACCACATGGCGCTGCTGCAGCTGGAGTTCCACAGCGTCTTCGATAGTGACGATCCGGTCGGATTCCGGGATGAAGGACGACAACACGTTCAAGAGCGTCGTCTTGCCGGTTCCCGTTCCTCCCGAAACGATGACGTTCAACCTGGCCCGCACGCAGGCACTGAGCAGTTCAGCCATTTCAAGGCTCATCGATCCCCATTCGATGAGATTTCGAACCGTCAGGGGAACATGACTGAATTTCCTGATGGTGAGCGAGGGACCATTCACGGCCAGCGGAGGAATGATGGCATTGACACGGGAACCGTCCTCCAGCCGGGCATCCACAAGTGGCGAGGACTCATCAATGCGACGCCCGACCTTGGAAACAATCCGCTCAATGACTTTTCTGAGGTGGGCATCCGAACTGAACTGCAGATCCGTGAACGCCAAGTGTCCATGCCGTTCGACGTAAATCTGGTCGAAGCGGTTCACCATGACTTCCGTGACGGATGGGTCCTCCAATAACCGTTGCAGGGGACCGAACCCCATCACTTCGTCCGAAATCTCGCGAATCAGCCGACGCCGCTCTTCGGGAGTGAGCGGCACTTGTTCTTCGTCAATGACAGCTGACAGTTCTTCAACGGCGAAGGAACGCAAATCCTCCTCGGAAGACGATGTGTCCCCGATTCTGCTGCCCATGCGTTCAAAGAGTGCCGAAGCAGCCCGTTGTTTCAAGCCGGCAAGAGCATCCACTGCTGGCACGGAAAGGGTTCCGCCCAACATCGGCCCGCTGGCGGGTGGCATGATTTGAGCGTTCTGCACGTCCTCGTCCTGACCTCCGTCGTCGGAAGCCAGGGCATCGGCGATAACATCCGGGTTCTTCTTCGAGAGCCGTTCCGAGAGTTTCATGACACCACCACCCTTCGGTGAAGTTTGCCTTGGGGGACTGTTTCCAGCCGCGGATCGAAGCGTTCGACGAGTTTTTTCAGCCCCTTTGCGGCCGAGTCCCGAGAGGTCCCTTGGAGAACTGGCACCCCACGGTTGGTCGAATACGGGAGATTCCGTGATCGTGGAATCACGGTGTCGATCGGCACTCCAATGGTCGCTTCCACGTCCTGGACGGAGATTCCGCTCTTCCTGTCCGCGAAGTTCAGCACAGTGTGCCGGCCCTGCGGCAGGAGTTGGAGTTCCCTCAAAACACTGAAGCACTTCCGTAAGCCGCGGATGCTGGGTACATCCATTCCACATACCCAAACACCATCCGTCGCAAGCTCCAACGTTGCGAGGCAATGCTCGCCCAAGCCCGGGGCAGTATCCACCACGACGTACTTGAACTCTGTGGCAAGTTGGTTGATCAGCCTTGTGACGTGATCCGCCGTGATGTAATCCGACTCAGACGGCTTCTTGGGTGCGCAGAGCGCGTAGATGCCCGACGGGTGCACAGTGAGGAACGCTTTGAGGACCATGGAGTCCTGTGAAGCTGAGCCATGAACAGCCTCAGTGATGGAATGCTCCGGTTCAAGCAGCAGGCCGGAAGCAACATCTCCGAATTGGAGATCCAGGTCCACAATCACAACACTCATAGGGGCAACGGCACCCAGCCCGACGGCAAGGTTCGTCGCGACAGTAGTCTTGCCCACGCCACCTTTGGGCGACATGACAGCTATGACTCTGCCCCTTTCCTGACCGGACTCGGAAACCGACTGCATTCCACGGCGCCTGCTGGCTGCGGCCAAACAGGCCCTTTCCAGGAGGACACGTAGCTCGTTGACGTCGATCTCAGGCGTCACGACGTCTCGAATGCCGGCGTGCATGGCGCGGAGGATGATGTCCGGGCTGGGTTCCGATACCAGCAGGAGGCTGATTTCCGGGTATTGGAGGTCGAAGACCGTAGCCAGTTTCAGGGCGTCGTCCGGGTTTACGCCCGGCCCCAGGATCATGACTTCCGGCGGTGCCCCGGTCAGTTGCTTGAAAACGTCATCTGTTCCGCCCTTCAATACCTCGGGGGACAGAGTTTGCAGGTCGCCATGCAGCGCCCCGGTGACGGCTTGACGCACACGGCCTTCGAAGTCCCGGACTGCCGTGATTGCTACGAAGCGGCTCATTGGACCAGCCCTCCAAAGTTGGTGGTGGGCGGCTCGGTCTTCACGGTCTTGTCGGTCTGCTTGGAGAGCCAGAGCGTGCCAAACTCAGCGCCAAAGACCATCTTTGCTGCGTTCGCGTCGCTGAGGGCGACGGTGACGTAGGCGGAACCATTCGGCAGTGCTACGCCCTTGTCCGCTCCGGCCGACTTCTCGGCATCGGGTGCTGCCTGTTGGACTGCTGTCACCAAGACGTCGTGATACAGCAGTTCCGTGAAATCTTTCCACCCGGTCATACCGGCCGGAAGGTTGGCTCCTGCCGGCACGGCCTCATCCAACTTGAACGATGCGAAAACTGTGACAGTGTCTCCGGCTTCAATTCTTCCACCGAGGATTCTCTCAGGGGCAAGGACAAAGGTAGCTTCCTGCAGGCCGTCCGGCACTGGTACGGTCCCAGGCGCCAGTTCCTTGGGATCCACGAGCTTGACGCCCAGCAATTGCTCGCCGGGCTGAAGGTCGGCCGACGTGACCTTTCCCCTCTGATCATTGAGTGCCTTGATGGTGCCGGGCGCTACCGCAGTCTGCGGGAGGGTTTCCACCCGAACCTTTGAATCCAGCTCTTCGGCTTTGGTACCAGCCGGAACACGTTCCTTGACGACCAGGACGTTGACGGGATCGAGCCCTTGCTGCGCACGTTTGTCTGCTCCCTGTACGTAGGTGACCAGTAGAACGGTGCCAATGACTGCCAAGAGCAGTGCTGCAATGCCTCCCAGTAGGCGTGTTTTCACTTTTAACTCCTTTCGAGTTTTTGGTGATGCTTTTGTTGAAACTGTGCGCAGCTAATCGGTCAGTGTGACTACGGATGCGCCGTAGTTGGGGACAGTGCCGCCTATCTGCGAGCCCTCTTCGAGAGATACGAAGCGGGAGAAGTACCCCTGAAGTCCCCGGCAGTTTCCACTGCAGTTAGGGGCAAGAGGATCGAGCACCGCCCCTGATCCGCTGAACTTGTAGCCGGTGACCTGAAAGGCGGCGAAGCCGATCAGCGTGTACTTTGCATTGCTTCCGTTTCCGGTTGCAGTCTTGAAAAGTGGTATGAGCGCGGGCTCGTCCATGATGGTGGAAAGTACAGCGTCACAAGCGGCCGCGTTGGGGAAATGATTGCCGGTTTGCCCGTTAACAGTCGCGTTGACAGAGACGTTGGTGGAGCAACCTGCGTTGGTGACGAGCCATCCAAAACCACCGGGCTGGTAGCCGTTTTGTGCAGCGCAACCTGGCATCGTGGGGGCGTTCTCGTCGTAGCGAAGCAGGATGTGGGTGGGAGTTGGATCGCCCGAGAAGTTGCCTGTGGAGTTGAGCGATGCCAGTTGAGTCGGTGAGAGGTACTTTTTGAAAACGCACTCACTCACCGTCCAAGGCAACGTTGTCGCAGCGTTTGGCGCCCCCCATTTTGCTTCTGCGGCGGCATCCACAGTTGCTGTGTCCATGCCCAGAACCCGGGCGAAGTACAGGGAGAAGCTGTTCGCCCCTGAGCCGTCATCGCGTGCATTCGTCACAACACGGACGGTGGTGGACGCCGGAAACGACACTGCGGATCCGCTGGAACCATCGTTGGCGTTGCTGTTGGCGAAGCTGTTTGCCGTGGCAGTGCTGTCTCCGCAATTCCCGTTGGCGCAATCGGTTGCGATGGCCAGGGCGGCGGCATCGGCGCCGTTCTGCAGTTGGGCTTTCTCCGCGTACAAGGCGCCGACATCAATGGCCAGGGCCGCGAAGCCCAATAGGACAACCATCAGCCCTGCGACCACTATGGTTGCTGCCCCTCGTTCGTTTGACGGATTGCCATCCAGGGAGGTCCGGCTCTTGTCCCGGATTTGCCTTAGCCGCCGCATCTCATCACCCCAACCCCTGTCATGTTGAGCGGGAAGATGCCCGGTGCTCCGAAGAAGCCGGCGTCCAGGAATCCTGACATCGAAGGCAGCGAAACGCTGGTTGTCACTTCGACATTGGCGCCCGGAGCGCAACTGGAAGCGTTGTCGCTGACACTTACACCCAGGCCATCCAATGAGGGCGCCGTGGACAACGCCGTGCCGGCAACATCCAAACCGCCCTCCTGGTAATGGACTGCTGCATAGCGTGCCCCCTCGCGAGCCGCTTGTGTCAGCGATACTTGGACGTTGAGCACCCGGCCAAACTCGATGATTCCGATGAGGATGAGCAGCAGCAGCGGCAATAGGATCGCCATTTCAATGGCAACCGCGCCTCGTTCTTTCCGATCCATGTCGATTCCCCGACTTTCCCAGATAGGGCTGAAAGTGGAACTATTCGGAAAGCAGTTTGGCTCTGGTGGAACTACGCCACCAGAGCCAAACTACGTTTGGGGTGGTACTGCCTAGATGGCGGCGTCCACACGGGTGAAGAGGTTTGCGATCTGCGGACCAAGGAGGGTGACGGCCGCAAGCACCAGCAGGGCGATGAATGCCACCATGATGCCGTATTCAACCATCGTCGCGCCCTTTTCCTCTTTGGTGAAGCGGTCCTTGACGCCGGCGATGTACGAGGTAATGGTGAAAATGAAAGCAGACATTGGAATATCCTTCCCAGAAAATGAATTTCGAAGTTTCGTTATAGGTCCAGCAAATTATCGGAATTTGCTTCGACTCCCGAACTACCCCCATGTTTCCTTTAGCGGTCCGGAATTCGATGAGATAAGAATTCACCCTGGGAGGGTTGGTAAACAATGCGTAGTCGTACTCGAATTGCTGGTGCGGTATCGCGGGGACACTCGTTCCTGGGCAGGGGAGTACTCGGTTTTTGGTGCACGAGGTGAGTTGGGCTACTTGCTTTTGTCAGCAGCCTTAGAAAAAGGCGGAAGGGAACATGCCTTCGCGCACTCCGCCAGGGGCCCTACTGGAGTACCAGCACCACGCCCATGGCGGCTGCGAACATGGCAGGTCCGTGAGCAGTTTCCACAGGCTTTTCCTTGGGTTGGAGCCGTAACATCAGCACCGTCAGCACCCCACCCACCACGAATCCCAAGAGACCCCCGAAGAGTACTTGCTCCCAACCTAAGTACCCCAAGTACAGTCCCAGGGGCGCTGCGAGCTTCACATCGCCCATTCCGAGGCTCCCCGGCGAAATAAGTCCCAGAATCAAGTACCCCGCGAACAGGGTGGCCGCTCCCGCGAGTCCGCGAATCAGCTCTGGCCAGGCTGGCGAGACGACGGCAGCGACACCCAGGAATGCCACCCCGCCGCCCAGCAAGATCAAAACCAGGGGGTTGGGCAGTAAATGCAGCACGAAGTCGATCCGGGACAGTTGCACGCCGAGAAGTGCCAATAAAAAGAACGCCGGCAATTCAGGTGAGAAACCAAAGCGCCACGCCAGCAAGCCGAACAGCAGTGCGGTGACTGCCGCCGTCGTGATCCGGACCTTATGTGCAGGGAGTCCGCCAAGTCGCGGCAGCGTGCGGGCGATCAGGAACTCCGCTGCCGGACCCAACAACAGGCCGGCCAGGGCAGCAAGGAGGGGAAAGGCGACGCCGTAGGTCATGTGCTCTCCCTCTGCGCGGTGCGGGACCCCGAGGGGTGGATACCCCATTTTGACCCGGGCGCCCCGTTGAAGGTATTGTTTAGAGTCGTTGTGCGTGTCCTATCTCGATGACACATGCCTACAGGGGGATCCAGTTGCAGGATCGCTAACTCCAGAGGCATTTCGAGATCCTGGGATAACTGGTACATAGAGCCCTCACCTCTGCTCCGGTAGCGCATACATAGTAGGTACACGCCTCACTGCGTGTCGCCTAAAACATGAACGCCAGAACAAGAACGAGGCAAAACCGTGCGTACGTACACCCCGAAGCCCGGCGATATCAACCGCCAGTGGCACGTCATTGACGCCACCGACGTTGTCCTTGGTCGTCTTGCCAGCCAGACCGCAACACTGCTGCGCGGAAAGCACAAGCCGACCTTTGCGTCCCACATGGACATGGGCGACTTCGTCATCATCATCAACGCTGAAAAGGTTGCCCTCACCGGCGCCAAGCTGGAGCAGAAGCGCGCATACCGCCACTCCGGTTACCCGGGCGGCCTGACCTCCGTCAACTACGCCGAGCTGTTGGAATCCAACCCGGTTCGCGCTGTTGAGAAGGCCATCAAGGGCATGCTCCCCAAGAACTCCCTCGCAGCTCAGCAGCTGGGCAAGCTCAAGGTCTACGCAGGCCCCGAGCACCCCCACGCAGCTCAGCAGCCGAAGACTTTCGAAATCACCCAGGTCGCCCAGTAGTCCTGGCCACCAACTAAACTTTTTATTACAAGGAGAACCGTGGCTCAGAACGAAGAACTGACCGCCGAAGCCGTCGAGGCTGAGGAAACCCTCACCAGCTACACCTCTGAAAGCACATCTGCTGAAGATGCGCCCAAGAAGGAGCGCCCGGCACTGACCGTTGCCGGCGCGGCTGTTGGCCGTCGCAAGGAAGCCGTTGCACGCGTTCGCGTTGTTCCGGGTTCCGGCAAGTGGACCATCAACGGCCGCACGCTGGACAACTACTTCCCGAACAAGCTGCACCAGCAGGATGTCAACGAGCCCTTCAAGATCCTTGATCTCGAAGGTGCCTACGACGTCATCGCCCGTATCCACGGCGGTGGCATCTCCGGCCAGGCCGGCGCATTGCGCCTCGGTGTTGCCCGCTCGTTGAACGAGATCGACGTCGACAACAACCGCGCCACCCTCAAGAAGGCCGGTTACTTGAGCCGTGACGCCCGCGTCATCGAGCGCAAGAAGGCCGGTCTCAAGAAGGCACGTAAGGCTCAGCAGTACTCCAAGCGCTAAACCGCTTTTACCCCTTTGCCGGGGTATCGAAAGCCCGTTCCGCCCTATTGGCGGGGCGGGCTTTCGCCGTTAAGACCACGCCGCTGCTCGCCGATGCGGGTCCCGGATGTGACGCCCCGACACGCTCCTGAACTGGTGGCGCTCCGTCGTCGTCTAAACTTGAGCCGATGTCTAGATTATTTGGAACAGATGGCGTGCGCGGTCTCGCGAACGGATTGCTAACCGCCGAGCTTGCCATGCAGCTCGCCCAGGCCGCCGCCGTCGTACTCGGCCATGACCGCACAACCGACGGCAAGCGGCCACGCGCCGTCGTTGCCAGGGACCCCAGGGCAAGTGGTGAGTTCCTCGCCGCCGCTGTAGAAGCCGGGCTTTCGAGCTCCGGGATCGACGTCTACGACGCCGGTGTCCTCCCCACCCCGGCTGCGGCCTACCTGGTGGCAGATCTCGACGCCGACTTCGGCGTCATGCTGTCGGCCTCACACAACCCCGCGCCGGACAACGGAATCAAGTTCTTCGCCCGGGGCGGCCAGAAGCTTCCCGACGACGTCGAAGACGCCATTGAGGCTCAGCTGGGCAAGGAGCCCCAGCGTCCGGTGGGCGCCGACGTCGGACGCATCCAGCGATTCTCAGACGCCGAAGACCGCTACATCGTTCACTTGCTGGGCACACTGCCCAAGCGGCTGGACGGTCTTAAGGTAGTCCTGGACTGCGCACACGGCGCAGCGAGTGGGTGTTCGCCGCAGGTATTCAAGGACGCCGGTGCCGAGGTTGTGGTTATCGGCGCCGAACCGGATGGCCTGAACATCAACGAGGGCGTGGGCTCAACCCACCTCGGCCCGTTGAAGGAAGCGGTCCTTAAGCACGGCGCTGACCTTGGCGTAGCCCACGATGGTGACGCCGACCGCTGCCTGGCTGTTGACCATGAGGGCAATGAAGTGGACGGCGACCAGATCATGGCGATCCTGGCACTGGCCCTCAACGACGCCGGAAAGCTCAAGGACAACGTGCTAGTTGCCACCGTCATGAGCAACCTTGGCCTGAAGATCGCCCTCCGCGACGCAGGCATCACCATCCTGGAAACCGCGGTGGGAGACCGCTACGTCCTGGAAGGCATGCGCGACGGCGGGTACAACCTGGGCGGCGAACAGTCCGGCCACGTGATCTTCTCCGACTACGCGACCACGGGCGACGGTGTCCTTACCGGCCTGCAGCTCGCAGCGCAGGTGGCACTTACCGGCCGCAGCCTCAAGGAACTGGCCACTGCAATGACCAAGCTTCCGCAGCTCATGATCAACGTCAAGGGCGTGGATAAGGCCCGTGCCGGTACCGATGAGGGCGTGGCAGCGGCGGTTGCCGAAGCCGAGCTGGAATTGGGCGAGACCGGCCGTGTCCTGCTCCGCCCCTCGGGCACCGAAGCCCTGGTCCGGGTGATGGTGGAGGCCGCGGACATGGAAACGGCCGAGCGCATCTGCACCGGCCTTGCCGCGGTGGTCAAGGAGCGTTTGGGCGCTTCCACAGAGCTGGCAGTCTAGGAACTCTTTTAACGGCGTCGGCCCGCTCTCCTGGTGACCAGGGGAGCGGGCCGATTCCTTTTAAGGCCTAGAGGTAGTCCGGCGCTGCTTCCAGTCCGAAGTACTCCTCGAGTGTCGCGATGCCTCGCGCAGCCATGTCCGTGGCCGCTTCGACACCGATGTAGCGAAGGTGCCAGGACTCGTAGAAGTAGCCCGTGGTGTCGTGGAACATCCAGGGATACCTGACGACGAACCCGAACTTGTGGGCATTGGCTTTGGCCCAGACGGCGGCGGGTTGGTCAGCGAAGCAGGGCTGGAAGCTGCAAGCTCCTCCTCCGTCGCCGATGTCGAAGGACCAGCCCGTTTGGTGCTCGGAGTGGCCGGGGCGGGCGGACGCGCGGTCCGCCGCCGCCTGCCCGGTGCCGGCGACGTAGCCGTTATAGGTGGCTACCTGCGTGGAGTAGGAGCGGTAGCCCGAGGCAAGGGTCATGATGACGCCCTCCGCTGCTGCGGCCGCGAACATCTTTTCTGCGGCAGCCGCCGTCGTGCTGTTGACGAGTGCGGCTTCGCCGCTGACGGCGAGCCGTATGTTCGGTTGGACAAGGTCTGCCGGGACGAAGTTCTGCGGATTCAGTGGCCGGTGCTTGTTGACTACTACCCAGGGGCTGGTGGGATCGGTCAGCGAGTGCTGGGTGGCCGCGGAACTGGACGGGGCGGCGCTTGTGGGCGCGGGGTCGGCGGCAGGCGCGACGACTGAAGGATCGCTGGTGGGGACGCCCGACGCGGCCACAGAGGGCGTGGCAGTGGCCGAGGGCGTGCTGGTCGCCGCATTCGCGGCAGCGGGGGAGGGGACGGCATTCTCCGGTGTGCACGCGGCAAGGGCGGCCATCCCGATGCCAGCGCTCAGGAAGCCCGCGAAGGCCCGCCTGCTGGGCATCGGCTTCGGGTGGTTGAGCACGTTAGACCTTCCTCAGCAGCATGCGGCGGATGGAGTGGTCCGCGTCCTTGGTGAGCACCAGCTGTGCACGGCCCCGCGTGGGCAGCACGTTCTCTTCGAGGTTCGGCTCGTTGATGCGCTTCCAGATGCCGCGTGCCGTTGATTCCGCGTCGTCGTCGGACAGGGTGGCATAGCGGTGGAAGTAGGACTCGGGCTGCGCGAAGGCAGTGGTGCGCAGTTTCCGGAAACGGTCTACGTACCATTCCTCGATATAGGAGGTTTTGGCATCTACATAGATGGAGAAATCGAAAAAGTCGCTGACTGCCAGTCCCTGCTTGCCGTCCATGCGGGGGCGGGCGGGCGCCAGGACGTTCAGGCCCTCCACGATCAGGACATCGGGACGCCGGACCACCACTTCCTTGCCGGGCACGATGTCATATGTGACGTGGGAGTACCAGGGGGCCCTGACTTCTTCCGCGCCACCTTTGACTTCCGAGACGAAGCGAAGGAGGCCCCTGCGGTCATAGGACTCCGGAAATCCCTTGCGTTCCAGGAGATGACGGCGCTTCAGCTCGGCCAAGGGATAGAGAAAACCGTCGGTAGTGATGAGTTCCACGTTGGGAGTTCCGGGCCAACGCCTGAGCATCTCGCGGAGTACGCGGGCGATGGTGGACTTACCAACCGCCACTGAGCCTGCCACGCCAATGACGAAGGGCGTGCGCTGGGTCTGTTCTCCCAGGAAGGTGGTTGTTGCGGCATGGAGCTGGTGCGAGGCCTGGACGTAGAGGTGCAGGAGCCGTGAAAGGGGAAGGTAAACCTCCCGGACTTCCTTCATGTCCAGGGGATCACCGAGGCCGCGGAGCCGAAAGATGTCCTCTTCGTTGAGGGGCTGCTCCATCTGGGCTGCAAGCCGGGACCAGGTCTGACGGTCCAGCTCTACGAACGGGGAAGCGCCGTCGCCGTTAGCTTCGGTGCGTTGCAAAGTCACGCTCATGATTCTGCCCTCCACGCGGCGGATCAGGAAATGCGAGACGACGGGACGATGAATTGTGAGTGATAGCCGACTAGCAGTAACAGTAGGAGCTGGGATGTCCCACGTCAGTTGTTTGCGCTTGCCGTTAGGCTTGTACCCATGTGTGGAATCGTAGGCTATGTTGGCAATTCGTCTCGCAAGGCAGCTGGTCACAGCGCCCTTGACGTCGTCGTGGAAGGGCTGCGCCGTCTTGAGTACCGCGGCTATGACTCCGCAGGCGTCGCAGTGGTGGCTGACGGGACGATCTCGTCCCGTAAAAAGTCCGGCAAGCTGAGCAACCTGATCGCGGAACTGGAAGCAAATCCAGTCCCCGAATCCCTTACCGGCATTGGCCATACCCGTTGGGCTACCCACGGCGGCCCCACCGACCGTAATGCGCACCCGCATCTCTCCGATGGTGGTCGCCTGGCGCTCATTCACAACGGCATCATCGAGAACTTTGCCGAACTCAAGCAGGAGCTGCTGGGCAAGGGCGTCACTTTCGAGTCGGAGACCGACACCGAAGTTGCAGCCGCGCTGGTGGGCGACATCTTCCGCAACCAGCTCAATGGCGACGGCGGAAACCTCACCGAAGCGATGCGCCTTGCATGCCAGCGCCTCGAAGGCGCCTTCACCCTCCTGGCAGTCCACGCGGACCAGCCCGACGTCGTTGTGGCCGCCCGCCGCAACTCCCCGCTGGTTGTGGGCCTGGGCGACGGTGAGAACTTCCTCGGCTCCGACGTCTCCGGCTTCATCGACTACACCCGTCGCGCCGTTGAGCTGGGCCAGGATCAGATCGTCACCATCACTGCGGATTCCGTGGAAATCACCGACTTCTTCGGCGCTCCTGCCGAGGGCAAGGAATACCACGTTGACTGGGACCCGGCTTCCGCCGAAAAGGGTGGCTTCAACTCCTTTATGGAGAAGGAAATCCACGACCAGCCCGACGCCGTTGCGCAGACCCTCCTGGGCCGCTCGGACCTTGATGGCAAGCTGACCCTTGACGAAGTCCGCATCGATCCGGAGCTCCTCAAGCAGGTTGACAAGATCATCGTCCTGGCTTGCGGCACCGCAGCTTATGCCGGCCTGGTGGCCAAGTACGCCATTGAGAACTGGTGCCGTATCCCCACGGAGGTGGAGCTTGCGCACGAGTTCCGCTACCGCGATCCGATTGTTGACTCCAACACACTGGTTGTTTCCATCAGCCAGTCCGGCGAGACCATGGACACCTTGATGGCGGTCCGTTACGCCCGCGAGCAGGGCGCCAAGACCATCTCCATCTGCAACACCAACGGTTCCACCATCCCGCGTGAATCCGACGCCGTGCTGTACACCCACGCTGGTCCGGAAATCGCCGTTGCATCCACCAAGGCCTTCCTTGCGCAGATCACTGCTGCCTACTTGCTCGGCCTGTACCTGGCCCAGCTTCGCGGCAACATCTTCTCCGGCCAGATCAAGGACGTCCTCGCGGACCTCAACAAGATCCCGGCCAAGATCCAGCACATCCTGGACAATGCCGGGCCCTTGCGTGAGCTCGCTCGCAGCATGAAGGACGAAAAGTCCGTGCTGTTCCTGGGCCGCCACGTTGGCTATCCCGTAGCCCTCGAAGGTGCCCTTAAGCTCAAGGAAATCGCCTACATTCACGCTGAAGGCTTCGCCGCCGGCGAGCTGAAGCATGGGCCGATCGCCTTGATCGACGATGGCCAGCCGGTCTTCGTCGTGGTGCCGTCCCCGCGTGGCCGCGACTCCCTGCACTCCAAGGTGGTCAGCAACATCCAGGAAGTGCGCGCCCGTGGTGCACGCACCTTGGTTATCGCTGAAGAAGGCGACGAATCGGTCAAGGATTACGCGGAGCAGGTCTTCTACGTACCGGAGACCCCCACGTTGCTCATGCCGCTGCTCACCACGGTTCCGCTGCAGATCTTTGCCGCTGAACTTGCCGGCGCGAAGGGTTACGACGTCGATCAGCCGCGTAACCTCGCCAAGAGCGTCACCGTAGAATAACCGCATGATTGTTGGCATTGGCGTAGACGTCGTGGACATCGAGCGGTTCGGTCGGCAGTTGGAGCGAACGCCTGGCTTGCGGGATCGTTTGTTTGTTCCTGCCGAACGGGAGCTCAACACGCGGTCCCTGGCTGCCCGTTTTGCAGCCAAGGAAGCCGTGGCCAAGGTCTTGGGAGCACCGGCGGGCATGAACTGGCAGGACTGCTGGATTGGTCTTGACGAGAATGGTCCTACCGTTCAGGTCAAGGGAACGGTGCTTGCTGTGGCTGAGGGCAAGGGCGTCAAGCGTTGGCACCTGTCCATGAGCCACGACGGCGGCATTGCCACGGCGACTGTCCTCGCCGAGGGCTAAGCGAACTTAATAAGCAATGATCAGCGCCTTCACCGGACAACAGATCAGGGATGCGGAACAGCCGCTCCTGGACTCCGGTGAGGGCGCTGTTCTGATGCAACGGGCTTCGTACGGCCTTGCCCAGGTGGTGGTCCGCGAGCTGAAGGCCAGGCGCCGACTCGCGGGAGCCGGCGTCACCGTCCTTGC
Source organism: Paenarthrobacter nitroguajacolicus (assembly GCF_007786235.1). Taxonomy (GTDB): domain Bacteria; phylum Actinomycetota; class Actinomycetes; order Actinomycetales; family Micrococcaceae; genus Arthrobacter; species Arthrobacter nitroguajacolicus_A. The sequence goes on along the minus strand of NZ_VNFK01000003.1, from coordinate 171,119 downwards.
CGGCAAGGGAAACAACGGCGGTGACGGCCTTTTTGCTGCCGCTCTCCTTGCGCGCCGGGGAATGCGCACGACGGCGATTCTCGCCGCGGCTGACGTGCACCCCGAAGCACTTGCTGCTTTCACTGCTGCCGGCGGGCGGACTTTCCGCTTGGAACCCGGAAACGCAGAGGAACTCGCGGTCATGTGCGCAGGCGCCGACGTCGTTATCGACGCCCTGCTCGGAACGGGCGCCCGTGGTGGTTTGCGGGACGACTCCGCGGAACTGGTGGCTTCGCTCCAGGAGTTGCGTCCACGGCTGGTCGTGGCGTGCGACCTCCCCAGTGGAGTGGATGCGAACACCGGCGAGGTCCATTGGCCGGTGCTGGACGCGGACATGACGGTGACGTTCGGCGGCATCAAAGCCGGGCTGATGACGGACCCCGGTGAAGGCTGTGCCGGACGTATTGAACTGGTACCGATTGGTATTGAAGAATTCCTGCGCGCCGAAGGCCCTGAGGTGCGGCGGATGACTGCCTTGGATTTAGGCAGTGTGTTACCCAAACCCGGCCGACGTGCCCACAAATACTCTCGAGGAGTTCTTGGCGTCGTTGCTGGGTCCCCGCGTTTTGCCGGCGCTGCTGTGTTGAGCGTCCACGCGGCAGCCTTGGCTGGAACCGGCATGGTGAGGTACGTGGGTCCGGAATCCGCTGCGGGACTGGTCTTGGCGCCAACCCCCGAAGCCCTGTGGGAATCCGAGGACCCGGGCCGCGTTCAGGCGTGGCTGCTGGGCTCCGGAGTTGACGGCGAGGAACAAGTCGACCGCGCCCGGACCGCCGCCGCAGCTGCCCTGACCGCTGATCTGCCCGTCGTGGCCGACGCCGGCGCCCTGAGCCTTCTTCCTGACCGGTGCCCTCCGCACTGGATCCTGACGCCACACGCCGGAGAACTGGCCACACTGCTGGGTTCACTGCCTTCTACCGGGGAGGTGGCCGTGACCCGTGACGACGTTGAGTCCCGGCCACTGCACTTCGTACGGCAGGCTGCCCGGGAAACGGGGGCCACCGTCCTCCTGAAGGGTGCCACCACACTGGTGGCCTCGCCGTCGGGCGTCGTCTTCAGTCAGTCGGAAGGCACCGCATGGATGGCCACCGCAGGCAGCGGTGACGTCCTGGCGGGCGTCCTCGGGGCGTTGGTGGCGCAGAGCGCGGAAGCAGTCAAGGAGGACGACGGCGCGTACGCCCGGCTGGGGTTGAACCCAGAGGACCGCTGGGCTGCTGTGGCCGCCGTTGCTGCGAGCGTCCACGGACGCGCAGGCGTCCTGGCTTCCGCCGATTTCGCAGGAGGACCCCTGACGGCGTCGGCGATCATGGCGGCGGTTCCGCGCGTCATTGGTTCGCTGAACGCGGAATACGACCGAACAAGACCATAAGGTTACTGTCAATGTCGGGGACATGAGTAGGCTTGCAGCAGGTTATCCGCATCACCAAGAGGAGAACGCATGGAAGTCTGGCCTGGATCGGCTTATCCGCTGGGTGCCACCTTTGACGGCACCGGCACCAACTTCGCGCTGTTTAGCGAGAAGGCCGAGAAAGTGGAATTGTGCCTCTTTGACGACGACGGCGGGGAAGTCCGCGTGGATGTCACCGAGGTTGACGGCTATGTGTGGCACTGTTACCTGCCGCAGGCTCAGCCCGGGCAGAAGTACGGCTACCGTGTGCATGGCGACTACGACCCCGACGCCGGTCAGCGCTTCAACCCCAACAAACTGCTGCTGGACCCCTACGCCAAGGCGATCCACCGGCAGATTGATTGGGATCCGTCCCTGTTCTCCTACAACATGGGGGACCCGGATTCCCGCAATGATGAGGACTCGGCTCCGCACATGATGCTGGGCGTCGTCATCAACCCATTCTTCGACTGGGATGGGGACAAGCTGCTTCGGATTCCGTACCACAAGTCGGTGATCTATGAGGCCCACGTCAAGGGCTTGACCCAGATGCACCCCGAGGTGCCGGAAGAACAGCGCGGCACCTATGCCGGCGTCGCCCATCCTGCCGTCATCTCCCACCTGCAAAAGCTGGGCATCACCGCCATTGAGCTCATGCCCGTGCACCAGTTCGTCAATGACGGCATCCTGCAGGACAAGGGGTTGAACAATTACTGGGGCTACAACACCATTGGCTTCTTCGCGCCGCACAACAGCTACAGCTCCAAGGGTGATACCGGCCAGCAGGTCCAGGACTTCAAAGCCATGGTCCGGGCCCTGCACACTGCAGGCATCGAAGTCATCCTGGACGTCGTGTACAACCACACGGCAGAGGGCAACCACCTGGGACCTACGTTGTCCTTCAAAGGCATCGACAACTCTGCGTATTACCGCCTGGTGGAAGACGACCAGAAGTACTACATGGACTACACCGGCACCGGCAACTCGCTGAATGTCCGCAGCCCCCACTCCCTCCAGCTGTTGATGGACTCCCTGCGTTACTGGGTGACCGAAATGCACGTGGACGGGTTCCGTTTCGACCTCGCCTCCACGCTGGCCCGCGAGTTCTACGACGTGGACAAGCTGTCCACCTTCTTCGAACTGATCCAACAGGACCCGGTTGTTTCCCAGGTAAAGCTGATCGCAGAGCCGTGGGACGTTGGTCCCGGCGGTTACCAGGTGGGGAACTTCCCGCCGCAGTGGACCGAATGGAATGGCCAGTACCGGGACACGGTCCGCGACTTCTGGCGTGGGGAACCGTCCACCCTGGGCGAATTCGCGTCCCGCTTGACCGGGTCGGCGGACCTCTACGAACACTCCGGCCGGCGCCCGGTGGCATCCATCAACTTCGTCACCGCCCACGATGGCTTCACCCTGGCAGACCTCGTCTCCTACAACGAGAAACATAACGAGGCCAACGGCGAAGACAACAACGACGGCGAATCCCACAACCGCTCGTGGAACTGTGGCGAGGAGGGACCCACGGACGATCCCACCGTCCTCGGTTTGCGGGCGCGCCAGCAGCGCAACTTCATCGCCACCCTTTTCCTCTCCCAGGGCGTGCCAATGCTGCTCCACGGAGACGAGTTGGGCAGGACGCAGCGCGGCAACAACAATGGCTACTGCCAGGACTCCGAACTCACGTGGATCAACTGGGAGAACGTGGACCAGCCACTGATCGAGTTCACCGCCGCCGTGTGCGCCCTGCGCGCCAAGCACCCCAGCCTTCGCCGCAGCCGGTTCTTTGACGGACGCCCGGTGTTGCGTGGGGAAGGCGAGCGGCTCCCGGACATCGTATGGTTGGACGCTGACGCCAGCACCATGAGTCCCTCGGACTGGGACGAGGCGCTGGGCCGCTCTGTGGGCGTGTTCCTGAACGGTGACGGTATCCACGGCCGCGACAACCAGGGACGACGCATCACCGACGTCAACTTCCTGCTCTACTTCAACGCGGACCAGGACGAGGTTGGCTTCCGGATTCCGTCCGATGAATATGCTCCGGCCTGGGACGTCATGATCGACACCGCGGGAGAAGGCGCCGAAGCAGGTGTCGTCAAGCCGGACCAGATCCTCATGGTAGGTGCCAAGTCCTTGGTGGTCCTTCGTGCGCACAGCACTCCCGAGGTGGAACCCGACCATTCGGTGGCAGCATCCCTCGCCGCGCTGACCCAGACGAGCACTCCGGAAACGGCCTCCATCACGGCACCTGCGGTGACGTCCCTCCCCTTCGACTACAAGGGAGACGCCACGGCCGACGATGAGTCCGATTCCGCGAAGAAGGCCGACTCGTGAGGACGCCCGTCTCGACATACCGGCTCCAGATCCGGCCGAGCTTCACACTGCAGGACGCTGCCGGGCTCACCGGCTACCTGCGGTCCCTGGGCGTCGACTGGATCTACGTTTCGCCGATCCTCACCGCAGAGGAGGGTTCGGACCACGGTTATGACGTCACTGACCCCTCCTCCGTGGATCCCACACGCGGCGGTCCCGAGGGCCTCGCCGCCCTCGCCAAGGCCGCACGCGAGCAAGGTCTGGGCATCTTGGCAGACATTGTGCCCAACCACATGGGCGTTGCCTCGCCCGGGCAGAACGCCTGGTGGTGGCAGCTCCTGAAGGAGGGACGCGCGTCCAAGTACGCGGAAGCCTTTGACGTCGACTGGGACTTCGGTGGCGGGAAAATCCGTATCCCCATCCTGGGCAGCGATGACGACCTGGATCACCTCGAAATCGTGGATGGAGAACTGCACTACTACGACCACCGGCTTCCGCTGGCCGAGGGGACTTTCACAGCCGGGGACAGTCCGCAGGAGGTCCATGCGCGGCAGCACTATGAGCTGGTGGGCTGGCGCCGGGCGGATGCTGAACTGAACTACCGCCGCTTCTTTGCCGTGAGTACCTTGGCCGGCGTCCGAGTGGAGATCCCCTGGGTCTTTGACGAGGCGCATGAAGAGGTAGTCCGATGGTTCCATGAAGGTCTGGTGGACGGCCTCAGGATCGACCATCCGGACGGGTTGGCAGATCCCGAAGGCTATCTTGCCCGGCTGCGCGAGGCCACTGGCGGGGCGTATCTGCTGGTGGAGAAGATCCTGGAACCGGGAGAGGCATTGCCGGACACCTTCGACTGCGAAGGCACCACCGGCTACGACGCCCTAGCGGACGTGGACCGACTGTTCGTGGACCCGAATGCCGAGGATTACCTCGATTCTCTGGACGCCAGGTTGCGGGATGCGGATGAGCCGGCAGACTACGCCGCCATGATCCACGGGACCAAACGCCGCATCGCGGACGGCATCCTGCGCTCGGAGATCCTCCGCCTGGCGCGGCTTGTGCCGGAGGCCGCCCGGTTGTCTCCGGATATGGTGGCCGATGCCATCGCGGAAGTCATATCCTGCTTCCCCATCTACCGGACGTATCTTCCCTATGGCAGGGAGATCCTGCTGGAGTCCATCAACCGCGCGGCGGAGAACCGCGAAGACCTCAAGGCGGTGCTGGAGGACCTGACGCCGTACTTGCTGGACACTGAGGGCGAACTCGCCCGGCGTTTCCAGCAGACCTCCGGCATGGTGATGGCCAAGGGCGTGGAGGACACTGCGTTCTTCCGCTACACACGGCTCGGGACGCTCACCGAAGTGGGGGCAGATCCCACTGAGTTTGCTCTTTCCACGCAGGATTTCCACGAGCGGATGGTTCGCCGCCAATCTGATCTGCCGTTATCGATGACAACGCTGAGTACGCACGACACCAAGCGCAGCGAAGACGCTCGGGCACGGATCTCCGTGATTTCCGAGGCTGTCCCCGAGTGGGAGCTGTTCCTCGGCACAGTCCAGGAGCTCGCACCTATCCCGGATGGTCCCTTGGCCGCATTGGTGTGGCAGTCAATCGTTGGTGCATGGCCTGCAGATCGTGGCCGCCTCCAGTCATATGCGTTGAAAGCGGCCCGTGAAGCAGGTAATTCGACCAACTGGACCGACCCCGACCTCGACTTCGAGCGCCACCTTGCTGCCGCCGTCGACGCCGTTTTCGACGTTCCGGAGGTAACTGCCGCCTTGGAGAACTTCGTTGCCGAGCTTGAACCGTACGGCACCTCCAACTCGCTGTCCGCGAAACTGGTCCAGCTGACCATGCCTGGGGTCCCGGACGTCTACCAAGGCACGGAGTTCAGGGACGGTTCGCTCACGGATCCGGACAACCGCAGGCCGGTGGACTTCAAAGCCAGGATGGCGGCCCTCGCTGAACTGGACAAGGACTTCAGGCCTGCTTACACCGAGGAAGCTGCCAAGCTTCTGGTGGTGTCCCGGGCGCTCAGGCTTCGGCGGGACCGCCCTGAGCTGTTCGGCGGCTACCGTGCCGTGGATGCCCGAGGGGAAGCCGCTGGCCATGTGATCGCGTTTGACCGGGGAGCCGAGGCTCCGGGCGCGGTGACTGTGGGCACACGCCTGCCCAAGCGTCTCGCGGGGGACGGAGGATGGCGGGATACCACCATCGAACTCACAACCAGCGTCCGGGATGAACTTACCGGAACCACGTACAGTGCCGGTCCTGTGTCCCTTTCCACGTTGTTGGAGCAGTACCCGGTGGCGCTGTTGGTACCCACCGACTGATTCCAGAACCACACACCGTCACTCTTGAACACCTACTGGGGAGCATGATGCTGGAACACCCTGCTGGAAAAGACCTTTTCGACGTTTGGGCGCCGAACGCAGGTTCGGTCCGACTGCTCGCCGACGGTCGCGAACACGCCATGGAACAACATCACGACGGCGCCGCCACAGGTTGGTGGCGTGCGCCGGCTGACGTCGTGGCACAGGGAACCGACAACGTTCCCTACGGCTACATCGTGGACGGGGAAGGGCCCTTTCCCGATCCACGCTCGCGGCGGCAGCCCGAAGGCGTCCATGGGTTGTCCGCAACCTTCGATCCCTCTGTCCATGAATGGAAGGACGCCGGCTGGAAGGGGCGGAACCTCAAGGGTTCCGTCATTTACGAGCTGCACTTGGGTACCTTCACCCCGGAAGGAACCCTGGATGCTGCTGCCGGGAAGCTCGACTACCTGGTGGACCTCGGGATCGATTTCATTGAGCTGCTGCCGGTCAATGGCTTCAACGGTGTGCACAACTGGGGCTACGATGGCGTTCTTTGGTACGCCGTCCACGAGCCCTACGGTGGGCCTGCGGCCTACCAGCGGTTCGTTGATGCGGCGCACGCTGCGGGCTTGGGTGTCATCCAGGATGTCGTCTACAACCACCTCGGACCCAGCGGCAACTACTTGCCTAAGTTCGGTCCTTATCTGAAGTCAGGGGAGGGCAACACCTGGGGCGACTCCGTGAACCTCGACGGCCCCGGCTCCGATGACGTCCGCCGCTACATCCTGGAGAACGCTGCGATGTGGCTCCGCGACTACCACGTGGACGGGCTTCGACTCGATGCCGTTCATGCGCTGCGCGACGAACGGGCTGTGCATATTCTTGAGGACTTTGGTGCCTTGGCCGACCAGATAGAGGCCGAGACAGGAATTACCCGAACCCTGATTGCGGAATCCGACCTGAACAACCCTCGCCTCATTTATCCCCGCCAAGCCAACGGCTATGGGTTGGAAGGCCAATGGAGCGACGATTTCCACCATGCCGTCCACGTCAACCTCAGCGGGGAGACCACCGGCTACTACTCGGACTTCGACTCACTCGCAGTCCTGGCGAAGGTCCTTGAGCACGGATTCCTGCACGACGGCAGCTACTCCAGTTTCCGCGGGCGGCACCATGGCAGGCCCATCCGGCATGACCTGGCCCATCCATCGGCGCTGGTGGTTTGTCTGCAAAACCACGACCAAATCGGAAACCGCGCTATTGGTGACAGGCTCACGGCTTCGTTGTCGTACGGGAAACTGGCCATCGGCGCCGTGCTGACCATGACGTCCCCTTTCACTCCGATGCTGTTCATGGGGGAGGAATTCGGTGCTTCGACCCCGTGGCAGTTCTTCACCTCCCACCCAGAGCCTGAACTTGGGAAGGCCACAGCCGAGGGCAGGATCAAGGAGTTCGAGCGTATGGGGTGGGACCCGGCCGTTGTTCCTGATCCCCAGGATCCGGAAACGTTCCAGCGCTCCAAGCTCAAGTGGGACGAAGTCACCGATGGAGATCATGCGCGCTTGCTGCAGCTGTACAAGGATTTAGCACAGCTGCGCCGCAACATGCCGGAGCTGGTGGAAGGGGGCTTCGGCGAGACGTCCGTGGAGTTCGACGACGACGAACACTGGCTGCAGCTTTCCCGTGGCAGTGGCAGCGTGAGGGTGGTGTGCAACTTCGGGGACGAAGCACTCGCGACACCCCTGGACGGCTCCGTGGTGCTGGCTACCGACCACGAAGCATTCCTGGAGGATGGCACCCTGACGCTTCCCGGCGCCAGCGCCGCCGTCGTTCGCGTCAACTAGAGCTGCCGACAGGCCGGGGTGACGGCGCCCACATAGCGGACGGCGCGGTCGCCCCGGTTGGCACAGTGGCAGGATGGTACGTATGACTTATTCGGCTGCGGAAAACCGCTACGAAACCATGCCCTACCGCCGCGTCGGACGCAGTGGACTCAAGCTCCCCGCCATCTCCCTGGGCCTCTGGCACAACTTCGGCGACGACAAGCGTTTCGACGAACAGCGTGCCATCCTGCGCCGTGCGTTCGACCTCGGCGTCACCCACTTCGACCTCGCCAACAACTACGGTCCGCCGGATGGTTCGGCCGAGACCAACTTCGGGCGCCACTTGAAGGACGACTTCAAGCCGTACCGTGATGAACTGGTCATCTCCACCAAGGCCGGCTACTACATGTGGCCCGGCCCGTACGGTGAGTGGGGATCCCGCAAATATTTGATCTCCAGCCTGGACCAATCCCTTGAACGTATGGGCTTGGACTATGTGGACATCTTCTACAGCCACCGGCCGGACCCCGAAACGCCGCTGGAGGAGACCATGGGGGCACTGGACTACGCAGTTCGGTCCGGCAAGGCCCTCTACGCCGGCATTTCCTCCTACACCCCGGAACAGACGCTGGAAGCAGCCCGGATCCTGAAGGAACTCGGCACGCCACTGCTCATCCACCAGCCCAGCTACTCCATGTTGAACCGGTGGACCGAGAACGGCTCGCCCAACCTCTACGAAGCCCTGGACCAGGTGGGTGCCGGTTCCATCGCTTTCTCGCCGCTGGCCCAAGGGATGCTCACCAACCGTTACCTCAACGGGGTGCCGGCCGATTCGCGCGCAGCCAAGGAACGGTTCCTCTCCGAATCCGCGCTGACCGATGACAAGCTGGACCGCGTGCGGGGCCTCAACGCCATCGCCGAAGGCCGCGGGCAGACACTCGCGCAGATGGCCATTGCCTGGATCCTCCGCGACCAGCCGAAGGGCTCACCCGTGACGTCAGCTCTGGTGGGCGCTTCCAGTGTGGCCCAGCTTGAGGACACCCTCAGCGCCATCAACAACCTGAAGTTCACCACGGACGAACTGACGGCCATTGACGAGTTTGCCGTCGAATCGGACATCAACCTGTGGGCACAAAAATAGCCGCACAGCTGTGACATAAAACAGGAGGGGCCGGCCGGGAACAAAGCCGGCCCCTCCTGTGTTGGCTACAATGCAAGTGTGCGCCAACTGGCGCCGTGCCAATCAGTCGTGCCCTGGACTCAGCCAGCGGCGCGCCTGGCACCTGAGGTTTAGTTCTCAAAAGGAGTTCCGTGTCTTCACATCCGATTCGTGTTGCCATTGTCGGCGTAGGAAATTGCGCCGCATCGCTGGTCCAAGGTGTTCAGTACTATCGCGACGCTGACCCCAAGGCCACGATCCCGGGTCTGATGCACGTCGAGTTCGGCCAGTACCACGTCAACGACGTCCAGTTCGTTGCTGCTTTCGATGTTGACAGCAAGAAGGTTGGACTGGACCTGGCCGACGCCATCGGCGCCAGCGAAAACAACACCATCAAGATCGCCGACGTTCCCGCAACCGGCGTCACCGTCCAGCGCGGCCACACCCTGGATGGCCTCGGCAAGTACTACCGCGAGACCATCGTTGAGGCCCCGGAAGAAGCTGTGGACATCGTCGCAGCGCTCCGTGAAGCCAAGGCCGATGTCATGGTGTGCTACCTCCCCGTTGGTTCGGACCAGGCTGCCAAGTTCTACGCTCAGTGCGCCATCGACGCCGGCGTGGCGTTCGTCAACGCCCTGCCTGTCTTCATTGCCGGCACCAAGGAATGGGCTGACAAGTTCACCGAAGCCGGTGTCCCGATCGTCGGCGACGACATCAAGAGCCAGATCGGCGCCACCATCACCCACCGTGTGATGGCAAAGCTGTTCGAAGACCGTGGCGTCACGCTGGACCGTACCTACCAGCTCAACGTCGGCGGCAACATGGACTTCAAGAACATGTTGGAGCGCGACCGCCTGGAGTCCAAGAAGATTTCCAAGACCCAGGCCGTCACCTCCAACGTCGAGGCCGAACTTCACGCCGACGACGTCCACATTGGACCGTCGGACTACGTTGCCTGGCTTGATGACCGCAAGTGGGCCTTCGTCCGCCTCGAGGGCCGCAACTTCGGCGATGCCCCGGTGTCCTTGGAGTACAAGCTCGAAGTGTGGGACTCCCCGAACTCAGCCGGTGTGATCATCGACGCCATCCGCGCTGCCAAGATCGGCCTGGACCGCGGCATCGGCGGCCCGCTGCTCTCCGCTTCCAGCTACTTCATGAAGTCTCCGCCGGAGCAGTTCAACGACGACCTCGCCCGCGACAAGGTTGAAGCCTTCATCCGCGGCGACATCGAGCGCTAAGCCCGAACGTTTCCGCAAGCGCCCTTCCACTCATGTGGGAGGGCGCTTGTCGTTTGTCCGGACGCTCTCTCACTTCCTCCCTGAGGGTTGTGGGTTTGGGGGTGGGATGTGAGTGAGCGTTGGGAGCTAGAAAAGGCCCGTGGGGTTGCCGTCGGCGTCGACGTCCATGCGCATGGCCGCGGGCTCCTTGGGCAGCCCCGGCATGGTCATGACGGCCCCGGTCAGGGCAACAATGAAACCTGCCCCGGTCTTGGGAATCAGCTCGCGGACGTGCACCCGGAATCCCTTGGGCGCGCCCAGCCTGGAGGCGTCATCCGTAAAGGAGTACTGCGTTTTGGCCATGCAGATGGGAAGGTCCGTCCAGCCGTTCTTCTCGATCTCGGCGAGGCGCTTGAGGGCCGGGACGGAGAATTCCACGCCATCGGCCCCGTAAATCTCCTGCACAATCGTCCGGATCTTGTCCTCCACCGGGAGGTCCAGCGCGTAAAGGTGGTGGAAGTCGGAAGGGGCGTCCAGCGCAGCTGCCACCTTGGCAGCGAGCTCATCCCCGCCGTCGCCACCGCCGCCGCGTCCCCAAACATCGGCGACGGCGGCCTCCACGCCTTCCGCTGCACACCAAGCCAGCAGCCACTCAAGTTCCTCGGGAGTGTCGGTGGCGAACTTGTTGATGGAGACCACCGGCGAGATACCGAACTTTGCCACATTGCCGACGTGCCTCTTCAGGTTCTCCACTCCGGCCGCCACCGCGTCCACGTTGGGCTCGCTGAGCTGTTCCTTGGGAACCCCGCCTTGCATCTTGAGGGCGCGGATGGTGGCAACAACTACGACGGCGGACGGTGCCACCTCCGCGATGCGCGCCTTGATGTCCATGTACTTTTCTGCGCCAAGGTCAGCGCCGAAACCGGCTTCGGTGACCACGACGTCCGCAAGCTGCATCGCGGTGCGGGTAGCGATCAGCGAGTTGCACCCATGGGCGATGTTCGCGAACGGGCCACCATGAACCAAGGCGGGCGTTCCGGCGATGGTCTGGACGAGGTTCGGCTTGATGGCGTCCTTCAGCAGCATGGTGAGGGCGCCCTCGACGCCGAGGTCCGCGACGGTGACAGGCGCGCGATCGTGCGTGTATCCAAAGGTGATCCTGCCAAGCCGCGAGCGGAGATCGTCAAGATCCGTGGCCAGGCAAAAGACGGCCATGATTTCCGAGGCGACTGTAATGTCGAAGCCGTCCTGCCGAGGCACACCCTGGGTGGGGCCTCCGAGGCCGATGATGACTTCCCTCAGTGAGCGGTCATTCATGTCCAGCACGCGCTTGAAGGTCATCCGGCGCGGATCAATCCCCAACTGGTTGCCCTGGAAAATGTGGTTGTCGACCAAGGCCATGAGGGCGTTGTTGGCCGAGGTTACGGCATGGAAATCGCCGGTGAAATGCAGGTTGATGTCGTCCATGGGGAGCACTTGGGAGTAACCTCCCCCCGTGGCTCCGCCCTTCATGCCGAGGATCGGGCCCAGGGATGGTTCCCGAAGGGCGATCATCACCTTGTGTCCTGCCCGTGCCAGCGAATCGGCGAGCCCCACCGTCGTGGTTGATTTCCCCTCGCCCGCAGGGGTAGGGGACATGGCCGAGACAAGCACCACCTTGCCGGGTGCCTTGTTCGGCGGAATCACCAGCTTGGCGGGGTTGATCTTCGCCTTATGGGGCCCATACAGCTCTAAGGCGCCCACAGTGATGCCGGCGCGTTCGGCGATGACCTCAATGGGCAGGATGGCGGCGTTGCGGGCAATTTCAAGATCGCTCAAGACCTTGTTTTCAGACATCGTTGTCCTTCGGCTGGATGTTCCCGTACCAGGGCTGACGCTTGTGGCGTGCGTACGCTGTGCGCGACAATCTACCAGCCTGCGGGCACCACTCCCTGGACGTGCTCAGCGCCGGGGCACCAGGAGTCCGCCAACGGCTTCCCGGTAGCTCTCCAAGGTGATCGCGGCGGTCCGCTGCCACCCAAAGGATTCGGCATGGGTTGCTGCCAGCCGGCCCATGTCCTCACGGGTCTGGACGTCGTCGTAGAGATCTTCCAGGGCGTCTGCCCAGTCAGCGGGGTCATGTCCGTCCACCAGGATGCCGGTGCGGCCATCGGAGACGGCACGGGAGAGGCCACCTACGTTGGTGGCGACCACTGGCGTCCCGCACGCTTGTGCTTCCAAAGCGACCAGACCGAACGATTCGCTGAACGAGGGCATGACCACCACGTCTGCGGAGCGGAACCAGCCGGCCAGCTCCGGCGCCACAACGGGTGGGCGGTGAGTGACGACGTCGTCCAGTCCACAGTCATGGATGATCTGCTGGAGGTTGAAGTCCTTGGCCCCGCTGAGGGATCCCAGGATGGTCATCTCAAGATCGATGTCCGGCCGGCGCTTCCGTAGGATTCCGGCGGCTTTGACGAAGACCTGCGGTCCCTTGAGCCGCTGGATCCGGCCGGCAAACACGATGTGGAAGCTGTCCGGCCTGACGTCCACCTTGGCCCGGGACTTCTTCCGGAACGAGGGCGTGAAGACTTTCAGGTCCACTCCGGGAGGTGCGACATCGATCCGGTCGAGGTCGGCGCCGTAGTGGGACACGAGTTCCTCTGCCTCGGCAGGGGTGTTGGCCACGAGGCGGGAAGCACCATCCACGATCCTCTGCTCGCCTTCCTCCCGGCGCCGTGGTTCCGGGCGCTCGCCGGACTGCAGCACGAGGTTCTTGACCTTGGCCATGGTGTGCATGGTGTGGACCAGCGGTACACCCCACAGTTCGGCCAATTCGAGTCCTGCCACGCCGGAAACCCAGTAGTGGGAGTGAATGGCATCGTACCGACCGTGGAGTTGCTGGTGCCGGATCCTGTCGATCTCTTCCACCATGTGGTGCAGGAGTTCGGGCAGTTGTTCCTTGGGCAGCTTGCGGCGTGGGCCCGCCATGACGTTATGGACGCAGACTCCGGGGCCCGGATGTTCGACGGCGGGCTGGCCCGCTTTGGTGGAACGCGTGAAGATCTCCACCTCAACGCCGGTCTCAGCCAAGGCCATGGCCAGGGCCCGGACGTAGACGTTCATGCCACCTGCATCGCCTGCGCCGGGCTGCTCCATGGGGGAGGTGTGCAACGAAAGGAACGCCACACGTCGGATCGATGGCACGGCGTTCCTCCTGACAGACACAGCAAATTCACTTTTGCCCTGCAGAAAACACTACTCCTGCCACTGGCACACCAACGCGCGCGACCTTCAGGTGATCAAGGCTGCTAGCGTGTCCGCTGTGAGCCAAGAACAGACTTTTGATATCCGCCCGGCAACACCTGAGGACTGGCCCGGCATCTGGTCCATCCTGGAACCGGTGATTCGTGCCGGTGAGACCTTCACCTGGGACCGCGACACCTCCGAGGAAGCAGCGCGGGCCAAATGGACCAAGGAAGCTCCCGGCCAGACCTTCGTGGCAGTAAACAAGGACTCGGGCGGGATCCTTGGCACGGGGGAGTTCCACGCCAACCAAGCAGGCGGTGGAAGCCATGTTGCCAACGCCGGATACATGGTAGGGGCCAACAACTCCGGCCAAGGCATCGCCCGTGCTTTGTGCGCCTACTCACTGGAGGCAGCCAAGGCGTCAGGGTTTTATGCCATGCAGTACAACGCCGTGGTGGAAAGCAACGTCCGTGCGGTGTGGTTGTGGCAGTCCATGGGTTTCCGGATCCTCGCCACGGTACCTGAAGCCTTCAACCACCCGGAGATCGGCTACGTCGGCCTGCACGTGATGTACCGGAAGCTCTAGGACTCAGCGCCACAGTCCGCGCAGCTCAGGAAAAGCCTGCTCATATCCTTCCAACAGCTGCCTTCCCTGCGGGGTCGCGCCCACCAAGGGGTGCGACGCGAACGCCTGGACGGCCGCTTCGCGCTCGCCGTTTCGAACAGCGCGGATTGTCAATCGCTCCACCTCCTTGACGTGCCGCATCAGGGTGAGGAACTGCCCGCGGGGCGGTTCCTGCGCAAGCGGCAACGCGCCGTCGGGCGTTACCTCGCAGGGAACTTCGACGACGGCGTCTGCTGGCAACCCGGGCACGGCCACGTCCGCTGTGGCAGGGTCGCCCACAGCGACCACGGGCGCGTTGGGAACGTTAAGGATGAGTTGGGCAGTCCCACCGCCCGAGAGGGCACGCATGACGGACAGTGCCACCCGCTCGTAGCCACCTCCGGCGAGGTCTTCCTCATCCCGTTGCTCGCCGTGCGTGCGGGCCTCGGCCAGGTACCCTTCCTCCCGGGACCGGCGGGCGGCATCCCAGAGGGCATAGGCATCCGTGGACTCAAGCAAGCCGGGGTACAACGAGCTCTGCTGGTGGTGGATGGAAGCCCCCCGCGTTTCCCGCTGCTGGGTAATTGCTGCCGTGGCCTGCGAGGACCGGTAATAGTAGTAGAGGTATTCGTTGGGCAGGCAGCCGAGTTTCGTGAGCAGCTCACGGCCGAACAACCGGCCCTCTTCCATGGATTCGATCGCCGCGGGATCGGCAAGCAACTCCGGCAAAAGGTCGCGGCCGTCGGGTGCCAGCCTGTAAAGCCAGCCGAGGTGGTTCAGACCGTAGTAGCCCACGCCGTCGAGCGTCCCATCGGGAAGCGGCGACCCGGCAGCGCGGGCCGCACGCTGGACCAAGCCGCCCGCGGAGTCGCAGATACCGATCACGCGTCGGCCCAACACCGGTAGAAGCGCTTCGGTGACCATACCGGCGGGGTTGGTGAAATTGATCAGCCAGGCGTCCGGGCAATGCTTCCGCATGGCCTCGGCAAGCTTGGTCATGTGCGGGATGGTGCGCAGCGCGTAGGAGATTCCGCCGGCGCCCGTTGTCTCCTGGCCCAACAGGCCGAGTTCAAGGGCAATGCGTTCATCGGCGATCCTGCCGGCTGTTCCGCCGGGGCGGATGGCCGCGAAGACCATGTCCGTGCCACTCAAGGCCTCAGCAAGGTCCGTGGACATGACGACGTCGGGCCGTGTAGCCGCCGCCGTGGGCATGTCCCGAAGCACCGCGTCAATGGCCCTGAGCCGCTGGGCGTCGACGTCGTAGAGGACCACGCGGTCCACCAGTCCGGCGAAGGGACCCGCGCATAAGGCACGGTAGACAAGGGGAACCCGGAATCCGCCGCCACCGGCGATCATGAGCCGCATGCTCCGAGTCTATGCAGCCCCGAGGGTGCAGCGTAGTGTGCCGTGCATGGACGCCATGCCCCAGCGACGATTTGATCCCCTTGCCGCCGTTCGCTCGGACGGGGACCACCAGTGTGACCTTCTCCTGACCGGAACGGTGTTCCAGGACATCATTTTTACCGGCCTGCCGCACTCACCGGAACCCGGTACCGAAGTGTGGAGCGAAGGCATGGGCAGTTGCCCCGGCGGCGTGGCCAACCAAGCCATCGCCGCGTCACGTTTGGGCTTGAGGACCAACCTGGCCGCAACGTTCGGTGACGACGGGTACGGCGACTACAACTGGCAGATCCTGGAAACGCAGGAACACGTGGACCTTTCGTTGTCACGCACCATTCCGGGATGGCACTCGCCCGTCACGGTCTCCATGTGTGTGAACCAGGACAGGTCCATGGTGACGCACGGCCATCCGGCACCGATCAGTTCCTCTGAGCTGATCGGAGAACCGCCCAAGGCGCTCGCGGCCGTGGCAGAGCTGGAGGAGGAACTGGAGCCGTGGATGCTGGCGGCAAAATCCTCAGGCACCAAGCTCTTTGGCGTGGTGGGCTGGGACCCCACGGGGGAGTGGTCCGAGCGGCGACTGGACCAACTGGAGAACTTCCATGCCTTCCTGCCCAACGCCCCGGAGGCCATGGCGTTCACCGGAAAGGCGGACCCCTGGGCAGCCCTGTATTCGTTGGCTGACCGGGTTCCCGTGGCGGTGGTGACGCTTGGCCCCCAGGGTGCCGTTGCCGTGGACTCGGAAACCGGCGAAGAGGAGTGGGTGCCCTCCCTGCCCGTGTCCGCCTACGACCCCACTGGTGCGGGCGACTGCTTCGGAGCAGCCTTCATTGTGGGATGCCTGGCCGGGTGGAGGCTGGGCGACCGGTTGCGGTTCGCCAACCTCTGCGCTTCGCTTGCTGTCCAGGAGGTTGGCGGCTCGCTTGCCGCACCTGGATGGGGAGACATTGCCGACTGGTGGCAGCGGGCGAATGCCCGGAAGGAACGGCAGTCGAGCCAGTGGTTGCGGCGCTTCGCCTTCCTGGAACCGATCGTGAAGGACATCCCGGCGGAGGCCCAACGACGGGCAAGGGCGACGATTGCACATTTGTCGGACGCACAGTAGCGGGCAGTGAATCACCGCAGTTAACCCGAATTCACCGGCACTACTAGAATCTCTAGGGTGACTTACGAAGCAGCTGCAGATATCGGGATCGGATCCAAGACCTCCATAGCAAGGTCAGCGGTGCTGGAACGCTCCGCCGTGATCGACCTCGACGCCGTGCGGCACAATGTTCGTCAATTCGTCGGCATGGCCTCCCCAGCGGCGGTCATGGCCGTGGTGAAGGCGGACGCTTACGGCCACGGCGTTGTCCAGGTTGCCCGTGCAGCCCTCGACGCCGGTGCCGCCTGGCTCGGTGTCGCGCACATCTCCGAGGCGCTCGCCTTGCGTGCCGCAGGGATTGATGCTCCGTTGCTGGCGTGGTTGCACACCCGTGAGAGCAACTTCCAAGCAGCAGTCGCCGCCGGTATCGACGTCGGAATTTCCGGCTGGGAGCTGGACGCCGTCGTTGCGGCGGCCCGCGAGCAGGAACGGCCCGCTCGCGTGCACCTCAAGGTGGACACAGGCCTGGGCCGCAACGGCTGCACGATTGCCGATTGGGACCAGTTGCTGGGCCAGGCCATGGATTACCAGGACCAGGGCCTCTTGCGGGTGGTGGGTATCTTCTCGCACCTCGCCGTGGCCGATGAACCGCACCGGCCGGAAACCGATGAGCAACTCGCTGTCTTCCGCGAGGCAATCGCCATGGCTGAGGACGCGGGCGTGGATACCGAGGTACGGCACATCGCCAACACTCCGGCCACCCTCTCACGCCCGGACTCACATTTCGACCTGGTCCGTGTGGGGCTCGGTATTTATGGATTGTCGCCCTTCGAAGGTGCTACCTCAGCCGAACTTGGCCTTCATCCCGCCATGACCGTTCGAACCCTCCTGTCCAACTGCAAGAAGGTTCCCGAGGGCCAGGGCGTCTCCTACGGCCTCAACTACCGGACCAGCGAAGAAAGCACGCTGGGCCTGGTGCCTCTGGGCTACGCCGATGGCGTCCCCCGGATCGGCACCGGAGGTCCGGTCCGCGTCAATGGCGTCAATTACCCGGTTGTGGGCAGGATCGCGATGGACCAAATGGTCATTGACCTGGGACCACTGACACCGGAAGCTGCCGCGCAACTTAGGGGAGCTGAAGCCGTGATGTTCGGTGACGGCGCCGACGGCGGCCCCACTGCGGACGATTGGGCGGCCGCAGCGGGAACCAACAACTATGAAATTGTCACGCGGATCAGCCCGCGCGTACCACGCAGCTATGTCAACGAAATGCCCGCCAAGCCTGAGTCACAGACTGCTGTTGCCGCCGACGCCGAAACGGCAGCGCTGTGAGCGAACCCCTGTGGGAGCGCACGCTGAAGGTCACGACGGCGGAGCAGACGCACGCGCTCGCAGCAGCGCTCGGTGAGGTGCTTGAACCGGGGGACCTTCTGGTCCTGACGGGTGAACTGGGAGCGGGCAAGACGACGTTTACCCAAGGTCTGGGTGAAGGTCTTGGCGTTCGCGCAGGCATCATCTCGCCTACCTTTGTGCTGGTCAGGATTCATCCAAACCTGCCGGACGGTCCCAGGCCGGGAGGTCCGGACTTGGTTCACGTTGATGCGTACAGGCTGGACTCAGCTGCGGAGATCGACGACATCGATCTGGAGAACACCATGGACACTGCCGTCACCGTGGTGGAGTGGGGGCGGGACCGGGTGGAGCATCTTTCGGAAAGCCGCCTTGAAGTGGAACTGCACAGGTCGGTAGGTGGCGGAAGCGCGCCGAGACCGACCCAGGCAGGTGACGTCCTGGACTTCGACACCGATGATGACGACGAGCCCCGCACCATTGTGTTCCGGGGATTCGGTCCACGTTGGGCCGACGTGCCACAACTCCCGGACTCCTCAGGGCAACCGGACACCTCAGACGAGGGAGGCAATTGATGCTGATCCTGGCCATTGATACTTCCGCCGTTGCCAGCGCGGCTTTGATTTCCGACGACGCCATGGAAGGGGTGGTGGATTCCTTCGCCACCGAAGAGACCCGGAGCCACGCCGAAGTCCTTGCCCCGGGCATTGAGAAGTTGCTGGCTGGCGCCGGTTTCACTGGAGCGGACGTCGACGCGATCGTCACCGGAGTGGGTCCGGGTCCGTTCACCGGACTCCGCTCGGGTATCGCAACTGCCCGCACGTTGGCGTTCGTCTGGAACAAGCCGCTGTACGGACTGATGAGCCTGGATGCCATCGCCCTTGAGGTGGCCGAGTCCACCGCCGCCGCCCCCGAGTTCCTGGTGGCCACTGACGCCCGACGCAAGGAGGTCTACTGGGCGCGATACACCCTGAAGGGCGGCCAGTTGCCGGAACTCGTGGATGGACCGCACGTCGGCTTCGCCTCCGAACTGCCGGACTTGCCGGTGTTCGGCGCAGGTGCAGGCTTGTACGCCGACGTCCTCAGGGCGAATGAAGATTTCGCCACCACCCAACCGGATGCCGCTTCCTTGGGCCAGTTCGCCTTGGCCCGTCTTGCGTCGGGACAGGCGCTGCTGGATTCCACCCCCTTGTACCTGCGGGAATCCGACGCCCAGGTCCCTGGACCCAGGAAGCGTGCACTGTGATGGGACGGAAACTGTGAAATTGTCACCCAAGCTGGAACTCGCCGGGGTTTCCCTGCGCGACATGACCGAAGCCGACATCCCAGCCGTAGAGGCTTTGGAGCGCCGTTTGTTCCCTGTGGACGCCTGGCCCTTGCAGATGTTCTTCGATGAACTGGCCCAGCCCGAAACCCGCCGTTACGTGGTGGCCGAGGCCGCAGGGGAGATCGTCGCTTATGCGGGATTGATGTGCATCGAGCCCATCGCGGACGTCCAGACGATCGCCGTCGTGCCTGAATTCGAAGGCAGGGGCATCGGCTCCGCTGTCTTGGCGGAACTCATCGATGAGGCGCGGCGGCGACGCGCAGCAGATGTGTTGCTGGAAGTGCGGGCGGACAACCCCCGCGCCCAGCAGCTCTACGTGCGTTTCGGCTTCGAGCAGATCCACATCCGCCCCCGCTATTACCGCGACGGCACCGATGCCTTGATCATGAGGCTGACCTTGAACGAACAACACCCCTCCGAAGGAGCCCCAGCGTGAGCGGCCTCAATCGACAGCAGCCGCTGGTGCTCGGCATCGAGTCGTCCTGTGACGAGACCGGTGTGGGGATAGTGCGCGGGACAGCCTTGCTGACCAACACGGTGTCCTCCTCCATGGACGAGCACGTGCGTTTTGGCGGCGTCATTCCGGAGATCGCTTCACGGGCACACCTGGACGCTTTCGTGCCCACGTTGCAGGAGTCGCTGCACGAGGCCGGGGTTACCTTGGACGAGATCGACGCCATCGCCGTGACGTCCGGCCCGGGCCTCGCCGGGGCGCTCATGGTAGGCGTGTGCGCTGCAAAGGCCTTGGCTGTGGCCACGGGCAAGCCGCTCTACGCGATCAACCATCTGGTGGCGCACGTCGGCGTTGGCCTGCTGGATGAAAGGCGGACCCCGGACGGAAAGCCCGACGCCGGTGCTGCCGCCGGCTTGGGTGCTGGAAAGTTGCCTGAGAACCTCGGCGCGTTGTTGGTCTCGGGCGGGCACACGGAAATCCTGCGGATCCAAAGCATCACGGACGATGTCGAACTGCTGGGCTCCACCATCGACGACGCTGCAGGCGAGGCCTACGACAAAGTGGCGCGCATCCTGGGTTTGGGTTATCCGGGTGGTCCCGCGATCGACAAACTGGCTCGCCAGGGCAATCCAAAATCCATTCGCTTCCCGCGGGGCCTCACGCAACCCAAATACATGGGGACAGCCGAGGACAAAGGTCCGCACCGCTATGACTGGTCGTTCAGTGGTCTGAAAACTGCCGTGGCGCGCTGCGTTGAACAGTTCGAAGCCCGCGGCGAGGAAGTGCCCGTGGCAGACATCGCCGCGGCTTTCCAGGAGGCAGTGGTGGACGTGATCAGTTCCAAGGCCGTTTTGGCCTGCAAGGAACACGGCATCACGGACGTCCTGCTCGGTGGGGGCGTGGCAGCGAATTCGCGGCTGCGGGAGTTGACCGGGCAGCGCTGTGCTTCTGCCGGAATCAAGCTTCACGTTCCACCGCTGGATCTTTGCACGGACAACGGCGCCATGGTTGCGGCGCTCGGCGCCCAGCTGATCATGGCGGGCATCGGTCCCAGCGGCATTGGCTTCGCGCCGGATTCCTCCATGCCCGTCACCACGGTGTCAGTGCCGGCCTAGGCTTCGCCCGGGCCGGCGCGCAGGGGTTGGCTAGGCGTCAGGACCCTTGCGCATCTGCTGCACAAGGTCCATCACCACGGCCTGCAGGTCGCCGTCGTGCTCTGCTGCCACTCGCCGCTGCCGCTGGTAGCTGGCCCCGCGTTCGATGATCTTGAGGACATCGGCCAACTCTTCTGAACACCCCAGCTTGGCGGCTACAGGTTCCAGCCGAACAACGGTTTCCGTGAGGTGTTCAGTGACCAGCTGTTCGTTGCCTTCGGCATCCAGGATGATGATGGCTTCCATGCCGTAGCGTGCCGCGCGCCATTTGTTCTCCTGCACATGCCATGGCGGCATGGTGGGAATGGTGCCGCCGGCGTCGAGGATGGAAGAGAACTCGTCCACCAGGCACTGGGTCAGGGCAGCTATGGCGCCCACTTCCTCAAGGGTGGCCAAGCCGTCGCAGATCCGCATCTCGATGGTGCCCAGGTTGGAAACAGGCCGGATATCCCAGCGGATTTCGGACGTGGCGTCAATGACACCTGTGGTGAACATGTCCTGGACGTAGGACTCGTATGCCTCCCAGGTTTCGAACTGGAACGGGAGTCCGGCAGTAGGCAGTTGCTGGAACATCAGTGCACGCTGTGACGCGTAGCCGGTTTCCTCGCCTGCCCAGAATGGGCTGGACGCTGACAGCGCCTGGAAGTGCGGGAAATAGTTGACCAAGCCGTCAAGGATCGGGAGGACCTTGTCCCGGCGATCGATGCCCACATGGACGTGAACCCCGTAGATCACCATTTGGCGTCCCCACCATTGGGTCCGCTCTATCAGCTTGGCGTAGCGCTCTTTGTCCGTGACGGGCTGGAGCAGGGGAGGGCTGAACGGGTGGCTGCCTGCACAGAAAACTTCGACGCCCATGGAGTCGGTGACTTCGCGGACGGCGGCAAGGGAGCGGCTGAGGTCCTCTTTGGCGTCCTTGACCGTTTCGCAGATTCCGGTGACCAGTTCCACGGTGTTGAGGAGCAGTTCGCGTTTGATGTGGGGGTGCTCATCGTCCTCATTGAGGTCGGGGTGGTTTGCCGCTACGCCTTTCAGGACGTCGTTCGCGACGGATACCAGTTCCCCTGTGCGTGCATTGACGAGCGCCAACTCCCATTCCACACCCAGTGTCGATTGCCTGGATGGCGCAAAATCAATCTGCACGTAGTCCCCTCATTGTGTACTTTCCGGCCTGATGTTGTTTCAGCCGGACACGGTTCCCCGCTGCGGGGCCGCCAGCGGTCGGATCAAGTCTAATGCAGCCGGAACGCCCGCGATGGCGGCACGGAAACACCTGCAATGAGCCGTAATTTGCTAATGAGAACTGTTCGCATTAGAGTCGAGTCATGCACCTCACAGTCGTCAGTTCCCTGGACAGCCAATGCCGTGAGGCAGCTACCGACAGGCTTGGCCGAACCCACACGAATTCGGTAGTGGTCCTCCATGACCTTCTGGATGGTTCGTTGGTCCTGCGGCGCGTATACCGGGGCGGCCAATTGTTCGAGCGCGAATCGACCCTGCTGGAACATGGCTGCCTCAGCTGCACCGTTCGGCTGGATGTGGTCCCGACGGCGGAGCGCCTCGCCGCGTGCGGTTTCGACCACATAGTCCTCGGACTGCCGCCAGGCGTGGCGGCAGGGATGGCTGTGGCGGAGCTGCGCCGCGGCCTCAGCCGCCCGGCGGTGGTGGATAACGCGGTGCTGGCCCTTGATCCCGCTGAGTTGGATGACCAGATTTGGGACCGGCACACCCTGTTTGAGTCCGGCTTTACTTCCATGCCCCAGGATGAGCGGACCAGCGGCGAGTTCCTGATCGGGGAGTTCGGGCAGGTGGACACCGTGATGGTGCACCCGGGTTTGGGCGCCGTGTTGGCGGGGGACCCTCGCGAAGGCTCACAACAGTGGTTGACGGGGGCGGAATTGCTGGGCGAATTGGCGCCCCATGCAGCCGTCGTCGGGGCAGCCGACGATTTCCAGCCAGGGTGCTTCGACGACGCCGAAGCAGCGGCCCGCAACCGGCCCGGCGTCGTGCGGGTGCCCGCGAACGATACAGCGGGTTCCTTCCGGACCGTGCTGCACAGGGCCGCCCGGCCGCTTCACCCGGGACGCTTCCGTGAGGCGTTGCCACACCTGGCTGTAGGCACGCACTGGCTGCGGGGCAGGCTTTGGATCGCGTCCGCTCCCACCAAGCGGATAGCCGTCCAAGGCATTGGTCCCCGTGTCTGGCTCGAAAGCACCGGGAGCTGGATGGCCGATTCCGCGGAGGCGGTAATTGCGGATACCGGCGCGGCGGGAAAGGGAGACGTCGACGTCGACGCCTTCCTCGACTGGCACCCAAGCCATGGTGACCGGGGGACAGTGCTCGCCGTCACCGGGCGCACCGAGGACATCGACCCTGATGAGATCCGCGAACTCCTGGAAGGCTGCCAACTCACTGAGGCCGAGATGGCCATGGACTCCGGCGTCTGGGACGACCCCCTGGAACTCAGCGACGCACTCTAGGCCACACCACCAACACCATCAACACAAGGAGAACACCATGAAGGTCAGGAACTCGCTGCGAGCCCTCAAGAAGATTCCGGGAGCTCAGATCGTCCGGAGGCGTGGACGTACGTTCGTCATCAACAAGAACAACCCGCGGATGAAGGCGCGGCAGGGCTAGGCACAGCCCGTTGTTTAATGGGGGAATGCCAATCCTGAACAAAGACATGTCACTGTGCATTTCGCTCGCGGCCCGGCCCAGCAACATCGGGACCAGGTTCCACAACTATCTGTACGATCTGCTCGGCTTGAACTTTGTCTACAAGGCATTCGCCCCCGCGGACATCACCCTTGCGGTGGCGGGCATCCGCGGCCTCCCGATCCGGGGTGCCGCGGTGTCCATGCCCTACAAGGAAGCGGTGATCCCGCTGGTTGACGTCATGGATCCGTCGGCCAAGGCCATCGATTCGGTGAACACCATCGTGAACAACGACGGCGTCCTCACCGCCTACAACACCGATTACATCGCCATTGCCCGCCTCCTGAAGGACCACGAAGTCCCCAGCGGCCACACCGTCCTGCTCCGCGGCGCCGGGGGAATGGCAAAAGCTGTTGCAGCCGCCCTGAGGGACGCCGGTTTTACTGCCGTCACCGTCGTGGCCCGCAACGAAACCACCGGCCGTGCGCTCGCCGACCTCTACGGCTTCGATTGGCAGGACGACGTCAACGGAGCCACCGCGGACCTGATCATCAACGTCACCCCGCTGGGCATGGCAGGCGCAGATGAAACCGCCCAGTCCTTTGACGATGCCACCATCGCTGCCGCGCAGGTGGTGTTCGATGTGGTGGCCCTTCCCTCCGAAACGCCCCTCATCACCGCCGCGCGCGCTGCGGGCAAGCCGGTCATCACCGGGGCCGAGGTCATCGCCATCCAGGCAGAAGAACAGTTCGTCCTCTACACCGGCGTGCGCCCGACGCCGGGGCAGGTTCGGGAAGCATCGGAATTCTCCCGACGCTGACCGCATAACGCCCCCTATGCCTGGGCAGTCACCGGTTCCACCACAACAGCCACTCTTTCCTCGCCGATCCTGGTGAGGACCAGGGTGGCTGTTTTCGCGTCCTTGGATTTGGTGGGCTTTGCCGGCAGAAGCTGCTTCCGCAATTCCTCGGGTGTCACTGCCGTGCCGCGCTTCTTGATATCCAGTACGGTGATGCCGTTCGATTTCACCCAGGCCTTGAGGGCCTTGACGTTGTAGGGCATGACCTCCAGCACCTTGTAGGCGCGGGCAAAGGGGGTGTCGTGGAGTTCCGGGGCACAGATATAGGCAATGTGTTCATCCACCAAATGCCCGCCCAGCCGTTCGGCGACGTCTGCCACGAGTCCGGCGCGGATCACCGCACCATCCGGTTCGTACAAGAAACCTTCAACAGGCCCGACGGCGGCTACCGGACCGCCGTCGAAATCCTCACCGCTGGTGATTTCGGCGGCGCCCTGGCTGCCAATCAGCAGTGCGGCACGTCGGATTCCGGGACGTGCCACGGCGTTGAACCACAGCGTGACTTCCGTGACGTCACCGCCCACCGAAACCCACTGTGCCTCGCACCCCTTGGGCACGGAGTCGTGGGGCATGCCTGGGCCCATCTTCACGCCCACTGCGCGCCCGGTCGCCGCCAGGTTCTCAACGAAGGACAGGGGAGGGGAAAACGCTTCAGGATCCCAGATCCTTTTGGTCCCGGACGAGGATGTTGTCCGCCGGGCGGGGTCCAACCACACGCCGTCGATCCCGTCCAGTTCCACCGAGGTGGCATCCGAGTGAACCACGGTGGCGTGCGGGAAGGGCATGAGGTTGATGGTGGCGCAAGCTGCGGTGGTTTCATCCATCTCCACCGCCGTCACCGCAATGTCCATGGAAGCCATCGCCAGGGAGTCGGCGCCAAGGCCGCAACCGAGGTCGGCAACGTGAACGATGCCGGCCTTGGCGAAGCGCTCGGCGTGGCGGGCCGCCACGTTCAGGCGGGTGGCCTGCTCCAGCCCCGCCTGCGTGAACAGCATCTGCCGGGCAAACTCACCGAACTTGGCCTCGGCGCGGGTCCGCAAGCGTGATTGGGTCAGGATGGCGGCCACGAGTTCCGGAGAGTGGCCCGCCTTCCGGAGCTCTGCGTTGACGCTGAAAGCGTCGGCCTCCCGGTACGGCCCCAGCGAGGCAAGAAGTTCCCATCCTTCAGTGGTCAGCAAGGGCGCGATCTGTTCCTGCGGTGCGTGAGGCATGGAATCAAGCCTAACGTCGCGGGATATGACAACGTGACCGGCGAATCAGCCGGATAGGGTTGTTTTCATGGAAGACAACGCAGCTCCACAGCCCTCCGCCTTGACCAAGTATGCCCGCCCGGCCCTCATCGTCGGCGCTGTGATCGCCGTAGTCTGCATCGCCTTGTTGATCATCATTTTCGCGCTGGACTCCTTCAATGCAGCCGCCTACTCAGTCTCGGGCAAGAGCGTGAACGATGCCACCGACGAAGCGCGGGAGATTCGCGAGCTCTATAGTGGGGCCCGTATCGGTGGGATTATCGCCCTGGTGGCCTCCGGCGTCGTAGCTGTTGCCGCCGCCGTGGTGCTGTACCTCAACCGCGGCGCGTCCCCGATCGACGAGGACGACGACGGCGAGGACTACGATCTGGACGACCTCACGGGCCGCTGAGCGGCGTTCACCCATGACGAAATGCTGGCACTCACCTTGACCGAGTGCTAACGGCTTACATAGAGTCTTGTTAGCACTCTCCTTGGGAGGGTGCTAACCACGCCAAGCGTTCACCGGCACCGCGACGACGGTTGTACGCCTCGGCACCCTAGTTCTTAGTCCATGAATCAGCTCATGAAAAGGAGAGTCCGAGTGTCGGTCTCGATTAAGCCTCTTGAGGATCGTATTGTTGTTCGCCCGCTCGAAGCAGAGCAGACCACGGCTTCCGGCCTGGTAATTCCGGACTCCGCGCAGGAGAAGCCGCAGGAAGGCGAAGTTGTTGCAATCGGCCCCGGCCGCTTCGATGACAACGGCAACCGCGTACCGGTTGACGTAGCTGTTGGCGACGTCGTCATCTACTCCAAGTACGGTGGAACCGAAGTCAAGACCGGCGGCAACGAGTACCTCGTTCTGTCCGCCCGCGACGTCCTTGCGATCGTCGTAAAGTAACTTCCTGGAGCCCCGCACCGCCGCCGCGTTGGAATCATTCCGACCCGTCAGCGGTGCGGGTTTTCTGTCTTGAAAGGACACAACCATGGCAAAGCAGCTTGCTTTTAACGATGCTGCCCGCCGGTCTCTCGAGGCCGGTATCGACAAGCTCGCCAACACTGTCAAGGTGACGCTTGGCCCGCGCGGCCGCAACGTCGTGCTGGACAAGAAGTGGGGCGCTCCCACGATCACCAACGACGGCGTCACCATCGCCCGCGAAGTTGAGCTTGACGACCCCTACGAGAACCTTGGTGCCCAGCTGGCCAAGGAAGTAGCCACCAAGACCAACGACGTCGCCGGCGACGGCACCACCACGGCAACCGTGCTGGCACAGGCCCTGGTCAAGGAAGGCCTGCGCAACGTTGCTGCCGGCGCCGCTCCGGGCGAGATCAAGCGTGGCATCGAGGTTTCCGTTGAAGCCGTCGCAGCCCGCCTCCTGGAGAACGCACGCGAAGTCGAAGGCACCCAGGTTGCCAGCGTCGCCGCCATCTCCGCGCAGAGCGACGAAGTTGGCGAACTGCTGGCTGAAGCGTTCGGCAAGGTTGGCAAGGATGGTGTCATCACCATCGAAGAGTCCTCCACCACGCAGACTGAGCTGGTCCTCACCGAAGGCATGCAGTTCGACAAGGGCTACCTGTCCCCGTACTTCGTCACCGACGCAGAACGCCAGGAAGCCGTCCTCGAAGACGCCCTCATCCTGATCAACCAGGGCAAGATTTCCTCACTGCAGGACTTCCTGCCGCTGCTGGAAAAGGCACTGCAGGCCAACAAGCCGCTCTTCATCATTGCTGAAGACATCGAAGGCGAAGCCCTGTCCACGCTGATCGTCAACCGCATCCGCGGCACGCTCAACGTCGTTGCCGTCAAGGCTCCGGGCTTCGGCGACCGCCGCAAGGCCATGCTCCAGGACATCGCCACCCTCACGGGCGCACAGGTTGTCTCCCCGGACCTGGGCCTGACCTTGGACAGCGTTGGCCTCGAGGTGCTCGGTACCGCGCGCCGCATCACGGTCACCAAGGACAACACCACCATCGTTGATGGCGCCGGTACGGCCCAGGATGTTGCCGACCGCGTCGCACAGCTGCGTGCTGAGCTCACCCGGACGGACTCCGACTGGGACAAGGAAAAGCTGCAGGAACGCCTGGCCAAGCTGGCCGGTGGCATTGGCGTGATCAAGGTTGGCGCAGCCACCGAGGTTGAGCTGAAGGAAAAGAAGCACCGCATCGAGGACGCTGTTTCCTCCACGCGTGCAGCCCTCGAAGAAGGCATCGTTTCCGGTGGCGGTTCCGCCCTCATCCACGCCCTCAAGGCACTGGACGAGTCACCCGCCGTCAAGGCCCTGGAAGGTGACGCCGCAGCAGCTGTAGGCATCGTCCGCCGCGCCCTGGTCCAGCCGCTGCGCTGGATCGCCCAGAACGCCGGCTTCGACGGCTTCGTAGTGGTGGCTAAGGTTTCCGAGCTGGAAGCCAACCACGGCTTCAACGCCAAGTCCGGCGAGTACGAGGACCTGATTGCCGCCGGCGTGATCGACCCCGTCAAGGTCACCCGTTCCGCACTCCGCAACGCCGCTTCCATCGCTGCCTTGGTTCTCACCACCGAGACCCTGGTTGCCGAGAAGCCGGCCGAGGAAGAAGACGCACACGCAGGCCACCAGCACTAACAGCCTGTTCCAAGGAAACCCCGGTCACGTCCCCGTGGCCGGGGTTTCTGCTGTCTCCAGCCCTCTGCGCGAGGCGGCTATTGTCGGCGTACGACGGCGGCGGTACCCTGACGCTATAACGGCGGCTTGGGTGCGCCAACCGGGTGTTCCCGGTCGCGGGATGAGTCACGATGATGCCGGTCACTACCTTGGACCTCGGACGCTCGGCGTTCTCCGAGCATCGCTGGAGCGATGCTCTTGATTGCCTCGCCCGGGCGGATGCCGAGGGTGGCCTGCCTCCCCAGGACATTGAGTTGGTGGCGTCCGTGGCCATGCTCCTGGGGAAGGAATCCGAGGGCGTTGCCTACCTGACGCGGGCCCACGACGAGTACGTGACCATGGGGGACATTCCGGGAGCGGCCCGCTGCGCCGCATGGCTGGTGCTGTATCTCATGAACCTCGGAGAACCGGCACGGGGTTCAGGATGGTTGTCCCGCGCCAAGCATCTGGTGGAGGGCATGGCTGAGCCCACGGAAGCTGAGGGCTACCTCCTGATCCCGTCCGCATTGGGAGCGCTCTACGGAGGGAACCCGGAAACCAGCAACGAGCTTTTCAGCCGTGCCCTGGGAGTGGGACAACGGTTCCACGACCGCGACCTGACGGCCCTGGGACAGTTGGGCGTTGGGACGGCCCGGATCTCTTTGGGTTTCCCGGATGAAGGCCTCGAGTTCCTGGACGAGGTGATGGTATCGGTGACGGCAGGGGAAGTCTCGCCCATCCCTTCGGGAATCATCTATTGCGCCGTGATCGGCAGCTGCCGCCTGACCTTGGATGTGCAGCGTGCCCACGAATGGACAGCTGCCCTGGCGCAATGGTGCGGGCAGCAGCCGGACATGGTCATGTTCAGCGGGCAGTGCCAGTCACACCGAGCCGAGTTGTTCATGCTTCATGGAGCCTACGACGACGCCCTGGCCGCGCTCAGGATCGCACAGGAGAGATCGCGACACGGGGACCCTGAAGCGACGTGGGGCGCCTGGTACTTGCAAGGCGAAGTCTTTCGGCTGACCGGCCGTTTTGATGAAGCAGCCTCGGCCTATGCCAAGGCGGGCCGGACCGGTTTCGAAGCATTGCCGGGAATGGCTCTCATGCTCGTCAGACAGCACAAGGAACCGCAAGCCCAGGCCATCGTGCGCCGGGCGATGTCGGGCGCGGACCCGGCCAACCGCCGTCGGCTCCTTCCTGCGGTGGTCGAAGTGGAGCTTGCCGCCGGCGACCTCCAAGCGGCACGTGCGGCCGCTGACGAGTTCGGGGCACCGGTTCGGGACACGGGCAGGCCTTTGGAACAAGCGCTCGCTGCACAGGGGGACTCCAGCGTGCTGCTCGTAGAGGGCAACGCGGGCGCTGCCTTGGCCGCGGCGCGGAAGGCGTGGCGTCTTTGGTACAGCCTTGAGGCTCCCTATGGCGCCGCCGGCTGCAGGGTCCTCGCGGGGCGTGCCTGCGCCATGTTGGGCGACCAAGACTCTGCCGCCATGGAGTTCGAGGCCGCCAAGGCTGAGTTCGCCGACCTCGGCGCAACCCCGGCGGTTGCCGAGGTCCTGGAACTCACTGGAGAAACGGGCAAGGACATGTCCCCGCTGACCGGCCGCGAGCTGGAAGTCCTTCGACTGATTGCCGACGGACACTCCAACCGGACCATCGCCCGGGAGTTGTACCTCAGTGAAAAGACCATCGCCCGCCACGTCAGCAACATTCTTTCCAAGCTGGCGGTGCCATCCAGGGCAGCGGCGACGAGCTACGCCTTCCAGCACGGCCTGCACCGCTGACGCTCCACACCTCCTGAGCAGAAATACCCATGCCGCAGTGCAATGAATGGGCCATTCTGCCGACGCGGACCAGAGGGCTGGGCTCATAGCTTGTCCTTATGAACATTCCACTGCTTGCCGGCACCGTATCCACCGTGCTCTTCGCAGCCAGCATGCTGCCCATGTTGCTCAAGGCAGTCCGAACGAAGGACCTGGCGTCATACAGCCTGGGCAACATGGCCCTGACCAACGTCGCCAACGTCGTGCACTCGTTGTATGTCTTTGATCTCCCGGCAGGTCCGGTGTGGTTGCTGCACACCTTCTACGTGGTGGCATCGGCACTGATGCTCGTGTGGTGCCTGCGATACCGGAAGATGCCCGGTGATGGGCAGCTTGAGGGTCCGGAAACCTCTCCGGCAGTTGTTCACGAACCGCATTTGGCTCATTGATCCTGGCAAACAAGAAAGGAAACGACCATGTCATCGCACCAGAATCCAGTGGTGGACACCGTTATTGTGGGAGGCGGTCAGGCCGGGCTCGCGCTCGCATATTGGTTGGCCAAGGAAGGCAGGGACTTCCTCATACTGGACCTAAACCACAGGCCCGGGGACGCTTGGCGTCTGCGCTGGGACTCGCTGCGGCTCTTCACACCCGCCAAGTATGACGGACTCCCAGGCTCGCCTTTCCCCGGCGACCGCCTGGCCTTCCCCACCAAAGACCAACTGGCTGACTATCTGGAAGACTACGTTCGCCGCTTTGACCTCCCCTTTGTTCCAGGCATCCGCGTGGACGAAATCAACCGGGACGGTGAGGCCTTCACCATCAGGGCGGGCAACCGGACCTGGCACGCCCGCAACGTAGTGATCGCCACTGGAGGGCACCGCATCCCCAAACGGCCGCCGTTCGCTGGAGAGCTGGATCCGGCAATACTGCAGCTGCATTCCCAGGACTACAAAAACCCCGGGCAGTTGCGGGAAGGTCCTGTGCTCGTGGTGGGGTTGGGCAATTCAGGAGCGGAGATCGCCCTCGAAGTCGGACATACCCATCCCACCCAGCTCGCCGGTAAGCCCAGCGCCGAAATGCCGCTGCGGCATGGTCGGACGGCCGCACGCTTTGCGCTGCCCGTGGTCCGGTTCCTGGGGCTCTACGTCCTGAACCTCAACACGCCCATTGGTCGCAAAGCGGCTCCGGGGTTCAAGTCCATGGCTGCTCCGCTGATCAGGACCAAATCCAAGGATCTGGTTGCGGCCGGAGTCCACTTGGCCCCGAGGCTGGCTGGGGTGTCCAACGGCCAACCGGTCCTGGCTGACGGAACCCGTGTAAAAGCAAGCAACGTCATTTGGTGCACGGGCTATCACGAGGACTATTCGTGGGTGAAGCTGCCGGTGTTCGACCTCCACGGTGAACCGAGGCAGACCAGGGGAGTAGCCGATGACGTTCCCGGCGTGTACTTCATTGGCCAGGAGTTCCTGTTCGCGGCTGCATCGGCAACCTTGCCCGGAGTGGGCAAGGATGCCCGTCACCTTGCCCGGCGGCTGACCAGTGAGCGCCCACCGACGGTGGGGCGGCGCCGGGAAGGGGAGACTCGTTTGCCGATGAGTCGGTAGAACAGCAGTACGGCAACCGCAGCTGACACGATTCCCACAAGGTTCAGTGCCAGCTGCATGGCTGATCCCGCGGCTTTGTTGTATTCGCCCAGGACAAGGGCGACGGCGACATACCCCGCGGCGGGGACTGTTGTGACGGAAATGAAAACCCCCACCAGGGCGGAGGATCTGTGGCTGATCATGGACAGCATTCCCGCAGCCCCGGCAAGCGCGGCAACAATCAATGAATAAGGGCCGGGGTGGTAGATGAATTCGACGGCCGACCCACGCTCCAGCGCATCCAAGGGAAACAGCCCAAGGGGGATCGAGAGCCAGGCCGCAGCGGCCGTCACCACCATAGCGAGTGGGAAACCCACACCAAGTGCAAGGGCGGATGCGCGTATCAATCGCCACTTCCGTTCCACCAGCCCCACAGCCAACGCGGCCAATGGTCCGAACTCGGGTCCCACCACCATGGCACCAACAATTGCGATGGTGGAATCGGTCACAATGCCGATCGCGGCCAACTGGGTGGCTATGAGCAGGAACGCCAGATAGCTCCACGTCAACTTCGAGTCTTCCCCGGTTTGCCTCGACACTTCGTCCCAAATGACGGAATCCGCGGACTCTCCGGGCGCGGACGCCTCGGCCTCGTCCGCGCGAGCGGACAAGACCAGGTCCGGCGACGAAATGGAAATGGAGCCGAGCTCCGGAACCCTCAGCACGTGCAGCCGCCCGATCAGTTCTTCCGCGGATTCCCGGGCTATTTGAACGGTAATCAAGTCGCCGGGCGGGACCACCGATGCACCCCTGTGGTGGGCTGTCTCCGCGGTTCCGGTCTGCGCCAGACAACATTCCAGGACCGCTTGGGACAAGTCGGCCGGCACACAAAGGCGCAGTTGCACCATCATGGGGTTCCCTCCTTTTCGTCAGGCTTCAGCGTAGTTCCACCGGTGGACGTCAGGGCTTAACCAGCACAGGTCACGCACAGGTGCGGCTGGGAAAATCCATAGCTGGACCTGCGCTAATTGAGGGTCATACGGCGGCCGGAAAGGCCCTCCCGAATGGGTTCGGCCAGCCAAACCGCGTATGATTGATGCTTTGTGCCACAGCTTTGAGGAACTGCCTAACGTGACTACGCCGACGATCCCAGCCCCTGCCAATCGCGGTAGGCGAGCTTCCGGACCCGTTGCAAAGTCTAAGTTCCGTCCCGAAATACAAGGTCTTCGCTCCCTCGCCGTCCTCATGGTGGTGAGCTACCACATCTGGATCGGACGTGTCTCAGGGGGCGTGGACGTGTTCCTCCTGATCTCTGCGTTCCTTATGACGCTGCAGTTCACCGGACGCTACAAGCAGCGCCGCCCCATGGACCTGTTGCGGCACTGGCTGCATTTGTTCAGACGTCTGCTGCCCGCCGTCGTCGTGGTTCTGCTGGCAACACTCGCAGCTACCTTCGTGTTTCTTCCGCCCACCCGTTGGGTGGAAGTGGTGCACCAAGCCTGGGCTTCGCTGTTCTACTTCGAGAACTGGCTCCTCCAGGGGCTGGCAGTGGACTACTACGCGGCGGACCACAGCCTCGCGAGCCCACTGCAGCACTTCTGGTCGCTGTCCATCCAAGGCCAGGTCTTCATCATGTGGCCCGTCATTTTCGCCACCGTCGCGGTTCTGTGCCGCCGATTCGGCCTGCGGTACAGGGCAACGCTGGCGTACGTCTTCGCGATGATCTTCGTCCTCTCGCTCACCTACTCCGTCATTTTCACCGCCACAAACCAGGCCGTGGCCTACTTCGATACCTTTGCGCGGCTGTGGGAGTTTGCCCTGGGCACCTTGCTGGCACTGGTTCTCCCCGGGCTGAACTTCGCCAAGCCCGTCCGCGTGGTGATGGGCTGGATCGGCGTGCTGGCGATGCTCAGTTGCGGTGTCCTGCTGCAGGTCCAGACCGCTTTCCCGGGGTTCGTCGCGCTATGGCCCACCCTGGCGGCCGTGGCGGTTATTGCCGCAGGCCAGACGGGGAGCCGGTTCGGGGTAGACCGGATCCTCAGTTCCAAGTTCCTGGTCCGGCTGGGCGACAACTCCTATGCCCTCTACCTTTGGCATTGGCCCATCCTGGTGATCGCACTGGCGTGGAGCGGCAAGGACCACGCGGGGTGGCTTTCGGGGACCGTCATCATTGCCTTGGCACTCACGCTGGCCTTCCTCACCACCAAGTACGTGGAAAAGCCGTTCCGGGAATGGAAGTGGCCTGAGGTCAAGCGTCGCCGCTCAGCCATCGCCATCGCAGCGTGCCTCGCCGTAGCGTGCTCGCCGCTCCTGGGGTTCCAGTACAAGCAGGATCTCGACCTCAAAGCCGCGCAGGCACAGGCTTTCAACGACAACCCGGGAGCCCACGCACTCCTGCCCGGCTACGTGGACCTGGTCAGCGACGGCGCCAAGACGCTGCCCACAGCGGAGCAACTGCCCGAGGACTGGGCAACCTTGGCGGGCCCGTGCGAGGGTGAGTCCCGGCCGGACGAAAAGATGCTGCAGGACAAATGCCAGCAGAACGGCGTGGGGGATGACGCTGTCAAGGAAATCCTGGTGTTGGGCGATTCCCACTCCCAGCAATGGCTTGCCGCGCTGGGTCCCCTCGCTGAAGCCGAGCACTGGAAGGTGACGGCCCTGTTGCTGGGCGGATGCCACTTCATGCCCGACAATCCGGATGCGGAACCGGAGTGCAACGACTTCAACGCCGCAGCGTTCAAGTACGCGGCCGCCCACGCGCCGGACGCCGTGTTCATGGTGGGAACCATGGCATCGCCGTCGTCCTCGGATGAGCAGTTGGTGTACGGCTTTGAGCAGACCGTGACCAACTTCAACGACCTTGGCATCGGGGTGGTCGCCATTCGCGACAACCCCCGGTACGACTACAACGTCACCGAATGTGCGTTGGCCAAGGGCGTGGACAGCGCCGACTGCAAGTCCGACCAACCCGATGTCATTGCGGCAGAGAATCCCTTGATGGCGGTGCAAGGCATGTTTGGCAACGCCGCTTTCCTGGATATGACGGACCTTCTTTGCGATGGCGTCACGTGCCCCAGCGTGGTGGGAAACGTCTTCGTCTACCTGGACGACAACCACTTGTCCAAGACGTACGTCACCAGCATGAGCGAAATGTTTGAGGAAAGGTGGTTTGCCGCGACCGGGTGGCAACGATGATGGATATACGCGCAAGGGAGGCCGCTCCGGCGGCCAAAGAACGCACGACGACGAAACCCGGCTTCCGTCCGGAGGTCCAGGGACTGCGCGCCCTGGCGGTGCTCATGGTCGCGGCCTATCACATCTGGCTCGGCCGGGTGTCCGGCGGCGTGGACGTGTTCCTGCTGATCTCCGCGTTCCTGCTGACGTTGTCGTTCACCCGCAAGCTGGAGAACCGCAAACCGTTGCGCCTCCTGCAGCACTGGCTTCACGTGTTCAAGCGCTTGCTGCCCGCAGTGGTTGTGGTGCTCCTGGCGATCCTGGCCGGCACGTGGGCGCTCATCCCGCAAAGCCGATGGCCCGATGTCCTGACAGAGGCCTGGGCTTCCCTCACCTACCGTCAGAACTGGCAGCTTGCCGCTTTCGCCGTCGACTACTATGCCCAGCAGCATGTGGACGCCAGCCCCCTGCAACATTTCTGGTCGTTGTCTGTGCAAGGCCAGGTGTTCATCCTGTGGCCGCTGATCTTCGCCGGTGTCGCCCTGCTGCAGCCTCGACTGGCCACATGGTTTCCGCAGCGCAAAGCTGTGGGTCACAGGCAGTTGTTGTTCGTAGCCTTTGGCGCGGTGTTCGTCGCTTCGCTCGTGTTCAGCATCGAACAGACATACAGCAACCAGGCATACGCCTACTTCGACACGTGTGCCCGGTTGTGGGAGTTCGCCCTGGGATCCCTGCTTGCCTTGGCTCTTCCCTACCTGAAGCCAGGACGCCGGCTCCGTGTTGTGCTGGGGTGGGCAGGCATTGCGGCAATGCTTGCGTGCGGGCTGCTGCTCACCGTGGACCGCTCCTTCCCTGGCTTCGTGGCCCTGTGGCCCACCCTTGCCGCCGCGTGCGTGATCGTAGCCGGGCAAAGTGGCAGCCGGTGGGGTGTCGACCGGATCCTCAGTTCCCGTCCGTTGGTGGGCGTGGGAGGCATCTCCTACGCCCTTTACTTGTGGCACTGGCCGATTCTTGTCTTTTTCCTCCTCGCCACCGATACCGGCACGCCCGGAATCGTTGAAGGCCTCGGCATCATGGCGGCAGCAACGGTGCTCGCAATGGTCACCACCAGGTGTGTGGAAGAACCCATGCGGCGCTGGAAGTGGCCGGACGTGCGGTCCTGGCGTGCCGCCGTCGTGATTGCTGCCTGCGGTGCCCTGCTGGCGCTTCCGGTCACCGCGTGGCAGGGAGCCATCACCGCGGAGGCCACGGCGATCGCCGCCCAGCCCCACGAACTGACCCCGGGCGCGGCCGCGTTGTCCCCTGAATATGTAGGGCAGCCGAGCGAGGAGGCGCGGATCATCCCGGCGCCGGCAGCCATGAAGGACGAATGGGCGAACGTCGACGGTGCTTGCACGGGTGACCATGTCCCCAGCGACCCGGTGCTGGAGGGATGCCTCCAGAATGAGGAACCCGAGGTAGTCACCAAGAGAATCGTCGTGTTGGGTGATTCGCACTCCCAGCAGTACATGGCCGCCCTCGGCCCGATAGCCAAGCAGCACGGCTGGGAAGTGGTGACCTTGCTGAAGGGCGGTTGCCGGTTTGGTGCCCAATCGGAGGAACGACCCGATTTCTGCAACGAGTTCAACAAAGCAAGTTCTGCCTACGTCCTTGAGCACAAGCCGGACGCCGTGTTTACGGTGGCATCGCTGACGCACGTCGACGCGCCGTTCGAAACCGAAGTGCCCGGCTACCTCGAAGGCATCAAGCCGTTCACGGATCTTGGCATCGAGGTAGTGGGGGTGCGGGACAATCCGCGCTTCAGCTTCAACATGCCCGAGTGCGTCCAGAAGAAGGGCAAGGATTCGCCCGACTGCAACGTTCCCCTGGAGCAATCCTTGGCGGACGCGTCACCCTTGGATGACTACGTCGGCAAGGTGGATGGGCTTCACTTGTTGGACATGAGCGACTTCATCTGCGAGCAAGGGACCTGTCCGGCAGTCGTGGGCAACGTCTATGTCTATAAGGATGACAACCACCTCAGTAAGACCTACGTGCAGAGCATGATCCCGATGTTCGAGGAACGGCTGCTGGCCGCCACAGGCTGGTCAAGCAGCTAGCGTCCCTTGGCGGAGCGGTTCCCAAACGTACGACGGCGGCATGCCGGCAGTGCTGTTGCTCACACTCATACGTCGCGGAATATGGCGATCGGCGCGGAGGTTCTACTATTTATTCAATACCGGCAGCATGTTTTCTGCCTCGCGGTACCCTATGCACAGGCCAGTCCCGTAATGACGGGCTGGTCATCAGTTGCAACCCCTACCAGTTAAGCCCCCAAGAACCCAGGTAAGAGGCGCACACTCATGACCCAGCCCGAACACAATCCGTTTGGCTTCATTGGCCTGACGTACGACGACGTCCTGCTGCTTCCCGGACACACCGACGTCATTCCGTCCGAGGCCGACACCTCATCCCGCATTTCCAAGCGCATCAGCGTGCAGACCCCGCTGCTCTCCGCCGCCATGGACACCGTGACCGAGTCCCGCATGGCCATTGCCATGGCCCGTCAGGGTGGCTTGGGCGTGGTTCACCGCAACCTGTCCATCGACGATCAGGCCGAGCACGTGGATCGCGTCAAGCGCAGCGAATCCGGCATGATCACCAACCCGCTCACCATCGGGCCGGAAGCCACCCTGCAGGAGCTGGACGAGCTCTGCTCCCGTTACCGTGTTTCCGGCTTGCCCGTGGTGGACACCGACGGCCGCCTGTTGGGCATCGTCACCAACCGCGACACCCGGTTCATTCCGGAGTCCGACTTCCCGTTCCGCAGTGTCAGCGACACCATGACCAAGATGCCCCTCATCACCGGGCATGTAGGCATCAGCCGCGACGAAGCCTCGCACAAGCTGGCAACCAACAAGATCGAGAAGCTTCCCCTTGTTGACGAGCAGGGCCGTCTGAAGGGCCTCATCACCACCAAGGACTTCACCAAGGCCGAGCAGTACCCGCTGGCTACCAAGGATGATGAAGGCCGCCTGCGCGTTGGCGCTGCCATTGGCTTCTTCGGCGACGGTTGGGAACGCGCCATGAAGCTTATCGACGCCGGCGTGGACGCCCTGTTCGTGGACACCGCCAACGGCCACTCCCAGGGCGTTCTGGACATGATCCGTCGCCTCAAGTCGGATCCGATTGCCGCCCACGTCGACGTCATCGGTGGCCAGGCGGCAACCCGTGAAGGCGCCCAGGCACTGATCGACGCCGGAGCCGATGGCATCAAGGTGGGCGTTGGCCCCGGCTCCATCTGCACCACCCGCGTTGTGGCCGGTGTTGGCGTTCCGCAGATCACCGCCATCTACGAATCCGCGAAGGCTGCCATTCCGGCCGGAGTTCCGCTGATCGCCGACGGCGGCCTCCAGTACTCCGGCGACATCGGCAAGGCCCTGGTTGCCGGCGCCGACACCGTGATGCTCGGCTCGCTCCTGGCTGGCTGTGAGGAGTCTCCGGGCGACCTCATCTTCGTCAACGGCAAGCAGTTCAAGAGCTACCGCGGCATGGGTTCCCTCGGTGCCATGCAGTCCCGTGGCAAGAACACGTCCTACTCGAAGGACCGCTACTTCCAGGCCGACGTCTCCGGCGATGACAAGCTCATCCCCGAAGGCATCGAAGGCCGGGTGGCCTTCCGGGGCCCGCTGGCTTCGGTGGCCTACCAGTTGGTCGGTGGCCTCCGCCAGACCATGTTCTACACCGGTGCCCCCACCATCCCGGAGCTGAAGGCGCGCGGCAAGTTCGTCCGCATTACTCCGGCCGGTTTGAAGGAATCGCACCCGCATGACATCCAGATGACGGTGGAAGCGCCCAACTACGGCTCCCGCTGATATCCAAGCTGTTCCCCGTGGAAGCATCCGCGGGGAACAGCTGTTTAAGGAGGCGGCAATAGTGTCGGTCCACAAGCATAGGCTGGGGTCATGTCTGAAAAGCCCGCGCAACCGCGGCACCCGGAGTCGGTCCGACTGAACTCAGTCCAACCGGTCAAGACGCCGCCCCGCAAGCTGGCGCTGCGGCCCTATGCACGCGCCGTCGGGCAGGTCCTGAAAGTCAGCTTCAAAGCCTCGCCCGTTGCCGTCCTCATGAAGGTGGCCGGCTCGTTGATCTCCGCCACCCTGCCGCTGGTCACCACCTACTTTGCCGCGCTGACCACTACCGCGTTGGCCGCCGGTTACGCAGGAGACCCCGACGCCGGCCCCCGGGCCATTCTGTACGTCATCATCACGGCGGCGCTTGGGCTGTTCTGGGGCGCCTTCAGCAGCGTGGACCGCTATATCCAGCAGCTCATGAGCTTCAAGGTCGGCGCAATCGTGGGCGACATGATGTACCAGCGTTTCCTGGCGCTGGAGTTCTGGCGCTATGACGACAAAGAAACAGTGGACCTCTACGACCGCGCCAAGCGGTTCTCCGATTCCTATGCCAGGGTCCTGGACCGAATTGCCGCCATTTTCACGCAGCTTGTTTCCGTGATCCTCGCCATTGGGGCGCTGCTGCTGGTCAGCTGGTGGATCGCCGTGATTGTGCTGGTGGCGATCGTGCCCAGTGTCTACCTGCAGTTCAAACTGTCGCGCGAGCAGATCGCACACTGGAACACACAGGTTGATTCCCGGCGGCAGCGCCGGATGATCGAACAGAACCTGCTCCGGCCCCAGCACATTGCCGAGATGCGGCTCTACGGGATCGTTGGGTACCTCATGGACCTGCGGTCCCGTTTGCGGGACGCTGATGAGCGCCGGCGGCTGGACTTCCAAAAACGGTACATCCCCAAGCAACTGGCAGCTGATTCCCTGCAGTACGGTGCCGAAGTCGTCTCGCTGGTGTGGGTTGTTGGACAGATCATCGCCAGGGCCCAGCCTGTGGGGCAATTCCTGTATGTGCAGCAGATCGTGAGCCGTGCGTTGTCCACAGCAAACAGCCTGGTGTCCTCCCTGAGCTCCATTGACGAGGATCTCGCAAACCTCAAGGACTATGAGCTCTTCATGGCCCTGCCGGTTCCCAGTGGCAAAGAACAGCCCCTGCCGTCGTCTCCTTCCACCGTGGAACTCCGCGACATCCGCTTCAGCTATACGGGAAGCGACATCGAGGTCATCAAGGGCATTTCCATGACCATCAAGGCCGGCCAGCACATCGCGATCGTCGGCGAGAATGGCGCAGGAAAGTCCACCTTGATCCGGATTCTGGCGGGACTGTATAGGCCTGATTCAGGCCAAGTACTGCTCGACGGCGCAGACCTCGCCGGGATCGATATCACCAGTTGGCACAGGCACCTCGCCGTCCTGAGCCAGGAATTCCTGAAATACGAGTTCGCCACCGCGGCGGAGAACATCTACCTCGGGGATGTGGACCAGCCCCGGGACGATCACCGCATTCGGCGGGCAGCCTCCGACGCCGAGGCCATGGAATTCATCAACAAACTGCCCAACGGCCTGGAGAACCATGTCAGCAACTGGATGGAAGATCCCCGGGGACGCAAGGGGAGCGGGCTTTCAGGCGGGCAGTGGCAACGGCTGGCCATGGCGCGCAACTTCTACCGGGATGCCTCGTTCATGGTCATGGACGAGCCCACCTCCGCCATCGACGCCTTGGCGGAGCACCGCATTTTCACGCGTCTCTTCGCTGACCGGAGCAGCACCATCATCGCCATCAGCCACCGCCTTGCCACCATTGAGAAGGCGGACATCGTGTACATGCTGGAGGATGGGCGCATCGCCGAGCAAGGTACCCACCGGGAACTCGTGGCCCTGCGTGGTCGGTACTTCCGGATGTTCGAATCCCAGCTTTCAGTGGACGAGACCAGCCGGAAAAGTCCTGAGGCCTAGAGCGGACCGTACCCGGCGTCACCGTAGGGATCGCGCCAAGTGGCAAGGTCCTGTTCCAGAAGCGCCCTGAAGTGAGGGTCATTGGCAGCCTTGCGACGAAGTGATTCCCGCGAACGGCCAAGGATGGTGGCCGGGATGATGATCGCGGCCACGAGGAGGCAGATGAGGAACGCAAGCACCGTGGCCAGCGTTAGCAGGACTTCGGGGTCTTGCCAGGTGGATGGTTTAGCCGTGAAGGCGAACACTCCGATGAAGACGATCAGGATGAACCCCACGAAGGACAGTGCCCCTCGCAGGCTCCCGGGCCCACGATTGACCAGCGCTCGGCTTGTTTTAGGCAACCGGTCCCGCACCCGAGCATAGAAAACGCCGCAGAACACAGCAATTGCAGCTCCGGGAAGGCCGAGGGCGGGAAGGGGCGCGAACGTGCCAAGCCGAACGGAGAGGACAGCGCCTAAGAGGACGAGGCACGCGCCGAGTCCGGTTCCGGCCGCCCAAGCGCCCATGTAGGCGCCACGCGCGCCGGCGATTTCACGCAGGCGGGAACGCGCACTCGCCGGAGTGATGGCGGCGAGCTCCGGGGACAGCCAATAGTCCAGGGGGCGGTCGGAGTGGAAAAGTGGAGAGGGGCCTGTCTGGTAGCTCACCCGGGGTACTGCTCCAGACCTGCGCGGATACGGGCATCGAGCTGCTCACGCTCGAGGGCTGAGGACTCGAGATTTTCGCCCTCGCCTGCAGCGATCGAAAGGGAACCGTCGGCCTCCGCCTTGACGTGTACTGCGCGGGACGTTCCGTCCTTGAAATGGCGGCGGGTCGTGGCGGCCGCGGGGAATCCGTCCGGCGCCTGGTTCAGATAGTAGTCGGCCATCTGCACGGCCGTGGTGACCATGCCCTCGGAGCCCGTAATGGGGTGCAGTTCGTGAACGCCGTACTTACTCAGGTTGAGCAGCAGTGCACCCTGTTCTGCGCCGAACATGAAGGAGACATGTTCCGAGGCAGGGGTGACGAGGGCTGATTCCAGCCATGACGTGGAGTCCGCCAGGACAGCCGTAACCGTTGCAGCAGGCCCGACCGGCAGGAGTGCGTCGTTTTCGATCTTCATCAGCCCACGCTCCAGCAACGTGGAGACACCGGCTTGTTCCAGCGGCGCCCCTGCGGCGTGGTCGAGGCGGAACAGCGTCTGGCACCTCAGGGCGCCGTCGGTTCCAGCCAGCGCGATGAGAGCAATGAGCTCATGTTCGGTGATGAGCAATGCCTGGTTTTCTTCGGTCTGAGTGGTCATTTCTGCCTTTTCTCGATCGGTTCTGTGTCCAGTCTAGGAAGTCGCGCGATCATGTGAGCCATCCCCAGACCTTCTTCGCGCCGTCGGCCACTGCCCCGGCAGCGTCCTGGGCGCCTTCCCAGACATGCTGGGCGCCATCAGCGATCATGGAGGAAGCGGAGTCGTAGCCCATGTTGGTGGCCAGGAGGCCCAGACCGCCCCACGCGATGCCGGCAACGGCGCAGGCAGGGCCAATCACCGGGATAAAGCTGCCCACAGCCAAGGCAGCGGAGATGCCGCCGTCCACTGCAACTCCGGGATGTCCTGTCTGGATGCCTTGGTAGACCTGGAAGCCACCGGTCACAATTCCCAGTGCTCCCGAGAGGCGGCCAAGCATCGAACTGCCGTTGAGCAGCTGGGTGCCCTTGACATAGCCGGCGCCGGCGGCCTGACCGTACTGGGCACTCAGCCAAGGCCACTTTGTCAGCTCCGTCACCAAGCCGCCTCGTGCCATCTGGGCCAGGATGGAGTCCGCCACCACGCCGTTCGCGGTTACCAGGGCGTTTCCGGCCCACCATCCCTGGCTTCCGGTGACGCCGAGAAGGCCTTCCAAGCCAGTGGTTGGACCGACGTGGTTTCCATTGCCACCGGGAACCTGTGGGGCGTTGGGTCCGCCCGGCCCGCCTGACCCGCCTGACCCGCCTGGTCCGCCTGACCCGCCTCCGAGGGGGCCACCTTGGGTACTGGCCTTCTGCTGTTCGTCGGCCTGGGTGCGGAGCACCGTGGCCGCGTCATCCAGGGAACGGGATGCCTTGTGCAACATGGGCCGCAGCGTGCTGCTCCACTCGCGGCGGAAGCGCTCTCCGTCGGTTCCTTTCCACGCCACGCTGGAGATCAGGCTGTTGACCTGAAGTTCCTGGTTCTGGAGTCGGCTCCCGGCCTGTCCCATTTGTTTGGACAACGAGCGGAGCTGTTCAATGTCGGCTCCGTAGAATCCGGGCGCCATGGTTCCCCCTTGCATGGTGTGGTGTATTTCCGCAGGCTATCGGATATGTCCAGGATGCTGCCATGGGCACCTCTGCCCATGTGAACACTGCCCGGCACCCGCGGCAGCAGCCAGCGGGCCCGGAACCGGAACCGGCACCGGCCAAGTCTCGTTCAATGCCTTCTTAGCCCATTGTGAAGTGCCCACGCCATTTGCCGAATCGGGGTTCCGGGAGGGGTCCAGTAAAGTAAGAGCCGTGACTTATGAGATTGAGATTGGCCGTGGCAAGCGTGGGCGTCGTGCCTACTCCCTGGACGACATTGCGATCGTCCCCAACCGCCGGACCCGCGATCCCAAGGACGTCTCCGTCTCCTGGCAGATCGACGCCTACAAGTTCGACATTCCGGTGATCGCAGCGCCCATGGATTCGGCCATGTCGCCGGAAACCGCCATTGCCTTGGGTCGCTTGGGCGGCCTCGGTGTCTTGGACCTTGAAGGCTTGTGGACCCGCTACGAAGATCCCCAGTCCGTGCTGGATGAGATATCGGCGCTCGCCGGAGAAACCGCGAGCCCCGCCGTTACCCGGCGCATGCAGGATCTCTACCAGGCACCCATCCAGCCCGAACTCATTACCAGCCGCCTTGCCGAGATCCGCGCCTCCGGAGTGACAGTGGCAGGCTCCCTGACGCCGCAGCGCACCCAGGAGCACTACAAGACGGTCCTGGCGGCCGGTGTGGACATCTTCGTCATCCGTGGCACCACTGTCTCCGCCGAGCACGTCTCCAAGAACCACGAGCCGTTGAACCTGAAGCAGTTCATCTACGAACTCGACGTTCCCGTGATCGTCGGCGGTGCCGCCGGATACACCCCGGCG
Source organism: Paenarthrobacter nitroguajacolicus (assembly GCF_007786235.1). Classification (GTDB taxonomy): domain Bacteria; phylum Actinomycetota; class Actinomycetes; order Actinomycetales; family Micrococcaceae; genus Arthrobacter; species Arthrobacter nitroguajacolicus_A. The sequence goes on along the minus strand of NZ_VNFK01000003.1, from coordinate 127,420 downwards.
CTGCACCTCATGCGCACCGGCGCGGCCGGCGTCTTGGTCGGCTTCGGCGGCGGTGCCACCACAACCACGCGCCGCGCCCTGGGCATCCACTCGCCGATGGCTTCGGCCATCAGCGATGTCGCCGCCGCCCGCCGGGACTACCTTGATGAGTCCGGCGGCCGCTACGTGCATGTCATTGCCGACGGCGGTATGGGCGCCTCGGGCGATATCGTCAAGGCAGTTGCCATGGGCGCCGACGCCGTCATGCTGGGCAGCGCACTGGCGCGGGCCGAAGAAGCCCCCGGCAAGGGCTGGCACTGGGGCCAGGAAGCCCATCACCTTGAACTCCCGCGCGGCGACAGGGTCAACGTCGGAACTGTAGGCCCGCTGGAAGAAGTTCTGTTCGGACCGGGGCACCACACCAATGGCACCTCCAACCTCATTGGCGCCCTGCGTCGCTCGATGGCGACCACCGGCTATTCGGACCTGAAGGAGTTCCAGCGGGTCGACGTCGTCGTCTCGCCGTACCTCGGCTAAGCCTTCATAAGGAGGGCCCCGGGAGCAGACCACGGTTTGCTCTCGGGGCCCTTTTTCGGATTTCGACCGGGACGCGTCAGCTCGGCAGCCCTGCCGTCAGTTTGGCAGCCCTGCCCAAGGCGACGAGCAGCAAGTAGGGTAGGGGACTACCAGCTGTTGCGTTTGAGGAGGGGTCCGATGAGCAATGTCGCAGGCGGTCCGCAGGTGAGTTCCCCGGGAGCACTGAGCCCGGAATCCCGTGCCGCATCGATCGAAGTCCTGAAAGCTACCGCCGAGGCCGGCAAGGAGCTCGACATCCTGATTGTCGGGGGCGGGGTGGTGGGAGCCGGTGCTGCACTGGATGCGGTGACCCGAGGCCTGACTGTGGGCATCGTCGAGGCGAGGGACTGGGCCTCCGGCACATCCTCCCGCTCGTCCAAGCTCATCCATGGCGGACTTCGGTACCTCGAGATGCTCGATTTCGGCCTGGTCCAGGAAGCCCTGCAGGAACGCGGGCTGTTGATCCAACAGATCGCACCGCATCTGGTACGCCCTGTGCCGTTCCTGTATCCACTGACCCGCCGCTTCTGGGAGCGCCCCTACGTTGGGGCGGGCATCATGCTCTACGACACCCTGGGTCTGACGTCCGGACACAGCCGCGGCGTCCCCATGCACAAGCATCTCTTCCGGCGCGGAACCCTGCGGGCGGCTCCCAGCCTCAAAGATGATGCCTTCGTCGGATCCATCCGCTACTACGATGCGCAGGTGGATGACGCGCGCTTGGTGGTCAACCTGGTCAGGACTGCCGCGCACTACGGTGCGTATGCCGCCAATCGAGTGCGCGTGGTGGACTTCCTTCGTGAGGGTGAACGCGTCGTCGGGGCCAAGGTGGAGAACCAGGAAGACGGCAGTGTCTTCGAAGTCCGGGCCAAGCAAGTGGTCAACGCCACCGGTGTGTGGACTGATGAAACGCAGGCCATGGTGACTGACCGTGGCCAGCTCAAGGTCCGTGCGTCGAAGGGAATCCACTTGGTGGTGCCGCGGGACCGCTTCCAGTCCACGGTGGGCCTCATCCTCCGTACCGAGAAATCCGTGCTCTTCGTCATCCCTTGGGGCCGCCACTGGATCATCGGTACCACCGATACCGACTGGACGCTGGACAAGGCTCATCCGGCCGCTTCCAGCAAGGACATCGACTACGTCCTGGAGCACGTCAACAAAGTCCTCAAGCGTCCTTTGACCCGTGAGGACGTCGAAGGCGTCTACGCAGGTCTCCGCCCGCTCCTGGCAGGTGACAACGATTCCACCGCCAAACTGTCCCGTGAACACGTCGTGGCGCACCCTGTGCCCGGGCTGGTAGTGGTTGCGGGCGGCAAATACACCACCTACCGGGTTATGGCGAAAGACGCCGTGGACGAGGCAACGCGGGCCATGGACGAACGCGTTCCGTCGAGCTGCACGGACACTATTCCGCTGCTCGGTGCCGAGGGATTCAAAGCGGCCTGGAACCGGAGGGGCCGGTCGGCAGAACAAGCCGGGGTGCACGTGGCGCGCGTGGAGCACCTGCTCAACCGCTTCGGATCCATGACACCGGAGGTCCTGGAGATCATCTCCGGCCGGCCGGAATTGGGGGAACCCCTTCCCGGTGCCGATGACTACCTCGCCGCAGAAGTTGTCTACGCGACAACCCATGAGGGCGCCCGTCACGTGGACGACGTTTTGACCCGTCGCACCCGAATCTCCATCGAAGCGTGGGACCGGGGTGTGTCTGCCGCGCCCGTTGTAGCTAAGCTGATGGGAGAAATCCTTGGCTGGAGCGAGACTCAGCGAGAAAGCGAAATCAAGCACTACCTTGCGCGCGTGGAAGCTGAACGACTCAGTCAGCAGCAACCCGATGACGAATCGGCCGATGCTGCGCGCATGGGAGTGGATGACATCGTCCCCCTTCGCTGACCAGCACATGGAACTGAGGCCGGGAGGCCACACTGGAGGGAACACGACTTGGCTGAACCACTTGACCGGTATGACGCGGAACTGACAACCCCGGATACTGTCATCCTCGAGCTTGTCGCCAAGGACAAGATCGACGCAGCTGCCCAGCTGGCCCACAAGCTCCACGATGCCGGCAGGATCTCGAATCTTGAGGGCTTCCTTGAGCAGGTTCATTCGCGGGAGCATCAACTCGCGACGGGACTGCCTGGCGGCATCGGCCTGCCCCACGCGCGCAGCGAATTCGTGGACAGGATCTCCATCGCCGTGGGCGTGACCAAGTTCGGACACGCCCTGGATTTCGGTGCCACCGACGGACCGGCGACTCTCATCCTCCTCATCGCCACGCCAGCCAGTTCCTTCTCCGATCACCTCGAGGTCCTGGCCACCTTGGCGCGTTCCCTGTCGAAGGAGTCATTCCGCGAATCCCTGCGGCGGGCTCACGATCCCGAAGTGATCTCCGAGCTCATCAACTCCAGCCTGGTGTTCTTCGACCATTAGAAGAGTGGGGCAGGCCCTTCGCGTCGACTCCGTCGCCACCCAGGGACCCTGCTGCCCCACTCGAGGCTGGCCTCAGCCCTCGTTTCGTTGTTCTACAGCCGGACGAAGTACGGTTAAGGGGTGTTGAAAACCGCGTTGAAACCCCGCTGGATCGCAGGACTGGTCTTTGCGCTTCTGTTGTCCGGGGTGTTTGTGCTGCTCAGCCAATGGCAGCTCAGCCGGTCTGCCCAGCACGAGCCTCCCGCGCCGTCCAGCATCGAAGAAGTGAAACCGCTGGTGGATGTCCTCCAGCCGGGCCAGTTCTTCCCGGGCTCCGTCTCTGACCAGATGGTCAGTGCGACCGGAAGCTACGACCCCGGCAAGCAGGTGCTGGTTGAAGGCCGCCTGTACAACAACCAAAAGGGATTCTGGATCGTCTCCGCCTTCGCCGTTAATGACGCCCCCGCGTTGAGCGGCGTTGCTGCGTCTCCGCAGACATGGATCCCTGTTGCCCGCGGCTGGGTGGCTGATGCCGCCCAAGCCGGCCCGCCGCCGTCGGGCACCGTGACGTTGACCGGTCGCCTCATCCCGTCTGAAGCGCCAACGCCAAACGTCGACGCCGGTCCAGGCCGCGCGTCTGCGGTGTCGGCCGCGGAGCTCATCAACAAATGGGAAGTCTCCAGCTACCCGGGCTTCATCGCCGCGACGTCGGAAGTGGCCGACGGCGTACCCATACCCCTCGGCGACAACGTCAAGGCCCTCAACATTCCGCCGCAGCCCCCTGCCGAGCAGGTCAACTGGCTGAACCTCTTCTACGCGGTGGAATGGGTGGTCTTCGCAGGCTTCTCCATCTTCATCTGGTGGCGACTGGTCAAGGACGACTACCGGCGAGATCTCGAAGAGGACGAAGACGACAACGAGTACGGCGACTTTGACGACGAGCCGGACACCGCTGAGGCAAGCCAAGAACCTACAACCCCAGAGCCAGAACAAAAGGTGCAGCAATGATTGAGCCCAAACCGGCCAGCCAGCCCGAGCAATCAGGACCCAAGCCCAAGAAGCGGCGGTTCGGCGGAACGGAAGCACAGATCCGTTCGGCATTGAAGTTCTACAAAGTCATGGCCTACCTCACCGGTGCTATGCTTCTCCTGCTGTGCGCCGAACTGATCGCCCGCTACATTTTTGGTGTTTCTCTCTTCGCGGGTGGCACGAACGCGGCTACCGGCCAGCCGTTCGGCTTCGGCTTTGCAGAGTCCGAGCCCAAGGGCGTCATTGGCGGATTCAACATTTCCACTTCGGTGCTGATCGTGCACGGTTGGATGTATGTGGTGTACCTCGTGTCCAACTTCCGCTTGTGGTCGCTGATGCGGTGGCCGTTCTCCAAGATGATCCTCCTGGCATTGGGCGGCGTGATCCCGCTCCTGTCCTTCATTGTGGAGAAAAAGTTCCATGCACAGGTGGAAGCAGAGCTCGCAGCCAACCCGCAGGCGTCCAAGCGCTACTAGGGCATGCGGGCGTTCCAATGTGAGATGCCTAACTGCGGGGGCTGTTTTGGCCCCTGGCCCACCCCGTCAACGTGCACCGGGGTGGCCCGGCAAAGTAGTCTTGTTTGGTGACTACTCCCACCGCACCCCAGACTTCCCAGAAGCCGGTGCTGGTTGTTGACTACGGTGCCCAGTACGCGCAGCTGATTGCCCGCCGCGTCCGCGAAGCGAATGTGTATTCGGAAATTGTTCCGCATACCTTCACCACCGAGCAGCTTCTGGCCAAGAACCCGGCAGCCATCATCCTCTCCGGTGGCCCCTCGAGCGTTTACGCCGAGGGAGCCCCGAGCGTCGGCGCTGACCTTTTCGAAGCCGGAGTGCCGGTCTTCGGTATCTGCTACGGCTTCCAGGCCATGGCCAACGCCCTAGGCGGCAAGGTGGCCCAGACGGGTCTCCGGGAGTACGGCGCCACCGAAGCACTCGTCGTAGGCGATGCCCGCTCCATTCTGGACGGCGTCCCTTCATCCCAGAACACCTGGATGAGCCACGGCGACTCCGTCCACGAGGCCCCTGAGGGCTTCGAAGTCCTGGCCTCGACGGCCGGCGCACCGGTGGCCGCCTTCGCCAACGACGAGAAGCGACTTTACGGCGTGCAGTGGCACCCCGAGGTCAAGCATTCCGTCCACGGCCAGCACGTCCTGGAGAACTTCCTGTTCAAGGGTGCGGGCCTGAGCCCCAACTGGACCACGGGCAACATCCTCGAAGAGCAGGTGGATCGTATCCGCCAGCAGATCGGCGATTCCAAGGTCATCTGTGGCCTGTCCGGCGGCGTCGACTCCGCTGTCGCAGCTGCACTTGTCCAGCGGGCCGTGGGGGACCAGCTGACCTGTGTGTTTGTGGACCACGGACTCCTGCGTGAAGGCGAAGCCGAGCAGGTCGAACGCGACTTCGTGGCAGCCACGGGCGTCAACCTGTATGTTGCCAACGAGCAGGAGCGCTTCCAGTCTGCGCTTGCCGGTGTCAGCGATCCCGAAACCAAGCGCAAGATCATCGGTCGCGAATTCATTCGTGCCTTCGAGGAAGCGGAGCGGGCCATCATCGCCCAGGCCGCTGCCGAAGGCGAGAAGATCAAGTTCCTGGTCCAAGGCACGCTGTACCCGGACGTTGTCGAATCCGGTGGGGGCGAAGGCGCTGCCAACATCAAGAGCCACCACAACGTGGGTGGGCTCCCGGAGGACCTGCAGTTCGAACTCGTCGAGCCGCTGCGTGCCCTGTTCAAGGACGAGGTGCGTGCCGTTGGTGCCCAGCTCGGGCTGCCACAGGAAATCGTCGGCCGCCAGCCGTTCCCGGGTCCCGGCTTGGGAATCCGGATCGTCGGTGAAGTGACCAAGGAACGTTTGGACCTGCTGCGCAAGGCTGACGCCATTGCCAGGGCGGAACTGACCGCCGCAGGCCTGGACAACGACGTCTGGCAGATGCCGGTGGTCCTCTTGGCCGATGTCCGCAGCGTTGGTGTCCAAGGCGACGGCCGTACGTATGGCCACCCGATCGTGTTGCGTCCGGTGTCTTCCGAGGACGCCATGACGGCTGACTGGTCGCGGTTGCCGTATGACCTCTTGGCCCGGATCTCCAACCGCATCACCAATGAGGTGGACGGCGTAAACCGCGTGGTGCTGGATGTCACCAGCAAGCCACCGGGAACCATCGAGTGGGAATAGCATTGTGAGTGGCCGGCTTCCTTCGGGAGGCCGGCCACTGTGCTTGAATCGGGAGTGCCGATGACCCGCGAATCGGCAGGCACCTGTGAAATGACGGCGAATTTCGCGTCGGAACAGCGTTGCGGAGCGGGCTGACCGGGTATTCCCGCTACCCTCGAAAGTATGCCGGTATGGTCCAAGGCGTCTAAAGCTAGTACAGAAAAGAAGGCAGAAGTTGTGTCAGTAGGTCAAGGCCACGAAGAGGGCTCCGAAGAGCTCCGGAAATGGCTGTCTGGTCTCAAGCCCGTCACCGGGGCGGACACGATGCTGCGTTTCGTCAAGACGCCGGAAGGCGCCATAGATCTTAGTAACGCACACCCTTCCGGGCTGGCGCAGTTACTGGCGGGCCGGCGAACACGCCTGTCCACCCTGATCAGGGACAGGCAACAATATCTGGTGGCTGCGCGGGCAGCGCGCAACATCCGATCCAAGATCTTCGAGCTCAGCAACGATCGCGGTATCGAAGCCGGGTATTTGTCAGCCGGAACGGTGGTGTGGACATCGGCTGTAGGCGGCAAGCCGCAGCGCGTCTCGGCACCCGTCATGCTGACCTCCATCGTGCTCACCGTTAGGCCGGGCGAAGACGACTTCGAACTTCAGCTCACCGAGCAAGCCCGCATGAACCCGGCCTTGGTGCGCCATTTGAAAACTGTCCACGGCATCGTCTTCGACGTCAACGCCGTAGCCCGCATGGCCTACAACACGGCCAGGCTCGATCCCCAACCGGTCCTGGACCGGTTGTCCACACTGGTTCAGCCCATTCACGGCGCCGAGGTGGAGTTCAACCTGCTGGTCACCACTCTGGCCGACCTGTCGGGGAATCTGGACGATCCCTGGATCAACACCAACAACCCAGTCGTTGCCGCGCTCGCTACGGCAGCCAATGGCGGCGACATTGAACCGGAGTCCATCAAAGCCGGCAGGTTCTCCAGCCTGGACCAAAGGGACCCGGCTGATGAACTTCTCTTGCTTGATGCAGACACGGACCAGCAGTACGTGGTGGATGCCGTTCGCGCCGGGGACTCCCTGGTGGTCAGCACCCCTCCGGGAAGCGGGCAGACACAGACGGCCATCAACGCCATCGGCGCCCTGGTCAGCGAAGGCAAGTCCGTGCTGGTGGTGGGGGACAGGCAGTCCAGCCTCGCCGGTCTCTCCGCCCACTTGGAATCGCTTGGCCTGGATTCGATGCTTTTCCGTCCCGGCAACGGCACCACGCCGCAGCAGCTCAAGGGCCAACTGGTCCGGGCCATCATGCGCAACGAGAAAGCCCTTGAACCACAACTGGGCAACCTCCACCAGACCCTGACCGGACACCGTCACGCCCTCATGGACCACGTCGCCTCGTTGCACAACGTCCGTGAGCGGTGGGGGTGCTCGCCGTACCAGGCGATGCAGTCGCTTGCAGAGCTGACGTCCATTCACCCCGCGCCATCAACCACTGTTCGTTTGAAGCGCAGCGTCCTGGACAACATCAAGGACCGTGAGGAGCTGGCTGGGCGCCTGCGTCGGGCTGCCGAACTGGGCAGCTTCAGCAGGGCTTCCACCTCGAGCCCCTGGTACGGCGCCCGCCTGGTTACCCGCAAGGAGACCGAGGAAGCGCAACAGCTTGCACGCCTGGCCGAGGAGAAGCTCCCCGTCCTGCGGGACCGTATGAAGCAGGTTTCCGATCACGCGGAGATCAGGCTGGGAGAAACACTCAGTGAGTGGGGTGCCCAGCTGGAATTGCTGATCGCCGTGCGGGAGAGCTTGGATAAGTTCACGCCCGACATCTTCGACCGGCCGGTCCACGACCTCATTTCCGCTACGGCCAGCTCTGCCTGGCGGCGTGAGCGCAACCTGGAGATGCCATCCATGCAGCGTTCAAGGCTGCGGCGGGTGGCGAAGGAATATGTGCGGCCCGGCGTGCACATCGCAGACCTTCACAGCTCCCTGGTCCTGGTCCAGGAGCAGCGTGCCCTGTGGGCGGGCTACGCCACCACGCAACGCCATCCTGCAGTGCCTTCCGGGCTTGCGGATCTTGGATCTTTGTACCGGGAACTTGATGGTGAATTGCGCCGTCTCGGTGAGGCCCTGAAGCACACATCTGCTGGAGGCTCCCTCCACGAAGTGCCATACCTGGAGCTCATGGAGCGGTTGGAACGGCTTGTCGCGGATACCGCCACGTTGGAGACGCTCCCCGAGCGCACGCTCTTGATCGAGGAAATGCGCGAGCATGGCCTTGGCGAATTGCTTGCCGACCTCGCCGCGCGAGAAGTACCCGCCTCGTCGGTGGCCGCCGAGCTGGACCTGGCGTGGTGGCAGTCCGCGCTGGAGGCCATGATCAGTGGTGATGATTACCTCGCTATGTCCGACGGCGACTCCCTGCGTCGACTTGAGGCCGAGTACCGCCTTGCGGATCAGGCACACATCGCCAGTGGCGCTGCCCGGCTTCGGTGGCAGTTGGCCCAGAAGTGGCGCCAGGGGATCCTGGAACATCCACGGCAGGCCGAACTGCTTCGTGCGTTGCTGAAGGATGGACGGGTCACCTTGCCGGCCCTGAGCGCACAAGCTCCGGACTTGGTGCCGTTGCTGGTCCCGGTGTGGTCGGTCAGCCCGTACCTGCTCACCGGCGTACTTCCTGCAGAGCAGAAGTTTGACGCCGTAGTGATCATCGACGCCGAATCCACGTCCCTGCAGGCCGTTCTCCCCGCCATTGCCCGGGCGCAACAGGTGGTTGCCTTCGGTGATGCGAAGATCGCCAACGCGCGGACGTTCAGTGTGGCAGTGGAACCGCCGGTTGCCGGCGTGGCCAACCACGAGAATGTGGACAGTGCATTCAAGGCGCTGGCCAGGGTTTTGCCTACCTGGCAGCTGAACTGGGTGTACCGCGCGGTGGATGAGGACTTGATCCTTCAGCTAAGCAAGAACTACTACGACGGCGGCCTCCGCCGGCTGCCCGATGGCAACTCGGTCACGGGGCTGGATCGCTCAATCCATGTGGAGTACATTCCCGACGGAACCGGACTCCCCGGGGCTGACCATGAGGGTGTGGAGTCCGTCACCGCCGAAGTCAACCGCGTAGTGGACCTTGTCTTCGAACACGCCAGGCTCAGGCCCCGCACGTCCTTGGCTGTAGTGACGGCCAGCCTGCGTCACGCCGCACGGATCGGCGAGGCCATCAGGCTGCAGTTGCCTAACCATTCTTTGCTGTCTGCTTTCTTTGGCGCCGGTCCTGAGTCCTTCCGGGTGGTGGACCTTGAGCGCGCCCAGGGCCTTGTGCGGGACCACGTTATTTTCTCGTTGGGGTACGGCCGGACTCCGCATGGCCGCGCGCTTCATTCCTTCGGTCCGCTGTCCGTGGAAGGCGGGCGGAACCGCTTCGCCCTGGCGATGACCCGCGCCCGCCGTTCCATGCACGTCCTGAGCTGCTTCCGGCCTGAGGACCTGGATCTTGACCGCCTTGCCCACGGTGCGGTGGACTTCTACGAACTGCTGGACCGGGAGCTCTCCGGAAATAGTAACCTCGGAACACCTGCGTCCCGTGCCGTCGCCAGTGAGCAGGCCCTGGGGGAGGACCCCCTGGTAGCTGACTTGGGGGAACGCCTGCGCGCCCGGGGTGCCCGTGTCTGGCACCTCTACGATGGCGTGTTGGACATCGCGGCGGCGGCTGACCCTGTGCACACGATTGGCAGGGAGGGCGCTGAGATCCCTACGCCGGTTGCCATCGAGTCCGATGGCACCGAACGCTACAGGCGCATGAGTGTCCGCGAACGCAGCCGGTTGCGGCCGCAACTGCTGGAGCGCATGGGGTGGCGATACATGTCGCTGTGGACCATTGAGGTCTTCACTGACCCGTCCTCCTGCGCTGATCGGATCGGTTCTTACCTGGGGCTCGAGAACCACATTCCGCAGCCTGCGGCCTCGCCTCAGCATGGCTTCCTGGACATGGATGTTGAACAATTGAATCTGGACCATGCGAAGCCAACGTTCGGCCGGAGTTCGGCTCGACGGGCGGACGGCGAATCCATTAACGCTGCCGGCGACGACTCCGACGTCGCTGAGGACAAGAAGGAAGCACCAATGACGGCACGGGGAACAGAGGCAGAAGACAGTTCCGTGGAAGAATCCGGCGAATCACTCAGCAGCACAGAAAGCGACGCTGCAGACGCGAAGGGAGCAGGAGTGAAGCCCAGCTCCGGCGGTATTCTTCCCACCAAGGCTGCCGAAGACGACCCTCGTCGATGGGGCGACGAGGCAGGCTACGACCATGAGCAGTGGCTGAAGGAGCAAAAGCCCCCGCACTGGGGCTGAATGGCTCCCGGTTGCTGATCTGGTCATTGCTGGTTCACCAACACAAAGAAAAGCTTGCCCTGCGTTGACGCGCCGGCAAGCTTTTCTGCTTGTTGGGGATCGGCCGCCACCACAACCAGCCCGTCGGTGTCGCTCGTTCCGAGCCATTCCCCAGTCTTCCCGCCTTGGGATGAGGTCCACAGCACCGGAACAGGGCCGGCCAGCACTTGGCTCTGCCTGGACTCGTCATAGGAGCCTGCCGCAGTGAGGACCACAGTCACCAGCTGGCCGGGGGAGAGTAGCTGGATGGATGAAGGATCGGCCATACGAAGCGGCACAGCTGCAGTGCCCACAGGTGCTCCGGTGAGGAGCCCCGGTCCCAGAAGGTTGGACTCGGCAGGGGCTTGGCCCTTGCCGAGGGGCGACGCGAGTTGACGGCCAACCAGGGCCTCAGCATCCACCAGTGTGCCGGAGATGGCGAGGTCAGGTGGCATGGACGCGCGGGTGAAATCGGACGCAGTGAGGACGGCACCCGTAGGAAGGTCGCGTGCTGCGACAAGGACGCTGACTCGCTGCTCGGACGCTGGAGTCAGTTGCTGTACGACGATGCCGGCGGCCACACACAGTAAGAGGGCAACCGTGAGACGACGGTTGCGTCCGATCCAGGACGTCCATCTGCGTCGGAAGCCTCGCCGGTGACCACTGCCCCGCGCCTGATTGCGGGTGCCCCCGGCGACGTTACTGCCGGGGGAAACGGAGCGATGGGCTCGGGATCGGCGGACCCTGGGCCGGGCGGCGGAAGCCGCTGAGCGTTCGGAGCGGGCCAGAAGCGTGCTTGGTGAGGTGTGTGGCATGCGGCCACGTTAGCCAGCAGTCCTGGCCCCCAGACAGCGCCCCGGAGGCCTATGTGGAAAAAGTCAGGTTAGCTGGCCGCGGCCGCAGCTGCGGGGGCGGCCGCCGGGGCAGAGGACGTGGCTGCAGGGGCTGCCGGGGCAGCGGAAACCGTGCTGCCTTTGGCATCACGGGAGTCAGTGCGGTAGAAGCCCGAGCCCTTGAAGACAACGCCAACGCTGTTGAACTTCTTGCGAAGCGCGCCCTTGCATTCGGGGCACTCCGTCAGGGAGCTGTCAGAGAAGGACTGGACGATGTCAAAGGCATGGTCACAGTCTTTGCAGGCGTATGCGTATGTGGGCACTGAGTTCCTCCTTCAGGACAAGGTTCAGGTCCTGTGCAGCAGTGCCGGAGATAATCCGCATTAGCAGTCGCAGGGCCTGAGTGCCAATTCTATCATCCGGCCAGCTGGCCTGTGCCAGTGGATGTGCCGGAACTCACCAAGGTCGTCACACTGTCCCGGCGGTGTCGTCCAGCCGGACGACACCGGAGGGTGTCAGGACTTCCCGCACAGGGCGATCAAAGGCTTCGGCGGGAATGGAACCAGAAGGCAACAGATCGTCGTCGTACACCACAGCGATGGTGGGCGGCCTCTGGCCGGAAGCGTCGAGGCCCTGGAGGAGCCGGTCGTAGTAGCCGCCACCTTGGCCGATCCGATTACCGTCCCTGTCCACCGCTGTTGCCGGCATGAAAATGCCCGCAATCGCGGCTATCACGGAGCTTTCCAGTCGTTCGCCTTCGGGTTCATCGATCGGAGCATAAGCTGACCGCACGAACAGTGTGGCGGGTGTCCAATACACCCAACTCAGCTGCCTGCCCGGCTCGCAGACCGGGAGCAGTACGCGGTGGCCGGCCTTGTGGAGCGCCTCGATGAGCGGCAGCGTGGGCGGCTCGAAAGCCACCCCGACATAGACCGCATAAGTGGCTGCCGGGCCGGGGGAGATTGTCTCCGCCCACGCCACGCCGTGCTGCGCGATCGCCTCGCCCGCGGCCAGGATTTGTTCGGGTGCGAGGGTCCGCCGCTGGAGGCGCCGGCTACTGCGGATGTCTTCCTTCGTTGCCATGTGTATCCGATCCTGAAGCTCGCGTGATGCCGGTCGAACAGCAGGGGCTGTCCGTAGTGGAAACTAAAATCCGCTTCCCGGCGCGGCGAGGGTTTAGCCGTTGATGTGTTCCTTCCGTTAGATTAGTCCGGTGACTCTCGATAACAATGCTGTCCGTAAGGCCGTCATCCCCGCAGCGGGTCTTGGTACCAGGTTCCTCCCTGCAACAAAGGCGATGCCGAAGGAAATGCTGCCCGTGGTTGACAAGCCAGCCATCCAGTACGTCGTCGAAGAAGCGGTCAAGGTGGGTCTGCACGACGTCCTGATGATCACAGGACGCAGCAAGCGCGCCCTGGAAGATCACTTTGACCGTGTCCCGGCCCTGGAAGCGACGCTGGCGGAAAAGGGCGATACCGCCAAGCTTGAGGCCATCCAATCCGCCACCAACCTCGGCGACATCCACTACGTTCGCCAGGGCGACCCTAACGGCCTCGGCCACGCTGTCCTTCGTGCAAAGCAGCACGTCGGCTACGAGCCGTTCGCCGTTCTGCTCGGTGATGACCTGATCGATGCCCGCGAAGACCTGCTGAGCGAAATGATCGCCGTCCAGCAGAAGACCGGCGGTTCAGTGGTTGCCCTCATCGAGGTGGAGCCTTCCAAGATCAGCGCTTACGGCTGCGCCGACGTCGAGGACATCGGTGAAGAGGGCCACGTGCGCATCAAGCAGCTCGTGGAGAAGCCGTCTCCGGAAGAAGCTCCGTCGAACCTCGCCGTGATCGGCCGCTACGTGCTGCACCCGGCCGTGTTCGATGTCCTGGAGAAGACGGCCCCCGGACGTGGTGGCGAGATCCAGCTGACGGACGCCCTCGAAGTGCTCGCTGCAGGCGAAGGTGAGGGCTACGGCGTGTACGGCGTGGTCTTCCGCGGCCGCCGCTACGACACCGGTGACAAGCTCAGCTACCTTAAGGCCTGCATCGAGCTCGCCTGCGAACGCGAGGACCTCGGTCCCGAGCTGCGCGAGTGGTTGCCGACCTTCACTGCCGCACTTCCCAAGTAACACCGCATGTACGGCTCTGCGATCTGGCCGGTGACGCTGGAAAGCGGAGACCTGATTCTGCGGCCCATCCGATACCGCGACAAGCGGGAGTGGTCCGAAGTCCGTTCGCGGAACAGTGAGTGGCTTGCGCCGTGGGAGGCGTCCAACCCGGCCCCGGGTGGACGCCTGCCCAGCTACCGCCAGATGGTGGCGTCCCTGAATGATCAGGCCCGTCAGGCGACGGCGCTGCCCTTCCTCATTGTTGAGCGCACGCCCGGCTTCCGGGAGCCGAGGATCGTGGGGCAACTGACGGTGTCATCCATTGTGTGGGGCTCGGCCATGATGGCCACACTGGGCTATTGGGTTGATAAAGAACGAGCCGGGCACGGTATCGCTCCGACGGCGGTTGCGATGGCAACCGATCACTGCTTCAGGGTGTTGGGGCTTCACCGGATGGAAATCAACATCAGGCCGGAGAATGCACCCAGCCTGCGGGTGGTGGAGAAGCTTGGATTCCGCGATGAGGGCTACCGCGAAAGGTACCTGCACATCAATGGCGAGTGGGCTGATCACCGTTCCTTCGCGCTCACGTCCGACGAAGTCCCGGAGGGACTCCTGCGCCGGTGGCTCAGAGGATAAACGGGCAGGTCATGGGCCTTTTTGGCCGTATCTCCAGTCATTTGCGGACTCGACCACGACACACCGGTCGCAATGCCGCCACCCCCGGTGATTTGCTTCTACGGTTTTGAATGTGGACTTCCCTCTCAGCAGCTCAGTGATACTTGTGGTCACTGTTGCGCTGTGGATGGTTTGGGTGGCGCCTTACGTTTTGCGGAACAGGCGGCAACAAGTCCAAGCGGCCGCTGTCCCAGCAGAGGCATTTGATGATGAACCAGACGACGCGCAGGCAGGGGTGGTACTGACTTTGGCACCTCAGCAGGAGAAACCGATGGAGACCATGCACAGCAAAGCACAGGCGTCGCCCCAGGAATCCCGCACGGCTGAGTCGTCTGCTCGAAAAGCTCCGGTCACTCCCTTCACCATCCGCTATGCACGGTGCACGTTGGCGTTGGCCGGCCTCGCGCTGCTGCTGACCGCAGTGATTTCCGGCGTTCTCCGTATCTTTGGAACCGGATCCGTGTGGTTGCCGTTGGTATCACTCATCGGTGCGGTAGTGGCCGTCGTCGTCCTGCGAAGGCTCGCCCTCAGGGATCTCCGCGAACGCCGTGCCCGCCGGGCCGCACAGGCCTCACCTATTCCTACGCCTGCGCGCTATTTGCCGAAGGACCAGCCTGTCGAATCGAAGGACACGCCGGTCTTCGATGCCGAAGCCAGCAGCCGCGAGGCTGCCCGTCTGTCCGCCGTGGAACTTCGCCAGGCCGCATTGGCTGTCGCTGTTGCCGCTGGCGACGAATCCGCTCAGGCCGCCGAGGGCGTCAAGGGCGCAAGCTGGGAGCCGGTCGCGGTTCCCAAGCCCACGTATGTTGATGCGGCCAAGGCGCCCAGGCCCGCTCCCGAACCCCTGGATCTTCCCGAGGCGCCCAAGCCCGTTGGCAAGCCCGTCCTGAAGCAGGCTGGCGAGCAGCCAGTCGCGTCAACGGTGGCAGTTGCGTCGGTCAAGGGCCAGAGCGCACTCAGCAACTTGGACAACATCCTTCAGCGCCGCCGCGCATAGCCACCGATGACCTCCCTCTGCGTTGCCGGTGGCACGGGTCAGGTTGGTCGTGAGGTTGTCCGTCTCGCTCTTTCGGCGGGGCACACGGTAACCGTCTTGAGTCGCCATGTGCCGCCTTCCAGATCGGAGAAGCGTCACGACGGCGCCACCTACTTAGCGGGCGATGTCACCACGGGCGAAGGGCTGGCGGCCGCTGTGGCTGGTGCCGACGTCGTTATTGACTGCCTGGAAGGTCAGTTCGGTAAAGCCCAAAGGCAATTTGCCGACGGCGGCGCACGCCTGCTTGCCGCCGCGCACCTTGCCGGTGTCCGGCGGGCGGTGGCCTTGTCCATCATCAACTGCGATCTAAGCACGTTCTCCTACTACGTCTCCAAGGCGGACAAGGAGCGGGCCTACCATGCGGCTGAGCTGGAAACTGCGGTGGTGCGTGCTACGCAGTTCCATGGTTTGGTGGCGATGATCTTCGCTGCCGGCGCCAAGGTTGGCCTCATTCCGTCGTTCAAGGGAGTGAAATTCCAATCCATCTCGCCCGTGGACGTGGCCGGAGCGCTGCTGGCAGTGGCGTTGACGGATCCGTTTCCTGAGCGGCACAGCGTGCGCACGGTGGGTGGTCCGGAGGTGCTGACCATGAGGGCGATGGCTGAGGTGTGGAAGGCCGGAACCGGCATGCGCGGCAAGATCATCGAGCTGCCGTTGCCCGGTCCCATGGGCGCTTTCCTGCGTGCCGGCCACAACCTGATCCCCGGGCAGGCCGCCGGCACGGAGACGTTCGTGTCGTGGTTGGAAAAGCGCAGGGAAAGTTTGTAGCCTAGGGACACTGGCCGGGTGGTTGAACGCCGGGTCCGGGGGCTATAGCTCAGTTGGTAGAGCGCTTCGTTCGCATCGAAGAGGTCAGGAGTTCGAATCTCCTTAGCTCCACAGATGGCGGTGTTTCTTGACCACTCCTTTGTGACAGATAAACACTTTCGTAACACTTTGGTCCGAATGATCGGAAATTCCCTGCCGATGTAATGAATGTCATCGCATGAATGTAAGCACGCCGGCCGTCCCAATATCGTCGGCTCCGCTCATGTCGTGTCTGCTGGTGCCTACGGAACGTTGCCCGTCAGCAGAGCTCTCGCATAGAGGTAACCATGAAGGAATCTAAGAGGTCTCCGGAGCTACACCCGGGTCCAGACTTGCCTGCCCCGTTCATGAGTACCGAAGAAGTGGCCTGCAGATGTGAGAGGCGGGAACCGCAACGCCTGGTTCTCCTGGTCGCTGCGGTAAGTCCAACTATTGACACTTATCCCCACAACCGTAGGGATTAGCGCCAGGGTCCGCATTCAACTATTGACACTAAACCCTACGACTGTAGGGTTTAGTGTATGCAGGACATGAGCGGGATGACCGTCGCGGAGGCCGGGGACAGGCTCGGTATCACTCGCGCCTCTGTTCATGACCTGCTCGAGTCTGGCCAGTTGACGGCCAGTGGCCGCGCTGGCCGCATGTTGCTCATCAATCGTTCGTCGGTGGAGCGCCTGGCCATGGCCGGCACCCGTCGTGGCCGCGCCTGGACGGCCAAGACTGCTTGGGCGGCATTGGCGCTGCTCTCTGGTCAGAACCCCACATGGATCAGCGCTTCGGAGAAGTCCCGCTTGAAGACTCGACTGCGTGAGCTGGACGCCGACGCCGTTCGTGTTCTTGCCCGGAACAAGGACAAAACCCACCGCTATCGGGCGACCCCGGACGGGCTGGCCGCACTTAACGACCACCTGATCCCCAGTGGTGCCTCGGCAATGCGCGCGGAATCCATTGCCGGGACCTTCGGGATGGCCGGCGGGAGCGGGACTGCCGAAGGCTATGTCATGCTCGGCGACGTATCCGCCCTCGCGGACGCGTTCGGCCTGGTTGAGGACCCCGACGGCAATGCCATCATTCATGAAGTCGATTTGGATGAACCCTTCGTTGACGGCCGGGCGCCGGTGGCAGCTATCGCTGTGGACCTCATGGCCTCACTGGCAACCCGCGAACGCAGCGCCGGACAACGCGTCATCAACGAACTGCTCCATGGCTGAAGCTGAACTGGACGTCGTCGCCGAAGCGGCAGATGACCCCGAGACCTGGGACGTGGCCGTACCTCTTGGAGGCTGGGGAACGCCATGGCCACAGTGCGTGGAACTGGCTCGGGCCCTGCCGTCCACCCAATGGACGTTGGTCGGTGGGCTCATGGTGCAGCTGCACGCTGCGGCCGCAGGCCTTGCCGTCTCCCGGCCAACGGCGGATGTCGACATCGTGCTGCACATCGAGACCGGTGCGGCGACGACGGCTGCAGTCAGTGCTGTCCTGAACGGGCTTGGGTACACCCTGGAGAAGTCCATCTCCCATGACGCACCAGCCCACCGTTTCCTCCGCGGCAAGCAGCAGATCGACGTGATGGTGGCCGACCACCTGGCCCCGGCGAAGATCCCGACGCTCGGCGGCCGCAGACCATTTCAGGTATCCGGCGGCACGCAGGCGCTGCAGCGGACTGTGAACTGCCGAATGACCGTCGACGACGACGAACCGGTCCTCATTAGCGTCCCCAATGCCCTCGGGGCATTGGTCTTGAAGGGAGCGGCCTACCGCGAAGACTCCCGGGACAGGGACCGGCACCTCGATGATGCCGCTGTCCTCTGCGCGACCATCAGAACACCTCTGGTCACGGCGACCCAGATGAAGGGCAGCGACAAATCCAGGATTCGTTCCCTGCACAAAGAGCTGGCCGATCCGGGGCACCGATCGTGGCAGCTGCTGGACCCAGTCGACCGGACACCGGCCATGGACGCGCTGCGCATACTTGCCGCCAATCACAGCCTGCCGCCAGCCAACCGCCTCAAATCCGGCCGACAACGTCGAGGAACGGCTGTCTAATAACAGTGGTCAGAAAATCCCGGCCATTGTTATTTGACGTAAGAGCAAAGCGCGGCCTACGTATGCGCATGGTCAAAGTTATAGGGGCTTGATGTGGCAGCATGCTGTCGGGGCGATCAATCTCGCCCGGTCAGAAAGGGAACCCATAGTGCCACCGCGTCAGACACCGGCCCAGAAGTTGTCGGCCAAGCTATTGCTGGGGGGTGCCTGGGCTCCGGTGACCAGCACCATCGGGTTCATTAACCGTCCGCTGGACGAAGCCGCCCTCGAATGGCGGGTGTGGGCACAGGGCCGTCCCGAGGAGTGGGGTGGTCAAGGTGTGGGCGTCACAGAACATCACGGCAAGTTGAAGGAACTGCTCGAGAAGCTGTTGCCGCTCGACGGGGGTTCCAGGTGGCTTCTTCTGGAGACGACCAATCCGGAGTGGACTGCCGTGATGGACAGCTCCCGCCAGGGCGCAAACCTGCACGCCGCCCTTCACATGCATTTCCCGGACGCACGAGGCATTTCGACCATCGAAGTTGAAGACGTTCCCAAGAACCTCAAGCGCATACCAATCGAGATCGCACGCGGCCGCTGGGGCTCCCGGCATCTAACGGTCCACGACAAGGACGGGCTGAAGAGATTTCTCAGCCTCACCGACTTTGAGCCGTGGAAGTTCAACCAGAATGGCGAGCCCTACGATTTCGAGGACACGTCCAAGTACGAGGAACCAAAGATAACGGACCGTTTCACCCACGAGATGCTCGTCGAGTACTGCCGTCAGCTGGGGTTGGAACCGTTCGAAGACGACTTCTAGGTCCCTACCGGCCGCGCCGTGTTGGTGGAGCTTCTCGGCTCTTCCCGTGAGCGGGACGGGTACACCCTGGCAGAAGCCAGAGCAGGCTTCGATGACATGGACCACCCCCGTGTGGAGGCACCCGTGGAATGGAAGCAGCTCCACCCGTCCGGCGTCGAATACCCGCCCTATGATGCTGCGTTCCCGATGACCGGGTACAAGCGCTTTGCCAAGCCAACCCCGTGGGATGACGCCCGGACAGAATTTGAGCAAAAGCCTGCAGCGGTACAGCTCTCATCCGGCGGAGGCATCCCTGAGTGTCGGCCTCGATGAGCATGGGACATTGGCCTCCCCGACGTTTGAGATCACCAGCCCGCGACTCAGTGTCCTGGTCGCCCCGACACTGCTGGAAGCGCCGGCAGCGGTCCGTGAGTACACGGCGGCGTTCATGAGCGTCCAGTACGAGGAGTTCAACGGTAAGTCCGTCTACAAGGCGTTCTATCCGAACAAGAAGCAGATGGCCGTCATCCGGAAGCTTTACAAGGACCAGGGCCTGTACCCGTTCGACCAGCCATCCGACGGCGTCTACTTCACCCTGGCGCTGGACAAGATGGTCCGCATGATGACCGACCTGAAGCTCACATCTGAGCTCGTGGACTGGGAGAACACCATCGCTCAGGCAGGGCCCAAGGAGGTGCCTTCACCGGACCGGCGAAGCCACTCGAAGGCCTGGGACATCCGACTGCACATCCAGGAGAACGAGGACGCCATCTGGAACGCCGAACTCGACGACCGCTAGATCCGCGGAGCACTCCGCAGTGCTTGACTGAATTGAATCGGATCGGAGTGGGTTGAGTCTGAAATGAGGAGATGTCTCGGGGTGAGTCGCTTCGCGAAGTGTCCGCGGAACGGGAGCGTAAGGATGGTTTCGAGACCGGTGTTCCAAGCTTCGATGAGCGCGGCTAAGCTAATCCGCTCCGGGCTCGGCTCTACCGGCATTCTCACATCGCGGACCTTGGTGAACCAGTCGACGAATGCTGACTTGTCCAACCCTTTGAAGCCGTACTCATCGGACCACGATGGCGGGATAGCGGGATGGAGTTTACGGCCAGGTAAAGACTGCGTCTTCATCAGTTCTGAAGTGGGATGAATGTGCTTTGTGTCTTCTATTTCGTACCAGTGCATGGCTCTGGCCCATGCACTTTTCCACCGCTCTTCCCACTCGTCAGCGTCCGGACTCCGCGGTAGTTCAGAGTCGCCAGTATCCGGCGGAGCGGCCAAGGCGGGAACTTCCTCAATCCCGTCCAGCCGCCAAGCTTCTCGCACAAACAGAAGCAGTGACAGATGAGCCGGACAGCGGTCGACACTTATGACCATGTCGCGCGGCCACGCACTATGTAATGACGACTGACCCAAACGCATGATATGTCCCCCTTCGGCATCACCATACTCGGGAGGCTGGGCTTAGTGAATGAGGCAGTTTGCGGCGCGGGGACACGTGCTTCGGAGGGAAACCGCAGAGAACCGGGCTGACTCCCACTGACCTTTTAGCGTGATCGGCCCAGCAAACGGCTCTGCTGACAGCCTCGGTCCCGAGGATACAGCACACGACGGCGGCGGCCAGGCAGATCACGACGACAACAGACCCGATGATGCCCGGAGGACGTTGCGGGGCCGGGCGAACACGGAATATCCGGCCACCAAAGCTGCAAGTGCCGGCACAGTTACGGACACGGCCATGACCGTTCGTCGGACCGGGATCTGGTCCCTGTAGTAGGCCGCGGAGTGCTGGCCGCTGCAAGATCGAACCCGGCCCACTAAGCCTGCAGTCATGCATTTCACTCTCCGCGTCTTCGGGGTAGAGAGGAGTGGGCGGTCTCTCAAGGGAATTACCTGAGCAGCGAGCGTTCTCGGCCGAAACGCCGGCTGTAGTGAAGGCATGGCGGCGGGTGGGAGTGGAAGGAGCTCGAGCGGGCAGAATTGGTTAGGTCAAATAACTACTGTTTTGCTTCCACAGGTCAACCGCAGTACCCCGTCGGCGGAGTCCAAGTGGCAATCTTGATCTTCCACGCGCGGCCACCCTGAGATTTCAGGAGCACTCCGGACCCATTTGTAGTGGAAGTCGTCATTGGGGATGTAGATGTCCACACTGTCGCCGTCAAAATCATCCTGTGTCACGATCACGGACTGTCCGTCTGGGGCTACTATCCTCAGGCTGTCCCCCATGCCGTAGACGCCCGTGTAGGCAAGGATGGAGAGGATGCCCACGTATGGCACCGCCGCGGCAGCGGCCACCAGCGATGTCCACCCGATGATGCGCCGTGGCAATTTTCGCGGAATTTTGGCAATCAGTGCGGGGATGAGGAGAACCGGGCCGGCTGTTCCGCCGAGGAGGGCGACGATCAGGAACCAAGCGGCGATTGAATGACCGGTATGCCGGCGTAGAGGAGCAGGCCGTCTCGTGAAGCGGCCAAATCCGCCTCTTTTGTGGCGTGGTTTGCCCACATGGCAAATGCGGCAAAAGCCAGGAAACCTGCGCCCCAGATTACGCGTCGATTCACCGGTTGCTGGCGAATACGCTCCGCCGTTGGCTCGTGGAGACCGGCTGCCGTGGGTTTCGTTTGAGCCATGACCCAAGACTATTTGACGGGAACCTATGCTCTGAGACCAGGAGCAATGCGGTCTCGGTGACACAGTGGCTGGTGATAGCCGAGACCTTTCGGTCGTTTGAAATGTGCCAGAGCCCAAGGACAGTACCTGAGGAGAAAAGCTATCCCGGTTTTCGCGTCACGATCCGGCTGGAGCCACCACTGTTTATCTAGGAGAGATTCATCCTCGTCTGGGCGTGTCGTAGGCTCCGATGGTGAAATCAAGAATCGTTGACCCGCGGTACGTTAACCGTGTTGACCTGGAACCGTCCTACCGGGTTGATTTCTGGACGGCCGCCGGCGTCGCTGAAGAGTGGCAACTTACCGAGGTCGCAGATGTCACTGAGGTGCTGGCGTGGGCTGAGGAGCAAGCGAATGGACGGGCCTTCGTGTTGTGCTCCGAGTTCATCCACGAA
The DNA here is from genome assembly GCF_007786235.1 of Paenarthrobacter nitroguajacolicus. Lineage (GTDB taxonomy): Bacteria > Actinomycetota > Actinomycetes > Actinomycetales > Micrococcaceae > Arthrobacter > Arthrobacter nitroguajacolicus_A. Next base: position 105,567 of record NZ_VNFK01000003.1, on the reverse strand, counting down.
GGCGGCCATGGAATGATTCGGCTCCTTGGGCAAGAGCCTCCAGGCGTCTAACCCAGGGCGCCTACGGATTGACGGCGGGGTCGCATTCGAACACTGCAGGGTTCCGCTGCAGGCCGTCAAGGGAGCAGCGACTTCGCTGACCTTCGAAGAGAACATCGACGTGGCCCACGGACCATCCTGAAGCAGCGCGATACCCGTTGCCCCACTTGAGATCGAGGACCTGGCCACCTCTGGATTCGACCTTGGCTTCGATCTCGGCCCTTTGCCTCGAATGGTCAAGCTGCAGGCTGATTCCGTAGGCGATGAACCCCAGCAGAATCACGGCCGAGAGTACGATCGGTAGCCGTCCCTCAAGAGTCTTCCTTCGCTGGGACCGGCGTTTCCTCGAGGGCTTCTTCGTCGGCGGTTCGTGAGGGTTGACCATCAGCTTCCCGCGGATCCTGTCGACGCTCCGGTGGGGCAAGACTTTGATGCCGATGACTCCGGGGTCCGGGGACGTTGGGGACTCAGCCAGTAGTCATACAGTGGCTGCTCCAGTGTCTTCCAGCGGTCATCGGGAAGGAGATTGCATGAGTTCGTGCTCAGCTGAAGATTGATCTCGCCCCCTGAAGTTCCGTTCTCTTTCTCAGTGCGGGATACAAGCCCTATGCCCAGGTTGAACTCCTGACCAGCGGCATCCAGCCTGTCAATTGCCGCTGTCAGGTGGGGCCACAGAGGTGTTTGATCCAAGGGTCCTGGTGGCTGTTGCGGAATCTCTGTGTTGAAAGGGGTCACCTGTGAGTCACCCACGTTGTACACCATCACGTCGATGTCGTTTTTGGCTGTACCGCTGGGCTTCCATTCACGCGAGTACACCGTGACATAGGTGCCATCCGGAGTGTCACCTTGCAGGGCTGAACTGGCTGCCTTGCCGTTCAAAGCGATTCCCATGTCTGTCTCCCCAAACCGAACAATAAATCCAGCGACTAGCATAACTCCTGCCAGCTTCCAGGGAGGGGTGAAGCAGGTGGGGACTTCTGGGATGGACGAATGCCTGATGAGCCCCCAGGCCATGTCTCGTGATTGGCCATGGCAGCACGGGGGAGGCATCCACGTGGATTCTTTGATCTCTGTGCTCGATGTCTTCATGGTTGTCCCTATGCGGCCCGATTGCTCACAGCTGTCATTGGGCCGATGGGACACCGGAGAACACTTTGCCTGTAAACGAGCGTGAATCGGACGTGAACAGACGTGAGCTCCTGTGGGCTGGATCCGCGAGTTTCAGGGCTATGGCCGGAATTCATGAGCGTTCGTGATACCGCGTAACCCCGAGTTTGCATCGAAGGGGTCAGGAGTTCGAATCTCCTTAGCTCCACATTTGACGGCAAATCTGCTTTCTCGCCCTGCTGAAAATCATCACCGCGTCTCATTTGCGCTGCCGAGCCATTGCAGGACGGTGGTGTTGAAATCTTCCGGTGCGTTGTGGTGGACATTGTGGCCTGCATCCAGGGTTACCACGGTGCAGTCCGGAATGAGCCCGGCGACTTCGGACAGCAATTCTTGGGGTACATGGCTGCTTGTCCCGCCGCCAATCAGCAGGGTCGGTGCTGTGATGTCGGAGAGGTGCCTCCACCAACGCAGTGAAGGGTCATTGACCTGGCTGGCGATTGCGGGCACCACATCCCAGTCGAAAAGCAGTTCACCGCTGGGCCGAGCGGGCAGCGGGCGGGTTCGCGGAAACGGGGGCGGGGCGTCTTCAATGATCAGGCGCGCGATCCTGTCGGGTTGCGTCTGGGCGAGGATATAGGCCACCACGCCACCCATGGAGTGCCCGATCACTACGACGTTGTTCAGGTCCAAGACGTCGAGGACCGCTGCTACGTCGTCAGCCATCAACTCGAACGAATACTTCCCTGGCCAGTCGCTGTCGCCATGGCCGCGGAGATCCAGGGCGATCACCCGAAAATACGGGGCCAGGGCGGCCGTCGCAGCGGACCAGTCCGTCGCTCGATCACCCAGGGCATGCAAGAGCAACAATGCGGGGGCGTTGGAATCCCCGGTTATGTGAGCCCTGATTCGGACCCCGCCTGAGCCGGGAAGGGTCTGGGTGTCCATGCCCGGTAGCCTACCGGTCTCTGAGCTGAAGCCCTCCATGTGCTAATTGGCCCGTTCTTTCCGCCTTTTGACGTTGCGAATGATCAGCCAGGCCACGAAGACTGCCAGCCCTGCGTAGAGGGCGTAGTTGAGGATCCGCGAGAATTGGTCGACCAAGTGATATTGCTTGCCGAGCAATACGCCCAAGCCGATGAGCAGGGCATTCCAGATGCCCGTTCCTGCAACAGTGAAAATGCTGAACGTCATCAGGTTCATGCGTTCTGCGCCTGCGGGGAGGGAAATCAGGCTGCGCACCCCGGGCAGCAGCCGGCCGAAGAAGATGGCGGATTTTCCGTGCCGTTCGAACCATTCAGCGGCTTTTTCGAAATCCTCCTGGTCCACCAGTGGCAGCTTGGACAGCAAGTGGATGGAGCGTTCCAGGCCCACCTTGTAGCCAAGCCAATAGAGGAGCAGTGCTCCGGCGTACGCTCCGAGGGTGCTGGTGACGAAGACCAGAATGATGTTGATGCTTCCCTGCTGGGTGAGGAATCCAGACAGCGGGAGGATCACCTCACTGGGTATCGGAGGAAAAACCGTCTCCAGAAGTGACAGCAGGCCCACGCCCCATTCGCCGAGGGATTCGATAATCCCCGCGGCGATACCGGCAATCCCGGTCAAGTCTTCGGTCGAACCGGCCATTCTTATATGGCTGATCAAGTCTGCCTCCGTTATCTCGCCCGCCTCATGTGCATCACCTTCCGAACCATTGTGTCAGCACCGCCGCGCATATATCGTTAGCTATATCGTTCAGTATCGTTCGCGACATCCTGAGGTGAGTTTGATGCACAATTCATTCCCGGCCAGTGGATTTATGGGGAACAACCTGGAGGGCATGTGGCAGGCCGTCGAGGAGTTTCGGTCTCGGTTCGAGAAACGCTCCGGGTCGCGTGCCGGAAGGGGCGAGCTTCGGTCGGCTATCCTGGCGCTGCTTGCCGAGCGTCCCATGCACGGCTACCAGATCATCCGGGAAATCGAGGAACGCAGCGGTGGAAACTGGAAGCCCAGCGCAGGTTCCGTCTACCCAACGCTGCAATTGCTGGCCGATGAAGGCTTTGTCAGCTCCGAGGAATCCAACGGCCGCAAAATCTATTCGCTGACTGAAGCCGGTCGAGAGGACGTAGCGAGTGCTGAAACGTCCCCGCCCTGGGACTCCGCGGGCGCTGCAGGAACGGGTTTCGCAGCATTGCCCAAGGCAGGCATGGAGTTGGCCCAAGCGGCTGCGCAAGTAGGGCGAACCGGTACGCCCAAACAAGTGCAGGAGGCAGTGGCGGTGCTCGAAGAGGCACGGCGGAAGCTGTACAAGATCCTTGCCCAGGACTGACGGTTGACACTGGTTGACCGCGACCGGGCAGATGCATTGCCCGGCGGTGGGAACGCGCGCGCCCGCTACCGCCGCATTTTGCGGTTCGCTGCCTGGCACCTTGCAGTGACGTGGTGGTTTGAACTGTTCCTGCCCAAGGTGGGGCTGCGCAGGATTGCCGAAAGCAACCGGGCCCGCAGGATGCGGAGCTTCGCGCAGCGCTTCCATGCCCTCGCTGTGGAGCTTGGTGGCCTGATGATCAAGGTTGGCCAGTTCATGTCGTCCCGGCTTGACGTGCTGCCACCGGAAATCACCACCGAACTTGAAGGACTCCAGGACGAGGTGCCCCCGGTACCCTTCCATGAAATCCGTGCACTGGCCGAGGCGGAGCTGGGGGCGCCCCTGGAAGCTGTTTTCGCCGCCGTCGACGAGACGCCCATCGCCGCGGCGTCTCTGGGGCAGGCCCATCGCGCCAAACTCTTGGCGGGCAATGCAGCCGATACCGGGCTCAGCAGCGTGGTGTTCAAGGTGCAACGTCCTGGCATTGGCGCCATAGTGGACATCGATCTGGCAGCACTTCGCAGGGTGGGAGGCTGGCTGGGGCGTATCCGCATCGTCTCGGATCGCGCCGATGTGCCTTCGCTGATTAGGGAGTTCGCCCAAATAAGTCTTGAGGAGATCGACTACCTCAATGAAGCGGCAAACTCGGAACGCTTTGCCGCTGACTTCGCCGGAGATGCCAGGGTAACGGTGCCAGAGGTCGTCTGGGAACGAACCACGCGCCGCGTGCTCACCCTGGAAGATGTCACCGCCATCAAGATTACGGATGCGGAGGGGCTGAAGGTAGCCGGGATCGACCCGGGGGAAGTTGCTCCCGTGTTTGCTTCCGTTATGTTTGACCAGTTGTTCACCAACGGCTTCTTTCATGCTGATCCGCACCCAGGCAATATCTTCGTCACACCCAGTACGGATTCAGGGGATCGTCCGTGGAAGCTGACGTTCATCGACTTCGGCATGATGGGCGAAGTCCCGGCGACGACGCGCAGCGGGCTGCGGAAGCTTCTGATCGCTGCAGCTTCGCGGGATGGGAAGGGGCTGGTGGACGCCATCAGCGATGTTGGTGTGTTGATGCCCTCCGCCGACAAACCTGAGCTTGAAAGGGCAATGACGCAGCTTTTCGCTCGTTTTGGCGGGATGGGCTTCGCTGAGCTACGCGAGGTGGACCCGCGGGAGTTCCGTGATTTCGGTGCAGAGTTTGGCACTGTGGTGAGGTCACTGCCGTTCCAGTTGCCGGAAAATTTCCTGCTGATCATCCGGGCCATGTCGCTGACGTCCGGTGTGTGCAGTTCACTGGACACCCGCTTCAACCTGTGGGATTCAGTGGAACCCTACGCGGCGCAGTTGCTGCGGGACGAGCGTGGCAACCTCGCGAAGGACGTTGCAGCCCAAGCCCTCGACGCCGCCTCGCTCGCAGTGCGCCTGCCGAAGCGTCTGGACGCGCTCGTCACGCACATCGAGGACGGCTCGTTGCAGGTGAAGAACCGGCGCCTTGAACAGCAGCTGGCCCGCCTCATCCGAACTGCCCAACGAGCAGTAGCCGTCTTGATCTTCGGTGCCATACTGATCGCGGGTTCGGTGGTTCGGTCCGACGACGCCGTCCTGGGCAACACGCTGATGATCGGGTCCGTGGTTCCGCTGCTGTTCGGCTGGTGGGCGGGTCGCCGCCGCGGTTAGGCATGGTCCGCAGGCAAGATGCTGCCCCAAGGTACGTTCACAGTGACACCTGTTTACGACATACCCTGCACGCTGCTTTACGGTGACGAGACGGGAACTGAGGTTCAGGCGCAGTGTGTTCGCCGATTGGAGCCGAAAATCGGCGCCGTAGACTAGCCCTGTGACTGAGACCCCAGCCCAACGTCCCGAGGCATCAACAGGCATCGCCGGCCCCATTCTGGTGGGTGTCATGCCCGGGCAACAGCCGGTCGTCGTCGAACAAGCAGCGCACTTAGCTGCCGCGGCCGGCCTGGGGCTCGTGCTCGCCTACGCCGACGTCACGGTGTACCCGGTGGACGGGACCACGGGCGGCCCTTCTGCCCCGATTGATCCTGACGGCGTCAATGACGAGGTCCAGGAGATACCCGAAACGCTGAGGTCTGTCCTCGCCTCACAACTTGCTGGCAGCAACGTCGAATGGTCCATGATCCGCCTGGCAGGGGAGCCCGCACGCGCTCTGGCTCGCGAAGCCGAAGACATCGGTGCCTCGATGATTGTGGTGGGGACGCGGGAGCACAAGCTGACTGCAGCTTTGAAAGAGTTGACAGCCGGGTCTGTGGCCCGCCACCTGTTCCACAGGCAGGACCGCCCCGTACTCGTGGTGCCCGTGAACCCGCGGGTCCCGGACGACGATGACGACGACTGAGGGTACGCGGCCAGTCCACCTCCACTGGGGATTCATAGGGCTCGTAGCGGCCGGCGGAGTGCTGGGAGCCCTCGCCCGGTACGGTCTGGGGCTCGTGATTCCGGCGCCGGGCGCCTGGCCGCTTCCAACCTTGGTCATCAATCTTTCAGGTGCGTTGGCCCTGGGCGCCTTGTTGGAGGCGCTGTCGCGCGGAGGGCCCGACGCCGGAAGTCGCCGCGTCCTGCGGCTCGCTTTGGGAACGGGGTTCTTGGGCGCCTACACCACGTACAGCACACTCGCCTTGGACGCCGTCCATCTGTTCATCGCGGGTGCGGCGACTGCGGCTGCGGGATACCTGGCTGCGAGCCTGCTGGGCGGTGCGGCAGCCACCACAGTGGGTATCTGGCTGGGCGCGTGGCATCACAGGCGTGCCCGGGGGCGTCAGCCGTGACGGTCTTCCTCCTCGCGCTCGCCGGAGGCGTCGGCGCAGCTGTTCGGTTCATCGTGGATGGGCTGATCCGGGCCCGTGTGAAGACCGCCCTTCCATGGGGCACCATCCTGATCAACGTAACCGGCTCTTTGGTGCTCGGCTTCCTGGCCGGTCTGGTGATGCGGGGGCAGGCGCCGGAGTCCCTGCTGTTGATCGTGGGGACAGGGTTCCTCGGCGGCTACACCACGTTCAGCACGGCCAGCCTGGAGACGATCCGCCTGGTGCAAAGTGGCCGGACGCGCGTGGCGCTGGTCAACGGATTGGGGACCATGGCGGCCAGCGTCCTCGCCGCTGCGGGTGGTGTGTGGACCGCCGCGTTGCTGCCCTGAGGAGTGGCGAACTTCACGGTCAGGAGTGCCCCCGCCCGGCTGTAGGATCGTGCCATGGCTAAGAAGACATTCAATGAGCTGTTGTCCGCCCAGGTCGCCAACGAGTTTGCTGCCTCCCAGCAATACATCGCAGTGGCTGTGTATTTTGATGGTGAAGACCTGCCGCAGTTGGCTCGTCACTTCTACCGGCAGTCCCTTGAAGAGCGCAACCACGCCATGATGATGGTTCAGTACATGCTGGACCGTAACGTGCACGTTGAGATCCCGGGCATAGCCCCTGTTCGCAACAATTTCTCCAACGCCAAGGAGCCCATCGCATTGGCTTTGGAGCAGGAGAAGGAAGTCACCCGCAACATCGAAGAGATGTTCCGCGTTGCCCGTGCCGAGGGCGACGCCCTGGGTGAGCAGTTCATGCTGTGGTTCCTGAAGGAACAGGTTGAAGAGGTCGCTTCCATGACCACGCTGCTGAACATTACCGAACGTGCCGAGAACCTCTTCGACATCGAGAACTACATCGCTCGCGAGACCGTCGGCGACGGGGGACATGACGCAGGCGCTCCGTCCGCGGCCGGCGGCGTGATCTAGCGCCAAGCTCAGCCCAAGCAGGCACAGAGGCCGCCGGAAGCTCAGCTTCCGGCGGCCTCTTCTTGTGCCAGGGCCTCGTCAATGTCGGAGCGGCCCAGCAAGGACAAACGACTTGCGATGCGCGCCAGATCCACGGGCAGGGCACTTCCAGGGGCTGCCACGTCCCAGTCCAAGGGGCCTTTACCGATGAGGAAGAGCGTGATGTCTTGATCGTGGAGGACGTCCACCACGTTGCTGAACCGCTGCCAGACCGGCGCTGAGTCCGGGCCGGCACCAGCCGGCGAGGGGACTTGGTCGATTACCCACGTTGCGTAGCGTTCAGCCAATGCCAGGAAGTCAGACGTAGACGTCAGACCGCCGCACAACTCCTCAAAACCCACCCATAGGAGATCCGGATCCGAGTTCCTGACCACGATCGGCTGTGTGGTGGGCGTCAGCACCCGGCTCTGTAACGGGGACGGCGTGAAGAGCCCCAGCCGTCCAAGCTGGCGTGGCGTCCCAGGGGCGATGATGCGGCCTGCGCGGAACCCTTCCGGCCCGGGCACGGGGGCAGATCCGCCGGCGGGAAACCTACGGAAGTCGGAAGCGCCATTGATCTCGACGATGTCCATCATCTCCTTGATGGCCTCGATGGTGGGCACAAAGTGATCGTGCCAGAGGGGATTGGGCAGCAACTCGTCCGGAGCGTAGTTCGAGGTCACTACCAAGGGTATGCGGCGTTGCGCGGCCGTCCGCAGCAGGCGGGAAATGAACATGCCGTCTCCCACGTCATGGACGTGGAACTCGTCAAAGAACAGCACATCGATTTCCGCCAACAGGGCGTCCACGGACTGCTGGATGGCAGTTCCGTTGCCGGCATCGACGTTGTGGGTTCCCGCGTGCAGTCCGCGGAAAAAGTCATGGAAGTGTACTCGGCGCTTCCGTACCTGCAGCCTCGCGTAAAAACTGTCCATGAGCCACGTCTTGCCGCGTCCCACCGGCCCATGGAGGTAGAGGCTTCGTGGCGACTTTCGGGAAAGCGTTCGACGCCGGCCGGTCACCTGGGCGCCAAACACCGCCAACCGCTCGGCTGCTTGGCGCTGGCTGGGCTCAAGTTCGAAACCCGACCGTGCGGCGTCTAGCGCCATACCTTCGGTGAAAGCCCTGGCGGCATCCTTCGCTGAGCGGGATCCCGGCACCAAGGCAGGCGTCACAACCAGCCTTTTCTTTTGAAGATAAGGTACATCAGCAAGGCGGCACCGAACATGAGTCCCACCGCCAGCGGGTATCCGAAGTCCCAGTGCAGCTCCGGCATATGGTCGAAGTTCATCCCGTAGACGCCCGCTACGAAGGACGGTGCAAAGAGTATTGCCGCCCATGATGAGATCTTCTTGACCTGCTCGTTCTGGGCTGCGCTGGCCTCGTTTTGCCGGTTGGCGGTCAGTGTTCCATCCAGGGTGAGCGCGTTCTGAAGGAGGTCCCGGAACGAGTTCACACGGGAGATGACCCGCTGAACGTGGTCCTCAACATCACGGAGGGAGCGCTGCAATTCAATATCCACGCCATACTTTTCGAATCCCTTTTCCAGAAGCGCCATCATGTCCGGGAGCGGTTGAATGGCCCGCTGGAACTGGATCACTTCACGGGCGAGCTCGTAAATTCGGCGCGAGACGGCGCTGTCGCCGCTGAAGAGCTGGTCCTCGATCTCGTCGATGTCGTTCTCAAGGCCAGCCACCACGGGCGCATAGTCATCCACCACTTGGTCCAGGAGCGCGTAGAGCACGGCTTCAGGCCCATGGCAGAGAAGGTCCGGACGCGTCTCAAGCCGATGGCGGACCCGGGCTACTCCACCGGTTTCGGCATGCCGGATGGTCACCACGAAGTTGGGCCCCGTGAAGATGTGCAGTTCGCCGAACTCAACTGTCTCGGTGTCGTCAAGGTATCTGGCCGGGCGCAGGACGGTGAACAAGTTGTGGTCGTACCGCTCGAGCTTGGGCCGTTGGTGCGCAGAGACGGCGTCCTCCACGGCGAGTTCGTGGAGCCCGAATTCCTGGGCGACGGCGGCCATCTCGTCTTTGGTGGGGCGATAAAGCCCGATCCATGCCATGCCGCCGTGTTCCGCCAGGGTTTCGAACGTTTGCTCAAGGCTATGCGGGGTTGCAGTGCGTACGCCGTCTACGTATACGGCGTTGTCGATAATGGTCACTGGTTGAACGCTACTGCATGGCTCCGATGATCGCGCCCGCGATCGTCATGGCCACAATGTCATGGCCGGAATCGATAACCGTTACTGCGGACGGGCGGCCGGCGAAGCCGTTGTGGATGACATGGCCTCCGGCACGGAAAACAATGGCCAGTACCAAGGCGAAGAAGCCGCCGGCCAGGAAGGTGTTCAGGTCCAGCGCACTGATGAGGATGGCCAGGAGAAGACTGGTGACGGCCGCTGCCAGCATCATGGGCACCCAAATTCCCGCGCCGCCCTCGATGTTCTTGAGATCGTCCTCGGTCTTGCCGATGGCCTGCATCCACCTGCGCCCCAGGACTGCCGGCATGTACCAGATGAATCCGATCACCATGCTTGAAACGAAGGCCAGAAGTACGGCGAGCCAGTTGATCTGGGAGATGTGTGAGAGCCAATCCATGCCTAGAATCCTAGTCCGTTCAGGCCCTGGGCTCAGCGCTCTGGCGCTCCTGGCTGGACCGTGTTGGAGCTGTAGCCATCCTCCCGATGAGGGGTTCGGTCCGATAGGGAATATGGGTGTGCAGAGCCAACACTGTCTCCGTCCGGATGACGCCTTTTGTTCGGAGGACGGAACGTAAAGCGGACTGCAGATTGTGGGTGTCCGTTGCCACCACCCGGCACCACAAATCCCCGCGACCGGAGATTTCGTGGACTTCCAGGACCTGGGGAATCAGGCGCAAGGCGCCGATGACGCCGTCGAGTTCCCGGTGGGTGACCTCGATGGTCACGAAAGCGACGACGTCGTACCCCACCTTTTCCAGGTCGACTTCCCGACCGGCTGCCTGCAGCACACCGGAACGGAGCAGGCGCTTGACCCGGCTTTGGGCTGTGTTGCGCGCTATGCCCAGCGCATCGCTCAGTTCGGCGATCTGGATGCGCGGATCCTTGATGAGTTCAAGGAGGATTTTGGTGTCCATGGGGTCGAGGGTGTTCAAATGTTCACTCCAGCTCACTTGGCTTGCACTAGTTTGAGTATTTTGCTCAATCTTTGCATTTCCGGCGCCCTTTGAGCGCAGGGTTACTGCATTCTATTGCCATCAATACTTAGCTGCTCTCGGCCCCCACAAGGACGCGTCAGGCAGCCACCGAGTCCGAAGGCATGGAAATGACTGTCTTGAGCGAACTCCGCATGCGTCCGGCCACCGCCGAACGATGGGGATGGGATGCCTCCACAACGGCCAGGCTTGTCCTGACCGGCGTCGTGATATTTACGCTGCTGGTCGGCGCAAACCTGGCCACCCCCTTGTATCCCTTGCTCCAGGCCCGGCTGGGGATGTCGTCGTTGGACGTGACGGTGGCCTTCTCCAGTTACGTCGTGGCGCTGGTGGCGGTGTTGATGGTGGCAGGGCATTGGTCCGATCACATCGGGCGGCGCGCCGCGTTGGTGCTGGCCGTCATCGTGGGACTGGCGGGAGGCCTGATCTTTGCCAACGCCGACACTCTGGCCGCGTTGTCCCTGGGCCGGGCGCTCCAAGGCGTAGCAGTCGGACTCGCTACAGGAGCCAGCGCCGCGGCATTGCGTGAACTCCTGCCACAGCGGCCTGACTGGGCCTCCCGCTTTACGCTGCTCTCCTCCGCGGGAGGCGTTGCTGCAGGTCCGGCCATCGGGGGGCTCCTGTCGCTGTTACCAGACCCCACGCGCACGCCGTACCTCGTTCACTCCGCGGTGCTGCTTGCTGCACTCATTCCTTTGTGGCTGTTGAAAGCCAGGCCGGCCATTGCGCCGGCAGACGGGCCCAGGCCGCTCAAAGTCCTTGCCCCGAGGAAGCCGTCCATCTCCAGCGACGCACGTGGAGCATTTTGGATGGCGGCGGCCACCGGGTTCCTGAGCTTCGCTGTGTTCGGTTTCTGCTTGTCCTTGGCACCGGGCTACTTCGCCAGCGTTGTCCATGCCGATTCGAGGCCCCTGATCGGTGTACTGGCCGGCATAACATTGGGTGCGTCAGCGCTCAGCCAGCTCCTGGGAGCCCGTGGGCGCTTTGTTGTCCCTGCAGCACTTGCGGTGCTTGGCGTTTCCGTGGTCCTTGTGGGTGCGGCCGCTGCCTGGTCCAGCCCCTGGCTTTTGGTTGCTGCGAGCATTACGGCAGGAGTGGGCCAAGGACTGGCCTTCCGTCAGGTCTTCAACGAAGTTGCCGGCAAGGTTGAAGCTGCCCGCCACGCGCAAGTCATCAGCACCGTTTACGTGATCACGTATCTGGGCAGCGCCGTTCCGGTGGTCGGGCTGGGAATGGCTGTTTCGGCACTGGGCCTGCAGACCGCCGTCGTGGCCTTCACCGTTGTGTGCGGTGCGGCCGCGCTGACGCTGGCGGGCATTTCACTGCGGAGCGCGTTGCGCGACTGACGACCCCTGGCCTGAACCCAGGCCATTGCCTACTCCGGGAGCGGTCCGCGGTTTCCCGGGATGTGCTGGAAGACCATGGTGGTCTCCGTGTGCCCCACCACTGGGTCAGTGGCGAGGTTGTCCAGGAGCCAGTTGCGGAGGTCGTCAGTGTTGGCGACGGCGATGTGCAGCAGGTAGTCCACGGAACCTGTGGTGTGGAAAGTGGAGATCACTGCAGGAAGCTTGGGGACGCGTGCGGTAAAGCGGTCGATCTGGTCGCGGTCGTGGGCGCGGAGGCGGACAGCAATGAGGGCCTGCACGGAGCGGCCGATGGCCGGCAGGCTCAGGACGGCCTCGAAGCCCTCGATGATCCCGCGTTCAGACAACGCCCGGGTCCGCATCAGGGCCGTGGAGGGGGCGATTCCTACGAGTTCGGCCAACTGTTTGTTGGAGATACGTGCGTCGTCCACCAACGCTGCGAGGATTCGCTCATCGATCGCATCCAGCGGCTCAGCGCTGCCCGTGCTCGACCGAACATTCTTCGTGGGGTTGCTCACGGATCCTCCTGAAATTGCCTTGCATCCATCCTATGCGGTGAATTCTTCAGGTGCCTATCCTTTTGAGGGGGTCCCGGGGTACCTTCGCCGGTCCAGCCGTTGGAGCGGCTCACTCAGGAGCATTAGCAGCAAGGGAAGGTTCCCGGCGCCCGGAATAACGAGTGCCAAAACCAGGGCGGCCAGGAAGAGCCCGGCAACGACCACACCTGCCCGGATTCCGAATTTCGTCTCGGCAGGATCCATGGCGTGGAGGTCCGGATGGGACCGTAGGTAAATGCGAGCCAGCAGGAGCATCAAGCTGGTGGCGAACAAGGTTCCAATGTAGACAAGGGGTTGGGCCCAGTCAGGATCCATCTGGGTGGAGAGGGACGTAGCCACGGGCATCCACACAATGGTGAACATCCACGCCACGGTCAACCACAGCAAACCGGAGTCCACCTGCTTGACGCTGCGGAAAAGCTTGTGGTGGTGCACCCAAAACACTGCAATGAGGACGAAGCTCAGGACGAAACCCAGGAGAGCGTATTGCTCCTCGGCAAACCACTCCGACGTGGTGCCGTCATGGTCCGCGAGCTCACCCACACTCTCCATGAGCGGAAGGATGAGCAAAGTCAACGCAATCGCCACCACGGCATCGGTAAACGCCTGCAAACGTTCCGGTGACGACAGCTCCCGGGGTTTCGCGACCTGTGTCATGCCTCCGATTGTAGGACCAGCCCGGCGTGAATCAGCGTCAGTGGCGCGGCGGGCGGTGCACTATCAAGGTGACTACCGCCGTCGTTAGGGCAAGCGTGATGACGCTCCAGGCCAAAGCAGGCCAACCGAAAGCTTGAAAGGCGAGTCCGCCAGCCCATCCGATGACACTGGAACCCAAGTAATACGACAGGTTGTACAGCGACGCTGCCTGGGCGCGCCCTGTGGTTGCGATGGCCCCTGTCCAGCCTGATCCCACGCTGTGGGCCGCGAAAAATCCTCCGGTGAAAATAACGAGTCCGGCCAATGTTGCTGCCAGGTTCTCAACCAGCGTCAAGGCCAAGCCTGCGGACATGATGGCGATCCCTGCCACCAGCACATTCCGGCGCCCGAACCTGGTGGTCAGCCCGGCGGCCCATCGGGAACTCACTGTGCCTGACAAGTACGCCAGGAAGATGAGGCTGACCAGAGTGGCAGGGAGGCCGAACGGCTCGGCATGCAACCTGAAGCCGAGGTAGTTGTAGACGGCGACGAAGCCGCCCATGAGGAGGAAGGCCTGCAAGTACAGCGACAACAGCTTGGGGTTTCTTGAATGGCCGCCCAAGGTTCGCAGAGCTCCACCGAAACCAATGGCCGGGGAGGGACTGAAACGGCGTTGCTTGGGTATGAGCGCCAGGAACAGGACTGCGGCCGCGGTTGCCAGCAGGGAGACAGCCAAGGCAGCGGCCCGCCAGCCCCACAGTTCACCGACCGGGCCGGCCACCAAACGGCCGGCGAGCCCGCCCAGGGTGGTTCCGGCAACATAGCTGCCGGCTGCCAGGGCGGTGTGGATCTTGGTGACTTCCTCGTTGAGGTAGGCAATGGCGATGGCGGGGATGCCGCCCAGCGCCATGCCCTCCAGCGCCCGCAGGCCCAGCAGAAGAGTAACTGTTGGGGCCAAGGGAACCAGAAGGCCCAGCAGGGTGGCTGCCGCGATGCCGATGGCCATGGCGCGCACCCGACCAATCCTGTCGGCCACGAAAGACCAGGGCAGCACTGTGGCAGCGAGGCCAACGGTGGCGAGGGAGATGCTGAGGGCGGCTTCTGCGGCCGTGATTCGGAGGTCCGTGGCCATGAGCGGGAGGACCGCCTGCGTTGAGTACAGCTGGGCGAACGTGGCCACTCCGGCCAGCGCCAAGGCGGCGAGCACACGGCGGTAGCCCCGGGATCCCTTGGCATGTCCGTCCCACGTTTCGGCGGTGCCCATGACGATAGCTTTACTCACCCGGCAAGATTAGGACGCGGCCAACTACGTATTCCAATGCATATGTTGCGTACGATTGATGCAGAATCGCATGAATGGTTTCGGACGCAAGGAACCCCGTGGAACCTGATCATCACCAGCTCATCCAACTGCTCCCGCTCCTACCCGTCCTCGCGGAACTCGGCAGGACGGAACACATGACCGAAACGGCCGAGATCCTCGGTGTTCCCCAATCGACTGTCAGCCGGGCGGTGGCTCGCGCCAGTGCCATCGTGGGGATGGACCTGCTGATCCGCGACGGCCGGGGCATCCGCCTGACACCAGCTGCAAGAACCCTGCTGCCCTACATAGAGGCAGCCTTGGAGGATTTCCAAGCAGGCCTGGACAGGGTGCGTCACGAATCGGACGTAGTACGGGGGCGCATCGGCGTTTCATTCCAGCACACCTTTGGCGAAGCGACGCTGCCTTTGCTCATCAGCGCTTTCCGCGGCCGCCACCCGCATGCGGTGTTCGACCTCTGGCAGGGACCACGGGACGATTGCCTCAAGCAGCTGGCCAACGGTGACATGGATTTCGCGCTGATCGCACCGATCGCCCCGGAAGGCAGGGGCATCCGTTCGCTTCCGCTCTACCGTGAACCGCTGCGGGTGGTGCTCCACTACCGTCACCCCCTGGCCGGGCGGCCCAGCATCCACCTCTCCGAATTACGGCACGAGCCCTACATCACCCTTCCTGAAGGGGTGGGCCTGCGGGCCTTGGGGGAGGGGCTCCTGCGCGAAGCCGGATTTCGGCCGCGGATAGCCTTTGAAGTCCAGGAGTCCACCTCCGCGCGCGGCCTGGTTTCCGCCGGCTTGGGCTTCAGCATCCTTCCTCCTGCAGGACCCGGCTCAGGGACGGGCCAGTTTCTCCCGGAGGCTGAACTTGGCTTGGTGGAGGTAGCCATCGAGTCCGAGCTGGCCTTCCGGCAGATCGGCATCGCATGGCGCGAGCGAAGCTTCGAGCCGGACGCCGTCCGGCTATTCCGCGAGCTGGTGGTCACCGAAGGCGGGGAATTGCTTGCTGAACTTGTCAGAGCCCGCGCAGGAACTCCCTGACCACGTCTTCGGCCGAGCCCTCCCGTGACTGCTGCCAGCCGGTGCCCGCCCAGAGGTTGAGGCGATGCGGATCACCGGCAGCGGACGACGCCGCCCGCACCGGGCTGGTGAGGTGGTGGATGGCGGGATAGCCCTCTGGCGCGTTCTGGTGATCCACCACGAATTCGTTGACCAGGGAACGTGCCCACCGGCCCGTGAAAGCCCGGGTCATGGCCGTTCGCGTAAACGACGGATCACCCAGCGCGTCCTTGTGCGGCTTCCGCGCGCCGCTTTCATGGGTGCGAACCAGGGCAGTGCCTATTTGGGCTGCCGAGGCGCCAGCCGCAAGCACGTCGCGAAGCGCCGCACCGTCCATAATGGCGCCCGCCGCGATCAGCGGAAGTTCGACGGCGGCCCGCACCTGGGCCACCAGTTCCGCCGTCGTACGGGCTGCTGGTGAGTCGGTCGGTGCGCTGCCGCTTGAGAGAAACGCTGCCGTATGGCCACCAGCGGAGCTGTGCTGGACAGCGATGGCGTCTGGACCTTCCTCTGCAGCGGCCAGGGCCTCCGGAACGCTGGTGACACTGGAGATGACCAGAGTTCCCGCCTTCTGCAAAGCCTGGACAGCCGGCTTTCCCGGCAGGCCAAACGCAAAGCTCACGTACTCTACGGGATCTGCCAGCAGGGCATCGATCTTGTCCTGCCATGCGTCGTCGTCATCGAGGCGAAGCGGTGGCAGTGTCACGCCGTAACGGACTGCCTCGGATTCGAGTTCTGTCCGGTAGGACTCAAGACGTGCGCGCGCAACCGGACCTGGTGGGAGTTGGCCTGGGTCCGGCACGAACAGGTTCATCCCGAACGGCACCTTGAGGGCACGGGCAGCCGCGATCTCTGCAGTCATGGCTTCCGGACTCTTGTAGCCAGCGGCGAGGAATCCCATCCCGCCACCAACATGGACCGCCTGCAACAGCGCCGGCGTGGACGTCCCCCCGGCCATGGGAGCTGCAATGACCGGTGTTTCAAACAGGGATTCAGGCATGTTCGGTTTCTCCTCCGGACGCTCCAAGCTAGTCTTTCACGGTGAACAATCTTGACTCTGCCCAGCATTCCCACGCTTCGACGGAGACCGTGAGCGGCACCGTCATCGGGCTCGACATCGGCGGTACCAAAACCCGCGGAGTGCGGTTTGAGAACGGAGCACCGGTCCGTGACGAGAGCGCAGGCAGCTCCAACGTCCAGAACGTCAGCAGGGAGCAGGCGGCAGCAAACCTTGCCGAACTGTTCGCCAAGATCGGTGGCGGCCGCATCGACCAGGTCTATGCCGGAGCAGGCGGGATCGACACGGATGAAGACGCCCAGGCGCTCGCCGACCTCATCGCGCCCCACGCCTCCGGGGCACACATCACCGTGGTCCATGACTCACGTTTGCTCCTGGCCGCCGGCGGAGCGAGCACGGGCGTGGCTGTGATTGCTGGTACAGGCTCAGCCGCCTGGGGTAAGAACGACGCCGGCGAGGAAGCCCGCGCGGGTGGCTGGGGCTACCTTTTGGGGGACGAAGGCAGCGGTTACTGGCTGGGGCGCGAAGCGGTGCGCCACAGCCTGCGCCGGATGAACCAGGGCTTGGAGCCGGATCGACTCAGCCGTGCGCTCTTGGACTCC
Source organism: Paenarthrobacter nitroguajacolicus (assembly GCF_007786235.1). Classification (GTDB taxonomy): domain Bacteria; phylum Actinomycetota; class Actinomycetes; order Actinomycetales; family Micrococcaceae; genus Arthrobacter; species Arthrobacter nitroguajacolicus_A. The sequence continues at coordinate 88,566 of NZ_VNFK01000003.1, read as the reverse complement.
GTGGGGGTGGACGAGCCGGGCAAGCTGATCGCCCTGTTCCATTCGCCGGAGACAGGCCGCCGATACTGGGCACAGCAGGCCCGGTTGGTGGTGGAAGCAGCCGATGCCGGTGACGAAACCAGCAAAGCGCTGGTGGAGCAGGCAGGCCGAGACCTGGCTGACCTCGCTGAACAAGCGGTCCGACAACTGGGCATCGACGGGCCGGTCATTCTTGGCAGCGGACTGGGCATGAACGTCCAGCGGCTGCAGGAAGCCTTCAAGGCCAGGCTGGCCGAAGAGGGCATCGTCGACGTTCGCATCCTCCACCAGGATCCTGTGTTCGGCGTACCGCGGCTCGTGGCAGAGCAGCAGGGCTAACCATCCACTGAGTCAGCCGCGGGTGCGTGGTCGCAGTTTCACGCCCGGAAGTGGCGGCGCTGGAATGCGGCCGGCTTCAGGGCCAGCGTCGGGCCCATGGCCGGGGACGAACCCGAAGCGTGAGGTGGCGGCAACGTCGTCGTCGAGCAGTCCCTCGGCCTCCCATTCCTCGCGGGCCTGCTCCACTTCTTCGTGGGTCCGCCCCACGAAGTTCCACCACATGAGCAGGTCTTCGCCGAAGGGCTCGCCGCCCAGAAGCATGAAATGCGTGTCGGGTTGCGCTTCCACGGCCAAGCGGGTCCTGCCGGCTCCGAGGTAGGCCAGCGGTCCGGGCTCGATGTCCTGGCCGTCGATGACCACGTGGCCGTCCAACACCAAAACCGCATGCTCAAAATCGGGGCGGAGGGGCAGCTCAAGTGGCCCCGTGCCAGTGATGTCCGCTCCCACAATGGGGCTGAACATCGTGGCAGGGGAGCGTTGTCCGGCGAACTCGCCCACCATGACCGTAGCGGTGAAGCCCTCGCCCACGGCCACCGGCAGGTCCTTCACCTGCTCAAAAGATGGGGCACGATGCCGGTGCTCCTCCGGCAGGGCCACCCACAATTGCAGGCCCCGGGACACGGGGATTTCGTCCACCAGCGGGCTGGTCCCGGCCTCGGTGGTGGCGGGGAGGACTGAGAACTCGGAGTGGGAGATCCCGTGGCCTGCCGTCATGATGTTCAGCTCACCTGGTCGGACGACAACATCGCTGCCAACGCTGTCGCGGTGCCGCACGGCTCCTTCCAGTGGCCAGGTAACGGTCTGCAGGCCGCAGTGGGGATGCGGAAGGACGCTCATGGCCACCCGATCAGGCCCGAAGCTGTCCAGGAAGCACCAGGCGCCCACGGTCGGCAGGCCCCGCTGCGGCAAAGTCCTCATCACGTTCATGGCGCGGACGCCGCCCAAGGGAACCTCGCGCTCGGGCCAAAGCTGTACGCACGGACCTTGGTCTTCCGGCGCCGCGGGGCAGACTTCCTGTACGGGGGAAGTATCAAGATTGGTCATGCGATCATCACCTGTGCATAAATGTTGGAAATTGAGCTAATCTGTTCCACGTGAACAACGCCCTTCTGAGCTACCACGACGCCGTCCTTTACCGTTCGGGTGAACCGTATCGCATCCTCGCCGGAGCCATCCACTACTTCCGTGTCCACCCGGATCTGTGGCAGGACCGGCTGCGTCGACTCAAGGCGATGGGCGCCAACACCGTGGACACCTATGTTGCTTGGAACTTCCACCAGCCTCGGCAGGATCAGGCTCCGGACTTCACCGGATGGCGGGACCTGGGCCGGTTCATTGACATCGCCGCCGAAGAAGGGCTGGACGTCATTGTCCGTCCCGGCCCGTACATTTGTGCCGAGTGGGACAACGGCGGTTTTCCTGCCTGGTTGACCGGCATCCCGGGAATCGGCCTGCGCTGCCTGGACCCGGTGTTCACCGCTGCCATCGAGGACTGGTTCGATCACCTCCTTCCCATCGTCGCGTCCCGGCAAACGTCCACCGGCGGTCCAGTGGTGGCGGTGCAGATCGAGAACGAATACGGCAGCTACGGCGACGATCACGAATACATCCGCTGGAACCGGCGTGCCCTGGAGGAGCGGGGCATCACGGAGCTGCTTTTCACGGCCGACGGCGGCAACGACTACTTCCTCGACGGCGGCGCCATAGAGGGGACCTGGGCAACGGCAACGCTGGGAAGTCGGGGTGACGAAGCCGTGGCTACCTGGAAGCGACGCCGACCGGACGAGCCGTTCTTCAACGTCGAGTTCTGGGGCGGCTGGTTCGACCACTGGGGCGAACACCACCACCGCCGCGACGCCGATGATGCCGCCCTCGAAGCGCGCAAGATGCTGGACCTTGGTGGCTCGGTCTGTATCTATATGGCCCACGGCGGGACCAACTTCGGTCTGGGCTCCGGCAGCAACCACGATGGCACCATGCTGCAGCCGACGGTCACCAGCTATGACTCCGATGCGCCCATCGCAGAAAACGGAGCGTTGACACCCAAGTTCCATGCTCTCCGGAAGGAGTTCTTCCGGGCGCAAGGGATTGAAGACATCCCTGAGCTCCCCGTCGAGCTGCTGGCGGACGCTCCGGTGCTTCCCGCGCAGCAATTGGCGTTGTCGGCAGGACCGGACCTGCTTGAGCTGGCGAGGGCCGCCGGGAAGCCTGTCACCAGTGTCAAACCCCTCAGTTTCGAACAGTTGGGTCTCGACGCCGGAATGGTCCTTTACGCGGCCGAAGCCATCCTGCCGGGTGGTGCGGAGAAACCTGCCGAGAGCCGATTGAAGATCACGGGCCTGAACGACCGCGCCTATGTTTGGGTTGATGGTCATTTCATCGGCGTCCTGGACGATGTGTCCGGCGCTGAAGGGCTGAAGGTCACGGGCACTGGTGTTACCGCCAAGCTCGAGATCCTGGTGGAGAACCTGGGTCGCATCAACTACGGACCACTCACCGGCCACGGCAAGGGCATCCTGGGCGGCGTCCTCATCAACCAGCGCTATACCTTCCACTGGACGCAGACTCCTCTGGCGCTCACGGAATGGGTACAGGAGGACCTGGCAGGCCTGGCCGGAGTTGACTTCGAGATTGGCGAACCCGCTGACACCTACATCGCCCTGCCTGACTCCGGCAAGGGCTTCGTCTGGCTCAATGGATTCCTCCTGGGCCGGTACTGGGAGAAAGGCCCGCAAGTAACCCTGTACGCCCCGGCGCCTTTGCTGAAACCAGGCCGCAACACCATCAAGGTGCTGGAACTCGGGAACGCGGGGACCGTCGTCGAGCTTCGCGAGGGCCCGGACCTGGGACCTGAAGAGGCCGGTCCGATCGCTGCCGCCGAACTCCCGTAGGGATCCACCCCAAGGATTTATGCTGGCACCATGAGCCTGCAGTTCGATACCCGCCCAGCCGCCTACGCCGTCATCGTCCAGGAAGGGCGGATCCTGTTGGCCTACTGGAAACAGGACGGTAAGGAGGGCTGGACGCTTCCTGGTGGTGGCTTGGACCTGGCTGAACACCCGGTGGATGGGTGCCGTCGGGAGGTTTTTGAGGAGACCGGCTACGAAGCCCGGATCGATCGCATGCTGGGTATTGACGTGGGCCATTGGCCAGGGGAGATACGGCCGGACGGTTCGGTGAAGGACTTCCAAGCGCTGCGCCTGGTGTACGAAGCCACGGTAGTTGGTGGTGAACTGACCCATGAAGTGGACGGCAGCACCACCCACGCCGCATGGATTCCGTTGGAGGACATTGGGAAGCTCAACCGCGTGTCCCTGGTGGACACGGCGCTGCGCCTGCACAAGGAGCGGCCCGCTGACGGGAAGCTCAACTAGGACAAAGGCCTAGCCAAAGTCGGTAGTGGTTGGCTACGCTGAACATCGTTGCCGGCCTCGCAGTTGCCGGCCCGGAATGCCGAGGAGGTGGATTTGATGATTGTCACGATCTTGCGCGCCCTGCACACAGTTGCGGCGCACCCTCATCACCCCACCATTCCTGTCCCGGCATCAGCCTGCCAAAACTAGGCGGCCGGGCCTCAGCAGAGGCTAACCCTTGAACACTTTCGCTTCTTCAAGCAATCCTTCCATTACCTCCACCACGCCATTTCCGGGACCTCGGGAGTACGGCTACACCGAGAAAACCGCGGAGCTTTTCCGCGCCAATCCAGCCCCTGGCGCGCAGGACGACGCCAGTCCGGGCAGGGTTGTCCGTCTCGACAGAAACCGGGTGCTTGTTGCTTCGAGCGACGGCCTGTTGCATCTGCCGTATCCGGCCCACGGGCTCGTTCCAGCCACGGGAGACTGGGTATGGCTCGGCCATAACCTCGCGGGGGAGCCCGCCGTCGTCGACGTCCTTCCGCGCCATTCGGCCCTCAGCCGAAAACGCGCGTTTGAAGCCTCCTCCGAGGAACAAATCCTGGGAAGCAACATCGACATTGTGGCCGTAGTGGTCCCCGTGGACCGGCCCCTCACACATAACCGCCTTGAACGGACCCTCGTGGCCGCTTGGGATTCCGGCGCAACACCGCTGGTGGTCATCACCAAAGCGGACCTGGCGGACTTGGCGGACGACGTAGTGGGCGAGGTCATCCTCCAGGCAGCGGGCGTGGACGTTGTCACCACCTCCGCGGAGCAGGGCGATGGGCTCGACGAGCTCATGCGTCACGTCCCCGACGGGGCCACGCTGGTTCTGTTGGGCCCATCAGGTGCCGGGAAATCAACACTCATCAACGCGCTTGCGGGACATGACGTGCAGCAGACCGGCGCTGTCCGTGCCGGCGACGGCAAGGGCAAACACACCACAACGTCCAGGGAACTGGTTCCTTTGGCCGGAGGCGCTGTGCTCATGGACACCCCGGGTGTCCGCGGGTTCGGGCTCTTCGATGCTGAGGAAGGCATGGACGAGATGTTCGGCGATCTTGACGCGCTTTTCGCCCGGTGCCGTTTTGCCGACTGCGCGCACCAAGCAGAGCCGGGCTGCGCGGTGCAGGAGGCGCTCGCGGACGAAAGCCTCGATCCCCGCCGCTGGTCCAGCTACCTGAAACTGCAACGCGAGCTGGCGGCCCTGGCCAGGAAGCACGACGCAGCAGCGCGGCGTGCCTACCAACGTGAATGGCACCAGAAGGTGGTTTCGGCTGAAAGGGGCCAGCGTGCAGCGGAACGGTACAGGCATGATCAGGCCGAAGAGAGGGCGGGTAAGGGTGGGAAGCGTCGGAAACGCTGAACATTGCCGATTCATTACGGAATACGTGGCTTCGCTGACATCGTCGGTGGTGCTGGCTACGCTGGGTGAAGATTGCTTTGCAGCCAAGTAATAAGAGTGCATATGATCATGTGGCTCTACCGATATTCTCGACCACAGATAGGTAAGCCCGGGTATGGCCGAAGCCATGATTGAGTTCCAGAGCGTAACCAAGCAATACCAGGGCGGGCAACCGGCGGTGGACGCCCTCAGCATGTCCATCGACAAGGGCTCCATCACTGTGTTCGTCGGCCCGTCGGGCTGCGGTAAGACAACGTCGTTGCGCATGATCAACCGCATGGTGGAGCCCACCAGCGGAACCATCACCGTTGCAGGCGAGGACGTCTCACAGGTTCCCGCGGCACAGCTCCGGCGTTCCATGGGCTACGTGATGCAGTCATCGGGCCTTCTGCCGCACCGGTCGGTACTGGATAACATCGCCACCGTCCCACGACTCAACGGTGTTTCCAAGGCGGCGGCGCGGAAGCGCGCAGCGGAACTGCTCGACGTCGTCGGGTTGGCTTCCGTTCTCGGCAAGCGGTACCCGTCGCAACTCTCAGGTGGTCAGCAGCAGCGCGTCGGCGTGGCCCGCGCGCTTGCTGCTGATCCACCGGTCCTGCTGATGGACGAGCCTTTCAGCGCAGTGGATCCCGTGGTCCGGGACGAATTGCAGCAGGAACTCCTGCGCCTGCAGCGGGAACTGGCCAAGACCATTGTCTTCGTCACCCATGACATCGACGAAGCCACGGTACTGGGCGACAAGGTGGCAGTCTTCGCCGTCGGGGGAAAGCTGGCACAGTACTCCACCCCGGAAGAAATCCTCCGCGCGCCGGCGAACGACTTTGTTGCCTCCTTCGTGGGGCGCGACCGCGGGTTCCGGCACCTTGCCTTCAACCCCGCGGATGCCGTGACCCTGCACCCGGTGACCATGGTCGGTCCTTCCGACGGCCATGACGCCGGACGCGAATCGGGGGAGTGGGCCCTGGTGGTGGATGAGGATTCACGGCCTCTCGGGTGGTCGTCGCCGCGCGACGGCGCCGGTTTGATTCCCGGAGGTTCGCTCTTCCGCAAGGGAGATACGCTGCGCCGCGCGTTGGACGCGGCGTTGTCGTCGCCGTCGGGTCTTGGGGTTGCAGTTGACGACGACGGCCGGGTCGCCGGCGTCCTGAAGGCGCCGGAAGTTCTTGCACTCATCGAAGAAGTCCGGCACCACAGGGAGGACGCCACCTGATGGAGTGGTTCCTTGACAACAGTGGAATGGTCCTGGGCTTGGCCGGCCAGCACATGGTGCTCGCGATCATCCCCATGATCCTGGGCCTGCTGATTTCCATTCCTTTGGCGCAGCTTGCCCGGCGCAACGGGACGCTCCGGTCGGTGGTGGCCACTGCCACGTCGCTGCTGTACACCATTCCATCCCTGGCGCTGTTCATCATCCTTCCCACCATCCTTGGCACACGGATCCTTGATCCGATCAACGTGATCGTGGCACTGACCATCTACGCCGTCGCCCTGTTGGTCCGTGCTGCCGTGGATGCGTTCGATTCCGTGGACGACGATCTCCGCAACGCCGCCGTTGCCATGGGCTTCAAGCCACTGGCCCGGTTCTTCCAAGTGGACCTCCCGCTGTCCCTGCCGGTGATGTTCGCAGGCCTTCGTGTTGTCTCGGTCAGCAACATTTCCCTGGTCAGCGTTGCAGCGCTGCTGGGAGTGGGAAATCTCGGAGTCCTGTTTACCGACGGCCTCCAGCGCACATTCATCACCGAGGTGGTGGTGGGCATCATCGCCATCCTGGTTCTCGCCTTGCTGATGGACGCAGTGCTCGTAATTCTTGAGCGCCTGTTGACTCCATGGACGCGGGCCACCGGTGGGAAGCCGTCGCGTCCGGATGCGAACGCCCTGCTCACGGAGCCCAAGGCCGGTCCTGCGACGCAGCACGCTGCCCTTCGCCCCGATCCGGGAGCGTCGGCATGAACATCTTCGCCGAAACCATCGCCTGGCTGACGGATCCTGCCCACTGGGCCGGAAGCGGCGGAATACCCACGCGCTTGCTGGAGCACTTACAGTACAGCGCCTTGGTACTCCTCATCGCAGCCGCCATCGCAGTGCCCATCGGTCTCTATATCGGGCACACCGGCCGTGGCCGGGTGGTTGCTGTGGCAGTCGCCGGGGCCCTCAGGGCACTGCCGACGCTCGGCTTGCTGGTCCTGTTCGCCTTGCTTGCCGGGAGTGGCCTGATGCCACCTGTGTGGGCGCTGGTGATCCTGACGGTGCCGCCCCTCCTTGCCGGCACCTACGCCGGAATCTCGAGCGTCGATGCCACCGTGGTGGATGCTGCCCGGGCTATGGGCATGACGGAATTGCAGATCCTCTTCCGGGTGGAACTGCCCAACGGCCTTCAAGTCATGTTTGGTGGCATCCGCACCGCGGTGCTGCAGGTCATCGCGACTGTCTCAGTGGTTGCCTACCTGCCTCTCGGCGGGCTTGGCCGCTACCTGTTCGACGGCCTCGTCCTGCAGGATTTCCCCAGGATGCTCGGAGGTTCCCTGCTTATCGCCGCACTGGCCATCGCAGTGGACCTGATCCTTGCCGGAGTGCAGAGGCTTGTTATCTCACCCGGCCTGACCCTCGATTCAAGCGGCCGCCAGAAGGCAGCCGACGATCTCACAGCCACAGCTCCCGCCGGGGCTGCCGTTCAAGGAGGTACACCATGAAGAACCCCGTCCGCATGACCCTTACACGCCGTGGTCTCGGCGGCCTCGCAGCAGGACTCGGTGTGGCCCTCGCGCTGAGCGCGTGCGGTGGCAGCCCCTTGGCCACGCCTTCGACGTCGGCCCCCAGCGGTTCCGCAGCTGCTGGAGGTTCGCTGGTGGTTGGCTCAGCCGACTTCCCGGAGAGCCAGGTCATCGCCGAGATCTATGTTGGTGCCCTCAACGCCGCAGGGCTCACTGCTTCGTCCAAGCCGAACATCGGTTCGCGTGAGATCTACTTCAAGGCTGTTCAGGACGGATCCATCGACCTCGTGCCGGACTACTCCGGCAACCTGCTCTCCTACGTAGACACTGCAGCCACCGAAGTCTCGGCCGAGGATGTCTACAAGGCCCTCCCGGGCAAGCTTCCGGAGGGCCTCGCCGTTCTGGAGCCGGCTAAGGCTGAGTCCAAGGACGCCATGGTGGTCACCAAAGCCACAGCGGAGAAGTACCAGTTGAAGTCCATCGAGGACCTCGCCAAGGTATGCAAGGACTTCACCATGGCGGCACCGGCCACCTTCGAGACCCGCGCCTATGGCTTCCCGGGGCTGAAAGCCAACTATGGCTGCGAGCTCAAGGGCCTGCAGCCCTTCAACGACGGCGGCGGCAACCTGACGCTCCAGGCACTTCTTGAGGACAAGGTGCAGGTGGCGGACATCTACACCACCACGCCCTCCATCGCGGACAACGACCTCGTGGTCCTGGAAGACCCGAAGAACAACTTCAAGGCGCAGCAGGTCCTGCCGCTGGTCAAGGAGGCCAAGGTGACGGACAAGGCCAAGGAAGCGCTGAACAACGTCTCCAAGATCCTCACCACGGACGACCTCATCAACTTGAATCGGGCAGTCAGCGGCGACCAGAAGCAGAGCCCCAAGGATGCCGCGGCCGCTTGGCTGAAGGACAAAGGCATCGTCAAGTAACACCTGAAGAAAACCGCGTTCGACGGCGGTGACGGACCCGCGCGGGACCGTCACCGCCGTCGTCGTTTATGTGAGTCAAGTCTCAGCTGAACTACATCACCCTTGTGGCATATTTGAGGGATGGCGAATTTCAAGCAGTCCACCAAGCTTCATAATGTCCTTTACGACATCCGTGGACCGATTCTTCAGGCCGCCCAGCAGATGGAGGCGGAGGGTCATCGGATCCTCAAACTGAATATCGGAAACCCGGCCCCTTTCGGTTTCGAAGCGCCTGACGCCATTTTGGTGGACATGATCCGCCACCTGCCAAACGCCCAAGGTTACAGTGATTCCCGGGGCATCTTCTCCGCTCGGACCGCGGTCTCGCAGTACTATCAGACGCGCGGCATCCAGAACATCCACGTCGATGACATCTACTTGGGCAACGGGGTCAGCGAACTCATCACCATGTCCCTCATGGCACTCCTCGACGACGGCGACGAGGTGCTGATTCCCACCCCGGACTACCCTCTCTGGACTGCCTCGGTGGCTCTGGCCGGCGGCCGTCCCGTGCACTACCTCTGTGACGAGGACTCCGGATGGCAGCCCGATCTTGAGGACATGGAAGCCAAGATCACGCCGCGGACCAAGGGCATTGTTGTGATCAATCCCAACAATCCCACCGGTGCTGTCTATCCGGAAGAGACCCTCAAGAAAATCGTTGCCCTCGCCGAGAAGCATGGCCTGGTTCTCTTTGCGGATGAGATCTACGAGAAAATCCTTTACGAAGATGCTGTCCACATCAACCTTGCGGGCCTGACCGGCGACGACGTCCTGTGCCTGACGTTCAGCGGGTTGTCCAAGGCCTACCGTGTCTGCGGCTATCGTGCCGGCTGGATGGCTATCTCCGGACCCAAGAAGGATGCGGCCGACTATCTCGAGGGCATCAACCTGCTGGCCAACATGCGTTTGTGTGCCAACGTCCCCGCACAGCACGCCATCCAAACGGCACTCGGTGGCTACCAGAGCATCAATGACCTCATCCTCCCCGGAGGAAGGCTCCTGGAGCAGCGCAACAAGGCCTACGACCTCCTGAACGCCATCCCCGGCGTCAGCACCCAGCAGGCCAGGGGCGCTCTCTACTTGTTCCCGAAGCTGGACCCCGAGGTCTATCACATCAGGGATGACGAGAAGTTCGTCCTGGACCTGTTGAAGGAACAGAAGATCCTGGTCTCCCATGGTCGTGCATTCAACTGGGTGCGTCCGGACCACTTCCGCATGGTGACCTTGCCCAATGTGAAGGACATTGAAGAGGCAATTGGCCGCATGGCGGACTTCCTGTCGAGGTACCCGGGCAACTAGCCTGAGGTCCATGGCTGCGCCACGAGGGCGCGGCCCGGCAGAAAGGCACGCCCCATGGCTGTTGCAGTTGAGTTCGCCTCGAGTCCCGCCGAAGTCCTGAGGGTTGGCCCAGGCTTCTCGCTGGCAAGCGTCGATCCAAAGTCAACGCCAGGATATGCCGGTGCCAAAGCTGACGGGCGCGCCCTGCTCGAGGCACAGGATGCCCGGCTCGCGGAACTGCAAGAGAAGCTTTTTGCCGAGGGTAAGTTCGGCAGCGGTAAGCGGCTGCTGCTGATTCTGCAGGCGATGGACACTGCGGGGAAGGGCGGCATCGTCAGCCACGTGGTGGGCGCAATGGACCCGCAAGGCGTTCAGCTGACTGCCTTCAAGGCCCCCACGGACGAGGAAAAGTCGCATGACTTCCTGTGGCGGATCGAGAAACAAACGCCGGCGGCCGGAATGGTGGGGGTCTTTGACCGGTCACACTATGAGGACGTCTTGATCCATCGTGTCCATGCGTGGGCCGACGCCAAGGAGTTGGAGCGGCGGTATGCCGCGATCAATGACTTCGAGGCACGCCTCGCCGAGCAGGGCACCACCATCGTCAAGGTCATGCTCAACATCAGCAAGGACGAACAGAAGAAGCGTCTCATTGCCAGGCTGGACGATCCCAGCAAACACTGGAAGTACAGCCGTGGAGACCTGGCAGAGCGTGCCTACTGGGATGACTACATGGACGCCTACAGCACAGCCTTTGAGAAGACCTCAACGGACATCGCTCCATGGCACGTAGTACCGGCCAACAAGAAATGGTACGCACGCATCGCTGTTCAGCAGTTGCTGTTGGACGCCTTGAAAGGATTGAAGTTGGACTGGCCCAAAGCCGACTTCGACGTCGCCGCCGAACGGGCGCTCGTAGTGAATTCCTAGGCCGTCCCTTTCCTGCGTCAGCTAGTCGGTGCCGGCGGCAGCCCCGGCGTCGTTGCTGGCATCCCGGGCGGTTGCCAGGCGTTTGCGGGCGCCCTCAAGCCAGTCCTCGCATCGTTTGGCAAGTGCTTCGCCCCGCTCCCACAGAGCCAAAGATTCTTCGAGGCTGGCTCCGCCGGCCTCCAATCGGCTGACGACGGCCACTAGCTGTTCACGGGCTTCCTCGTAGCTCAAAGCGTCCAAGGAGTCCGTTGAAGGGGCCGCTGAATTGTTCTCGGTCATGATGTCCTTTGATGTGGTGGTAACGGCGGTGCCCGCGAATATGCCCGCGACTATCAGTGCTCCACGAGTTGGCCTTGGCCCGTGGATACAGCCCTGAAGCGGCCCTCGGCTACGCGGATGGCTAGCGCGGTCCCGTCCGGAGCTTCCTCGGGGCTGCTGATCACGTGATGCCCTGCCTGGTCCTCGCCGATGAGTTGCACTACGGCATAACCTCGGTCAAGTGTCTTCTGCGGTGACAGTGCCCTGACCTGGGCCCGCAAGTGATGCACCTGGTCCAGGGCGCGGACAACAGCGGTGCTTACTGCCGAATGGGAGCGCCGTTGTAGGCGGTGGATATCATCCGAACGGGCGTCCACCATCGAATCGGGAGCGGCCAGCACTGGCCGCGACCTCAGCGCATGGAGCCGATCCGTCTCACGATCCACCATTCGTCCGATGCTTCGTCGAAGATGATCCCGCGCTTGGCGGACCATGGCCAATTCCTCGGCGACGTCGGGCACTATCCGTTTGGCAGCATCAGTGGGGGTGGACGCACGGAGGTCAGCCACATCATCCAGGATAGGTCGATCCGCTTCATGGCCGATCGCACTGACAATGGGGGTGGTGGCGGCCGACACGGCGCGAATGAGGTCTTCGTTGCTGAACGGGAGGAGGTCTTCCAAAGCGCCGCCGCCTCGGGCGAGGACAATGACGTCAACGTGCGGATCGGCGTCGAGTTTTTTCAACGCGGCGATGATTTGGGAGACCGCTGTGTTGCCTTGGACGGCGACTTCGCGGACGTCGAACTCAACTGCGGGCCAACGCAGGGCAGCGTTGCGCAGGACGTCTTTCTTGGCGTCGGAGTCCCGGCCCGTAATGAGGCCGATGCGGTGGGGGAGCAGTGGCAGCTTACGTTTTCGGGAATCCGCAAACAGGCCTTCGGCTGCCAATGCCTGGCGCAGCCGTTCGATTCGGGCCAACAGGTCCCCCAAGCCCACCGGACGGATGTCTTTGACCGACATGTTCAGGCGTCCCGTTTTGACCCAGAAGTCAGCCTTGACCAAAGCAACCACGCGGGAACCCCGTTCCAGGGGTATCTTTTGGCGGTCCAGCACGGTGGACCACACCGAAGCCGGCAGGGAAATTTCGGCATCAACATCACGCAGGGTCAGGAAGGCATTGCCGCCCCGGCGGTTCATCTCGATGACCTGGCCCTCGATCCAAGCCGCCGGTGCACGCTCAATGTGCGCCTTGAGCTTGCGGGACAAGAGTTGCAGCGGCCAAGGGTTGTCTGGACTGGTCTCTGCGGCTGTTCCGGGCAGGGTGGACTCCGGCGTTTGTTCAGCGGACATGAGCTGTCCATGCCCTTTCCAATAGCCGTGATGGTGCCTGCATGATCTCTATCCTCGCTAGGTTTGCGGTCATGGGTGCCGGCCGCCTTCCAACTCTATCCATAGCTTGATCTCCGGCCCTGACATTTTTCCTGCCATGTGGACAGACCTAGGATGGTGGCATAGCCCCCGACCCCCGAGGATGACCTTGCGTACTTTCGTTTCAGCATTGGGAGTGATCCTCGCCTTGCTCCTCACCGCCGTCGCTGTCCCTGCCGCGTGGGTGGATCAGAACATCGTCAAGGAAGAGGGATTTGTTCGCATCGCCGGAGGGCTGGGCAACGATCCCGACTTCCAAAGCCGTCTCGCGGCTGCGGCGGTTGGCACGTTCGAGTCTTCGGTGGACCTTCCGGGACCTATCCAGTCCTTGGCGGCGGACGCGCTGCGGAATGCTGCAACAGGGATGCAGTCGTGGAGCGACTACCCCGCAGCATGGGAGGAAACTGTCCGAAACAGCCACCGGCTGAATTTTGGGGCAGCACCGCAAACGGAAGAAGCGGCGACCACCACGGCCTTGGTTCTTGATATTGGTCCCCTGGTGAGGCTCATACGCGACCACTTCGCTGAGGCTACCCGGATCAGGCTCGATGTTCCTGCAGAAAGCCTGGTGTCCTTGGGGGAGCCCTCCCATCGGCAACTCGTGGAACGCGTCGCTGCTTTCGCCCCGTTGTGGTGGTTGGCAGCAGCCGGGGCTTTGTTGGCATCGCTCCGGGCCCTGGCCGCAGCGCGACGACGCTCGCTGGTGTTGGTGTTCCTCGGATTAGGGGGTTTGGCACTTGCAGCACTTTGGACGGCAGGATCAGATCTCGCCGGCGGAATTGTCGGGAACCTCGCCAGCGCCAACGGCGTGGCTGAGCTGTTCAAGCAGGAATTCCTCACCACGGCCCGTACTGGTTTTGGACAGTGGACGCTGATCGCTGCAGTGGTGTCAGGCGTTGTCCTTGTGGTGGGCATCATCGGGTCCGTGGTGTCAGGGCGACAAGGGTCACGTTCTGCCCGCAGTTAAAGTCCGGGCCGGTAGCATGGAGGGATGACCAGCACAGCAGTTTCCATTCCTATGCCCACGGTGCCGCGCAGACGGCGATCTCCGGAAGAGGTACAGGCAGCGGCGCCCGTCACGGGTCCCAAGAAGGTTCTGTTGGCAGCTCCCCGCGGTTACTGCGCCGGAGTGGACCGGGCCGTCATCGCCGTGGAAAAGGCCCTGGAGCATTACGGCCCGCCCGTTTACGTCCGCAAGCAGATTGTCCACAACGTGCATGTGGTCAGCTCCTTGGAAGAACAGGGAGCCATTTTTGTCGAGGAGACGGACGAGGTTCCCGAGGGCGCATTGGTAATTTTCTCTGCACACGGCGTCTCCCCGGCTGTCGTCCAGTCCGCAGAAGACCGTGGACTCCGCACCATCGACGCCACCTGCCCGCTGGTGACCAAGGTCCATAAAGAAGCTGTGCGCTTCGCCAAGGAAGACTACGACATCCTGCTCATCGGCCACGAGGGCCACGAGGAAGTCGAAGGAACGGCCGGTGAAGCCCCCGAGCACATCCAGATCATCAATGGTCCCCACGAGGTAGACAAGGTCACAGTCCGCGATCCCGAGAAGACCATTTGGCTTTCGCAGACGACGCTCAGCGTGGATGAAACCATGGAGACCGTCCGCTTGCTCAAGGACCGATTCCCCACGCTGCAGGATCCGCCCAGCGACGACATTTGCTATGCCACCACCAATCGTCAGGTGGCCATCAAGAAGATCGCCCCCCAGGCCGATCTGGTCATCGTGGTGGGTTCAGCCAACTCGTCCAACTCGGTCCGCCTCGTTGAAGTCGCCCTTGAGTATGGCGCCAAGAGCTCCTACCGAGTCGACTTTGCCAATGAAGTGGACGAAGCCTGGTTCGAAGGCGTTGCTACGGTCGGCGTAACGTCGGGTGCTTCCGTTCCTGAGGTACTGGTCCAGGACGTCCTGCGCCTGTTGGCTGATTACGGTTACGGCGAAGTCCAGGAAGTCGTGACCGCAGAGGAAGACTTGCTGTTCTCGCTGCCCAAGGAACTGCGGGCCACGCTCAAGAAAGCCGGCGACGTCACGCGAGCCCTCGGTGGCCGCGGAAACCGAGCCACGTCCTAGCACCACATGTGCAGAGCCGGCCCGCAGTGGGCACCTCCTTTCAGGGAGGCGCCACTGCGGGCCGGTCTCTTTAACTACGCTAGGCCGCCGACTCCTGACTTTCTTCGGAGAGTAGCTCCGGCGCCGCCAGCGCGCGTGGGACGGCTTCCACGGACATGGGCGCGGTCAGACCAGCATCGTCCATGGTGTTGAGCTTGCGCGCCGTGGGCAGGACACGGGCCTCGAGCGTGCCCACCATGGCGTTGTAACGGTCCACGGATGTCTTCAGCGAACTTCCCAGCTTGCTCACGTTCTCGCCCAGCGTGCCCATCCGTTCGTAGAGCTGCTTGGCGAGCTCGAACAGCTCATGGGCGCTGTCCGTCAACACATCCTGCCGCCATGTGAAGGCCACCGACTTGAGGACCGCGAGGAGTGTGCCAGGAGAGGCCAGGACAACGTTCCTGGAGAGGGCGTGTTCCAACAATCCCGGATCGGCTTCCAGAGCCGACGCCAGGATGGACTCGGCCGGGAGGAAGCAGATCACCAGTTCGGGGGAGTTCCCGGGAATGTCCCAGTACTTCTTTGCTGCCAGGGCATCTATATGGGCCTTGAGTGCTTTTGCATGCTGCGCCAGAAGCGTCTTGGAGTCGCGGTTGGAGCCTTGGGTTACTGATTCACCGAAGGCACCATCACCATGCAGTTGTTCCTGCGCCGAGAGGTACGAGGCCAAGGGGACCTTCGCATCCACCACCAATTGCTTGCCGCCCGGCAGCTGGACCACAAGGTCCGGCCGCAAGGTGTTCTCGGTGCGGCCGGAATGGACCTGCTCATGGAAATCGACGTGCCGCAGCATCCCCGAGGCTTCCACGACCCTGCGAAGCTGGACTTCGCCCCACTGGCCACGTGCACTGTTGGAGCGAAGGGCAGAGGCCAATGCGTGTGTTGAACGCAGGAGTTGTTCGTCCGACAGGCGGGCGTCCTGCAGTTGCTGGGCAAGCTGTCCGTATTGCTCCACCCGGTCGCGTTCCAGGAGCGAAACCTGTTGCTGTACCGCTGTCAGCTTCTCAGCCACTGGGCCAAGGGCGCGCAGAACACTGCCATCCGAGTTCCTTGCTGCGCTCAACTCCCGGTTCTGTGTCATCAAGAGCCGGCGTTCGGCGTCGGCGGCTGCGAGCTGCGCCGTCACTTCCGACAGCCGCGACGAAACGGCGTCGAAATCCTCTTCCAAGCCGGCGCCCCGGCGTCGAAAGACGACGTAGCCTGCTGCGAGACCCACGAAGGCGCCTATCAGCAGCATGAGCAGGGCCAAGACCAATCCAAATCCATCCATGTGGCAACCCTGTCACAGGGGTGCGACAGTTTTAGCGAGGTTGCTGCCGTGGTCGTCGCCACAGCACGAGCCAACAAGCATGGACAAGGGTCCAGCGGGTAGAATCAATGCTCGTGGCTCTTACTATTGGCATCGTCGGACTGCCCAACGTCGGCAAATCAACCCTTTTCAACGCACTGACCCGCAACCAGGTGCTCGCTGCGAACTATCCGTTCGCAACTATCGAACCGAACGTCGGCGTGGTCAACCTGCCGGATCCACGTTTGGCGAAGCTGGCCGAGATCTTCGGTTCGCAGAAGTTGCTGCCCGCGCCGGTGTCCTTCGTGGATATCGCCGGCATCGTGAAGGGCGCGTCCGAGGGCGAAGGACTTGGCAACAAGTTCCTCGCCAATATCCGCGAGGCCGAGGCCATCGCCCAGGTTGTCCGCGTGTTCGATGACCCCGATGTTATTCACGTGGACGGCAAGGTTGATCCGCGCTCCGACATGGAGACCATCAACACTGAGCTGATCCTGGCTGACCTCCAGACCATCGAAAACGCCATCCCGCGCATCGAAAAAGAAGTCAAGATCAAGAAGCGCGAAGCAGCCGAACTGGCCGCCATCAAGGCAGCCCAGGCAGTTCTGGAACGCGGCGACACCATCTTCTCTTCGATCAAGAGCGACAAGCTGGAGATGGGGCATCTCAAGGAGCTTGGCCTCCTGACCGCCAAGCCGTTCATCTACGTGTTCAACGCCGATGAAGGCATCCTTGGCGATCCGGCAAAGCAGGACGAACTGCGTGCACTGGTTGCCCCGGCAGATGCCGTGTTCCTTGACGCCAAGCTCGAAGCCGACCTCGTTGAACTGGACGAGGAAGAAGCCCGCGAGATGCTGGAAATGAACGGGCAGAGCGAATCCGGCCTGGACCAGTTGGCCCGGGTTGGGTTCCACACCCTCGGCTTGCAGACTTACCTCACGGCCGGTCCCAAGGAAACCCGTGCGTGGACCATCCGCCAGGGTGACACTGCGCCGCAGGCGGCCGGTGTGATCCACTCCGATTTCCAGCGCGGCTTCATCAAAGCCGAAG
The DNA here is from genome assembly GCF_007786235.1 of Paenarthrobacter nitroguajacolicus. Taxonomy (GTDB): domain Bacteria; phylum Actinomycetota; class Actinomycetes; order Actinomycetales; family Micrococcaceae; genus Arthrobacter; species Arthrobacter nitroguajacolicus_A. The sequence goes on along the minus strand of NZ_VNFK01000003.1, from coordinate 71,371 downwards.
TTGTCTCCTTCGACGACCTCATCGATGCCGGTTCCATGGCCGAGGCAAAGTCCCGTGGCAAGGTTCGCATCGAAGGCAAAGAGTACGTGATGGCCGACGGCGACGTGGTGGAGTTCCGCTTCAACGTCTAGGCAGCTGGTCTAGGCAAATGCCCTTTGCCGCTTTTTAGAAGGACCCTGGTTCAACAGAGCCGGGGTCCTTTTTTGCCCCAAGACCGTCCTGTCCTGCTGTCAGACAGCGAATATTACCACCGGGTAGCGTTTGACTTGAAATTCCTTGCAAATTAGGCATCCAGAGGTTGCGGAACGGTTACAGTTTGGCCAGCAAGTCCCAACATCCGGACGCAATGTGGGTAGGCTTACACACACATGTAGGCAACGTCACAGTAGGAAACTGTGCCTGTGCCTGGGGGCAATCACGAATTTCCCCTGCTCAACTCCACGACTCATAGGAGGCGGAATGCGTTTCTCGCGCACTTCCAAAGCTCTAGGCGTAGCGGCGATCATCGCCCTCGCAGTAACCGGTTGCGGCGGCGGTGGCGGCAGCAACACGAACAGCTCTGCCGCGACTGACCCGAACAAGGTCATTTCCGCATACAGCAACGAACCGCAGAACCCGCTGCTGCCGGCCAACACCAACGAGGTGTACGGTGGCCGCGTCGTCGAGCTGCTCTTCGAAGGCCTTCGCGCCTACGACTCGGACGGCAAGCCCGTCAACGCGCTGGCGGAGTCGATCGAAACCACCGATTCGCAGAACTGGACCATCAAGGTCAAGTCCGGCTCCAAGTTCACCAACGGCGAGCCCGTCACGGCCAAGACCTTCGTGGACTCCTGGAACTTCGCCGCACTGAGCACCAACCTCCAGAACAACGGCTTCTTCTTCGAATCCATCGAAGGCTACGCCGATGTCAGCGCAGTCACCGAGACCACTTCCGCCGACGGCAAGAAGACCTCGACGCCGGCACCCACCGCACAGACGATGTCCGGCCTGGCTGCCACTGACGACCAGACCATTACGGTCAAGCTGACCCAGCCCGAAGCTGACTGGTCCCTGCGCCTCGGCTACTCCGCCTTCTACCCGCTTCCCTCGGAGGCGCTGAAGGATTCCAAGAAGTTTGGCGAGAACCCGATCGGCAACGGCCCGTACAAGTTCGAGAAGGAAGGCGCCTGGGTACACGACCAGTCCATTTCCCTCGTCAAGAACCCTGACTACACGGGTCCCCGCGCTGCCAAGAACGGTGGCGTGACGTTCAAGTTCTACACCGATCCGGGCCCCGCATACACGGATCTCCAGGCTGACAACCTCGACATCACCGACGTCGTGCCGTCCAACGCCCTGAAGACCTACACCACGGACTTCCCGGACCGTAACTCCACGCGTCCGAACGCCAACAACGCCACCTTGAACATCCCGGGATACAACCCGAACTTCCAGGGTGAAGCCGGCAAGTTGCGTCGTCAGGCGCTGTCCCACGCCATCAACCGCGAAGAGATCACCAAGGTGATCTTCAACGGCACGCGTACCCCGGCCACCGAGTTCACGGCCCCCGTGCTCGACGGCTACAACGACGCCATCCCCGGCAGCGACGTCCTGAAGTTCGACGCCGCCAAGGCCAAGGATCTCTGGGCCCAGGCCGAGAAGATCAAGCCGTACGACGGTTCCAAGCCGCTCCTGATCGCCTCCAACACTGACGGTGGCAACAAGGAATGGATCGACGCTGTAGCCAACGGTTTCAAGAACAACCTCGGCATCGAGGCTGAAATCCAGCCGTTCGCCAAGTTCGCTGAAGTTCTGGACCTGCGCAAGTCGCAGTCCCTCCCGGGCCTGACCCGCGCCGGCTGGCAGGGTGACTACCCGTCGCTCTACAACTTCCTCGGACCGGTATGGGCAACCAACGCCTCGTCCAACTACGAGAAGTACTCGAACCCCGAGTTCGACAAGCTCCTCAAGGAAGGCCTTGCTGCCAAGACTCCGGAAGACGCCAATGCCAAGTTCAACAAGGCACAGGAAGTTCTGTTCACGGACCTCCCCGGCCTGCCGTTGTGGTACCGGGCAACCCCGATCGTTTGGAGCAACAACGTTGTCTCAGCTGAAACCGGCTGGAACGGCGGCATCCGTTACTTCGACATCGAGGCCAAGTAGTCCTCAGGATCTGAACTTGCCGTAAGGCAACGGGGGTCCGGCCAATGCGCCGGGCCCCCCTTGCTTGCTTGGCAGGAAGGCACACATGACACACCAATGCCCGACCACCGGAGAGGGGTGACCCGTGGTTCGCTTTATTTTCCGTAGGCTCCTCCAGGTCATCCCGGTTTTCCTGGGGACCACCCTCCTCGTTTATTACATGGTCTTCGCGCTACCCGGCGATCCGATCGCCGCCCTCTTCGGGGAGCGCCAGCCACCGCAGAGCGTCATCGACGCCCTGCGCGCCCAGTACAACCTGGACCAGCCATTCTGGGTTCAATACGGGCTCTTCATTAAGAACCTCTTCACCTTCAACCTGGGCGTTGACTTCACCCAGCAGCCCATCGCCGACTCTTTGGCCAGGGCTTTCCCCGTCACGGCAATGCTCGCCATTGAGGCCCTGATCATCCAGGCTGTCTTCGGCATCGCCTTCGGTGTCTTCGCCGGCCTCAAGAAGGGCAAGCTGTTCGACTCCACGGTCCTTGTGGTCTCGCTCCTGGTGATCGCTGTTCCGACCTTCGTCCTGGGCTTCGTCTTCCAGCTGGTGTTTGGCGTCCAACTTGGCTGGGCAAAACCCACAGTGGGTGCCAATGCCGACTGGGGCAACCTGATTCTTCCGGCAATTGTGCTGGGACTCGTCTCCTTTGCCTATGTGCTCCGTCTTACCCGCGCCTCCGTCAGTGAGAACATGAACGCCGACTATGTGCGTACGGCAACGGCGAAAGGACTTTCCCGGCCCCGCGTCGTTATTGCGCACATCCTCAGGAACTCGCTGATTCCCGTGGTGACTTACCTGGGCGCCAACCTTGGCGGGCTCATGGGCGGTGCCATCGTCACCGAGGGCATCTTCAACGTCCCCGGAGTGGGAAACAAACTCTTCCAGGCCATCCAGCGAAGCGAAGGCCCAACCATCGTGGCCATTGTGAGCGTCCTGGTCCTGGTCTTTGTCATCACCAACCTCTTGGTTGACCTCCTGTACGCCTGGCTTGACCCGAGGATCCGCTATGACCAGTAATACTGAACACTTCGTAGCTCCCGTCGAGGAGACACCGCTTCTGGCCACTGATGCTGTCAAGACAGATCAGGCGCCCCTGAGCCTCTGGGCCGATGCGTGGCGCAAGCTTCGCCGCCGCCCCCTGTTCATCGTTTCCTCGCTGCTGATCCTGCTGCTTGTGGTCGTTGCACTTTTCCCAGGACTCTTCACCAGTGTGGAGCCCAACAGCGACTGCCAGTTGGCGAACTCCGAGGGCGCGCCCACGGCGGGCCACCCCCTGGGCTTTACGCTGCAAGGCTGCGATGTCTATTCCCGCGTTATCCACGGTACACAGGCCTCCTTGTCCGTCGGCGTCCTGTCCGTACTTGCCGTCGTCATCATCGGTGTCACCCTTGGTGCGTTGGCCGGGTACTACGGCGGCTGGCTGGATTCGGTCCTTGCGCGTCTTGGCGATATCTTCTTCGCCCTGCCGATCATCCTCGGCGCCCTGGTCATCACGCAGCTCCCGTTGTTCCGCGAGAACAGAAGCGTGTGGACTGTGGTCCTGACGATCTCCTTGCTGGCATGGCCCCAAATGGCCCGCATCACCAGAGGCGCCGTCATTGAGGTGCGCAATGCGGACTTCGTCACCGCGGCCCGCTCCTTGGGTGTGTCCAAGTTCGGCGCCCTGGTAAAGCACGCATTGCCGAACGCACTGGCTCCCGTGATTGTGCTGGCCACTTTGGAATTGGGCGTCTTCATTGTCCTTGAAGCCACGCTGTCATTCCTCGGTGTCGGTCTGCCTGGAAGCGTGATGTCGTGGGGTAACGACATTTCCGCAGCCAACGCATCCATCCGCACCAACCCCGGAATCCTGCTCTATCCGGCAGCCGCCCTGTCCATCACCGTCCTGAGCTTCATCATGCTTGGCGACGCCGTCCGCGATGCTCTTGATCCCAAGAGCCGTCAGCGCTAAGGAGGCGACCATGAATTCTGTCAACGTCAGCATTGATGAAGCCACGGCACCAGTACGGCCCATCCTTGAGATCAAGGACCTGGCCATCACTTTCAAGACCGGTTCCGGTGAGGTCAAGGCGGTTAAGAACGCCCATTTGTCCATCATGCCGGGCGAGACGGTCGCCATTGTGGGGGAGTCTGGTTCAGGAAAATCGACGACGGCGCTGGCCGCCATCGGTCTTTTGCCCAACAACGGCCGCGTCTCGGCTGGGCAGATTCTGCTCGACGGCGAGGACATCGCCCATGCGTCGGAAAAGCGCATGATTGAGCTCCGTGGCAGCCATATTGGCATGGTTCCCCAGGATCCCATGTCCAACCTGAACCCGGTGTGGAAGATTGGCTACCAGGTTCGGGAAACCCTGAAGGCCAACGGTCGTCCGGACGGCCCGGAGGACGTTGCCCGCGTCCTCGCGGAAGCTGGTCTTCCTGATGCTGCACGCCGGGCAAAGCAGTACCCGCACGAATTCTCGGGCGGTATGCGCCAGCGTGCGCTCATCGCCATCGGCTTGAGCTGCCAGCCCAAGCTGCTGATCGCAGACGAACCAACGTCTGCTTTGGATGTCACGGTCCAGCGCAGGATTTTGGACCACCTGGATAAAATGACCACGGAACTCGGCACCTCCGTGCTGCTGATCACGCACGACCTCGGCCTTGCGGCCGAACGCGCTGACAAAGTGATCGTCATGTACCAGGGCAACGTGGTTGAGGCTGGTCCTTCCCTGGATCTCCTCCGCAACCCCCAGCACCCCTACACCCGGCGCTTGGTTGAGTCGGCACCTTCCTTGGCATCACGCCGTATTCAGGTGGCCAAGGAACAGGGTGTGGAAGCCGGCGACCTGCTGGCACCCGTGGCCGCTGCGCAGGATCGCGCCCAGGACGAGGTCCTCCAGATCAAGAACCTGCGCAAGATCTACAAGCTGCGTCAGGGGATCGGGCAGTCTGCGGACTTTGCTGCGGTTGACGATGTCAGCTTCAACGTCAAGCGCGGCACCACCACGGCAATTGTGGGGGAGTCCGGCTCCGGTAAGTCCACGGTTGCCAAAATGGTCCTTCAGCTGGAAAAGCCCACTGAGGGCCAGATCGTCTTTGACGGTGTGGACACGGCAGGGCTTAAGGGCAAGGAGCTCTTCAAGTTCCGTCGCCGCGTGCAGCCGATCTTCCAAGACCCGTATGGCTCCCTGGACCCGATGTACAACATCTTCAGGACCATCGAAGAGCCACTGCGTGTACACAAGATCGGTAACGCGGCCAGCCGCGAGAAGAAGGTACGCGAGCTCCTTGACCAGGTGGCGTTGCCTCAGTCCATGATGCAGAGGTACCCGAACGAGCTTTCAGGTGGCCAGCGTCAGCGCATTGCGATTGCCCGTGCTCTGGCTTTGGATCCCGAAGTCATCATTTGCGATGAAGCGGTCTCCGCCCTGGACGTCCTCGTCCAGGCCCAGGTGCTGAACTTGTTGGCTGATCTCCAGGACAACCTGGGGCTGACCTACCTCTTCATCACCCACGACCTCGCAGTAGTTCGCCAGATCGCGGATCACGTTTGCGTGATGGAAAAGGGCAAGCTCGTGGAGACGGGCAGCACGGATGATGTCTTCGACAACCCCCGTGAGGCCTACACCCAGGCACTCCTGGATGCCATCCCCGGCGGTTCGCTCCTCCTGCCGCCTGCGGTGGCCTGACCGGCGTCGTAGTTTTCCTTCGCCGAGCAGCAACAGAGCCGGTGGTTCCCGCCAAGGGAACCACCGGCTCTTGCCGTTAACGTCGCATTGTGGGGCCTGCTGTGCACGCTAAAGCGCTCGCGAAGCGCGCAGAGCGGGCCTCGCAACGCGCTCTATTGCGCGGGTGCAGATACCGCTGCGGAGGCCGCGGTGTCCGGCCGGGCTGTGAGCCCCAGCGCGGCGAGTTCGCGGGCCAGGATGGAGCCCAGTTTCGTATGCCCTGATGGTTTCATGTGGACGCCATCCTGAAGGTCTGCGACCGCGTCGTAGCGGGTCAGCCAGTCGCCGGTGCTCACGAACGGGATCGCGTGTTTGCCTGAGATTCGTCCCAGGAGTGCGTCCACCTCGGTGCGACGGCCGCCACCGTTGTTTGCCCCCCGCGCCAAGGTACCTATCATGGCAATGGTGGCGCCGGGGTAGCGCTTTTTCAATGCCGCCAGCAGTCGATCTGCGTTGCTGGTGATTTGCGCATCGGTAGCCTTCTGGGAGGCATCGTTGCCGCCTCCCTGCACCACGATCAAGGGCGGGTCGCCGTAGGGGAGCACCCAGTCACCACGCTGCAATGCGTCGATGTAGTTACCTGTCTTGCCGTTGGCAGCCACGAATCCCGTGCCGCCCATGCCTACAACGTGCAGCTTGTAGCCCAAAGCTGCAACACCCTGCTGTGGCCAGGAGTCTTTAGGCATGGTCTGCGAGTCCCCGATCAGCACAGCCGTGTGCCGGACGTCGGCCAGGACAAGTTCGTTGCGGTTGTTTGCCGGGTTCTTGTACAGCGAGCCCACGGGAAGGTTCAGCGCGCTGGGTTCGGCGGCGCTCCTGAGCGGTTTGTCCGCAGCGGCCGTCTGGGCGGGTCCAGGCGCGACTGATCGCGTGGGGGCAGCTTGGGGGTTTGCTTGGTTTGGTCCGCAGCCCACCAGGAGAACGCCGACGGCGATCAATGGTGCGAGCGTGCGGAACGCGGCCGAGGCTTTGCGCATCGTTGGTCTCCGTGTGGCACTGGTTCTGGAGCAATCATGGGGCACGTAGCCGGGAAAATCCAGCATCTGGAGTTGTGGATATTAAAGCGTGATGCCTGTGACCCGCGCCACATCATAGTGCCAAATGGCTTGCTTTTTAGGCTCAGAAATGCAACTGCGTTTAGACTGGATGCAGGTGCCCTGTGTCCCGGGGTCTTTTCGCTGTGTGTTCCGATCAAGTCGATCAGGTATGCGCGCGGATACAAACAGCTGACTTCACCACTGAAACGAGTCATTAACGCATGTCTGAAACCATCACCAACACTGCGTCGCGGAGCGATCTGCGCAACGTCGCGATCGTCGCACACGTTGACCACGGTAAGACCACCCTGGTCGACGCCATGCTCAAGCAGACCAACTCCTTCGCTTCCCATGGTGAGGTTGAGGACCGCGTCATGGACTCCGGTGACCTGGAGCGCGAAAAGGGCATCACCATCCTCGCGAAGAACACCACGGTTGCCTACAATGGCCCGTCGTCCAACGGCGAGACCATCACCATCAACGTCATCGACACTCCCGGCCACGCCGACTTCGGTGGCGAAGTAGAGCGCGGTCTCTCCATGGTTGACGGCGTCGTCCTGCTGGTTGACTCCTCCGAGGGGCCCCTGCCCCAGACCCGCTTCGTCCTGCGCAAAGCCTTGGCCGCGCACCTGCCGGTCATCCTCCTGGTCAACAAGACCGACCGTCCCGACGCCCGCATCGATGAGGTTGTCCACGAGTCCATGGACCTGCTCCTCGGCTTGGCCTCGGACCTCGCCGACGAAGTTCCGGACCTCGACCTGGACAAGGTCCTCGAAGTTCCGGTCGTCTACGCAGCAGCCAAGGTTGGCCGCGCGTCCCTGGACCAGCCGGACAACGGCTCGGCTCCGGAGAACGAGGACCTCGAGCCCCTCTTCAAGACCATCATCGAGCACATCCCCGCTCCGACGTACAACCCGGACGGCGTGCTGCAGGCACACGTGACCAACCTGGACGCCTCGCCGTTCCTTGGCCGCCTCGCCCTGCTCCGCATCTACAACGGCACGCTCCGCAAGGGCCAGACCGTTGCCTGGGCACGCGCCAACGGCGAGCTCAAGAACGTCAAGATCACCGAACTGCTCGCCACCAAGGCGCTCACCCGCGTTCCTGCCGAATCTGCCGGTCCGGGTGAAATCGTCGCCGTCGCCGGCATCGAGGAAATCACCATCGGTGAAACCCTCACCGACGCGGAGAATCCGCAGCCGCTGCCGCTGATCACCGTGGACGATCCCGCGATCTCCATGACCATCGGCATCAACACCTCGCCGCTGGCCGGCAAGGTCAAGGGTGCCAAGGTCACCGCGCGCCAGGTGAAGGATCGCCTGGACAAGGAACTGATCGGTAACGTCTCCATCAAGGTCCTCCCCACCGAGCGTCCCGACGCTTGGGAAGTCCAGGGCCGTGGCGAGCTCGCGCTGGCCATCCTGGTTGAGCAGATGCGCCGCGAAGGCTTTGAGCTGACCGTCGGCAAGCCGCAGGTTGTCACCAAGACCATCGACGGCAAGATCCACGAGCCGATGGAACACATGACCATCGACGTACCGGAAGAGTACCTCGGCTCCGTCACGCAGCTCATGGCCGCCCGCAAGGGCCGCATGACCAACATGGCCAACCACGGTACCGGCTGGTGCCGCATGGAGTTCATCGTTCCGGCACGTGGCCTCATCGGCTTCCGCACCAAGTTCCTCACGGATACTCGCGGTGCCGGTATCGCTGCCTCGATCTCCGAAGGCTACGAGCCGTGGGCCGGCCCCATCGAATACCGCACCAACGGTTCGATGATCGCCGACCGCGCCGGTGTTGTGACGCCGTTCGCCATGATCAACCTGCAGGAACGCGGTTCCTTCTTCGTGAAGCCCACGTCCGAGGTTTACGAAGGCATGATCGTCGGCGAGAACTCACGCGCTGACGACATGGACGTCAACATCACCAAGGAAAAGAAGCTCACCAACATGCGTGCAGCTTCCTCCGACTCCTTTGAGAACCTGACGCCCCCGCGCGACCTCACCCTCGAAGAGTCCCTCGAATTCGCCCGCGAGGACGAGTGCGTTGAGGTGACGCCGGAGGATATCCGCATCCGCAAGGTCATCCTGGACTCCAACGAGCGCGCCAAGGCCAACCGCGCCCGCGCCAAGTCCTAGCCTGTACCGGTCTGAACCCGTCAGGAACAGCTGAATGATGAGAGGAGTCGCCAGTGCGGGCCGTGGCATTGCCGCGGCCGTGCTGGCGGCTCTTTTCGTTGCGGCGGCAGGGACGGCTCTGCACCGGCAGACGGCGCTGTGGTCCGGCGTCGAGGTCTCATGGGGAGTCGTTGCATCTTTGTTGCTGCTAGCCTCCGTGCAGCTATGGCTGGCCGCCTGGTCCCGCTCGATTCTCCCGACGGCGATAGCCGGAGTGGTGAGCTACGCCGCCGTCGGCGTCTTGTCATCTGCGGGACCCGCCAAGCAATTGGTGCTTGGCGATACGCTGGGCAATGTGTGGGTCTTCGGCATCGGCGGGGTTACGCTGGTCATGCTCGTGGCAGTGAGTCGGCTCCGCCTGCCCCTGGCGCACGCAGGGGCAGGACGCTAAAGCGGCTTGCGACGCTGCGGTGGCGGTGGAACCTCTTTTGCCGCGATGACCATCGCAAGGGGGATTTCGACGTCGGACGTCCGGGTCCGTACGGTGCAACTGTTTTCGCTGGCGTCCAGCAGGTAGCCCAATGCGTCCGTGAGGCCGTCGGCGATCCTGTACCGGACCACCACCCGGATGCCGGGTTCTGCACTCAGAAGGAATTGGCGGGGTGGCAAATGCGGGGGAGTCACCGTTTCATACTAAGACGCGGGCTAGGTTGGCGTCAGCGCACTGTTGGATAATAGGCTCGGAAGTTGAGTGCCCGGCATGATGCCGGCAGATTTACCCCGGCTATCGCCGGGACAAACCGTGGAGAGGTCTGGGACGTGACGTACGTAATCGCGCAGCCGTGTGTGGATGTCAAGGACAAGGCGTGTATTGAAGAGTGCCCGGTCGACTGCATTTACGAAGGTGAGCGTTCCCTCTACATCCACCCCGATGAATGCGTCGACTGTGGTGCCTGTGAGCCCGTGTGCCCTGTTGAGGCCATCTACTACGAGGATGACACCCCGGAGGAATGGGCTGACTATTACAAGGCCAACGTCGAGTTCTTCGATGACCTCGGCTCGCCCGGTGGCGCCGCCAAGATCGGCAACACCGGCAAGGACCACCCCTTCATCGCAGCACTGCCCCTGCAGAACCAAGACCACTAAGGGCGGTGGCTTCCCTGATTTCCGCAGCGCCGGCTTTCGGCCTGAACCTGCCTGACTACCCGTGGGAGGCCATGGCGCCCTACGTTGCCACGGCTGCCAAGCACCCCGCGGGTGCAGTGAATCTTTCCATCGGCACGCCGGTGGATCCCACTCCCGGCTTGATCCGCGACGCCCTTGCCGCGGCCGCGGATGCTCACGGCTATCCCACAGTCCACGGCACGGAGGCCCTGCGCCAGGCCGTGGTTGACTGGTTTGCCAGCCGCCGCGGCGTGCCCGGATTGGACCCTAAGGATGTCATGCCGACGGTTGGTTCCAAGGAACTCGTGGCCTGGCTGCCGTTCCTGCTCGGGCTGAGCGCGGGCGACGTGGTGGTACGGCCGACCGTGGCCTACCCCACGTACGACATCGGCGCTTCCTTGGCCGGCGCGACCGCTGTGGCCGCGGACGACCTGGACGAATTGGACCCCGCCACCCGCGCGAAAGTCCGCTTGATTTGGATCAACTCGCCCGGCAACCCTACTGGCAGCGTCCGTGACGTGGAATCGCTCCGCAGGATCGTAGGCCAGGCCCGCGAGATTGGGGCCGTAGTGGCCTCGGACGAGTGCTATGCCGAACTGGGCTGGGGAGAATGGGACGCACAGCGTGGCGGGGAAGCCGTACCGAGTATCCTTGACCCGCGCGTCACGGGCGGGTCCACGGATGGGCTGCTCTGCGTCTATTCGTTGAGCAAGCAGTCCAACCTTGCGGGATACCGCGCCGCCTTCGTGGCCGGCGACTCGGCGATCATGGCCAACTTGGTCAACAGCCGCAAACACGCGGGCATGATTGTTCCTTTCCCTGTGCAGGAAGCCATGCGCGTTGCCTTGGGCGACGCCCACCACGTCCTGGCTCAGAAAGACTTGTACCGGGGTCGCCGCGAGCGGATTGTTCCCGCACTGGAAAAGTTCGGCTTGCAGATCCACGAATCCAAGGCGGGACTCTACCTCTGGTCCACGGCGGGCGAAGCCACCTGGGATACGGTGGCCAGGTTCGCTGAACTTGGCATCGTGGTAGGGCCGGGGGTCTTCTACGGTGACGCCGGCAATGGATTCATCCGCGTAGCCCTCACCGGCAGCGATGAACGGATCGACGCCGCCGTTGAACGACTTGGCAACAGCGCATAACAATGCTGTGACTTGCACCACTATTAGCGTCATTCCGCCAGTAACCGGACAGCACGGATTAGTTCCGTAGGGTTACTGGCGGTAGCTTTTTAACTGACTATCAATGGTGGCCTTCACTAAGAAAGCACTTCGGCCGTTGGAGCCCTGCAACAGTAGGGCCGAAGGCGGCGACACCAGAAGTTGGTTGGACAAGCGTTCGATAGAGGCCCTGAGGCCTCATGAAGGGGACTCCATGACTGAGACCACCAGCGCGACACTGCGCCATGCCGGCGGCGAACTCGAACTGCCGCGCATCCAGGTTGTAGAGGGAAACGAAGGCTACGACGTTTCCAAGCTGTTGAAGCAGACGGGCGCTGTCGCCTACGACCCCGGCTTCATGAACACAGCGGCCACCACCTCGGCCATCACCTACATCGACGGCGACGCAGGCATCCTGCGCTACCGCGGTTACCCCATTGAGCAGCTCGCGCAGCACTCGAGCTTCCTCGAAGTTTCCTACCTGCTGATTTACGGCAACCTGCCCACTCCCACGGAGTTGGAAGAGTTCGATCAGCGCATCCGCCGCCACACGCTCCTGCACGAAGAGCTCAAGGGCTTCTTCGGCGGGTTCCCGCGCGATGCACACCCCATGCCGGTGCTTTCTTCGGCTGTTTCGGCGCTGTCCACGTTCTACCAGGACTCGCTGGATCCCTTCAACGCCGAGCACGTGGAAGTTTCCACCATCCGCCTCATGGCCAAGCTGCCGGTCATTGCGGCCTACGCCCACAAGAAGTCCATCGGCCAGCCGATGCTTTACCCGGACAACTCCATGAACCTCGTGGAGAACTTCCTGCGCCTGAGCTTCGGACTTCCCGCCGAGCAGTACGAGATGGACCCGGTGGTGGTCAAGGCCCTGGACCTCCTGCTCATCCTGCACGCCGACCATGAGCAGAACTGTTCCACCTCCACCGTTCGCCTGGTGGGTTCGTCCAACGCGAACCTCTTTGCTTCGGTGTCCGCAGGCATCAACGCACTCTTTGGTCCCGCCCACGGTGGCGCCAACGAAGCCGTCCTGAAGATGCTCCGCCAGATCCAGGCCGACGGCATCAAGCCCGAGGATTACATGGAGAAGGTCAAGAACAAGGAAGACGGCGTCCGCCTCATGGGCTTCGGACACCGTGTCTACAAGAACTACGACCCCCGCGCCAAAATCATCAAGGCTACGGCACACGAGGTCCTGGGCAAGCTCGGCGGAAACGACGAACTCCTGGACATCGCCATGCGCCTCGAAGAGAAGGCCCTGGCCGACGACTACTTCATCCAGCGCAAGCTGTACCCGAACGTCGACTTCTACACCGGCCTCATCTACAAGGCCATGGGCTTCCCGGAGAAGATGTTCACGGTACTCTTCGCCATTGGTCGCCTCCCGGGCTGGATTGCCCAGTGGCGCGAAATGATCAACGATCCCCAGACCAAGATCGGCCGTCCGCGGCAGCTCTACACAGGGGAGCCGGAACGCAACTACCCGGCCAACTGATACGGCAAAAGTGTCAATAACGACGGCGGCCGCCCACCTCGCGCGAGGTGGGCGGCCGCCGTCGTTGGTCGCCTGGCTGGTGGCCGTTCAGGCGTTATTCGCCGCAGCGGGCTGGGCCGCGTTGTACCCGTAAGGGTTGTTCTTCTGCCAGCGCCAGTGGTCTTCGCACATCTGATCCACCGTCTTGGTGGTGGACCAGCCGAGGTCCGCCAGAGCGGAGGAGGCGTCGGCCCAGAACGCGGGGAGGTCGCCGGCGCGACGACCGGTGATTTCGTAAGGAATCGGCTGGCCTACCGCCTTCTCGAAGGAACGCAGTACCTCCAGGACCGAGGAGCCGCGACCTGAGCCCAGGTTCCAGCGGCGGACTCCGGCGCGTTCTGCGATGTAGTTCAAGGCTGCTACGTGGCCCTCTGCCAGGTCCACCACATGGATGTAATCGCGCTGCGCGGTGCCGTCGGGGGTGTCGTAGTCACCGCCAAAGACCATGAGCTTTTCGCGGCGTCCAACAGCTACCTGCGCGATGAAGGGCACCAGGTTGTTGGGGATGCCCTGGGGGTCTTCGCCGATGCGACCGGACGGGTGTGCGCCCACCGGGTTGAAATAGCGCAGCAGTGCGATATGCCACCGGTCGTCGGCGTTGCCCAGGTCGGAGAGGATGTCCTCAATCTGTTCCTTGGTGCGGCCGTACGGGTTGTTGGCGCCGATCTCCATCTTCTCGATGTAGGGGATCGGGTTGTGCTCGCCGTATACGGTGGCAGAGGAGCTGAAGACAATGGAGCGCACGTTGTGCTTGTCCATCGCGCGGAGCAGGTTCAGGGTGCCAACGATGTTGTTGTAGTAATAGGCGAGGGGTTCCTGGACGGACTCTCCCACGGCTTTCAGCCCCGCGAAGTGGATGACGGCGTCAATGTGATGCTGGTCGAATACAGCCTCAACTGCGGGCTCGTCCACCAGGTCCACCTTGTGGAACGCGGCAGTCTTGCCAGTGAGTTCGGACACTCGGCGGAGGGATTCCTCGCTGGAGTTCACGAGGTTATCCAGCACGACGACGTCATGGCCGGCTTCCTGGAGGGACAAAACGGTGTGGGAACCGATATAGCCGGTGCCACCCGTGACAAGAATTTTCATGGTTCCTACGCTATCGGAAATCGAAGCCACGCCGCTCTGTGTTGAGCGGTGTTGAAGCACGTTCGTGCTAAAAAATACTGGTGCCCAAAATTGTTGATGCCGAAGCCCGGCGCCAGGAAGTTGTCCAAGCTGTCTTTCGGATCATCGCCAGCGATGGCCTGGAACGGGCATCCCTGAGGGAAGTAGCGGACGAAGCCGGACTGGCCGTCGGCTCGGTGCGGCACTACTTTTCCAGCAGCGACGAACTTTTGGTGTTCTCCTTCGGCGCCGTGATCGATCGAATTGCCGACCGTTTGGAAGCAGCCATGTCCGCCGTGGAGGCAAAGTCTCCGGGTAGCCCGGAACAGCAGGCCGCTGTGTTGAATCTCCTGGGCCAGGTCCTGCCCCTGGACGAGGAACTCGCAGTGGACGCCTGCGTCTGGATGGCGTTCCGCCATGCAGCGCGTATCAAGCCCGTCCTGGCCGCCGAAGCCGCGCGCAGCCACCGCACTGTGGCAGCCGTCGTCGGGCGTTTGATCATGTTGCTGAGTCCCGGCGAAGCTGACGCCCACCAAACACTCGTCACCGAAGCTGAACGGCTTCTGGCAACCATGGACGGGCTGTGCATGCACGCGCTGCTGCAGCCCGAGTGGATGACCGCTGAGATGTGCAGTGATGTCCTCACTGCCCACTTGCGGTCCCTGGGAGCTGTCCCCACAGTTCGCTAGCCGGGACTCGAGGGGAGTGGCCAGGGCCGTTACCGTGGGCAGCCAAGGGGAATAGACTGGGAAATGTCGGGGACCTGCCAAGGGAGGAATTCGCATGCACGAGTCAGGCGGCCCGGGATGGCGTATCACCATGGACACGTCAGGGCCGATGCTCATCGCCCTCTACCTGCGCGACGTCGCGGGACTGGACGGCGCCGGTAGGCCCAGCCTGTCCCACGCGGCCCCAAAGGTCCGTCACGCCGACCATAGCCATCTCACCTCGGACGTAGGGGGCATCCAGGCCCTCAAGACCGAATGGGAGGCATGGTGGGAAAGCCTGGTGAAGGCTTATCCGAAGCCGGCGTCTGAGCTGGCCCCGCCGAGCTTTAAGGCTTTTGGAAATTCGCCGGCCCTGCAGCGCGTCCTCCAAGCCCACTTTGGCTCGGCCTTGGGATGGGCGACCGACAGGATTGACGAATACGCAGACCTCGAGGCCGCGCGCGAGGCCAATGGCGTGACCCAGGTGCTCAACGAGATGGTGGAGGACCGGCTCCTTGAGGTGGGGCGCAGTTCCCGCGACTTTGAGCTCACCATTATCGAGCTGCCCCTTAGTGAACCGCGGGCCTGGTATCTGGAACCCAGCACCATGATCATGAGCCACCGGTTGCTGTCCGAGCCCGATGTTTTCCGCAGCTACGTCCAGCCCGTTGTGGAACTCCTCGCCTGACTGGAGTTTTTGTACATCTCCTGCCCTTATTGGCGGCTTTTGAGGGCAGCAGATGTACAAAAACTCACGTGGGTGGGGCGGATACGGTAATGGTGACGCCCGCGGAGGCCGCAGCCGAGGCTTGCCAACCGTCGCGCTTCTCGCGATTCCACGTCTGGCCCGCGACGTCAACTTGCGTGATGGCCAAGGTCTTGGCGTTCGCCACTGCCCAATGAGCCAGTGCCCAGGCTTGGGTGCCGGTCGCCTCCAGCTGGACCGAGCGGCCCTGAACCGTGGCCGCTTGGGTGCCGAACGCCGTCGTCAGTTCATTTACGACGGCGGCAGGGTCACCTGCCCCCTCGGGCATGCGCAGTTCGCAGCTTAGCGATGATTCCGAGTGCCCGGTCAACGCCGAAGCGAAGGCCCGGCCCATGGGTTCGTGTTGGGCGTAGGCGCGGGGGAACGCGGAGCGCTGGACTGCTTGGGCGGCCTGGGTGATCTCCATGGTCTCGTAGCCGGGTACTTTGACCAGGCCGTCGTAGAACGCGTTGGTGGCGTAGACGGGGTCCATGACTTGAGCCTCGGTGCCCCAGCCCTGGGACGGCCTCTGCTGGAACAACCCACGGGAATCGGGTCCCGCTTGGTCACCGTAGTTGATGTTCCGCAGCCTGGATTCCTGCATGGCGGTGGCCAGCGCAATGCTCGCCGCCCTGGGCGGCAGGCCACGTTGGACGGAGATGGCAGAGATCAGCGATGCGTTCGCTGCCTGGTCGGTGGCCAGTTCATGGGTTTCGGCGCCGACGACGGCGACGCAGCGCTCCGTGACCAGGGTCTCGGAGCGCTGCAGCACAGCAACGATCGCATAAATGGCACCTGCTACGAGGCCCAGAGCCAGCACCGCAACGATGGCGCGGCGGAACCGGCGCACGGATGTCCTCCTGCTAATTGGCGTGAAGTGCCTCGTTCAACTCCACCGTCTGGCCCTTGCGCGGAAGGACTTCCACGCCACCGGTGGTGGAGTTGCGGCGGAAGAGGAGGTTGGGGACGCCTGAGAGTTCCACGGCCTTGATGATCTTGCTGGTGTCTTCACCGTTTTCGTCTTTCGGACCCGGGACGCGGACTCGCGTTCCGGCCGTTACGTAAAGACCGGCCTCAACTACTGAGTCATCACCGATGCTGATGCCCACGCCGGAGTTGGCGCCCAAAAGCACACGCTCGCCGAGTGCGATCTTTTCCTTGCCGCCACCGGAGAGCGTGCCCATGATGGACGCGCCGCCGCCGACATCCGTGCCGTCGCCGGCCACGACGCCAGCGGAGATGCGGCCCTCCACCATGGAGGTGCCCAAGGTGCCGGCGTTGAAGTTCACGAAGCCCTCATGCATCACGGTGGTGCCTTCAGCGAGGTGGGCGCCCAAGCGGACGCGGTCGGCGTCTGCAATGCGGACGCCGGTGGGGACAACGTAATCAACCATGCGCGGGAACTTGTCCACGCCGTAGACCACCACGTTGCCGCGCTTGCGCAGGCGTGCACGGGTGAGTTCGAAGCCGTCTACCGCGGCCGGACCGAAGTTGGTCCATACAACGTTGGGAAGCTTGCCGAAAACGCCGTCGAGGTTGATGCTGTTCGGCTTCACCAAGCGGTGCGAGAGGAGATGCAAACGGAGGTAGGCGTCTGCGGTATCTGCCGGCGCGGCATCGAGGTCGATCTGGGCGAAGACCACCTTCTGCTCGGTGCCACGATCGGCATCGTTGCCTTCTTCAGCGAGGGCGGTGAGCGCAGGGTCGGCGTTTTCGACGTCGCGCAGGGTCTCGGCTGCAACGCCCAGGGCCGGAGCGGGGAACCAGACATCCAGCACGGTTGCTTCCCCGGAGGCCGAGGTGGCGATGGTGGCGAGGCCGAATCCGTAAGCTGATCGGTGGTTAGCGGGTGCGTTTGCGGGCACAGCAGAGGAAGCAGTTTCAGTCATGGGCCAAGTGTATCCAGCAGTCGGAGGTCGGTTAAAACCCGTCTCACACCGTGCAGGTCGCATTCGTGGTGCTTGCGGGGGATTAAGCTGTACGGGTGACCCTGAACCCTGCTCCCGCCCTCCTCGACCTGCGCCAGGACGTTGCCGTGCTGACGGCGGCGCTGATCGATTTCAACAGCGTCTCCGGCAACGAGACCGAACTCGCCGACGCCGTCGAGTCCGCCCTGCGCGCCATTCCGGCCTACACGGTAGTTCGGGACGGTGATGCCATCATCGCCCGCACCGAGCTTGGCCGTGCTGAACGTGTCATCCTGGCCGGGCATCTGGACACCGTGCCGCTGCCCACCGTTGAAGGCTCCTTGGGCACTGTCCCGGCGACGTGGGAGTCCGGTGTACCCGGCGAAGGCGTGCTCTATGGCCGCGGAACCACGGACATGAAGGGCGGTGTAGCGGTGCAACTCGCGCTGGCCGCAACACTGTTCGACGACGGCCGGCAGCCGGACAAGGATGTCACTTTCGTCTTCTACGACCATGAAGAAGTGGAAGCTGTGAAGAGTGGTCTGGGCCGTTTGGTCCGCAACCACGGAGATCTGCTCCGCGGCGATTTCGCGATCCTGTTGGAGCCAACGCACGGCACTGTGGAGGGTGGTTGCAATGGAACCAGCCGCTTCGAAGCCACCACCATCGGCGAAACGGCCCACTCTGCGCGCGCATGGATGGGCGTCAACGCCATCCATGCCGCAGCTCCCATCCTTGCCCGGTTGGCGGCATATGAGCCCAGGACCATCAACGTCGATGGCCTGGACTACCGTGAAAGCCTCAATGCGGTGAAGATCAATGGCGGCACAGCAGGCAACGTCATCCCTGACCGCTGCGTTGTGGAGATCAACTACCGCTTCGCTCCGGACAAGACTCCCGACCAAGCGGAGGCGCACGTCCGGGACCTTCTGGAAGGCTTCGACGTCGTCCGCACGGACGCCGCTGCCGGCGCGCGACCCGGACTGAACCACCCCGCCGCCGCGTCGTTCGTTGCCGCAGTGGGCGCCGAGCCCAAGCCCAAGTACGGGTGGACCGACGTCGCGCGTTTCAGCGAACTGGGCATCCCTGCTGTGAACTTCGGGCCGGGCGATCCGCTGCTGGCGCACAAGGACAACGAGCACGTCGACGCCGACGCTGTCCGTGAGTGCCTCCGTGCACTGAGGACGTGGTTGGCGCCGTAGCCAGGCTCCAACAAAAGAAGGTCCGCAGCCGGATGGCTGCGGACCTTCTTTGTATCGGGGTTGTTACTTCTTGTCAGGTCCCTCGACGGAGTCCTTTGCGATGGGGTCGTCTCCACCCACCATGAGGCCCGTTCGAAGGCTGGGGGCTGCTACGCCGCCGGCGGCTTTCTTGGAACCGCGGCGCTCGATCAGGATGGCGATCCTTGACACGGTGAGGTTGATCAGGATGTAGATCGCGGCGCCCACGAAGAACGCCGGGAACAGGAAATCCGGACCCAGGAAGTCCGCCATGATCTGGATCTTCCGCAGGAGTTCCTCGTAGCCCACGATGTAGCCGAGCGAGGTGTCCTTGAGCAGGACCACCAGCTGTGCAACCAACGACGGAAGCATGCGGCGTACTGCCTGTGGGAACTCGATGGACATCCGTGATTGGAAGCTGCGCAAGCCGATGGCAAGGCCAGCCTCGCGCTGCCCCTTGGGGAGGGACTGAATGCCTGCACGCAGGATCTCGGCGAAGATCGCGGCGTTGTAAAGCACCAAGCCAACCACCACGGCTTGGAACTGCCCTGTGGCGAAAACCAGCAGGACGAACAACATCATGAGGACCACGGGCATGCCGCGAAGGAACTCAAGCACTACCTGCGTGGGAACCCGGATCCACGCAATCAGGGAGATGCGCAGGAGGCAGAGGGCGATGCCGAGTGGGAAGGCGATCACGGCCGCTACGGCAGCCGCAGCCAGCGTGGAGAGGATGCCTTGACCAATCAAGCTCCAGACATCCGGCGCCATGGGGCCGTAGAAGATCTCCCAGCGGTCGGCGTCGAAAATGCCCTGCTGGGCCAGCGTCGTGACAGCGATGGCCAGGACACCGAGGATGATCAGGATTCCGGCCGCGGATCCAAGGAGTGAGTAGAGGCGGGCCTTGGGCCCGGGGACGTCGTACAGGACCGAGGTCATCGGGCAATCGCCACCTTTCGTTCAACAAAGTGCGCCAGGAGGCCCAGCGGCACCGTGATCAGGAGGTAGAAGAACGCCACCCCAAGCAGGATCCAGAGAACTTGATCGCCGTAGTCGTTGGAAAGCTGCCGACCGTAGCCGAAGAGCTCAAGGACGAAGAATGCGCCGGCCACGGAAGAGTTCTTGACCAGTGCGATCAGGATATTGATCAACGGGGGTATGACGGTACGGACGGCTTGGGGAAGAACGATGAAACCCAAAACCTGGGTAAACGTCATGCCCACGCTGCGGGCGGCTTCGGCCTGGCCAACGGGCACGCTGTTGACACCGGAACGGACGGCTTCGGCGATGAAGGCCGCCGTGTAACTGCTCAACGCGATGATGGCGGCAACTTCGAACTGTTCGAACTTGACGCCCAGCCGGGGGAGCACGATGGCTGCGAAGAAGAAGATGATGGTCAACGGGGTGTTTCGGGCGACTTCAACGTAGAACATGCTGAATCCGCGGAGTGCAGCCACGGGGGATACCCGCATGGCCGCCAGGAGTGTGCCGACGATGAGGGCAATGATTCCTGAAATGACGGAGAGATAGAGGGTTCGGAGAAATCCGTCCCAGTATTCGGGGAGGCTTGCTATGACGGCGTCCATGGCTTCCTTTGGCTGCAGCTAATCAGGGAACAGGGTCCTGGAGTCGTCAACTGCCGCCGTCCGGTTGGGCGGCGGCAGTTGACAGGTCTGACTAGTAGCGGTTGATCGCAGGAAGTTCAGGGGTGGTCTTGATGACCTTGCCTGCAGTGGCTTCCCAAGCCTTCTTGTAGGTGTCGCCCTTGGCGAAGCCCTCAAGCTGGTCGTTGATCCAGTTGCGGAAGACGGTATCGTCCTTCTTCAGGCCGATGCCGTAAGGCTCCTTGGTGAAGGTTTCATCCGAAGCGAGCTTGAAGGCATCCGGTTCCTTGTCCACGTAACCGGCGAGGATGACGTTATCCGTGGTGACGGCGACAACCTGCTTGTTGCGCAGCGGCTCCAGGCAAGCGGTATACGTGGCCGCAGGGACTACCTCGGCGTTGTACTTTTCGGCGATGGTCTTGGCCGGGGTGGAACCCGTGACGGAGCAAACCTTCTTGCCGGCAACGTCCTCGGGCTTGGTGATGGAGTTGTCGTCCTTGTTCACCAGCAGTGCCTGGCCTGCTTCGTAGTACGGTCCTGCGAAGGAGACCTTTTCCTTCCGGGCGTCATTGATGGTGTAGGTGGCAATGACGAGGTCAACGCGGCCCTGCTCAATGAACGATTCGCGGTTCTGGGAGACGGTCTCCACCCATTCGATCTTGTCAGCCGGAATGCCCAGGTTCGCAGCGATTGCCTTGCCGATCTCGACGTCGAATCCGACAGGCTTGCCGTCCAGGCCCTTCTGGCCGAAGAGCGGCTGGTCGAACTTGGTTCCGATGGTGATCTTCTGAGCCTTGTTCAGCTTCTCCATCGTGGTGCCGGCCTCGAAACTTGCCGAGGCAACAGGGGCAGGCGTCGAGCCGCTTCCGCCACCGCAAGCGCTCAGCGAGAGAGCAAGCGCAGCCGATGCGGCCACCAGGAGTGACTTCCTCCGGGTAATAAGAGACTTCATGACGTTCCTTTCATTGGATGGCCGCCTTACGGCCGGGGTGCGGGCGGTAAGGAGCTAGTGGGTCAAGAGCTTGGACAAGAAGTCCTTGGCTCGGTTGCTCTTGGGGTTGGTGAAGAATTCCTCGGGGGTGGCATCTTCCACGATCTGGCCATCAGCCATGAACACCACGCGATCGGCAGCCTTGCGGGCGAAGCCCATCTCGTGAGTGACCACGATCATGGTCATGCCTTCCTTGGCCAGCTGGATCATGACGTCCAGGACCTCATTGATCATTTCCGGGTCCAACGCCGAAGTGGGCTCGTCGAAAAGCATCACTTTCGGCTTCATGGCCAGTGCGCGGGCGATGGCTACACGCTGCTGCTGGCCACCGGAAAGCTGGGCGGGAAGCTTCGGTGCCTGGTGCCCGACGCCTACGCGTTCCAGGAGTGCCATGGCCTCTTTGTCAGCCGTGCCCTTGGCCACTTTCTTCACCTTGATGGGGCCCAGGGTGACGTTCTCAAGAATCGTCTTGTGGGCGAACAGGTTAAAGGACTGGAAGACCATTCCGACGTCGGCCCGCAGGTGGGCGAGGTCCTTGCCTTCCTCGGGGAGCTTCTTCCCGTCAATGGCAATATCGCCGTCGTCAATCGTTTCCAAACGGTTGATCGCGCGGCACAGCGTGGATTTACCGGAGCCGGAAGGTCCGATTACCACCACGACTTCACCCTTCCGAACCTGAAGGTTGATGTCCTTCAGGACGTGCAATTGACCGTAATGCTTGTTGACGCCATTCAGTGAGACGAGGGCATCGCCGGACGCTTGAGTAGTCATACGACGAATCTAGCGAACAAAGAGGCAAATATGACCACGGTCACGGCAACTTCCCCAAGATCGTGACTGAACAGAAACCTGCTCTCCAGCGATATACCAGACTGCAATGCAACAACCGGGTCGCTGCGACGGAGCTGGCGTCCATAAGCGCTAGCCTTGGGCAATGAGCATCAGCCAGCACTCAATTCCCAACCCGGATGCCAACGGCCACGGCAGGACCACCCATGTGCCCCTGCCTTCGGAGATTGCGCCCGCCAAGCACAAAGGCTCCCTGGAGCTTCGGCGCAAACAGGCCGATACGGGAATGTCGGACCAGCATTTGCTGGATACGAGCGGTGCCGGACAATTCATCCATACCGATCCGTGGCGCGTCCTTCGGATCCAAAGTGAGTTCGTGGAAGGCTTCGGTGCCCTGGCTGATCTCGGTCCCGCCGTCAGTGTCTTCGGCTCTGCCCGCACCAAGCCGGGGACCGAATACTACGAAATGGCCGTGGACGTAGGGCGGAAGCTGGCGGAGGCCGGCGTCGCAGTCATCACCGGCGGAGGGCCGGGTTCCATGGAAGCAGCCAACAAGGGTGCCGTGGAAGGCAACGGAGTCTCCGTAGGCCTTGGCATAGAACTGCCGTTCGAGCAGGGACTCAACCAGTGGGTAGACCTGGGGATCAACTTCCGGTACTTCTTCGCCCGGAAGACCATGTTCGTCAAATACGCTCAAGGATTCGTTGTCCTTCCGGGTGGGCTCGGAACTCTCGACGAACTCTTTGAAGCGATGGTCCTCGTCCAAACCCGCAAGGTGACATCTTTCCCCATCGTGCTGTTGGGCGTACGGTTCTGGGGCCCGATGATCGAATGGATCAGGGAGACACTCGTGGCCGAGGGCATGGTGTCGGAAAAGGACCTCGACCTGATCCAATTGGTGGATGACCCCGCCGACGCCGTGCACCGCGTCCTGCACGGGGCGCCGCTTCCTCCCGTTCCTAACGGAAACCAACGCCCGGAATAGGTATCCCTTTCTGGCACGATGGACCTTGTGAGCTTTTTCCTGGTGTTTCTCGCCATTGTCCTGGTCGGCGCTGCGCTGTATGTCGGAGCCGGGATCGTCCGGGGCCGCACGATGGGTGCGGGGTTGGACGACCCCGTTCCCAACCTGCCCCCGGTGCTGTTGCCGGCCGAGGCGCGGCCGTCCGACGTCGATTCCCTGCGCTTTGCCCTGGGGTTGAGGGGATACCGAATGGACCAGGTGGATCAGGTTCTGGACGAGCTCAGAGATCAGCTGCAGGCCAAGGACCGGGAAATCGAAAGACTTGGTGTCCTCGCACAGCAGCGGCCTGAGGATGGCGAAGCCAGCGGGAACCCCGAGTGACTGCAGAAGCCCCGGTAAGGGATGCGGAGGGCCTCACGGCGCGGTTGTCCCGTGCGGTGGCAGCCACGGGAGCAAGGATGGCCAGGTGGCCTTGGTGGTTACAGGTATCCATCGTTTTCGTTGCAGCACGGCTGGTGAGCGCCTGCATCTTCATGGCGGCCGCCATCCATCAAGGAACCAACCCCTGGTTCCCGCCGGCTCCGGATTACTGGAACTTCATCACTATCTGGGACGGACGCTGGTATCAGCAGGCCGCGGAGAAGGGGTATCCCTCCGTCCTGCCGGTAGACGGCAACGGGGTGGTCACGGAAAACGCCTGGGCCTTCTACGCACTCTTCCCTTTCCTGGCAAGGGCTCTTTCCGCCCTGACCGGGTTGGGTACCTTCCAAGCCCTCACTGCCATCGCGATGGTGGCCGGGCTGGGAGCAGCACTGGTGATTTTCAAGCTTTTCCGCGAGTTTGCAGGCAAACAGGCAGCCATGTGGGGCGTCATCTTCGTCTCCACTTTTCCGGTCTCGCCGATTCTCCAGGTTCCCTATGCGGAGTCGCTGAACCTCTTGCTCCTCTCCGCCTCCTTGCTGCTCATTGTTCGCCGCCACTACGTGGCCGCAATCCCCGTGGTTCTCTTGATGTGCTTGTCCCGGCCTACGGGTGTGCCGTTCGCGGCCATGGTGGGGCTTCTGCTCCTGTGGCGTTTGTGGCAACGGTTCGGGCCCGCGAAGACGGCGTTGGATGCCAGGCGTGACAATGATCCGACTTCGGCCCGCAGCCTGCTGTCCCTGGCAGCCTTGGTGGTCGCTGCGGGCGTCGGAGCCTTGGTATGGCCCGCAGTCGCCTGGGCAGTGACCGGCGACCCGGCAGCCTATACACGTACGGAGACGGCGTGGCGCGGCCATGACCTGGTGCCGTTCAAGCCGTGGTTCGACACCGGCCGAATGCTGTTTGGGCCGGTTCTGGGGGTGCTGGCGCCGTTTGTCTTTGCGGCCCTGTTCGTCCTGGTCATGATCTCCAAGCCGGTCCGGGCCATCGGAACGGAGCTGCGACTGTGGTGTGCGTGCTACATGGGCTATTTGCTGGTTTTCCTGCACCCACAAACCAGCACGTTCAGGATGCTCCTGCCGCTGTTTCCGCTGGCGCTTGGTGCGGCCCTCTTGTCCAAGTCCAAGGCGTACCGGGGCACGGTAGTGGTGATGTTTGTCCTCCTCCAAATCGTCTGGGTTGTGTGGCTCTGGGCGTGGGCACCCCTGCCCGGCGGCGGTGACTATCCGCCCTGACGTGGACCTTTGTTGGGGAATGGCAATATGTACAAAGCCCGGACAAATACGCGGTTGATTTCGCTACGGGCGGGTAAGTACGGGATAATGGACTACGAGCAAGGACAAAGCACCTAAAAGTGCCCGGCCAAGGCGGCCTCCCAAACGGTGCCGCCGGCTGCAATTGCGACGCGGATCCAGCCCGGCCGGGTTGGGCGTGACTTGGGACAAATGGAGGGGATTTTCCTAATGGCGGCTATGAAACCACGTACTGGCGACGGCCCTATGGAAGTTACCAAAGAGGGACGCAGCCTCATCATGCGTGTGCCGCTGGAGGGCGGGGGACGACTTGTGGTCGAGCTCAACGCAGCCGAAGCGGAAAACCTCAAGGAATGCCTCGTAGGTGTGACCGAATAGATTTACAAGGCAGGGCCCAGCGTGAGCTGGAGCCCTGCTTTTGTTTAAGGACCGTTTTGTCCCGGGTCCAGCCCAGGCCAAGGGTGCCTACTTCTTGACAGCTACCAGGAGCCCGTCGCCGGTAGGGAGCATGGCCGAGGCCAGCCGCTCGTCATCGCGGATTGACTTGCCAATCTGCCGCAACACCACGGTGGTGGAGTCCCGCGCGGCGGGGTTGGCCACCCGGTCCTTGTCCAGTGCGTCGTTGATGACCAAGGTGCCGCCGGACTTAAGAAGGCGGATGGCCTGCTCAACATACTTGGGAAAATTGGGCTTATCGGCATCGATGAACACGAGGTCGTACGCAGAGTCAGTGAGGCGCGGCAGCACGTCCGCTGCCCTCCCGGAAATGGTGCGGGTGCGGTTGGCCGGGCTGCCTGACTCCAGGAACGCTTCCCTTGCGGCCTTGAGGTGCTCCACATCGACGTCGATGGTGGTCAGGACGGCCTGGGGGCTGAGTCCACGCAGGAGGCAGACACCGGACACCCCTGCTCCTGATCCAACTTCCACCACGGTCTGCGCTTTGGACGCGGCAGCGAGGACCGTGAGCACAGCACCCACGCCGGGGCTGATGGGCGTTACGCCAAGTTCGAAGGACCGTTCGCGGGCGCGCAACAAGACGTCATCCTCAGCCGGCAGATCTTCCGCATAGGACCAGCTGCTTGACTTGTCGGCACTCATGAAGGTTTCGCTTTCCGCGGGTAGGGGTGTTTGTACCAGACTACTGTGTCCAACCCCGTACCCCTGTTGTTGGGGAGCCGCTCCGGGCTGTGTCCATCGACGTTTTTCGCGTTGCGGGGAAAACGTCCACCAGTCAGGAAATTCCCAGACAACCTTGGGATGATAATGCTCCGGTCATCCATGAGGTGGACGGCACCGAGACTCGGTGAACCACAGTTTGAGGGGAGTGGACGATGCCGGCATCGCATGCTGCGCCAGTCCAAACATCGGAGGGCCTTGAGGCCGTTGCTGAGTGGGTCATGCCCAGCTGGGAGGAAGTGGTCGCGAACCACTCCGCCAAGGTATATCGGCTTGCCTACCGCCTGACCGGCAACAAGTTCGACGCCGAAGACCTCACCCAGGAGGTCTTTGTGCGCGTCTTTCGTTCCTTGGAGAACTTCAAACCAGGAACGTTGGATGGCTGGTTGCACCGCATAACCACCAACCTCTTCCTGGACCAGGCCCGCCGCAAGAGCCGGATTCGTTTCGATGCCCTCGCCGAGGATGCCGAGTCCCGCTTGCCTGGCCGTGAGCCGGGCCCCGAGCAGAGCTTCGAGCACAACAACCTTGACCTCGACGTCCAGCGGGCGTTGGAAGAACTGCCGCCCGACTTCCGCGCCGCCGTCGTGCTGTGCGATCTTGAGGGCCTCTCGTATGACGAAGTGGCAGAGGCTCTCGGTGTGAAGCTGGGGACCGTCAGGTCCCGGATCCACCGCGGCCGGACCATGCTGCGCGAGAAGCTTGCCCACCGCGATCCCCGTCCGGCGGAGGCCCGCAAGCCGCGCCTGAAGATGCCCCGCATCGCAAGCATGCTTTAGGTCGTCCATGCCTCGACGACCACTTGGTCCGGGAGCCCTTTCCCGGCGCAAACTGGCTGCGCTGCGCCACACACGAGTCCCGGAACACCTGCAGGAATGCGCGGAATGCCGCGCCGCACTTCGCCGGGAACGGCAGTACTTGGAACGCCTGCGCGGCGCAGCTGTTCCTGAAGCAAGCCAGGACCTCGCCGCGAGATTGATCCAGCACACTGAGCGCCTCGCCAACGAGCCAGGTCAGCCGCTCGGGA
Organism: Paenarthrobacter nitroguajacolicus; assembly: GCF_007786235.1. Lineage (GTDB taxonomy): Bacteria > Actinomycetota > Actinomycetes > Actinomycetales > Micrococcaceae > Arthrobacter > Arthrobacter nitroguajacolicus_A. The sequence goes on along the minus strand of NZ_VNFK01000003.1, from coordinate 44,554 downwards.
ATCCGCCGTATCCGAGCGGGCTGCGGCGGAGTCTCCGGATCGCGGGAGTCGCTGCGGGCACGCTGGCGGTCAGCGCAGGTGCGTTGGCTGCGTCCGCCTACGTCGTGGCGGGAGATACCGAGCCGATGGCCCTAGCCGAAACCTCACATTCAGGAGCCCTTGCCGGACTGTGGACGGGCGGCAGCGCCGAGGCAATGCTCCTGCCCGCGGTTCCCGCCGGCGGCACGGTCAGCTTGGATGCTGCGCAGTTGGACGTTCTGCGGGACGAAGGGTGGGCCTGTCCTGAGCTGCTCGGGATGGGCTTCCAGGTAGTGTCTGCCAATGCGACAGTGCGGAACGGCCACCCTGCTGTGGAGATGAGGCTCGAAAGCAAGGGGCATTACGCCACCATCGTGGAAGAGCATCTGCCGGTGGATCGCGACCTGCGTGGGCAGTCGACGTCAGCACAGCTTTCTGTCACGCAGGGAACCCCGTGGAAGGCCGTCTACGCCATGCCGGATGCCGTGATCAGCTACGTCTCCGACCTCCCTGCCGACACCGCGGATGACGCCGTTCCCGAAATCGTCAGGGCCGGCGAGTCCATGGCGCGTGGGTCCTCCGACGAGACCTCCGAGGCATGGTATGCGAGGCTGCTTCGCGGACTCCAAACCCTGCTCCGTCCCGCCGGTTTATGAGCGGCACCACAGACAAGGTAATCTTCGTAGCGTGTTTGGAATCAACGGCCCGGAGTTCATACTCCTTCTGATTATCGGCGTACTCGTCATCGGTCCCAGCCGTTTGCCCGAATACACTCAAAAGCTTGCCAACCTGGTCAAGGAAGTCCGGCGGATGGCCTCGGGTGCCCGCGAGCAGATCAAGGACGAAGTCGGCATCGATATCGACGAAGTCGACTGGAAGAAGTACGACCCCCGCCAGTACGATCCTCGGCGCATCATCAAGGACGCCCTCCTTGACGACGAATCCAAGCCGGTCAGCGCAGGGGCGCCCGCCGTCGCAGCTACTGCCGTCGCCGCCGCTTCCGCGGACGCCAAGCCAAAGGCCCCTATACGGACCATCGAGCGCCTCGCTGAGGGCGAAGCTGCGCCTTTCGACTCCGAAGCCACCTGATTCCGGATCGGGTTTCCCGACCGGAGGATCTAGCGGGGTTGAATTCCCAGCGGCAGGCCGGACAAGCCCCGAGGCCGCGCAGCGAGGGCTGAGGCGATCTCCTCCATGGCCTTCGCAGCCGCTGTGTCGGGTGCAGCCAGTACCACGGGCTTCCCGGAGTCGCCGCCTTCCCGCAACCGGATGTCCAAGGGAATCTGCCCCAGAAGCGGAACGTCACTGCCTACGGAAGCGCTCAACCGCTCAGCCAGGATGGCACCTCCGCCACTGCCGAACAGTTCCATGCGTCCGCCGTCGGGCATGTTCAGGAACGACATGTTCTCGATGACGCCGGCCACCTTCTGGCCCGTCTGGGTGGCGATGGTTCCTGCACGCTCAGCGACGTCGGCGGCGGCTGCTTGAGGTGTGGTCACCACCAGGATCTCTGCGTTGGGGAGCAATTGAGCCACGGAAATGGCGATGTCCCCGGTGCCGGGGGGCAAGTCCAGGAAGAGGGCATCGAGGTCACCAAAGTAGACATCTGTGAGGAACTGTTCCAAGGCCCGGTGCAGCATGGGACCGCGCCACGCCACAGGCTGGTTGCCGGCAACGAACATGCCAATGGAGATGACCTTCACGCCGTAGGCCACAGGGGGCAGGATCATGTCGTCCACCTGCGTGGGTTTTTGCGTAATGCCCATGAGGGCCGGTACAGAGAAACCATGTACGTCGGCGTCCACGATGCCCACGCGGAGCCCCTGGGCGGCCAGTGCACAGGCCAGATTAACGGTGACGGATGATTTGCCCACCCCGCCCTTTCCGCTGGCTACGGCGTAGACCTTGGTCAACGATCCCGGCTTGGTGAAGGGGATGCCGCGCTGTCCACCCGGGCCGCGGAGCTGTTCCTTGAGAGCTTCGCGCTGGGCTGGACTCATGACCTTCAGCTCCACGTCCACGCCGGTAACGCCGGGCACCTTGGACAATGCCGCAGTGGCGTCTTCCGTGATGGTCTCACGCAGCGGGCACCCGGCGATGGTCAGCAGGACGGCCACGTGAACGGCGCCGGTGTGGTCGGCAGAGACCGATTCCACCATTCCGAGTTCCGTGATGGGGCGGCGAAGCTCAGGATCGATGACGGTTGCCAGGGCAGCGTGGAGCGCCTCGGCAGATGCGGTGCTCATACGATCAGGCTCGGCTTTCGGGGTTTTCAGGCGTTGGCTTGGCGGTGGAATGCTGTGGACCCGCGGTACGTGGCGGGCGGACCTTCGGGATCTGCTGTGTGCGGGGCCCACGCGACTTGTCGCGCTTCTCCTTCAGCTTCTCCTTGACCTTCTCGCCTGGCGACTCCGTGCCATCTGGGGAGCCTTCATTCTCACGGAGTTCTTCCTGGGCATCGATAATGTCTTCCAGGAGGCTTCGGAGCTCTGCACGGACGTAGTCACGGGTGGCTACCTCGCGCAGGGCTATGCGCAGTGAGGCCAATTCACGGGTGAGGTACTCGGTGTCGGAGAGGTTGCGTTCTGCACGCTGGCGGTCCTGCTGGAGCGAGACGCGGTCCCGGTCATCCTGCCGGTTTTGTGCCAGAAGGAGGAGCGGCGCTGCGTAGGAGGCCTGCAGGGACAACATGAGCGTCAACAGGGTGAAGCCAAGCTCCATGCGGTCGAACTGCCAGTCGGTGGGCGCGAACGAGTTCCACGCCAGCCAGAACACGCAAAACACCGTCATGTAGACAAGGAAGGTAGGCGTGCCCATGAAGCGGGCGAAGCCCTCCGTTGCGTTGCCGAAGGCGTCAGGGTTCGGCGAGAACTTGGGCAGGATGCGTTGACGCCCGCTCAGGGGCGTGTCCAGGCTGCTGCCGGAACGTCCGGTGGACTTGGGGGATCGGGTGGCGTTGTTATCAGCCAATGCGGCCTCCAAGTCTCCTTATAGGGGCGTCGTCCTCGTGGGCGCGCCAGTCATCCGGCAACAGGTGATCCAGCACGTCATCAACAGTCACCGCCCCCACGAGGCGGCCGTCGTCGTCGACAACTGGAAGTGAATTCAGGTTGTACGTGGCCAGGGTCCGGGCAACCTCGCTGATGTGGGCTTGGTCCGACAACGGCTCAAGGTTTTTGTCCACGAGATTGCCCAAGGGTTCCGGCGGAGGGAAGCGCAGAAGCTGTTGGATGTGCACCACGCCCAGGAAACGGCCCGTGGGCGTCTCCAAGGGAGGGCGGGCGATGAAGATGGATGAGGCCAGTGCCGGAGAGAGCTCCTCGCGGCGGACGTGGGCCAGGGCCTCGGCCACAGTGGCCTCCGGCGGCAGGATGACCGGGACGGGGGTCATCAGGCCACCAGCGGTGTCTTCGTCGTATTCCAGGAGCCGGCGGACATCTTCGGCTTCCTGGGGCTCCATGAGCTGGAGCAGCTCTTCGGCCTGCGCGGAGGGAAGCTCGGCGAGGAGGTCGGCGGCGTCGTCGGGATCCATCTCTTCGAGGACGTCAGCGGCGCGCTCCACGTCCAAGGCGGAAAGGATTTCAACTTGGTCGTCCTCGGGGAGTTCCTGGAGGACGTCTGCAAGGCGCTCGTCCTGGAGTTCGCTGGCGACTTCGAAGCGGCGCTTGTCGCTCATTTCCTGCAGGGCTTCGGCAAAGTCCGCAGGCTTGAGGTCCTCGTGGGTGGCAACGAACTGCGTGGCCGCCTGCGGCTCGTTATGGGCGCCAGTCTGGGCGTCGGCCCAATCAATGATCAGTGTTTCGTTGCGGCGCAGCCTGCTCAAGGGCGACAGAGAATGTCCGCGGCGCACGAACAGCTTGCTGACAAACCAGTCCTTGGACCGGTGCTGGTCCATGGCGATGTCCTCGATCGTTGCGTCACCGCTGCCGTCGGCTAGCGTCACACGGCGATCGAACATCTCCGCCACTACCAACGTTTCGGCGCCGCGCTGCTCAAAGCGGCGCAGGTTGACCAAACCGGTGCAAATGATTTGGGTCTGGTCGATGGACGTAATCCGCGTCATGGGGACGAAGACCCGCTTCTTCCCAGGCACTTCCACCACAATGCCCACCACGTGGGGCGCCCCACGCGTGCCGCGGGAGAGCACCACGACGTCGCGCAGCCGGCCCAGACGATCGCCCAAGGGGTCGAAGACGTCCAAGCCGAGCAAGCGCGCAACAAAGACGCGTGAGGGATGTGTGCTCATGTTTACAGGCTACCGAGTCTGCTCTCTTTTAGCTGAATTCCAGCCGCTTCACATGTCAATGGGACACAATGGGGCTATGTCTAACATTTTTGGTGCTCCCAAAGCCATTGAGGAATCCCGCAGCGTCCCCCAAGGCGACACTGTTGGTTCGTACACCTCGTATTTGGATGCCCAGAAGGCGGTGGACTACCTCGCGGACCAGCAGTTCCCGGTTCAGCTGGTGTCAATCGTGGGCAACGACCTCAAAATGGTGGAGCGGGTGACCGGCCGCCTGAGCTACCCAAGGGTGGCCTTGTCCGGTGCCTTGAGCGGCATGTGGTTCGGCCTCTTTGTGGGCGTCATGCTCTCCTTCTTCACTCCTGCCGGAGGTCCGTTCTCCATCATCACCTCGGTGCTGATGGGTGCTGCGTTCTTCATGCTGTTCGGCATCGTCACGTACGCCACCCAACGGGGGAAGCGTGACTTCACCTCAACCAGCCAGGTGGTGGCAACCAACTATGACGTCATTGTCGCGGTAGAGGCCGCCCACGAGGCACGCCGTCTGCTCCAGCAATTACCCATGAACCCTTCGCAGGCAGCCACGCCGCAGGCCACCAACTACAACCCGCACAATGCGCCGCTGCAGCAGCCGGGTCAGGCGCCTGAACGTCCGTCCACCTGGAATGACCCGTACGGCCAGCGTGGCCCCGAGTCAGGTGCCGCCGGCGCCCCGGACAGCCAGAACGCTCCCACCACCCAGCCTGCACCGAATCCTGCACCGGCGGCCGTCCGCTACCCGGACTTGCCCGATGGTCGCCCTCAGTACGGCGTTCGCGTGACCGAAGGCCAGAACGTGCCCCAGGACAACGGCCAGCAGTCCGACCCTGAAGGCCAACCCAAGCAGTAGAAGCGCCTCCGGCAATACACACAGGGAAGGCCACCGGATCTCCGGTGGCCTTCCCTGTGTGCGTGAGTCGTGCAGCGATCCAGCCCTAGGCTTGCGCTTCCTGGTAAATGCCGGCCATCCAGGACTCGACGTCCTCTGCCTTGCGGGGCAATGCGGCGCTGAGGTTCACTGGGCCGTCGGCAGTCATGAGGATGTCGTCTTCGATCCGGACGCCGATGCCGCGGTATTCCTCCGGGATGGCCAGGTCTTCATTCTTGAAGTACAGGCCAGGCTCGATGGTGAAGACCATGCCCTCGGTGAGGATCCCGTCCAAGTACAGCTCCCGCTTTGCCTGGGCGCAGTCGTGGACATCAAGGCCCAGGTGGTGGCTGGTGCCGTGCGGCATCCAGCGGCGGTGCTGCTGTCCCTCGGGACTGATGGCTTCCTCAACAGAAACCGGCAGGAGGCCCCACTCGGCGAGGCGTTCGGCCAGGACCGTGGTTGCCGCCGTATGGATGTCGCGGAACTTCACACCCGGCCGGGCAGCGGCGAAACCGGCATCAGCGGCGTCGAGCACAGCTTCGTAGACCTTGCGCTGGACATCGGTGAACGTACCAGTGGCGGGAAGGGTGCGGGTGACGTCGGCAGTGTAGAGGGAATCTGCTTCCACCCCGGCGTCGAGGAGGAGGAGTTCGCCCGCATTGACGGTTCCGGAATTGCGGTTCCAGTGCAGCACGGTGGCGTTGTTACCGGACGCCGCGATGGTGTCGTAGCCGAGCTCGTTGCCTTCCTCGCGGGCGCGGGCAAAGAAGGCGCCCTCAACAACGCGCTCACCCCGCTTGTGGGTCAAAGCGCGGGGAAGGGCACGAACGACGTCGGCGAAGCCCTCCACGGTAGCCGCGACGGCAATCTTCATCTGCTCGATTTCCCACTCGTCCTTGAGGAGGCGCAGTTCGGACAGTGCTTCGCTGAGCTTCTCATCCAAGGCGTCGAGCTCGCCGAGGTCCAGGGTTTCCGGGTCCTTTGCGGTGTTGTACCGGGCGGTGTCCACCAGTGCGTCAATGTTTTCATCCACCTTGCGGACCAGGCGGATGGAGATACCACCGATTTCCGGAGCTCCGACGTTCTTGGTAATCGCCATTTCGAGCTCGGAGATGTGTGCGGTGGGCAGGCCCAGGCGGGCTTCGAATTCGGCCAGCGTGGGGCGTGCACCGATCCAGAACTCACCAGCGCGGGAGTCTGCGTAGAACTGCTCGGTATCGCGGCCGGCGAGTGGACGGAAGTAGAGCGTCGCGCTGTGGTGACCGCCGTCGTCGCCCTTTCCAGCAGCAACCGGCTCCAGGATGAGGACGGCGTCGGGCTCATGGTCGAGGCCCAACCCGGTGAGGTGGGCGAAACCGGAGTGGGGGCGGAAGCGGTAGTCGCAGTCGTTGGAGCGGACCTTCAGCGGACCCGCCGGGATAACAAGCCGTTCGCCTTTGAACAGTTCGGAAATGGTACGACGGCGGCGGGCGGCATGGTCCGCGACGGCGTCACGCGCAGGGGTCACCTGCGGGGCGGGCGCCCAATTGCTGGCCATGAATGCCTTGAAGGCATCGGATGTGGGCCTCTGTGAGCGGTTGTTGACGCGCTCTTGCAGTGGCTGGGAGGACGAGTTCTGGGTGTTTTCGGCATCGTTCACCGTTACATCGTCCCACCAGTTAGGTGAGGAGGCCAACGGCGCAACGCTCCAAGCGGGCCCACATCCCATAGGCTGGGAAAGTGAGGATAGACCTGCATGCGCACTCCAATGTTTCCGACGGAACCGAGACACCGGCCGGGGTGATCATTTCCGCCGTCGCGGCAGGCCTCGACGCCGTAGCCTTGACGGACCACGATTCCACCGATGGCTGGGAGTCTGCGTCCGCGGCGGCACGCGAACACGGCATTGCGTTCGTTCCGGGAATGGAGATCTCGTGCCGGACAGAGCAGGGCATCAGCGTCCATCTGCTGAGTTACCTCCACGATCCCGCCCACGTGGGCTTGCTGGAGGAGATCACCAAGTCCAAGGACGCACGGCTGACCCGCGCCGAGCACATGGTCACCCTCTTGTCCGAGGATTACCCGCTGACGTGGGACGACGTCATCCACCACGTAGCTCCCGGTGCGACCGTGGGACGCCCGCACATCGCCGATGCCTTGGTGGCCGCCGGGGTAGTCGCGGACAGGACGGAAGCTTTCACGTCCATCCTCACGTCCCATTCGCGCTACTTCGTGCAGCACTATGCGCCCAACCCGGCAGTCGCCGTCGAGCTCGTCAGGGCCGCCGGCGGGGTTCCGGTTTTCGCTCATCCCGTGGCTTCGTCGAGGGGACGCATCGTGGGGGAGCGCACTTACCAGGACATGATCGACGCCGGCCTGCTGGGGCTTGAAGTGGAGCACCGGGACAATCCCGAGGAAGGACGCACTTTCCTGCGTGGGCTTGCGGCTGAGCATGGGCTGCTGATGACGGGATCCTCGGACTACCACGGAGCGGGCAAACCGAACCTGTTGGGCGAAAACACGACGCCGCCGGAGGTCTTGGCGCGGATCGAGGAGTTGGCAACCGGCAGCACGGTAATACGGTGAAGGGGTTCCGCTGATGGATCTGCAACTGCTCGCATCGGTGATCGTCACTCTGTTCGTGATCATGGACCCACCGGGAACCGTGCCGATTTTCATGTCGTTGACGGCTCAAATGTCGGCAAAGGACCGCAACCGTTCGGCGTTCCAGGCGCTCCTGGTGGCCACGGGCGTGATCGTGGTGTTCGCGATTTTCGGCCAGTCGATCCTGAACTACATGCACATCTCGCTGGCCGCATTGCAGGGCGCCGGCGGCCTGCTCCTGGTCCTGATCGCCCTGCAGCTGCTGACAGGATCCACCAGCGGCGAGGAAAACGCCGCCAAGTACAAGAACGTGGCCTTCGTTCCGCTGGGCACGCCGTTGATGGCAGGACCTGGCGCCATTGTGGCAGTCATGGTCTTCGTCCAGCAGTCCACTCAACTGGCGGAGTACTTGGCTGTTGGGCTGGGCATCGCGGTGGTGCTGGCGTCGTTGTACCTGGCCATGCGGTTCGCAGGTGTGGTGCAGCGGGTGCTGGGCGAGAACGGCGTGGAGCTTGTCACCAGGATCGCCGGCTTGCTGCTCTCAGCCATCGCCGTTCAGATGATCGCCGACTCCGTGACTGCCTTCGTGAAGGGCGTTGCCTGACTGAGCCCCCCCAGGAAGCGGGCTCAGGAGGCCGTCGGCTGGATCTGGTGGAACTCAGCTTTGCCACCTAAGCGTTTTTGCATGACTGCGATCGCCTGTTCGTTCTGGTCGACGCACACAAAGCTGCGGCCCAGTTTGGCGGCAACGGCGCCGAGGGTGCCGGAGCCTGCGAAGAAGTCGAGGCACCAATCGCCTTCACGGCTGGAGGCGGAGACGATCCTGCGTACCAGGCCCTCGGGTTTCTGGGTGGGGTAGCCGGTTTTTTCCCGGCCGGTTGGTGACACAATCGTGTGCCACCACACGTCCGTAGGCAGCTTGCCAAGCTCGCGTTTGGCCGGCGTGACCAGGCCAGGCGCCATGTAGGGCTCACGGTCCACTTCGGCGTTGTCGAAGTGGTACCTGGTGGGGTTCTTCACGTACACCAGGATGTTGTCGTGCTTGGTGGGCCACCTGTTTTTGGCGCGGGCGCCGTAATCGTAGGCCCAAATGATCTCGTTGAGGAAGCACTCCCGGCCGAAGATGGCATCGAGCATCACCTTGGCGTAGTGGACCTCGCGGTAATCCAAATGCAGGTAGAGGGTGCCGTCGTCGGCCAGTAGCCGCCAGGCCTCCACGAGTTTCGGCTCCAGGAAGGACCAGTAATCGCTGAAGGCGTCGTCGTAGCTGTGGAGGGCGCCCTTGATGGTGTCGTACGAGCGGCCCTTGAAGCCGACGCGGTCACCGTCGCCGTCCGCGTTACGGACCATGCGGGTTTCCTGGCGTCGCTGGACTCGGCCCGTATTGAACGGAGGGTCCACATAAATGAGTGTGAAGGCGCCGTCCGGCAGCGTAGGGAGGAACTCCGCGTTGTCCGCGTGCACCACCAAGTTGCCGCCGTCCGGCGCCCAAACAGTTTCAGTCATTGAGGGCTTTAGGCCTCGGCGTTGCTGGACTGGGCCGCAGTGGCCTCACCGGAAACCACTTCGCCGTTGCGGCGACGCGTGCGGGTACGACGCGTGCGCGCCGGCTTCTCGGCGTTGTCGGCGGTTGCTGTACGTGTTTCCGAGGCACCGGCAGCGGGGGCTGCTTCACCATCAGAGGTACGACGGCGGCGCGTACGGTTGCGTCCGCCTTCGCCCTTGGATTCGCTGGAGGCGGAGTCGCCGGACTTGCCGGAGCGGCCACGGCCGCCATCGCGTCCACGTCCACCATCCCGGCTGCCATTGCGGTCGGAGCCACCGGTGCGTGCATTCTTCTTGCCGGTCTCGCCCAGGTCTTCGAGGACCTCGGCGTCCACGCCTGCGAGGACGCGCTTGTTGCGCGGCAGGCGGCCCTTGGTGCCCTCGGGAATGTCGAGGTCCGTGTAGAGGTGCGGCGACGAGGAGTAGGTCTCGACGGGCTCCGGAACGCTGAGTCCCAAAGCCTTATTGATCAGGCCCCAGCGCGGCATGTCGTCCCAGTCAACGAACGTAACTGCGGTGCCCTTGTTACCGGCGCGTCCGGTACGGCCAACACGGTGCAGGTAGATCTTCTCGTCTTCCACGCACTGGTAGTTGATGACGTGGGTGACGTCATCAACGTCGATGCCGCGGGCGGCGACATCCGTGGCCACCAAAACGTCCACCTTGTTATTGCGGAAGGCGCGGAGCGCTTGTTCGCGTGCCCCTTGGCCGAGGTCGCCGTGGATGGCTGCCGCAGCGAAGCCGCGGTCGACGAGCTCCTCAGCGACCTTTGCTGCTGTGCGCTTGGTCTTGGTAAAGATGATGGTCCGGCCACGTCCGCGGGCCTGCAGGATGCGGGCCACCACTTCGGTCTTGTCCATGCTGTGCGCACGGTAGATGAGCTGGCGGATGTCGCGCTTGGTGAGGCCCTCATCGTTCGGGTCGGCTGCCCTGATGTGGGTGGGCTGCGTCATGTAGCGGCGGGCCATGGCGATGACCGGGCCGGGCATCGTTGCCGAGAAGAGCAGCGTCTGCCGAACAGCAGGGGTACCGGCGATCAAGGTCTCAACGTCCGGGAGGAAGCCAAGGTCCAACATTTCATCGGCCTCATCAAGAATCACCATCTTGACGTTTTTCAGGCTCAGGTGCTTCTGCTTGTAGAGGTCGATCAGTCGGCCAGGGGTGCCGACCACAATTTCGACGCCCTTTTGCAGGGCATCAATCTGGGGCTCGTAGGCACGGCCGCCATAGATGGTGGCGATCCGGGCATTGCGCTTGCGCGAGGCGGTCTGGAGGTCGTTGGCCACCTGGACGGCAAGTTCACGCGTCGGGACAATGACCAGGGCCTGGGGTGCGCCGGGAACAGCGAGCTTGGCGTAACCGGCGTCGTCACGGCCAGCGACACGCTGCAAGGCGGGAATGCCGAAGCCCAGCGTCTTGCCGGTACCCGTCTTGGCCTGGCCGATGATGTCGTGCCCGCTGAGGGCGACCGGCAGCGTCATGGCCTGGATGGGGAAGGGGTGCGTGATTCCGGCGTCGGCCAAGGACTCCACGATGTCGGCGCGGACGTTGTAGTCGGCGAACGACTTTTCTTCGATCTCGTGGGGCGTCTCATCCGAGATGATCGTTTCCTCGGGTTCGATGGTTTCTGTTCCGGTGGAGTCGGTCAGGACTTCATGGGTATGCAATTCACTCACAGGGAGTTTCCTTATTCATTTGGGCATTGGCGCTGCATGCTCAACGGGGGCGGCGGAGCCGTACCGGAGCACGAACGGGCGCGCAAGCAAGTCCAGTGGAAGCCGATCGCGGGCTATCTAAGTACTGGCACTGGTGACCAGTTGGTACATCTCAAGATCGCGTAGGGGCGGGCTTGTTGAGTTCAAAAATTAACTGAATCAACGACCGGGCATCCATTACTACAGGCCCAGTCTATCCTCTGGGAGCCCTAAAGCCCGGATCGCGTGTTTAAAGGGGTCACGCCAATAGTTCGAACCTGATCTCCCGGCTGGCGATGTCGGCCTTCAGGAGACGTACCCTGACCTGGGTCCCGGACTCCAGTTCGCCGTCACAGCGGGCCGTGACGGCCGGCTCGGCAATCTGGACAACGCCGTAAGGGCCATTGCCGTTCCCATTACTCCTGCCGTTGCCGTTTCCGTTGCCATTGGAAGGCTTCGATCCGGAAATCACCACAGCATCAAACTCCTGGCCAATATGGTTGGCGACGAGCGCCGCTTCCACGGTATCCAGGGCTGCGCGCTCAAGGCGTCCGGCCAGCTGGTCCGAACCCGCCATGATGTCGGGCAATGTCGGCAGGGCATCACGCGCCCACGCGGGGATGTCATGGTTGTTGCTGAGGGCTTCACAGATCACCAGGACGAACCGGTCAATCAGGCGGCGCAGGGGAGCTGTGGTGTGGGCGTAGGGTGCGCCGATGGCTGCCTGGACGATTGTGTCAGGCACCTCGCCGTCAAAGGGCGTGTAGCCGGCACCTCGGAAGAGGGTCCCAGCCGAATGCAGGATGGCCAGTTGCTTGGGATCGGAGGCATCCAAGGTCCGCAAATACTCGCCATACGTGACTTGTCCGTCCCACGGTTTGCCGAGGGCGGTGGTTTGCCGTTTGAAGTGCTGCAACGAACGCTCGTCAGGTGCGGGCATGGTGCGCAGGATGCCCACTTTGCCATCAAGCATCAGCCGGGCTGCGGCCATCCCGGTCATGAGGGAGATCTGTGCGTTCCAATCCTCTACGGGCAGCGAGGGAGCCGCGGCGATCCTGTACCCGCCGCCGTCGGTCGCTTGGACTATCTCTTGTTCCGGCATGTTGAGGCTCGCGCCACCACGGAGCCGTTCCAGTTCGACCCGCTTCAGCCCCACTTCCTTGAGAAGCGCCAGGACGGGCGGGGCCGAGCCGTCGTCGATCTGCTGTTGGGCGCCTTTGTAGCTGAGCTTGGCACGGCTTCGGACCGTGGCACGTGCCACGGAAACGGTGACAACCTCCGCGTCGGTGTCCAGGTCAAAATTCCACACGAAGGCGCTGCAGTCCTGATCCGGCAGCAGGCTGCCGGCATTCTCACTGATTACCTCCGGGTGCAGCGGGATTCGGCCATCAGGGGCGTAGAACGTCTGCCCCCGCTGTCGGGTTTCGGCGTCCAGGGCGCCGCCCGGAGCCACGAAGGAAGGCACGTCGGCGATGGCGTAGAGAACCTTGTAGCCGTCGCCTGCGCGGTCTATGAAGAGGGCTTGGTCCAGGTCCGTGGAAGTCGCCGGGTCGATGGTCACGAACGGAATATCGCGCAGGTCCCGGTCAGGGAGCTCAAGGGTGTCCACGGCTTCCTGGGCTTCCGCGACTGCCTCCGCTGGGTAGGCTCCAGGCAGCTCCAGCTCCGTCCTTAGCGCGGCAAGGGCCGCCGCGAGCTGGTCCGTTGAGTCGTCGACGTTGGGAGCTATCCGATGATGTGACACGAAAATCAGGTTAGCCCTAAACACACGGATAGTCTTGGACGCCCTCACGCAAATGCCCGCTGTCCAAAGGACAACGGGCATTCGAAGCGCAGTGAATCCGGAGGAGCTGCTAGCTGGCCGGCGTCAGCGTGACCGTGGCAGCCTTATCGCCCAAGTCGTCGTTGACCACCACCGAGGTGGGGCCTCTCTTGATGTCGAAGGCGATGACGCCCTGACGGACTTGTCCGGGTCCGACTTCCTCGGAAGGCAGGCTCCCCATGGCTTCCTCAAGGTAGATCTGCTCTCCCTTGTTGCCGTCAGCGTCGAAGACCTCGAAGTTTGTCGGAGCCGAAAGGCTGGTTCCCGTGACCGTTTCCCACGAAACCTCCATCAGGAGGAACCCTCCGTTTTTCGGCTTCATGTAGGACATGTCGGGAATCTCGGTGGTGTACCCGGAGTTGACGATGCTGACTTTCACCGTGTTGCCGTCGGAGACGGTGACCATGAAGGAGTTGGCATCAGTGACAGGCCCCGGCGACGGCAGAGGCGCTTCCTGGGAAGTCGAGGGGAGGGCCGGGACAGGCGTGGTACCTCCCTGGACTGCTGCCGCGACGAGCGTCAAAGACACCACCGTGGACACGATTCCAATGATGAGCCCGGCGAACCATACGACGATCGTGATGATCCAGGCCTTCTTCTTGTTCTCCGGATACCCCGCCAGCGGACGGCCTTGCTTATCGCGTGCATTTCCTGTGAGCGTGATGATGAGGTCCACGATGGACCAGATGCCCAAGCCGCCCGCCGTGAGCAACTTCGCAATGCCGGTACCGATCTTGCCCAAGTAGAAGCGGTCCACGCCGAGTCCACCCAAGAGCAGGGAGAGAATCCAGGTAACCATGAAGGACTTGGCGGGACCACCAAACCCTGGAGCCCCGTACTGTGCTGAACCCGGGCCGGGTTGGAAATCGTTCTGCGGCCCGGCCTGGTACTGGCCTCCGTAGCCGACGGGCGCGGTGGGGATCTGCGGAACTCCTGCTCCGGCATCGTTCTGGGGCGAGGGCGGGTAGCTCGGGTGACTCATTAATGATCCTTCAGTGGGGTGGGTACGAGGTGAGGGCAGGGGCACGTTTGGGACGCCTCGCTGCCAACTCACTTCGAGCCAGCCTAGTAGGCCTCAGGGTTAGTCTTGGACCATGGGCACTTCACCGGACCCACCCGCCTCGGCCGATCAACTCGCAGCAGAGCTCTTCGGAGCCATGGCATATGGCGAGTTGTCCGCGTTCGGGCGGCTCTCATTCGATTCCCGCTACGCGCCCACACTCCATGACCGGTCGGTACTGGCCAAGATAGCCGTGGGTGCCTACGGAAACTTCGCCCTCCTCAGCGATCGACTCTCCGAAATGGGGATCGATCCCGAGGAGGCCATGCTGCCCTTCCAGCGGTCCTTTGACCATTTCCACGAGCGCACCAAACCGGGGGACTGGCTCGAATCCGTGATGAAGGCCTACGTCATCGATACCGTTTCCTCGGACTTCTACCGTGCTGTTGCAGGGTTCCTCGATGCCGGGACGCAGCAGTTCGTTGAGCGGGTGGCATCTCCCGACCAAGCCACCGAAGTCCTCCGCGTCCTGTTGAGGCGGGCGTTGGCCGATGACCCGAGGCTGGCCTCCCGGCTGGCGTTATGGGGCCGCCGGTTGGTAGGCGAAGCCCTGACGCAGGCACAACGCGTGGGAATGGAACACCCCAGGGTGGGGCCAACGTTGAAGAACGGCGGCGACGCCCGGGCCGCGGTGAGGAAACTGACCGGCGAGCTCGCCGAAAGGCACGCGCGCCGAATGACGGAACTCGGACTGACCGCCTGACTGCCCGCCGCGTTGGCGCTACCCGGCGTCCAGGGCTTCGAGCAGCGACTTGGCTGCCGCCGTCGGGTCTTCCGCCTCGGTGATGGCGCGCACGACGACGATCCGGCTGGCTCCGGCGGCCACCACTTGTTCCACGTTGTTGAGGTCGATGCCCCCGATGGCGAACCACGGCAGCTCGACGGCGCCCTGGGTGGTTTCGTCTGCGCGCTTAGTGGCTTCTGCGGCATATGTGACCAAGTCCAGCCCCACTGCTGTCCGGCCCGGTTTGGTGGGTGTTGCCCAGACCGGACCAACGCAGAAATAGTCCAAGCCGTCGTTCCCGGGGGAGGCCGTGATTGCCGCATTCACCTGCTCCGGAGTGTGGGTGGAAAGGCCGATCACTGCGGGCTTGGGAAGGAAGGTGCGGGCAACCTTCAACGGAAGGTCCTTTTGCCCGATGTGGAACACGGGAGCCGCGGAAACACTGGCAACATCGGCGCGGTCGTTGACGGCCCAGAGTCGTCCGTGCCGCTGCGCAGCGCTGCGCAGGACGGCCAGTATTTCCAGTTCCTCGGCCGCTTCGATGGTCTTGTCGCGGAGCTGGATGATATCCACTCCGCCGGCAAACGCGGCGTCGACGAAGTCTTCAAAATCGCCCTGCCGTTTGCGTGCATCCGTGCACAGATAGAGGCGGGCTGAGGCGAGGGATTCAGGCTGGGTCATGGAAACCAGAGTAGTTCCTCTAAACTGGGCACGTACTGCGGGAGCCGCGACCTTCGTCATATGACTGTCCGGCTGAGAGGGCTTCAGCGCCGACCGCTTGACCTGATCCGGCTAGTACCGGCGTAGGGAAGGAACCGAATGGCAGAATCCCGCCACGCTCCAGGCAACACATCGACAGTTCGCGCGGACGTCGCCGTCATCGGCGGAGGCATCATCGGCCTTGGGATAGCCCACGAGGCCCGTCGGCAGGGTCGCTCAGTGGCGCTCATCGACCCAGCCCCGGCATCCGGCGCCACGTTCGCCGCCGCCGGAATGCTTGCACCGGTCAGCGAATTGCACTACCAGGAGGAAGACCTCCTGGAGCTCATGCTCGAGTCTTCCCGTCTGTGGCCGGCTTTCGTGGGCGGCCTTCCCCGAGCCGGGGAAGGCACCGGATACTGTACGACGCCGACCCTCGCCGTGGGTGCCGACGCCGCCGACCGTCGCGCGCTCGCCGATCTGCGGTTGGTGCAGCTCGCCGCTGGTTTGGACGTCGAGCCGCTGGCATTGCGGGCGGCACGGGAACGCGAGCCCCTGCTCAGCCCCCAAATTTCCTGCGCCTTCGACATTCCAGCCGACCACCAAGTGGATCCCCGGAAACTGGCAAACTGTCTGCTGGCGGGGTTGGCCGCCCATTCGCCCGGCGACGACACCTGGGTGGCCGGTGCCGACCATGGATTCGCCGTAGCCGACTCCGCGCGCGGAGTGCTGTGGAATGGGAACCGGGTTTGCGGAGTGGAACTCGAAGCCGGAGGCACAGTCCTCGCGGGTGAGACAGTGGTGGCCAACGGACTGGGTGCTGCGCACTTGCTCGGCCTCCCCGAGGGCACGGGCCTCCCGGTGCGGCCGGTCTACGGCGACATCCTCAGGCTTCGAGTCCCGGCGCACCTCCAGCCGTTGTTGACAGCTACCGTCCGGGGCATGGTCCGCGGGGTGCCCGTGTATATCGTCCCCAGGGACGACGGAACCGTCGTTATTGGAGCGACCCAGCGCGAGGATGCCCTGTCGGCGACGTCCAACGCAGTTTCCGCCGGCGGTGTCTACCAGCTCCTGCGGGACGCCCAGGTCCTGGTTCCGACAGTGGCTGAGCTCGAATTGCTCGAAGCCACGGCCCGTGCCCGGCCAGGCACCCCGGACAACGCTCCACTGCTCGGACGCGTGGCCGATTCACGCGGGGACATCGCGGGGCTGGTCATAGCCACAGGCTTCTTCCGTCACGGTGTTCTCCTCACACCTGTAGCCGCCAGGATCGTCTGCGAACTGATCAGCGGTTCGTCGGACTCCCGGTGGTCCCGCTTCCGGCCGGACCGTTTCGCGACCAACTTCCCGGAACCCCACACAACCACGCCAGCAGCCGCTCCCAGCAAGGAATCAGTATGAACATCAAACTCAACGGCGCCCACCATACAGTGGCGGACGACGCCTCGGTCAGCACCCTGGTCAGCTCCATCACCGGCCGGGTCCTGGACCACAAGGGACAGGCAGCCGACGGCGGAAAGCTGGGTGTCGCCGTCGCGCGTAATTCCGAAGTTGTACCGCGCAGCCAATGGTCGACGACGACGCTCGCCGACGGAGACGAACTCGAACTCGTAACCGCAGTCCAAGGAGGCTGAACCATGACCACAGCAAGTACTGAAATCCGCACAGACGCCTTGGTGATTGACGGCGTCGAATTCGGCTCCCGCCTGATCATGGGCACGGGAGGGGCGCCCAGCCTGGACGGCCTCGGAGCCGCCCTCCTGGCATCGGGGACCGAGCTCACCACAGTCGCCATGCGGCGTTATTCGCCGGCTGAGGCCGGCTCGCTGTTCCAGCTCTTGGTGGACAACGACATCCGGGTGCTGCCCAACACGGCTGGCTGCTTCACGGCCAAAGATGCCGTCATGACGGCGGAACTGGCACGGGAGGCACTGGAAACCGATTGGGTGAAGCTGGAAGTCATCGCGGACGAGCACACGCTTCTTCCTGACGCCGTTGAACTGGTGGACGCCACCGAGCAACTGGTGAACCGCGGCTTCAAAGTCTTCGCCTACACCAATGACGACCCCGTCCTGGCGCTGCGGCTGGAAAACCTTGGCGCCACAGCCGTCATGCCGCTCGGCTCGCCCATTGGAACCGGCTTGGGCATCCTGAATCCGCACAACATCGAGCTCATCGTGTCCCGGGCCTCCGTGCCGGTGGTTCTCGACGCCGGAATTGGAACCGCTTCGGACGCAGCGCTTGCCATGGAACTGGGCTGTGACGCCGTTCTGCTGGCCACAGCCGTTACCCGTGCGCAGAACCCCGTGCAGATGGGCGAAGCCTTCAAACACGCTGTCATCGCCGGTAGGCTGGCCAAACGGGCAGGCCGGATTCCGCGGCGGGAGCACGCACTCGCGTCCTCGGCCATGGAAGGCCGGGCGGAGTTCCTCTAGCCGAAGGAGCAGTCATGGCCGACCAGGCAGACCACCTGACTCAAGCCGCGGTCGACGCCGCCCTCAGGGACCTTCCGGATTGGAAACTTCACGGCGGCCTGGTAGCTGTCTACAAAACCTCGACGGCGGCCAAGGCGTTGGCATTGATCGCCGCGATTGGCCGGATCGCCGAAGAACAAAACCACCACCCGGATCTTGACTGGCGCTACAACCGGGTGTTCTTGCGCTATGTCTCACATGACGCCGGCGGTCAGGTGACCCGGCGCGACGTCGCGGCCGCGGCCTCCGTGAGTGCAGCCGCGGCGGCGGTTGAAGCCGTTGCGGAGCCCGGGCGTTACCCGGCCGCTTGAAAAAGACTTGAACGCCACAAGCAATGGCCACCACCCTGGGGGTGGTGGCCATTGCTGTTGTGTAGACGTGATGCGGGACCGGGTGTGAGCCTAGAGCCGGAGGGCCTTGGTCATCACCGCGGTATCGTGCTTGGTCCGCGTCCGGCCCAGATAGACCACCACGCCGGCAGCTGCGGCAGTACCCAGCACGATCGGCAGGATCCAAGGGATCCATGTCGCGCCCGGCTGGTACCCCAAGCCGGCGCTGATGAACGCGATCCAGCTCAGCGTTCCGACAGCCGCCGAGACACCTGCCGGCAATGCAATTCCATACTTGCCGTGCCGCTTGTCATTCGCCCACACAATGAAGCCGGTGGCAACGGTGGCGAGAACCACCACGACGAGTGAAAGCATGAAGACTCCTTAGCGGGCGACGCGGGGTGGGAAGACGCTAGAGTGCACCGAAACCGACGCGGCGGACTTCCTCGGCGCCGATCTCAACGTAACCCAGGACGTTTCCGGGAACGATGATCTGGCGGCCCTTCTCGTCAGTGAGGCGCAGTTCCGAGCCCTTGGTAACGGCCTCGGCCACGATCTTGGCTACGGCATCGGCATCCAGGGCGGATTCGAGCACAATTTCACGGCCAACGTTCTGAATGCCGATCTTTACTTCCACAGCAAGGCCTCCAAGCCAATCAAGTGTTAAGTCAGTCCTCTATTTGTAGCCTAGGACTCTTTGGGGAATCGACTGATTCCGCGCCAAGCTAAACGATAGATCAGATCGCTGGCCACATCGAGGTCCAGGTTTCCGTCCGTTTCAAGCCAATACCGGGCGCTGACCTGCGCCATTCCGGCCAGGCCGCGGCCCAAAAGCTGCGCCTCAAGGGGAGGAAGCTTGGTGTCCTCGGCGATCACGTGCGCCACCGCGTCAGCGAACGTCTTATTGAAAGTCTCCAGGCGGGAGCTGACATCGGGATCGTTAATAAGGTCCGATTCAAATACCAGGCGGTGGGCTTGGTCGTCGTCGGCAATGAACCTGTAGTAGGCCCGCATGACGGCTTTGACGCGCTCCTTGTTATCCGTAGTGGAGTTCAAAGCACTGAGCATCAAATCCGTCAACGTGGCCAGATGGCTGTCCAGGAGGGCCATGTAAAGCTCGCGTTTGGACGGGAAGTGCTGGTAAAGCACCGGCTTGCTGACATGCGCAGTTTCTGCGATTTCGTCCATGGCGGCGCCGTGGAAACCATTGGAGACAAACACTTCCAACGCGGCGTTGAGCAACTGTGCCCGGCGCTCGTCCCGCGGCAACCTTGGTGAACGAGGTGAACCTGTCCGTTCCTGCTTCGCGGGTGCCCCATCGTTTGCCCGTGTGCCGTCAGCCACAGTCTGCCGCCTTTCCTTTGCAGTTATGACCACTCTACCGGTGGGTAATATGACCGGGCGGCATCGGCAGGCATACATTGGGGTATGGCCTCAATTGTTGCTGCCCACTCTGCTGCGCCCACTGTCCTGCCGCCCCTTGTTGAACCGGCCGCCGAGCTTACGCCGGCCGAGGTGGAGCGGTACTCACGGCATCTCATCATTCCGGAAATTGGCGCTGTGGGCCAACGCAGGCTTAAGAATGCGAAAGTGCTTGTCATAGGGGCAGGTGGGCTCGGATCGCCCGCATTGTTGTACCTGGCCGCTGCCGGAGTCGGGACCCTGGGGATCGTGGACGACGACGACGTGGACCTCACCAACCTCCAACGCCAAGTGATCCACGGAGTGAAGGACGTAGGCACCCCCAAGATCGAGTCTGCGCGCAACGCCATTGCCGAGCTCAATCCGCTGGTCAACGTGGTCCTGCACAACGTCCGGCTCGATTCCTCCAACGCCATGGAACTGTTCGCGCAGTACGACCTCATCCTTGACGGTGCAGACAACTTTGCCACTCGCTACCTCGTCAACGACGCCGCTGCCATCCTTGGCAAGCCCTACGTCTGGGGCTCCATCTTCCGCTTCGATGGACAAGTCAGCGTTTTCTGGGCCGAGCACGGCCCCACGTACCGGGACCTGTATCCGGAAGCCCCTCCAGCCGGTTCCGTCCCGTCCTGTGGGGAGGGCGGCGTCTTCGGCATGCTGTGTGCAGCGGTTGGATCGCTCATGGTGACTGAAGCGGTGAAGCTGATCACCGGCGTCGGGCGTTCTCTGCTTGGCCGCGTGGCGCTGTTCGACGCCCTGGGTGGAAGTTGGCGCGAGATCAAGGTATCCAAGGATCCGGAAGCCGAACCCATCACCGAACTCACGGACTACGAGGCGTTCTGCGGCGTGACGCCTTTGGCGCCAACCGATCAGGACCACACGGTCTCTGCCAAGGAGCTCGCCGGGATGCTGGCGGAGCGGGAGTCGGGGGAGCGTGACTTCGAATTGGTTGATGTCCGGGAGTCGGGAGAACACAGCATTGTGAGCATCGACGGTTCAGTGCTCATCCCGCAGGGCCGCATCCTCTCAGGTGAGGCGTGGGTGGAGTTGCCGCAGAACAAAGACATCGTGTTCCACTGCAAGGCCGGGACGCGCTCTGCTGCTGTCCTGGAGGCTGCTCAGAGGGCGGGTTACACCCGGGTCAGCCATCTCGACGGCGGTATTCTCGCCTGGGTCCGGGACGTCGAACCCGGGAAGCCGGTCTACTAGGCGGCGTGGACCGCCCGGCCGTGGGGGAGCGGCCTGGGAAAGGGCCCGGGTAAGAGGGTGCCGCCTTGGAAATCCGTCAGGCGCTTTCGGAGCGGAGTTGCTCGTGGTCTACGGGGCATTCCGCAGCAGGCGCGGCGGCCCGGGGCTGTTCCACCTGGATGCCGTACAGAGCCTCAAGGGCTGCGACGTAGTCTTCCTGCTGGCCATTGGCCGCGAGTTCCCGCGCCCGAACCGTGGGGATGTGCAGGAGCTGCTTGACCATACGGCGCAGCGCGAACTCCACCTCTTCGGCAGCAGCAGTACAACCGTGGCGGGCACGGACCTTTTCCATCTCAGCGTCCAGGACGTTCATGGTGTGGCGGCGCAGCGCCACGATGGCCGTGTCCACGGAACGTGCTTCGCGCTCCGTCTCGAAGGACGTAGCAGCGCCGTTGACGATGGCGCTGGCCTGGGAGAGCGACTCTGCCTGCTCCTGGGGTGCGGCGAGTCGCACTGACTCCAGCGTCAGCAGTTCGACGCCGTCCAGCTCGCCCACGGCAGGATCGAAATCATGGGTAAGGGCGAGGTCGATCGCGATCAACGGCTTGCCGGAGTTCTCCCGTACGCGGGCAAGGTCTGCTGCTTCCACCCGGTTGTCCGAACCACTGCAACCGATCATGACGTCGGCTGCGGCAACGGCGGCGGGAAGCGTGTCGGCGTCGAGGGCCGTACCGCCACGGGTGGCTACGAAGCCTTCTGCCCGGCCGGAAGAGGAGTAGACGGAGATGTCCGTGCAACCGCGTTCCCGAAGAAGGGACATGGTGGCCCCGGCGTACGCCCCGGTGCCGAAGACCACAACCTTCTTGGTGGTCCAATCGTCGTTTTCGGCAAGATCGGTGGCAAGGTCCAAAGCGACGGAGACGATGGAAAGGCCACGGGAGCCCAGGGCGGTCTGTGCACCGACGTCCTTGGCAGTCTTGGAAGCCGCTTGGAAAAGCCGGACGAGGCCGGAGCTCGCGGTGCCTTCCTGCTGGGCGGTGATGAGGGCCCGGCGGACCTGGCCTGCGATCTCACGTTCACCCACGACGGCGGAGTCCAGTCCAGCGCTCACGGCGAAAAGGTGGCGGGTGACGTCAGGGCCCGTGTGGGTGGCGAAGGAACGGGAGACGAGTTGCTCGTTGAGGCCGCTCAGTTCGCTGATCTGGGAAACAAGGGCGGAGCGGGCTGCTTCAAGGTCAGCCCCGTTGGCCGTTTCGCCGTAAACCTCATAGCGGTTGCAGGTAGCCAGCACAACGGCTCCGGAAACCACCGGGGAATCCGTCAGGGCTGCCGAGGCAAGCTCAGAGGAACCGTTGCTCAACTGAGCGACAGTTTCGAGGTCGATGTCGGCGTGTGTAGCCACCAATGAGAAAAGAACCACAGCACCCCAATCATAGCTTTTTCGTAGCCCGGTAGAACAATGTGGCGCCGTGGTGATCCACACGCAGGTGGGTGATCCCCGCCACAACGGCCCGGGCGGGGCGCGACGTGACAGCTTGTCGTTATCTTTTGCCCCGGATTTTCGGCACAATCGAAGGCATGACTTCTAGCGCGGCAGCATCCAACAGTACGGCCTCCACCGCCCCGGCGGGAACCCTCGACGCCAACCACCCGCTGAGGGACGGCCGGACCTCGGATTCGCCGCTGATCACGGCTTACCGCGGTGGCAAGCCGTCCCGCAGGCCCGTGTGGTTCATGCGCCAGGCCGGCCGTTCGTTGCCTGAATACCTCAAGGTCCGTGAAGGTGTTGCGATGCTCGATTCGTGTCTCAGGCCCGAGCTGGCCGCCGAGATCACGCTTCAGCCTGTTCGCCGCCACGACGTCGATGCCGCCATCTTCTTTTCCGACATCGTGATCCCCTTGAAGCTGGCGGGAGTGGGCGTGGACATCGTCCCCGGCGTAGGCCCGGTGCTGGACAAGCCCGTCCGCACTGCCGCGGATGTCGCAGCCCTGCCCACCCTGACGTGGGAAGCCCTTGAGCCGATCCGTGAAGCCGTGCGCCTGACCGTTGCCGGGCTCGGCAAGACTCCGCTCATTGGATTCGCCGGTGCGCCGTTCACCTTGGCCGCCTACATGGTTGAGGGCAAACCGTCCCGCGACCACCTCGGTCCACGGACCATGATGCATGCCGATCCGGAAACCTGGACGGCGTTGGCCAATTGGGCTGCCGATGCTTCCGGCATGTTCCTCCAGGCGCAGCTTGAGGCGGGCGCCTCGGCCGGACAGCTCTTCGACTCATGGGCGGGTTCGCTCGGCTTGGCGGACTACACCAGGTTCGTGGCGCCGGCCTCGGCCCGCGCGCTCGACCATGTCCGCGGCCTCGGCGCGCCGCTGGTCCATTTTGGTACGGGCACATCAGAGTTGCTGGTTGCCATGCGCGACGTCGGCGTCGACGTGGTGGGCGTCGACTACCGCCTGCCGCTCGACGAGGCCAACCGTCGTTTGGGCGGAACGGTTCCGCTGCAGGGCAACATCGATCCCGCGCTGCTCTCGGCGCCCTGGGAGGTCCTTGAAGCCCACGTCCGTGAGGTCATCGCAGCAGGAGCGCATGCACCGGGCCACGTCCTGAACCTTGGTCACGGAGTTCCCCCCGAGACGGACCCCACTGTCCTGACGCGGGTGGTGGAGCTCATCCACTCGATCCCCGCAGAGTAGGAATCATGCGCGGGGGACGAGCAACGCCCAATCCGCACGCCGGACGGCCGGCGGCCGTGGTGGTGGGCGGCGGCATCTCAGGGCTGCTCGCTGCCCGGGAGCTGGCCATGGTGGGCACATCCGTTACGGTCCTTGAGGCCAGCGGGAACTGGGGAGGCTGCGTCGGGAGCCACGTTGTTGCGGGATTGCACCTGGACAGCGGCGCCGAGTCCTTCGCTACGCGGTCCACGGCCGTGGCCGACCTCGCGCGCGAACTCGGCTTGGAAGACAAGATCGTCGCTCCCCATCCGGGCGGCGCGTGGGTTCAGTTGCCGGACGGTCCTCAGGAACTGCCCAAAACGGGAGTCCTCGGCATTCCGGCCAACCCTTGGGATCCTGAGGTCCGGCGTTCGCTCGGGTTGGCGGGGGCGGTGCGCGCCTCTCTTGACCGTTGGCTGCCGGCTTCGCTGGGTACGTCAGCCGAGGTCACCAGTGTTTCAGCGTTGGTCCGTTCCCGCATGGGCAAGAAGGTTTTGGAGCGGTTGGTCGCCCCGGTGGTAGGTGGCGTTCATTCGGCCGATCCGGCCCTCTTGGATGTCGACATGGTCGCGCCTGGACTCCGTTCGGGACTCCGCGAACATGGCTCCCTGGCCGCAGCGGTTGCCGCCCAGCGCAAGGTCGCCCAACGCAAGGCAAGTGCAGGTTCGGGTCCCGCCAAGGCCGGTTCCGCCGTCGCCGGTCTGATGGGCGGTATGAATACGATCGTCGAAGCGTTGGTCGCTGACCTGCGGGAGCGTGGCGTGGAACTGCTGACGGGCAAGCGCGCCGAGGACATCGTCAAGACGCAAGGCGGCTGGCGGGTCGCCGCCGGCGATTCTACGTACGACGCCGGGCGGCTGGTGGTGGCGCTGGACGGTCCTGCTGCCGTCGGGCTGCTGGAAAAGTCCATGCCGGAGTTGTCCGGCTTGCGTCCTGCTCCCGGACCGTTGGTGAGCTTGGTGACCATCGTGGTGGACCTGCCGGAACTGGACCGCCGGCCTCGTGGCACCGGAATCCTGGTGGCACCGCAGACTCCCGGGGTGAAGGCGAAGGCATTGACCCATGCCACCGCCAAGTGGGACTGGTTGGCCGAAGAAGCAGGTCCTGGAACGCATGTCCTGCGTCTTTCCTATGGTCGGCGCGAGGAAGCCGGTGGGGGAGCCGACCTTGTCCTTGATGACGACTCGCTCCTGGCCGCAGCCCTGGAGGACGCCTCCACGTTGTTGACTGTTCCGGTGACCCAAGCTGACATTGTGGATTGGGACGTGGTGCGGTGGGCGGGTGCCTTGCCGTTTGCCGCCGTCGGTCATAAACAGCGCGTAGCGCAAGTGCGGAAGGCCTGTGCCGCCGTGGAGGGCCTGACGGTCGTCGGGGGCTGGTTGGCCGGTAATGGCTTGGCGGCCGTGGTCGCAGATACGAGGTCGCAGCTTGCCGCCGGAAATGCCGAGGGGCCGTCGATTCCGTGATTTGCGTCACTTCTACGCCTTGTAGAACTGATCCGTTTCGACTTAGTGGCTGGCACGGGGCAAACTTGAACCATGAGCCACACTTCTGCCGAATCTGTCACTAAAACTGCTGGTACCGAAGAGCAGTTCTTCACGCTCTGGACCGTCTTCAAGCGCTCGGCCGATGTCCTGCGCAGCGGCGATGCTGCCCAGGAATTCGAAGCCCTCGTGGAAAAACTTGCCGAAGATGGCGTGATCCTGCGCGGCAGCTACGACGTTTCCGCCATGCGCTCGGACGCCGACATCATGGTGTGGCTCCACGGCGCCAAGCCGGAAGACCTGCAGTCCGCCGTCCGCTCCATCCGCCGCAGCAAGCTTTTCGCGGGAACCGAGATCGTCTGGTCCGCCATGGGTGTGCACCGCGAAGCAGAGTTTGCCAAGAGCCACGTGCCGGCTTACGCCCGTGGCGTCGAGCCGAGCACCTGGCTGTGTGTCTATCCCTTCGTCCGTTCCTACGAGTGGTACATCCTGCCTGCCGAAGAGCGTGGCGCCATGCTCCGCGAGCACGGCATGCTCGGCCGTGAATTCCCGCAGGTCATCTCCAACACCGTTTCCTCGTTTGCCCTGGGCGACTGGGAATGGATCCTTGGCCTTGAGGCCCCTGAACTGGTGGACCTCGTTGACCTGATGCGCCACCTGCGGGCCACCGACGCGCGCAACCACGTCCGCGAAGAAATCCCCTTCTACACCGGCCGCCGGGTGACCGCAGCCGAGATTGCCGAGGTCCTGGCGTGAACGAGCTTGCAATCTCCACCGCCCGTAACGACGTGACCGAGCGCGGCCGGCAGGAACCGAAGCAGTACGATGCCGTGTTGCTTGCCTCCTTCGGAGGTCCCGAAGGGCAGGAAGACGTCATTCCCTTCCTCCGCAATGTCACCCGTGGCCGCGGAATCCCGGACGAGCGCCTCGAAGAGGTCTCGCACCACTACCGCGCCTTTGGTGGCATCAGCCCCATCAACCAGCAGAACCGTGAGCTGAAGGCCGCCATCGAGGCCGAACTGGCTCAACGCGGGATCGAGCTCCCAGTGCTCTGGGGGAACCGGAACTGGGACCCGTACATCGCGCCGGTCCTGCAGGACGCCTACGACGCCGGCCACCGCCGCATCCTGATGCTCACCACCAGCATCTACTCCTGTTACTCCAGCTGCCGCCAGTACCGCGAAGACATCGGCATCGCGTTGACGGAAACCGGTTTGGACGGCAAGCTGCAGGTCGACAAGATCCGGCAGTACTTCGACCACCCCGGCGTGGTCCAGCCCTTCCTTGAAGGCACCGCCTCCGGACTGCAGGAAATCCGCGAGAAGCTGGCAGCGGCGGGTGAAGCCGACCCGGACTCGAAGATCCGCGTCCTATTCGCCACGCACTCCATCCCCACCCGTGACGCCGAGGCAGCTGGCCGCTCCGAGGACGAGCCCCGCGAGTTCGCGGAGGGTTCCGCCTACGCCGCCCAGCACCTGGCCAACGCCAAGGCCATCATGGATGTCGTCGCGCCGAACGTCGCATGGGACCTCGTGTACCAGTCCCGCTCGGGCGCACCCCACATTCCGTGGCTGGAGCCTGACATCAACGACCACCTGGAGGAGATCGCACCCCAGGGCGTTCGCGGCGTCGTTATCGTGCCGCTGGGATTCGTCAGCGACCATATGGAAGTCGCCTGGGACCTCGACACCGAGGCACTGGAAACCTGCAAGAACCTGGACATCGAAGCCACGCGCGTTCCCACTCCGGGCACGCATGCAGCTTTCGTGTCCGGCCTTGTGGACCTCATCTGCGAACGCACCGTGGACAACAACATTGCTGACCGTCCGCACGTGACCGACCTCGGTCCTTGGTACGACGTCTGCCGCCCGAACTGCTGTGAAAACTTCCGTGGTGCCAAGCCCGTCATCGCTGAGGTTGGGACCACCATCGGCAGCGGCCACGATGCCTACCCTGCGTCGGAGGCAGCCAAGTGACTGTTCGCATCGGCACCCGGGCGAGCAAATTGGCCCTGACGCAGACGCAGCAAACCGCCGATAAATTGGCTGCTGTTGGCGGCTTCCCGGTGGAGCTCGTGCATATCAAGACCGAAGGTGACGTCAAGACCGGGTCACTCTCGCAGATGGGCGGCACGGGCGTGTTCGTTGCGGCTTTGCGTGACGCTTTGCTGGCTGAAACCTGCGATGTCGCCGTGCACTCCCTCAAGGACCTGCCCACAGGGGCAGCACTCGGCCTCAGCATTGCCGCGACGCCCAAGCGCGTGGATGTGAGGGATGTTCTCTGCGCACGCGAGGGCATGACCCTCGCCGAACTGCCCGGTGGCGCCAGGGTGGGCACAGGCTCGCCCCGCCGCGCAGCGCAGCTTAGGGCAGCGCGCCCGGACATCGAGGTCCTGGATATCCGTGGAAACGTCGATACCCGCCTTGGCCGCGTGCCCGGACTTCCCGGCAATACCAGTGACGAGGTTGTTCCCGGTAAGTCCTGCGACCTGGACGCCGTGGTGCTGGCGGCCGCCGGCCTGGAACGGATCGACCGGCTGGACACCGTCAGCGAGTTCTTCGAATTCGACGTCATGCTGCCCGCGCCCGGGCAAGGAGCGTTGGCCATCGAGTGCCGCACGGACGACGCTCCGCGGCTGGCAGGTTCCACTGAAGGCTCCAGCGGGGTGCTGGCACAGGCCCTCGCTGCACTGAACGACGACGACACCCGCCTCGCGGTAACCGCTGAGCGTGCAGTACTGGCCAGGCTTGAAGCGGGGTGTGCAGCTCCCGTTGGTGCTTACGCCTTCCGCAAGGGCAGCATGCTGCACCTCGAAGCAGTGGTTTGCGCCGTGGACGGAACCAAGACCGTGCGCGAAAAGAAGGCCACGGACGGGCTGACCGAAGTAGGCGCCACTCTGCTCGGCATCGAAGTGGCTGAGCTGTTGCTCGCCGCCGGTGCCGCGGAGATCGCGGACCTTGCAGCATCCTGAGCGGTTGAAACTCAACGGCTTGGCAGGTCGGCGTGTCCTGATCACCAGGACCGCCGACCGTGCCCGGCCACTGGCTTCGCGCCTCAGGAAACTGGGTGCTGAGCCGCTGGTCCTGCCGCTCATCGACTTTGAGCGGGCAGAGGACCAAGCTTCGCTGGACGCAGGGCTGGACCAGCTTTCCGCGGGCAACTTTGACTGGCTGCTGATCAGCAGCACCACCACCGTGCGTGTCCTGCTGGAGAAAGCGGTTGGACGGAACACTACTGTCGCGCGCCTCGTCCCCTCCGGGACGAGGGTGGCCACCATCGGGCCGTCATCCCGGCAGGTCCTTGAAGCCGTCGGCCTGACCGTTGCCTTGGCCCCCAGCGAGCTGCAGTCGGCAGAAGGGCTGCTTGGCCAGTGGGGACAAGGTCCGGCAAGGGTATTCCTTCCGCAGGCCGATATCGCAGCGCCGAACCTGCGGGAAGGCTTGGCTGCCAAAGGCGCGGACGTAACAACCGTCATCGCCTATCGGACCGTTGACTACCCGGCCCGAGACGAACTCCGCCTTACAGCCGAACTGCCGTCCGCCGTCGCGTACTCCGACCCCGTCCAGCCGCTGACCGTCAGTCCGGAAGAGGCGAAGACTGCGGTGCACGCCGGCACTGTGGACGCGGTTGTTGCCGCCTCACCCAGCGCCGCCCGGCGCATCGCCCAGCTGTTTCCGACGCTGCGCACCTGCCGTTTCATCGCAATTGGACGCCCGACGGCGGCTGAAGCCGGCCGACTCGGCATCACCGTTGCAGCCATCGCCAAAGAACCAACCCCGGACGGCATCGTGGCCGCCCTGGAATCTGTTTTCGCTAACGAAGGGAACCTGCCATGAGCTTTCCAAACCACCGTCCCCGCCGCTTGCGCACCACGCCCGCCATGCGCAGGCTCACCGCCGAAAACCGACTGGCACCCGCAGACTTGATCCTCCCGGCGTTCATTCGGGAGGGCCTCACCGAACCGAGCCCCATCAGTTCCATGCCGGGCGTCGTCCAACACACCACTGATTCGCTCAAGCGCGCAGCTGCCGAAGCCGTTGAATTGGGCGTCGGTGGCATCATGCTCTTCGGTGTTCCCGCGGTTCGTGACGCGCAGGGAACCGCTTCCCTTGATCCCGACGGTGTCTTGAACAAAGCCATCCGCGACGTCCGGGCAGAAGTCGGCGATGACCTGGTGATCATGGGCGATGTTTGCCTGGACGAATTCACTGACCATGGCCATTGCGGCGTGCTGGATGCCGATGGCTATGTGGACAACGATGCCACCCTGGAGATCTACGGCCGGATGGCGGTGGCGCAGGCTGAAGCAGGCGCCCATGTGCTGGGCCCGTCGGGCATGATGGACGGCCAGATCGCCGTGATCCGCCAGGCGCTGGAGGAATCCGGCCACAAAAACACCGCCGTCCTTGCCTACGCCGCCAAGTACGCATCGGCTTTCTACGGCCCGTTCCGCGAAGCTGTCGATTCACAGCTCAAGGGGGACCGCCGCACCTACCAGATGGATGCGGCCAACCGCCGGGAAGCCATCCTGGAGGTTGAGCTGGACCTCGAAGAAGGCGCGGACATGGTTATGGTCAAGCCGGCCATGAGCTACCTCGACATCCTGGCCGATGTGGCCGCCATGAGCCCCGTGCCGGTCTCGGCCTACCAAATTTCAGGCGAGTACGCCATGATCGAAGCGGCTGCCGCCAACGGCTGGATCGACAGGCGTGGTGCCATTACCGAATCCGTGCTCGGCATCAAGCGTGCCGGAGCCGATACTGTCCTGACCTACTGGGCCTCCGAACTGGCAGGCTGGCTGAAGGAGTCCTGATGACATCCGATCCCACCGCACCCGTAGCGGCACACGAGATCCTGCTCGGCCTGAACACCTTCGGCGATGCAGGGCTCGACGCCGACGGGAACCCCAAGGAGCACGCGCAAGTCCTGCGCGAGCTGCTGGAGGAAGCAAAGCTGGCTGACGCCGTCGGGATTCACGCTTTTGGCGTGGGGGAGCACCACCGCCGCGATTTTGCGGTGTCGGCCCCCGAAGTCTTCCTGGCCGCGGCGGCTGCGGTGACGTCCCGGATCCGCCTTGGGTCGGCCGTCACGGTACTGAGCTCTGACGACCCCATCCGAGTGTTCCAGCGGTTCGCCACCGTTGATGCGATCTCCAATGGCAGGGCCGAAGTGATGCTCGGCAGGGGATCATTCATTGAGTCCTTCCCGCTGTTCGGCCTGGACCTGGCAGACTACGAGGTGTTGTTCGAGGAGAAGCTGGAGCTCTTCGACCAAGCTCGAGCGCAAAAGCCGCTCCATTGGGAAGGCCGCACCCGTCCCAGCGTCAACGGGCTTCAGGTCTACCCGCGGTTGCAGCACCACCTGCTGCCGGCATGGATCGGTGTCGGTGGAACTCCTGAATCCGTGCTGCGCTGCGCCGAATACGGGTACCCCATTATCTTCGCCATCATCGGGGGAGAGCCGCGCCGCTTTGCCCCGCTTGTCAACCTGTACCGGGACGCGATGGCCAAGCACGGCCACCCGATGCGGCAGATCGCAACGCACTCCCCCGGGTTCATCGCTGACTCGGACGAGGCAGCCCGCGAGGAACTCTTCCCGCATTGGCTCGAGCAGCGCAACCGGATAGGTGCGGAGCGAGGCTGGGGTCCGGGCAACAGGGGCGAGTTCGACGCCATGTGTGGACCTGAGGGGGCGCTCTACGTCGGATCCCCGGAAACCGTTGCGCAGAAGATCGCCCTGCTCAAGCGGAACCTCGGCGTGGACCGCTTTGACCTGAAGTACAGCAACGGCACCTTGCCGCACCAATCCATGATGCGCTGCATCGAGCTCTACGGCACCGAGGTAGCTCCGAGGGTTGCCGAGCTGTTGGCTGCCGCCTAAGCCTCTGCTACTGCCGGGCGGCCCGACTGCCTTGGAATCACTGAAAGAATAGGAACCATGACTTCAAACACCCCTGTGTCCGACCAGCTGTTCGACCGTGCACGGTCATTGATGCCCGGCGGCGTAAATTCGCCGGTCCGCGCCTTCGGGTCCGTGGGCGGCAACCCGAAGTTCATGGTCTCCGCGAAGGGCGCCTACCTTACTGACGCGGACGGCAAGGAATACGTGGACCTGGTGTGTTCATGGGGACCGGCGCTGCTGGGTCACGCACATCCAGCCGTGCTGGACGCCGTACACGCGGCTGTGGACCGGGGCCTGTCTTTCGGCGCCTCGACTCCGGATGAAGCGAACCTTGCTGCCATCGTGAAAGATCGCGTGTCAGCCGTCGAGCGATTGCGGATGGTCTCCACGGGTACCGAAGCCACCATGACCGCCGTCCGCCTGGCCCGCGGCTTCACCGGCCGCAACCTGATCATCAAGTTCGCTGGCTGCTACCACGGCCACCTGGACGGGCTGCTGGCAGCAGCAGGCTCCGGAGTCGCTACCCTGGCCTTGCCGGGCTCGGCCGGAGTAACGGAAGCCACGGCAGCTGAGACGCTGGTTCTGCCGTACAACGACCTCGACGCCGTCGAAGCCGCCTTCGCTGCCCACGGCAAGAACATCGCTGCCGTCATCACGGAAGCGGCTCCGGCCAACATGGGCGTCGTAACCCCGGGGGAGGGCTTCAACGCAGGGCTGTCCCGCATCACCAAGGAACACGGAGCGCTGCTCATCCTTGACGAAGTCCTTACGGGGTTTCGCACCGGCTACGCCGGCTACTGGGGGCTGACGGGCCGCCAGGAAGGCTGGGCACCGGACCTGCTGACCTTCGGTAAGGTCATCGGCGGCGGAATGCCGACGGCGGCACTGGGCGGCCGTGCCGACGTCATGGACTACCTCGCTCCCGTTGGCCCGGTGTACCAGGCCGGTACCTTGTCCGGGAACCCGGTGGCAATGGCCGCTGGAGTAGCAACGCTGACCCATGCAACTCCCGAGGTCTACGCCCACGTGGATGCCCGCTCACTGGAACTCTCGGCCGCGCTCTCCGCTGCGCTGGACGGTGCCGGTGTGGACCACTCCATCCAGCGGGCCGGAAACTTGTTCTCGGTTGCCTTCGGTACGTCCGCCCACGGTGTTCACAATTACGATGACGCCCAAGGCCAGGAAACCTTCCGCTACGCACCGTTCTTCCACTCCATGCTGGACTCCGGCGTCTACTTGCCGCCGTCCGTCTTCGAGGCTTGGTTCCTGTCCGCCGCCCACGACGACGCAGCGATGAACCGCATTTTCGACGCCCTGCCGGCTGCTGCGAAGGCCGCTGCCTCTGCATCTGCCTGATCCTCGTGATGCCCCGGGCGGCTGCGTAAAGCAACTGCCCGGGGCATTGTCGTGCTCGCAGGGGGTAGGCTCGTAGAGGAAACCCAACCCCAACGAACTTACGGTTTACCATGCGCAAGACCCAGACAATTGCATCCCTCGGCATGAGCATTGCGGCTGGAGTCTTCGTCGCCATTGCGTCAGCTTGCTCAGCCGGCAGCGGAAATTCCGACCAGACCTCACCGGAGGGGACGCCCTCGGCCGCTCCTTCGTCGGCCACAAGCACGCCGGTTCCCGCCACCTCCACAGCGGACCCCACCGCCCGGTCGTCAGGTCCTTCCCCGAACGCCTCGGACGCTACGAGCCCGCCGTCAATAGCGGAGCAACAGCTCGCCTCGTTGAGCCTTGAACAGCGCGTCGGGCAGTTGTTCATGGTGGCAGCCAAAGCCACCGGCGCGGAGCCTGGAACCATGGATGCGCTGAAGAAGTATCACGCCGGCAACGTCTACCTCAGCGGGCGAAGTAAAGCGGGTACTGCCGCTACGGCGTCCGTGGTGTCCTCATTGACGGGTACCGTCTCTCCGGCGACAACCGGCGGGGTACCCCTGTTCGTTGCCACCGACCAAGAGGGCGGGTACGTCCAAGTCCTCTCCGGTCCAGGGTTCTCCACGATGCCCACGGCCCTGGTGCAGGCATCGTCAGGTCCGGCCAAGCTCCGCACCGATGCTGCAACCTGGGGCAAGGAACTTCGAAGCGTTGGCGTCAATGTGAACCTTGCGCCGGTTCTGGACACAGTCACCAGCCCGGAGTTCGCCCCGTCCAACGCCCCGATCGGCCATTTCCAGCGTGAGTACGGCTATGCGCCCAGCACGGTCTCGGCCCTGGGCAATGCCTTTGCCGACGGCATGAAGGACGCCGGTGTCGCCCCTGTCGTCAAGCACTTTCCGGGCTTGGGCCGAGTGGTTCCCAACACCGACGTCACCAGCGATGTTCGGGATACAGCCACCACGCGGACAGACCCGGCGCTGGAACCGTTCCACGCCGCCATCAAAGCGGGCACCCAGTGGGTCATGGTCTCAAATGCCTACTACGACAAGATCGATCCCGCCAATATTGCGCCCTTCTCCCCGACGGTGATGGACACCATGCTGCGTGCGGATGCGGGGTTTAAAGGGATCGTTCTCTCGGATGACCTCTGCAGCGCTGCGCAATTGGAAGCCTGGTCGGACGCCGATCGTGCACTGAAGTTCTTCGCTGCCGGCGGAACCATGCTGGTGTGCGCCGATCCCGCGAGCATCCCCCTCATGCATCAGGCGGTCACGCAGAAAGCCCAGGCAGATCCGGCCTTCCGAGCCAAGGTGGACGCTGCTGCCCTGACGGTGCTGCGCGTCAAAGCAGGGCAATGAACGCAGCAAAGAACCCCGCCCTCCAGCTCAATCACCAACGTGACTGATCCGGAAGACGGGGTTCTTTGGAGCCTGTGTCCTGCTTAGAGGACGTCCGAAAGGAAGCCCTGAAGGCGTTCCGTTCGCGGATCGGTGAAGAGTTGCTCCGGAGGGCCGGATTCCACCACCACACCGGCATCCATGAACGTCACAACATCGGACACGTTGCGGGAGAAGCCCATCTCGTGGGTTACCACCACCATGGTCATCCCGCCCTTGGCCAAGTCCGTCATCAGGGCAAGAACGCCCTTGACGAGTTCAGGGTCCAGCGCAGAGGTTGCCTCGTCAAAGAACATGACCTCAGGCTTCATGGCCAGCGCGCGGGCAATGGCCACACGCTGTTGCTGTCCACCTGACAGGTTGGCCGGACGTGAGTCGGCCTTGTGCTTCAACCCCACCAAGTCCAGCTGGGCGAGGGCCTCGTTCCGCGCCTGCTCCTTGGACATGCCACGGAGTTTGCGCAGGGCCAGCGAGATGTTCTCGGCCACTGTCTTGTGCGGGAACAAGTTGAACTGCTGGAAGACCATGCCGATGCGGCGGCGCAGCTCGTCGGGGTTGTCCTTGAGCACCGAGCGTCCATCCAGCAGGATGTCACCCTGGTCCGGTTCGATAAGCCTGTTCATCACACGGAGCAGCGTTGACTTGCCCGAGCCTGACGGGCCGATCACGGAGGCCGTGGTGCCCTTCTCGACGTGCAGGTCGATGCCCCGCAACACATGGTTGCTGCCGAACGACAAGTGGATGTTCTTCGCCGTCAGCGTGCCTGATGCGAATTCACTCATGCCTGGGCTCCTTTTCCTACGACGGCTGCTGCCTCGTCAGGCTCCTTCTTCTCCGGACGGCCGGCACGCATGCGGGCGTCAATCCAGTTCACGAAGTGCGTGAGGGGGATGGTCAGGGCCAAGTAGAAGATGGCCGCCGCCACGTACGGGGACAGGTTGCCGCTGTTGGCAGCTGCGTCCTTGCCGATCTGGAAGATTTCGCGCTCCGTTGCCAGCAGGCCCAACATGAACACCAGGGACGATTCCTTGATCAACGCAATGAACTGGTTGACCAACGCGGGAAGGACGCGACGGATGCCCTGGGGCACTACCACCAAGCGCATGGATGAGCCATAGCTGAAGCCCAGCGCACGCGTGGCCTCCAACTGGCCTTTGTCCACGCTCTGGATGCCGGAGCGGAAAATCTCGCCGATGTACGCACCAGACATCAAGGACAGCGCCGCGATGGCCATAGGGTACGGGCTGGTGGAGCCCGTCAGTTCGCGAATGATCGGGCCGAAACCGAAACCGATCACCAGGATGGTCAGCACCGGGGGGAGCCCGCGGAGAATGTCCGTGTAAATACGGGCTACCCACCGTGCTGCTGCATTCCGGGAAATCCCCATCAGGGCGAGCAGCATCCCGAGCGCGGTCCCGATGATGCCCGAGACGACGGCCAGGACGATGGTGTTGGGCAGGCCGACGGCGAACATCTTGGGGATGACTTCGCCCATTGCCTCCCAGTCGAAGAAGGTCTCGGCTAGTTGATTGAGGATATCCATGGAACGCCTTGGTTACTTGGCGGGGAGCTGGACGGCCTTGCTGCCCGGCTTCCAGCCCTGGGGGGTCTGCTCGGCGGCAGTCGGACGGTCCTTGTACCACTCAGCGGTGAGCTTGGCCCAGGTGCCGTCGGCAATGACAGCGTCCAAGCCGGAGTTCAGGGCGTCGATCAGCGGCTGGTTGTCCTTGTTCACGGCGTACGCGGTGAAGTTCTGGGTGTTGACAACCTTCTCGGCGATCTTGGTGTTGTCGCCTTCCTTGACCTGGCCTTCGGCCTGCTGCGACGGAGCAACCCACGCGTCGATCTGGCCGTTCTTTACGTTGCCGTAGACCGTGTTGTAGTCGGGGAATCGGACCGGCTCAATCTTGAGCGTGTTCGTCATGTAGTCATCCTGGACGGTGCCCTGGACAACGCCGATGCGGAGGCCTTCCTTGACGTCGGCGAAGCCGGTGACCTTGGAGTCGCTCTTGGTCACGATGGCCATGTAGCCAAAGTCGTAGCCGTTGGTGAAGCCGACCGTCTTGCGGCGGGCGTCCGTGGTGGAGATCGAGGAGGATCCGACGTCGAACTGCTTGTTGCCCACCTGGGACAGCAGCGCGGAGAAGTCGGTGGATGCGAACTCGACCTTGAGGCCCAGCTTGTCGCCGATGGCGCGCAGGAGCTCGTTGTCGTAGCCGGTGAATTTGCCGGACGGATCGATGAAGATGTTCGGCGGTGCGTCAGACAGGGTGCCCACGCGCAGGGTGCCGTCGGTGATGAGGCCCAGCTTGGACTTGTCGATCTTGTCCAGCGCCGTCACGTCGGCGGTGGTGAAGGTGTCCAGGGACTTCTGGTCGCTGCCGGCAAGAGCGTCGGTGGGCGTGCCGCTGGGCTCGGAGGTTCCTCCGCCGCATGCTGCCAGGGAAATCACCAGGGCTGCGGCCACGGGGGCAACAGACAGCCACTTAGGGGCTTTGAATTTCATGAAGAAATCACTTTCATCGGGTCACGGAGACGTTTCGCGGTGGGCGGGGAATGCGGCAGCAATACGAAGGTTGGCTGCCCTAGCAGACTTCAACCCGCCAAACTTAATTATGTCACCAGCCCACCAGCGCACGGTGAATCGAAGAAATGGTTGCTCACGCTCGATTCTGCCGAACAAAGTACCCTCAGAGGGGCCGCGCACCTCCGGACTATTCCAAGGGCGCGCCCACTAGTGGAATCCTCGCTCAGCTGGGGCGCTTTTCGGGGTTCCCGAAATCCTTGTGACTTGCGTCGCAGAACGTAACCTGACTGGCGGCTGTCCCGGACTTAGAAACCGCCGCGGCTTGCATCCTCGGGCGGAAGGACCGGCCACTCACCCTCAATTACAGCTGTGGGTTTGCTGCGCCTCAAGTACTGCTGGAAATCGGCGGCCTGCGACGCTGCCCAGTCTACTTGCAACTGGTGCAGCGTGGACGCCGGCATCTGAAGCTTGGGAAACTTGCCCGCCATGGCGTCGAGGACCCGGAGAGTGGCCAAGGCGTCGGCGGCAGAGGTATGCGCGTTGGTCAGGTCCACTCCGTATTCCTCGCACAGGGCAGTAAGGGTGCGCTTGCCCTTGCGGTAGCGGTCAACCTGCTTGTTCATCACGTAGGGATCCAGAACCGGGAAGCGGGTGAGCTGCGGAACACCGTACCGTGCGGATTCTGCCGCCAACACGGTGAAATCGTAACTGGCGTTGAAAGCAATGACGGGGGTGCCGTCGTCGAACAGTCGCTGAAGGACGCCCGCGACCTCGCGGGTCACCTCGGCAGCCGGGCGGCCCTCCGCCCTGGCTTTCTCCGTGGATATGCCATGGACTTCACTGGCTTCAAGCGGGATCTCGACGCCGGGATCCGCAAGCCATTCGTGCTCCGCGATCAGTTCCCCGTGGGCGTCCACTACGGTGATGGACGCAGTCACGATCCGCGCTGAACGAGAGTTCTTCCCGGTGGTCTCGAGGTCGAATGCGGCGCGGGAGAGGGTGTTCCAGGAGCTCATGTTTTTACGCTACCGGCTGGCCCTGACAGTCTTGGGTACCAACACTCCTGCCGTTACGCTGAACACATGCGGATGGAGTATGTGACGGCGGTACTGGCCGTTGTGGACCTCGTTCCGTCCGGAACCGCCGTGTCCTACGGTGACGTCGCGGAACTGTTGGGCGCTGGTGGCCCGCGGCAGGTGGGCGCAGTGATGAGCCACTATGGCAGCTCCGTGGCGTGGTGGCGTGTCCTGCGGGCGAGCGGCGAGGCGCCCCCAGGCCATGAGGCCGACGCACTGCGACACTACCTGGCAGAATCCACACCTCTTCATGGCGCGTATGAAGCGTTCCAACGGACAGGTGAAGGCCGTTGGAGAGTGGATCTGGCGGCGGCTCGTTGGGCACCCACAGACGCCGATTTCGACCAACTTGATGTGATCTCGGACCAGTTGGAGCGTCAACTCCATATTTTGTCGGTGCCCGATGATGAAATGACTGTGTGACCGCGACTCCCACCAAAACCCGCCAGGCACCTGCAGCTCTCCGACTGCTGCCGCCGCGTGAGACCCACTACGCGGCACCCGTTCTTTCGCCGGACCAAAGTGCAGTCGTTTCCCTGCGGCAGGGGAGCGGCCCTGTCCTTGTCCCAGGAGGCCCGGGAACGGGCAAGTCCACGGTACTTGTCGAATCCGCAGTGCGCCGCGTCCACGAGGATGGCCTGAACCCTGAACAGATTCTCATTCTCGCTCCTGGTCGGCACGCAGCTGCGGCTTTGCGGGACTCCTTTACGGGGCGGCTGGACCGGAGCCTCAGTACGACGCCGGCACGCACCTGGGCGTCGTACGCCTTCGATGTCATCCGGCGCGCCAAGGCCGAAGGCGTTCTGCCGCTGACGCGGCCGCCGAAGCTCCTGTCGGGTCCTGAGCAGGACCTCATCATCAAAGAATTGCTTGAAGGACATTCCCGGCCCGGCTCCCGGCTCCCGTGGCCTGAGGACCTCGCTGCGGCCCTTCCCACGCGCGGCTTCCGCCATGAAATCCGCCAATTGTTCGACCGCGTGATCGAGTCCGGCAGAACGGCCGAAGACCTGGTGGGATTGGCCTACGAATGCGGGCGGCCGGATTGGATGGCGGCCGCCGAGCTGTACAGCGAGTACAGGGACGTCTTGGACCTTCGCATGCCTGAGGCCTTCGATCCCGCCGGGATCATCACCACTGCCCGGCAGATCTTCCAGGATGCGCCGGAATTCCTCGCTGCTGAACGCGATCGACTCCAGCTCATCCTGGTGGATGACGCCCAGGAATCCAACCCGGCCGTTTTCGAGCTCCTGGCTGATGTGGCGGAGGGCAAGGACGTCGTGGTGACCTACTCGCCGGATACCGTGGTGCAGGGCTTCCGTGGAGCACGCCCGGATCTGGTGGCGGAGTTGCCGTCCCTGCTGGGCGGGCCGCATCAAACGGTCCTTGAACGTCCGCTGTCCGTTACCCACCGCCACAGGCCACAGCTAGCCGAAGCTTGGACGAGGGTTGCTGCAAGGATCTCGCAGCGCTCGGGCGGCCAGCTGGCCCGGCAACTGGAACAACCGGTACATCGGGATCCGGCCACCCACGACTCCGGCGGGGAGGGCCGGGTTGAGGGGCACGTGCTGCCGTCTGCTGTCCATGAAATGCGCTACGTGGCGCAGCGCATCCTTGAAGCGCAACTGCGTGAATCCAGGGAGTTCAGCGACATTGCCGTGATCGTCCGTAACGGAGGGCAAATCTCGCAGCTACAGCGGTACCTGGGCGGCCAGGGGATTCCCGTTCGGGTTCCAGTGGCGGACTCCGCCGTCCGTGACGAAGTCGCAGTACGCCCTTTGTTGGAAGCCTTCGCCGTTGTCCTGGACCCGCAGAAACTGACCCCCGAAACAGCGGTTTCCCTCCTGACGTCCCGCATTGGAGGAGCAACTGCCATTGAGCTCCGCAGGCTCCGGCAGTCCCTCCGCCGCGAAGAACTCCTGGGTGGTGGCGGCCGTTCAAGTGACGCCTTGCTGGTGGAAGCCCTGCTTCAGCCGGGAGCGCTGGCTACGTTGGGAATTGAGGGCAGCTCCGCCCGGCGTCTCGCCCGTATGTTCGCCGCAGGCGTCGAGGCCGCTAACGGGCCGGGGGCCAACGCCGAGTCGGTCTTGTGGGCGTTGTGGCAGGCCACCGGTTTGTCCTCCCGTTGGGCCGAAATGGCCCTTGATGGTGGTGCCTCAGGGGCTCGTGCCGATCGCGACCTCGATGCCATGATGGCGTTGTTCCATACGGCCGAGCGCTTTGTGGACCAGTTGCCTGGTTCCGGTCCTGAGCAATTTCTGGACTACTTGTTGAACCAGGAACTGCCCATGGATACCCTCGCGGCCCGCGCCCAGCTGGAAGCCTGCGTGGAAATAATGACCCCTGCCAGTGCAGCCGGCCGTGAGTGGCCAGTGGTGATCGTCCCCGGCCTCCAGGAAGGTGTCTGGCCGAATACGCGGTTGCGCGGCGAACTTCTGGGTAGCACGGTCTACGCCGATGCTGTGGAACACGGGGTGGAGTACGCCCTTCGACGGGGACCCCTGAGCAGGCTCCGCGACATCCGCTACGACGAACTCAGGAGTTTCTCAACGGCCGTCTCACGTGCCCGGGAGGTACTGATTTGCACCGCAGTGTCCTCGGAAGATGAACAGCCCTCTTCATTCTTGGACTACGTGGCACCGCTGGGTCCGGGGGAGTACAAGCGCGACTATACGCCCGTAGACCGGCCCATGACGCTCAGGGCTCTCGTCGCAGAACTCCGGCAGCATGTCCAGTCAGTCGATGCCGTATCCGGCAACGCCCGCGCGGCGCACGAAGCGGCCCGGGTTTTGGCCAGGCTTGCCAGTACGGAACCGCCTGTTCCCGGAGCGCATCCGGATACGTGGTGGGGCTTGGCTCCTTTGAGCTCCGAAGAAGCCGTGGTGCCGCCAGGGGGCACCGTCTCCGTCTCGCCGTCCAAAGTGGAGGCTGTCCATAAATCTCCCCTTGATTGGTTCGTCCAGGCCGCAGGAGGAGAGGCGGCCACCGACTTCGCCCGCAGCCTGGGCACGCTGGTCCACGGCATCGCCCAAGAGCTTCCCGATGCTTCAGGCGCCGAGTATGTGGCTGAACTCGTTCGGCGCTGGCCCACCTTGGGCATGAAAGACAACTGGGAAGGCAAGCTCGATTTCCAACGCGCAGAGCTCATGGTCCGCAAGTTGGCCCAGTATGTCCTCATCATGCGCAGTGAGGGCCGGAGCCTTCTGGCAGTAGAACACGACTTTGAGGTCCGACTACCTGATGTCCAGGTGGACGTGGTTTCACCCGAAGGGCCTGAAATGGAGGCCACCCGGCACGCAGTCCTCCGCGGCCAGGTGGACCGTCTTGAAATCGATGCGGAGGGTCGGCTGGTGATTGTCGACCTCAAGACTGGCAAGCGCCAACCGGGTAAGGCCGAAGTGGCCAAACACCCCCAACTGGGTGCGTATCAGGCGGCCGTCCTCAACGGCGCCTTCCAGGACGTCGGAACAAGGGAAGAAGATCCGGGCACCGGATCACTTGCTGAGTCGGCGAACGCGTTCGTCCCCGGTGGCGCAGTGCTGGCCCAACTGGGAACCAAGGCCAAGAGTCCCGCCGTCCAGCAGCAGGAACCGCTGGAAGCCGCCGACAATTGGGCGGAAGGCATGGTCAATGAAGCCGCTGCCTTGATGTCGGGCGCCACTTTCGAAGCTCGGCACGACCCCAGCAAAGGTGGTCACGGCGGACACGGTTGCCGCCTGCCTGATATTTGCCCGTTGTGCGCCAGAGGAAAGCAGGTCACCGAATGACAACCGAGCTCCTGGACGGCTTTGCCTCCAGCACTCGTGGCGAGGCGGACGTTCCGGAACCCCGGTTCTCACCGTCGCAGCTCGCGGACATCCTTGGTGAGAAGAACCACCCCACATCCGAGCAGTCAGACATCATTGCCTCATCCCTCACCCCACGCCTGGTGATCGCCGGAGCCGGTTCCGGTAAGACCGCAACCATGGCTGACCGGGTGGTGTGGTTGGTGGCTAACGGCTGGGTGCGGCCGGAGGAAGTCCTCGGCGTGACCTTCACCCGCAAGGCTGCCGGGGAGCTCGCCAGCCGAATCCGGACCAAGCTCGCCACTCTTCAGCGGATAGCGGCTGAGGACGACGGCAGCATTGGGTTTCCCGAAGGCCTCCTCGGCGCTGACGACCTCGAACCCAAAGTGTCCACTTACCACTCCTATGCAAGCGGAATCGTCTCGGACTACGGCCTGAGACTTGGCATCGAGCGCGACGTCGTCTTGTTGGGTGGGGCTCAGTCCTGGCAGTTGGCCAGCGAGATCGTGGAGGCCTACGACGGCGACTACGAACATTTCACCGCTGCCAAGTCCACTCTGGTCAATGCCGTCATCCAGTTGGCGGGAGAGTGCGCGGAGCACCTTCAGGATCCGGCCGCTGTTCGGGACTGGGTCTTGGAACGCGTCCAGACCTTTGAGGAGCTTCCCTATGTTGCAGGAGCCAAAAAGTCCCCGACGCAGGCCGCCGGAGACTTGGCAGCCATGCTGAGGACCCGGGCCAGCGTGGCAGATATGGTGGTTCGCTATCAGGAAGCAAAGCGTCAACGCGGCGTCCTCGACTTTGGAGATCTCGTGGCCCTGGCGGCCCGTATTGCCAGCGAAATTCCGCTCGCGGCCACTACTGAGCGTGCGCGCTACAAAGTGGTCCTGTTGGATGAGTTCCAGGACACGTCCCATGCCCAGCTCGTACTGTTCTCGCGCCTTTTCGGGCAGGGACACGCAGTCACGGCAGTTGGTGACCCCAACCAGTCCATTTACGGATTCCGGGGTGCCTCGGCGGGCCAGCTCTTCCACTTCGTTCAAGAATTCCCGGTACGGCACACTGACGGGTCCGGCGCCGCTGAGGCCTATTCCGTGGCCCCAACCTCGTACCTGACCACGGCATGGCGCAACGGCAGGAACATCCTGGAAGCCGCCAACACCATTGCCTCGCCTTTGAACAGGGCAGCAGCACTGGAAGGTCCGGCAGGGGAGCGGGAGACCTCCAGCCACGTCTCGGTTCCGGCATTGGTCCCGAGCCCTGCCGCGGTGGACGGGAGCGTTGTCATCGGCCGCTTCGGAACCGACGAGGACGAGGCAGCCGTCATAGGCCGCGATGTCCGGCGCTACCAGCGGACGGTCTTTGAAGAAGAAAAGGACGGCACACCGGTCAAACCCACCATGGCGGTCCTGTGTCGCCGGCGGGCGCAGATGGAGTGCATTCGCCGCGAGTTTGAGCTCCAGGGAATCCCCTACGAGATCGTCGGATTGGGTGGGTTGCTCGACACGCCGGAGATTGTGGATTTGGTGGCAACCTTGCGGGTCTTGGCCGATCCGGGCCGATCCGATGCCCTGATGAGGTTGCTTGCCGGGGCCAGATGGCGGATCGGACCGGCGGACTTGATGGCCTTCAACGATTGGTCGCGTTTCCTGGCCCGTCGCCGCTCAGCTCCGGACGCCCACCAAGGAAACATGGACGCCGACGAGGACCCGTCCTCCGTGGTTGTCGAGAGCGACGTCACCGATGCTGCCAGCCTGGTGGAAGCACTTGACTACCTCCCACAGCCCGGCTGGACATCAGGACAGGGGAGGAGCCTGAGCGCTGCTGCCTTGAGCCGGCTCTCCAGCCTGGCTTCGGAACTTCGCTCCCTCCGCAGCTACATCGGAGACGACCTCACAACGCTCCTTGGAGAAGTCGAACGCGCCATGCTCCTGGACATCGAAGTTGCGGCAAAGCCAGGCACCAGCATTCACCAGGCACGCCGTAACCTCGATGCCTTTCAGGACGCCGCAGCGGGATTCCTTCAGACATCACAGCGCATCGATCTGCTGGCTTTCCTGTCGTGGCTGGAAGCTGCAGCCTCCGAGGAAGGCGGCCTGGACGTCGCCCCGGTTGATACCAATCGCGAAGCCGTCCAATTGCTGACTGTCCACGCCTCCAAGGGATTGGAGTGGGACGTTGTCTTCGTCCCGGGTCTCAACGCAGGATCGTTTCCCAGCAACAGGGATTCACGGTGGAGCAGCGGTGCCGCAGCGTTGCCGTGGCCTCTGCGGGGGGATCGCGGCGATCTTCCCCAGTGGGACCTCGATCAACCTGACCAAAAGGGCTGGCTGGACGCGGAGAAGGACTTCAAATCCGAGGTTCAACACCACGGAGAAGCAGAAGAACGGAGGCTTGCGTACGTCGCCTACACACGGGCGAAGTTCGTACTGGAGGTCTCCAGCGCTGCGTGGAACGGCTCGCGCTCGGGGATAGCGGACATGTCTACCTTCCTCTCCGAGTTGGCCCCCCTTGCAGGATTGGAGGGCGCTGGCCGTGAAGCCAGTCTTCTTCCGGTTGGACGGGCAGTTATCCATCCGGAGTCCGTTGCCGAGGAAGCCCTGCCGGAGGCCAGCCCGTTGACGGCAACGCTTGAGGTTGCCCAATTTCCTTATGACCCCCTCGAGGGACCTTCGGATCCGCGGACCGGCGCTCGTCTGAGGCTTGTTCCCGGCCGCAGGCTTGCCATGGACCAGGCCGCGGCCATGGTCCTTGAATACATCGAGAGACCTAACAGCCAAGGACCTTCGGCCGAACGGGAAGCAGCTGCGGGCGAACTCAGCGCACCAGCCGGGAAGTGGTCCCAAGAAGCTGAGCTCCTCCTGGATAGGCAGAGGCAACGCAAGACCATCCAGGATGTGCACCTGCCGAGCCACATCTCGGCGTCCCTCTTCGTCGATTTGGGCGCCGATCCGGCGGCGGTCCTGTCCCAG
Organism: Paenarthrobacter nitroguajacolicus; assembly: GCF_007786235.1. Taxonomy (GTDB): domain Bacteria; phylum Actinomycetota; class Actinomycetes; order Actinomycetales; family Micrococcaceae; genus Arthrobacter; species Arthrobacter nitroguajacolicus_A. The sequence goes on along the minus strand of NZ_VNFK01000003.1, from coordinate 609 downwards.
CTCCGCAGGCCGGTGCCCCGGGAACCGGGCATATCAGCGCGGAAAGGTACAGCTTTTCACGCGTGGGTGGAGGAGTACTTCGGGACGACGGGCATGCTTGACCTTGATGAAGCGCCGGGGTCCGATTCGCATATCGACGAGGCCTATGGCCTGGATGACATGGTGGCTGCGTTCAAACGGTCAGAGTGGGCCCAGCGCGCCCCGGCCTTTGTAGAAGTGCCGGTTGAAACGCGAATTGGTGACGTCGTAGTCCGTGGACGTATCGACGCCGTGTTCCGTGATGCCGATGGCCGCTGGCAGCTCATCGACTGGAAAACCGGTCGGCGACCCGCAGGCCAACAGTTGGCGACGCGGGCGGTGCAACTTGCCGTTTACAGGCTGGCGTGGGCGCGACTCAAGGAAGTGCCCCTCGAAGACGTCAGCGCCGCGTTCTACTATGTGGCGGATGATTCCGTGGTGCGCCCGCACGATCTGGGCAGTGCCGAGGAACTGGAACGAATCGTGGCAAAGGCGTTGGAGGACGACGCCTAGCTGTAGTGTCCCGGCAGGTTGGTGACACGGGATTGATGTGACGCAATAAGAGGACCTCCGGGTGTTGTGTGGTGCTTG
>NZ_VNFK01000029.1 GCF_007786235.1 Paenarthrobacter nitroguajacolicus | reverse complement strand
GGATCACGATCAGGCAGCTGGGCAGTCAACCCGCTGAGGATGTGTGAGGTCTCTTCTCCTGCAGCCACGTCCAACCTCTCTTCATTGAATGTCTGGGCGCTTGCTCTGTGGGGGCGCTCAAGGAATTTCGTATTGTGAGAATAAAATTCTGCAATTCGAGATTACGTCTGCAGGTCGGCAGCGTCAACACGGATTGCGTAACCAAAACAGTCAACTGGGAAACCGCTGCCCAAGCAACCAAATGTGACCCTGCATACACCTATGAGGTCTTGACCGAGCGTGACCTGCGTCATAGAGTACTTTCACTATTCAATAACTTGATTCCGCAATGTGGAATCAGTACGAAGTGGAGATCCACGATGCAGACGACTTCATCAGTCGGCGTCAATGAGACTCCGGAAGACGCAAAGACGGGTGCCCCCAACCACCCGGTCGTGGGAAACACGGATCTTTGCGCGATTGCTTCCGAAGCCGCAGGCCGTACCATCAGTCCCAGTCTTTACAACATCGACCTCGCCCCCACCAAGGCCAAGGGCCGCAAGTGGACGAGCTACAGCATCTTTACCCTCTGGGCCAACGACGTCCACAGCCTGGGTAACTATGCGTTTGCCATCGGCCTGTTCTCCCTCGGGTTGGGTGGCTGGCAGATCCTGGTGGCACTCGGAATCGGCGCCATTCTTCTCTTCGCCCTGTTGAACTTCTCCGGGTTCATGGGCGAGAAGACCGGCGTGCCGTTCCCGGTGATGAGCCGTATCAGTTTCGGTATCCGCGGCGCCCAAATCGCCAGCCTGGTCCGCGGCGCCGTTGCCGTGGCGTGGTTCGGCATCCAGACATACCTGGCATCGGTGGTCCTCCGCGTCATGTTGGTCGCCATGGCTCCCGGCCTCAAGGACTTGGACAACAATTCCATCCTTGGTCTTTCAACCTTGGGCTGGCTGTCCTTCGTGGCTCTTTGGATCGTGCAGCTGGTCATCGTCAGCTTCGGCATGGAAATGATCCGTAAGTACGAGGCCTTCGCCGGGCCGGTCATCCTGGTGACCATGGCCGCGATTGCCGTGTGGGTCTTCATTGAAGCCGGTGGCGCCATCCAGTGGAGCGGCATCAAGGGCCTTGAAGGTACCGAAATGTGGCTCACCATCTTTGCCGGCGGCGCGCTCTGGGTCTCCATTTACGGAACCTTCGTGCTGAACTTCTGCGACTTTACGCGGTCCTCCACCTCCAAGAAGTCCATCGTCAAGGGCAACTTCTGGGGCATTCCCATCAACATGCTGGTCTTTGGCGCCATCGTCGTCGTCATGGCCGGCGGTCAGTACAAGATCAACGGCACTGTCATTGAAAGCCCCTCCGACATTGTGGAGAGCATCCCCAACACGCTCTTGCTGGTCCTGGCTTGCCTTGCCTTGCTGATCCTGACCATCGCCGTGAACCTGATGGCCAACTTCGTGGCTCCTGTCTACGCACTGACCAACCTCTTCCCGCGGCACCTGAACTTCCGCAAAGCGGCGTGGGTCAGTGGCACCATCGGCCTGATCATCCTGCCGTGGAACCTCTACAACAACCCGATCGTCATCGTGTACTTCCTCGGTGGCCTGGGTGCCCTGCTCGGCCCGCTGTTCGGCGTTGTCATGGCCGACTACTGGCTGGTCCGTCGCGGCAAGGTCAACGTCCCTGAGCTCTACACCGAGGATCCCAAGGGTGCCTACTTCTACAAGCGCGGCGTGAATCCGAAGGCCATCATCGCGATGATCCCTGCAGCCGGCCTGGCGATCGCCATCGCCTTCATCCCAGGCCTGGCAGCAGCTGCGCCGTTCGCTTGGTTCATCGGCGCCGGCGTCGCAGCGCTCACGTACTTCGCCGTAGCGGACAAGAAGCAGGTCCACGAGGACGTCTCCGGCGAGCCAATCGCCGTCGCCAGTACCCACTAGGCGCCGTCAACCCAAGATATAAAGGACATTCCATGCGCATCCTTGTCGCAAACGTCAACACCACCCAGTCCATGACGGACTCCATTGCAGCCCAGGCACGTGCGGCGGCTGCGCCGGGCACTGAAATCATCGGGATAACGCCCCGCTTTGGTGCCGATTCATGCGAGGGCAACTTCGAAAGCTACCTCGCGGCCATCGCCGTCATGGACGCCGTGGTCAACTACCCCGAGCCGTTCGACGCCGTCATCCAGGCCGGCTACGGCGAGCACGGCCGTGAAGGTCTCCAGGAGCTTTTGGACGTGCCCGTTGTGGACATCACCGAGGCTGCGGCCAGCACCGCGATGTTCCTGGGCCACAAGTATTCGGTGGTCACTACGCTTGACCGTGCAGTTCCGCTCATCGAGGACCGCCTGAAGCTCGCAGGGCTGGAAGCACGTTGCGCGTCCGTCCGTGCCAGTGGCATGGCTGTCCTTGAGCTCGAGGAGTACCCGGAGCGCGCAGTGGAGGCGATTGTGGGACAGGCTGAACAAGCTGTCAGCAATGACAAAGCCGAGGTCATTGTCCTTGGCTGCGGCGGCATGGCGGGACTCGACGAGCAGATCCGCCAGCGCACCGGGGTGCCCGTGGTGGATGGAGTTGCCGCTGCGGTCACCATCGCTGAGTCATTGGTCCGGCTCGGGCTGTCCACGTCCAAAGTCCGAACCTATGCCACGCCTCGCCCCAAGACTGTCATAGGCTGGCCGATAACTGCAGTCCAGCCGGCCGAAGCCGCCCGCTGACCCAAGCGCTGAACGCACCACCCGAAAGGCAATCACATGACTGACTCCAGCCCGCCCGCAGACGCAAGGGTCGCCGTCGTCACCGGTGCAGGTTCGGGTATTGGGCGGGCAGTTGCCCGGCTGATGCTCGCTGAGGGGTACCGCGTTGCCTTGGCGGGGCGCCGCGAGGCGCAGCTGCTCGAAACCGCGGACGGGCACCCGGACGCGCTGGCAGTTCCGTGCGATGTGACAGTGCCCGACGACGTCGCTCGCCTTTTCGCGGAGGTTCGCCAACGCTGGGGTCGGGTGGACGTGCTGTTCAACAACGCCGGCATCTTCGGTCCCGCCGGGGATGTGGGGGAGATCGGCGTTGACGAATGGGAAGCAACCCTGCGTGTCAACGTCACAGGGTCCATGGTGTGCGCGGCGGAGGCTGTCCGGACCATGAAGGACCAGGAACCGCGGGGTGGGCGCATCATCAACAATGGCTCCATCTCGGCCCATTCGCCCAGGCCCAGGTCTGTTGCGTACACGGTCACCAAGCATGCGATGACGGGCCTGACCAAGAGCATCGAGCTTGATGGCCGGGAGTTCGGGATCACGTGTGGGCAGATCGATATCGGCAATACCCGCACGGAGATCATGGACACCATCGGTGTGGGATCCGGAGCCCTCCAGGCCGACGGCAGCCGCAAGGTGGAGCCCATGTTCCCCGTGGAGGACGCTGCCCGCGCCGTGCTGATGATGGCCAACATGCCGGCCACGGCCAGTGTTGGATCATTGGTAGTCACTGCTGCCGGCATGCCATTCGTGGGCCGCGGCTAGCGAGTTTTTGTACACTTACCGCCCTTAAATCGGGCCCTTAAGGCCATCTGCTGTACAAAAACTCGCGGCCAAGCGGGCGGGCCTGTGGATAACGTCCCGCCGGCTCCTTCGCTGTGACTCAATAGGGCATGCGTCCTTTGTCGCCTCTTCCCTTTGCCCTCTCGAATCGCGCCTTCACCATCAAGGAGGCCGCGGAATATGGCGTCGCTCCTAAGCGACTCCGGGCAACTGACCTGGTGGTGCCCAGCCGCGGACTCCGCATTCCGCAGAAGCCGCAGACTCTACTGGACGTCGCCCGGCCCCACCTTGAACTTCGTCAGGGCGATTTCCTCAGCCACATCAGTGCCGCTGAGGTACTGGGACTGCCGTTGCCTCCTTGGGCGCATTTCAAACCCGACGACGGCGGGCCGGTGACCGCAGTTGCGGAACCTGTTCCTTGGGGTCCCAAGAGTGGCCCCCACTTTCGCGAACCAGGGAGATTTATCCATCTGTCACGGTCGCGGGGTGGTTCTTTGCCGCGGCGAAGAGGGGTGGCCGGTCACCGGCTGACGTTGCGGGACGCCGACCTCGCTGACCTGGACGGCGTTGTGCTCACGTCCGTGGCGCGTACATGGGTGGACCTGGCCACGATGCTGCCGATTGAAGACTTGGTGGTTGCCGGCGACGCCATTGTCAGCGAACATACCCGCACGTTCGGTCCGGCAAGGGTGGCGATGGTTTCCTTGTCCGAACTACGCGCGTTCGTTGCGCGGGCCAACGGTGTCCATGGTGTTCGCAAAGCCCGCCTGGCACTCGACGACTTGAGGGTGGGCGTCGACTCCCCGCCGGAAACCAAGCTGAGACTCATGCTGGAGGACGCCCGCTTGCCGGCTTTTATCCCTAACTGTCCAGTGATGGATGCCTTGGGGCGGCCTGTGTGGACGGACTTGGGGTGCCCTGAGTATCGCACTTGCCTGGAGTATGAAGGCCTTCACCATCTATCTCCCGAACAGCAGGCGCTGGACGCCTATCGGGACCAGCGGGTTGCAGACGCCGGTTGGCGACAGGTCAAGATCAACAGGATCGACATGCGGCAGGGGCAGAGGTGGGTGGTTGCCCGGGTGGCGCAGGCCCTCCGCAAGCAGGGCTGGGCAGCGTAGTTTTTGTACAGCTCCCGCCCCTAAACGCCCCTCATGCGGGCATCACCTGTACAAAAAACCAATTATGACTTCCACAATATGGAAAACGAATTTCCCCTTGCGGAATGGTGTGAGCAGGATTACATTTGAAAAATCCCCTCAAAATGTGGGGCTGTTCCCAAATGATTGGTTCAGATCAATGAAGATCCCAGACCCCGCGGCGCTGAAGGCGAGTTCGGCCCCGCAGAAGAAAAAGCGGCTGTACCAGTCGCTCTTTTTTCAAATCCTGATCGCCGTCGTCGCAGGTGTACTCATCGGTCATTTTTGGCCGACCATTGGGTCCGCCCTCCGGCCACTGGGTGATGGATTCATTCAACTCATCAAGATGATCATCGCCCCGCTGATCTTCCTGGTAATCGTCACAGGCATCTCAGCTGTTGGCGACGTCAAGGCAGTCGGAAGGGTTGGGGTCAAGGCACTCCTGTACTTCACCGGAGCCACCCTCTTCGCCCTCGTCTTCGGGCTCATCGTCGGAAATATCGTTCAGCCTGGTGCTGGCCTTAACATCGACCCCGCTTCGCTTTCGCAGGATGCACTCAACGCCAAGACCGGCAACGCGCCTCCCAAGGACGCCGCCGCGTTCATCCTGGATGTCATTCCCGTCAGCGTGATTGGTGCTTTCGCCAACAACAGCCTGCTTCAGGTGCTGTTCTTCTCGGTATTCTTCGGTGCCGCCATCGTGGTCATCGGCCGCGAGCGTTGCCTCCCTGTCATCAGCCTCATGGAGACTGTCCTGGAACTGATCTTCAAGATCATGTCCTGGATCATGAAGGTGGCCCCCATTGGTGCATTCGGTGCCATGGCGTTCATCATCGGCCAGTACGGGCTTGGCACGCTGAGCACCTACGCACTCCTTATAGCCGCCTGCTACGGCGCGGCCATTGTCTTCATCGCCCTGTTGTTCCTGGTGGCATGGAGCTTCGCCCGGGTTCCGCTATGGCAGTTCCTCAAGTACACCCGCGAAGAATTCCTGCTGGCACTCGGCACGGCCTCCACGGAAGCGGTCATGCCGCGCATCATGACCAAACTGACCAACGCCGGCTGCTCACGAGCCACCACCGGTTTGGTCGTTCCCACGGGCTACTCCTTCAACCTGGACGGCGCTGCGATTTACCTGTCCATCTCGCTGCTGTTCCTTGCGCAGGCCTTCGGCCACAACCTTGACCTCGGCCAGCAGCTGGCGGCCCTCGGCGTCCTGCTCCTGACCTCCAAGGGCATGGCTGGCGTGCCGGGTTCGTCCTTCCTGGCGCTCTCCGCCACGGCAGCAGCCCTGGGGATCTTCCCGGTAGCCGGCGTTGCACTCCTCCTCGGAGCCGACCGCCTCATGGACTCCATGCGCGTCGTGGTCAACCTGCTCGGTAACTGTGTAGCTACCTTCGTGGTGGCCAAGTGGGAAGGCCAGTTCGACCGCAGCGTCATGGTCCGCGCCTTCAACGGAGAGATCACCAATCACGACTCCGCCGTGATGCTCGGCAAGGAAGAAGTCTTTGAGGAGCAGGAACTCCAGCGCATCAGTGAGGGCCAGGAGCCTTCACCCAAGTTCCGTGGTGGTCCAGCCGCGGACGACATTCCGCAGTTCGAGATGAGCAAACGGGGCCAGTCATCAGCCCCGGTCTGCCCGGACTGACCTGGCGAGTTTTTGTACAGCTGATGCCCCTGAGACGTGGTCTTAGGGGCATCAGCTGTACAAAAACTTGTTTACAGGGGCAGTAGTTCCGAGAGGTCGGCGCGCAACCCGGATGCGGTCACCTTGTGGGCTGAAACGGCGTCCGCCCAGGAAATCCGGCCGGTGACCAGCGACAGCCAGGTGGCGGCGTCGCACTCAATCACATTCGGGGGAGTGCCGCGCGTGTGGCGTGGCCCCTCAACGCATTGCGTGACGCCGAACGGCGGCACCCGGACCTCCACCGAATTGCCGGGCGCGCGGGCGGTGACTTCCTCCAGCGAGTAGCGGACCGCCGTCGCAATCAAAGAGCGCGACGGCGGTGCCCCGGCAGAGGCGCCCGGCTCACCTGCGGCTTCGGTTTCGGCAGGCTCGACGGCGGCCTGCCACGCTGCCAGCGCAGCGCGGCCTTCGGAAACATCGACGCGGCGTCGGGCAACAGCCATGGTTCTTCCTTAAGTACGTGTTAATCGAGCAAAGCGGAGACGGCGTGGCCAAGTCGGATCCGGCCCACGGCACGGCCGCCGCCCAGTACGGGTTCCACCACGCGTTCCAGGACGCTGGAGACAGCTGGGATGTCCACGGCGCCGCTGACGGCAAGGAGGGTCAGGCCCACCAGTGATGTTGCGCGGAGGTTGCCGTCGAGTACCTTGACTGCCACCGTGGCACCGGTGGGAGTGGCCAGGACCAGGACACCCTCGGCACCGATCTTGGCCAGGACCTCCAGCTCTTCCATGACCACGGTGTTCGATTCACCTTTGCCCTGGACGGCCCACGGGTAATCCAGCATGGATGTGGCGATGGTGGCTGCGCGTGCGTTGGAAGATTTATCGCCCGGGGACTTGGCCAGGCGGGAGTACGCGCGGGCCAGTCCGGTCAGCGAGAGTGCGGCCACGGGAGCCCCGCAACCGTCGATCCCCAGGTGCGAGATGGTTTCGCCGCTGTACTCCTCGATCACGGATCGCACTCGTTGCTGGAGCGGGTGGTTCGGTTCAAGGTAGCTGCGGAGGTCCCAGCCATTCTCCGTGCAGGCCCACAGGAAGGCTGCGTGTTTGCCGGAGCAATTGAAGGCCAGCCTGGACTGGCCGCGCTCGGACCGGACCAGCCAGTTGCGGGCCGTTTCATCCTGCGGCCATGCCGTGGGGCACTGCAGGTCTTCTTCACGGACGCCGGCGGCTTTGAGCATGCCTTCCACCACGTCCATGTGGTCCAGGGAACCGGTGTGGCTTCCGCAGGCGACCGCTACCTGGGCGCCCCGAAGCGGCACGCCCGACTGCATGGAAGCCAGGGCCTGGAAGGGCTTGAGGGTGGAGCGGGCGTAAATGGGAGCGTCGATGTCACCAAGCCGGGTGACCACCGAACCGTCACCGGCAAGAACGACGGCGGCGCCGATATGCCGGGACTCAATGAAGCCACTGCGTTCGATCACTGCCAGTTCGACGGCGGACTCTACGTTGAACGTTTCATGCGAACTCATGGGCATGAAGCAAGTCTATGGCGCGGCGGGGTGGTTCCCGGGCCAGGTGGTGCGGTCCGGTGCGTGACACAGCTTAGGCCGAGCGCGCTGCACAAAGTACCCTTGAAGACTGTGAAGGTACTCGTCATTGGCCCAGGCGGCCGCGAACACGCCATTGTCCGCTCTCTGCTTGAAGATCCCAACGTTTCCGAGGTCCACGCGGCTCCGGGCAACGCGGGCATCAGCAAACTCGTTCCCACCCACGCGATCGACGGGAACAACCCGGAGGCCGTGTCCGCCCTCGCCACCAAGCTGGGTGTGGACCTCGTCGTGGTCGGTCCCGAGGCGCCGCTGGCTGCCGGTGTGTCCGACGCCGTCCGTGAAGCCGGCATTCCGGTGTTCGGTCCCAGCAAGGAAGCAGCCCAGCTGGAGGCTTCCAAGGCCTTCGCCAAGCAGATCATGGCCGAAGCGGGCGTTCCCACGGCCATGGCCCGGGTTGCCACCAACGCCGAGGAAGCAGCCGATGCGCTGGATACCTTTGGCGCCCCGCACGTCGTCAAGGACGATGGACTGGCAGCCGGCAAGGGTGTCGTTGTCACCAAGGACCGCGAGGAGGCCCTGGCACACGCCCAGGCGTGCTTCGACGCCGGTGGAACCGTGGTCATCGAGGAATTCCTGGACGGCCCCGAGGTTTCCCTGTTTGTCCTGTGTGATGGCCGCACCACCGTCCCGCTGTCCCCGGCGCAGGACTTCAAGCGGATCTTCGACAACGACGAAGGCCCCAACACCGGCGGCATGGGCGCCTACACCCCGCTCGAGTGGGCTCCCGAGGGCCTGGTCCAGGAGGTCATCGACCGCGTGGCCCAGCCCACCGTGGACGAGATGGCTCGCCGCGGCACCCCCTTCATCGGCGTGCTGTACTGCGGACTGGCGCTCACGTCGCGCGGCACGCGCGTCATCGAATTCAACGTCCGCTTCGGAGATCCCGAGACCCAGGCTGTCCTGGCTCGTCTCAAGACCCCGCTCGGTGCTCTGCTGCTGGCAGCTGCCAAGGGCGAACTGGACACCGCGGAAGAGCTGCGCTGGTCCAAGGACACCGCAGTCGCCGTCGTGGTTGCTGCCGAAAACTACCCGGACGCGCCCCGCACCGGCGACCGCATCCGCGGCCTGAAGAAGGTCGACGAGCTGGACGGCGTCCATGTGGTCCACGCCGGCACCAAGCTGGACGACGAAGGCAAGGTTGTCTCCGCAGGCGGCCGCGTCCTGGCCGTTGTGGCGCTGGGCTCGGATCTGGTGGAGGCCCGTGAAAAAGCGTACGACGGCGTGGAGCTGGTTCAGCTTGAAGGCTCGCAGTTCCGTACGGACATCGGTGGCAAGGCCGCCCGCGGCGAAATCCGCGTGCCGTACACAGGCACCGGAACCATCCCGAAAGTGCAGGCTTGAGCATGACTGATTCCCTTCCCGCAGGCGGTTTCGAGACCGAGACCCTGGATCTTCCCGGCTGGACCCACGTCTACTCCGGCAAGGTGCGCGACCTCTACGTTCCCGCCGATGAAGCCATCACGGAGAAGATCGGCCAGGAATGTGTCCTGGTTGTCGCCAGCGACCGGATCAGCGCTTACGATCACGTCCTGAGCAGCGAGATCCCGGACAAGGGCCGCGTCCTGACGCAGCTGAGCCTGTGGTGGTTCGATCAGTTGGACGTTGAGCACCACGTGCTGGCATCCACCGTTGATGGTGGCGTTCCGGCCGCCGTTGAGGGCCGGGCCATGATCTGCAAGAAGCTGGACATGTTCCCGGTGGAATGCATCGCCCGTGGTTACCTGACAGGTTCGGGCCTGGCCGAGTACAAGGAACACGGCACCGTCTGCGAGATCCCGCTGCCTGAGGGCCTGGTGGACGGCTCGCGCCTGGAGAAGGCGCTGTTCACTCCCTCCGCGAAGGCTGAGGTTGGTGAGCACGACGTCAACATCACCTACGACGACGTCGTAGCCATGGTGGGTGACGACATCGCTGCCCGCCTCAGCGAGCTCACGCTGAAGATCTACACCCGCGCCGAGGAGATCGCCCGCGAACGCGGCATCATCCTGGCCGACACCAAGGTGGAGTTTGGCATCGACGCCGCCACGGGGATCATCACGCTGGGCGACGAAGTCCTCACGCCGGATTCTTCGCGATTCTGGGACGCGTCCACCTACGCCCCGGGCAAGTCGCAGCCCTCGTATGACAAGCAATACGTCCGTGACTGGCTGACTTCCGCCGAATCCGGCTGGGACAAGTCCTCGGACACCCCGCCGCCGGCCCTGCCCGCCGATGTGGTGGAGCGCACCCGCGCCCGCTACGTAGAAGCGTATGAAAAGCTGACCGGCCGCACCTTCGCCTAGGTCTACCCAACTGGGGGACAGCACACGTTCCACTGAGCGCTCAGTGGAACGTCTGCTGTCCCCCAGATTGGTTTAATCAGGCTTCCGAGTGTTCCTTGGCAGCGCGTCGTTCGGCAAGGCGGATCTCCAGGACGGCGTCCATGGCTTGCTGGACCCTGTCCGATGCGCCGGCCGCGCTGAAATCGTGCTGCGCCTCTTCCAGGTAGTGCAACGCCTCCGAGGCCTCGCCGGCGGCCTTCAACGATTTGCCCAGCAACAGCGAAACCTCGCCGGCAGTGTGTCGGGCCAGAACCTTGCGGTCTTCGTAGATTTCGCGCAGCTTCTCCACTGCTGCAGGAATGTCCCCTGTCAGGTAGAGCCAGCGGGCGCGGATAAACGCAACCTCAAGCTGGTCAGTCTTGTTTCCGCCCACAATCGACAACGCGAGTTCGGCACGCTCAATGGCGGACAGCGTCTCGGGTTCCACAATTCCGGAGGAAAGGCGGACCGCTGCGGACGCCTTGTTGAAGCGGGCCCACAGTTCGATGTCGTTCGCGGGGGAGAGCAGCTTGGCCGCGCGCTCGTGGTGTTTGATGCCCTCAACATAGTCGTGGCGCATGAAAGCCACGTTGCCCACTACCCACGCGACCTCGCCGGCCAGCTGGGACATTGAGTGCTCGTCCATGTGCTCGATCATGGCCAGGCAGTAGGTCCACGCTTCGTCCAACTTGCCGCTCTCGGCCAGCGCACCGATCAGCGCGCGGTGCGCGCCAATGATGAGCGTGGATCCCTTGGGCAGCTGCTCGCACAGCTTAACTGCCTGCTTGGCATGCTCGACGGCGGTGGCCAACTGACCTTGTCCGTGGCACACAGCGGCAAGCATCTGCCAGGCACGCACTCCGAGGCCCGCGGACTCCGTGGCCATGGGGTGTTCCAACAGGTGCTCAACGATTTGCTGGCATTCCTTCAGTTGGCCTTGCTTCATCACGCACTCGGCCTGCATGTAGGTCATGTTCCACCAGGCGCTGTTGTTCTTCGCCTCAAGGGCGATCTGCGCGGCGGTGGCGGCGTGGCTGGCAGCGAGTGGGTAGTCGCGAAGGTCCCAGGCCTGCCGGGCGTACAGGCCGGCGAGGACGTATTCGGCGTCGCTCACGGAAACGGGTTGGCTCCACGCTTCCAAAGCTTTGGGTGCGAGCTCAAGCCGTCGGGCGAGCTCTTCGATGACCTCCGCAGTGGGCTCACGACGTCCGGTCTCAAGCAGCGAAATATAGCTTGGCGAGTACAAGTTCTTGCCGAGCTCGGCCTGCGTTAACCCACGTTCGAGCCGTTCGGCACGTAGCTTCTCGCCGAATCCGTTTCCCACGGGTTCCTCCTACAGGTGTCTTTTTGACCAAAACCTTGACAGTCTCTGTGGAAAACATTTTACAATGTATGTCAACAGGGACCGCGCAATTTCCGTAACGAATCCGACTCGCATTGGGGAAATACTATGTTCAAGAAAATCATCGCTTCAGTGGCCGTGGCGGGCGCACTGACCTTGGCGGTTGCGGCTCCCGCAGTCGTGTCTGCAGCTCCGGCTGCGGACTCCAGCACAGTTAGTGCCATTGGCAACTGGCCCGATCCTATGCGTATCGCGGCACCTACCAAGGACAAGGCTTCCACTCCGCCGACGTACACCACGTTGTCCATCGGCAACTGGCCTGATCCTATGTAAGCAGTAGTTCTGCAGGAAACCCCGGGGCGTGACGAGCGATGCCCCGGGTTTCTTTTTGCCCTTTTGTGGGTGCGCTGGCGACACCCAAACCCGCAGGGGACGCGTATACGGATTGACGACGCCCGGATATGGGTGGCACGGGCGGGGATGCGTGGCGTGGAGGAATGTTCGGGAAAACAAAAATGGCGCCGATTTCTCGACGCCATTTTCGTATTTGGTCGGGATGACAGGATTTGAACCTGCGACCTCTTCGTCCCGAACGAAGCGCGCTACCAAGCTGCGCTACATCCCGATCCGCTGCGAAAGCAACTGTTCAAGGATAGCTGAATCGCTGCCTGATGCGAAATCGAGGAGCTGGTGTGCCTCGTCACACCAGGGAGTCCCGCCAGGCGCCGTGAAGCTGGGCGAACCGACCGCCTCCGCTGATCAGCTGGGCCGGCGTCCCGTCCTCAACGATTCGGCCGTCGTGGACCACCAGGACCCTGTCGGCCGTCTCCACCGTGGACAGGCGATGGGCGATGATGATCGCAGTCCGCGCAGCATCTCCGCCAACCACACCCTCCAGCAGATTCGCCAGCCCTTGCTGGACCATCCGTTCGGACGGGATGTCCAGCGATGACGTCGCTTCATCCAGGATCAGCACTGCCGGTGCCGCCAGGAAGGCTCGGGCGAAGCCAATGAGCTGCCGTTGGCCCGAGGAAACGCGTCCGCCGCGCTTGTTGACGTCGGTGTCGTAACCTTCGGGCAAGCTCATGATGAACTCGTGGGCCCCGACCGCCGTGGCGGCAGCTTCGATTTCAGCGCGCGAAGCCTCTGGGCGGCCCAGTGCGATGTTGTCCGCCACGGATCCGCTGAAGAGGAACGCTTCCTGGGTCACCATCACCACGGCCCGACGAAGGTCAGTGGTGGAGAGGTCCCGGAGATCGACACCGTCCAAGGTGATGGCCCCGGACGTGACGTCGTAGAAACGGGCCACGAGCTTGGCCAGCGTGGACTTGCCGGCACCTGTCTGGCCCACCAGCGCAATGGTCTGCCCGGCAGGAATGTGCAGGTCCAAGGTGGGAACAACCACTTTGCCGTCGCTGTAGCCGAATTCAACACCCTTGAAGTCGATCTCGCCCCGTGAGCTCTTCAGCGGTACGGGGTTCTTGGGCGGACGGACGGTGGGCACCTCCTCGAGGAGTCCGGACACCTTCTCCAAGGCCGCCTGAGCGCTCTGGAACGAGTTGTAGAACATGGCCATCTGGTCCACCGGCTGGAAGAAGCGTTTGGTGGAGAGGATCAGGGCCAGCAGGACACCGACGGCGAGGTCGCCGCTGAGCACGCGGAAACCGCCGAAAAGCAGGACTACTGCCACGCACACGTTACCGATCAGCACCAGGCCAGGCTGGAAAATGCCGTTCAGGTTGATGGAGCGGACGGTGTTCTTGCGGTAGTCCTCAGCCAGCTGGCCATAGCGGTCGGCGTTCTCGCGCTCCTTACGGAACGCCTTCACAGCGCGGATTCCGGTCATGGTCTCCACGAAGTGCACGATCAACCGCGCAGACACTACGCGGGATTCCCGGAAGGCGATTTGCGAATGCTTCTGGTACCAACGCGCCAGGAAGAACATCGGGACGCCGGCCGCGAGCATGATCAGGCCGCTCCGCCAGTCCAAAGCAAAAACAGTCACAGCGGTGAACAGCATGAACAGCATGCCGGAAGCAAGCGAACTCACGCCGGAATCCAACAGCTCGCGCAGGGCCTCAAGGTCGGAAGTCTGCCGGGCGATGATGCGGCCCGAGGTGTACTTCTCGTGGAATTCCAGGCTGAGGCGCTGGGTGTGCCGGAAGACCCGAAGCCGCAGGTCCAGGAGCATGGCCTGGCTCAGCCGGGCCGTGGATGTCACGTAGAGCGCGGTCATCCCGGCCGTGGCAATTGCGGCCGCCAGGTACAAAGCACCAGCCAGCACCAATGGCCCGTGGTCGCCAGCCTGAAGTGCCGGCAGGGCGTTATCGATGCCAAAGGCGATTAATGCCGGCCCCGCTACGCGCGTGAGCTGCGAGATCACCACCATCACGATCGTCAACCAGAAACGCAACCGCACCGGCCGGATCAGCGAGGCAAGCAGGGTGAGCGACCGCCGTCGTACCGCTTTGCTGTCTGCTTTGGTGAGGAGCGTGTTGTCCTCGTTGGCGGTTCCAAACGTTGTGGCGCTCACCGGCGGGCCTCCTCAGCTTCTTCGAGCTCGTCCAGTTCGCTGTCGAGGTCCTTCGGACCGGCCTCCAGGCTGGCGATGACGTAACGGTAGTGGTCGTTGTCGGCCAACAGTTCCGTATGGGTTCCGACGGCGGTGATGGTTCCGTTTTCGAGCAACGCCACCCGGTCCGCCAAAGCCACAGTGGAGGGGCGGTGCGCGACGATCAGCGTGGTGGTCTCGCGCAGGACCTCACGCAAGCGGGCCTCAACGCGCTCTTCGGTGTTCACGTCGAGGGCAGAGAGGGGATCGTCCAGGACCAGGACCTTCGGTTTGGCGGCGATGGCACGGGCCAGGGCGATGCGCTGCCGTTGGCCGCCCGACAAGCTCAGCCCTTCCTCGCCGATCAGGGTGTCCACGCCGTCCGGCAGTGAGTAGGCGAATTGGGCCTGCGCCACATCCAACGCCTCATCAAGGGCAGCGTCGCTGGGTTCCGGGGCGCCGAGAAGGACGTTGTCCCGCACGGAGCTGGAGAACAACGTGGTGTCCTCGAAGGCGACTGCCACGATCCTTCGGAGCTCTTCGATGCTGTAATCTCGGACATCCACGCCGTCGATGGTCACCGCGCCCTCGGTGACGTCGTACAGACGGGGGACCAGCTGGAGCAGCGCGCTCTTGCCGCTGCCGGTGATGCCCACCAGTGCCATCGTTTCGCCGGGGCGAATATCAAGGGTGATGTCGTGCAGTAGGGTGCCGCCGTCGTCGAACCCGAAGCCGGCGTGCTCAAAGCGCAAGGCGCCCTTGACGGTGCCCGGCACCGTGGGCTTGGCCGGGGAGGTGATGGAGTTCTCCGTGTCCATGACCTCGAAGTGACGGTCCAGTGCGGTCTTCGCCGTCAGGGCCATGGCCAGGAGCATTCCCGAGAATTCAACGGGAGTGGCCACCACTGCTGCGGTGGCAAAGAAGGCGACCAGCGAACCGATGCTCAGCTGCCCGCTGGCTGCCAGCATGATGCCCACCACCAGCCCGACGCCCAGGGCAAGTTCCGGCAGCAGCGTGACCACCAGGGTAAAGCCGGCCTGCTGCTTGGCTTTGGCGATTTCGGTTTGGCGAAGCTCTTCCGCTTGGCCGTTGAAATTCTCCAGGGCTTCGCGGCTCCGGCCGAAAGCCTTCAGGACGCGGATCCCGTGGACGGATTCCTCCACAGTGGTGGCGAGGTCGCCGGCCTGGTCCTGGCTGAGGCGGGTGACCAGGCTGAAGCGGCGGCGGAAGCGGAAGGAGTTGATCATGATCGGCACGGCTGCGGCGAGGAAGATCAGGGCCAGCTGCCAACTCATCGAAAACATGACCCCGACGCCGATGATCACCGTCAACGTGGTGACCACCAGCATGATCGCGCCGAACGCCATCCAGCGGCGCAGGAAGCTCAGGTCCGTCATGGCCCGGGAGAGCAACTGGCCGGAGCCCCAGCGATCATGGAACGCCACCGTGAGTTGCTGCAGGTGGCCGTACAGCGTGACGCGCATGTTCGTCTCCACCGTGGTGGCGGGGTTGATGACGAACTGCCGGCGCAGGGCCACCAGCCCGGCTTCGGCCACGCCGAGGGCAAGAATTACGACGGCGGCAATCCACACTGCGTCCGTGGAACCGCCGGGCTGCAGCGAGTTGTTGACCAAAACCCGCAGCACCTGCGGAATAGTGAGCGCGACAATGCTGGCGAGCAAGGCGCAGATCAGGCCCATGAAAAGGCGGGGGAGGATGGGCCGCACATGAGGGTACAGGCGGCCGACGGAGGTGAAAAATGACGTTTGCTTGGACATGCCCGCTTCTCAACAGCTGGATCTTCAGATGGTGCGGAGTAGTTTCCCGTAGCAACTACCCTATGCCATGGCGTGATTCGGTTCACAGGACCACGCAACGTCGGTGAAATGTTTTACCCAGTTATTGGGGATCGTAATGGCGCCTTGCTCTTTAGCTGCGGGTTGTTTAGCTGCGGGTCGTGAGGGTCAGCAGCACAGCTTCGGGACGGCAGGCGATGCGGACCGGCGCAAAGCGCGAGGTGCCGATGCCGCCTGAGACATTCACCGGCGTCGTGAATCCATCGCTTTCCCAATCGTGGAGGCCCTTGGCCCGCCACGTGGGGAGGTCGCAATTGGAGACGAGGGCGCCGTAACCCGGGATGCAGATCTGCCCGCCGTGCGTGTGGCCGGCAATGATCAGGTCTGCTCCAGCTCCGGTGAAGTGGTCCAGCACGCGCTGGTACGGAGCGTGGATGACAGCGACTTTGAGGTGGGGCCGGGCATCCTGGTTCACAGTGCCGCGGGGCCAGCCCGCGTAACGTTCGCGCTTCAGGTGCGGGTCATCGACGCCGGAGAAATCGAATCGAAGTCCGTTGAGTACCACGGACTGGGCGCGGTTGGTCAGATCGATCCAGCCACCCATCCCGAAAGCGGAGCGGAGCTTGGGCCAGTCGAGCTTGACGGGTTCGGTTTTGAGTTTTGAGGGGCCGCGGAAGTAGCCCGCCGGATTCTTGATTCTGGGAGCGTAGTAGTCGTTGGATCCCGGTACGAAGACACCCGGAAAGTCCAGCAGCGGACGCAGCGCCTCTATCAGGGGATCGACGGCCTTGGTGTGGCTCAGGTTATCGCCGGTGTTGACCACAAGATCTGGCTTCAGCTCTGCCAACGACTGGAGCCATTGAGCTTTCTTATCCTGACCCGGAACGAAATGGATATCGCTCAGGTGCAGAACGCGGAACGGGGTTGAGCCCTCAGGGAGGATCGGCAGGGTCTCGTGGCGGACCTCGAATTGGTCCTTTTCCCACCAACCATAGGCAGCTGCTGCCGCGGCCGCCGTCGCGCCGATGGCCGTAGTGACGGCGAAACCGCGCCCAACAGTGCGGACGCGGTTTGCCAGTGAATCACGGAAGGACACGCCTAGTCCTTATCGTTGTTGCCGTTATTGCCATTGTTTCCATTGCCACTGTTCCCGTTTCCGGTAGCCGGCGGGGGATTCTGCGTCGTCGGCGCAGGCGCGGTGTTCCGCTGTTGTGGGGCAGCAGTTCCGAGCAGGTTGGAAGGCGGCTGCTGGAACGGGTTCGTTCCATAAGCCGGAGCCACAGACAACATGTAATTGGTGAACTGGGGACCAGCAATCATGTAACCGTCGATGGCCGGGTAGAACTTGCCGTTGACGGTCAAGTTGCGCCCCGGGCGGAGCTGGTCACCGAGCGGGTCACCGAACCAGGATGCCGTGGCGAGGCCGGAGGTGTAACCAACAACCCAAGTGGAGCCGTTGGAGTCGTTGGTACCGGTCTTGGCAGCTACCGGGAAGTTGTTGCGTGTGGAAAGCGCCGGCCGGATCAGCGAACCCGAACCCGCATTCAACACTTCCTGCATTGCGTAGGCGACACCCCGGGCAACTTCCGGTTTGACCGCATCCTTGCAGTTGGAGGACTGTGCGGGCAGGTCAGCGCCAGACTGGTCCTTCACAGAGGTTATGGCAATCGGCTCGCAGTACTTGCCATCGGCAGCGAACGTCGCGAAAGCAGCTGCCATGGTCAGCGGCGCGGTCTGTGTGGCACCAATCAGGTTGGACAGCGTGGTCATGGGGACCTGCGGGTTCGGATCGGTGATCTTGCCGGAGTCGTCACGTGCAGGCAATCCGCCGTGGATTCCGGTGGCGTCCACAATTCCTTGGATGCCACAGAGATCAACCTGGGCTGCGGAGGCAAACGTTGCGGTGTTGATGGAGTTCATGAGGCCGTACAGGACGGTCATGTTCCGGTAGTAGCCCTCATCAGAGTTCTGAAGGTCGAAGCTACCGGCCACGTTCCTGTCGTAGAAGCCATTGACGGGCGTGGGACAGGTGTTCCGCCACGGGAAGTTGACGCCATACTTTCGGACGCTGGCGTTGATGTTCTGGTTCATCGACTTGCCCTCGTTCAGCCACTGGGCGAACGTGAAGGGCTTCATCGTGGAGCCGGGCTGGAAGCCGCCAATACCGTTGAGGTCGTTGCCGTTGGCATCGAGGACGTCCACGTTGAAGTTCTGGGTCTGGTCGAACTTGCCTTCTTGCGGCAACCAGACGGTGTTCTGGGCCATGCTGACGATCTGGCCCGTGCCCGGCTGGACGGAGGTGATGGACGCGCCCCACTTGTCCGGGTTGGCGCCCGCCGTCGCATCCACTTGCTGCTGGGCTACGGTCTGGGCCGTCGGATCCAAGGTGGTCCGAATGGTGAGGCCGCCGCGCATGATCCGCTTCTCGCGCTCTTCCTGCGTGTCGCCGTAAGCCGGGTTGTTGAAGAGCAGGTGCAGCACGTAGTCACAGAAGTACGGCGCCATGGTGGCGTAAGCACAGCCCTGGCGGGCCGGCGTGACCTTGGTGGTGACAGGGGTGGCAATGGCTTCGTCGTACTGGGCCTGCGTGATCTTGCCCTGATTAACCATGGAGGCGAGTACCAGGTCGCGACGTTTCTTCGCGTTGTCCGGGTTCGCGATCGGATCGAAGGCCGACGGGCTGTTCACCAGACCGGCCAGCAGTGCAGCCTGGGGAAGTGTCAGGTCCTTGGCGGAGGTGCTGAAGAAGAACTTTGATGCAGCCTCAATGCCGTAGGCGTCACGGTTGAAGAAGACGATGTTGAGGTAGCCCTCAAGGATCTGTTCCTTGGAGAACTTCTTCTCCAAGGCGATAGCCAGCTTCATTTCGCGGAGCTTGTCGCCCACGCCCTTGTTGACGCCGTTAAGCAGGACGTCTTCACTCTTGCCGGACGCCACCAGGGACTCATTGATGACGTTGTTGACGTATTGCTGGGTGATGGTGGAAGCGCCCTGCTTGTTGCCGCGGGCGGTGCTCACCAGTGCTCGCATGATGCCGGTGGTGTCGATGCCGCCGTGCTCATAAAAACGGCTGTCCTCGATGGCGATGACAGCGTCCTTGATGAACGGGCTCATTTGGTCCAGCGGAACCTTGGTGCGGTTCTCCGCGTAGATCGAGGCGATCGGCGAACCGTCTTTCGCCAGGATCGTCGTGTTCTGGCTGGGCGGATCCACCTGGAGTTCCGCCGGCAGAGTGTCAAAGAACTGAATTGAACCACTTGCGGCACTGCCCGAAACGGCCGCGGCGGGGACCAGAAGGCCCGCTACCAGGACGCCACAGATCGCACTCACGCCAAGGAAACCTAGAATCTTTCCGAGGGTGGTGGCAGTGTCGAATATGGGGTTCTTGCGAGTCACCATGTTTTCCACTTTACCGGCAAGGGCTAGGCTTTCTGTCATGACCAAATGGGAGTACGCCACGATTCCGCTCATTATTCACGCCACGAAGCAGATCCTGGACCAGTGGGGCGAGGACGGCTGGGAGCTTGTCCAGGTCGTCGGTGGACCCGATGGCAAAGGCCTTGTCGCATACCTGAAGAGGGAGAAGCAGTAACCATGACAACCCCCGCAGAAACCACGTCTGCCGCGGAATCCGGCGCCCCCACGTCTGCTGTTGAGCAGCGTCTGGCGGAGCTCGGACTGACCCTCCCCGAGGTCGCCGCTCCGGTTGCTGACTACGTGCCAGCCATCGTCTCCGGCAACTACGTTTACACGTCCGGTCAGCTGCCCTTTATTAATGGCAAACTCGAAGCTACGGGCAAGGTATCGCTCGGTGAGTTGGGCGCTTCCGACGAACCCACGGTCGATCCCGCCGACGCCAAGCGCTACGCCGCCTTGTGCGCCATCAACGCCCTGGCAGCAGTCAAGAGCGTCATCGGCGATCTTGACCGTGTCACCCGCATTGTCAAGGTAGTCGGCTTTGTCTCCTCGGAGCCCACGTTCACCGGCCAGCCCGGTGTCATCAACGGTGCGTCCGAACTCCTCGGCCAGGTCTTTGGCGACGCCGGCAAGCACGCACGCTCCGCCGTCGGCGTTTCTGTCCTGCCGCTCGACTCTCCCGTAGAGGTCGAGCTCATTGCTGAATTCAGCTAAGGAACCGGTTCACCCAATTGCCGCAGCTTGCCCGCCGCCTGTTTGTACTGCCTCCCGAACTCGAAGGGGCAGCACAGAACTGGCTTGAGCTCGGCGAGCGGACCCCACGGACCGCCCGCTACGCATCCTCAGTCGTGCTGTTGCGCGATTCGCCCACCGGCTTGGAGACCTGGCTTGGTTACAGGCCAGGCTCCTCGCCGTTGGGCGTCGTCGCGTTCCCGGGCGGCTCCCTGGACCCTTCCGACGACGACCCCGTCGGTTGGTTGGGCCCCTCACCCCAGTATTGGGCTGAGCAGATGGGAACGGACGACGTCGGACTCGCCCGCCGTCACGTGGTGGGTGCCATCCGCGAACTCTTCGAAGAAACCGGCGTCCTGCTCGCAGGGCCCGACGCTTCCTCCACCGTTGAGGCAAACTCCACGGTGGATTGGATGCGGGCCCGCGAAGCCGTCGCAGCCCAGGAAAAGTCCTTCACGGAGATGCTGGCCAAGCGTGGACTGTCCCTCCGCACCGACCTCCTGAAACCCTTGGTCAACTGGCTCAGCCCGGACTTCGCACACACCCGTTTCAATACCCGTTACTTCGCCGCCACCGTCCCCGTGAACCAGCAGCCCTCCATTCTGGGAAGCAAGGGAGTCTGGGGCCGCTGGGTGTGCGCCGCCGAGGCGATAGCCCTCCGTGACACCCCTGCGCTGGGGGACGAAATAGGCCAGGCAAACACAATGGGCCTCACCCTGGGCCAACTCCTGGTCCCTGGCTCCGAGATCATGCTCGAAAAAATGTCTGCCGCGAACGGCTGCATCGCTTACCTGAGCTACAAGCGCAAAGCCCACGTGTACCAAGCGAAGCTCGTTGACGAAGGCGGAATCCTGATGCTCGAGGTCGAAGCCGCCCGAACCGTCGCCGGCGAACCCCAGCGGGAGCGCTAAGCCGCGGAACAATCCCGACGCTCTCTCACGTCCCGTCGGGTTTTACTGGACGCTCTCTCACATCCCGTCGGGATGCTGAACCCTATCGCCGTTCGCCGCCCGGAGATAGACGTGCGCCAGATGCCGCAGGTGAGGTACCAAAGCCGCCGGCGACTCCACGGTGAAATCCATGCCCAGCATGCCGATGTACGCGGCGATGGTTTCCAAACTGTCGGCACCGGTGACCAGCACTGACTCAGTATCCGAAATCGACTCAACTACCCCAACCGCGTGGTTGATTCGTGCGAGTACCGCCTCAGCGGGTGCGGCGATCCGGAGACGCGCGTGGACCTTCCAGCCGCTCGCCGCGATGGAGCGCATCGCGAAGGCGGTGTAGTCGCCTCCAGGGAGGGGGACCGGGGAGAACCGTCGCCAGGTCCGCATTCGCGGCTCAATCCAATCCGCGCGGAAAACTTCCCACTCACCCGATGTTGGATCACGCCCAACCAAGTACCATCGCCGTTCCCAACTCAGCAGGCGATACGGTTCCACCAGCCTGGAGGTTCCGCGATCGTCGAACCGGAACCACTCGACGTCGTTGATAGCTGCTGCGATTGCGGCCAGGACCGAGTGGGCTACTTCGGGATCGGGTGCATCGGTCCCGTTGTTCTCGGGAGCACGGTCTACGTTGGAGAGCGCCGCCAGGGTTGGTCGCAGACGCGACGGCAGCACTTGCTCGAGTTTGGCCAGGGCACGGGCGCTGGATTCGGCGACGCCCGCAATGCCTGCTGCGGTCCGCAGGCCGATTGCGACGGCCACCGCCTCCTCATCGTCGAGCAGGAGCGGAGGGAGTTTCCCGCCGGCACCCAGTCGATAGCCGCCGGCGGCCCCGCGCGTCGCGTCCACCGGATAGCCGAGCTCCCGCAGCCGGTCCACATCCTTGCGCACAGTGCGTGTGGACACGTCGAGGCGGGCGGCGAGTTCGGCACCTGTCCAATCTGGTCTTGCCTGCAGAACGGACAGGAGGGCCAAGAGGCGTTCAGCTGTGGAAGACATAGTTATGGATTCCTGCTTCCATTAGGAAGGAATGGTTCCTATATCAACAATATCGTCGTTGGCATGATGAACATCACGAAAACGAACATCGATATCCGCCCCTTCCGCATCGACGTTGCCCAGGCCGAACTTGACGACCTGATGGAACGCCTGTCCCGGACCCGCCTGCCCCAAACAGCGCCTGTTGACGATTGGGATGCAGGGACCCCCAACTCCTATCTTCGCGAGGCGGTGGACGCATGGACTACCAGCTTTGACTGGCGTGCCCACGAAGCGCGCATCAACGCCGTACCCCACTTCACCACTGAAATCGATGGACAGCGGTTCCACTTCATCCACGTGCGATCACCACATCCGGGAGCCACGCCGCTTCTCCTGGCCCACACCTACCCCGGCTCATCCGTCGACTACCTGGACATGATCGACGAACTCACCGACCCCGTGCCCTACGGTGGCCGGGCCGAAGACGCTTTTGACGTGGTGATCCCGGATGCCCCCGGTTTCGGATTTTCCCAGCCGGTGAATGAGACGGGGTGGACCACAGCACGCGTGGCGCGCGCCTATGACGCCCTGATGCGCGGCCTTGGCTACACCAACTACGGAATTCATGGCTCCGATAACGGAGCAATGGTGGCCCGGGAGCTCGGACTCCTGAACCCGGACGGATTCCTCGGCCTCCACGTCTTGCAGCTCTTCTCCTTCCCGTCGGGCGACCCTGGCGAGTTTGAACGGCTGGAACCGCAGGACTATGCAGGGCTGGCGCACATGGAGTGGTTCCAATCCGTCGGGGGCTACAACACCATGAACGCGAGTCGGCCGCAGACGGTATCCGTGGGACTGAGTGACTCGCCTGTGGGGCTGCTGGCCTACAGCGAGCTGTTCAACTCTTTCGGAAACGGCACCTCGCTGGTGCCGCTGCAGACGATCCTCACCGAAGTCAGCGTGAACTGGTTCGCAAACGCGGCGGCGGGGATGAGCCGGAGTTATTTCGAGAACGCACGCACGCAGGCCGAGCCGCAAGTAAATACTGCGCCCACGGGAGTCGCGGTCTTCAAGGACGACTTCCAGACGATCCGAGTCTTCGCCGAGCGCGACAATTCAAACATCGTGCACTGGAGTCGGTTCGAGAAAGGCGGACACTTCGCTGCCTTGGAAGTGCCATCGCTTGTTGCCGGCGACATTCGAGCATTCTTCGCAACGCTGCGCGCTGAGTAGGAACGCGCCGCGGAGGAACTTCCGGCAAGCTACCCACAAAAAAGCCGCCCCGGTGAATACCGGGGCGGCTTTTTTACAAAGCGACTTAGCGGGAGCGCTGGCGGAGGCGCTGCATGTCGAGGATCACCACGGCGCGGGCTTCCAGGCGCAGCCAACCGCGCTGCACGAACTCGGCCAGTGCCTTGTTCACGGTCTCGCGGGAAGCGCCGACCAGCTGGGCCAGCTCTTCCTGGGTGAGCTCGTGGGCAACCAGCACGCCGTCGGTGGCGGGGCGGCCGAAGCGGTCTGCCAGGTCCAGGAGGGCCTTGGCCACGCGGCCGGGGACATCCGAGAAGACGAGGTCGGACAGGGAGTCGTTGGTGCGGCGCAGGCGGCGGGCAAGTGCCTGCAGCAGCTGCGCGGAAACCTCGGGACGCGTGCGGAGCAGTGCGTTGAGGCTTTCGTTCTTGAGGCCGGCCAGGCGGGTTTCCGATACGGCCGTGGCCGTGGCGGTGCGCGGGCTGGGGTCGAACAATGCCATCTCGCCGAAGAGCTCACCCGGGCCGAGGATAGCCAGCAGGGACTCGCGGCCATCGGGGGAGGTGCGGCCGAGCTTCACCTTGCCGGAAACGATGAAGTAGAGCTGGTCACCCTGGTCGCCTTCGCGGAAAACCGAAGCTCCACGTGAAAGATCCACCTCGGTGAGTTCGTCCGTCAGCAGGCGGAATGCGTCGTCGTCAAGGGTGGCGAAGAGGGGTGCGCGGCGCAATACCTCGATGTCCATGAAATCTCCTGAATATAAGTTTCGGTCGTGGCGCTCCAGCCATTGTTTCAGAATTTTTGAGCTTCTGTGACGTACTTGGCACGTGAAACGCTGAAACGGCGCGGGTTTGGGGCGTTCCAGGCCCCTTATTGGCCTCGAATCGGCGGGAACGGGGTGTTTCGGCGTGATGGGACTAACGGTTCGCTGTCAGGGTCCACAACTACAATTGGCGCTACCCGGCTATGAGGAGCATTGGTGTTTGGCTTGACGATATTGGATTTGGCATTGATCTTGATGCTGCTGTCCTACCTGATCTATGGCCTGCGCAACGGCTTTATGGTCACCTTGGGTGGAATTGCAGGATTCGTGGTCGGAGCCATTGCGGCGTTCATGGCCGTACCGCTCGTCAGCGGTTGGGTGACCGACAGCGGCTGGAGGCTGACCGCCACGGTGGGGGCCGCCGTCGTGCTTATTGCCGTTGGTCATGGGATGGGAACCATGATTGGCCGCAAAATCCGCCACGCTGTGCGGATCAAGCCACTGCACGCAGTTGATCGGTTGATCGGTGGCGTGGTGAGTGTGGTTGTGGCAGCGCTGGTGATGTCCATGCTGGCATTCAGCGTCAGTTCGCTGGGTGTGCCGTTCGTTTCACAGCAACTGGCGGAGTCGCGCGTTATTCGCTCCATCGATAACCTGACGCCCACGCCGGTCAAGAGCACCATGGCGCAACTGCGCTCCACAGTCATTGGCGACGGGATTCCCAAGCTCATTGAAGGCATCGGGCCCGTGACTCCAGTGCCGGTCCCCAATGAGTCAACCGACACTCCTGCGTTGAACCAGGCGGCCGATTCGGTCCTTAAGATCGCAGGCACTGCGTTTGAATGCGGCCAAAACCAGACGGGTTCCGGATTTGTGGTTTCGCCCGGGCGCGTCGTGACCAATGCGCACGTCGTGGCGGGGGTGTCGCAGCCTGTTGTGGAGGTTCCCGACGGCGGTGCGTTGCCGGGTCGCGTGGTTTACTTCGACTCCCAGCGGGACATCGCAGTCCTGGCGGTGGACGGACTGCAGTCCAACCCGCTGCCGTTGAGCGCAGACCTGCCCGCGGGCAGCTCCGCGGCTTTCGCCGGCTATCCGCACGGCGGCCCGTTCCAGTCAAAGCCGGCAACTGTCCAGGGGATTTCCACCATCCTGGTGCCGGATATCTATGGCAACAACCCTTCGCCGGAGCTGGTCTACAAGCTGGCCGGTGATGTTCAGCCGGGCAACTCCGGCGGACCGCTGCTGACCATGCAGGGCCAAGTGGCTGGCCTGATCTTCGCCAAGACCACCACCGATGCCGCACTGGGTTTCGCGCTCACCATGGCGGACCTGGAACCGGTAGCCGCGCAGGCTCCGGGCCTTAGCGCCTCCGTCTCCGCAGGCCAGTGCACCCGTAAGTAGCCATCGCTCTCTCACATCGTGACTGTTTTCGGGGCACCCTCTCTCACTTTATGGGCGCAATTCCCGGACGCTCTCTCACAGCTATAGATTGGGAGCCATGACTGAAGCCTCTCCCGCCACCGAAGCCGGTCGCGGCACCATCCTTGTGATCAACGGCCCCAACTTGAATCTGTTGGGCACCCGCGAACCTGAGAAGTACGGGACTTCCACGTTGGCTGACGTGGAGCAACTCGCCATGACCGCGGCCGCAGCCCACGGCTTCACCGTTGACTGCGTGCAGTCGAACCACGAAGGCGACCTGCTCGACGCCATCCACGCGGCGCGCGGCACCGCCGTCGGAATAGTGATCAACGCCGGCGCCTACACGCATACATCAGTGGCACTTCGTGACGCCCTCGCAGCCGTGCAGTTGCCCGCCGTCGAGGTTCACATCACCAACGTCCACCAGCGCGAAGAATTCCGTCACCACTCTTACCTGTCGGGCGTTTGCAACGCGATCATCGTTGGCGCTGGCGTGCTCGGCTACAAGCTGGCCATCGATTACCTGGCTGACGCGGTCTAGATGTACTAACCCGGTTGGTTGGTGACGCGGCTGATGGGTGAGGCGCCTTTGAGTGCGGTGTGTGGCCTGCGTTGATTGTAGTGCTC
>NZ_VNFK01000028.1 GCF_007786235.1 Paenarthrobacter nitroguajacolicus | reverse complement strand
AGAGTAGGACACCGCCGGACAACCATTCGAAGAGCCCCGACCACAGGTCGGGGCTCTTCACCTTTAACACCCACACAACAAACACCTATCCCACGCAGTCCACCACAGCTTCCACCACATGGCTGCGCTGATTGTCCTTGCGATACACCAGATACTCCGTGATGGGCTGGACTGCGTCGGCGAAGTCGAGGAGGACCAGCCGCGGATCGTCGTTGAATTCATCCTCTGCGATGACGCCGATCCCAAGGCCGGCAATGACGGCAGCATGGACCGCTTCGCGGCTGTCCGTCTCCAGGACCTCGGCCGGCTGCAACTGTGCCTGGGTGAGGGCTTCCTCAATGCTTCTGCGCGTCACTGAACCGATCTCACGAATGACCAGTGGGTGGGTTACCAGCTCCTTGAGGCCGATGACCTTGGCCCGGGCAAGTGCATGGTCATGCCGCACGAATGCCACAAGGTCTTGTGTAGCGAGCTTTCGCGCCGTGAGGTCGGGGTGAGGTGTCTCGTCCGCGATGATTCCCACGTCCACTGTCCCGGCCAGCACCCGATTCCGGATCTCTGCTGAGTTCCCACTGACCAGTTGAATGCTCACTCCTGGATTTCGCCTACGGAACGCGCTGAGGACACCCACAGCGTTGATAGGGGCGTCAGTGCCGAAGCGTAGTTCTCCCTGCATCACGTGGCGTGCTTTGGCGAGGACTGCCTCGGCTTCAAGTTCGGCCGCGAACAGCTTGGACGTCACCGCAAACAGCTTGCGTCCCAACGGCGTGAGTTCGACGGACCGGCCTGAGCGCTGCAGCAGCTTGATCCCGTGGTGTCGCTCCAACTGACGGACCTGTTCCGAAAGGGTTGGTTGGCTGACATGCGCTGCAGCAGCCGCCGACACATAGCTTCCATAGGTGGCCACCTGATGGAAGGCCCGCAGGTGAATGAGATTCATAGGCATGACCTAAGTCTTCTATAGATACGAATGACTGTCCCTATGAGTTGCCAGCCGACCCAAGTACGGTCAACGTTGTGAAGAAATCACCCCACATCCTGATTGTTGGCATCGACGGCGTCCGTTATGACTCGCTGCTGTCCACTCCCACTCGCGCCATGGACAGAGTCGCCGCGACTGGCTTCCTTTTGCCAGTCCGTGTCCACCAAAGGAATGCCACCATCTCTGGTCCGGTGTGGGCCACTGTTGCCACCGGCGTTTATGCCGACCGCCACATGGTGACGGGCAACAGCCATCACCCAGCAGAGCTGGACGCATTGCCGGATTTCACGGAGGTTCTTCGCTCGGCCCACCCGGAGCTGCAGACCATGATCGCGGCCAGCTGGTATCCGCTGGCAACCCCCACACATTGCGGCCCCATCTTCTCCTCCCGCGGTTGGGTGCCAACGCCGGACCCTGAAGAAACGAACGACGCCGCCAGTTGGGTTTGTGCCGACGACGCTGTGGCTGACTACGCGGCCAACCGTTTGGAGAACGAGGATCTCGCTGCTTCTTTTGTGTACTTCGGTGAGGCGGATGTTGAAGCACATAACCACGGAACCGGCTCCGGCTACGTGGCCGCGATCCAGCGCTGTGACGCACGCCTGGGCACCCTGTTGGACGCCATTCAGGCAAGGCCGGACCGGGCTGAAGAAGACTGGACCGTAGTGGTGGTAACGGACCATGGCCACCTGGACGCGGGCGGCCATGGCGGCGAGAGCGACGCTGAGCGTACGGCGTGGATCGCAGCCGGCGGTGCAAGCCTGCCCCGCAGGGTATCAGCGGTGGACCACGCAGATATCTTCGCCCAAGTACTCGCGACCTTTGGCGTCAACACAGCGGATTCCGAGGGAGTCCCGTTCGGCGGTCGGCAGAAAGCCCGGCAAGACCCTCGGCTGGACACGCCCTTGGGCAGGCGGCAAGCGGCGGGGCGGCGTTGACGTTCACTGTCACGGCCGCCGTTCTGTTGGCGGCTGTCCTGCACAGCGCCTGGAATGCCTTGGCCAAGTCCATCCCGGACCGGCTTGCCTCCTCCACCATGATTGCCATCGCTTATCTTGTCTCAGGCGTTGTGGGCGCAGCGGTTTTCGGCCTTCCCCTGCAGCAATCGTGGCCGTTCGTCCTTGCCTCGGCGGCACTCCAGACCTGCTACCTCATCCTGCTCACCACGTCGTACAAACATGGCGACTTCTCGCAGGTCTACCCTCTGGCCCGGGGGCTGGCCGTTCTCCTCGTCACGGCAGTGGCCACGACGTTCCTGGCAGAGAAGCTGAGCCCTTGGCAGTTGACTGGAGTGGCCGTCGTCGCGGGTTCATTGCTCAGCCTGGCCCTCACCGGCAAGGGCGCGGCACGAGCGGGGCCCACCAATCGCAAAGGCACGCTCTTCGCAGTACTGACCGGCGCCTCGATTGCGGCCTACACCCTGGTGGACGGTACAGGGGTACGCGTGTCAGGGGACCCCATGGCGTATATCTCGTGGCTGTTCCTGCTCCAGGGTTTGCTGATTCCTTTGGTCTGCTGGCGCTTGGCCGCAGATCGCCGCTCCTTCGCCAAACGCGTGGCGCGGTATTGGAAGCCGGGGTTCGCTGGGGGACTGGTGTCCATGCTGGCCTACGGGATTGTGGTCTGGGCCCAGAGCCTGGCGCCTCTGGCCTTGGTATCGGCTCTCCGGGAAACGAGCGTGCTGCTGGCAGGGCTCATCGGAGCGCTTTTCTTCAACGAGCGGTTCAGTCGCGTGCGGCTGGCACTCACCGTGACCGCTGTGGCCGGTATCGCCGCCATTCAGCTGGGCTGATTGCCGCGCAACGAGACTAACCCGAGAAGAACTCCGACAACTCAGAGATCAGCTTTTCAGGAGCCTTGATGGGGCCGTCATGGCCGAAGCCGGGCAGGATGGTGTAGCTTGAGCCGGACAGGACGTCGTGGATCTGGCCGCAGGCAACACCAAAGTAGGCTGGGCTCTTTTCGCCCACCACGATTAGGGTCTCCAACGGTAGCTCCAGGAAGGGTTCAGCCGGCATGTCGGCGGCAATCACTGCCTTGATCTCGCGAACACCACAGGTCATCAACTCACGCATTTGCCGACCCATCGGCGTGCCGGCGGTGAGCTTGTTCGCCAATGTCAGCATGGACAGTGGCATGCGAGCGAAGGCGCCACCGGTCTCGACTCCCTTGATCAGAACGGCGAGACCGCGATCGTAGTCTCCCGCCGCCGTCGCGCGTTCATACTCAGGCGCCCATTCGGCCTTGACGCTGTGGTTGACGGAGACTGCGGGGTCGTAGACGGCGAGGCGTTCCACCGGGAGCGTCCGTGCCGCATGCAAGGCCACTGCGCCGCCGAAGCTGTGACCAAACACGTCAGTGCTGGACGTATGCTTCATGACGGCCTCAAGGTCCCGGATATCGGCTTCAAGGGTGTAGTCCTCGGCCTGCGGCGAGGAATCACCACGTCCACGACGGTTGAAGGTGTGGACGGGGCGGCCCAGAGCCTCACTCAGTTTTTGGGCGAAACGCGTGTAATCGGAGGCGGTCACCATGGAGGCAGGAACGACGACGACGCCGGAACCTGCCGCTGCAAGCTCACCACCTGTGGTGAGAACTTCGAGGTGTCCGCCGTCGGTTGAGATGATGATGTCGCGCGTCATGTCTTGAGCCTAACCGAGCCACCTGACAGCAGGCAGCATGCGGCCACGTATGTGGAAAACCAGTCAGCGTTTGAAGTACTCCGAAATGTCGGACACGAGCTCGCTGACGGCCGCGGGAACCGACCCGTGAAATCCCTTCGGAGAGACCTCCAGCGTGCTGCCCGGGACGGCCCTGTTCAGGCGCGCGGCGGCGACCTTATAGAACTGGGGACTCTTCTTTCCCACCATGAAGTGCGTGGTGGGTGGCAGAACAGAGAAGTCACGAGGTGTATCGGAGGTTTCGAACGCTGCCTTCAGCTCACCCACGCCGGACGGCATAAGCTCACGAAATAACTTGTTCACCTTGGTCCGCGACACCACGGCCATGAGCCCCACCAACACCGGCTCCGGGACCCGCGCGAGGGCCGTTCCCGGATGCATTCCCCGCCGCATCCGTGCCATTGCCCGATTGATATGGCCCTTGTTGACCGAGTCCGCGAACCCGGCAAGCCAGTCCGTGTCCATGCTTCCGTCAATATTCACCGCGGCGTCGTACACCGCGAGTTTGTCCGGCTGGTGGTGCGTGCCGGCGAAGGCCTGGGCTGCGTTCAAGGCCACGGATCCGCCCAGGCTGTGGCCCAGGATGTTCCGTGCTCCGGTAGCGTCCAAAATGGTGCGGACGTCGGCAATCTCCGTAGCCATGGAGTAGTCGTGCGGCTGTTCCGTGGATTTGCCCCGGCCGCGGCGGTCATACACGTCCACGGCCCAGCCCTCACCCAGGCCCTTTGACAGGGCGACGGAGAAGGGCCGATATATGAGCGCTGTGAGGAACGCCCCTCCGATGAGCACCACGCGGCGTTCGCCGGGCGCGTCTTCGGTGCCGTAGCTGTACAAGGCGAGCTTGCCGCCGTCGTGCGTCCTTATCTCGCGTTCCCTCACCGGAACATCCTAGGCGGCGTTGGCAGGTTCTCCTGGTAGGTGGCTCCCCGAAAGGAACCGGGCAATGCGTGCCGCGAGGCGCCGGCCGGGGCGCAGCGGACCTTCATGGAACTGCAGCGGCACAATCGCAAATTCGATGGCCGGCACAGCTCCGGCGAGGATCCGGCCAGTCTCTGCGAAATACGACGGACTCCACCCGCCGCTGAGCATCAGGGTGGGGGTAGAGAGTTTCATGAAGTCGTGAAGGTGCGCGTCGGCATCCAGTACCGCCCTCATTTCGGTGACCGCGGTGGGCAGCAGGGAACGCATCTCCAAGCCCAGCCGGGTCCGGGCCGAGAGGACACTCAGCGTCCGCAGCGCACCCATGGGCAGGTAGGAAATGGGCCCAGCGGTCCCCAACCCCTGCACCAGGTGTGCCCATGCGTGGTCCAGCTTGCCCGCAGTGACTGCTTCCTCAAGCTCCGGGCGCCACCTGCTGCTGAGGTTGCCGGACAGCGACACCGCGGCGTCGTAGGTGACAAGTCTGTTGATCTTGGCGCGGCGGGCGGCCTGCAGCGCCACGAATCCGCCATAACTGTGCGCCACAACATCCGTGGAACCGCTTTTTTCCATGACTGCTTGAAGGTCCGCGATCTCCGTGTCCACGGAATAGCCCGGCGGTTGGGGCGCGGAATGCCCACGGCCGCGTCGGTTATAGCTGTGAACCGGTCGGCCCAACATAACGCTGAGGGTCCGTGCGAATGGCCAGTACAGGGAATCGGTCACCAACGTGCCATGGACAAGCACGACGCCGGCCGGTTCAGCAGGTGCCTTCGACCCCGGAATCGACGCACCCGAGGCAGGCCGGAAGGTGTGCACCTCAAGCTGGCCGCCGCCGTCGTCCGTTTCAACCGTCCATGTCTCCACAATCCCGAGTCTAGGCGTTCGCCTGATCTTGGGGCCCGGAAGTAAAGGCCCGTAATCACCGGTAAACTTAAGGACTGTGACTTCCGCAAACACCCCAGCCCCGAACACCTCCGCAGAGCCCGTCGACGCCAGCGAGCAAATGCGCATCCGTATGGAGAAGCGCGCCAAGCTGATCGAACGCGGCACAGAGGCTTATCCGGTGGGTGTTGAGCGGACCCACTCGCTGAGTGAAATCCGCGAGAAATACGCGCACCTGGAAGCTGACGAGACCACGGGCGACACCGTGGGCGTCACGGGCCGTGTGGTGTTCGTGCGCAACACCGGAAAGCTGTGCTTCGCAACCCTCCAGGAGGGCGGCGTGGACGGCAAGGGCGTACGCCTGCAGGCCATGCTGAGCCTGGCCAACGTCGGCGAGGAAGCCCTCGCCGACTGGAAAGCGCTGGTGGACCTCGGCGACCACGTGTTCATCAAGGGCGAGGTCATCTCGTCCCGGCGCGGCGAGCTGTCCGTGATGGCCGACTCCTGGTCCATGGCGTCCAAGGCTCTCCGCCCGCTCCCGGTCCTGCACGCCGAGCTGAACGAGGAAACCCGGGTGCGCCAACGGTACGTGGACCTCATGGTCCGCGACGAAGCCCGCGAGATGGTCTATAAGCGCGCCGCCATCACCCGCTCCGTCCGGGACACCCTGGACCGCCACGGCTACGTCGAAGTGGAAACCCCCATCCTGCAGCTGGTCCACGGCGGCGCTACAGCCCGCCCGTTCGAGACGCACATGAACGCCTTCGACCAGAAGATGACCCTTCGCATCGCCACCGAGCTTTTCCTGAAGCGTGCCGTTGTTGGTGGCATTGACCGTGTTTACGACATGGGCCGGGTGTTCCGCAACGAAGGCGTCGACTCCACACACAGCCCCGAGTTCACCACCTTGGAATGTTACGAAGCGTGGGCGGACCAATTCGTCATGGCCGAACGCATGAAGGAAATTATCCTGAATGTGGCCGACGTTGTTGGAACCCGCACCATCCAAACGGATGCCGGCGAAATCAATCTCGACGGCGAATGGGCTTGGGTTGCGGTGTACCCGGGTCTTTCCGAAGCAGTGGGTGTGGAGATCACTCCGGACACTACTGTTGAGGAACTGTTGGCGCTCGCTGCCAAGCACGAGGTCAAGGTTGACCCCAAGTGGGACGCCGAGAAGATCGTGGTTGAGCTGTTTGGCGAGATCGTGGAGCCCACACTGCTGAACCCCACGTTCGTCTACGACTACCCGCCCTCGGCCCAGCCGCTGGCCCGCCCGCACCGCGAGGACGGCCGCCTGATCGAAGCGTGGGACCTGATCATCGGCGGCATGGAGCGCGGTACTGCATTCTCCGAGCTCATTGACCCTGTGATCCAGCGGGACCGCCTCACGGAGCAGTCACGCCGCTCTGCTGCGGGCGATGAGGAAGCCATGCAGCTGGACGAGGACTTCCTCCGTGCCCTCGAATACGGTGCGCCGCCCATGGGTGGCATCGGACTTGGCATCGACCGCCTGGTGATGCTGTTCACCGGCGCGGGTATCCGCGAAACCATCCTGTTCCCCTTGCTGAAGCCCGAAGGACACTGATCATGGAGTACATCGCAGTCCTGGCGCCATCGGTAGTGGTGGGATTGATCTTCTGGTTTGCCATGAAGTCGATCTTCAATGCTGACAAATCCGAGCGCCAGGCCGAAGCCCGCGCCCAGGCCGAAGCGAATTCGAAAAATTCCGGCCCAGCCACTGATGGTCCAGTCGCTAAATAGGCCCTGCAATTGGGTTGTGGTTACCGTCGAATCCAATTGTGCTTTGACGCGCGTGCTTGCCGTGACAGATAATCAATAAAGAAACCCGGGGAATTTCTGATTATCCATCCCTCCCAATGAGAGGCAACTCATGGCACAGAAAGTAAAAATCATCCTCGTCGATGACCTGGATGAAGGGGCTGCGGACGAAACTGTCCGTTTTGGCCTGGACGGTGTGAGCTACGAGATGGACCTGTCCACGGCCAACGCAGCTTCGCTTCGGAACGCCCTGGAGCCATTCGTCGCTAAGGCCAGGAAGACTTCCTCTGGTCGCGCCACGCGGGGACGTGCAACAGCTGCCCGCAGCCAGGACTCCGCACAGATTCGCCAGTGGGCACGTGACAATGGCTACACGGTTAACAGCCGCGGACGTATTCAGGCCGAAATTCAGGAAGCCTACCAAAAGGCCAATTCCTGATTCACCACTTCAATGCCCCGGCAGTCACTGCCGGGGCATTGGTAGTTTAACCGCCCGGTTTGTTGGGCTCCAGGTTCCTCGAAGGCTAGGAATATTCGGTGAATCGCCTCAGCCTCTGGTGGCCCTGAATAGCGGCGCTATTGGGCGGTCGCAATGCTTCCGGATCTACGATGCCCACTAAGATCTACGATGCCCAGTAATACGCCAGTCGGTCCCTTTGCTGACGGTGGGAGGTAGCGGCCGGCCGTCGAGGACACAGGGTGCCACTACGTGTCTCCACGGTCAAGGGTGCGAACCGGATTTATTCCGTGGCCGCGTCATGTTTCCCCTGTGGCGAACACGCTCCAAAAGTCTTGCTCCGGCACGTAGCATCAAAGTACGTCGTAGCTAGGAGTGTGGCGAAATGTTTGAGAGATTTACGGACCGTGCCCGTCGCGTGGTCGTCCTTGCCCAAGAAGAGGCACGGATGCTCAACCACAATTACATCGGTACCGAGCACATCCTCTTGGGTCTGATCCACGAGGGTGAAGGCGTTGCCGCCAAGGCGCTCGAGTCCCTGAGCATTTCGCTCGATGGCGTTCGCGAGCAGGTGCAGGAGATTATCGGTCAGGGCCAGCAGGCTCCATCCGGTCACATCCCCTTCACGCCGCGCGCCAAGAAGGTGCTTGAGCTTTCGCTCCGCGAGGCACTGCAGCTCGGCCACAACTACATCGGTACTGAGCACATCCTGCTCGGCCTCATTCGCGAGGGCGAAGGCGTGGCCGCCCAGGTACTGGTCAAGCTTGGTGCGGACCTCAACCGGGTCCGCCAGCAGGTCATCCAGCTGCTCTCGGGTTACCAGGGCAAGGAGACCGCAGGCAGCGGCTCTGGCCAGGGCCAGCCGGAAGGTACACCTGCCGGCTCGGTAGTGCTGGACCAGTTCGGCCGCAACCTCACCCAGGCTGCACGCGAAAACAAGCTCGATCCTGTGATCGGCCGCGAGCAGGAGATGGAACGCGTCATGCAGGTCCTCTCCCGCCGCACCAAGAACAATCCCGTGCTGATTGGTGAGCCCGGCGTCGGTAAGACTGCCGTCGTCGAAGGTCTCGCCCAAGCGATCGTCCGCGGCGATGTCCCGGAGACCATCAAGGATAAGCAGCTCTACACGCTTGACCTCGGCTCACTGGTTGCCGGCTCGCGCTACCGCGGTGACTTCGAAGAGCGCCTGAAGAAGGTCCTCAAGGAAATCCGCACCCGCGGGGACATCATCCTCTTCATCGACGAGATCCACACCCTGGTTGGTGCAGGTGCCGCCGAAGGTGCGATCGATGCTGCGTCCATCCTGAAGCCCATGCTGGCCCGTGGTGAACTCCAGACCATTGGTGCCACCACGCTGGACGAGTACCGCAAGCACATCGAAAAGGATGCCGCTCTTGAGCGCCGCTTCCAGCCGATCCAGGTCAAGGAACCCTCTGTTGCGCACGCAATCGAGATCCTGAAGGGCCTTCGCGACCGTTACGAGGCACACCACCGCGTCACGATTACCGACGGCGCCCTCGCCTCCGCAGCGCAGCTGGCCGAACGCTACATCTCGGACCGCTTCCTGCCGGACAAGGCGATCGACCTCATTGACGAAGCCGGCGCACGCCTGCGCATCCGTCGCATGACCGCTCCGCCGGAGCTCAAGGCCATGGATGAGCGGATCGCCGAGGTGAAGATGGAGAAGGAATCCGCCATCGACGCCCAGGACTTTGAGGGTGCTGCCTCGCTGCGCGACAAGGAGCAGAAGCTCATTGCCGAACGCGCGGAGAAGGAACGCAACTGGAAGTCCGGCGGCATGGACGACATCTCCGAGGTAGACGAAGACCTGATTGCTGAAGTTCTGGCGAACTCCACAGGCATTCCGGTCTTCAAGCTCACCGAGGAAGAGTCCTCGCGCCTGCTCAAGATGGAAGACGAACTGCACAAGCGGGTCGTCGGCCAGGACGAGGCCATCAAGGCCCTGTCGCAGGCCATTCGCCGTACCCGTGCAGGCCTGAAGGACCCCAAGCGTCCCGGTGGCTCGTTCATCTTCGCCGGCCCCACCGGCGTCGGCAAGACCGAGCTCGCCAAGGCGCTTGCCGAGTTCCTGTTCGGTGAAGAGGACGCCCTCATCACGCTGGACATGTCCGAATACTCCGAGAAGCACACGGTTTCGCGTCTCTTCGGTGCACCTCCGGGCTACGTCGGCTACGAAGAAGGCGGCCAGCTGACCGAGAAGGTCCGCAGGCGTCCGTTCTCCGTTGTCCTGTTCGACGAAGTTGAGAAGGCCCACGCGGACCTCTTCAACTCCCTGCTGCAGATTCTGGAAGACGGCCGCCTGACCGACTCCCAGGGCCGCGTGGTGGACTTCAAGAACACCGTGATCATCATGACCACCAACCTTGGTACCCGCGATATCTCCAAGAGCGTGGCCACGGGCTTCCAGTCCGGCACGGACACCCAGACCGGCTACAACCGCATGCGGGCCCGGGTCACCGAAGAGCTCAAGCAGCACTTCCGCCCCGAGTTCCTTAACCGTGTTGACGACGTCGTGGTGTTCCCGCAGCTGACGCAGGACGAGATCATCGAGATCGTGGACCTGTTCGTGACCCGTTTGGAGCGTCGCCTCAAGGACAAGGACATGGGCATCGAGCTCACCACGGCTGCCAAGGTTCTCCTGGCCACGCGTGGTTACGATCCCGCGATGGGTGCCCGGCCTCTGCGCCGCACCATTCAGCGCGAGATCGAGGACCAGCTGTCCGAGAAGATCCTGTTCGGCGAGCTGCACTCCGGTGACATCGTTGTGGTGGACGTGGATGGCGAAGGTGACGACGCCAAGTTCACGTTCGAAGGTAACGCCAAGCCGCGCATCCCGGAGATCGCTCCGACCGCGTAAGGCACGTTGCTTGACGGCAGGAAGCCCCGCTCATTCCGCAAGGAGTGGGCGGGGCTTTCGCTTTAATCCGGCGGCTGGGAGGGGATTCCTGCACCGGTCAGGTAATTCGTGACGATGCTGGTGAAATGCTCGTCCGGGTGACCCTCGTCGGAGTGTCCTGTCAGCGCGGCAGTCAGGTGCGGGTAGTCCCCGGCCTTGAGGGCTTCCGCGAGGTACTGCCCGCGGTTTGTTGCGGCACCCTTCGGTCCAGGCGGACGCGCCGTGGCCATCTCGTTTTGCACGAATGCCGAAGTGATGGCTGACAGCATGGCCACGGTCTGCAGCTTGGCGGGGCCGGGAAGGTCCACGGATTCCAAGGTGGTCAGGGCGGCTTCCAGGTAACGGAGTGAGTTGGGCCCCATGGACGGCCGGGTCAACAGCAGCGGAGCCAGCCACGGGTGCCGTTGCATGATGCCCCGGCCCTGGTGTGCCAGATCCAGCAGTTGCTCCAGTGGCCCGCCGGTCCCCGGCTCGAGGTGGTACTCGCCGCTGACTGTGTCCATCATGAGTTCAACAAGTTCATCGTGGGATTTCACATACCGGTACAGGGAGGCTGCGCCCGCTCCCACGCTGGCGGCAACCCGTCGGATGGAGACCGCAGCCAGTCCTTCCTGATCGGCGATCCGGAGTGCCGCCGTCGCGATTCCGCTCCGGGAGTGTTCAGGTTTTGGCCCGACCGCCGAGCGCTCAGGGCGGCGCCAGAGGTCGGTGGGATCCAAAGCAGGCAATCCAGTACCGCCTTTCCCGGGGTAGATGAGGTTTGGTCCTGGTCCCATTTGACTATATTCTTAATTGCGAACGGTGATCGCAATTATGGGCGAGGAGAAGCAATGCGGGTTCTTATGGTGACTCCGGGCACGCGCGGAGACGTTGCGCCCATGGCTGGGCTCGGTTCCCGCCTGCAGGGCATGGGGTACGAGGTGGCCATTGCGGCAAACCCCGCCTACGCACCCTTGGTTGTTGAGTCGGGATGCGAGTTCCGGCCGCTCCCTGGTGACCTGACCGAACTGATTCGGCAGCCTGCGCCCGGCGCGAAGGCTGCGGGAGGAAGTGTGCTCTCCTTCTGGCGAAAGCTCAGCGAATACATGGAGAACGCAGCTACCGGAACCCTGGCGGCAGCCGAGGCGGGCGCCGATGTTATTCTGGCCAATTCGGTGGCACCCTATGCCTTCGACGTTGCTGAGGCTTTCGGCATTCCGGCCATTGGCGCCCACCTGCAGCCCACGGAACCCAGTGCAGCGTATCCTCCTGTGCTGATGAATTCGGCTCGAAGCCTTGGCCCTCTGGGGAACAGAATCATTGGTGAGCGCGCATCCGCTGGCCCGGCACCCTATGACGCTCCCAGTGCACGCCTTCGAAAGGCGCTGGGGCTGAAAAAGGAAACCCGTGCAGCCGGTGAGCGGCGTCGGAGGAGGGCGAAGGCTCCCATCCTTCACGGCATTAGCCCCACAGTGCTGCCCAAACCGACTGATTGGCACTCCGGCCTCGTTATGGCGGGGTATTGGTGGCCGGTGTTGAAGCCGGACTGGCAGCCGTCCGCGGATCTTGTGGATTTCCTTGCCGATGGTCCGCAGCCGGTCTTCGTCGGCTTTGGAAGCAGCGCCCACATCGACCCCGATTTCATTCTTGAGTCCACGCGCCGGGCTGGCGTGAGGGCGGTGGTGCAGGGTGTGGAGGGAGTCCTGGGCGACGACGCAATCGGCATTGGGAGCGTTCCGCACGAGTGGCTGTTCCCGCAGATGGGCGCTGTGGTTCATCACGCCGGGGCGGGGACTACTGCGGCGGGGCTGCGTGCCGGCGTGCCCACTGTGGGTGTCCCGGTGTACACAGACCAGCCGCTCTGGGCTTCCCGGGTTGCCGCCCTTGGTGCTGGGCCCGCGCCGATCCCGTACAAGAAGCTGACTCCGGAGCGCCTCGGTGACGCTGTCAAGCAAGCCGTCAATACGCCGTCGTATGCATTGCGGGCAGCGGAGCTGGGGGGTGCCATCGCGAAAGAAGATGGCACCGTGGCTGTTGTTGAGGCCCTGCGGAGCCTCTGACGCTTCGAAGAATATCTGAAAGTACTGTTTCACTGTGAGTGAACCACTCTGTGATCGGCGGCACATTCCGTGTTGAATCGGATCATGGACTCTGCTGACACTCACAATCAGGGCGAGCAGCCCGAAACTCCTTTTCACGATATCGACCACTATCTCTCCATCCCGCGGGTAGGTGGCCTCACACTGAGCCCGGATGGCAAGCGACTGGTGACCGCCGTGACGACGCTGAACGGCAAGGGAACCGAATTCGCCACGGCCCTGTGGGAACTCGATCCCACCGGTCGGAACCACGCACGCCGGATCACGCGCAGCGCCAAAGGCGAGGCCGGCGCCGTCTTCGCCGCCAATGGCGACCTGTACTTCACTTCCGCACGTCCTGACCCCGACAGCCCCGAGGCCGATCCCGTCAACGCGCTGTGGCTGCTGCCTGCTGATGGGGGAGAAGCGCGCGTAGTGCACTCCCGCGCCGGCGGCATCAGTTCCGT
The DNA here is from genome assembly GCF_007786235.1 of Paenarthrobacter nitroguajacolicus. Lineage (GTDB taxonomy): Bacteria > Actinomycetota > Actinomycetes > Actinomycetales > Micrococcaceae > Arthrobacter > Arthrobacter nitroguajacolicus_A. Next base: position 27,946 of record NZ_VNFK01000028.1, on the reverse strand, counting down.
CCTGGCCGCTAAAGATGCCGACGCAACCTTCATCAACGCCGAAGTCCTTGCCGGATCCGCAGATGAGGATAACGACGAAGAGCGCCGCAAGGCACGCAAAGACAACAAGGTCTCAGCCATCCTGCACAGCGGCTATCCTGTCCGATATTGGGATGCGGACCTCGGCCCAGCCGAGCCACGTCTCTTTGCAGTGGAACGGGGCGAAGACAAGGAGCCTGGCAAGCCGTCCACTGTTGACGCCGCACCGCCGCTCAAGCTGCGCAACCTGACGCCCGGCATCGGCAGTTCGCTCCGCGAGGCAAAAACCGTGGTGAGCCCGGACGGTAAAACCATCTACACGAGCATGACCAGGGCCCTGGCAAAGGCCGACAGCCGCGAAGTACTCGCCGCCGTCGATGTCGCCACTGGCAACGTCAAGGTACTGCTGGACCACGAGGGCATGAGCTATTTCCCTGGTCCCGTCAGCCCGGACAACAGCACGTTGGTAGTGGAGAGCGAAAGTGACACCACTCCCACCGAGGCTCCCCAAGTGAAGCTGCACCTGCTCAACGTCTCCGGCGGAGAGACCACGGACCTGGAGCCGCTCGCGCACCAGTGGGACCGATGGGCCAACGCGCTCGCGTGGCTTCCGGATGGCAGCGCCATTCTGGCGAAAGCGGACGACGACGGCGCGTCGCCGGTTTTCCGGATTGACGTCGCCGATGGTGGCGTCACGAGGGTGACGAAGGATGCCGCCGCCTATTCCGACGTCGTGGTTTCCCCTGACGGAACCACGGCGTACGCGCTGCGAAGCTCGTACGAGTACCCCGCCGAGGCCGTACGGATCGACCTCGCTACAGGAGAAACAGTCCGGCTGCAGGCGCCCGCGGAGCGACCCGCCTACAAGGGTCGCCTGGAGCGCGTGGAGACGACGGCGGAGGACGGCTCGCGTGTTCCCGCGTACCTTGCGCTTCCGGACAGCGCGTCTCCCGACAGCCCTGCGCCGCTGCTTTTGTGGATCCATGGCGGACCGCTGAGCTCGTGGAACGCGTGGACGTGGCGCTGGAACCCGTGGCTGCTGGTGGCCAAGGGCTACGCCGTGCTCCTGCCCGATCCCGCCCTCTCTACAGGCTACGGTCAGGAGTTCATCCAGCGCGGATGGGGCGAGTGGGGCAAGAAGCCCTTCACCGACCTCATGGCCATCACGGATGCGGTAGTGGCGCGGCCGGACATTGACGAATCCCGGACCGCGGCCATGGGCGGGTCGTTCGGCGGCTACATGGCCAACTGGGTGGCCGGCCAGACCGATCGCTTCAAGGCGATCGTCACCCACGCCAGCCTGTGGGCGCTGGACCAGTTCGGCCCCACCACGGACGCGGCCCAGTACTGGCTGAAGGAAATGACTGTGGAGATGGCGATGGAGAACTCGCCGCACCGGAACGTCGGCAACATCAAGACGCCCATGCTGGTGATCCACGGCGACAAGGACTATCGCGTCCCCATTGGTGAAGGCCTGCGCCTTTGGTACGAACTCCTGTCCTCCTCACAGCTGCCCGCGGATGAGAATGGCCAGAGCCCGCACCGCTTCCTCTACTTCCCGGACGAGAACCACTGGGTGCTGCAGCCGCAGCATGCCAAGGTCTGGTACGGCGTAGTTGAGCACTTCCTGGCCAAGCAGGTGCTGGGCCAGGAGCAGGACCTCCCGGAGGAGCTGGGGCTGTAAGAGGGCCGGTCAGAGCGCGGACATGCGGCGTATCCCGGCGGCGTAGTCGTCGAGGACTTCGAAGATGCCCCGGTGCTGCCATACGCGATTGCGGCCGCGGCCTGACGTTTCAGTCAGAACGCCGAGGTCCGCCAAGGCATCGAGTGCGCGCAGCGCCGCCATCTCACCAAGTCCAAGTTCGTTCATGAGGTACTTCGTGTTGACCGCGGGCTGGCCGATCAGTGCGGGCAATACCTTCCATGCTGTGGCGTCCGCCCGCAGCCGCGCCATCTTCGCACGGGACTCCTCCAGCTGTGCGATGAGGTCGTCGACCAGCCGCGATCCGGTGGTCGCGGCGATCCGGGCCGCTCTGGCGAACTCGCGGACGATTGGGCCGGCATTGCCTTGGCGAAATGCGCCCAGTGCCGCGAAGTAGCGCGACGTGTCCACGAGGAGGCCTGCTGAGATCGGCGCCGCGGTTGAGCCCACGAGGCCCTTGTTGCGGAGAATCGACTGTGCCAGCGCACGACCGGTCCGGCCGTTCCCGTCGGGGAAGGGGTGGATCGTTTCGAACTGTGCATGGCTGACCGCGACTTGAACGAGTACGGAGACGTCTTGGCGGTCGATGAACTTAACAAGGTCCATGATCGCGCCACGAACACGGTCATGATGGGGAGCGACGAACTCGGCCATCAGCGGTCCGGCCTGGCCAGGGCCGATCCAGACCTGCTCGTCCCGCCACCGGCCGGCGCCGGAAGGATCGAAGCCGGGCTGGTGGAGCATCAGTGCTTTGTGCATCGCGAGGATGGAGTCCTCGCTGATGTCATCGGCCAACTGGATGGCGGCCTCCATGGCCCGGACGTTGCCTAAGACGGTTAGCGCGTTGGCTTTGTCGCCCTCGTTGATCTCGGCGAGGGCGAGCTGCTTGGCCGACGTCGTCAATTGTTCGATCTGCGAACTGGAGGCCGACTCGGTGCGCAGCAGGATGGCCGTCATCGGTCCGAGGGCGGGGTTATCCGTGCCAAGCGCCCGCTGGGCTTGCTTGTCGAACTCCACCAATTGGCGAGTCGCATCCTCGATGTCGGCGGCATCTTCGCCGGAGATCTCGGGAGTCCAGTGTGCGATCGGTGCTGTAACGGCCGCCTGGTAGGAGCCGGTCTGGCGCGCAACCTCTGCACGTGAGTACATCCCTGGCGCGCGGGGCTTCCAGGCGAAGGTCTCGAACGAGACCGGATCGACTGGAAGGTGCGGTTGCGGAGATGTGGGCATGCTCCTAACATACCAACACTTAGGAATATAAATGTTGAAAATGTCCTCATATACCAACACTTAATGCGATAAGTGTTGGTATATGCCAGGGGCGGCCACGCTTGTGGTCACGAAGCCGCCACTCCGCGCACCTCGCTAGGATGGGGGAGTGAATTCGACCTTCAGCCTCCGCCCTGCCCGCACCAGCGACGTGGCGGCTATCAAGAGGCTGGTGGCGCCTTTGGCCGAGGAGCGGATCCTCATGGCCAAGGAGACTGTGGCCTATTACGAGAGCCTCCAGGAGTTCCGGATCGCGGAGTCCGGCGATGGCGAAGTGATCGGCTGCGGTGCCCTGCACGTCATGTGGGAAGACTTGGCGGAGATCCGCACCCTTGCTGCAGCTGACTCCTGGCGTGGCCGGGGTGTGGGGCACGTCCTGGTGGAGAACCTGTTGGAGGAAGCACGGGCACTTGGAGTGAGCCGCGTCTTCTGCTTGACGTTTGAGGTGGACTTCTTCAAGCGCCACGGCTTTGAGGTGATGGCGGACCAGTCGGCCGTGGACCCGCAGGTGTATTCGGAGCTGCTGCGCTCGCATGACGAGGGCGTGGCTGAGTTCCTGGACCTCGCTCGCGTGAAGCCGAATACCCTGGGCAACACCCGGATGATCAAGCAGCTCTAAGGCTGCGCCCAAGGCCTCATTTGCCATGCGCCACGGCGCGTTCTTCAAGCTGCCCGATTATGGGTGATTTAATACCTCTTCTCTTATATCCAGTTGATGGATAAACTGATCAAGGCTTGCTGGGGAAGCTTCCACCACATCGGTCAATTGAGAGAAGATCATGCAGTCCCACGCGTCCTTTTCAGATGTTTCAGAACTCCAACTCAGCGTGCGCGGTCCAGTGTTCACGCCTGCCGATTCCGGCTTCGCCGCCGAAGTAGCGGCCTTCAATTTGTCCACGCAGCACCAGCCCGACCTCGCCTTCGGAGCCCTCGACGCAGAGGACGTTTCGGCGGCCGTTCGTTGGGCCTCTGAACGGGGCATGTCCGTCTCCGTTCAATCCACCGGTCACGGTGCCACCAATGCCATCGAAGGCGGCTTGCTCATCAGCACCCGCCGCATGCTTGAGCTCAGCATCGATCCCCTTGAGAAAACAGCCCGCGTGGGTGCGGGCGTCCGCTGGAAGGCCGTGGTTGAGCTCGCCGCGACGTTCGGTTTGATGGGGCTCTGCGGTTCCACCACTGATGTGGGCGTGGTGGGTTACACGCTCGGCGGCGGCTTACCGATCCTGGGCAGGAAGTACGGCTTCGCTTCGGACCACGTCATTGCCTTCGAGCTTGTCACCGCTGACGGTACGCAGCGCCGGGTGACCAAGGACGAGAATGCTGAACTCTTTTACCTCCTGCGCGGAGGCAAGGGCAACCTTGGCATCGTCACGGCCATGGAATTCCATCTGTTCCCGGCGGCCGATCTCTACGCCGGTGGGGTGTACTTCGACGGCGAGCATGCCCCGGAAGTCCTGGGGGCATTCAGGGAATGGGTGCCATCGCTGCCGGTGGAGGCGTCGGCGTCCTTGGCGTTCCTCCGCCTTCCGGACATGGAGATGATTCCGGAACCGCTGCGGGGAAAGTTCGTCATTCATCTCCGCTACGCCTTCCAGGGTGATCTGGAAACCGCGGCGGAAGTCCTGGAGCCCATGCGTCACTGTGCACCGTTCATGATGGACGCCACAGGTCCCTTGGACTCCACCCAGTTCGACACGATCCACCAGGACCCGGACCAGCCTGTACCGGTGCGGGAGCACGGCTTCCTGCTGGATAGGTTGGACGACCAGGCCGCAGAGACTTTGCTGCGGCACTTTGGCCCCGGCGTCGAAAGCCCAGTGTTGCTGGCAGAACTTCGTCTCTTGGGCGGCGCCTTGGCGCAAAGCGCTGAGGGTGAGGACATAGTGGGCGGGCGTGACGCAGCGTTCAGCTTCTTCATGGGCGCAATTGCTGTCCCGCCGGTTTTGGACATCCTGCCGGCAGTCTTCAACTCTGTTCATGAAGATCTCCGTCCTGCCGCAAACGCGGGGACGTTCGTGAACCTTCATGGCCACTTTGTGGATGCCGAGGACAGGGAGCGGCCCTGGTTGCCCGGTGCGCGGGAGCGGCTCCGTAAGGCGAAGGCCGAGGTGGACCCAAAAAACATGTTCAGCTTCGGGCACGTAGTGGGGCTTCCGGTGATCGATCAGACCGTATTGATCGAAGATGTCGTGACCACTGGCGGCGACGCCGTGCTCAACAACTAAGGGGATGCGGACAATGAATAATCGCGTGACGTTCCCCGATTTCTCCGCCTTCCAGATCGACATCCCGCACGGATCATGGCCGCACGAAGCGTCGTGGACCGGGGACCGCCATTCCGATCCTGACCTGTACTCAGCCTTCTGGCCCGAGTTTCACGCCAGGAGCGAGTCGGAGGAAGAGCCGGCTCATCAGAGGGGATCCGCGTCCGCGCCTTGAGCCGGGGACTAACGCATTTCCGTCCGGGAGTGCAGGCGGAAGGGACAGTCATTGGGGGCTGTCCCTTCCGTTATTTAAGTATCCTTCCACCGCTTCAAGGCCTACCGTGGCCCGGGCCGCCGGTAGTAGGGTCAGAGCACCAGCCACAGCACGCCCAGGAGCATCCCATGAAAAAGCTCATCAATGATCCACGCGCCGTGGTGGACGAGTCCGTCGAAGGCTTCGGCATGGCCCATGCCGATATCGTGGACGTCCATCCCGAGCCCAAGTTCGTCGTCCGGAAGGGCGCGCCAGTAGCGGGCAAAGTCGCCCTGGTATCCGGTGGAGGCAGCGGCCACGAGCCACTGCACGCCGGTTTCGTAGGGCTCGGCATGCTGGACGCCGCCGTCCCCGGGGCAGTGTTCACCTCGCCCACGCCCGACCAGATCATCCCGGCGACCGTCGCCGTGGACTCAGGTGCCGGCGTCGTGCATATCGTGAAGAACTACACCGGCGACGTCCTGAACTTCGAGACCGCAGCCGAGATGGCGCAGGCCGAAGGCGTGCATGTTCGTTCGGTACTGGTGAATGACGACGTCGCGGTGGAGGATTCGCTGTACACGGCGGGCCGCCGCGGGGTTGGCGGAACCGTCCTCGTGGAGAAGATCGCGGGCGCCTCTGCCCAACGAGGCGACGACCTTGATACGGTCACAGCCATTGCAGAGCGGGTGGTGGCCAACGTGCGGACCATGGGCGTAGCTCTGTCCGGTTGCACGGTGCCGCACGCGGGCACGCCGAGCTTCGAGCTCGCAGAGGATGAAATCGAGATCGGGATCGGCATCCACGGCGAACCAGGCCGGCACAAGATTGCGATGGAAAGCGCTGACGCCATCACGGACCGCCTGCTGGAGCCAGTGCTCGAAGACCTCGCCCTGGCATCAGGGGACAAGGTGCTGCTGTTCGTCAACGGCATGGGGGGTACCCCACAGAGTGAGCTGTACATCGTGTACCGGCGGGCGGCGCAGGTCCTGGCCGAGCGCGGTGCCACCGTGGAGCGGTCGCTGGTGGGGAACTACGTCACGTCCCTGGAAATGCAGGGTTGCTCCGTGTCCGTGCTGCGTCTGGACGACGAACTGACCAGGCTCTGGGACGCACCCGTCCACACCGCCGCGTTGCGGTGGGGAGCCTAAGCATGGGGCTGGACGTCGGCTGGGCAGTGGACTGGCTGAAGCTCTCCGCCAAAGCCATGGCCGAACATCGCGTGGAACTCATAGAACTCGACCGACCCATCGGCGACTCGGACCACGGCGAGAACATGGACCGCGGCTTCCAGGCCGTACTCCAAAAGCTCGACGAGTCCCCACCGGAAACTCCCGGGGCAGCGCTGAAGGCCGCAGCGATGGCGCTTATGTCCAAAGTGGGTGGAGCAGCCGGGCCGTTGTATGGCACCGCCTATCTCCGCGCAGCTACGTCATGGGGCGCTGCTACGGACGTGGATGCGGAGGCGCTGGTAGCTGCCTTGGAGGCCGCCCGTGATGGTGTGGTGGCCCGAGGCAAAGCCGAACTCGGCGACAAGACCATGGTTGATGCGTGGACCCCTGCCGTGGAAGCTGCACGGAAAGCTGCCGAGAGCGGTGCGGATCCTGTGGGTGTCCTTGAAGCGGCCGCTGAGGCCGCAGAGACTGGCGCCGCGGCCACAGACCCGCTGGTGGCACGCAAGGGAAGGGCCAGTTACGTGGGAGAGCGCAGCGCCGGGCACCGTGATCCCGGAGCGGCATCCACGGCCCTGCTCCTTCGTGCGGCCGCGGCTGCCGCTGTGGGCTCCACCGGTGACCAGGGAGCCGACGCCGTATGACAGTGGGGATCGTGGTGGTTTCGCACAGCAGCAAGATCGCTGAGGGCGCGGTGGAACTCGCCGCGCAGATGGCGCCCGACGTCGACCTCGTCGCCGCCGGGGGCACGGACGACGACCGGATCGGGACAAGCCTCGAAAAGGTGCTGGCCGCCGTCGAGCAGTCATTGGTTGATTCCGGCGGCGACGGCGTTGTGGTGCTGACGGACCTGGGATCGGCGGTGATGACGGCTGAGTCCGCCATGGAGTTCGCCAGTGAGCCTGATGCCATCCTGCTGGCCGATGCTCCCTTGGTGGAGGGCCTCGTGGCCGCAGCCGTCGCTGCCCAGGGAGGCGCCGGCGTCGAGGACGTTCGCAGCGCGGCTGAGGCCGTGGGTTCCAAGGCCGTGGAAGCGACTGAGTCGCCTGGCGTGGCCGAACCTGACGCAAGTGCTGAGTTTGAGCTGATCAACCCCCTGGGCATGCATGCGCGTCCTGCTGCAAAGATCGCCGGAGGCCTGTCCGGTCTGGACGCGGAGGTGACCGTTAACGGCGTCGACGGCATGTCGATCATGGCGCTGATGGCGCTCGCCGCAGGCAAGGGTTCCACGCTCCGCGTCGAAGCTCGGGGCAAGGATTCGCTGAAGGCCGTTGAATATGTGGGGCGGCTGGTGGAGGAAGGGTTCGGCGAGCTCTAGTTTCAGCGGATCTGCTCCAAGATATTGCTAAGTATGCTGATTAGTGATGTTGTAGAGGTACAAGGTTCCTACGACGAAAGAGGTGCGACATGGGTGCTGACGACAAGATGGAGAATGCCGGCGAGAAGCTTGGTGGCAAGGCCAAGGAAGCCGCCGGCAAGCTGACCGACGACAAGGGCCTCGAAGCTGAAGGCAAAGGCGACCAGGTCAAGGCAGACCTCAAGGGCGCCGGCGAGAAGCTGAAGGACGCCTTCAAGAAGGACTAGGAATGTGGACAGGGCCGCTGCGGTTGCAGCGGCCCTGTCTTGTTGTGCAGCGCTTGTTGAGTGCAGCGCCGTTCGTGGCGCGCGCTAACTGATGGAGGATGAAATCGTGAACATATTGGTAAAGCTCTTTGGCCTGGCCGTAAGCCTCGGCGCCGGTGCTCTGGCAAATAAGACGCTGGAGGGCCTGTGGCAGAAGAAGACCGGCAAGCCCGCTCCCAAGGACGGCACTGATCTCAATGACTCCTTGCCCGGCGTCCTGGTCTTCGCGGTAGTTTCCGCGGGTGTTGGCGCAGTGGTTCACGTTCTCACGCAAAGGGGCACCAAGAGCGCCCTTGCCCGCATGAAAAAGACGGCTGACGAGGTTTAGAACATGGCTATCGCTAAATTCCCGAGTGTTGTCATCGATTGTCCCGACGCGGCTGCATTAGCCGCCTTCTACGGCGAGCTGTTCGGTTGGGAAGTTGAGGACAAGGGCGACTGGTTCGATATCCGCCCCAGTGACGGCAGCAACTGCATCTCCTTCCAGCAGGTGGAGGTGTATCAGGCGCCGGTGTGGCCTGGACAGACGATCCCGCAGCAAATGCACCTGGACATGGTGGTGGAGGATTTGGACAAGGGCGAGGAAGTCGCCCTCGCCCTCGGTGCGAGCAAGGCCGACCACCAGCCGGGCGAAACATTCAGGGTGTTCCTGGATCCGGCCGGGCACCCGTTCTGCCTTTGCCTTAGCTAGGGCTAGGGCTAAGGCTTGGCCACGGGCTAGGGCTGGCCCTGCTGCGCCGGGTCCTGCTGAGCGGCCCATTCCTCCACGCGGCGGTTGCTCTCTTCTTCCGACAGGTCCTCGACACGCGTCATGATGGACCAGCGAACTCCGAAGGGATCGCGGATACTCGCGTAGCGGTCACCTGAAACGAACGTGGACAGTGGTTCCCGGATGGTGGCGCCAGCTTGCTCCGCGCGTTGAACCAGCCCGTCGGCGTCGGCGCAGTACAGGCCCATCGAGTAGCAGTCGTTTTCTCCCTCCGTTGCCGGGACCAGGTGGTACTCGGGATTGGGCTCGCCCAGCTGGAGGTGGCCGTTTCCGAAGTCCAGTTCCGCGTGGACCACCATCCCGCCCATCTCGGTCTCACCCACTACCCGGGCTCCGAACACCTCCCTATAGAAGGCGATGGCCTCCTTGGCATTGGGAACGGCGAGGAACGGCGTGAGGCTGGTCAGGCCTTTCGGGATGCCGTGCGTCGTGTGTTCGCCGTGGGCGGCAGTGGTTGATGCTGTGCTTGTAGTATCGGTCATGCGTATGACGCTACGTGCCCGGTCCAGGCCGGCGCTTGGAAATTCGCGACAGGTTCAACGCCGAACGGAGGTCCTATGGAAAGCTCCTTCAAAGGCATCCTCTATCCGGCGCGGCTGCCCACCTTCCATCGTTTTCCTGCCCCTGCCGCCGTCGCTGACTTGGTGCAGTGGTTCTGGATCCCGGAATGGGACATAGAGCCGGGCCGCACCTCCCGGCAACACGTCATTGCCTACCCTGCCTCCAACCTGGTGGTTCAAGGTGATGGGGTGGAAGTCTCCGGTCCCACAACCCGCGCCGCGTACCGGGATCTGACAGGCAAGGGATGGGCGGTTGGTGCCCTCCTCCGCCCGGCGGCAGTGCCCCTGTTCGCCGATGACCCAGGAGCCTTGCGCGACAAAGAAGTTGCTCTGGCCTTGGAGGCTCTGCGCCGTCCGGTCGAGGCCGCCATGACGATGCCTTCCGGCGAAACAGCGTCCGACGGCGGCGCTCGCCGTGAGCTGGCAGTGGCCGCCTTTGTGGCGTGGCTGGTGTCGTTGGAGTGTGTTCCGTCTGAGGAGGCGTTGCTCGCGAACAGCATGGTGGACCTCATCGCCTCCGACCCCGCAGTGGTCCTGATTGAGGACGCGGCATCACGTCTTGCGGTGTCGCCGAGGACCCTGCAGAGAATCGCGAAGAAGTACGTTGGCCTCAGTCCGTCCGCACTGATTCGCCGCCGAAGATTGCAGGACGCCGCAGAGCGTGCCCGGTCCAGTCCAACAGCGGACCTTGCGGCGATCGCCGTCGAACTTGGTTACGCAGACCACGCGCACCTCACGAACGACTTCCGGAAGTACCTGGGCTTTACCCCGAGTACGTATCGGAGGTCAGCTGGGGAGACTTGAGTGCCGGGGCCGACGGTTCGGCTGCTTCCTCGACGTCCGGCGTCCTGGGCTCCCCGCGGAAGGCGGCCAGCATTGCGTCGCGATCAAACTGTCCCTCCCATTTGGACACCACAAACGTAGCGACGCAGTTGCCCAACAGATTGACCACAACGCGCATGGAATCCATCAGGCGGTCCGCTCCCAGCAGGAGTGCCACACCCGCCACCGGGAAGATTCCCAAGGCTCCAGCTGTCGCGGAGAGGGCAAGGAAGGCCGAGCCTGGAACCCCTGCCATACCCTTGGACGTCAGCATCAGGATGCCCAAAGCGGCCAGTTGCTGGCCCAGATCCAGGTTGTGACCGAAGGCCTGGGCCAGGAAAAGGAGGGAGATGGAAAGGTAGAGCGCGGCCCCGTCCAGATTGAAGGAATACCCGGTGGGGATCACCAGGCCTGTGGTTGCCCGCGAGCACCCGGCGTTGGTCAGTTTGGTCATGATGCGGGGGAGTACTGATTCCGTAGAGGCTGTTCCCAGGGCCAGCATGAACTCCTCGCGGGAGTACTTGATGAACTGCCACAGTGGGACGCGCGGATAGACCCAGGCCACGATGAACAGCAAGCCGATGAACACCAGGGCGGAGCCGTAGCAGGCGGCCACCAAGAGCGCGTACGTGCTGAGTGAGCTGAGGCCGTACTGGCCGATGATGAACGCCATGGCTCCGAAAGCGCCAACCGGTGCCACCCGCATGACCCAGGCCATGATCTTGAAGAAGAGTTCCAGCGTGGTCTCCATGAGATCAATGACGGGCTTGCACTTCTCGCGGCCCACCACCACGATGGCGGCGCCGAAGAAGATGGCGAAGCAGAGGACCTGAAGCAAAGAGTTGGAGGCGAACGCCCCCACGACACTGGTGGGTATGACACCGAGCAGGAACTGGCCGATGTCCTTGGGCGGAGCTGTGGTGGTCTTGGCGTTTACCGCGTCCTCAGACAACGATGCGGGGTCAATATTGAGGCCGACTCCGGGCTGGACAACGTTGGCCACGACCAGTCCAAAGGCCAGCGCGAAAAGTGTGGCGGCGGTGAAGTAGATGAGGGCCTTGACGCCCACCCTTCCGACGGACTTCACGTCGCCCACGGCCGAGATTCCCGTGACAATGACCAGGAAGATCAGCGGGGCGATGATCATTTTGATGAGCTGGATGAAGCCGTCGCCCAGTGGGCGGAGGGCGGACCCGACCTGCGGCCAGAAGTACCCAATGGCGATCCCCAGCACCACGGCCATGAGGATCTGGAAGAACAAGGATTTGTACAGGGGCTTCTTTGCCGCCGGGCTCACTTCGGGTACGGGTGCGGGGATCTTCAAGAGGGCGCCTATCTGTGCTGGGGCCGTGCAGGGTCACGGCCTGGGATCACACAAGACGCTATGAGGGGCTTGTTTCGGAATTGCTAATTCCAGAGTCCCCTTGTGTTTAATATCGGAATGAAGATTTCATAATGCGGAAATTCGGCTACGGTTGTAGCGGCAGGCAGGCGTCTGCCAGTACTTCTTCGGGCTTGCGGATCGGCTTGCGTGCAGCATCGAGATACAGCCTGTAGGACACCACATTCTCACTTGCGGCACCAGTGGCACACCCGCATCGGTAGGCGTGCAGCATCCACTGGCCGCCCAGGAGTGCCTGCAGCCAGGCATCGCATTCCGTCAGCGGGAGGGACGTTTGGATCCCTGTGTCCTTCTGGTGCGCTGCGATGGACACGGTGAGGCACATTCCAGCCGGGGCTGGGCCAACGGTGAACCACCCCAGCTCCACCGACTCAGCCACCATAGTGAGTTGGACGCTTGCGTCCTCGAAGGACTGCAGGGGCCCCAGCCGGTGTTGGCGACGGCCGAGGTGACGTGGCTCCCCACGCCGTGGAGCTTCGGTCATGGCCGTGCGGAGCTCGTTGAGTTCCGCCGCATGCTTGTTGTGGATCCTCGCGCTGAAGTCCACGGCCCATGACCGTTCAGCTGCGGTAACTCCTTGATTGTCAGCGCTCACTGCATCTCCAAAGATCCACCATCCGGGCATGGTGGCAAGAGAATACCCGGCGAAAAATCAAATCGCCAGAGAGATCAGCTGAAAAACCCACACTGCCATTATTGAGTCAGCTTCGCCTGCCGATTGCTGGTGTCCGAGGTGGGCGTGAGTCCCGGCGCCCCGGCTTCCCCTGCCCTAAGCGCAGCTACCGCTGCTTCAGCCCCTCAGCGTCCAGCACCACACCGGCCGAGACGACGCGGCCGCACTGTTCGCCGTACGGGTACTCGCCCGTCGGCGTGAAGGTCAACGCCCGGGCCTGCAAGGCCGTTCCGGCCGGGCTGGTACCCGTCACCGTCGCATCTAGCGGAGTCTCCGAGAGCGCCGGCATTTCCAGGAAACCTTGCAGGGTCCCGTCGGGCGACGACGTCGCCGAACAGACGCCATCCGGCGAGCACCCTTGGTCCACAGCCACTGACCCCGGATGCAGCACCAGCTCTTTGTCCGTGCACGTACCGTCTTGGCACGCCTTCAGTCGAAGCGATCCAACGTCATCTGCGTAGTTGGCCGACACCGTCACGGAGACTCCCGCAACATGTCCGATAGCCGGGCAAGCCACCGCTTCAGGAAAGCATCCCGGAAGCAACGCTGCAGTTCCCACGAGCGTCAAAGCCAGTCCGATTCTGCCCATGGCTTCAGGGTAGGACTACACGCCGGTGGAAGCTACGCCGGAAGCCGCAACCCGCCGTCGTGCATCTCCGCCAAGCCGTCACTCAACAAACCGTCCAATGCGCGCTCAAGCTGCTCAGGTGCCGAATTCAGCCTGTGCAGTGCGGCGAGCGGAATGCCAACTCCGGAGGGAGCGAAGCCAAGGTCGGCCGGTGAACGCTCGAACATTTCCCGCGGGACAGGGTAGGCGGCTTCGCGGAGGACGGCCATCACGGCGCCGCGGACCTGACGGTCGGTGCCGTGCCATGACTGGCCCTTGGGGGTGTACGACGGCGGCGGCTCACCGGCCGCAAGCCAAGCGCAACTCGAGCGGACGGGACAGTCAGCGCACTTGGGACTGCGGGCTGTGCAGACCATGGCGCCGAGCTCCATGACGGAAGCATTCCAACGCACGGACAACGCCTGCTCGACTGGGAGGAGTGCTTGGGCAAGGCGCATTTCCCCGGCGGTCAAGGCCGGAGCGGGCAGGGCAGTTCCGGACACCAGCCGTGCGTGGACGCGCCGGATGTTCGTATCCACCACGGTCTCGCGCCGACCGAAGGCAAACGCGGCGACGGCGGCTGCCGTGTAGCTGCCGACACCCGGCAGTTCCAGGAGCTCGGGATACGTGTCGGGAACCTTGCCGTCGTTCTGCTCGCAGATGGCGACAGCGGCCGCATGCAACCGCAGGGCCCGCCGTGGATAGCCCAAGCGGCCCCAGTGGCGAACGGCTTCGCCCGAGGGCTGGTTGGCAAGATGGGCGGGCGTGGGCCAGCGGTCCATCCAGTCGCGCCACACCGGGAGCACCCGTACCACCGGGGTCTGCTGGAGCATGATTTCGCTGACCAGGATGCCCCATGGGCTGCAGTCGGGCTCGCGCCAGGGAAGGTCCCTTGCGGCCTCGGCGAACCACTGATCCAGGGCGCCATGGAGCTCGGTGAGCTTGTTGGAATCGGGAAGTGTCATACTGCCATCCACTGTAGTGGAACCCCGATCATCCGAGGCCCCGGGCAGTCCCATGGCCGACGTCACACACGTCCGGATTGGGGCCCTGCGGCGTGTAGGTTAGGTGCCCTGATACGCGCGAGCCTAGCCTAGAAGCATGGCCAACAAGGGTAAGCAGCAGTCGACCGCGCGCTCATCAGCGCCGGCGAAGGGTGCTGCCCGTGGCTCATCCCGTGCCGGTGCGCCGGGCAAAAGCAGCCCGACGAAGAGGCGACAGCCGAGCCCTGCCGTGTACCGCCGTCGTCGACAGGTTGTTTTTGGTGGCCTGCTGCTGGTGATCGTTCTGTTGGTAATTGGCGCGGTGGCCATCACGGGTGCCTTCACCGGGCAGCCGGAGCCGCAGGCCGTCACTACCCCGGACACCTCGCAGGCACCGACGCAGGGGAGCGCGCCCACCGGAACATCGTCGCCGTCCGCCTCGCCGACACCTGTGTGCGACTTCAACCTCATGACAGTCACCGCCAAGACGGACAAGCCTGCCTACGGTGCGGAGGAGAAGCCACTGCTCACCATGACCATCACCAACGGGAATGCGGCCCCTTGCGAGGTCAACGTGGGCACATCCCAAATGGAGTACCTGGTGATGAGCGGTGCGGACCGCATCTTCTCGTCCAAGGACTGCCAGACCGGCGGCGTGGACCTGATCAAGACCATCCAGCCCGGGAAGAGCGAGACGGCCAATTTTCCGTGGCAACGCAACCGCACACTTGAGGGCTGCGGCGCGATCAACGCCAAACCCGGGGGCGGCGGCGCTTACTACACGTTCGAGGCCCGGCTGGGAAACAAGGCCAGCCCCAAAGCCGTTTTCCAACTGAACTAACGCTGGACCGCGGCGGTTGACGGTATTGGTCGACGGCGGCGGGCGGCTTAGAGGAAGCGGTCCAGCAAACTGGCCTCGGCCATGCGGCTCAAACCCTCGCGGACCGTGCGGGCGCGCTGATCGCCGATGCCATCGACGGTCATGAGGTCGTCGATGGTGGCGGCCATGAGGTTCTGGAGCCCACCGAAGTAGTCCACCAGGCGATCAGCCACGGCCTTGGGCACGGACTTCAGCCCGGACAGCAAGCGGTAGCCACGGGGCTGGACCACGGCGTCCAACTGCTCCACCCCGCCGGCGAAGCCGATGATGTGGGCAATGCGGCTAAGGTCGATCAGTTCCGTCGGGCCGAGGTTGAGGAGGGCTTGGACGGCCTCCTCGATTTCCTCCGGTGTTGCGTCCGGATCCGAGTAGTCACGAATGATGACGTCGCTGCCCGGGCCGCGGCCCATGGTGAGTTCCTCCACCTGCAGCGACAGCAAGCGGCCGTCCTCGCCAAGTTCCAGGACGTACTGTGCGATCTCCTCCGAGATGCGGCGGACCATTTCCTGGCGCTGGAGAGTCACGGCGACGTCCCTGACCGTGACGAGGGCTTCGATCTCCAAGGCAGACAGTGAACTGGTGACCTGGTCCAACCTGGCGCTGTACCGTTCCAGCGTTGCCAAGGCCTGGTTGGCGCGGGCAAGGACCTTCTCCGAGCCTTCCAGGACGTGACGCAGCCCGTTCACGTAAAGCGCGATGATCTGCATGGACTGGCTGACGGAAATGACGGGGACGCCGGTCTGGATGGCGACGCGTTCAGCCGTACGGTGCCTGGTGCCGGATTCCTGGGTTTCGATGCTCGAATCGGGAACCAGTTGGACAGCGGCGCGGACGATGTTGCTGGCGTCCTTGTCGCAGATGATGGCACCGTCCATCTTGGCCAGCTCACGCAAACGTGTGGGAGAGAAATCGATACCGATATCGAATCCGCCGGAACAGATGGAGTCGATGGTGCGGTCATAGCCCAGCACGATCAAGGCACCGGTGCGTCCACGGAGGATGCGTTCAAGGCCATCCCGCAACGGAGTTCCGGGTGCGACTCTGGCCAGAGTCGCTTTGAGCGATTCTTCCGGGCTCCGGGCCATAGGGTTTCCCTTCGAAGGTGCAAGCCTCGGCTCACAGACAAGCTGAATCCGGCATCAGTGGGCACTCATGAAAAATGCCCCAATGACGACAAGCACAATGATAGGGCTTCCGGGCACCGTTAACCGCACCAGCAAGCCCCAAAATGGGTCATTTCGTTATGTTCGGCTGCCTCTGGAAGAGGGGTTTTCCCGCCTGTCTGACAGGTCCACTTTGGGGAACGGTGCCCGCTGACATGGGCGGATATAACAAATTGGTGTAGTTATTTCCGTGTGGATTCAGCGGTTTAGTAATCCACCTGCCGCTTCAGCTTGTTCCCAAGCCACAGCATTGCCAAGCTCACCACGAGGAACCCCACCGAGATGGCCAACGCGAAGATCACCACGCCGCCCCAGCCACCGGCGCGTGCGGGATCGATGAACCAGTACGGGTACCAGTCCACGAAGGCCCCGCGGACCAGGCTGTAGACCAGATAGCCGATGGGATAGAGCAGCCAGTACCAAATGTGCTTGGGCCTAAGGGTGGCGCGCGGCGGTTGGAAGAGCCAGTCCGCCACCATCACCACGGGCATCAGGTAGTGGACCACGAAGTTGACCCAAGGCAGCAGCGAGCCCAGGTCCTCACCAGCCAGCAGCGCCCCGAACACCAGCCCCACCACGGCCATGGCGATGGTGGCCGTTCCGCGGGTGACGTCGTCAATCTCGCTGGGGCGCTTGCGGATCAGCACCCTGTAGCCACTGATGAGCAACACCAGCGCCGCGAAGATATTGGACAGATTGGTGAAATAACTGAAGAAATTCCAGAAGTCGTAGCCCATGCCCAAGTGAACGGTCAGCTGTGTCCCCACAGCCACCAAGGTCAAAAGGCCAAAGAAAAAGCGTCCCCCGATAAGCACAGTTCTCTTGGTCATGAGCCAATCCTTGCCGAACCCGCAGCTCAGGAGGCACTCGACACCCCGGAAGGGCTAAGTGATCAACAGTTCCAGTGCCTCTGCGAGGTGGCCCACTTCGCGCACGGAGAAGCCGTCTGGGATGACGCCCGCACCTGCCGGACTGGCCGGCACTATCGCGTGCGTGAAGCCAAGCCGGTGCGCTTCCTGGATGCGTTGGTTGATGCCGGGAACCGGGCGGACCTCGCCTGCGAGCCCCACCTCACCGAACGCGATGAGCCGCTGGGGGAGTGCCTTCCGCGATTTTGCCGACGCAACAGCCAGGGCCACCGCCAGGTCCGTGGCGGGTTCCGTGAGCTTCACGCCGCCGACGGTCGCTACGTAGGAGTCGTCCTTGTGGAGCATGCAACCGGCGCGCTGCTGGAGGACCGCCAGCAGCATGGCCACCCGTGAACTCTCGAGCCCGCTGGTGGCCCGGCGGGGTTGGGAGTTGGGGCTTTCAGCAAGGAGTGACTGGACCTCGGCAAGCAATGGCCGCCGTCCCTCCATGGTCACCGTGATGCAGGTGCCGGAGACGGGCTCGCGGGTACGGGACACAAACAGTCCGCTGGGGTCCGCGAGACCCTCAATGCCGGCCTCGTTCAGGTCGAAGCATCCGACGTCGTCCGTGGCGCCGTAGCGGTTCTTGACCGCGCGCAGCAGGCGCAGGCGGGAGTGGCGCTCGCCTTCGAACTGGCACACGACGTCCACCAGGTGTTCCAGCAGCCGCGGGCCGGCGATGGTGCCTTCCTTGGTCACATGGCCCACCAACAGCGTGGTCATGTTGCGTCGCTTGGCTGCGGCGATGATCGATGCTGCCACCTCACGGACCTGCGAGACGCCACCGGCGCTGCCCTCCACGTCCGCGCTGCTCAGCGTTTGCACCGAGTCAACAATCAGCAGCTTGGGTTCCAGCTTCTCCACCTGCCCAAGTGCCTGCCCCAGGTCGGTCTCGGCGGACAGATAAAGGGTATGGGCCACGGCGTCGATCCGCTCAGCGCGCAGCTTCACCTGCGCCGCGGACTCCTCGCCGGTGATGTAGAGGACGTCCTGTCCGGTGCGCGCGAACTTCGCCGCTACGTCCAAGAGGAGCGTGGACTTCCCGACGCCGGGTTCCCCAGCGAGCAGGATGACGGCACCTGGCACGAGGCCTCCGCCCAGGACGCGGTCGAGTTCGTCCACCCCGGTGGGAAGGAAAGCTGCCGTAGTGCCATCCACCTCAGCGATACGGCGGGCCGGCTCCAGAACGGTAGCGGCCGCCGTCGTACGCGCTACCGTGGCGCCGTACTCCTCAACGGTTCCCCAGGCCTGGCACTCGCCGCAGCGCCCCACCCACTTGATGGCTGTCCAGCCGCATTCGGCGCATTTGTAGGCGGGTGTCTTGGATGCGCGGGAGGTCTTGGAAGCCATGGGTTCAAGGTTAGTCGCGGGGACTGACACTATTAGCCGCCGAGTTGGCACTTAATGACAATGTCAGTCCCTGGGATTGGCATTAAATGCCATCTCGGCGCGGCCCGGCGCGCAATCAAAGCGCCGGGAGTACGGCCCGCGCCTCTTCGGGCTCCATGCCGCTCGCCTCCAGCAGGTCAACCATGAGTGGGCGGAACAGCATCACCACGGTTTCGCCCTCCAGCCTCTGGACGTCGAGCATCTTGGGGTGCAGCCGGGCAGCGATGTCCGAGAGGTCGTTCCTGGCTCGGCGGAGATGAACCCGGCGGGTACCTTCGCTCTGCTCGGACAACCCGATGGTCATCTCGTCGATCGCCGCGGCGGTTTCCTGCAGGACTTCGGAGATGCTCTCGATCGCTTCATCGGACAATGCCGCATGGTTGATGGCACTGGTGAGCCGCCGCGCAAAGACGCGTGAGTTACGCAGCGCGAGGTCGATGTACTCCAGGGAGTGCTCCAGGCCAGCGAGTTCGTCCCGGTGCCTCCGGTGCGCGGGAGCGAGCGTTGCGACCTCACCCGAGGCCCGCAGGGTCTGCCGCATCCGGTCCACCAAAGGCTGGCAGTTCCGGCCGCGGATCAGCGCGTGCCAGGCCGTTGTTGAGTCGCTGTCGATCATGGCTTTGGCGCACTCGCGCAGTACCTCCGCGAGCTCATGCAGGATCTTCTGCACGTCCTTCCTCGGCTCCCGTCGCGGATCCTTCGGCACCAGGATGGTCACCAGCAACGCGAACACGCCACCCACCACGGCATCCAGGCTGCGCGTAAACGGGCCGCCCGCCGGCGCCGGCAGCAGCACCACCAGCAACGACTGCAGTCCCAGCTGGGTGGTGAAGATCGTGCCGCTGTCCAGGAACCTGGCCAGCAGGATAGAGAAAAGAAGCACGACGGCGGCCTGCCAGATCCCAGCGCCCAGCCAGTGGAGCAGCAAATCACCCACCACGATGCCCAGTGTGCAGCCCAGGCCCACCTCTATGACCCGACGCAGCCTTGGGTCGCGGGAGAAGCCCAAGGCAATCAAGGAAGACGTGGCAGCAAACAACGGCCCTTGGTGGCCCAGTACATATTCAGCGAAGGCGTAGGCTCCCACCGCGCACACAGTCATTTGGATGGCGGGAGTCAACGAGTTCCGGCTCCGCACCAAACCCGTTCGGACTCTGGCACGCAGGAACCTCTTGCTTGCAGAAAATCCCTTCGCGGCAGCCATGCCTCCCAGTCTATTTGCCCAGCCCGTCGCAACGACCGCAACCCGGGCGGCGCTCAAGGTGGCGCGCGCCACATAACCCAATGGTCCGCCGTCGTTCACCTTCTGTTCACCTTCCACCGCAGGTCCCGTTACCTGCGCTCCTTACCTTCAGTAAAGGAACAAAAGGTCCTCAGCTCGCGCACGCCGAAATCTCCGTTCGGCCCGCATCGAAGAATCCCTGGAAGGGGCACATCCAAGTGAAGGCAACTCACTTCGGCCGCAACGCGGCAATCGCGGTCATCGCAGCCGGCGCTCTCGCGCTCACTGCTTGCGGTTCAGACAACGCAACGGGCACCACCGCCGGCACCCAGTCGGCCGCATCCGGCCCTAAGGTTACCGGCACCCTGACCGGCATCGGCGCCTCCTCCACCGGCGCGGCCATGGACGCTTGGAAGGCCGGTTTCTCCACCGCCAACTCGGGCGCCACTGTTCAGTACTCCCCGGACGGTTCCGGCGCAGGCCGCAAGGCCATCATCGACGGCTCGGCACAGTTCGCCGGCTCCGACGCCTACCTGAAGGACGAAGAGCTGGAGAGCTCCAAGGCCAAGTGCGGCCCCGACGGCGCCATCAACATCCCGGTGTACATCTCCCCGATCGCCGTCGCCTTCAACGTTCCCGGCGTCACCGAACTGAAGCTCGACGCCGCCACCGTCGCCAAGATCTTCCGCGGCGAAATCGCCAACTGGAACGACCCCGCCATCGCCGCCCTCAACGAAGGCGTCACCCTGCCGGACCTCAAGGTCACCCCGGTGAACCGCTCTGACGACTCCGGCACCACCACCAACTTCACCGACTACCTCGCATCTGCTGCTCCCGAGGTGTGGACGGACAAGGCTGCCGGCATCTGGCCCGCAAGCCTCGCGGGCGAAAACGCCAAGGGCACCTCCGGCGTCGTCAAGACCGTCACCGACACCCCAGGCGCCGTGACCTACGCCGACGACTCCGCTGTCTCCGGCAAGCTGGGCACCGCCTCCATCAAGGTGGGCGAAGAGTTCGTCAAGATCTCCGCCGACGCTGCAGCCAAGGCCGTCGAAGCCGGCAAGGCCGTTGACGGCCGCGCCGCCAACGACGTCGCCATCAAGCTGGACCGCAAGACCACCGAATCGGGCGCCTACCCGGTAGTCCTCGTTTCGTACCACGTAGTGTGCACCACCTACGAAACCAAGGAAGTTGCTGACCTGGTCAAGGCCTTCGAAACCTACGTCGTCTCCGACGAAGGACAGCAGACCGCAGCCGACGCCGCAAAGTCCGCACCGCTCTCCAACACGCTGCAGGACAAGGCCAAGGCCGCTATCGAAACCATCAAGGCCAAGGCCTAAGGGTTTCCCGCGGGTTTGCTGAACCCGGCTGAACACTGAAGTTCCCTGTCCCGCGCGGAGTGGCCGCCAAGCCGCTGGCTGTAAGGTCCGCCGCGCGGGATAGGGAACTTAGCCATGTAAGACCAGTTCACTGAGACTGAAGGATCGTGAAGTGACCACCAACTCCCTGACAACCTCCCAAGGCGCAGGACGCGCCGGGGACAAGGTTTTCTCCGGGGCCGCAATGGCCGCAGGGTGCCTGATTCTCGCGGTTCTCTTCGGAGTCGCGTTGTTCCTTGTGGTGCAGGCGATCCCCGCCCTCACCGCCCCGCCTGAAGACATCCAGGGCGGCAACGGCTTCTTCGCCTACATCGCACCGATCGTGGTGGGCACGCTCATCGCCGCCGTGATCGCCCTCGTCATCGCCACCCCCGTGGCCATTGGCGTGGCCCTTTTCATCTCCCACTACGCACCGCGCCGGCTCGCTTCGGGCCTCGGCTACGTGGTTGACCTCCTGGCCGCCATCCCATCCGTTGTCTACGGCGCCTGGGGTGCAGCCTTCCTGGCCAAGGAAATCTCCCCGGCCTACGACTGGCTGGCCAATAACCTCGGCTGGATCCCGATCTTCGAAGGCCCGGCATCCGCCACCGGCAAGACCATCCTGACCGCCGGCATCGTCCTGTCCGTCATGGTCCTGCCCATCATCACCTCCCTGTCCCGCGAAATCTTCCTGCAGACCCCCAAGCTGCACGAGGAAGCAGCGCTCGCCCTGGGAGCCACCCGCTGGGAAATGATCAAGATGGCCGTGCTGCCGTTTGGCCGCCCGGGCATCATCAGCGCCATCATGCTGGGCCTGGGCCGCGCACTCGGCGAGACCATGGCTGTTGCCTTGGTCCTCTCCTCCGGCGTCCTGACCGCCAGCCTCATCCAGTCCGGCAACCAGACCATCGCTGCCGAAATTGCCCTGAACTTCCCCGAAGCCAGCGGTATCAAGGTCAATACGTTGATCGCCGCAGGCCTGGTGCTGTTCGTCATCACCCTGGGCGTGAACATGATCGCCCGCTGGATCATCACCAGGCACAAAGAATTCTCGGGAGCCAACTAAATGACCGCCACAGTAGTCCGGAAGCGCTCCGCGCTCACCAAGGGCCAGCTGCCCAAGTTCGCGCCCTACATTGTCCTGGCCGTCGCGCTGATCGTCGGCGCGGCCATCCTGGCGCTCATCGGCTTCAACGCCTTCGGCTGGGGCATTGTCTCGGCCATTTTGTTCGCCGTAGGCCTGGTCTCCTGGAGCGGCGTAGTTGAAGGCGCACGCAAAGCCAAGGACAAGCTCGCTACCTGCCTGGTTGTTGGCGCCTTCCTGATTGCGCTCCTGCCGCTGATCTCGGTCATCTTTACCGTGCTGGTCAACGGCATTCCGGGCCTTATCACGCCCGGTTTCCTCGGCACATCAATGAACGGCGTCACGGGCGCGTTCGACAACAAAGCAGTGGAGGAAGGCGCTCCCGTCCTCGGTGGCATCTACCACGCGCTGATGGGCACGCTTCAGATCACGCTCTTGGCAACCGTCATCTCCGTCCCTGTGGGCCTGCTCACCGCGATCTACCTGGTGGAATACGGCAATGACCGACCGCTGGCCCGCGCCATCACGTTCTTCGTTGATGTCATGACCGGCATTCCTTCCATCGTGGCCGGCCTTTTCGCGGCAGCGTTCTTCTTCGCAGTTGTGGGCCCCGGCACCAAGACCGGCGCGGTAGCCGCCGTCGCGCTTTCCGTCCTGATGATCCCGGTGGTGGTCCGCTCCAGCGAGGAAATGCTGAAGATCGTCCCGAACGAGCTCCGCGAGGCTTCCTACGCGCTGGGTGTGCGTAAGTGGCGCACCATCACCAAGGTGGTTATTCCGACGGCGATCTCCGGCATCGCGTCCGGCGTCACCTTGGCGATCGCCCGCGTTATTGGCGAAACTGCGCCGATCCTGGTGACCGCGGGCTTCGCCACCACCATCAACAACAACGTGTTCGGTGGCTGGATGGCTTCGCTGCCGACGTTCATCTATACGCAGATCCTCAACCCGACGTCGCCGTCCAACCCTGGTCCCTCCGACCAGCGTGCTTGGGGCGCCGCGCTGGTGCTGATCATCCTGGTGATGCTCCTGAACCTGGGAGCCCGCCTCATCGCCCGTCTGTTCGCACCCAAAACGGGACGCTAAACGGGTCTGCCGGGCCGCCCGGCACTCAAAACTTCCAGAACCCCCAAGGAACAAAGGAACACCATGTCCAAGCGCATCGACGTCAAAGACCTGAATGTCTACTACGGCAATTTCCTGGCCGTCGAGGACGTCAACATCAACATCCAAGCCAAGTCCGTCACCGCCTTCATCGGCCCGTCCGGCTGCGGCAAGTCCACCTTCCTCCGCACGCTGAACCGCATGCACGAGGTCCTTCCCGGAGCCCGCGTGGAGGGCGAAGTCCTCCTGGACGGCGACAACCTCTACGGCCCCGGCGTGGACCCCGTCACCGTTCGCACGCAGGTAGGCATGGTCTTCCAGCGCCCCAACCCGTTCCCCACCATGTCCATTCGCGACAATGTGCTGGCCGGTGTGAAGCTGAACAACAAGAAGATCTCCAAGGGCGCAGCCGATGCCCTGGTGGAAAAGTCCCTGGTGGGCGCCAACCTGTGGAACGAGGTAAAGGACCGCCTGGACAAGCCGGGGTCCGGTCTTTCCGGTGGCCAGCAGCAGCGTTTGTGCATCGCCCGCGCCATCGCCGTTGAGCCGCAGGTGATCCTCATGGACGAGCCCTGCTCCGCCTTGGACCCCATCTCCACGCTGGCCGTCGAGGACCTCATCAACGAGCTCAAGGACCAGTACACCGTGGTGATCGTGACCCACAACATGCAGCAGGCCGCACGCGTGTCCGACAAGACCGCGTTCTTCAACATCGCAGGCACCGGTAAGCCCGGCAAGCTGATCGAGTTCGCTGACACCACCAGCATCTTCAACAACCCTGGCCAGAAGGCAACGGAAGACTACGTCTCCGGCCGCTTCGGATAAGGGTTCTACGGGTTCCGGCTTCTATGGGGGGAGTCGGCACATAACGACGGCGGCCGTCGCCTTGGGGGTACGGCCGCCGTCGTTTTTTGTTGCCCAACTGACTGGCATTAGTGGTTATTCTGAGCCCTCAAAACAACCACTAATGCCAGTCAGTTGGGTCTACAGGTCCGCGAGGGGCGAGAACGCCAGCTCCAGGATGAAGGCCGCCGCAGCGGTAACCAGGGGAGTCGCCACCCAGAACAGCAGGATCCGCCGGACCAGCCGCCGGTTGACCGTGTGGAACCGCTGGTTGATGCCCGCTCCCAGCACGGACGCCGTCAGTGTATGGGTGGTGGAGAGGGGAAGATGGAAGCCGATGGCGCCGATAAAGAGCATCACGGAAGTCAGGGTCTGCGCCACGAAACCGCGCTGTGGATCCACCCGGATGAGCTTGTGGCTCAGCGTGTGTGAAATCCTCCAGCCGCCGAACATTGTTCCCGCCGTGAGCATGACCGCTGTGAGCAGCAGGATCCAAAGGGGAACCGTGCTTCCACTGGACAACCCGGCGGCCACCATGGCCAGCACAACCACCGCCGCGGTTCGTTGGCCGTCCTGTAGGCCATGGCCGAACGCGACGGCCGCGGTGGACACGGCCTGAGCCCTTCGGAACCGCCTATTCACCACGTTGGGCTGCGTGTAGCGGGCAGCCCATGTCACTGGCCATACCAGCAAGTACGCCGCCACAAAGGCGATGACGGGCGATAAAACCAGCGGGAGCACCACTTGCGTCAGCAGGACGTTGTCCATGCCACCCACCGCGTTGCCGCCCACCAGGACGCTTGCGGCGCCCGCACCAATCAGGCCACCCACCAGGGAGTTGGTGGAGGACAACGGAATTCCCCGCCACCACGCATACACGCCCCACAGGATGGCTGCAGTGAGCGCCGAAGCGAGAATGGTCAACCCGCTGGTGCCTGTGGGCAGAGTGATCCACGACTGCGTAAACGCAAGGACGAAGGTGCCACTGAGCATGGCACCCACAAAGTTGAAGAGTGCCGCCAGAAGCACCGCGATGGACGGAGTGAGGGCGCGGGTCCGGGTGGATAGGGCGACGGCGTTGGAGACATCGCGGAAGCCGTTGAGGAACGCGAATCCAGAGGCTAAGCCAACTACCAAGACCAGGATGGCAATGGTCACGTCATGATTCCTTGACGATGATGCTGCCTACCTGCGTGGCGACCTTCCGCATGTCCTTGGTAACTTCCACCAACTGGTTGGCGATGTCCCTGTGCCGCGCGTATTGCGTGGACTTCATGTCCTTGAGCATCTCGGCCACCCAGATCCGGTGCGTCCGCTCTGCGCGTTTGGCGAGCCTCAGGATTTCGATCCAGTAGTCCTCCAGCTCGTCCAAGTCCTCGAGCTTCCGCATGGCATCCACGGTGAGCTCGGCTTGGCGGCTGATGATTTCCAGTTGGTCCGCTGCACGTTTGGGCAGCCGGTCCAGTTTGTAGAGGGCCACCAGATCGCCGGCGGCATCCAGCTTCTCCATGGCTTCGTTAAGGTGGCGGGAGAGCGTGTACATGTCCTCGCGGGGAAGCGGGTTCACAAAGCTGGTGCGCATGTGCGTCAGCAACGCGAAGTGCAGGTCCAAGGATTTGGACTCGTGCTCATGGAGTTCTTCGGCGAGGCGGTCGTGCTCGCTGGCAGGAGCGCCGAGGATCTCGGAGAGCGTTCCGGTGCCAGCCACGATCACGCCGGCCATCTGCGCGAGCAGTACGAGCCCGGCGGGTTCCTGGGGGAAAAGGCGCAGCTTCATTTCGCTTCCGGGCTGGGGACGGATGGGGCGCGGGCTGCTTGACTTGACGCTGCCCGTTTCGGTCATAACTTTACCGTTCCGCTGGCGCGGTCTGGGAAGTGCCCGGAACGTTGCGGGCAGTTGTCCCCATCGCTGGCGCCGCCCATCCGTGCAAGACTTAGCAAGTCTTCGAGTTAATCCAATCAATGGGGGAATTATGCGCATCAACAATGTAGTGAAGATCACCAGCCTCGCGGCGGCCGGACTGCTGGCCCTGACAGCTTGCGGCGCAACCATGGCGGGTTCGACGACGGGTGGTACCGAATCGCCGTCGCCCGCCTCTTCGTCCGCAGCACCATCTTCCGCCTCTTCGTCGTCGGCGGCTGCGTCGTCATCCGCTGCCGAAGGGGCGTCCACGGGCGTCTACACGGCAGCTGCCTGGGCGCTCCCCATCACGGATAAGGGCGACAAGCTCGGCGCCATCAAGGGCGACAGCTTCAGCGTGGACATTTACCAGGTGGCCACGGACGTAGCGTCCAAGGACAGCATGTTCGTGGATAAGGAGACCAAGGAAAACCTCCTGAAGAAGGGCGATCCGATCGTGTACCTGAACTATGTGGTCACCAACACCTCATCAGCAGACATCCCGCTGAGTCATTCGCTGGTCACGCCCAAGGCAAAGTACCTGGACTGGAAGTACATGGGCGGCATGCCGTCCGATTCCAGCAGCGACGGGTACAAGAAGCACGGGCTGAGCAGCTCCGGTGTGAAGCTGAAGGAAAAGGATCCGTTCGTGCTGAAGCCCGGTGAGTCCTTCAACCTTGCCGAGAACTTTGCCTACACCGCGGGAAAGGAAACCGGAATCGAAGCGACTTTGACGCCTCAGGACGCTGCCGGCGACCTCGACCACGACAAGAAGGAAAAGGCCGAAACCACGGTCACGCTGAAGTAATCCTGCCGGTTTGCCCGGGTCCGCCTCAGTGCCGACCCGGGCAAACTGCGTTCGGGCATAAAAATGGTGCCGAACCGGATACGCCTCTCGGCGGTAGGCCGCTCGAAGCGGCTATAAGTTGAAGCCCGGGGGTTTCGCGGTTCGACACCAGTTTTAGTTTTCACCGTCAGGCTGGGTAAGTCAACATTGACAGTCCGGGGCCGACGTGGGTACGTTTCGCCCCTTTTGTTGCTTAGTCGAGCTCCCCTAGGCGCCACGCATTGGCGGCGTGCTCAAGGTCTTCGGCGGTCTTCACCAGTTGGTGCGAGTTGCGCGTGAGCTTGCTCGCGTGGCCCTCGTTGCTGTGCTCCGCGCCATCGGCGAGAGTAGCTTGGCCGAGCGCCACCACGCGGCAGAAAGCAGCGGAGCGTTCCAGCGCGACGTCGAACTCGCCGTCGAAAGCGCCGGACAAAATGGCGTCAGCCATGGTCTTCATTTCATCGGCTCCCGGTGGCTCGGCAGCGCCCGCCACTACGTTGGAAACCTGCGCGGTGTCGCGCCCAGCCCGGAAGTAGACGGAGATCTTCTCGGGGTTTTGGATGGTGGCGGCGCGGAGGGCGTAAAGCCTCCAGAGCGCGCCGGGAAGGCTTCGTGCGGGGCTTTCCGCCCACATCTCGGCGATGGCTTCCAAGCCTTGTTCGTCGGCCAGTTTTACCAAGCGGCGCGTGACCTTGGGATCGTCGCTGTCGCGGCCTCGTCTGACAAGAGCTTGGGCAGCAAGGTGGGCGGCCTCGGAGACGCGCGCGGGGTCGGCGCCACCAGCGAACGGTTCGAAATCGATGGGCGCGAAGGGCTTGGGCTTGTGGTGCCTGTTTGCTCCGCCGTACGCAGGTGGTCCTGGCTGTTCGCTCATGACTTCACCGTACTCCTGTGCTCTGGTGGGGTCGAGTAACGGTTGCCGTTGTTGCTGGCGGGCCGCCACCACCTACTTTGCCGCCGCCTTGGGCCCGACACGCCGCTGCCGCCGCGCGCCGCCGTCGAACGTTCGCCCAAGCAAGGTGACGACGGCGCACGTCACGTTGAGTTCCTTGCTGGCCTTGACCTTGGGGTACAGTATTCATGGCTGTTTCTACAGCTGGAGGGGCCTTTAGCTCAGTTGGTAGAGCATCGGACTTTTAATCCGTGGGTCGTGGGTTCGATCCCCACAGGGCCCACCCTCCAAGACAGGCCGGAGACGCTAAGTCTCCG
>NZ_VNFK01000027.1 GCF_007786235.1 Paenarthrobacter nitroguajacolicus | reverse complement strand
CAAACCAAAACCAGCCCAGGCGACCAGACGATGCCTAAACTACCAACACCACCCAATAAATCCAACAAACGGACAAACACCTATGGACAACGCCAAAGCAGTCCTATTACGGCTTCGAATTACTGTTTTGCAGGGGTAAGGCGAAATCGACCACGGTCGCTATCAAAAAAGCAGCTTTTGCCGTGCCCGGCCCAACTCAGCGTGACCCCTCGGCAGTAGCAGGCATACTCAGGCCGCAGATAGCCGCGCTCCTGTGAGAGCAACGTCACAAAGGCTTGGGAATAACTTTTGCGCACGTAACATTTCTCAACGTCCGTTCGCTATGTTATTGACGAGACACCTAACGTATTCCGGTGAGCACCTCAACCAACACTTCCCCAGCAGCTGGCAAGACCGGCTTCCGGCTCCCCAAGTGGGCCGGTTCCTTCGGCGTCCAGATCATCGCAGCCCTCATCATCGGCCTCGTCCTCGGCCTCATCGCCAAGTACACGGGCAGCACCAAAACAGCCCCCAACGGCCTCGGCGCAACTCTCCAGACGGTCGGCTCCAGCTACGTCTCGTTGCTGCAGACCGCCGTCGTTCCTTTGATTTTCACCGCCGTGGTGAGCTCCATCGCGAACCTGCGTCAGGTGTCCAACGCAGCGCGCCTGGCCTGGAACACGCTGCTCTGGTTTGCCATCACGTCACTGGTCTCGGTACTGATCGGCATCGGCCTGGGCGTGCTCCTGCAGCCGGGGGCCGCTACCGGCATCACAGAGGAAGCCAAGTACGCCGGCAAGACCGGTGACTGGTGGGCCTTCCTCATCGGCCTGTTCCCCAAGAACTTCCTCGGCCTCGGCGCCAGCTCCACTGTCACCGAAAGCGCCAACGCTGCCACGACGGTCAGCACCTCCGTCAGCTTCAACGTGCTCCAGATCCTGGTAGTGGCGATCGCCATCGGCGTTGCCGCCCTCAAGGTGGGCAAGCAGGCCGAAGCCTTCCTGACGTTCAACGCTTCCGCGCTTGCCGTCATCCAGAAGGTCCTGTGGTGGATCATCCGCCTAGCACCTCTGGGCACCATTGGCTTGATCGGCAACGCTGTTGCCATCTACGGCTGGGACACCATCGGCGCCCTGGGCAAGTTCACCGCTGCCATTTACATCGGCCTGGCACTGGTGCTCTTCGTCCTGTATCCAATCCTGGTCCGCGTCCACGGCCTCTCTGTGAAGCAGTACTTCTCCGGCGTGTGGCCGGCCGTGCAGCTGGCGTTTGTGTCCCGCTCTTCCATCGGCACGCTGCCGCTCACGCAGCGCGTCACTGAGCGGAACCTGGGTGTCCCCTCCGGCTACGCCTCCTTCGCAGTGCCGCTGGGTGCCACCACCAAGATGGACGGTTGCGCGGCAATCTACCCGGCCATCGCGGCGATCTTCGTAGCCCAGTTCTTCGGCATCAACCTTGACTTCAGCCAGTACCTGCTCATCGTGCTGGTCTCCGTCCTCGGTTCCGCAGCCACGGCCGGTACCACTGGCGCCGTCGTCATGCTGACCCTGACCCTCTCCACGCTGGGACTGCCGCTTGCCGGCGTCGGCCTCCTGCTGGCGATCGACCCGATCCTGGACATGGGCCGCACCGCCGTCAACGTGGCGGGTCAGGCACTGGTCCCGGCCATCGTGGCCAAGCGTCAGGGCATCCTGGACGAGTCGCTGTACAACGCACCCCGCAACGGTGCCGTTTTCGCCGATGAGTATGCCGCCGACAAGGCAGCAGCTGAAGCCGACGAGCGCGAGCTGGCCGACTCGAAGGCTTAGCGGCCACCTGCTGTCATGAGGTGTTGATCCCCCGGGGAGTTCTCCCCGGGGGATTTCCCTGTTTAAGAGGCCAAGACTGGATAGGCTCGGACCATGTTGATCGTCACTTCCAATGAAATCCCGGGCCACCGGATCGATGCCGTCTTCGGCGAAGTCATGGGCCTTACGGTCCGCTCACGGGATATCGGCTCGCAAATGCTTGCCGGCTTCCGTTCCCTCGGCGGCGGCGAGCTGCCCGAAATGACCAAGGCACTGTACGAAAGCCGCCAGGAAGTCATGGCGCGCATGGTCAACGAAGCACAGCAGCGCGGTGCCAATGCCATCGTCGCCATGCGTTTCGACACCTCCGAGATGGGCACCAACTGGACCGAAGTCTGCGCGTACGGCACCGCCGTCTACGTACTTCCCCTGGGTGAAGGTGAGCCCGGGGCTACGGGTCAGTCGGTCTACCTCACCAAGACGGCCGCCCAGCAGACGGCTCAGCCTGCGGCCGCGGCTCAACCCCGGCAGCCCACCCCACCGGCTCCCCCCACACAGTTCTAAATCAAGCCGTCCACTGATCCCGTTCTTGATCGACCACCTCCCGGCAACGCGAGTGAAGCGAACAGGGACGGGAT
Source organism: Paenarthrobacter nitroguajacolicus (assembly GCF_007786235.1). Lineage (GTDB taxonomy): Bacteria > Actinomycetota > Actinomycetes > Actinomycetales > Micrococcaceae > Arthrobacter > Arthrobacter nitroguajacolicus_A. The sequence continues at coordinate 45,785 of NZ_VNFK01000027.1, read as the reverse complement.
TTCTTTGCCTCGAGCAGACCCAAATTGCGCAGAGTGCAAACTTGCACTTAGTGTAAGTATGTGACCCAAACCAGCAGCCACGATGCCGCTGCGGAGTCGTCCCTGTCCGAGCCCGCCGCACCGTCACGGCGTGAGCTCAATAAGGCGGCCACCCGCAACTCCATCGCCACAGCAGCCCTGGACCTCTTGCGCAGCAACGGGGCAGGCAACTTCACCGTGGAGGACATCGCCGCCAGCGCCGGCGTTTCCCGCCGCACGTTCTTTAACTACTTCCCCAGCCTCGAGGCGGCCCTGGCATCGGTGGCCGACGGGTTCATGGACCACGCGTTGGAGCAGTTCCGCCTCCGCCCGGCTGACGAGTCAATCCTCGAATCCGCACAGGCCGCATTGATGGCCCTGGCCGACCCGATGTCGGTAGCGCCCATGGCCGAGCTCTTCAGCCTCACGCAGGACAACCGCTCGCTCGCCCGCTCCGAACTCGAAGCTTGGGAACACTGCACCGGACAAATCATCGACGCCGCCCGCAGCCGCTTGGGCGAAGGCATCAGTGAGCTCTACCTCCATGCGCTGGCCGGCTCGGTCATCTCCTGCGGCAAAGCTGCCATGACTGTTTGGTTCGCCGAACATGGTCCGGACCTCTCCCCGGCATCCTTGGCCGCACTGCGCCAGCACCTCATCGATGCCATGGGCCTCCTGGGCGCCGGCTTCGCGCCGCCGTCGGACGCTTCAGCCTCCCCTTCCGTTACAACCACCACAGATCGGTTCTGACATGGCCTCGTTCCTTTACCGTCTCGGCAAATTCTCGTATCGGCGCCGCTGGCTGGTCATCTCGATCTGGCTGGCGGTCATGGTGGCCGTGGGCGGCTCCGCCGCAGCGTTCCACGGCACCATGTCCAACAACTTCACCATCCCGGGCACCGAAACCCAGCGGATGGCCGACAAGCTCAAGGAAGCCTTGCCGGATTCCTCGGGCGGCTCCGCCAGCGTGGTGTTCGACGCCGGGGATGCCGGTTTTGACCAGGCCAAGAAGGACGCCGTGACTGCGGCGCTCGAGAAGCTCCAGACGCTCCCGGACGTGCAGGGCACCGTAAACCCCTTCACCACGCAAGAGCAGCTGGACAATTCCGCTGCTGAGATCGCTGCCGGCGAAGCGACGGCCGCCGAGGGCCAGGCCCAGCTTGATGCTTCCCGCGCGCAGTTGGAAGCGGGCGAGGCCCAACTCGCCGGGTTGGAACAGCAACTCGCTGCCTCTGGCCTTACACCCGCCCAGATTGAAGCCCAGTTGGCGCCGCAGCGCGCGGAATTTGCTGCCAACAAGGAAAAGCTCGACGCCGGAGCCAAGGAAGCTGCCGACGGCGCCGCCGCATTGGCTCTGGGCAAGCGACAGCTCGAAGCATCTGAAGGCCTCCGCTTTGTTTCCAGTGACAACAAAGCCGCCGTAGCGCAGGTTCAGTTCAAGACCTCCATCAACGCCGTCGATCCTGCCGTCCGCGAGGAAGTCCAGGAGATCGTCCACGGCGTCTCGTCCGCAGGGGTCACTGCTTATGCCAGCAAGGAAATCACCGAGGACGTCTCGGAGATCTTCGGCATCGCTGAAATCGTCGGCGTCGCAGTTGCTGCCCTGGTCCTGATCCTCATGCTCGGCACGCTCATCGCCGCGGGCCTGCCGCTCCTCATGGCCCTCATCGGTGTTGCCGTTGGCGTCGGCGGAACCTTCGCCCTCACCAGCGTGATCGACATGAGCTCCATCTCCCCCATGCTCGCCCTGATGCTCGGCCTCGCGGTGGGCATCGACTACTCGCTGTTTATCGTCAACCGCCACCGGACGCAGCTCCTGGCGGGCATGGACGCTGAAGAGTCTGCGGCGTTGGCCACGGGCACGTCCGGAAACGCTGTGCTGTTCGCCGGTCTCACCGTCATCATCGCCCTCGCAGCTTTGGTGGTTCCTGGACTGCCCTTCCTCGCCGTGATGGGTGTTGCTGCCGCAGCGACAGTTGCTGTCGCCGTCGTCGTGGCTTTGACCCTGACGCCCGCCGTTCTTGCGCTGATCGGCCGCAGGCTCATCTCAAAGCGCGCCTGGGCCAAGGCCGCCAAGCACAACGCCGAGCCCGGTCACGAAGCCGCCGACCGCGAACTCGAAGAGAAGCGCAGCAGCGGCGGCTGGGGCGGCATGGTGACGCGCCACCCTTGGGTTGCCTTGATCCTCAGCGTGGTCCTGCTCGGCGCCGTTGCACTGCCGGCTTCCCAGCTGCGGCTGGCACTGCCCGACGGCGGCTCCGAGCCGGTGGATTCGCAAGCCTTCAAGGCTTACGACCTCACCCGCAGCAGCTTCGGCGAAGGCGTGACGGGACCGATCATCGTGGTTGGCGAATTCCCCGAAGGCCTCAGCGAGAACGACGCCAAGAATAAGCAGTTCGACGTGGCGGACCAGCTTCGCAGCGTTGAGAACGTCGTCGCAGCCGTGCCCATTGCCCTGAGCGAAGACCGCCGCACCACCGTCTTCCAGGTCATTCCCAAGGAAGGTCCAGCCAGCGCCGGCACCGTGCAGGTGGTATCCGATCTTCGTGCCAAGGGCTCAGCAATTCAGGACGACCTGGACGTGACCATAGGCTTGACCGGTCAAACCGCGGGCAACATTGACGTTTCCAACAAGCTCGGGGCTGCCTTGCCGCCGTACTTGGCAATCGTCGTCGGGCTTTCCCTGCTCCTGTTGCTCCTGGTGTTCCGCTCGATCGTTGTGCCGTTGCTGGCCACGGGTGGATTCCTGCTCTCGCTGGCCGCTGCCTTCGGCGCCGTGGTTGCTGTGTACCAGTGGGGCTGGCTGGGAGGGATCTTCGACGTCGCCAACCCCGGCGCTGTGCTGAGCTTCCTGCCCATCATCCTGATCGGTGTGCTGTTCGGCCTCGCCATGGACTACCAGGTGTTCATCACCTCCGGCATGCGTGAATCCTTCATGCACGGTGAGTCCGCCAAGCATGCCGTCCGCTCCGGATTCAGCCACGCTGCTGCTGTGGTCACCGCGGCCGCGATCATCATGGTCAGCGTGTTCTCCGGCTTCATCTTCAGCCACCTCACCATGGTCCGGCCGCTCGGCTTCGCGATGGCCTTCGGTGTGCTGATCGATGCCTTCGTGGTCCGTATGACCATCGTCCCGGCTGTCATGTACCTCTTGGGCGAGAAAGCCTGGTGGTTGCCGAAATGGCTGGAGCGCATCCTCCCGGATGTGGACGTTGAAGGCGCCAAGCTGAACCGTACCGACCGTTCCAAGGCAGAATCCGAGGAACTGGTCCACTAACCCTCTCTCACAAACCAACGCATTTGCCCGACGCTCTATCACTTGCCTGACGCAAGTGAGCGAGCGTTCGGTTTAAGCACGCGGGATGTGGATGAGCGTCGGGGATTTGGGGGCGGGATGTGAGTGAGCGTCGTATTAGGCTGGGGGCGTGACCCGATTGATCCTTGCCTCCCAGTCCCCTGCCCGCACCAAGCTGCTCACCGAGGCTGGGATCCAGCACGAAGTCCTCGTCTCGGATGTCGATGAGAACGCGGTCCAGGCCAAGTACGGTGTGACGGACCCGCACGATACCGCCCTCCTGCTGGCACGGGCCAAGGCCGAGGCCGTAGCCGCACTCCCCGAGTCCGAAGGCGCCTTGGTCATCGGCTGCGATTCGGTATTTGAGTTCGACGGCGAATCCCACGGCAAGCCCTACACCGCGGAGGTCGCCAGGGAACGGATGCTGCGGATGAGCGGCTCGCAGGGAGTGCTTCATACCGGGCACTGGCTTGTCGATTGCCGGGACACCGCCGCGGACGTTGAAGACGGCGAGGACGCCGATACCCCCGAAGGCACAGGGGCCACGGTGGGTGCCGTTTCGAGTGCCGAAGTCCACTTCGCCGACATGACCTCGAGCGACATTGACGCCTACATCGCCACCGGCGAACCCCTGCACTGCGCCGGGTCCTTCACCATCGACGGCTTGGGTGGGGCTTTCATCCGCAAGGTGGACGGTGACCCGCACGCCGTCGTCGGGCTTTCCATCTCCACCCTCCGCGATTTGCTGGTGCACGCGAACGTGGGCATCACGGAGCTGTGGGACACGGACGTCCAGTAGAAGCGATTTGTAGCAACCCTACAAAGGAACATCCCCTCACACACGGAATCCCCCATCAATATGGGCGGAACCCTCACAATCACGCTAGGCTCCTCAAGGACAGAAGGAGTCAACAACTTGTCAGCTAACCCGGCGCAGCCCATTTCCAGCCCTCTTACCAAGGTCTTGATTGCCAACCGCGGCGAAATCGCGGTCCGCATCATCCGAGCTGCCCGGGACGAGGGCATTGCCTCCGTCGCCGTCTACGCAGATCCTGACCGCGACGCCCTGCATGTCCGCCTCGCTGACGAAGCTTATGCACTGGGTGGCAACACCGCAGCCGAGTCGTACCTGGTGATGGACAAGATCATCGAGGTCGCCAAGCAGTCCGGCGCCGACGCGATCCACCCCGGCTACGGTTTCCTGGCGGAGAACGCCGAGTTCGCTGCCAAGGTCATCGACGCCGGCATCACCTGGATTGGCCCCTCCCCTGAGGCGATCTCGGCCTTGGGCGACAAGGTCCAGGCCCGCCACATCGCCGAAAAGGTTGGCGCCCCCTTGGTCCCCGGCACGGCTGACCCGGTGGAATCGGCCGACGAGATCCTGAAGTTTGCCGAGGAATTCGGTCTGCCCATCGCCATCAAGGCCGCCTTCGGTGGCGGCGGACGCGGCATCAAGGTTGCCCGCACCATGGACGAAATCCCGGAACTGTACGAATCGGCAGTCCGCGAAGCCACCGCAGCTTTTGGCCGTGGCGAATGCTTCATTGAGCGCTTCCTCGATGCCCCCCGCCACGTCGAAACCCAGTGCTTGGCCGACGCTTACGGCAATGTGGTGGTGGTCTCCACCCGCGACTGCTCGCTGCAGCGCCGCAACCAGAAGCTGGTTGAGGAAGCCCCCGCTCCGTACCTGAGCGAAGAGCAGAACAAGCGACTTTACGAGTCCTCCAAGGCCATCCTGAAGGAAGCCAACTACCTGGGCGCCGGAACCTGCGAATTCCTGGTGGGCCAGGACGGCACCATCTCCTTCCTTGAGGTCAACACCCGCCTCCAGGTGGAGCATTGCGTCTCCGAGGAAGTCACGGGAATCGACCTCGTCCGCGAACAGTTCCGCATCGCCCGCGGTGAAGCACTCGGCTACGACGACCCCGAGGTCCGCGGCCACTCCTTCGAGTTCCGCATCACCGGCGAAGATCCGGGCCGCAACTTCATGCCCGCCCCCGGCACCATCACCACCCTGAAGAACCCTACGGGTCCCGGCATCCGGATCGATTCCGGCGTCGAGCAGGGTGACGTCATCAGCGGCAACTTCGACTCCATGCTGTCCAAGCTGATCGTTACCGGCGCTTCCCGCCAGCAGGCCCTTCAGCGTTCACGCCGGGCGCTGGAGGAGATGGTGGTAGAGGGCATCCCCACGGTCATCCCGTTCGACCTCGCAGTGGTCACCGACCCCGATTTCGCTCCAACTGAAGGACCGTTCAAGGTTCACACACGCTGGATCGAGACCGAGTTCGTCAACAGCATTCCCGCTTGGTCGGCCAGCGGTGCCGGTGCTGAAGCGCCCGACGCCGGTGAGCGGCAGCGCGTCGTCGTCGAGGTTGGTGGCAAGCGCCTTGAGGTCGTTCTGCCGTCAGGCCTGGGCGGCACCGTGGCCGCGGTGTCCAGCGGTTCGGGCGCCAAGGGCGGCAAGTCCAAGAAGCGCTCACGTTCGGCCGGCGCCACCGCGGCCGCAGCCGGCGGCAATGCATTGACCTCTCCCATGCAGGGCACCATCGTCAAGGTGGCGGCTGCAGAGGGCGACGTCGTGGCAGAAGGCGACCTGATCGTGGTGCTGGAAGCCATGAAGATGGAACAGCCGCTCACCGCCCACAAGGCCGGCACCGTGCGTGGCCTCGCCGCCACCGCTGGTGAGACGGTCGCCGCCGGCGCTGTCATCGCCACCATTGAGGACTAACACCAAGAACCCCTTGACGACGCCGGCCCCGCACCGTTTGGTGCGGGGCCGGCGTCGTAAGTGAGCTAATCAGGCGACGTTGTTCTCGTAATCCATGTCCTTGGTTTCCCGGGTCAGCCACAGGGCAATGAACGTGACCACGGCGGCGGCGGCCATGTACGCACCGACGAGCCAGGTGCTGCCGTTCGCCGCCGACCAGAGGGCGATGGCGACGAAGGACGCCGGGGCCGCACCGATCATGGAGGACAGGTTGTAGGCCACCGCGGAACCGGTGTAGCGGACGTTGGCCGGGAACAGTTCGGGCAGGATGGCCGCCATGGGTCCGAAGGTCAGGCCCATGAGTGTGAAGCCAACGATCAGGCCCACCATCGCAGCTGCCTGGCCCGGACCGAACATGGTGAACCAGAGCGCGCCGAACACGAAGATGCCGGCCGTGACGCCCAGCAGGAACTTGCGGCGGCCCCACTTCTCAGCCAGCGGTCCGGAGACCACGGTGAAGATACCGAAGAACACAACACCGATGATGAGCATCCAGAGGAAGTCTGATCGGGTGATTCCCAGGCCAGGAACAAACGCGGCGATCTGGTCTGCCGTCATGGGCTTGCCGGCCTTTTCGGCAGCAGCCTGGGCGCCTTCCAGCGTGGGCTTGGTGCCGTAGGACAGGGTGAACGTGGTCATGATGTAGAAGAGCACGTAGGTGGCGAACATGATGAAGGTACCGGCAACAACGGGGCGCCAGTGGCTCTTGAGGGTAGCGGCGAGGGGCAGCTTCTGCACCTTCTCCTGCTCGATCACCTTGGTGAAGGACACACTCTCCACCAGCTTCAGGCGAACATAGAGTCCCACGATGACCAGAACCGCGCTGAGGATGAACGGTACGCGCCAGCCCCACGAGAGGAACTCTTCGGCGCTGAGGGACACGTTCATCCAAATGAAGATCACGTTGGCGATGATGAAGCCGATGGGTGCGCCCAACTGCGGGAACGTACCGTAGATGGCGCGCTTGCCCTCGGGCGCGTTTTCGGTGGCGAGCAGGGCTGCGCCGGACCATTCACCACCCAGGGCCAGGCCCTGGAAGAAGCGCAGAATCACCAGCATGATCGGGGCGAGGATCGCCCATCCCGCCATGGAGGCCGTGGGCAGGAGGCCGATGAGGAAGGTTGCGATACCCATGGTCAGCAGGGAGGCAACCAGGGTGCCCTTGCGGCCGATCTTGTCACCAAAGTGACCGAAGACCACGGCACCGATCGGGCGTGCGAAGAAGGCGACACCAAAGATGGCGAACGCACTGAGCAGAGCATTGATGTCAGTGGCGTCGGGGAAGAAGAGCTTGGGGAAGACGAGTACCGACGCGGTGGCATAGGCATAGAAGTCGTAGAACTCGATCGTCGTGCCGATCAGGCTTGCGAAGATCACCTTGCCCCGTGAGTTCACTGGCTTAGTGGACTCACCTTCCTTGGATGGTGCAGTGGAAGACATGTGTTTGCAGCTTTCTTTTACGCCGGCCGATGCCCCAGGAGCGGACCCGGCGAGGGATTATTCGAGAGTTCAATAATAGTTCCCGCTGTCCATTGACTGGACAACTAAGTCCAACATGCGGACACACAAGAAAATCTCACCTTGTGGTCCGCGCCACATTACCTCACCATCGCCTCACGCGCTGGTGACCCCGCCGATAGGGAAATGTCACAGCACGTTTACAAACGGCGCCCGTCCACGAAATGCGCGAAACCTACCTTGGAAGAACAACGTCCCCCACCAAGGAGGCACTCCGTGACTGTTGACCGCTCCGCAGATGAACTGGCCCCTGCCCAGTCCACTGCCACCGCCGCCCCCGTCCTTGACCACCGCCCCGGCCGCTGGATTGCCAACTGGGATGCCGAAGACAAGGGCCAGTGGGAAGCCGAAGGCCGGTCCATCGCCAAGCGAAACCTCTACTGGTCGATCTTCGCCGAATTCCTCGGCTTCGTCGTCTGGCAGCTGTGGTCCATTGTGGTGGTCCAGCTCCCCGCAGCAGGCTTTACCTTCGACACCAACCAGATCTTCTGGCTCATCTCCATCCCCAGCCTTGTAGGCGCAACGCTCCGCATTCCCTATACATTCATGGTTCCCAAGTTCGGTGGCCGGAACTGGACCATCGTCTCGGCGTTGCTCCTGCTGATCCCCACCACAGGCCTGGCCATCTGTGTCTCCAACCCGGAGACACCCTTCGGCATCATGCTCCTCATGGCCGGTCTGGCCGGCTTCGGTGGCGGCAACTTCGCCAGCTCGATGGCCAACATCACCTTCTTCTACCCCGCACGCGAAAAGGGTTGGGCGCTGGGCCTGAACGCTGCCGGCGGCAACCTCGGTGCCGCCGTCGCACAGCTTGTTGTCCCCATCGCCATCACCCTGCTGGCCGCCGGAACCGTCAACCTGCCCATGGCGGGAATCATCTGGATTCCGCTGATCATCATCGCCGCCTTCGGCGCCTTCAAGTACATGAACAACCTCACCAGCGCCAAGGGTGACGTGGCCGGCTCCCTGGCCGCCCTCAAGGAACCGCATCTGTGGATCATGGCGTTCCTGTACATCGGAACTTTCGGCTCCTTCATCGGCTTCGCAGGTGTCTTCCCCAAACTGATCAAGGACTACTTCCCGGACTTCTCGTCCATCCATGTTGGCGCGGTAGCGCTCTCATTGGCCTTCCTCGGCCCGCTGGTCGGCTCCCTGGCCCGTCCCTACGGTGGCCGCATGGCCGACCGCATGGGCGGGGCACGCATGACCATCGCCTCGTTCGCTTCCATGGCCGTCATCACGCTGACCATGATCTGGACACTGCCCCTGAAGAACTTCTGGCTCTTCCTCACCTTGTTCCTGCTGCTCTTCCTGGCCAGCGGCTTCGGGAACGGCGCCACGTACCGCATGATCCCGGTGATCTTCGCAACCTCCAGCCGGGCGGCACGCTCAGGCGCCCCCAGCGCCACCACGGCTCGGCTTGCCTCGTCCTCCCTGGGCCTGATCTCCGCGATCGGCGCCTACGGCGGCTTCGTCATCCCGCAGGTACTCAACGCTTCCAACTCGGCCAGCGGCTCCTACACCCCGGCGTTCTACGGCTTCGTCGGAGCCTATGTCCTGATGCTCGCCGTCTGCTGGGCCTGCTACATCCGCCCTGCCCGGAAGCGCAACACGATCGGACACATCTAGATGCCCAACGGCGCCGATACCCACTGCCCCTACTGCGCGCTCCAGTGCGCCATGACGCTGACCCCGGCTGCCTCTGCAGCCGGGACAGCGGCAGCGCCCACCGCAGAACCGGCCACCCCCGCCGTCCCGCTCGAGGTTTCAGGGCGCGACTTCCCCACCAACCGGGGCGGGCTGTGCCGCAAAGGCTGGACATCGGCGTCGTTGTTGCGCCACAACGGCCGCGTCACTGAGCCGATGCTCAAAGGCTCCGACGGCGTCCATCAGCCCATCTCCTGGGACCAGGCCCTCATGCTGATCACCGCAGCCGTTAAAGACACCCAGCAGCAGTATGGGAACGACGCTGTTGGAGTCTTCGGCAGCGGCGGCCTCACCAACGAGAAGGCTTACCTGCTGGGCAAATTCGCCCGGTTGGCACTCCGGACCTCACGCATCGACTACAACGGCCGGTTCTGCATGTCATCCGCAGCAGCCGCCGGCAACCGCGCCTTCGGTGTGGACCGCGGGCTCCCCTTCCCGGTCTCCGACCTCGACACCGCGTCCGTGATCCTCATGCTCGGTTCAAACGTGGCCGAGACCATGCCGCCCTTCGTCCAGCACCTCCAGGGCGCGCGCGACGCCGGCGGGCTGATAGTGGTGGACCCGCGCCGCTCGGCTACTGCAGCATTCACGGGCGACGGCGGCGGCCTCCACTTGCAGCCGACGCCCGGCACCGATTTGGCCCTCCTGTTGGGCATTTCACACGTCGTGGTCCACGAAGGCCTGGCAGACTCTGAGTACATCGCCGCCAACACCAGTGGATACGCGGCCGTGGTGCGCAGCCTCAACGCCTTCTGGCCGGAGCGCGTCCAGTCCATCACCGGCGTGCCCGCCACCCTCATCCGTGAGACGGCCCGACGTTTGGCCCAAGGTGCCCGTGACGGCGGCAGCTACATCCTCAGCGGCCGTGGCGTGGAGCAGCACGTGGACGGCACCGACACCGCCACCGCAGCCATCAATCTGAGCCTCATCCTCGGGCTACCGGGCTCGGCCCGCAGCGGCTACGGCACCCTCACCGGCCAAGGTAACGGCCAGGGTGGCCGTGAGCATGGCCAGAAGGCGGACCAGCTCCCGGGCTACCGCAAGATCACCGACCCCGCGGCGCGCGCCCACGTCGCCGGTGTGTGGGGCGTCGACGAGTCACTCATCCCCGGGCCCGGCCTGCCCGCCGTCGAACTTCTCACGTCGCTGGGACAGCCCGACGGCGTCCGCTGCCTTTTCGTGCACGGCGCCAACGTGGTGGTGTCGGCTCCGGACACAAACGCAGTGACCCGGGGTCTCCGCAGCCTGGACTTCCTGGTGGTGTGCGACTTCTTCATGTCCGAGACCGCCGCCGAGGCTGACCTGGTCCTACCCGTCACCCAGTGGGCCGAGGAAGAGGGCACGCTGACCAACCTCGAGGGCCGGGTGATCCGTCGCCGGCGCGCGCTGACGCCACCCCCGGGTGTCCGCAGCGAGCTGTGGCTCATGGCCCGGCTTGCCGGGATGCTTGACGCTCCTTCAACGTTCAGCGATGACCCCGAGACCGTGTTTGAAGAGCTTCGATTGGCCTCTGCCGGCGGTCTGGCCGATTACTCGGGCATCGACTACGCCCTGCTGGACCGCGGCGAAGCTGCCTATTGGCCCTACCCCGTGGGCAGTACGGGCACTCCACGGCTCTTCGGCGATGGGTTCGCCCACGCCGATGGCCGCGCGGTGATGGTTCCGGTCACTCCGTCCAGGCGGGCCGTACGTTCATTCGCCGATGACTCCCTTGCACTTGCCACCGGCCGCCTCCTGGAGCATTACCAGTCCGGCGCCCAGACCCGTCGTGTCAGCGAGCTCCTGGCGTCCCAGCCGCAAGCCCGACTGCTCATCCACCCCGGGACGGCGGCAGCGCGGGGCCTGGCCGACGGCGACTACGCCACCGTCACCAACGAGCGGGGCGAGGTCCTCTGCCGCGCCGAACTCAGCAATACCGTCCGCCCGGACACTGTTTTCCTGCCGTTCCACTTCCCTGGGCAGGAAAACGCCAACCGCCTCACGGAGGCGGCCACAGATCCTATTTCCGGTATGCCGGAGTTCAAGACCAGCCGGGTTTGGGTCCGGAAGGCGGCCGCTACGCAGGACGCTTCTTCCGTTCCCGGACGGTTCGGGATGCCATTGCACGTCAAGGAGGCTTCATGAGCGAGCGCATTGTTGTTGTTGGATTCGGGCCAGTGGCTGCCCGGCTCGTGGACGAACTGCTCCCCGCTGTCCGGACGGGTCTGGTCCAGTTGCTCGTAGTAGGTCAGGAAGCCGAAGCCGCGTACAACCGCGTGATGGTGGCTGAACTGGCCGTCGGCCGTACCACCGCCGACGCTTTGGCGATGGCAGACGCTTCCGATTTGGAGTCCGACGGCGTGCAGGTGCGGCTGGGCGTCAAGGTCAAAAGGATCGACCGCGCCCGCCAACACGTAGTCCTCTCCGATGGCACCACCGAACACTACGACCGCTTGGTGTTCGCCACGGGGTCCCGGCCCGTAATTCCCAACCTCACCGGACTGAACCCGGATCCTTCCGGTCCCGTACTTCCGGCCGGGGTCACTGCGCTGCGTGATCTGAAGGACGCGGCCGTCCTCCGTGCGGCCGTGGCTGGCGGCAAGCGCGTGGTGGTGCTGGGTGGCGGCGTTCTTGGCCTTGAGACTGCGCTCGCGGCCGCGGAGGAAGGCGCCCAAGCAACCGTGGTCCACAACGGCCCCTTCCCCCTGGGTCGCAGCATCGACCGCGGAAGCGGGTCCGTGCTGACCAACAGTTTGCGGGCAGGCGGTGTCCGGATGGCAGGCAACGCGCGTTCCACCGGCGTGGAAACGGCTGGTCCCGGCGGCAGCTTCTCCGCGTTGCTGCTGGATGACGGCTCCGCGATCGACGGCGACCTGCTGGTGTTGTCCTGTGGTGTCCGCCCGCGGATCGAACTGGCCGAGGGCTGCGGACTTCCTGTGGCGTCCGGCATCCTGGTGGACCACCATCTCCGGACCTATCACGAGCCCCACATGTTCGCGATCGGCGACTGCGCCGAGGTCCGCTGCCCCGATGCTGCGTGCGTGGACTGCAGGACGGCCGGCGGCCCCTCAGGGTTGGTGGGGCCCGGGTGGCGGCAGGCTGAGTGGCTGGCCGAATACTTGACGGTGTTGGCGCGGGACGGTCAATCCGTTGCCGACGCCCTGGAGCCCCTTCCCAAGGAAAAGCCCGGAGTGGTGGTCCTGAAGGCCCGCGGCATCAACCTTGCAGTGGCTGGCGACAACCACGCTGACATGTGGGACGAAGAATTGTTGGAAGCAGGCGCTACGTCCGGGCGTGCCCGCCGACAGATTTCACAGTGGGCCGACCCCGAGCATGGCCGCTACGTCAAGATGACCACCCGCGGCGGAGTCCTGGAGGGCTTGGTGGCAGTGGGCATGCCCCGGACTGCTGCGGAGCTCGTAGTCCTCTTCGAGCGCTCCTCTGAGCTGCCGGCGGACCGCTCCTTGCTGCTCCGACTCGACGGGCCCGACCAGCTCGATGCCGGTGGCGCCACGAGCAACGATCCCCAGCGGACCGTGTGCCGTTGCGCCGGCGTGAATGCGGCCAGCATTGAGGATTCCGTGCTGGCGGGCTGCAGCACGGTTGGCGAGGTCTCCAAGGCCACTCGCGCCGGTACAGGCTGCGGAGGATGCCGTGAAGACATCAAAGGGATCATCGAAAAACATTTCCAAGCGGCTGCCGCCTGAAGCCGCGTAACTCCCTAGAATGCTCTGGTGAACGTTTCCGAGCAAGCACCTGGTGTGTTCTTTGTCGAAGGGCCTGCCTCCAACTGGCTCATTGTCCGTGACGACTCCGGCTTCATCCTGATCGACGGCGGATATCCGGCGGACCGCGGCCTGGTGCTGCAGTCGATCCGGGGGCTCGGCCTGGAGCCTGCCGATGCGGAGGGCATGCTCATCACGCACGGGCACGTGGACCACACAGGATCCGCGGCCTACTTCTCACGGACCTTTGGCACGCCCATCCTGTGCTCCCTCGAAGAACTCCCTCATGTCCAAGGCAGGGAGAAACACCAAGTCACCTTCGGTCAGGTCCTGGTCCGGGCCTGGCGTCCCAAGGTATTCCGCTGGATGCTGCACGTCATCAAAGCCAAGGCCCTTCAGGCGGAACCGGCCACACGCGCTGAGGCCTGGACGGCGGAGAAGCTCCAGAGCCTGCCCGGCAAGCCCGAAGCGATCTTGCTTCCCGGGCACACCCCCGGCAACGTAGCTTTGCTGCTGCCCAGTGCCCAGGCGATCGCCGTGGGTGACTCTTTCGTCAGCGGGCACCCGATCAGCCCGACATCGGGGCCTCAGATGCTGCACAGGATGTACCACTCGGACCCAGTGGCGGCGTTGGCCTCTGCCCGGCTCCTGGAGAGCGTCCAAGCCAAGGTAATCCTGCCAGGCCACGGCCCCGCGCTGCACCTGCCCCTGGCCGAAGCGGTGAACCAGCTGCACTCCTAGGAACGCAATGAGCCCGTTTCGATGGCTCGCTGCGGATCATGCCGGTCGAACGGCATGGCGCGCAGCGAAGCCCCGAAACGGGCGTCTGCGCTGGAACTACATGTGCACGTGCAAGCGGCGTGCCGCTTCGGAAATGGAGCCGGTCAGCGACGGGTAGACAGTGAACGCGCTGGCAACGTCGTCCACGTGGAGCTTCTGGGTCACAGCCACGGAGATCGGGAAGATCAGTTCCGAAGCGTTCGGACCAACCACCACGCCACCGATGACGGTGCCGGATCCCTTGCGGGCGATGATCTTGACGAAGCCGTCCTTGGTGTTGCGCATCTTGGCTCGGGCATTGCTGAGCAGGGACAGCATCACGACGTCGCCCTGGTACTTCCCGGAGGCGAGATCGGCCTCGGAAACGCCTACGGAGGCGATCTCCGGGGACGTGAAGATGTTGGACGCCACCTGGTTGAGCTTGAGCGGCTTCACGCCGTCGCCCATGAAGTGCGCAATCGCGATGCGACCCTGCATGGCTGCGACGGACGCGAGGGCGAAGACACCCGTGCAGTCGCCGGCAGCATAGATGTTGGGAGCCGTGGTACGGGAAACACCGTCAACCTTGATGTGGCCGGACTCCGTCAGCGTCACTCCGGCTTCCTCGAGGCCGATGCCCGCGGTGTTGGGAATGGAACCGACACACACCAAACAGTGCGACCCAGTCACCACCGATCCGTCACCCAGGGTGACCTTCACGCCGTCGTCCGTTCGCTCCACCGCGTTGGCGCGGGACTTGGACAAGACTCGAACGCCGCGACGCTCAAAAACGCCTTCCAGCAGTTTGGCTGCATCCGTGTCCTCGCCGGGGAGGACTTGGTCGCGGCTGGAGATCAGCGTGACGTTGGAGCCCAGTCCGTTGTAGGCGGACGCGAATTCGGCGCCGGTCACACCGGAACCCACCACGATCAGGTCTTCGGGGAGTTCGTCCAGGTTGTAGATCTGGGCCCAGTTCAGGATGCGTTCGCCATCGGGCTTGGCCGTGGGGAGTTCGCGGGGGTGGGCACCAACAGCCAGCAAGATGGCGTCCGCGTCGATGGTGCGGGTGCCGTCGATGGTCAGGACCTCGATGGTGTTGTTGTCCAACAGTTTGCCGGAACCAATGACGATCTCCACACCCAAACGCTCGAGGCCCGCACGGATGTCCTCGGACTGTCCGTGCGCCAGGTTCAGGACGCGATCGTTGATGTGTTTGAGGTCGGCCCGCGGCTTTGAGGCCGTGCCGTCGCCGTCGAACTTCACGCCCAGCTCGTCCGCCTCACCCACGCGGGTCATGAGGTCGGCGGTGGCGATCAGGGTCTTGGAAGGCACGACGTCGGTCAGCACGGCTGAGCCACCGAGGCCTGCGCGCTCGACGATGGTGACGTGGGCGCCGAGTGAGGCGGCCACCATGGCAGCTTCGTAACCACCGGGACCACCTCCAAGGATCGCGATACGGGGGGCACTGAAGTCAACTTGGGTGGTCACAATCCTCAATTCTCGCTCATTGCACCGGCGGCTGCCAGTCAGCCCACCCTCACCTGTGCCCCTACCTGATTTGGGCAGGTGCACGGTAGCTTGTACCAGTGAGTAACACTGAGCTGATGAACACAGACCCCTTCGAAGCCGCACAGGCCGCCGCAGACTTCATTGCCGCGGAGACCGGCGTCGAGTCCCACGACGTAGCCCTGGTGCTCGGATCCGGCTGGGCCGAAGCCGCCGATCTGATCGGCGAAACCACGGCCACCCTGAACGCTTCGGAAGTCCCCGGGTTCCACAAACCAGCAGTGGTGGGCCACGTAGGCACTATCCGCTCCGTCCTCACCAAAGAGGGCAAGCGCGCCCTCGTCCTGGGAGCAAGGACCCACTACTACGAAGGTCGCGGCGTCCGCTCCGTCGTCCACGGCGTACGCACCGCAGCAGCTGCCGGGTGCAAAACCCTGGTGCTCACCAACGGGTGTGGGGGCCTCAACGAGAATTGGACCCCGGGTACTCCGGTACTTATCAGCGACCACATCAATCTGACCGCTACGTCACCGCTTGAGGGCGCCACCTTCGTGGACCTCACGGACCTGTACTCGTCGCGCATCCGCCAGTTGGCCCGTGAGGTCGATTCCTCGCTGCAGGAAGGCGTGTACGCCCAGTTCACCGGCCCGCACTACGAGACGCCAGCTGAGGTGCAGTACGCCAAGCGGATCGGCGCAGACCTGGTGGGCATGTCTACGGCCTTGGAAGCCATCGCGGGCCGCCACGCGGGCATGGAAGTTTTCGGTATCTCCTTGGTCACCAACCTCGCCGCCGGCATCAGCCCGGTTCCGTTGAGCCACGCTGAAGTCCTGGAAGCCGGTCACGCTGCGGGCAAGCGCATCTCCAAGCTCCTGGCGGAGATCATCGCAAAGCTCTAGCTACTCCAAGGGCCCGGGCGTGGGTGCGTTCTGCCCAACGTTGACGGTGACGCCGTTGCTGGACACCCCGTCAACGCTGGCGGTAATGGTCACGGTTCCCTGCACGGCACCACCGCGGACCAGCCCGTCATTGACCGTGGCGATGATCGCGCGGCTCGACGCCCACGTGACCACCGGGTCGCCGGGGCGGCCATCGGTGTAGGTCACGGTGGCCTTCAGCTGGACTGTACCGCCCGGCTGAAGGACGAATGGACCGGCCGGACCCACGACGACGGTTCGCACCGCATGCTCCACGCTCACCTTCGATTCCGCCCGCCACTGCGTGCCGTCATCGGTGACATGGACCGCCGAGATGAGGACCTGTCCGAGGCCTTGGGCTGTCACTAATCCGGCGGCGGAAATTGTGGCCCGTTTCGGATCGCCGCTGGACCACTCCACGTCGGTGAGGTTTGCCGTGGAGCCGTCCGAGTATCCGGCCACTGCCCGGAACTGCAGCGCCTGGCCCTGCTTGAGGGTGATCTCGGCGGGGTCGATGCTGAGCCCGGTGATCCGCGCCGGCGGTTTGGCCGTGACGGTGATGGACGATGCTCCTTGCAGGCCCGCCTCGGAGGCCGTGATCGTGGCGGTCCCGATGGCCGCAGCGGTGACCAGGCCGTCTCCGTCCACCCGGGCCACAGCCGGCCGGTCGGAAGCCCACACAGCCGTCTGGTTGAGTTTCCCGAGCGAACCGTCACCGTAACTGCCTTCGGCGGTCAATTGCACTTTGCCGCCAAGTTCCACGGTTGATTGATCCGGGGTGACGCGGAGGGCCGTCAGCGGAGCAGTCCCGGGTGCGGTGACCGTGAGCGCCAAACGCCCGGAGACGCCGTCGAACGTTGCCGTCACTCCGGTGACGCCGGCACTCAGCGCCGTCGCCTCCCCTGTCCCCGCGACCTCCGCCACGGACGGGTCTTCGGACGCCCACGCGACGCCGTCCACCAGGGCGCGCCGGGATCCGTCGCTGTACATACCCTCAGCGGATAACCGGACAGTCGCCTCCGGGCGGAGCGACGCAGCCGGGGCCGTCACGCCGATGGATTCCAGGGTGACCGGTCCTTGTGTCAGGAAAGCCCGGGCGGCCACCAGGGCGGCGGTCAACACCAGCGCAGCGACGATCGCCACCAGCCACGTACGCAGCACGCGGTTGCGGACCCGGTCCGTGCCCGCCTCCAAGGCGCGTTCCATGTCCGCCGGATGCGTCCGGATATGGGCGGCGGCCTCGGCCAGCAGGACTTCGCGGAGTTCCGTTTTCATTTCTTGCCGCCTTCCAAGGCAAGGTGCTTGGTCTTGGCTTCTGCGGCCGCCAAGGACTTCGCCACATCAGCCACCGGGTGTTCCGTGATACCCGCGATCTCGGCGACGGTCAGCTTGGCGAAGTCATGGAGTACGACGGCGACCCGCTGGTCATGCGTCAATCCCGCCAGGAGGCTGCGGTCCGGTTTGGGCGGCTTCTTGCCGCTCCGAAGCCAGATTTGGTGCTTCCGGAGCAGGTCGACGTAGAGGCACAGCGTGTAAACACGCAGTTGCGGAGTGACTGGCCCCTTCCACGCACCTGACGCCTGGGACCAGGCTGCCTCGAGCATCCGACGCGCTTCCTCGGGATCCCCGCAGAGCAGGTGTGCACAGTATTCAAGGTCGCCCTTTTGCTGCTCGAACACGCTCCGAAGTTCGGCTTGGCGGTCCCTGAGGGCCGGACCCAGTTTGACGCTCGGGGTCAGGCCAAGCTCCACTTCCCGCACAATGGGCATGAACACGGCAACGGCCAGTGCCAGGAAGCCGACTCCCATCACGACCCCTGCCTGGACGATCACTGGAAAACCCCAGGGAAACGCCGGTGCCAGCCAACCGAAAGCTATGGCTCCGAGAGCCAGGACCCCGATGAGAAACCGCAGAGGAGTAACAGAGGAGCGCCAACGCCGCTTCGGTAACTCACACATAGTGCACCAGCTCACAAATGGGTGTAGCACACACAGTTTACGTCCATCGATTGGACGTTTGAAGCACCCAATCCAGAGGGGTTGCTACGGGTTTGGTTGCGCACCGTCAAGTCACAGGGAGCCAAGGTAAACGCACAGTAAATTCTCAGAATAAATCTGATTTTCTGCGCAACATTTGATTCCGGCACCTTGGATATGTCACGCGCGCCCGTTGGCAATGTAAACGCTTGCGCATCTACCCGGCGGTAGCCTCCAAGGCCTGTGAAATGCCCTTTGATTTGCGGCCTAACACGTGTCTAGCGTGGAAGCGTTCCGGTAAGTCGACGTACCGGAACAAAGCGGTGGGTGCCTTACGGGGCCTCGCCGACACCTCGAAACGATGGCGTCCCTCGAAGACGCCACCAGCGGATCGAGCGGACGCCGGAGCAAAGAACCCCATCCGGGGATCAGGGCATGCGCCCCACTCCACGAAGTCCAACACTCCGCGAGAAGAGCAAGCATGAACACGCACTCAAACCCCCAACGGCCACGCCGCCGTCTGCGACGGGCAGTAGCCGTCGCAGCGGCAGCCAGCGTGGCGGGCAGCATCCTGCTGGTCACGCCCGCTGCCCAGGCGAACCTGCCGGCCGACCCGCCGTCGAGCACCATGCCGGCGCCCACACCCGGTTTCCCGCTCCCGAGCCTGCACACCCAGCAGGCCTATGACCCCGCCGCAAACTTCACGTCCAAATGGACGCGAGCGGACGCCAAACAGATCATGGCGCAGAGCAACCCCAACGTCGCCCCCGGCCAGAACTCCATGAGTCCCAACGTCACCATGCCGGAAATCCCCAAGGACTTCCCTGCCATGAACGACGACGTCTGGGTCTGGGACACCTGGTCCCTGACGGACGAGAATGCCAACCAGATCAGCTACAAGGGCTGGGACGTGATCTTCGCGCTGGTCGCCGACCGCCACGCTGGCTACGGCTTCGACCAGCGCCACTGGAACGCCCGGATCGGTTACTTCTTCCGGAAGACCAACGCCGATCCCGCCAAGGACAAATGGAACTACGGCGGACACCTGTTCCTGGACAACACCTCCATCGGCAACACGGAATGGTCCGGCTCCACGCGCCTCATGCAGGGCAACAAAATCAACGTGTTCTACACGGCCACCACGTTCTACGACGTCGCCGAACGCAACGCCGGCGGCGGTGGAATCGCCCCGGATGCGGCCATCGCCAAGGCCCTCGGCAATATCCATGCCAACCAGAACGGCGTGACCTTCGACGGCTTCCAGCACACCAAGCTGCTGGAACCGGACGGAAAGCTGTACCAGAACAAGGCCCAGAACCCGGGCTTCGCGTTCCGTGACCCCTACACGTTCGCCGACCCCGCGCACCCGGGCAAAACTTTCATGGTCTTCGAAGGCAACACCGGCGGCACCCGCGGCTCCTACAAGTGCAAGCAGGAAGACCTTGGCTACCGCCCGGGAGATCCGAACGCCGAGACCGTGGACCAGGTCAACAGCACCACCGGTGCCTGGTACCAGACCGCCAACGTGGGCCTGGCCGTGGCCGACAACAAGGACCTCACCAAGTGGAGCTTCCTGCCGCCCATCCTGTCCGCCAACTGCGTCAACGACCAGACCGAGCGTCCGCAGATCTACATCCAGAACGAGAACGGCAAGAACAAGTACTACCTGTTCACCATCAGCCACCAGTTCACCTACGCGGACGGCATGCGCGGCCCTGACGGCGTGTACGGCTTCGTCGGCAACGGCGTCCGTTCCGACTACCAGCCGGTCAACAACAGCGGACTGGCCTTGGGCTCCCCCACGGACCTGAACATGCCGGCCAACGCGCCGGAGGGTCCGGACCCGAGGCAGAACGGCCGCCAGTTCCAGGCCTACTCGCACTACGTACAGCCCGGCGGACTGGTCCAATCGTTCATCGACAACGTGGACGGCGTCCGCGGCGGCTCCCTGTCCCCCACCGTGAAAATGAACTTCAAAGGTGGCGTGACCCAGGTTGACCGCAGTTTCGGCCAGAACGGCCTCGGCCCGTTCGGCTACCTGCCCACCAACGTCCGTGTTGGCGGCGAAGGCCACTACAAGTAGGCCGAAACACCCTGGCCGTGAGGCCGCGGCAGGGGTGTTGGCTCCAGAGCAGCCAGCACCCCTGCCACCCCGACCCCTTCAGGATTCTTCCCATGACTTACCCCAACCCCCACCTGTCCCGCCGCCAACTTCTGGCCGCAAGTGCCGCCGTCGTGGTCGCCTTTTCCGCCGCTTCCTGCACAGCCAGCCCGACGCCGGCCCCCACACCGGCGGGTCCGGCACCCAGCGCGACGGATCCTTGGCGGCCCGTGGCACACCTGACGGCAGACAAGAACTGGCTCAACGACCCCAACGGGTTGGTCCATCACGACGGGACCTACCACGCGTTCTACCAGTACAACCCGCGCGGAAACTCGTGGGGCAACATGTCCTGGGGCCACTCCACCAGCACAGACCTGGTGCACTGGGAACAGCAGCCAGTCGCCCTGGAAGCAAGCCCCGAGGAAGAGATCTTCTCCGGCTGCATCGTGATGGACCAGAACAACGCCTCAGGACTCGGTTCAGCGGAGAACCCGCCCATGGTTGCCCTGTACACCAGCGCCTACGGCAGGAACGGCGCGCTCTCTGAAGGCGCCCAGGCCCAGTCGGTGGCGTTCAGCCTGGACAATGGAACCACGTGGCAGAAGTACCAGGGCAACCCCGTCCTGAACCTGGCACCCACCAACAACAACTTCCGCGACCCCAAGATCACCTGGTACGAGCCCGGCCGGTACTGGGTGATGACCACGGTGGTGGCCGACGCCCAGGTGGTCAAACTCTTCAAGTCCACCGACCTGCTGCACTGGGACTACCTGAGTGACTTCTCCGGAGTGGGGGCCCAAGGAGGGCTCTGGGAAGTACCGGAACTGGTGCTCATGGATGTGGAGGACTCCACCGCGAAGAAGTGGGTGATGCTGCTGAGCATCAACCCCGGAGGGATCGCGGGCGGCTCCGGAATGCAGTATTTTGTGGGCGAATTCGACGGGACCCGCTTCACGGCCGAGAACGCAGCGGCTCCCGATGCGCCCCTCAGCGAGTCCCAATGGCTGGATCATGGCGCCGACTACTACGCGGCGAACTCCATCTCCGGAGCGCCCGGGGACAAGCCCGTGCTGCTCGGATGGATGGGCAACTGGGACTACGCCGAACACGTTCCCACCACACCGTGGCGCGGCTCCATGGCAATCCCCCGCGAGCTCACTCTGGTCCGCGGGGAGCGCCGCTTTGAAGTGCGATCAGCCATTTCGGCTGCGGCACGGCAGACCTTGGAGCGCGGTGACGTGAAGAGCAAAAACCTCACCGTCGGCTCTTCCGATCAGGACCTCGGTGAGGACTTTACGGGGCGCGCGCAGCTGATCGAGTTGGAAATGGACCTGACGTCATCCCGTGAAGCCGGCGTTATCCTCCGCCAATCCGCCGATGCCAACACCGGCCTGCGCATCTCCTATGACAAGGAAACACGCACCGTGAAGGTTGATCGTTCGCGAGCCGGAACCACCAACTTTTCCGAGAAGTTCAGCCCATACCACGCCGTGTCGCTGCCCCCATCCGGTTCCGATGGCTCGGTCCGTCTGGAAATCCTCCTGGATTCCTCCTCCGTGGAAGTCTTCGCCCAGGACGGGGCGGCGGTCATCTCGGACACGTTCTTCCCGGACTGGGACGCCACGGGATCTTCGGTGTTCAGTGTGGACGGCGACACGGAGTTCACAGTGCGGATGCGCGCCCTTTAGGGCTGCCGAGGGGCGGGATCCCACCCTGTAAGACAACGTTCAGGGTGGGGAGCTCGCCCCTCGTTGCCCCTCACTCCTCCATTTGAGGATAGTTTTGTCCCTATGACATCCAGCGATGCCGCCTTTGAACAGCTGATCACCGACGCCCGCCTGTGGGCCTCCCAAGACCCGGACCCGGTGACGTCGGCCGCTCTGGTTGAGCTCGCCGACCTCGCCAGCGGCGGTGACGCCGGTGCAGCGCAGGAGTTGGGCGACAGCTTCAGCGGCACACTGCAGTTCGGCACGGCGGGGCTCCGAGCAGCCCTGGGACCCGGCCCCAACCGAATGAACCGCGTGGTGGTCCGCCGGGCAGCGGCAGGACTGGCGGCCTTCCTCACCGAAGCCGTAGCCGCAGCTGCGCCGGGGACCCGGCCACGCGCCGTCGTCGGCTTTGATGCCCGGTACAACTCGGACATTTTCGCTGAGGAGACCGCGGCCATCTTCACCGCAGCCGGCATCGAAACGTTCCTCATGCCTGCTGCGCTCCCCACACCGTTGCTCGCCTACGCGGTCAGGAACCTCGATTGCGACGGCGGCGTGATGGTCACAGCCAGCCACAACCCGCCGCAGGACAACGGTTACAAGGTCTACCTGGGGCGGCACGCCGTGTCCGAGAGCGGCCGCGGTTCGCAGATCGTGGCACCCTACGACGCCGAGATCGCGGCCAAGATCGGGGCCGTGGGCGCGTTAACGTCGATTGAGTTGGCTGACAGCGGCTGGACCGTGCTGCCGATGTCCATCGCTTCCGACTATGAATCCGCCATGGCAGGGCTGGTGGATCGGGAGCACTTCCCCGCGCGGGACCTCAAGATCGTCCTGACCCCCATGCACGGCGTGGGCGGAGAAACAGCAGTTTCCGTTCTGAACGCTGCCGGTTTCACGGACGTGACGCTCGTGGCCGAACAGGCTGAGCCGGACCCGGACTTCCCTACCGTTGCGTTCCCCAACCCGGAGGAGCCCGGCGCGCTGGACCTGGCACTCGCCGCTGCCGCGGACTCGGGTGCGGACATAGTTTTGGCCAATGATCCCGACGCCGATAGGGCTGCGGTTGCTGCGTTGGACCCCGCCACGGGCGCGTGGCGCATGCTGCGGGGCGACGAAGTGGGGGCGCTTTTGGGCGCCCACATCGTGGCACGCCTGGCTGCCGGCGCCGAGGACGAGCCGCAGACCGGCGTTTTCGCCAATTCGATTGTTTCGTCGCGGCTGCTCTCGCGAATCGCTGCTGCGGCAAGCTACGCCCACGAGGAAACGCTGACAGGCTTCAAATGGATTTCACGCGTTCCCGGCCTCACCTATGGCTACGAGGAAGCGTTGGGCTACTGCGTGGCGCCGGACCTGGTCCGCGACAAGGACGGCATCTCAGCGGCCGTGCTGATCGCCGAGTTGGCGGCGGCCGCCAAGGCTGACGGCAAGACCATTTTCGACACACTGGATGATCTGTACCTGGTCCACGGGCTGCACGCCAGCGACCAGCTCAGCATTCGGGTGGCTGACCTGGGTCTTCTCGATGCCATGATGAACCGCTTGCGGGTCAACCCGCCCGAGGCGTTCGGCGGGTCCGCAGTCGAGGTCTTCACGGACCTGGCGGAAGGAAGCGAAGCCCTGCCGCCCACCGACGGCTTGCTGTACCTCACGCGGGACCAGAGCCGGGTGATCATCCGGCCCAGCGGCACGGAGCCCAAGCTGAAGTGTTACCTGGAAGTCATCCAAGCCGTGGAATCCGCGGCTGAACTGCCGGCCGCACGCCAAGCGGCGCGGACATCCCTGGACGATGTCCTCAAGGATGTCCGCGAAGCATTGGGCTTGTAGCTCTTAGAGCTCAACCTCGATGAAGCCGTCCACCAAACGGGTGGCATAGGCCGCAAGCTTGAGCCCGGGGTTGGTGAAGCACTCACCGGTCTCGAGGTCGTAGACCTCTTTGTGCAGCGGCGAGGCGATGGTCGGCCGGCTGCCGCGGGACCCGATGATCCCCCTGGCCATGACGTTGGCGAGTGTTGCCGGGTCCTGTTGGGCAACGGCGAACACTTCGGTGGGCGCGGTGCGGAACAGCGCAACCTGGCGGCCGGCGATCAGTGCCGCCTCGCCCCAGGCCAGTTCAAGCTCGTCCACCGGGCACACCCGGTGCCATGTGGCGGTGGCGGTCAGGTCCTCGGCACGGTCCAGAATTACGGTCATTTCAGCCCCTCTCACTGTGTCCGGGCGCTGGCATCTTCCACCGTCACTCCCCCGGACCGGGCCACGCTTGCGGCCACCCCTCCACGCTAGGACGGCGGTGTTTCATGGGGGGTGCGCGTTTGTGTCCAACGGGTAAAAGAGACCTCACGCCCCCGGAAATGCGTTCGTGATGCAGAAGTTAAGATCACGAAACAAAAGGGAAACTGAAGCGAAACTGCCCGTCCCTAGTCTGGAAGCACAAGTTGCGGAGATCCGTCTGCAGCATCTGCGAAAGGCCCACCAGTGACCGGACACACTTCAAGTACAGAGAACCCGCGCCGCATCGTCGTCGTAGGCGGCGGCCCCGCTGCCCACCGTTTCGCCGATGCCATGGTCAATCGGGGACTTGAAGGTTGGCAGGTTACGGTGCTGACCGAAGAGGCCCACCTCCCCTACGACCGCGTAGCGCTCAGCAAGGCACTCACCCAGACGGATGTGGACCTCACCTTGGGCGACGTGTCCATGTGGGATCACGAAGCCCTGACCCTTAAGACCGGCGAGCGCGCCGTCAAGATCGACGCCGAGTCCAAGAGCGTCCTCACGGCCGCCGGCAACAAGTATGAATATGACCACCTGGTAGTGGCCTCGGGCTCGGATGCAGCCCGCCTCCCCATCCCCGGCTCGGAACACACCCACGTTTATCGCACCCTTGAGGACGTCTGGGCCATCAACAAGGCAATCGCCGAGCTCCGCGGGAAACTGGGCCGCAAGGTCAACGCCGTCACCATCGGCGGTGGCCTGCTGGGGCTTGAGTCCGCGGCCGGCACCGAGCAGCTGGGTGCCACCCCGATCGTCATCAACGGCGCACCCTGGCTCATGAACACGCAGCTGGATGAGGGCGCCGGCCAGGCGCTTGGCCGCCTGATTGAAGCCAAGGGTTTCGAAGTCCACGGTGGCGTCTTCCCGTCCGAAGTAGTGACGGACGACGACGGTAATGTCACCGGCGTCTTGATGGCTGACGGCCGCACCGTTGACGCCGACCTCGTGATCGTGGCCATCGGCGTCAAGCCCCGTGATGACCTGTTCCGCGCGGCTGAAGGCGAAGAGCAACTTTTCAGTCTGGGCCAGCGTGGCGGTGTAGTCATCAACGATTTCTGCGCCACCGAGGTGGAGGGCATCTGGGCCATCGGCGAAGTGGCCAACTTTGAGGGCATGTGCCTGGGCCTTGTTGCACCGGCGAATACGATGGCCGAGATCGTTGCCGACCGCTTGCACGGTGGAGAGGCCACGTTCCCTGGCTTCGACACGGCCACCAAGCTCAAGTTGTCCGGCGTCGACGTGGCCAGCTTCGGTGACGCGTTCGCCAGGACCGAGCACTCCCTTGAAATCGTGTACGCCGACCCCGCCCGTGGCGTCTACCAGAAGATCGTCACCACGGACGATGCCAAGACCCTCCTGGGCGGAATTTTCGTGGGCGATGCCTCGCCTTACATGAGCCTCCGTCCGCTCCTGGGCCGCGAGCTGGCCGCCGAACCGGGCGCGTACCTGAGCGCAGCCGGTGGTGGCGAGGCACCGGAGACCGAACTCCCGGATGATGCGATCCTGTGCTCCTGCAACAACGTGGCGGCCGGCTCCATCCGCGACGCCATCAACGGTTGCGGTGCCTGCGAGGGCAATGCACCGGTGCAGGAACTGGGCGAGCTCAAGGGCTGCACTCGTGCGGGCACCCAGTGTGGATCCTGTGTTCCGATGCTGAAGAAGCTCCTCGAAGGCGAACTCACCAAGTCCGGCATCGAGGTCTCCAAAGCTCTCTGCGAACACATCAGTCTCTCCCGTCAGGAACTCTTCGATGCCATCCGCGTCCTGGAGCTCACGTCCTTCGAAGACATTATGGCCAAGTACGGCACCGGCGCCGGTTGCGACATCTGCAAGCCGACCATCGCTTCCATCTTGGCCAGCCAGCATTCCGCCTACGTCCTGGACGCCGGGCGTGGTTCCCTGCAGGACACCAACGACCGCGCCCTGGCGAACATGCAGAAGGACGGCACATACTCCGTGGTTCCCCGCATCGCCGGCGGCGAGATTACGCCCAAGGGGCTCGGTGTCATTGCTGCGGTGGCTGAGAAGTACAACCTGTACACCAAGATCACTGGCGGCCAGCGCATCGATATGTTCGGTGCCCGACTCGAGCAACTGCCGGACATCTGGAAGGAACTGGTGGACGCCGGCTTCGAATCGGGCCAGGCGTACGGCAAGAGCCTCCGTACCGTGAAGTCCTGTGTTGGATCCACGTGGTGCCGCTTCGGTGTGCAGGATTCCGTGGCCATGGCCATCGCCCTGGAGCTGCGATACCGCGGCCTCCGCAGCCCGCACAAGCTGAAGATGGGCGTTTCGGGTTGCGCCCGTGAATGTGCCGAGGCCCGCGGCAAGGACGTCGGCGTGATTGCGACGGCAGATGGTTGGAACCTCTACGTGGGCGGTAACGGCGGCGCCACCCCGGCGCACGCCAAGCTCCTCGCCAAGGACCTGGACGACGAAACGCTGCTGAAGTACATCGACCGCTACCTGATGTACTACATCCGGACCGCCGACCGCCTGCAGCGCACCGCACGCTGGCAGGAAGAACTCGACGGCGACATCAAGCACGTCGAGGACGTGGTGGTCCATGATTCCCTGGGCATCGCCGAAGAGCTTGAGGCCGCCATGGCCAAGCACATCGACACCTATGAGGACGAGTGGGCCGAGACCCTGAAGGACCCGGAACGCCTCCGCCGTTTCCGTTCCTTCGTCAACGCCCCCAACCAGAAGGACGAGTCCATCTCCTTCGTTCCGGAGCGCGGCCAGATCCGCCCTGCCACGAACGAAGAAAAGGGCGGCGTACTCATCGCCTCCACCATCCCGGTCCGCAGCGAATAACAAGGGGTCCCCATGCAGCTCACCATTGATCTCACCGGCCGCGATGTCCTGGTCACAGGATCCGAAAAGGCCGCACGCCAAGCGGTACGCCGTTACCAGACCGCCGGCGCCAACGTCTACCGGCTGAGTGCCCCTGCCGGCATGCCTGGTGACGGCCAGCTTCCCGAGCGCCCGTTCCTGGTTGCGATAGTGGACGACGGCGACGCCGGTTGGGTTCCGTTGGTGGAACGCTGCCGCGACGCCGGGATACCGGTAGCATTCGAGCCCGCGCCGGGAACAGAAGGCCATGTCACCCTGGTGGGTGGCGGCCCCGGCGCCCTGGACCTGCTCACGGTCGGTGCCGTGGATGCCCTGCGGGACGCCGATGTGGTGTTTTACGATCGTTTGGCCCCGTACCAGGAGCTGGCCGATCTGACATCCGCGGAACTGGTGGATGTTGGAAAGCAACCAGGCCTGCATAAGGTAACGCAACGGGACATCGAGAAGCTCATGGTGGAAGCTGCGCTGCTGGGCAAGAACGTGGTCCGACTCAAGGGCGGCGATCCCTATGTTTTCGGCCGCGGTGGCGAAGAAGTAGCCGCCTGCGTTGCTGCCGGGCTTCCTGTGCGCGTCATTTCCGGTGTCACCAGTGCCATCTCGGTTCCGGCCGCTGCGGGCATTCCGGTGACGCACCGCGAGGTGAGCCACATGTTCACCGTGGTGTCCGGGCACGCGCCCTTGACGGAGAAGGAACACACCCACCTCGCCGGCCTTGGCGGGACGATTGTGGTCCTCATGGGCATCGGCACTCTTCCCCAACTGGCGGCGGGCTTGCGGCGGGCAGGAATGAACTCCGAGATGCCGATGGCAGTCGTCGAACGAGGCTACCGTCCCGGACAGCGCACCACCATCGCTGACCTCGGTAGCATTGAAACGGCAGCATCCAGCTGCAGCAACCCGGCCGTCCTGGTTATCGGCGAGGTGGTCAGGGTGGCTGAAGCCAACCGGAATCATGCCGAAGCATCCGCTGAACTGAGCCGACTCGCGGCTTCGCTCCTTGAAGCCTGAGGGTATAAACACATGACTGTTGCACGCGCCATCGAAGTCCAGGACGCTACTGCCGCCCCGGAAGTCACCGAAGCTGCCGAGGCCCCGCTGGACGGATTCCGCATCGGCGTCACCTCGCACCGCCGTTCCCGTGACCTCATTGAGGCCCTGGAGCGTCGCGGTGCGAGCGTGTTGCACGCCCCTGCACTGAAGATTGCCCCGGTGCAGGAGGACATGGTCCTCATTGAGGACACCCGCACCATCATTGCTGCCACACCGGATATCTGCATCGCGACCACCGCTTACGGTATGCGGCGCTGGTGTGAGGCTGCCGATTCCTTCGGTATCGGCGAGCAACTCCTGGAGACCTTGTCCGCCTGCCGCATGTTTGTTCGCGGCCCCAAAGCCCGAGGCGCCGTGCGTGCGGCCGGACTTGCCGACGTCGGAATCAGCAGCGATGAAACCACAGCCACACTCGTGGACATGCTCCTGGCAGAGGGGGTGCGCGGCAAGACAGTGGCCGTTCAGCTGCATGGCTACACGGACGTTCGGCAGCTGGAACGGCTCCGCATGTCCGGGGCCACCGTGCTGACCGTGACGCCCTATCGCTGGGTGAAGCCGGATGGCGAGGACAAGCTGCCGCGCCTGATTGAGGCCGTGGTCAGCGAGAACCTGGATGTACTGACTTTCACCAGCGCTCCGGCCGTGGACGCAATGTGGAGCACCGCACATGAAATGGGTCTCTACCGGCAGCTCATCGAGGCCCTCAAGGGGCCGGTCACGGTCGCCGCCGTAGGGCCGGTCACCGCACAGCCACTGGTCGACGCTGGTCTGACGCCGCTCATCCCCGACCGCTACCGCATGGGTGCGCTGATTCGCCTGGTGACCGAACACCTTTCGCTGAACCACGTGCGCCGATTGGAGACCAAGAGCGCCACCATCGAATTGCGTGGGCGCTGCTTGCGGATTAATGGCGAAGTGGTGGAGTTGGCTCCTGCTCCCCTGCTGTTGCTGCGAGCGCTGCTCGGCGCTGGAGGGGCGGTGCTGTCCCGTGAGGCGCTCTCCGAGCTGTTGGACCTGCGCGGTTCCGTGCATGCCCTGGATATGACAGTGAGTAGGCTGCGGTCCGCGCTCCCGGACGGCAAACTCGTGGAAACCGTGGTGAAGCGCGGCTACCGGCTGCGGGCTTAGGTTTTCTGCAACACTGGTCTCCAACACGCTACGCCGCCTTCACCAAGGGAAGTTCGTCCCAGTTGGTGGTGTAGCGGGGGCTGAGCATGTCGCGTTTCATGGACCAGTCCGGTCCGCCCTTGATTCCGGCATGCCCCAGTCCGATGGAGCCACGGCCGTACCGCTTGCTGACGCTCTCCAGCAGGGTGCCAATGCCCCGTTCCTCGTGCCGGTTCTCGAAGATTTCCAAGGGTTTCTGGTTGCCGCTGGGACGGAGGTCGGTGACCATAATCCCGGCTTTGGCGTAGCGCACACCTTCCTGGATTCTGGGTACCAGCGCGTGCGCGGCCCGGGTCAGCAACACCGGATCCGAGGTGGGCATGGGCAATATGACGTTCACTGTGGGGAAGGATTTATCGTTCGGGTTGTAGACGGACGTCGCTGCAAAGGCTGTCAGCAGTTTTGCCTGGAGATCATGCTTGGCCAACCTGGCACTTGCCATCTGCCCGTAGACGCTGAGTACCTGCCGCAGCTGGGCCGCCGTCGTAATCGGTGTGGAAAAGGAGCGGGAGAAGATCAATTGGTCCCGTCCGATCCGTTCCTCTTCCATGGGGATGCAAGGCGTGCCCTGCAGCTCCAGGACGGTGCGCATCATGACAATGGAGAACTTGTCCCGGAGGGCGACGGGATCCGCCCGAACCAGGTCCAGGATCGAGAAGATTCCCATTGCGTTCAGCCGCTTGGTGAGCCTGGTGGCCACGCCCCAGATCTCGATGACGGACAGCCGGGCCATGAGGGCTTCCCGCTGGGCTTCAGGAACCGAGTCCCAGCGGCACACGCCGTTGAAGGCGGGATTGTGCTTGGCCCATCTATTGGCCAGCTTGGCGAGGGTTTTGGTGCGTGCGATCCCGACGCATACCGGAACTCCCACGTGCCTGAAACAGGCAGCTTTGATGGTCCGTCCCAACTCCAGCAAATCCTCCGGCTGGCCCTGGACCCCCAGGAAGGCTTCGTCGATGGAGTAGACCTCCTGCCACGCCGAATAGCGCCGCAACAACTCCATGACCCGTGAGCTGATGTCTCCGTAAAGCTCGTAGTTGCTTGAGAGGGCAATGAGCCCCCATTCCTTGGCCCGTGGAGCCAGTTTGAACCAAGGTTCTCCCAACCCGATTCCAAGCCGCTTTGCCTCGGGCGACCTCGTGACAGCGCAGCCGTCGTTGTTGGAGAGGACGATCAGGGGCTTGCCTTCCAAGGCAGGATTGAAGGCCCGCTCCGCGGAGGCATAAAAGCAGTTGATATCCACGTGGGCGATCTCCTGCATCCGGTGCATGAGGGCTGGCTTGGACATCATTCTCCTTGGTGCGGCGCTAGCATGCGTGGCCTCATAATCGCGGGAGGACACGCGAGCTATTCGAAGATATATTCGAATAATTCAACTGTACTGCCACCCACCGACACGAAAACATCCCGCCCTTCAGACTGTGGAAAAGTCCGGAGGACGGGATGTCCGTGCAAGGTCCAGCGCGGCTAGGAACCGACGCTGGCGTCTTTCTTATGCACCAGGTAAATGGCTCCGGTGGTGACGTCCTCTTCAAGTGCCTCCAAGGTGCGCCCGCGGGTTTCAGGAACCTGCGTATAGATGAAGATGAGGGCCAGGATGCCCACCACGCCGAAAAGGAAGAACGTGCCTGTAATGCCTACTCCAGCCACCAGCGTGGGGAAGAACAGGCCCAGCAGCGCATTGGCAATCCAGAGACAGAACACGGACAGGCCGATGGCGAACCCGCGGACGTGCAGCGGGAAGATCTCTGACAACATGACCCAGACGGCGATGTTCAAGAACGTTTGCATGGACCCGACGAACGCCACCACCAGGAAGAGGATCACGAACGGACGGGCAGCGTTTCCAACAGGAAGCACAATCGAGGCGATACCGATCAGGAAGTGGCAGACGGTGGTCAGAGTGAAACCCAGCAGCAGGGTGGTACGTCGATTGACGCGCTGCATGAGTGTCAGGGCAATCACGCCACCAACCACCGCAATCACGCCGGGTGCGATGTTGGCAATGAGGGCGGCATTTGAGTCGAAGCCGGCTTCCACCAGCACCGACTGGCCGTAGTACATGATCGAGTTGATGCCTGTCAGCTGCTGTGCCACACCCAAGCCAATGCCTACCAGGATGATGCGCAGGATCCACTTGTCCTTAAGGGCACCCCAGGATGTCGCCTTGGAAGCTCGCTCCTCGTCGGCAAGGTGCTTTACATCGGCCATCTCAGCCTCGGCGCGCTCAACGGAGCGAATGGTCTTCAGGACCACCAACGCTTCTTCCCAGCGCCCCTTCGAAATGAGCCAGCGCGGCGATTCAGGCATCCGCAGCATACCGAAGAACAGGGCAATGGCGGGCAGCGCTGCGACCGCGAGCATAATCCGCCAGACGCCACCGAACTCTCCCCAGAGATTGCCGATGATGGCGTTGACCACGAACGCCGCGAGCTGGCCGATGACGATCATAAGCTCGTTGCGACCCGCCAGGGAACCGCGGATTTCGTAGGGCGCCAACTCGGCAAGGAAGACGGGAACCACCGTGGAGGCTCCGCCAACAGCCAGGCCGAGAATGACCCGCCCGAGAACCATGACTTCAAAGCTCGGCGCGAAGACGCAGGCAAGGGTTCCGGCAAGGAACAACACGGCCAGCAGGATGATGGTCTTCCGGCGGCCCCAGGAATCCGAAAGCCGACCGCCGCCCACCGCTCCGGCAGCGGCACCGAAGAGCAAGGAGCTGGTAACGATGCCCTCCGTTATCGGCGTGAGGCCAAGGTCGGCCGTCATTGGCCGCAGGGCGCCGTTGATGACACCAGTGTCGTAGCCGAACAGCAGGCCACCGAAGGTTGCAACCAGGGCGACGAGGCCCAGGCGCTTCCGGTGGGGACCGTTGGTCAGCGGAGGAAGAGCGACGCCATGGGCGCCTTCCCGCTGCGTTTGCGTAGCAGACATCAGGACTCCTTTGTCAGTGTGGTGCGAGTCATAATTACCCGCTCTGAATTTAGACTAACGCGCGAAAGGCTTAAATGTAAGGTCAAACTAACAAATGGCAAATTTTGCCCGTCTCCGCCATGGGAGGATGGAGGGCATGGCCCCCGACCGCCGACTCCGCCCCGCCACACAAAGTGATGTCGCCCGCGAGGTGGGCGTCTCCAGAACCCTCGTGTCTTTCGCCTTCCGCGGAGCACCCGGGGTCAGCGGCGAAACCAAGGAAGCAATCTTCGAGGCCGCCAGGCGTCTGGGATACCGGCCGAACGCAGTAGCCGCCGACCTGGCACGCAAGCACCGCTCCGCCGTCGGGCTGTACTTGATGGACATCCGTAACGAGGTCTACGCCGACATTCTCAGCGGCGTCCGCATGGCACTGCCCCAGGATGGCAACCGCCTGATCCTCAGCGTTTCCCGGTCGGTGGACGGCGTCGATGGAGGCGCACTGGAGTCCCTGATCGAGGCTCGAGTGGGCATCATCATCGCCGCGACCCTCCTGGACCCGGACGAGCGCGTGCTTGAGCTGGCACAGATCGTGCCGCTGGTGAGCGTCACCCGGCCGGTGGCGGGCGTGGACAGCGTCTACTCGGACGATGTCGCCGGGGCGAGAGCCGCCACCGAGCACCTGCTCAGCCTGGGGCACCGGCGGGTGGCGCACCTGGCCGGGCCGATTTACGACGGACACATAGCCCGCAGGCAGAGTTACGAAAAGACCATGCGCGACGCCGGACTGAAGCCCCAAACGCTGGCTGCCGACGACTTCACGCAGGAGGCGGGGCAGCGGGCCGCGACCCTTCTCCTGACGCAGGCCGAGCGTCCAACGGCAATTTTCACGCACAACGACCAACTGGCACTGGGCGCCCGGGAGGCCGCCTACGGCCTCGGCCTGGCCATCCCGGGCGACCTGTCCCTGGTGGGCTATGACAATTCCAGGACCGCAAAACTGCACGGCATCGACCTCACATCCGTGGACCTCCATGCCATCGCCCTGGGCCAAGCAGCGGGAACAATAGCGTTGGAGCGGCTCAATGATCCCGAAGCACCTGTCGCAGACAAAAGGCTCACACCGGAATTGGTAGTCCGCGACTCGACAGCGCCGCCGGCACCCTAGATGTGATGGAGGCACGTGGTGGCAACGCCCCAGATGGTCAGCTCGGACAAGGCTGGCACCCGAATGTCCGGATACTTTGGATTCTCCGCCTGAAGGATGACCCCTGAGGGTGTGACGCGGAGCCTTTTGATGGTCAGCTCGCCATCAAGGACGGCCACGACGACGGATCCATCCTTGGGCTCCAGCGCCCGGTTGACGATCAACTCGTCGCCGTCGCTGATACCCGCGCCTTCCATCGATTGCCCCGTCACCCTCACCACGAAAGTGCTGGTCACATCCTTGATCAAGTGCTCATTGAGGTCGATCCTGCCGTCAAAATAATCCTGGGCGGGCGACGGGTACCCCGCCGACACCGGAATGGGAGCCAGCAGTACCGACATCAAGGAAAAGCCCGCATCTATCACGCGGGGGCCGACTATCACGCCCACAACACACCTTTATTCGAATATATGTTCGATACTTGAGTGTACAGCGAATGACGGACATTGTTGCCGCGACGTGTACCTGGGTTTCGAAGAGGTGTTCATGCCTTTCCGAACAGCGAGGCCTGCGATGGCCAGCACCTGTGCTATCAAACGCCGCAGCACCCCGTGACCGGAAGGCTATGGAGTGGCTCTGCTGCGCGGCTCCGCTCAGCGAAGGACGCGGTACCGCACGTGGGTGACCAGCCCGGTGCCACTCACTTCCACAGGCTCAAGCGTCACGTCCCCCACGCCGTCCAGCAGCCGCTCACCGCCACCGAGAATCATGGGTGAGATGTGAAGCCGCAGCTCGTCGATCAGCCCCGCCGCGAGAAATTGGCGCGCCGTCTGCGCTCCACCTGCGATGGCAACATCTTTGCCGCCGGCGGAATCCCGTGCGCGGTCCAGTGCAGCTTCGACTCCGTCCGTGACGAAATGGAAAGTTGTGCCGCCCTGCATCTCCAGCGGCTCACGTTCGTGATGAGTGAGGACGTAAACCGGTGCGTGATAGGGCGGTTCTTCTCCCCACCATCCACGCCAATCGGCATCCCAAGGGCCGGGGCCAGGGCCCGCGAACATGTTCCGGCCCATGATGAACGCACCTGCGGCGAGGATCCCTTCGATCTCTGCGGCGTTGGTTTCCCGTTCCTCGAACTGCCAGCGGTGCAAGCTTTCGCCGCGCTCGCCCAGCGGCTGCTCGAGGGACTGGTTGGGACCGGCAACGAACCCGTCCAGGGAAACCGTCAGATCGCAGGTGACTTGGCTCATGCGCCCATCCTGCCACCGTCGTCCCTGGCCGCATAGGAACCATTGCTTGGGAAGGTTCAATCGCCGAAGGTTCAATCGCCGGGGTCGAGCACCACATCCGCAACGCTTCGGCCCTATGCGCGGGATAGGACGAGTCCTACGCTGAACCTGTTCACATCCGCGAAGAGAGGGCGGCCATGGCACGGGATCCAAAACCCACGTTGGAGCAACTGAACATCCTCATCGGCGAGTGGGAAACGTCCATCCCGGGATTGGAAGCCCCCGGCCGGACCACCTTCGAATGGCTGGAAAACGGAGGCTTCCTCATCCAGCGTTCCACTGTCCAACGGCCGGAGTACCCCAACGCGGTGAGCATCATCGGCGCCACCGGCTCGGACGGTGCTTTCCAGCAGCATTATTTCGATTCCCGCGGCGTCGCACGGATCTACGACATGACGCTCAAGGACAACGAGTGGACCCTGTTCCGGGACGGACCGGACTGGCCCCAGCGCTTCGTTGGCCGTTTCAGCGCCGACGGCAACACCATCAACGCCCGGCTGGAACGGGGAACCTACCCTGGCGGCCCCTTGGAACACGACTTTGACATGGTGTACACCCGGATCAGCGCGCCCTGAGACTGCGGGTGCTTACCCCACCTCATTTACAGATCCCCTGCCCGGTGGGAACATAAGGCCCATAGTCCGCGGAGGCATCGCCCGGCCAAGCCCGGTACCCTCTGCAGCAGCTATGTTGTCAGCTCTCCTCTGAGAGGAACGGCCATGGGTCGTCTGGGGACCGGGAACAGTGGGGATGCAGGTTTTGAACCCGCTTCTGATCCGCCACGCCGCAGCTCGACCGGCATCGAAAAGGTTGATGCTGTGGTGGTGGGTTCCGGCTTCGGCGGTTCGGTAGCGGCCCTTCGCCTGGCAGAGGCCGGCCAGTCCGTGGTCCTGATGGAGCGCGGCAAGCCGTACCCGCCCGGCAGTTTCGCGCGTACCCCGTCGGAGATGGGCAGAAACTTTTGGGACCCGGACCGCGGTTTGTACGGGCTCTTCGACGCATGGACCTTCCGCGGCACCGAAGGCCTCGTTTCCAGCGGCCTCGGCGGCGGCTCGCTGATCTACGCCAACGTGCTGCTGCGCAAGGACGAGAAGTGGTTCGTCAACGAGTCACCCATTCCCGGCGGTGGCTACGAGAACTGGCCGTTCACCCGCGCGGACCTGGACCCCTACTACGACGCCGCCGAGGCCATGCTCCAACCGGTTCCGTACCCGTACAAGGACACGGCCAAGACCATGGCCATGGAGAAATCCGCCGCCAACCTTGGGCTCTCCATCACCCGGCCGCCCATCGCCGTGACGTTCTCGGCCACGCCAAACACAGAACCGCGTACCAACCAGGCGCTCCCGTTGCCCAGTTACGGCAGCATCCATGGCCCCACCACGGTCAGGACCACGTGCACGCTCAGCGGCGAATGCGACATCGGCTGCAACGCAGGCGCCAAAAACACCCTGGACCATAACTACGTGTCCGCGGCGGCGTTCAAGGGTGCGGATGTCCGAACCTTCCACGATGTCCGCGGCCTCCGGCCACTGGACGGCGGAGGCTACGAAGTCCGCTACGTGGTCCACCATCCTGACCTGCAAGGCGAGCTCCTCACCGAACGCATCATCCATTGCCGCAGGCTCATCCTCGGTGCGGGCACGTTCGGCACCAACTTCCTCCTGCTCCGCAACCGTGGTTCCCTTCCCGCGCTCAGCGACGCCCTGGGAACCCGCTTCAGCGGCAACGGCGACCTCCTGACGTTCATCATGGGCGCCAAGACTCCCCCGGCCAACGGCTCGCGGCCGGGCGTGCGCACCCTCGCCGGGAGTAAGGGGCCGGTGATCACCACTGCCATCAGGGTTCCGGATTCGAACGACGACGACGGCGATGGTCGAGGCTACTACGTAGAGGACGCCGGGTATCCGGCCTTCATGAACTGGCTCATCGAAACGGCCCAGCTGGGAACCACCATCAAGCGCACTGCCAAGGTGGCAGGGCAGCTTTTCAAGGACAGGCTGTTCGACGCCGGCCGGTCCAACGTCTCCGCCGACCTCGCCGCTGCCTTGGGCGACGGCCGCTTGTCTTCCAGTTCCGTCCCATTGCTCGGGATGGGCCGGGACATTCCCGACGGCGTCATGACCCTACGCGACGGCAGGCTCGCCATCGCCTGGACCATGGCCACGTCCAAGGAGTACTTCGGCCGCGTCCGCGAAACGATGGAGTCGATCTCCAAGGACCTGGACGGCGACTTCATCGACAATCCGCTGTGGTGGGCAAAGCGTGTCATCACGGTCCATCCCATCGGCGGCGCGCCCTCCGGGCGACATCCTGGCGAGGCGGTCTGCGATTCCTACGGCGAGGTCTTCGGCTATCCCGGCCTGTTCGTGGTCGACGGCGCCGCGATGCCCGGGCCGGTTGGCGCCAACCCGTCCCTGACCATTGCAGCGTTTGCGGAGCGCACCTGCGCGCACATTCTGGAGGAGGCCCACCACGCCAGCCCCGAGGGAATCAGCACCAGGGGAATCAGTCCCCGCGATGCGGTGACAGTTGAGCAGGAGGCTGCTGGCGCCGTCGTCGACGTCGGTGCATCAGCTCCGCGCGCCCTGGCGCCGGACGCGACCAAAGGTAAGGGCGCGCAGGAGGAGCAGCCTGCGAGCGCCGTGGTTGATGCACCGACGCAGCGCGGCCGAGGTCTGGGGATGCCGGCCATAGCAACGAAGGACCCCACCTCGGTTCGCTTCACCGAGCAGATGCACGGTTGGTTCAGTCCTGGCGTCACCGACCCGGAGAAAGGGCGCAGCCTGGGCCGGGACCGGTCGCGGAAGGTCATGTTCGAGCTGACCATCACTGCGGAGGACATCGACGCTTTTGCCGCGGATCCGAGCCACCCTGCCACGGCGGAAGGCTACGTGCTGGCGGATTACTTCGGAGGACGGATGCCGGTGGAACGGGGATGGTTCAACCTGTTCGTCACGGATACCTCCAGCGACGGCAGGCCGGCAAGGCGCATGCTGTACCGCTTGTGGCTGCGGGACCCGGGCGGGACGCCGTTCACGTTCACGGGCCACAAGCTCATCCACAACGAGGCCGGCTTTGACCTGTGGCCGGACACCACCACACTGTACGCGACCATCCTGCGGGGACACGTGCCGCCCCCGGAAAAGGCCCTTGCAACGGCCGATTCAACGCCCGATTCAGCGCAGACACAACAGCAGGACGGGGTAGTCGGCGCCGGGATCCTCCACATCCGGCCGCTCGACTTCGCCAAGCAGCTAACCACGTTCCGCGCAGAAGGACCCGCCCCTGCAGCGGGTCTGGTGACCTTCGGCAGACTGTTCGGGGGCGAGCTGTGGCAGGTTTACGGACGGGCCCTCAAGCGCGTCCCGTTCCCGCTCAAGCCGAAGCGATGAAAACCCGGGAGCTCGCGGAACACCACGCTGTCCTGGGTTTCACTCCCCAGGCGGCGGTCCGCTGGCTCTCACCGAGGTCGTTGGCCAGGACGGCGTTGAAGGTGATGGCAGCCACCGTGTTCGCCGATTTTGGTGACAAGCGTGAGCTGGAGGGCAGCTTCCCTTCGGATCCCCTGAGTCTGGACAAGCTGCCTGTCCCGGGCCAACCGGCGCAACCGGTGGTGAGCAGCCGCGGTCTTCCACGTCCCGGAGAACTGGAGGGGCACGCCCCTGTAACTCCCACCGAGTTGTGGCTCGATTTCACGGCTGACCTCGGCGACGGCTTTGACGCCACCTACACTATGGCCTCGTTGCTGGCTGAGGAGTCGCTCACCGTTGAAGGACACAGACTCCCCCGTGGCAAGGTACTGGTCCTCGGAGGCGACGAGGTCTACCCGGTAGCCTCTCCGGCTGCGTACGAGGATCGGATGGCGGGTCCGTACCGGATGGCGTTGCCGGCGCGTTCGCTGCGCCCCGACGAACAACCCATCATGCTGGCCCTCCCCGGCAACCACGACTGGTACGACGGACTGACCTCGTTCATCCGGATGTTCACGCGGCAACGGAGCATCGGGGGGTGGCGGACCATCCAGACGCGCAGCTACTTCGCCGTACGGCTGACGGGCCAGTCGCCGGGGAACGGCCGGACAGGCACGCCCGGCTGGTGGCTGGTAGGCCTCGACAGCCAACTGGGCCAATACATCGACGAGCCACAACTGGACTACTTCTACCGGAACGTCACCTTGCTGCTACAGCCCGGCGACGCGATCATCCTCTGCGTCGCCGCTCCCTTCTGGGTCAAGGGCAGCAAGGAATTCAGCCAGGTCAACTTCTTCGAGCAGGACTACCTCCGCCGTCGCTTCGACCCCCACACGCAGCTGTTCGAAGACACCGGCGCCACCGTCCGACTCTGGCTCACCGGCGACCTCCACCACTACTCCCGGTACTCGCAGCCAAGCCAGCCAGGCCAGCAACCGCAGGCAGCACCCAGTCCGGGCAGCACCCAGCTGATCACCTGCGGACTGGGCGGCGCCTACCTGTCGGAAACGCACTGGCTCCCGAAAGACATCACCCTTCCCGCCCACGCCGCAGCTCCGGGGGCTACCTCGAGCAACCACAAAAAGCCCACCGACACAGCCCGGCACATCACCCGCATGCCCACCACGTTCCCCGGCCAAAGTGACTCCCGGCTGCTCGGCCCCCAGCTGGCCAACCCCTTCTCGCAGTATTGGTTGCCTGTGCGCAACCCTGGGATAGGGGTATCGCTCGGCGTCGTGCACGTCATCGCGGCCCTCACTCTGTGGACGGTCTCCAGTGCCTTCCGCGGGGAGCCGTTCGTGGACAGCCTGCGCAGCGTGCGGACAGGGAATACCCTCTTGCTCCTGGGCGCCCTGCTCCTCGCCATGCCCGTTCTGCTCGCCCTGCTGGCGATCATCACCCGGGTTCTCGGGCTGGCCACGGCAGGACTCGTCGTGTTCATGCGCGGCCTGCTCTACCAACTGTCCGCGCTCGCGGTGAGTGCCGCCGTCGTGATTCTGGTTCCCTGGCCGGACGGCTGGCCCGGCGTCGTGGTCCTGCTCCTGGCGCTTGCGCTGGTGTATCTGGGCGGGTGGGCGCTTGGCAGTGAGGCTTTTGCCCTGTTCATCCTGGCTACGCCCACGGGCGAGGTGTCGTCGTGGAAAATGTCCGGGCAAGCCATCGAGGACCACAAGGGCTTCCTCCGCATGCACCTCGGCTCCGACGGCGACCTCACGGTGTACCCGCTGATGGTGGACACGGTCTGCCGCGACTGGCGGCTGGCGAAGAACGACGACGGCGCGCGGCTGGTTCCGGAAGCCGGCCTGCCCGCCATGCGGCTGCTTGAAGAACCCATCACCATCGCACGGAAAGGCACCACACCATGATCATCACCCGTGCCGAGCACCGGACCGAGGTCATCCCGATCCGTGCCCGGGACAACACACCACTGAGCCTGGTCCACGTCACGTCACCCCTGGAGCCCACCAAAGGACCGGTGATACTGGTCCATGGCTCCGGCGTCAGGGCTGAGCTGTTCCGGCCCCCCGTCCGGACCACGATCGTCGATGTCCTCCTGGAGGACGGGTGGGACGTGTGGATGCTGAACTGGCGCGCCTCCATCGACCTCGATCCCCTGTCCTGGACGCTCGCGGACGCCGCCGTGTACGACCATCCCGCCGCCGTCGAACACGTCCTGAACGCTACGGACGCGGAGACCATGAAAGCCGTGATCCACTGCCAGGGATCCACGTCGTTCACCATGTCCGCCGTCGCCGGACTGCTTCCCCAAGTGGACACCATCGTGTCCAACGCGGTGTCCCTGCACCCGGTGGTGCCCGCGTTCTCACGCCTCAAAATCGACTACCTGACACCCGTGGTGAAAGCCTTCACCCCCTACCTGTCGCCCTCGTGGGGCTACAAGTCGCAGGGCTACTTCACCCGTGCCATCCGAGGGCTGGTGAAAGCCACCCACCACGAGTGCGACAACACCGTCTGCAAAATGGTCAGTTTCACCTATGGCAGCGGTCGGCCGGCCCTGTGGTCCCACGAAAACCTCGACGACGCCACTCACCAATGGCTCAGCGGCGAGTTCGCGGAGGTGCCGGTGACGTTCTTCGAGGAGATGGGCCGCAGCATCAAAGCCGGACACATGGTGGCCGCCGGCGACCATCCGGAACTACCGGACAACTTTGTAGCCGATGCTCCGCAGACCGATGCCCGGTTCGCCTTTATCGCCGGCCTCGACAACCGGTGTTTCCTTCCCGAAAGCCAGCAACGAACCTACGAGTTCTTCCAGCAACACCGCCCCGGCAAAGACTCGCTGCACCTCATTCCCGGTTACGGCCACCTGGACGTCTTCTTTGGCGACCACGCGTGGCAGGACACCTTCCCGGTCATTGTGCAGGAGCTCAACGGAACCCAAAAAACCGCCACCGACCAGGAGCTGCACTCATGAAAACCCTCACCGAGCTGGTCACCCCCCTACTCAAGCTCATCCCCTCGCCGGTTCCGCGGAGACAGGAACGGCTCCGCGGGCAGCATGCGCTGGCGGACGGGATCAAGTACGTAATGCCCGTCAATTCCGACGATTCCCCTGTACTGATGGCCGCTTTCCCCATCAACAAACGCGCCGCTGCGGCGGCATTGCCCGGATCCGAGATGCGGCCGTTCAGCTTGGGCGGCAAGGGACTGCTGGTGGTCACGGTGGTCAACTACAAATCCACGGACATTGGCAAGTACATCGAATACTCCCTGGCCATCGCCATCACCCACGGCAGCAGGCCAGCCCCACCCATCCTGCCGCTGATATTCCAGAAGACCTTCAAACTCGGCCAGTTCGTGGTGGACCTGCCCGTCAGTTCGGAAATCTCCGTCAAAGGCGGCAAGGGCATCTGGGGCATGCCCAAACACCAAGCCAACCTCGACTTCGTGGTTACGGACTCCACAGTGTCCGCGCAATACGACAAGGACGGTGAGCTGGGCTGCTACATCGAAATCGAACGGCCGGAACCCCTCGCGCTCCCCCTCAAGCTCGCCGCGTCCAACTACTGCGTCTTCCGGAACATGCTCTGGAAATCGGACATTTACTTCGAAGCCACCGGGGACATCGCCCTCGGAGCACAGGCGAAGGCTCGCCTCATCCTGGGTGACGCACCCGGCGTCGAACCTTTGAAGAAACTGCAGGTCGAAGACAAACCGGTGTTCACTGCCTGGCTGCCACAGGCGCACGGCGTGCTGGACGACCACTACGAGGCCTGGTTCCTCACGGCTCCGTCGGAAGCCGAGGCCGGGGCCCTCAGGGGCGGGGACATGC
This sequence comes from Paenarthrobacter nitroguajacolicus, assembly GCF_007786235.1. Lineage (GTDB taxonomy): Bacteria > Actinomycetota > Actinomycetes > Actinomycetales > Micrococcaceae > Arthrobacter > Arthrobacter nitroguajacolicus_A. Next base: position 3,843 of record NZ_VNFK01000027.1, on the reverse strand, counting down.
TGGACAGCGTCGTCAGTCTGGGGCAGGGGCAGGAATGGCTCGCCCCACCGGACCGTAGCCGCGTGCCGGGGGCCGCCACAGCCACTGGCCACGCTTCCGGGGGTGCCCAATGAACTGGCTGCTCCTGATCAACGCCCTCTATTTCCTGTTCGGTGCCACCATGTACGTGGGCACCATGTGGGTCCTCAAGTTCTTCCTCTACCCCACTTGGGAATCCTTGGCGCGCGACAACGTGGACATGCACTTCGGCATCCCCACCCGGGCGGCCACCAAATTCTTCACCATCGTGGTGCCCATCATGTTTATCTCCGGCGGCATTCTGGTGTGGTCCGAATGGGGCACCGTCCGAGTCATCCCCGCCATCATCTGCCTGGTGGGAATCATCGTGCTCACCTGGGTGGGCCAAGGCATCATCATCCCCATCAACGTCCGGATCCGTGGCGGTGACTTCGCCGACGACACCGAACTCCGTTCCCTGCTGAAGCGATGGATGATGCTCAACGACATCCGCTTCTACGTCTCCACCCTGACCTGGGCAGCCATGGTGTGGCTACTGGTGGACCGCGGGCGCCTCTTGGAGTCCTTCGCATGACCGCCCAGCAGCCAGCCCAACCGGGTCATCCAGCACGCTCACGGAAAACACACCCTCCCGGAACCGTGGCGTGGGCCCTCGCCGACCCCCTCCGGGCCGTCCTCGCCGTTATCGCCATCATCACCGTCCTCACCGGTGCCGTACAGGTCCCTTTCGGCGGCCCGATCCTCCAGCTCCTCGGCGCCGAACCAACCCCCGAAACCCGCCAACTCTTCGGCACTGTGGGCATGTTCATGGTGGTGGTAGGCGGACTGCTCCTCCACACCCTCCTCAACGCCGTGCCCTCCCCCGAAGTAGTGCTGTGGTCCGGGGTACAGAAAACAGGGGCGTTCGGGGCAGTAGGGATAGGGGTCCTCAACGGCGTCTTCTCACCCCTGGCGTTGCTGGTCGCCTTCTTTGACCTCGCGACGGCGGTGCTCCTGTTCATCTACTGGCGTCGGATCAGCTCGGAGCCAGTCAGCACCGGGCTGGCCACAGGAAACACGCCGTGAAACGGTCCCTGGTCCTGGCCGGCGGTGGAATGCGCGTGGCGTGGCAGGCCGGTGTGATGAAAGCGCTCGCCGAGGAAGGCCTGGAATTTCACCACGTCGATGGCACGTCTGGCGGCATCCTCACGGCCGGGATGCTGCTTTCCGGGGTATCACCGGAGGAGATGTGCACGCGCTGGTCAGGCGTGAACGTCAAGGACTTCGGATCGGCCCTGCCCCTTGGCGACTACGTCAAGGGCCCGTGGGCACTCCCCGCGGTGGGCGATGCCGACGGCATCCTCGCCAAAGTCTTTCCCACCTTGGGAATTGACGACGCCACCATCCGTGCGCACGCGGCGGAACCTGACGCCGTCGAAGGCTCCTTCAACGTGGTGGAGTTCATCGGCAAGCAGTGCCACGCCATAGACGCCACCGGCATCGACGCTGAGTTGATGGCCGCTGGTATGTCGTTGCCTATTTTCCTCACGCCACTGCGCCGCCACGGAAAGATCTGGACGGACGCCGTCTGGGTACGCGACGCCAACGTTGCCGAAGCCCTGCGCCGCGGTGCCGATGAAGTGTGGCTGATCTGGTGCATCGGCAATTCCCCTTACTGGGGGGACGGACCGCTTGAGCAGTACGTGCACATGATCGAGATGAGTGCCATGGGTGCGTTGTTGGCGGACTTCGAGGCAGCCGCCGCTGCTGGGCGTGAGTTTGTGTTGCACGTGGTCCGGCCCGAGCATCCGCTTCCTTTGGATCCGGAGTTCTACCTGGGAAGGATCGACGCCGACACGCTGATTGGCATGGGCTACCGCGATGCCCGCGCGTATCTGGAATCAATGACTCCGGCCGGGGTCGCCAAGGATTCCGGCTGCACCGCCATGACAGAGCCCGCTCCCGGAGTTCGTTTCACCGACGTCCTGACCGGCGTCGTGGACGGTGAACCCCTGCGGTTCCGGGCCGCCGTCGTGATGCCTTCCGTACCCGGTCCTGAACTGCCGCAGGTCACCGGCTACCTTGAACACCCGCGCTTCGGCCGGGTGTTCCTGGCGAACGGCCAGGTGGAGGCCAACGGTGACGACGTCGCGTACCGTGCCAGGATCAAGCTCGACGGCGGGTGGCAGGACCTGACGGTGACGCGCACCTTGCGGGACGACCCCGGTCCGGATGCCTGGGCGGACTCAAGGATTGCACTGCTGAAGGCCGGTGATTTGTCTGCGGAACTCACTATGAGCCTGGCGGACGCCGCCGGACTCTTGGCTTCCATTGAGCCGGTGGGCGCCCACGGTTTCGTGGACAGGGCAGCGGCGGTGGCGGGCTTCGCTGGAAACGGGTTCCGCGAACTCCTGCGCCGTTACTGAATCCCCGGCCGGCTGTTGGTCCACCACAGTGTGACGCACGTTATTACCGGCGGGTAAACACCACGCTACGAAACAGCCAAAGATGGCAACAGCGGGGAAACACCCGCGAAAAACCGGCCCCCTACGCTAATGATCAACAGCACCAAACAGGTCATCAGCGAAAGGGCCCACCATGTCCGCCACCCCGTCCGCAGCTTCCTTCCACATCGTCATCGCAGGCGCAGGTCCCGCGGCTCAGGCTTTGGTTCGGCGGCTGGCTGGCACGTCCGGCTCGCGGCAACGGCCCTTCGATGGAAACATCACCGTGCTCAGCAACCGGGACGACTGCCCGGAGGCGCTCCTGGAACTTGCAGAACTCCCCCAGGTCTCCGTCCGCTTCGGCCAGGCAGCCAGCTTCATCGATGCCGACACCAAAATCGTCACCACCGTTGACGGCATGGAGTTCTCCTACGATCAGTTGGTCATCGCAACGGGTTCGGCTCCCGTCCTGCCCCCGGTAGCCGGCGCTGAATCCAGCCTGAGCTACTCCACCATCGACGACGCCGCGAACATCGGTGAAGCAGTCAAGGACGTCACCCGGCTGGTGGGCCGGCGGCCGCTGGGAATCCTCGTGGGCAACGGACCCGCGGCCGGCCAGGCAGAAGCCGTACTCCGCGCCCGTGGAGTACGCCCCGTCCGAACCACCCTCCGCCCCGCCGCAGTGATTCCTTTCGCTGCCACCGCCGGGATGCCCGCTTCCTCGCTGCCCGCCACCGGCATCCTGTTCGAGGATGGCAGCAGCATGAACGGCGACCTCGTGGTCATCGCCGAGGAACGCGCCGCGCGCAACGACCTTGCTGAGAGCGCCGGACTCTTGACAGCTCCCGATGGCGGCATCGCCGTCGGGCGCGACCTTGCCACTTCCGTTCCTGGGATCTGGGCCATTGGCGATGCCGCCTCCTGCGACGGACTCCGGTTGGGCCTGCTCCTCTCCGCGGAGTCCTCCGCAATGCTGTGTGCTTCGGGCATGCTGCTGGGGGCGACGAACAGGGACCAGCAGGTACCCATGGCGGCTTAGCTGCAGCTTGGCAGTGAGTCAGCAGGAACCCGTGCGCGACGAGTGTATTTGAGCGCCTAAGCACGGTGGCGCAGCCGTCGTCGTGCGTCTCGGGACGGTGTCGAACCTCGTGATGGTGTCGAGCCTCGTGATGGTGTCGCCTTGACGCCGCCAGCGGCGCCAGCGGTCGCCGTTGATGGTTCTCCTGACCGTAGGTGCCCCGGCAGGGGTGGTGCTTTTGACCGGTAGCTGTGGCCGGTGGGTGTGGTGATTTCGAGGGTGTGGGTGCCCGGTGTGTCTGCTGGGATGGTTTTGCTTCTCCAGCCGGGGGTTTCTTTGGTGTGGTTGCAGGCTTCGCAGAGCCCGGCGCCGTTGCTCAGGGTG
>NZ_VNFK01000026.1 GCF_007786235.1 Paenarthrobacter nitroguajacolicus | reverse complement strand
CAAGCACCACACAACACCCGGAGGTCCTCTTATTGCGTCACATCAATCCCGTGTCACCAACCTGCCGGGACACTACAGCTAGCGGACGCCGCCCATGAGCTTCTTGATCGCCGGCGAAGCCGCAGCCAGGCCAAGGGCGAGGACCATGGCCACACCGCCGATGCCCAGGAAGTACGGGAGCTCGTCCTCGGGGTTGTACAGGCCGGCAAGGATGCCCGCCAGCGTGGTACCGAGGGAGACCGATAGGAAGAACAGTGCCACCATCTGCGTGTGGAAGGCCTGCGGGGCAAGCTTGGTGCTCACGGACAAGCCGATGGGGGACAGGAACAGCTCCGCCAACGTGAACATGAACAGGATGCCAACCAGTGCCAACAGCGGGGTCTTGCCGTCGCCGGCCAGCGGGATGAACGCAAGGAAGGCCAGGCCCATGATGAACAGGCCTGCGGAGAACTTCAGCGGTGAGCTCGGCTGCTTGGAGCCCAGCTTGGTCCAGAGGGCTGCCATGACGCCGGCGAAGATGATGATGAACACCGGGTTGATGGACTGGACCCACGCGGCCGGCATTTCCCAGCCGAAGAGGTTGCGGTCCAGCTTCTCCTGCGAGTAGACGGCAATAAACGTGAACTGCTGCTGGAACAGCGCCCAGAACGCAGCGGAGGCGATGTACAGCGGAATGAAGGCGACAACGCGCTTTCGCTCCACCCCCGTGACCAAGGGGCTGCGGAAGATCAGGAACAGGTAGATCACCGAGGCCGCAATGGCGGCGTACGCCATGCTGCGGGCCAGGTTGTTGGCATTGACGAAGCCCGTGCCGAGCAGAACGCCGATGACAATCAGGATGCCCAGGAAAATCAGTCCGTAACGGGTACGGTCCTTCGCAGGCAGCGGGTTGGGAACGCGGTGCGCCTCTTCGGGAAGGCGCTTCCGGCCCAGCGAGTAGATGACCAGGCCGATCGCCATACCTACGGCAGCGGCGCCGAAGCCGATGTGGAAGCCGTAGCTGGTCTGCAGGAAGCCGGTGACCAGCGGACCGATGAGGCCACCGATGTTGATGCCCATGTAGAAAATGGAGAAGCCGGCGTCGCGACGCTCGTCCTTCTCGCTGTACAGGGTGCCCACCAAGGCGGTGGCGTTGGCTTTCAGGCCACCGGAGCCGATGCCAACCAGCACCAAACCGGCGATCAGGCCCGGAATGCCCGGGATGAGGGCCAGTGCGATGTGGCCGGCCATGATCATGATGGCCGAGCCGAACAGGACCTTTTCGGAGCCGAAGAGACGGTCGGCGAGCCAGGCGCCGAGGATCGTCGACAGGTAAACGCCACCACCGTATGCACCCACCAAACCAGCGGCGAGGCCCTGGTCAATGGAGAGACCGCCCTGCTCGGCGGTGAAGTACATGTAGTAGAGCAGGATTCCCTGCATGCCGTAGAAGGAGAATCGCTCCCACATTTCCACGGAGAAGAGGCTGGCCAACATCTTTGGGTGGCCGAAGAATGACGTATCGCCCGCTGGCTTGGCGGACTCAGCCGTGGTTTGAGGTGTGCTCATTTTCTCAATGCTGGCACTGACTGCGGGCATTGTCACATCGATATATGCCCGGGGCAACCACTTTCCATATGTTAGACGCTCTTCTTACCGGGCCTCGAGGGCGGCCGCGAGCTGGAGAAGCAGCAGTTCAGATCCCATGCGGCCAATGATTTGAATCCCCATGGGCAGCCCGGTGGCAGTGGTGTGCACCGGGACGCTGATCGCAGGCAGCCCGCACACGTTCACCATGGAGGACCACGGCGCGTACTCGCACTGCCGTTTGTAGTCCTCATCTGCGTCGCCGGCCCACTCGCTCGGCCACGGTTCGCCGCTGTGCCCGCCACCGGTGAACCAACCAATGGGACGCGGCGTCTGCGCCAACGTTGGCATGAGGATGAGGTCCCACTCCGAGTACTGCGCGATGGTGTCGTGTTGGAACTGCCGGAGGAAACCCAGGGCTTCGTTGACCTTCAATGCGCTCCGCTGTTGCGCCCGACGCCGGAACGTCCGGGTCAGCGGGGTCAGCAGCGCCTCCCGCTGGGGTGCTATTCGGGCACTCCCGACGCCGGCAGTCCAGGCAGCGGTGAACGCCTCGGGATAGCGGTTGTCATAGCGGATCTCCGCCTCGGCGATGCTGTGGCCGGCCTCTTCAAGCAGCTTGGTGCCGTGCGCCAGGGCATCCAGCGCCTCCTGCTCGATTCCGAACGGAAATGTGCCCGCCCACGGACTGTCCAGGCTCAGGCCGATCTTCAACGGTTCCGCCGCCCGTCCAACATTGGCGAGGTAGCCGCCGTCAGGCGCTTGCTCCAGGGGAACCAGCGCGTCCATGAGCAGGGCTGCGTCAGCAGCCGTCCGCGCGAGTGGTCCGGCAACCACCAGCTTGGCGGAGTCACCCGCGCTCGCGCCGGACGGCACCACACCCCGGCCCGGCTTCAACCCGACCAGACCGCAGGCGCCGGCCGGAATGCGGATGGACCCGCCGCCGTCGGTTCCTGGCGCGAACGGAACCAGCCCCGCGACCACCGCGGCAGCGCTGCCGCCCGACGACCCGCCCGAGCTTCGTCCCAAGGCGTGAGGATTGCGCGACGGCGGTGCGACGCGGTTCTCGCTGTAGGCCGTCAGACCAAACTCCGGAACCTGGGTCTTACCAAGCGAGATGACGCCTCGGCCCTTCAAGGCTGCTGCGAGGGCACCGTCTTCCGGCGCGGCCTTGTGCTCCAAGGCTGCGCTGCCGTGCGTCGTGGGAACGCCGGCCACGTCGGTGAGGTCCTTGAACGCCGTGGGTATGCCATGAAGCAGGGGCAGCTGTTCCAGGCGGCCTTCCCGGGCGAGACTGGCGTGCAGGTTGTCCGCGGCCTTGGCATCCATGAGGGCTTGTTCGGCAGTCACAGTGACGAAGGCACCCAGCTGCTTATTGTGGGCCTCAATGACCGAGAGGAAGTGCGCCGTGGCCTCACGTGCCGACAGCTCGCCGGACCGGAGGGCATCGCGGAGTTCAACAGCGGTCAGACGCGAAAGGTCCTGCAGGGAAAGATCAACCAAGGAAACGCGACTCCAACCGTTCCTCCACAGCAACAGCGTCCACGCTCTCGCCAGCGCCGGCGGTGACCCGGAAAGCGGCCTTGTTCTTCACTTCGGACACCACCTCCACTAGCTCGGTTCCCCGGTAAACCAGTCCAACGCCGTCGTCCGTGCAGTGCGTTTCGCCCAGCGTTCCGCTGGCCACCAGCTTATGGATGGCCGGCGCGCGGCGCGGTTCCGAGTCGTAGTGGACGCCGTTGCCGTAGGGAAGGAAGCCCAAGGCGTTGGTGACAGGGCGCAGTTCAGGTCCGAACGAATCCGTCACCCCGCCCTGGAACCAGCAGATGGAACCTGCGGAGACTCCGGCCAGCACTACGCCGCCCTCCCATGCCTTTCGGAGGATCCGGTCCAGTCCGTGCGCACGCCAAACGGCAAGCAGGTTCACTACGGAGCCGCCATTCACCCAGACAACGTCCTGTTCAAGAAGGTGCGCCTCTGGGTCCTCGATATTGGGCATGGTGAAGAGGTTGAGGTGGCTGAAGTCGAATCCCGCAATGCGTGCAGCCTGATCCATTTCCGCGGCCCACCATCGCTGATCGCCGGATGCCGTCCCGATGTGCGTAACCCGGGGCGCGCGGCCGGAGACCCCGGACAGTTCCACGGCGTAGTGCATCAAGTGGTTGAACTCGATCCTGGTACGGTCGCCCGATTTGTATCCGCCGGATGTCGCCAGAATGGTGGGTTGCCCAGCAGCCATGGGTTACTCCTTAAAGCTGATCGCGGGGGAGTGCTTGGGTCCCAGTCTTAACGTCCGGGCAACCGTTCGCAAGCGCAGGCACAGTGTCCCGCTTGGGGACTAGGCTGGATGCTGACCTTAATCGATGGGAAGGACCCGCCATGAGCGACTTCGAAACCGTGCCTGTGGGCGACATTCCGGCCGACGCCAGCATCCTGGACGTCCGCGAAGACTACGAATGGGTGGCTGGCCACGTGGAAGGCGCGCGCCACATCCCCATGGACCAGCTGCCGGCACGCCTGGACGAACTTGATCCGGACGACGACCTCTTCATTATCTGCCGCACCGGTGGCCGGTCCTTCCGGGCCGTGCAGTGGCTGGTGGGGCAGGGCTACTCCGCGGTGAACGTGGCCGGCGGCATGGATATGTGGTTCGAAGCAGGCAAGCCTATGGTGTCCGACAATGGCCTCAAGCCGGTAGTTTTGTAGCCCACGTATATAACCAGCAAGGAATATTGGATGTCAGCTACGTATACCTTCCTCGGCCCCGAGGGGACCTTCACCGAGGCTGCCCTCATGCAGGTTCCGGGTGCTGCCGACGCCACCCGGATTCCTTGCACCAACGTGAACACGGCACTGGAACGGGTTAGGGTCGGCGAAGCTGACGCAGCAATGGTTCCCATCGAAAACTCGGTGGAAGGCGGGGTGACCGCCACACTGGACGCGATTGCCACGGGCCAGGAGCTTCGGATCATCCGAGAGGCCCTTGTTCCCATTACCTTCGTGCTCGTGGCGAGGCCCGGCGTCGAACTTTCCGACATCAAGCGGATCTCGACGCACGGCCACGCGTGGGCGCAGTGCCGCCTGTGGGTGGATGAGCACCTGCCCAACGCCGACTATGTTCCCGGGTCGTCCACGGCAGCATCTGCCATGGGCCTGCTGGACGAGGATGCACACTATGAGGCCGCCATTTGCGCTCCGTTGATCGCCGCCGAACAGCCCGGCCTCAACATCCTGGCCGAGAACATTGGTGACAATCCTGATGCAGTCACCCGGTTCATCCTGGTGAGTCGGCCGGGACTGCTGCCGGAACGCACCGGCGCGGACAAGACCACGGTTGTAGTGCCGCTGCCCGAGGACCATCCCGGTGCGCTCATGGAAATCCTGGACCAGTTCGCCTCCCGCGGAGTGAACCTGAGCCGCATCGAATCGCGCCCCACCGGACAGTACCTGGGCCACTATTTCTTCAGCATCGACGCCGACGGTCACGCCTCGGACTCACGCGTGGCTGACGCCCTGGCCGGCCTGCACAGGATCAGCCCGGCAACGCGGTTCCTGGGCTCCTACGCCCGCGCGGACAGGCAGGCGGCCGTCGTTGCTCCGCATACTTCGGACGCTGCCTTCGCCTCGGCCCATGCGTGGGTTGATTCGATTCTCAAGGGCCAATAGCGACGCCGCGGGGCGGCAAATCATTGACGCTTCAACCCCTTTCGCAGCCATGCAAGTGTGCGTATGCTTGCCTGATCCATAAACGATGGATGAATACCAAACGAAGGGAGCGGTCATGACTGTCCACAGCGATGACAAAGACGGCCAGGGCATGATCGTCAATCCCAAGCCCTCAAGTGAAAACAACGATGACTGGGACGGCGACGAAGCTGATCGTGCGGATCGCCTGCGCTTTGAAGAAGAACAAGCCATGATCAAGGAGCAGTCCGAGGCCCGTGCGGCGGCCAAGGCGGCGGCTGAAGAAGCCGAGAAGACCGCAGCGCAGCCTGACAGAGGCGCTGTCTAAGCGATTTTGGCCTTGGGCACCCGGACCAGCAGGGAGCCTGGTTGCACGCGTACGGTGACCTCTGTCGCTTCACCGGAGGGGTCGCCGTCGAGCTGTGTAGCCATGGGTTCCTGGCTGCTGATGGTGACTTTCCCTGAGCGGTAGAAGCTCATCATGGGCAGGTTGCGGTTGTGCTTGAACAGGACCTTTGTGTACATCAAAAGCCAGCCGAACGCACTGCGCGGGCTCATGACCACGATGTCCAGCATGCCGTCGTCCACCATGGCTTGGGGAATGAAGTCGATACCCCCGGGAATCAAGCCGCAGTTGGCAAAGAGCACGCTGCGGATCTTCCGGGCCTGCTCCGGTTGATCATCCATGGTGATGGTGACCCGTTTGCGGCGGCCGGGCAGGTGACGGACACCGGCCTCCGTGTAAGCCAGCCAGCCAACTGTCTTCTTGAGGTCTTCCTTGGTGTCCCCAACAACCTCGGCATCCAGGCCCATCCCGGCGATGACCAGGAAGGTGTGGGCAGATGCTTCACCGGTGATGCTGTTGGCGATGTTCATGGTGGCGGTGTCAATGAACCGCTGATGCCCAAACAAGGCAGTCTGGATGCAGTCCTCCATGTTGGTCACGTCCAGGTCGACGTTGCGTGCCAGCAGGTTTCCCGTGCCCAGCGGGATGAGGCCCATCGCAACGTTCTTGTGCGCCAGGCACTCAGCCACTACGCGGACTGTGCCGTCGCCCCCGCACGCCAAAACGACGTCGGCGCCGTGCGCCAAAGCCTGCCGGGACTGGCCGTAACCCGGGTCATCCACGGTGGTTTCAAAAAAGGTGGGGGCATCCCAACCGGCGAGTTCGCAGGCGTCGATGATCGCCTGCCGAGCTTCCGCCGCGTTGTTCTTCACGGGGTTGAGGATCACGGCAACTTTCTGGTCCCCCGCGCCTGGCTTGTGGGCGTCCTCCCGCACCGCGCTCCTGATGTGCCGGGCTTTCAATCGGCGCACACCCCACCAACTGGAGACGGCAAACGCCACGCCCCCAGCGAGAATCACGTACAGGATCCAGTCGCTCATGGTGCTCCAACACTATCCTCCTGGGCAGTGCTGCCTTTGCCTCCCCCTTGGAGCGGCCCGCCTTTACCCGTCCCGGGCCGGAAATCCGCGGCTGATTCGATACTCTTGTGTGGTGATCGACGTAAAAGACCTCAGCGAAAATCCGGACAAGTTCCGTGCCAGCCAGCGCGCCCGTGGCGCCGACGAGTCCGTTGTGGACGCGATCATCTCCGCTGACTCTTCCCGCCGCGCTGCTCTGATCCGCCACGAAACCCTCCGCGCGGAGCAGAACGCGTTCGGCAAGAAGGTGGCACAAGCCAAGGGCGAGGAAAAGCAGGCGCTGCTGGCAGAGGTCAAGGAACTGGCCAACTCGGTCAAGGCCGCTTCCGCCGAGGCCGAAGCCGCGCAGGCCAAGCGGGATGAACTCCTGCGCGTCATCCCCAACCTGGTGGTGGACGGCGTGCCCGAGGGCGGCGAGGACGACTACGTGGTGGTCAAGACGGTGGGCACCCCGCGTGAATTCACCGACTTCGAGCCGAAGGACCACCTGGAAATCGGCGAACTGATCGGCGCGATCGACATGGAGCGTGGCGCCAAGGTTTCCGGCTCGCGCTTCTACTTCCTCCGTGGCGTTGGCGCCCGGCTGGAAATGGCGCTGCTGCAGATGGCCATGGAACAGGCCATCGACGCCGGATTCGTCCCCATGATCACCCCCACTTTGGTGCGCCCCGAGACCATGCAGGGTACCGGTTTTGATGTAAAGCACGACGCCGAGATCTACCGTCTGGCTGAAGACGACCTTTACCTTGTGGGAACCTCGGAAGTGGCCCTGGCCGGCTACCACGCCGACGAAATCCTGGACCTCTCCGCTGGCCCCATCCGCTACGCCGGCCAGAGCTCCTGCTACCGCCGCGAGGCTGGTTCGCACGGCAAGGACACCCGCGGCATCATCCGTGTGCACCAGTTCAACAAGGTGGAGATGTTCATCTACACCACGGTTGAAGAAGCAGCCGCCGAGCACGAGCGCCTGCTGGCCTGGGAAGAGGAAATGCTGGCCAAGTGCGAGCTTCCCTACCGCGTGATCGACACCGCCGCCGGTGACCTGGGCATGTCCGCAGCCCGCAAGTTCGACTGCGAAGCCTGGGTGCCCACGCAGAACGCCTACCGCGAGCTCACCTCGACCTCCAACTGCACCACGTTCCAGGCTCGCCGCCTCAACATCCGCGAACGCGTGGTCAACGACGAAGGCGTAGCCAAGGGAACCCGTGCCGTTGCAACGTTGAACGGCACGCTGGCCACCACGCGCTGGATCGTGGCCATCCTTGAGCACCACCAGAACCCGGATGGCTCCGTCAACGTTCCCAAGGCGCTGCAGAAGTACCTCGGCGGGCTTGAGGTTTTGCCGGTTCTCTAGTGGGGTTTGCGGGCAACGACGATCAGTTCGCCGTGCCCGCTGCCGACTTCCTCCCCGGCCCATCCACCCAGGATCCGCTCAACCGTGAAGCCGGCCGTGCAGAGATCGTGCCGCAGCTGTTCCTCTGTGCGGAACTTCAGGACTGAGGTTTCGGCGTCCTCGGGATGACCGGCGCTGACGCGGTGCTCTGTGAAGGTGACCAACCCCGACTCCTCCACGGTTTCGCCAATCCAGGTTTCCACGGCTGACCCATCGGGGAGGGTCCGGGTGGCTCGTGTATCGGCTGGTGTCCAACGCTCCCACGCTCGAGCAGCAGGATCACGGGAATCGAAGGCCAATCGTCCGCCGGGTACCAGTGCCCGGTGTACGTCGGCAAGTGTGCGGGACCAATCGGCGTCGTGAGTAATCGCCTGGGCGACGTGCGCCGTCATGATCGCGACGTCGAAGACTTCATCTTCGGGGATCTGAGCCGACGTGCCGTCGATCCACGTCACGTCCTCAGCGCCGCGTTTCCCGCGAGCTGCCGCAAGGGAGTTGATGTTGGGGTCGATGCCGACAACGCGATGGCCTGCGGCCGCAACGGCGAGGCTGACCCGGCCCGTGCCGCAACCCAGATCCAGCACCCGGCTGTGGGGCCGCTCATTCACGAAACCCAGGAAGAAGTCGTCATCCGCCGCCCATTGGTTCTCGGCATCATAGAGGTCTGAGAGCTGGGCTCCGGTCATTTGTGGAAGCATCCGCCCACCCTACAGTTCCGGGCTGCATTCATCGGGCGAATGGGCACAAAAAAGGAAGGGAACTATCCCTTCCATATTCAATTTATAACGCACAGGGGGGCTTGCGGCAAGGGCCCCCTGGTGCCGAACAATTGATCCACGAACCCCATCACCCACGGAAAAGGGAGTCGTGCCATGCCCGAAACCAGCCCACTGAAAACCAGCGCTTTCGCCCTTCCGGAACACCTCGCACGCAAGGCGGATCCTGAGTTGATCAGCCGTGATGAACAGCAATTCGAGGCAATTGCCGCGAGCCTCTCCGAATCCATTGCCGAGATATCCAGCCGACTGGATATCACTCGTAAGCTGCCTGGTGGCCGAGGCCAAGCGGCGTCGGACCGGGATCAGGAGATCCACCGGCTCACTGCGCGGCTCCGTGCGCTCCGCCGCTTTGGATTGGATCTTTGCCTGGGTCGTATGGTCAGCGCCGACAACCCCGAGCCGGTGTACGTCGGGAGGTTGGGCCTCACCGACAACGAGGGGCGCAGGCTCCTGATCGACTGGCGGTCCCCAGCGGCCGAACCGTTCTTCGGGGCAACCCACGCCAACCCCATGGGTTTGGTGAGTCGCCGACGTTACCGCTGGACACGCGGCCGGATCAGTGACTACTGGGACGAAGTCTTCACCGCTGACGGACTGGAAGCCAACGCAGCCCTGGATGACCAGTCCGCGTTTATCGCCAGCCTGGGCAGCAGCCGCTCACCGCGGATGCGGGACGTGTTGGGCACCATTCAAGCCGACCAGAACCAGATCATTCGCGCGGGCTCGCGTGGGGCGTTGGTGGTGGACGGCGGTCCGGGTACCGGTAAGACCGTGGTCGCCTTACACCGGACGGCTTATCTGCTCTACTCGGATCCCCGGCTGAGCCATCGCAGCAATCCTCGACGGAGCGACGTCCTGTTCGTGGGTCCGCACCAGCACTACCTCGCCTACGTGGCCGACGTCCTTCCAAGCCTGGGGGAGGAAGGAGTTCAGACCTGCACGCTGAAGGACCTGGTCCCGGAAGGTGCCGTGGCCGCCGTCGACAGCGATCCGGAGGTGGCCCGGCTCAAGTCGTCCGTTGAGATGGTGAAGGCGATTGAGTCCGCCGTGAGGTTCTACGAGAAGCCGCCATCCGAGGAAACGGAAGTCGAAACGCCCTACGCCGACGTCCGGCTCAGCAGCGAAGACTGGGCCGAGGCGTTTGACGCAGCAGAGCCGGGAACACCGCATAACGAGGCACGTGACGACGTCTGGGAGGCCCTGCTGGCCGTCCTTGCCGACAAGCTGGACGAGCACGACCTCCCCGGGAATGTGCTCCGGAGGTCGTTGTCCCACAACGCCGGGCTGCAGGAGGCATTCAACAGGGCGTGGCCGATCCTCGATTACGCCCTGTTGGTGGCTGACCTGTGGCGGGTGCCCGCCTATCTACGCCTGTGTGCGCCATGGCTGCAGCCGGAAGACATTGCCAAGCTGCAACGCCAGGACCCCGCCGCCTGGACCACCGCAGACTTGCCGCTCTTGGACGCGGCCCGTCAACGGCTGGGCGACCCCCAAGCCTCCCAGCGACGGAGAAAGCAGGAGGCCTTGCAAGCAACCGAACGCGAACTCATGGACCGCGTGGTGGATGACCTGATAGCAGCTGACGACTCCGAAAACATGGAGATGTACATGCTGCGCGGCGATGACATGCGGGACAAGCTCGTGGATGACGAGGCCTTGGAACCAGTCGATCCGGATGTTCTCGCCGGGCCGTTCGCGCACATTGTGGTGGACGAGGCCCAAGAGCTGACGGATGCGGAGTGGCGGATGCTGCTGTTTCGCTGTCCCTCCAGGAGTTTCACTGTGGTGGGGGACCGCGCCCAAGCCCGGCACGGGTTCACGGAGTCCTGGGACGAGCGTCTCAAGAGGGTAGGCATGGGCAACGTGACGCTGGCGGGGCTCAGCATCAACTACCGCACGCCGGAAGAGGTCATGGCGGAAGCGGAGCCCGTGATTCGGGCCGCCCTCCCGGATGCCAATGTGCCCACATCAGTCCGCAGCAGCGGCATCCCCGTAGGTCACGGAGCAACCCACCACCTGGCCGCGATCCTGGACACCTGGCTTGCCGGGAACAGTGAAGGGACCGCATGCGTCATCAAGAAGCCCGGGGGAACGCCCGCGAATTCGGACCGTGACCGCGTCAGGTGGCTCACCCCTGAGCTGTCCAAGGGGCTGGAGTTCGACCTCGTGATCCTCATCGACCCGGAGGGATTCGGAGTGGGCATCGAAGGTGCCGTGGACCGGTACGTGGCAATGACTCGCGCAACCCAGCAACTCGTCGTCCTCCGGAGTGCGGAGCAACCATCAAATGCCGACTGTTCACGGTCCGTTAATCCCCCGCTGTGGCGCCGGTCCTAGTTGAGTGTCGGAGGAGTCTGCTCTACTGGAACCATGACTATTTTGACTGACACTCCAGTTGCTGGCATCGATGACCAGCCAAATAACACCAACAAGCTCATGGTTGCCTTGGACGTTGACGGCACGCTGGTCGATCACGACGGCCACATGTCTCCGGGGGTCCGCTCCGCTGCCCAAGCAGTAGTGGCCAGCGGCCACGACGTCATGATCGCCACCGGCCGCTCACTCAACGCGACGCTTCCGATCATCCAGCAGATCGGTCTGGAACGCGGCTATGCAGTGTGCTGCAACGGCGGCGTGACACTCCGACTGGATCCCACCTTGGAGACCGGTTACGAGATCATTCATAAGGCAACCTTCGATCCTGCTCCGGCACTCAAGGCCCTGCGGGAACGGCTGCCCAATGCCAAGTACGCGCTGGAGGACGAGGATGGAAACTTCCTCTCCACCGAGCGCTTCCAGGACGCCAGCTTCGGCGTGGAGTCCATCGGCGTGGATTTCCAGACCATGCTGGACGCCACGGCGGTCCGCGTAGTGGTGTTCAGCAGCGACAACACCTCGGACGAGTTCAACGAAGCTATCCGTCACATCGGCTTGTCCGGCGTGACCTACTCGGTGGGGTGGACGGCGTGGTTGGACATCGCGGCCGAAGGCGTCACCAAGGCCAGTGCCCTGGAAACACTGCGTAAGAAGCTCGGTACGGACCAAGCCAACACGATTGCCGTGGGCGATGGCCGGAACGACATCGAAATGCTCACGTGGGCTGGCCGCGGCATTGCCATGGGCCAGGCTCCCGACGAGGTGCTCGCCGTCGCGGATGAGGTCACCGCGTCAGTGCTCGACGACGGCGCCGCCCTGGTTTTGCGCGGCCTGCTGTAACAGCCACTCGCCGCAGCCGGGGACGGGTTCCGTGGGCGTGCTGCCTAGACTGGGGCTGTGTTCTACGAAGAGTGCCCCGCTCCGCCGAACCTGCAGCCGTTCGTTACCCGGCTGTGGTTCGTTCGCGCCAAGCCCCAGGCCCGGTACGAGAAGATTCTCCCCGGGCCTGAGGCGCACCTGATCCTGAACCTTTCGGACCCCTACCGGCTCATCAGCCCGGACGGGAAGGGCGGGGAAGCGGGAGCGACGGAAGTTTCCGCAGGCTTCTACGCCGGGCTGCAGCGCAGCTACCTGATCAGCGAGAACCCGGACCGGCTCTTCAACGTCGGCGCCCGCCTGACTCCCTATGGCCTTGCAGCGTTCACCAACCAGCCGCCGTCGAAATTCCAGAACCGGGTGGTGGACGCGGAAAGCGTCTTTCCGGGCTTCACCGAACTGCGCTCGCAGCTAGGGGACGCTGAACCGGGCCAGGCATTCGAAGCCCTGGCAACATTCCTGCAGCACCAGATCAGGCCCGGTTACAGCGCAGACCCCAGGGCCGTCACAGCAGTGGAAACACTAGCCCGGGAAGACCTCGAAATCAGCGTGCTGGCCGCGGAATTGGGAATCAGTACCTCTACGCTCGAACGCATCATGATGCGGGAATGCGGCACTACTGCCAAGGCCTACTCGGATGTGTGCCGCTTCAACAGGATCGTCACCCAGGCAGCAGCACTGCCCAAAGGGTCAGTTCCCGGCCGGGAACTCCTGCACTTGGCCGACTACTACGACCAACCCCATCTGATCCGGGCCTTCAGGCGTTTCAGCGGGTTCACGCCTACGCAGTACCTCCAGGTGGTTCAGAGCTACGGCGCCGAATATGCCACGTTCGTTCCGTTGGAAGAAGTAACCCGGTAACTTGCGGGTTTTATACAAGACCGGCTGCTCCGCCCGGGCGTACCGTCCTGTCAGGAACTTTTGAAAGGACACCCATGGACATTCAGATCAATTGGCTCGCCGTGCTGTTGGCTGCCCTGGCAACGTTCGTCGTGGGTGGGCTCTGGTACTCACTGCTTTTCGCGAAGCCCTGGCAGAAAGCCGCGGGCGTCAGCGATGAGCAGCTGAAGTCCGGGACGGCGCGGGTGTTTATGGGATCGTTCATCCTTGCCGTGGTGATGGCTGTCTTCCTGGCGGCGTTCATTGGCGGGGGCGGCTTCGCGTTCGGCACTTTCGCGGGCCTTGCTGCGGGCTTGGGGTGGGTGGCCACGGCGCTGGGCGTGAACTACCTGTTCGAACGCCGAAGCCTGACGCTGTTCGCGATCAACGCCAGCTACAACGTGGTCACCTTCACGGCCATGGGCGCCATCATTGGCGTGATGCAGGGCTAAGGCCTACTTGAACACGGTCTGAATGGGGCCGCCGCCAGCCGATTCGACGATGGCCTGGGCAACCACGCGCAGTTTGACGTTCCGGTTGCTGGAGGCCTTTTTGATGAGTTCCATTGCCTCCTCCTGGGTACACCGGTTCTGGGCGATGATGATGCCCGTGGCTACGTCGATCACCGTCCGGGACTCCATCGCCGCGCGCAGATTCGCGGCTGTCTGGCTGTGCTGCGCGATCAGCACGGCCAGCTGAAGGCCCTTGGACGCCTGCTCCACGTAGTCGTTGGCGCGCTGCACGGCTGCTGGGCCAAAAGCGTTGGGCCGATCTGAATACAGATTGAGCCCCGCCATGGAAGTGTCGTCCGGCAGGGGGAAGGGAACCGCCAACACGGAGCGGAGCCCATGGCCAGTGATGGCCTCGTTGTACTCGGGCCAGGTGTTGTCCTTCTCAAAGTCGGGAATAAGGACCTGTGTACCTTCGCGGCAGGCGTGGAGGCAGGGCCCGTCGGCAAACGCGTATTGGACCTCATCCAACAGCCGCGCCCGTTCACTGCTGCTGGCCACAGTGCCGGCTGTGCGCTGACGCATCAGCGTAATTCCGCAATAGACCTCCGCCCCATCGCTGCTGAACATGCTGGCCGAGTGCTGGGCCAACTCCTCGAGGAAAGCCTCGACGTCAGGCGTATTGAGCAGCAGGTCCTGAATGTCGGACAGGACCGTACTCGGCTCTGCGAGCTGTGGTTCTTCCATGTACATCTCCGATTCGGTGGACGCGGCCTACCTTTTGAGCCTAACCCCGTTGAAAGCTAATAGTAAGTGTGCTTCTCTTTTTAAGGAGTCTTGCCGTGGGCTCACCTAACCAGCAGGTTTGAGGATTGAAGCCCCATGCGACAAATCCCGCCCTTTGACGTCCCCCCACGTCCCCCCGCCGACGCACCCGAAGGGAGCATCCGGCAGAGCTTCCAGGACAGCCTGATCCTGGACCACCTGAATCTGGCCAAGTCCATCGCCTCCAGGTACTCGGCGCACACCCACGACCTCGACGACGTCAGGCAGGTGGCCTACATGGGTCTCATCAAGGCATCACGAGGCTATGACGAAGCCAAAGGGGTCAGCTTTCCCGCCTACGCCGCCCCCACCATTGCCGGGGAGGTCAAACGGTATCTCCGCGACCACTGCTGGGTTGTCCGCCCGCCGCGAACCATCCAGGACGTACGCCGCCAAGTGCTGGCACGGACGGAAGAGCTGACCCAGGCACTCCAACGGACTCCGTCCCCGGAAGAAGTCGCCGAGGACCTCCAGCTTGAGCCCTGCCAAGTCCGCGAGGCACTGATGGCTGGCACCAGTAAGCGCCCGGATTCCCTGGACGCTCCGGCATCCGAGGGGCGTGAAGGGCTTCAAGGCTCCCTGTCCGCCTTCGGGTGCCCTACCGACCGGCTCGAGGACGTGTTGGCGTTGCGCAACGCCATCCGCGGGTTGAGTGTGGAGGACCGCCACCTGCTCTACCGGCGCTACTACCGCGAAGAGACACAGTCCACCATCGCCGAAGCCCTCGGGATGTCACAGATGCAGGTCTCCCGGAAGCTGTCCAAGATCCTCGTCTCACTCCAGACGCAATTGTTGGACGAAGAAGCCCAACTGCAGGACGGAACAGCCCCGTAACGGTCAACCGCCCAGCCGCTCCACCGCATCCAGAACATCGCGGACGCTGACCGCCAGCAGTGCGGGGTCGGGATCGGTTGAGAACACGTCACCTCTGCGGAGCTCGACGGCGGTCAGCACCACGTGCGGTCCCGGCGGCGGGCCCCACTCTTCAGCGGGCGCAGGTCCGAACAGCACCACCGAGGGACGTACGTAGGCGGATGCCAGGTGTGCCGCCCCAGTGTCCGCGGACACCACCAACCGGGCCTCGGCTATGGTGGCCGCAAATTCAGCGAGCCCTTGCCGTCCGGCCAGCAACCCGTCGTCGAGGTTTGCTCCTTTGAGCCTGGCCAGCGCGGCAGTCTCCTCGGCGCGCCCGCGCTCCGAAGCGCCTCCTGTGAGGACCACCTCGTGCCCAGCAGCCGCGAGTTCAACAGCTACATCAGCGAACCGCTCCACGGGCCAGAGCCTGCTGCCGTATGCGGCGCCCACATGGATCACCGTGGCACCGGGACGTGGAGAAGGAACGGCAGGTCGGTTCAAGAGGTAGTCCAGCGGATCGGCGTCGATGCCGTGCCAGCTGAGCAGGCGGGTCCAGCGCTCGCGCTCGGGGAATCCGGTGGCCCATGGTGGCCCATCGACGCCCGGAGCTTCATGAGCAAGCACCCGCCTGGCCTGCAGTTCATTGATCCGCAAGCGACTTTCAGGGCCGTTTCCATGCAGGTTCACGGCAACGTCCACGGCTCCGCGGGGAACGGTCAGGGGCTCGTCAAGTCCCGGCGTCGGAAGGTGGTGGAGACCGCCCACCAGTTCCAAAGCCTCAGCAATCCAGGCCGGTGCGGCGTACAGAATCCGATGCTCGGGAAAAGCCCGGCGCAGTCCGCGGAGCGCCGGAACGGCAACCAGCAGGTCGCCGAGCTTCAGCGCCCGCAGCGCAAGCAGCAGGGGTTGATCATTGCTGTCCGCAGTACCCAAGGCAGTGTCCATGGTGGCCTCCCGCTAGGAGTCTAGCGGTAGGAAACTTCTCAAGGCCGCACTGTTTAGCCCCCGGAGAACCGGGGAACGTTGCGGGTATGGGAGCAACCGGAACGTTGAAGGCGGTCCTGTTTGACCGCGACGGAACGCTGGTGGTTGACGTGCCCTACAACGGCGAGCCGCAGCTGGTACAACCCATGGAGGGGGCCCTTGAAGCGTTGCAGAAAGTTCGCCGGGCAGGCCTGGCCACGGGAGTCGTCAGCAACCAGTCCGGCATAGCGCGCGGCCTGCTGTCTTTGGACCAGGTGATGGCGGTCAACCACCGCGTGGAGCAGCTGCTGGGAATGTTCGAGGTGTGGAAAATCTGCCCGCATGGACCGGAAGACGGCTGCGACTGCCGCAAGCCCGCCCCCGGGATGATTCTTGACGCCTGCAGCGCCTTGGGCATCGAACCGAGCGAGGCAGCCTACATTGGCGACATCGGCTCTGACATGGAAGCGGCTGGGGCTGCTGGCGCGCTGGCGGTGCTGGTGCCAACGCATGTGACCCGGCCCGAAGAGATCGAAGCTGCCGGGATCGTGGCTGACGATCTCGGCCACGCGGTGGACATTCTTCTCTCCATGGCCTCGGAGACGCGCGCAACAGAGGACGCCCCCGTATGAGCCGCGTCCTGGTGGCCCGCCTGGACAGCATGGGCGATGTCCTCCTGTCAGGACCAGCCTTGCGAGCCGTGGCCAACGGAAGCCGGACCGATGGCAGCCGTCCCAACGATGTTGTGCTGCTCTGCGGTCCCGAAGGCGCAAGCGCCGCCGAGATGCTCCCCGGGGTTACCCAAGTGCACACGTGGGCCTGCCCGTGGATTATGAACCCGGCACCCGCCGCCACGCACGAGATCACCAACGGCCTGATCGAGTTCGTCCGCAATTCCCGCATCGAAGAAGCCGTGATCCTCACGTCCTTCCACCAGTCCCCGCTTCCGCTCGCGCTGCTCCTCCGCCTGGCCGGCGTCAGGAAAATCACGGGCGCGTCCACGGACTACGCCGGCTCGCTCCTGGATGTCCGGCTCAGGCCAGGTGAAGACTTCCAGGAGGACCAGCCGGAGGTAGTGCGTGCCCTCGCCATCGCGGACGCAGCCGGCTTTGTCCTGCCCAACGGCGACGATGGAAAGCTGCGCATCACGCCCGCACAGGATCCGGAAGGCGTGGCGGAGGAGCTGGCCGAGGACGGCCCCTACATCGTGGTGCACCCGGGCTCGGCGGCACCAGCCCGGGCCTGGCCCGCACTGCACAACGCGGCCACGGTGGAACTGCTCGAAGCGTACGGGCACCGCGTGGTGGTGACAGGCGGGCCCGGGGAAACCTCGCTCACGGCAACGGTGGCCGGCCCGTCGGCAAGGAACCTCGGCGGCGGAACCAACCTCAGGACGCTCGCAGCCGTACTCGCCGGCGCCGCCGTCGTGGTGACAGGCAATACCGGACCCGCCCACTTGGCCGCCGCGGTGGGCACGCCGGTGGTGTGCCTGTTCGCGCCCGTGGTTCCGGCCATTCGCTGGGCACCGTATGGCGTCCCCTTGGAACTGCTGGGGGACCAGGAAGCGGCCTGCAAGAACTCCCGCGCCCGCATCTGCCCTGTTCCCGGGCATCCGTGTTTGAGTTCGGTCACCCCGGAGCAGGTCCTGGAAGCGGTCGAAAGGCTGCTGGGAGGCGTGTCTTCCCTGTCCACCCGGCGAAAGGTGTGGAAACCATGAGGCTCCTGGTGTGGCACGTCCACGGCGGCTGGATGGAGGCCTTCGTCCGGGGCAGGCACCAATACCTCCTTCCGAAACTGCCCGACGGCGGCCCGTGGGGTTTGGGGCGAGGCGGCCGCGAGTGGCCGGTCGCCGCGCAGGAAGTGGACCTGTCCACCCTCGACCCCGACAGCGTGGACGCGGTGATCCTGCAGCGACCCGAGGAAATCGCCGCCGTGGCCAAAACACTCGGACGGCGGCCCGGGGTGGACATGCCCGCCGTCTACCTCGAACACAACACTCCCAAGGGCGACGTCCCGTTTACGCTCCACCCGCTGGCGGACCAGAACACCATCCCCGTAGTGCACGTGACGCACTTCAACCAGCTGTTCTGGGACACGGGCACGGCCTCCACCGTGGTGGTGGAGCATGGAATCCCCGACCCCGGACACCTGTACACGGGGGCTCGCGAGGAGATGGGGGTGGTGGTCAACGAGCCCGTCCGGCGCGGACGGGTCACCGGTACGGACTTGCTCCCCGGCTTCGCCCGGGTAGGACCTTTGCGGGTGTTCGGCATGGGAACCGAGGAACTGCCCGCGGCCCTGAACCTGCAATCCCACGGCCTAAACGAGGACAGGCTCCGCATCGCCGGTGACATGCCTGCGGCGAAACTCCACCAAGAGCTGGCCAGCTGCCGGCTCTACCTGCATCCGCTCCGCTGGACATCGCTCGGCCTTGCCCTGCTGGAAGCCATGCACCTCGGTATGCCCGTTCTTGCCCTCGCCACCACAGAGGCGAGCCGCGCCATACCGCACGGTGCCGGCTTGGTCTCCAACGACGTCGACGACCTCCACAGGTTCGCCCGGCGGCTCCTGGACGATCCCGACGACGCCTACGCGATCGGCATGGTGGCCCGCCAAGCCGCCCTGCAGCGGTACGGGCTGGGCACCTTCCACCGCGCCTGGGATGAGCTCCTGGCCGAGCTGCCCACCGCTGCCAAGTCCACCACAGCCATGACACAGAACAGCCATGACACAGAACAGCCATGACACAGAGAGGACGCACCCATGAAAATCTCCATGGTCTCTGAACACGCCAGTCCGCTGGCCGCCTTGGGAGGCGTCGATGCCGGAGGGCAGAACGTCCACGTGGCGGCCCTGTCCTCAAGCCTGGCCGAGCGCGGCCACCAGGTCACCGTGTACACACGCCGCGACGACCCCCAACTCCCTGCAAAGGTGCAGGTCAGGCCGGGGCTCACCGTGGTTCATGTTGACGCCGGACCCGCCCAACATATCCCCAAAGACGGGCTGCTGCCGTTCATGGGCGAACTGGCGGACGGGATCTGCGCGGACTGGGGCGATCAGCTTCCCGACGTGGTGCACGCACATTTCTGGATGTCCGGACTTGCCGCAATCCAAGCGTCCAGGCGCGCGGGAGCCGACGATCCCGTGCCCGTTGTCCAGACCTTCCATGCCTTGGGTTCCGTGAAACGCCGCCACCAAGGCGCTGCTGACACCAGCCCACCGGCCCGTGCGTGGCTGGAACCGTGGGTGGGCCGGACGGCGGACTGGGTCATCGCCACCTGCCCGGACGAAGTCTTCGAGCTCAAGGCACTGGGCATCAGCCGGTCCAAGATTTCCATCGCCCCCTGCGGTGTGGACCTCACGCTCTTCCCGGGAACGTCCGACGCCGAACCCAAGTCCCGCACGCACCGCCTCCTGAGCGTGGGTCGCCTCGTACAACGGAAAGGCGTTGACCTCATCATCCGGGCCCTGCCGCTCCTCGCGGAGGCTGGCTTCAACGACGTCGAACTGCTGATTGTCGGTGGCTCCGGCGATGCCCTGACCCTCGAGGAAGACCCGGAGGCCCAGCGGCTCCACGCTTTGGCCAAAGAACTAGGGGTGGCGGACAAGGTGACATTGCGGGGGCAGGTCCCACGAGACGCCATGCCGGGTATCTTCCGCAGCGCCGATGCCGTGGTCTGCGCGCCGTGGTACGAGCCGTTCGGCATCGTGCCCCTGGAAGCCATGGCGTGCGGCGTGCCCGTGGTGGCAGCCGCAGTGGGCGGACTCCGCGAGACGGTGGTGGACCAGAAGACCGGGTTGCAGGTCCCGCCCCGCAACCCGGAAGCCCTCGCGGACGCTGTGGGCAGGCTCCTTGCCGATCCCGAGCTCCGGGCGGAGATGGGCCGCGCCGGCGCACGCCGTGCACGCTCGCGCTACACCTGGGACCGGATCGCCGCAGACACGGAGAAGGCCTACCGTTCTGTCCTTGCCGCCGGGCTGTCCCGGCAGGCCGACGAGGGCCTGGAACCATTGGAAGGAACAGCGCTGTGATCATCAAAGGTCCTGTGACTACTGAATCCACTGTCCCGGATACCCTGCCGCCCCGGTGGGCTCCCGACGTCGGCAGTCCCAACCACCACACCGCTGTCACCACCCATCTGGACAACGTCATGCCCGCTCTGGAGTCACTTCGCTCGCAGTCCGGACGGCTTTCCGAATGGGGAACCGAACTTGCCCAACGCCTTCTGGCCGGGCAGAGACTACTGGCAGCAGGCAACGGCGGATCCGCGGCGGAGGCACAACACCTCACAGCCGAACTCGTGGGCCGGTTCGACGACGAACGGGCACCCTTTTCCGCGATCTCCCTCCACGCCGAGTCGTCTGCCGTGACAGCCCTCTCCAACGATTACGGCTACGAAGAAGTGTTCGCCCGCCAAGTCCGGGCCCACGGCCGTGCCGGCGATGTCCTCATCCTCCTCTCCACCAGTGGACGCAGTCCAAACCTGCTCAAGGCCGTCCGCGCCGCCCGCGAACGAGGCATCACCACGTGGGCCCTCACCGGTCCCGGCCCCAACCCACTCGCGGATGCCGCACATGAAGCCATCACCGTGGATGCCATCGCAGCCAACGCTCAGGAAGGCCACCTCATCGCCGTCCACGCCGTGTGCCGGGCCTTCGACGCGGAGATCGTACGACGCTCCGGCGTGCAGCTGGGCGGTCAACCATGAGGATCACAGTGGTGGGGGATCTCCTCCTGGACGTCGACATCAACGGTGCCGCCACCCGGCTCAGCCCCGACGCGCCGGTGCCGGTAGTGGACGTCGCGGACATCCGGCGTCGAGCAGGCGGCGCAGGCCTGGTGGCCACCGTCCTGGCACGGGACGGCCACAGCGTTTCGCTGGTCACCGCGGTATCGGACGACGACGGCGCCAGCCACCTCAGGCGTGCTCTTGCCGGTGTGGAGGTGCTCGCCGGAGCCCCGCTCGCCCCGACGCCCACCAAGACGCGGGTCCGGATCGGGACGCATCCCGTGGTCCGCTTCGACCAAGGGTGTGCGCCGGCCCCAATCCCGACCATCACCGGGAAGATGCTGGCAGCGATCGCTTCGGCGGAGGTGATCGTGGTGGCCGACTATGGCCGCGGCATCACGGCGAACCAAGCCATCCGCTCTGCGCTCGCTGACGCAGCTTTCCGCGTGCCGGTGGTGTGGGATCCGCATCCTGCAGGGTCGAAACCCGTGCCGGGAGTCGCCGCAGTGACGCCGAACCTCTCCGAAGCGCTGGCGGCCGCGAATGCCGGTGGACTGGAGCTGGCCCGCGCGGAGGCGGAACGGGCCGGCCGGCACTTGATGCGTACCTGGCAGTGCAACGCCGTCCTGGTCACCAAAGGCGAGGACGGAGCGGTGCTGCTGGAAGAGTCCGCGGTGACGAGCATTCCCGCCCCGCCCACCACCGTGGTGGATCCGTGCGGAGCGGGAGACCGGTTGGCAGGGAGCTTGGCCGTGTACTTGGGCCTTGGTCTGGCACTCCCTCAAGCCGCAGCGAGGGCGGTGGAGGACGCGTCCGGGTTCCTCGCCCGGGGAGGGGCGGCAGCCTTGGCGGAGGCACCCCAACAGAGTCCCGCCGTCGAACGTGACGAACTGCCACATGCCCACGCCGGCCACCACCATCCCGACGGCCCCCAGCTCGCCAAGGCCATCCGTGGCTCGGGTGGGACCGTGGTGGCAACCGGAGGCTGTTTCGACCTCCTCCACGCTGGCCACGCCCGGACCCTTGCCGCCGCCCGCAGCATGGGGGACTGCCTCATTGTTTGCCTGAACTCCGATGAGTCAGTGAGTCGCCTGAAGGGCAAGCATCGGCCCATCGTCAGCGTGGAAGACAGGGCTGAGTTGCTTCTGGCGCTCGAATGCGTCGACGCCGTGGTGATCTTCGGCGAAGACACCCCGGCAGCCTGCCTCCAGGACATCCGGCCCGATATCTGGGTCAAGGGCGGCGACTACGTCCCCGACGAACTACCGGAAGCCCAAGTCATGGCCGCGTGGGGAGGGCGTTGCGTCACCGTGCCCTTCCAACCGGCCCGATCCACCAGCGGCCTGGCTGCAGCACTGGCCAAGGTCGGCTGACTCACTGGAAATCAACCGAAAGGAACCGCATGAACACGCAAACACCCGGCCGCGTCATCGTCACTGGAGGCGGCTCCGGCCTCGGAGCAGCCATAGTGGAGGCCATCCGCGACGCCGGCGGCACGCCGTTCGTCTTCGACCGCGACATCAGCAATGTCTCCGGAGCCAAGGCCCTGGAAGTGGATGTCTCCAACCGTGAAGCCGTGGAAGCTGCGGTGAAGGAGGCAGCCGAGGGCATGGGAGGCCTGGACGGAGTGGTGACTGCCGCCGGCATAGATCGATGCGGCAAGCTGGGCGACGTTCCGGCTGATGAGTGGGAAAAGGTGATCGGCGTGAACCTCCTCGGCACGGTCTCCGTGATCCGGGCGGCCTTGCCGTACCTCAAGGGATCCCGAGGGCGTGCCGTCACCATCGCCTCCACACTGGGCTTGCGGGCACTGCCGGACGCCACCGCATACTGTGCGTCAAAATTCGGCGTGATCGGCTTCAGCCGCGCGCTCGCAGCCGAAACCGGGGGAGTCATCGGCGTCACCACCATCATCCCGGGTGGCATGAAAACCCACTTCTTCGATGACCGCGACGAACAGTACAAGCCGCAGGACGATTCCAAGCTCAACGATCCCGCCAATGTGGCTCAGGCCGTGGTGTTCGCACTCTCGCAGCCGTTCGGCAGCGAGGTCCGCGAACTCCTTATTTGCCCCGCAGAAGAAGGCTCGTGGCCGTAAGGTCCAGCACGTCCTGAACAACGTCGGCCACGGCGATGCCCCTGATGAGGGTGTCGTCGTGGCCGCAGTGCGGAGCTGTCCAGCCCACCTGGGTGACGTCCGATCCGCAGCGTGGGCATCGTGTCACCCAGGACATGTGGACGCGGTGCAAGGCACGCCCGCGTGGGCCGGCGTTAATGGCGTTGCCTATCCAGAAGACGCCGACGGTGGGAGTGCCGAGTGCTTGGGCCAGATGCCGCGGGCCGCTGTCGCTGGCCAGCAGCACTGTGGCTGCGTCCAACAGCGCCGCCAAATCGCCCAGATCCAGTTCGCCCGCGACGGAGCGCACTGACTGCCTGTCCGCTTGCGGCAGCCTGCGGACCGCCAGTTCCGCCACTTCCCGGGCCAAGGCTTTCTCGGAATGGTCGCCCACGATCAGCACCTGCGCCCCTTTGCGCGCGACGCCCGCCGCAGCGTCAGCAAAGTTCGACGCCGGCCACCGCCTCCGCGGATCGGTGGCCCCCGGGTGGACCACCACCAAGGAGGCTCTCCGCACGTCCCGCAGTCCGGCTACGTTCTGCTGGTGCCCAGGTTTTGGGCGAAGGGGAGGAGCGGTGATGCTGGGTGCACCGGCCAAGCCCGCGAGTTCCAGCCACCTGTCCGGTTCTTGCTGGTAGTAGACGTAGTCCAGGTTCCGCTCCAGGGGTTCTGCATCCCTGGTGCGGGTCCCTGCGGTGTGCCGTGCGCCGAGTTTCAGCAGGAACGGGTTGGAGTAGCGCCCGCCGCCGTGCATCTGCAACGCAAGGTCGAACTTCCGTGCGCGCATCTCCTGGAAGAAGGCCTCCTGTGCTGCCGTGTCCTCCGCTCCGGCCTCAAAGCGCTGGCCGTTGCGGGGGCCGTCATGAACGCCGCGGGCTGCAGGCAGCAGTTCGACGTCGTCAACCGGCCCGCCCGCCGCAGCCACCACAGCCGCATGGACCGGCGTTCCCAGGAGGGTGATGGTGGCCTCTGGGTAGGCCAGCTTCAGCGCGTTGAGGGCCGGGTACGTGTAGATCAGGTCGCCCAATCCGCCTCCCCTGAGCACCGCGATCCTGTTGACGTGGCTGAATTTTTCCAGAAGGGGCCCGATGCCGGGATTCCCAGGAACATCCATGAGCGATTTCCTTCTTCAGGGTGGCGAAACTCGCGGGTCCGGCGTGTGAAGTGCGTGCCGCGGGGTACCTGTCGGGAACAGGAACATGCCGTTCTACCGGAAGGTACCCCGTGGCACGCCTATCCAATCAAGAAGGTTTGGCTGACTGGTTGCCAAGTCGCTTGGCCGAAGAACGCCCTGTTGTGACGGTCATCGGCGATTCCATCCTGGACGGCTGGTGGGAGGGGACCATTGAGCGGTTTTGCCGCGAAGCGCCGGCCCCCGTGGTCCAAGTCCAACGCCGGGACTTCGCTCCGGGCGGGGCCGCCAATACGGCCATGAATCTTGCGGCCATGGGAGCGCAGGTCCGCTTCGTTTCCCTCGTTGGTGAAGATTCCGGCGGGCAGGAGCTTCTTGGAAGGCTCCGATCCGCAGGGGTGGACGTCCAGTACGTGGTGTCCCATCCGGGGATGACCACCACCACCAAATTCCGTGTGAGCAGCGGCGGGCAGGTGATGCTCCGCCTTGATGATGCAGCCACTGAACTTCCCGCCCATGGACTTGAAGGGGTGGCCGCCGCCATTCCGCACGCCATCGCCGACGCCTCTGCCGTGGTGCTCTGCGACTACGGGGCCGGTGCGTTGGGCGGGCCTGTTCGGTCCGCTCTCCTGGGACTCTTGGCTCCGTCGAACGATGACGGTCCGGCCTCGCTGCGCCGGGACGCCTTGGTGGTGGTGGATGCGCACCATCCTGGCAGTTGGGCTGAACTCAAACCCGACCTCACCACGCCCAACGCCCAGGAAGCATCCCGGCTGCTGGGCGTTGAACTTCCGGGCGGTGCGGCCCGGTGCCCCTTTGTGGAAGCCCACGCAGAGCAGCTCCTTCGCGCCTCAGGGGCGGCTGCCGTCGTCGTGACCCTGGACCGGGAGGGAACGCTGACGGTCCGCGCGAACGGCGCCAACCGGCGGCTTTCCACGCACCGAACCTGGGCACGGCCGCAGGCTGAAAAGCAGGCTTCGGGTGCCGGCGACACGTTCGTGGCCGCCCTGACCCTGGCCCGGGCTGCCGGCCTTCCGCTGACCACCAGCGTGGACCTCGGGCAGGCGGCCGCCGATGTCGTCGTGCACAGGCCGGGTACTTCGGTGTGCACCACTGATGAGCTGACCCGGCACCTTAGCGGGTTCGCGGATACGGCACTGACGGCCACGGAACTGGCCCAACAGGTGGAGGCGCATCGCCGGGATGGAAAACGGATTGTGCTGACCAACGGCTGCTTCGACGTCCTGCACCGCGGCCATACCCGCTATCTCAACCAAGCCAAGCAGCTGGGCGACGTCCTGGTGGTCGCCTTGAACAGCGACTCTTCGGTGAAGCAGCTCAAAGGTCCGGATCGGCCGGTCAACCACGAGGCCGACCGTGCCGCCGTGATTGCCGCCCTTAGCTGCGTGGACCATGTGACGGTTTTCGATACTCCTACGCCTATTCCTCTGATCGAGCTGCTGAAGCCCGATGTCTACGCAAAGGGTGGGGACTACACACCCGAAATGCTGGCGGAAACGGTGGCAGTGGAACGCTGGGGCGGTACGGTGACCATCCTGGACTACGTGCCGGAACACTCCACCACCGCGGTGCTGGAACGCATCCGCGCCACGGGCGACACCCCGGAATCCTAAGGAAGAATGCCATGCGAATTGTGATCACGGGAGCCACCGGGCACGTCGGCTCCGAAGTCCTGAAGCGGCTCCAATCGGCCCGCTCCGAGGAGGGTGCCGATCTTGAACTCGTGGGGATTGCGCGCCGCGCACCTGACCAGGACTCAGCCCCCTACCAAGGCGTTGAGTGGCATACCCTGGATATTGGCTCCAGCGAGGACCAAACGGATGTGGAGGTCGCCATGGCCGGAGCCGACGCCGTAGTGCACCTGGCTTGGCTCATCCAGCCCAACCACAACCGTCAGCTGCTACGGCAAACCAACGTGGCCGGAACAGCCCACGTCTTGGCCGCAGCCAAGAAGGCAGGGGTAGGGCACATCGTTTGCGCGTCCTCGGTGGGGGCCTATTCGCCGGCGCCAAAGGACCAGCGCACCAAGGAGGGCTGGCCCGCGGCTGGAATTCCCAAGTCCCACTACAGTGTGGACAAAGCTGCGCAGGAGAGGCTTTTGGATGGCTTCGCCAAAGACAATCCGGACATTGTGGTGGCCCGGCTTCGTCCCGCGCTGACGTTCAGTGCCGGGGCGGGGAGTGAGGTGGGCCGGTACTTCCTGGGCCGGATTTTGCCGCGGCTCGTCCCACGCAAGCCGTGGTTGCCACTGCTCGCCGTCCCCCGGGAGCTGGTCTTCCAGGCGGTGCATGCAGCGGATGTCGCCGACGCCTACTGGCGCGTGCTGGAGCGCAAGGCGGAGGGCGCGTTCAACATTGCAGCCGAACCGGTGATCGACCCCAACGCCTTGGCGTGGATCTTCAGCGCCCGGCGGGTGCTGCCGTTCCCACTGCCGCTGCTGCGCGCCGTCGTCGAGGTCAGTTGGCACCTCCGGCTCCAGGTGACCGACGGCGGCTGGGTGGATATGGCTGCCAACGCACCCATCATGGACACCGCCCGGGCGCACAGCCTCCTGGGGTGGTCGCCGAAGCACTCCTCTTTGGAGTCGCTGGCCGAGATGCTGGACGGACTTGGCGCGGGCAAGGGCCGGAAGGCTTCGCCCCCGCTCGAGCCGCGCTGAGTCACTCCGAGGACAGCACCACCGTGAGGATGCGGCGCAGGCTCATGGCCACCGACGCCGGAGCGTTCACCGGAGACTGCCCCGCAGCGGCCTCGGCCACGGCATCGCTGAGGGCCGCTATGGCATCCTTGGCTTCCGCCAAGCGGCTGGCGAGCTCACTGGATTCCGCGTCCCGCCAGTGATCGATCACAGCTGCCACGGACTCCAGCGACTCGGACAGATTGCCCACCACGGCGTCCGGGATGACTGTCCCGGCATCCTTTTCCCAGATGGCACTTGCCAGGACGTCGGTGATGTCCTGGACGTGGAAAGTCAGCCGCTCAAGGGTCCGTAGACCGGCCAGGTCGTTGGGCAGGCGGGTAGCCCGACGGCGGGACCTGGGGTTCGCTTTGGCGCTCAGTTCAGCCTGATGAACCGCGGTCCGCACGGCTGCCGCCGTGAGCGAGAGTTCGTCGCTGCGGCTGGCCCAGGCCTCGTGATTGGGTGGCCAGGACTCCTGCATTGCCTTGGCCATGTCCTTGAGCTGCCGGGATAACGCGCTTTGGTGGCCGGCGATGGCGGGGTCGATGTCGTCCAGGTGCAGGGGCGGGAAGATCAACCAGTTCACTGCGAAGCCCACGGCCACGCCCAGTGCCATCTGGAGTACGTAGGCAAAGGAGAAGCCTTCCGCGTTCGAGTCGCCCAACACCAACACGAACAGCGCTGCCATGGGAATCCACTCCGAGGCAGTTCCCAACCTGGGTAGGCCGCCAATGAGCACGCCGAGGCCCACCACCAGGGCTACAGCCAAGGCGGTCGGGGCGGCCACAGTAGTGATGGCGAAGGCCATGCCGATGCCCAGGACCAGTCCAGCCAGGCTCTGCAGCCCGTGCTTGGCGGAATCCGCCACGGTGGGGTGCATGCTGACCAAGGCACCGAGGGGAGCGTAGTAGGGATAGGCGGCAGCGGACCCGGGCATGAAGGGTGCCAGATACCAGGCCAGTCCGGCCGCGACCGCAGTCTTGGCGGCGAAGAGGAGTCGGTGGCGTGTAACGGTCTTGCGAAGCGCGGGGATCAGCCGTCGCCTTGAGGGCAGTTGGCTCATCAAGCCAACGTTGGCAGGTAAGTTGCCGCCTGTCGAGTGGAGAGCCCTGTATGTGGGCCATGCCATCTTTTGGATTGGTTGGCGATTAGAACCCCCGCATCCGGGTACACACCCATTGATAGTAACGATACTTACTATCCCGGCTGCTGTCCGCAGCCTGCCAACTGTGGAAAGAGAGCGACAATGACTGAGAGCCAATCGCCGCAGGACGGAAGCTTCACGACACCAAGGGGCGGTGCCCACGCAGGGACCGAACCCTTTACCGGAAGCTACCTGGACTCGCCGGACGTTGAAACTGAAACTGTCGGAACCACCACTACCGGTTCAACCACCGGTTCTGCAGGTTCCGGAACTGTCGAGACCGCCAAGCAAGAAGCCGCAGGAGTGGCCGGTGCCGTAGGTGACGCCGCTGGCGGAGTCGTAGATACCGCCAAGACCGAGGCTGGGCATGTAGCCCACGAGGTCAAGGTGAATGCCCGCCAGCTCCTCACCCAGACCAAGGGGGAGCTGTCCGATCAGGCCCAAGCCCAGCAGCAGCGTGTTGCTGAAGGGTTGCGTTCCATCTCCGACGAGCTGTCCACCATGGCAAATTCGACTGAAAACGGTGGTGTGGCCACGGATCTGGTCCAGCAGGCGGCCCAGCGTTCCTCGTCCGTCGCCCAGTGGTTGGAGGGCCGGGATCCCGGCTCGCTCCTGGATGAAGTCAAGGGCTTCGCACGCCGTAAGCCGGGAACATTCCTGCTGCTGGCTGCCGGTGCCGGTGTTCTCGCCGGCCGTCTTGGCAGGGGCATGGCCGGCAACGCCTCCGACGCTGCATCCGCAAGCAGCACTTCCGATGCCACATCGCAGACGCCCCGTGCTGTCTACTACCCCACCCAAGGCCAGGGTGGCGCCGTCACCCCTCCGGCCGTGGACCTCCCCGGACCCACCGCGACCACCGCCGGATACGGTGCAGCTACCACCACCGGTTATGACGCAGGCACCACCGGCGGCTACGACGGATCCACGCTCCCTTACCCGGAAACCGAGGCCGGTGGCGTCAAAGCCCAAGGTGACCCCCTTGCAGGACCGCTTGATCCCGACGACCCCCAGTACGGAGGTCACCGATGAGCAGTCCTACCGAGTTGCCTCCCACGGAAGCCCATGTGAAGGCAGAGACCCTTCCCCTTGGTGAGCTCCTGAGCGACCTCACGCGCGACGTTTCCACGTTGATGCGCCAGGAAGTGGAGCTGGCCAAGGCGGAGCTCAAGGAGTCCACCACCAAGGCCGGCAAGGGCGCTGGAATGCTGGGCGGGGCTGCCTACGCCGGCCACATCACCGTGCTGTTCCTGTCCATAGCCCTCTGGTGGGCCTTGGGTCAGCTCGTAGGCCTGGGATGGTCCGCGGTTATTGTCGCGGTCATCTGGGGCATCGTGGCTGCAGTCCTGGCAGCAAAGGGCCGCAAGGAATTGAACACCATCAAGGGCATGCCGCAGACCGCTGAGACGGTCAAGGAAATACCTCCCGCTTTGAAACCGAACACTGAGGAGACACGATGACGCAGAACCCCGACGCCCTGCGCGCCGATATCGAAGAAACTCGCCGGCGGCTCAGCACCAACGTTGATGCCGTGGCTGACAAGGTCACCCCGTCACACATCGTCAACCGCCGGGTAGACAAGATCAAGACCGCCGTGTTCGGCGCCCGCGATGATGTCAGCGATGCCGCAGGCAACGTTGCACACCGGGCCGGAAACGCTGTCTCTGATGTCGCCGGCAGTGTTTCCGGTGCTGTCTCGGATCTTGGCGATACTCCGCAGGTCATCACCCGTAAGACGCAGGGCAGCCCGATCGCAGCTGGCCTCATCGCTTTCGGCGCAGGCTTGTTGGTGTCCTCCCTGTTCCCCGCTTCGGAGAAAGAACGCGAGGCTGCCCAGGCGGTCAAGGAAGCAGCCCAGCCGCTTACGGACGAACTGAGCCACGCTGCGCAGGAAGTCGCCGAGCACATGAAGGAGCCTGCACAGGATGCCATGCAGAATGTGAAGGACAGCGCCACCGAGGCAGCGGCCAACGTGAAGGACGAGGGCCAGGCAGCAGCCGCCGACGTCCAGCAACGTGCCGAGACTGCCAAGGACAACGTCAGCAACCAGTAAACTGGCCCGCCCACCCAAGCAGGGGGCAGCACATGTCGCATTGAACCCTCATTGCGACGGGTGCTGTCCCCTGTTTGGGTTTGTCAGCGCACTTCGAGGATCAGCTGCAGCAGGCGGGCCGCGGCGGGCCGGGCCGCGTGCTCCTCGGCCCACTGAGCGCGTGCCAACGCCTTGCTGACCGCTTGGGTGGTGATGCCCAGCTCCTGCGCCACGGTTTTCTGCTGGCCACGAACCCCGGGGGTCAACAGATCCAGGACCCTCCACTCCGCCGCGCTGCGGTGCTGCACAATGTGTCCCAGCAGCCGGAGTACAGCTTCGGCTTCCGAAGCGAGGGCGGCCAAGGGGCCATCCACGGCAACGGGGATCCGCTCTTTGCCGTTGCGCAGCCGGTCCACGGCCCTGCGGGCGTAGACGAGCCCATGCCCCGATGCGTCCTTGACCAGGTTGGGGAGCGGCTCGTTGATGGGTCCCACGCCGATTCCCACGTACCACTGGCTGGACCTGAGGGCGATCAGCGCCGTCTCTACGGCCTGATGGCTGGATTCGACGATTCCCTGCACTTCATCTTCAACCGACCGGTCAAAATCGAGCCGCGCAGGAATGTGCCGCAGGTCCTTGA
The DNA here is from genome assembly GCF_007786235.1 of Paenarthrobacter nitroguajacolicus. Lineage (GTDB taxonomy): Bacteria > Actinomycetota > Actinomycetes > Actinomycetales > Micrococcaceae > Arthrobacter > Arthrobacter nitroguajacolicus_A. The sequence goes on along the minus strand of NZ_VNFK01000026.1, from coordinate 20,436 downwards.
GCAGCTGCGGCACAAGGTCGCCGTCGCGGCGGCTGTCGCGTTGGTTGATGGTGAGAGTGAACATAGTGGATCACATGCTACCGGCTGGTAGTCGGTCTGCAAGGGCATAATTTGCCTGCTGTTCAGTCAAGAGCCACTTGCCCGGTCAGTACGACGGCGGGCAAGGCACCCGCTGCTGCCCGCGCCGCGTCAGGTATCCCGGCGTCCCGCATTGCCCCTTGGATGGCGGTGACCAAGGGAGCTGGATCTTCGTTGGAGGCAAAGACCCAGAAGGTGTCGCGTGCCTGGAATACCACGGCATTCCGGCCGCCGGCACCCAACGAAACCTTCCGGCGGGCCACCAGCCGGCGGTCCGGGTCGGTACCGTCGGCCGTCGTGACGGCCTTGATGGTTCCGGGAACGATGTCGTTCCAAGGAAACACCAACTGCGTACTTGCCTGTGAGTACTTGGCAACGATTCCGCGGTCGAAGACCAGCAGTTTCCGGAAGCTGCCCAGAAACGTCATGGACCACAACACCAGTCCGGTGAGGATGCTGGCCGTGGCGAAAAACGCGGGATCGTTGAAATGTCCGGGCTGGCGCGTTGAGCGGATAGGGCTGACGAACTCCGCGATGGTCCCAAAGACGAAACCCACTATCAGGCAGGCGACCAGGGCCTTCCAGAAGATGCGCCGCGAAGAAGCGACATAACGGAGTTGCCCCAGCTCGGTTCCGAGCCGGCGCTCAACGCGTCGAACCAGCCAGTTACGGCCGTGCATCCGGGCGCTGGCCGTAAAGGTTGGGGAGGTTCTGCTGCTCGGCGTCGGCGGCCTGCTGCGAGGCAACGATCTTGGGATCGGGAACCGGCGGCTGGCCTTGAGCCAGGCCGGACCGGCGATCGACGGCGGCGAATTTCGGGTCCCACGTGTCGCCGCTTCCACCACTCAAGGCTGAAGCAATGACCATCACCACGAAGAACGGGAAGAAGGACCAGCAAATGGCGCGCCAACCGCCCAGCCACGCACCCGCCGTCGTGCCGTCCTTGATCCGGACGGAGCGCATACCCGCAGCGGCGTCACCCACGCTGCCGGCAGTGCCCCAGATCATGCCATAGGCGAACAGGCCGACGAACCACAGGACAACGTAGAGGGTCAGCCAGAAGCCGTCGTTGAATCCCAGCATCGAGCCACTGTTCATCATGGACTCGCGAGCCATCACCGCGATCACGGCCAGGACCACGTAGCCCACCAGGAAGACGAGCGCGTCCAGGGCCCGGCCCCAGAAGTGCGCGCTTCCCGACGCCTTGACGAAGTATGCGCCGGTATCGGGGTGGCGGCGTACGGGACGGCCAGTGGCGGCATCAACCAGACCGGTGGCGGTGGTGGACTTCGAAGTGGTCATGAGGGGCTTTCAGCTCGACGGCGGTGGGCGGCGTGGGTGCGATGTCAGGCCAGGCCGGCGAGTCCGCCGAGGACGCCGGCCAAGGACGCTGCCGAGGTTTCTTTCAGTTCAAGCTTGACGGACTCGCCAGTTACCTGGGGTGTCAGCACATGCACGCTGGACGGGCCAGTGTAGACAGTGACGGTGGGGAAGTCGTTGGTGTCGGAGTTGAACGCCACCACGTTGCTCGCGGCCTGGGTGTCGGCCAAGACTGTTGCGGCGCGGTCCTCGAACTGGGCTTCTGTGTACACGGTGGGATCGGTGTCCTTGGCCGCGGCCTTCTCAGGGTCCACGAAGTCCGCCAGGCGCGGGACCAACTGCTCGCGGGTGACAACGGTGAAGCCGTGCAGGCCGCTTTCGTCCACTTCCTCCAGCAGCACGCCGTCGTCGTGGACGTAGCCGTAGAGCCACCGCTTACCCGTGGACACGGTGCGCTCCACGGAAACAACGCTGCTGCCGCTACGGCGCAAGGTCAGTGCACCGGTGATGTCCTCGGTGGCGTGGAGGCGGGAAGGCTCGGTCTCGCCCTCGAACACCACCGGGTACACAAGCTCCTTGGCCAGCAGGCCGCGCAGGGCGATGGCGCACATCAATTCCTTGCTGGCATCCTGGGCCGAAAGCCAAGGAAGGGCCACCAGTTGCTCGTGTTGGACACCATCAAGGGCCACCACTTCTTCGTCGGTCAAGGTGGGCAAGGGCGCTCCCACGGCGCTGGCCGATGCCAGGACCTTGGCAGCTGCCTCAATGTCCCGCTGGGTCCATTTCATGGTGCTGGTGGTCATCCGAATATCCCTCCGACAAAGTTTCCGACTGACTTGGCGGCGTCACTGACCCCGTCTGCCACCTTACTGCCTACATCCTTGGCGAAGCCCGCCACTTCCTTGGCGCCGTCGGCTATGTAGCTGCCGGGGTTCCTCGCGAAGTTGCTGATGGAATCCCAGTTGTCGGCCACGAGGTTGCCCAGGGCCCAGGCTCCGGCCACAATGCCCGCGCCAATAACGATCGGCGCTCCAATGGGTCCCAGGAGTGCCGCGCCACCGGCTGTCATGAGCATGATGCTGCCCACTCCACCCACCACGGACAGCCCGCCTGCAACCCGGTCACCGGTGCCGCGCCAGCCGTCGTGCTCAGGGCTGATCATGTCGCTGATGCCACCCACGATGTTCAGTGGTGCCGCCACGGCTCCGGCGATCCGCAGTCCCTTGGAGAACTTGCTGGCATCCTGGAACGCCTGGCTGTAAGGGATGTTGGCCTTGAGGTCGGTGATGACATCTGTGACCTTCTCGCCGTTGCGCAGGGCGGTCAATGCGTCACGGACAACCGTTCCGCCGGCACGCCAATTGGTGAGCACTTCACGGGTTTTGACCCATTCCGCGTGGCCCAACTTGCCGTACTTGTAGGCGGTCCACAGCTGCGCGCCGAGTTCCTTGACGCCCATTCCGGTGTCGTAGACATCCTTGAGCACACCCACGGACGTGCCCGAACCGTCATTGTGGCTGGCGAACTCCTGCTGGTTGGCGTGCTTCTTCAGCTGGCTCGCATTTTCGCGAAGCATGTTGGCGGCCTTCACCAGGCTCTGCCGGTGCTGGCTGTTCCAGTCGCCCTTGAACACTGTGGCGTCCCTGCCCTGCCACGCCGTTGTGGAATTGATGGCGTTGGACAGCTGCGCGCTTTCCAAGTTGATGGCGTCTGCAGCCTTGCCCATCACGCCAGCCAGACTGCGAAGCTGCGCGATATCCGCGCCGTAGAACCCAGCCATATGGAACCCCCTGTGTGCAAGCATCGAAAAGTCTCGTCTCAGCCTAGGCGGACCTGCAAGCCGCCGCGATGGGGAGACATGCCCATGTGCACAAACAGCTGTTAAAGAACGACGGCGGCCGGTGGGGTTCGCAGGGAACCGCACCGACCGCCGTCGAGACCCAACCGGGTAACTGCGACTCGGTTGGGTGAGAACTAGTGTGCTGCCGGAACGTAGCGCTTGATGGAGGCTTCCAGCTCAGCTTCGGCAGCGGCGCGGTCGCCCCAGCCTTCGGCCTTGACCCACTTGCCGGGCTCCAAGTCCTTGTAGCGCGTGAAGAAGTGCTCGATTTCCTTGATCAGGAACTCGCTCACATCGCTGACTTCCTGGATGTGGTCGAAGCGTGCATCAACCGGGACGCAGAGGACCTTGGCATCTCCGCCGCCGTCGTCCGTCATGTTGAAGACGCCGATGGGGCGGGATTCAACGATGACGCCCGGGTGCAGATCGAAGTCCTGCAGGAGCACCAGTGCGTCCAGCGGGTCGCCGTCTTCGCCCAGGGTGTTCTCGAAGAAGCCGTAGTGCGTGGGGTACTGCATGGAGGTGAACAGGACGCGGTCCAGGCGGACACGGCCGGTTTCGTGGTCAACTTCGTACTTGACGCGCGATCCCTTGGGGATCTCGATGGTCACGTCGTGCTTCATGGAATGCTCCTTGACGGGTGTGGGTGGGGCGTCGCTCCGCCGAAGCGGCCGTCACGGGTGACGGTGCCTCAGGCAGGCTGCTTAGCCCGGGGCTGGCGGCAGGCAAAAGTACAGCCGGTGCCGCCGACTACTATTGAGGATATAGCGAGAGGCCCGGGTTTCTTGAACCGGCGGGGACATTTCAGGACTGACAGGACCAAGCGGCTGCATGAAGGGCGTTAAGAACGGGGGTGCCCGGAAGCGGGTATCCGCGGCGTGGGGGCGCTTGAAGTGGCCAGGGCTTTTGGCGGTTGTCCTGCTGTGCCTCGGTGCAGTGGTGGTAGTCGGAATGGTGCCAGGGCTGCTGAGTATTCCCAAGCCTTCGCCAACCATTCCCGCCTGGCAACAAGAGCCCGGGCACCTCACCGACGCCAATGGCGTGCTCCCCTTGGACGCGGATGCTCCAATCCCCCTGCCAGCAGAAGTCACGAAGCTCCTGGATGCCACCCTGAAACCCGACGGCGCGGGCACCATCAGCGGCGTCGTCATGGACGCCTCCACCGGCCAGGTCCTCTTTGACCGCGACGCCAACGACAACCGCATCCCGGCCTCGAACATGAAGCTGCTGACCGCCGTCGCCGCCTTGAAGGCGCTGGGCCCCGAGTCGCGTTTCACCACCAGGGTCCTCGCGTCCGACGACCCCTCCACAGTGGTCCTGACCGGGGGAGGGGACGTCCTGCTGGGGTCTTCCGCGTCTGATCCTTCAGCCGTCCTGGGGCGGGCCGGGTTGGCTTCCTTGGCTAAGGACACCGCTGAGGCTTTGGCTAATGCCGGGGTGAAGGGGCCCGTCACCGTCCAGGTGGACGACTCCCTGTTCGCCGGAGCGCCCCTCAACCCGGCGTGGAGTCTGGATGACGTCGCAGCAGGCGAGACCGCGCCCTTGTTCTCCCTCGCCCTGAACTCCGGACGCTTTTCGCCGGGCGTCGTGACCGGTCCGCGGCCACAGGATTCGGCCGCCACCACCGCCCAGGCCTTCGCCGAGCAGTTGGCCGCCGCCGGCGTTTCGGTGACGCCCGGCGTCGAACGCGGCAAAGGCCTCCCCGCCAAAGTGCTGGCCACAGCAGAGTCAGCCACGGTCAGCGAACAAGTGGACTTGATGCTGGAGACCTCGGACAACTTCCTCGCCGAGGCACTCGGGCGGATGACCGCAGGCGCTTCCGGCCAGAAGGCGACGTACGACGGCGCCACTGCGGCCGTGCGGCAAAGGCTGGGGGAGTTGGGAATCGCCACGGATTCGATGCAACTGGCCGACGTTTCCGGCCTGGCGCTGGAGAACCAGGTCAGCGCCCGACAGTTTGCCGACGTTGTCCGTGCAATCACCAGCGGACCGGATCTTGCCTTGCGGACAGCGCTGGACGGCTTCCCAGTGGCCGGCCTGACCGGCACGTTGGATGACAGGTATGTGGACGCCAGCACCGCCGAGGGTGCCGGGTTGGTTCGCGCCAAGACAGGGACGCTCAACACGGTGATCGCGCTGAGTGGTTACGTGGTGGATGCGGATGGCAGGTTGCTGGTGTTCTCGTTCATCGGCAACGGCCTGGACCCGGGGGCCGCCGGGAACAAGGTGGCGATGGACCGCTCGGCCTCGGTGCTGGCCTCATGTGGTTGCCGGGGTTAATGCTCAGCGTGGAGCGAACTTAAGGGTTCACTGTCGGTTACGTGTGGTGTGATGGACCGTATGGTGTCATCTGCCCGAGATTCGTCAGCAGGGGCCCCGTCCCTGATCAACTGGGACCTGGCCGCCTCTACGGCTGCCCGGCTTGCCCCTCCCGGCCCTGAGCTCAGCGCCGGAGAGATTGGCAAGGCGGTGGAGAACCTGCGCTTCAACGCGGATATCTCCGTCCCACACGTGCACGACATCACGGGACTGGATGCCGCGCGGGACCTGCGTGATTCGCACGTCCTGGTGGTGGACCGCGCCTCGTGGTCGAAGGCCAACACGCAGAGTTTCTCGGTGATGCTGCAGCCGGCGCTGAAGAAGATGCTGGAGAGCCGCAGCGGTGTGGGCATGACCCCGGCCGCCGCTGCTGCCAGCGGCGCCATCACCGGTACGCAGCTGGGCGCTGTGCTCGCTTTCCTCTCCAGCAAGGTCCTCGGCCAGTACGATCCTTTTGCTGCCTTGGCCCCTGACGCCAACGTTCCGCCCGGCGGTCGCCTCCTGCTCGTGGCGCCGAACATCATCTCCGTGGAACGTGAACTCAACGTCCACCCGGACGACTTCCGGCTTTGGGTCTGCCTGCATGAGCAAACGCACCGCGTGCAGTTCGCCGCCGCGCCGTGGCTCCGGCACCACATGCTGGACGAAATCGAGAAGCTCAGCGGGAACCTCCTGGGCAACATGGATTCTTTGATGGAACGGGCTAGCGCCGCCGCCAAGTCCCTGCGCGACCGCACTCCCTCGGACAAAACGCCAGGCCGTGGCGCCATTCTTGACCTTCTGCAGAACCCCGAGGAAAAGGCGTCCCTGTCCCACATCACCGCAGTCATGAGCCTCCTCGAGGGGCATGCCAATGTGGTGATGGATGCCGTGGATTCCAGCATCGTCCCCTCCGTGAAAACCATCCGCCAGCGCTTCAACGAGCGTGGCAAGGACCGTGGCGTGGTGGAGAAGTTCATCCGTAACCTCCTTGGCCTGGATGCCAAAATGCGCCAGTACACGGACGGCGCCAAGTTTGTCCGCGAGGTGGTGGCCGTCGCCGGTATGGAAGGCTTCAATCGGGTCTGGGAGTCCGCCGACTACCTTCCCACCGAGGAAGAGATCCACAACTCCAAGCTTTGGCTTGAGCGGATGGGGCTTTGAGCGTTCCTGTCAGTCACGGCGGTACGTCAGCAGCTAAGGGTCGACGCCGGCCGGGTCGTTTGGCGCCGGTCGTCGGCAAAGCGCGTAAGCAGTTGCAGAACGCCCTGGCCGCTGCCGGTTATCCATCACGTGTGCTCGTGGCGTGCAGCGGGGGGCCGGACTCTTTGGCGCTCGCAGCAGTTGCCGCCTACTTTGCCCGGCGCGGGCACGTGGACGGGCATCCGGTGGCAGTGGCCGCCGTGGTGGTTGACCATCAGCTGCAGGTCGGGTCGGCGGACGTCGCTTCGCATACTGCGTCTGTGCTGCGCCAGCTGGGAATCGATCCCGTGGAAGTGCGCACTGTGGACGTTGCTTCCACAGGATTTGGGCCTGAAGCTGCTGCCCGGGACGCCCGCCACGCCGCATTGGAGTCTGCCGCTGACGACCTCGCATGTGAGGCGATCCTGCTGGGCCACACCCTGGATGACCAGGCGGAGCAAGTGCTCTTGGGGCTGGCCCGCGGTTCCGGAACGCGCTCGCTGGCCGGTATGAGGCCAGCCCGCGGACGCCTGCTCCGCCCCTTCCTGGGCCTCCGACGCGAGGAGACCCTGGAAATCTGCGAGGTTGAGGAACTGGACCCCTGGCACGATCCGAGCAATGCCGATCCTGCGTTCGCCCGCTCCAGGACCCGCGTGGAAGTCATGCCGGTTCTGGAGGAAAAGCTCGGGCCGGGCGTCGCTGAGTCGCTGGCACGGACCGCCGCGATCCTCCAGCAGGATGCAGATTTCCTTGAGGATTTGGCCAACGAGACCTATCTCTCACTTGTGCAGAGGGAAGCCGGTGGCGCCTGGTTGCCGGAGGACGCCGTCCGGGAGCTGCCCGCAGCACTGAGGTTCCGTGTGATCGCCAAGGCGGCCGCCGACGTCGGGGGTCAACAGCCCGGTTACGGGCGCCTCCAAGCTGCGGAAGCGCTGCTTCGACGCCAAGGGTCGGCCGGACCGGTGGAGCTACCCGGCCACGTCAGCGTGTACCGCCTATCCCTCAGCGATTTGGAGCAGCAGCGGACCGTTTCCACAGGTGCTCCGGAGGCCGATGCGACCGGTGAATCAACGGGGGCCGGTCCCCGTGAAGCCGCGCGCTGTGGGAAGCTAGTATTCCGGCATCAGAAACCGTCCCAACAGTAGCCGCACCCGAGCATCAAAACAGGAGCCATTGGTGGATTCAAACGACGTCCAGGCAGATCTCAAGCACGTTCTTTACACCAAAGAGCAGATCCAGACGCGCATCGCGGAACTCGCGGCGCAGATCGACAAGGACTACGAAGGCCGCGACATCCTTATTGTCGGTGTGCTCAAGGGTGCCGTCATGGTCATGGCTGACCTCGCGCGTGCGCTGCACAGCCACGTCAGCATGGACTGGATGGCTGTCTCGTCCTACGGCTCCGGCACCCAGTCTTCCGGCGTGGTCCGGATCCTCAAGGACCTCGATACCGACCTCATGGGCAAAGACGTGCTCATCGTGGAGGACATCATCGACTCCGGTCTGACCCTGTCCTGGCTCAAGTCCAACCTTGAGTCCCGAGGCACTGCCAGCGTCGAAATCTGCACGGCTTTCCGCAAGCCGACCGCCGCCAAGGTGGAAATCGACGTCAAGTACGTCGGCTATGACATCCCCAACGAATTCGTGGTGGGTTACGGCCTGGACTACGCCGAGAAGTACCGCAACCTGGACTTCGTGGGCACCTTGGCTCCGCACGTTTACGAGTAAACTTCCTGCGCTTTTCGCCGCACCGCTTTCCGCCGCACCGCTTTCCGCCGTTCGCCCCAGTAACCACTGGTGGGCGTGGCGGGAGTCGGTGCGGCATTCGCGTTTAAGGGGTGCCCTGCCTGAGGGCCCGGAGCTAGACTGAACCATGACCGGTGCCCCTGCCCGTCTCCTGGCGTGGCTCGCCGTCCTTGCCACCCTCCTCACGGCCTGCACTCCAGCGGTCGATATTGACGAGGCCACCGGCCAGCCGACCACTACCTCCTCGGCGATGCCAAGCGCACCCTCCGCTGGCACATCACAGGCCCCGAGCCAGGCACCCGTCGCCGCACCTCCGCCCGCCCAGGCTCCGCAGCCTGCCCCGCCGCCCGCCCTGCCCCTTGTGCCGGAGGCGTTCGCCCTCAACCTCTACCAAGAGGGGGACTTCGTTCCGCAGTACACCTTCGATTGGTGTGTGGCCGCGAGCATCCAGATGGCGCACAACCTCATTGACGACACCGGTGGCGGTTCCTGGGCTGCTCCTGCGCAACAGAGTGAGTTGTGGGAGATGGCGCGGGCGCGGTCGTCCAATTCATTCAACGGTGCCAACCCACGCGGCTGGGCGCAGGTGTTGACCGAGGTGGGTATGGGCCCGTATTCCGTGGTCAGCATCGCCAACTACGAGGACACGCTTCAGGCGGCTTCGCGTGCCATCGCCCAGACAGGCCGGCCTGTTGGCCTGGTCATGTGGAGCGGCCGTCACGCTTGGGTGATGAGTGGCTTCGAGTCGATCGGTGATCCTGCCCTTTTTCCGGAGTTCCAGGTCACCGGCATCCGCGTCCTTGACCCGCTGTACCCGCACGGAAGCGGGCAGTGGGGGCCCTCACCTGAACCCAACAGCCTGCTGACCCCGGAACAGTTGGCCCAGCAATTCGTAGTCCGCGAGCCTCGACGCTGGAGCACGGACCTGCCTACCGGCTACCTGCTGGTGCTCCCTGTTGCCGCGGCCTGACGAGTTACCTCCCACGAAAAGGGACCGCCGCTGGCCATTGGAGCAACAAACCCTGTCCTGACGCGCCGGACGCGAGTATCCTGTGTACGCCCAGAGGGAACTTTTGGACTTTCCAGTGCGTGAATTACTGGGAACGGTGTATAGCTTGAAACTGAAGCAGCACCACTCGCGCGCAGAAGTTGCGCCTTGCAGCACTACCAGGAGGGACGGGGCAAAACCCCGATCAGATGAAAGCTAAGAGTTTCTTCAAGGGCCCGGGCATCTGGATTGTTGTCGTCGTTGGCTTGCTCCTGGTGGCATTCGCAACACTGGCTCCGGGCGGTTCCACGCGCATTGACACCAAGGACGGCCTCGATCTCCTTTCCCAGAGCGGGAAGGTTGAGCAGGCCAAGATTTTCGACGCCGAGAATCGCGTTGACCTGGTGCTCAAGGACAACCTGAATTTGGACGGCCAGGACAAGGGCAAGAACGTTCAGTTCTTCTATGTCACGGACCGCGGCCCGGATGTGGTGAAGGCTGTTACCAGTGCCAACCCTGACAAGGGCTTCACCGACCAACCGATCGAGAACAACTGGTTCTCCGGCCTGTTCTCTCTGCTCATCCCCGTGCTGCTGCTTGGTGTCCTGTTCTGGTTCCTGCTTTCCCGCATGCAGGGTGGCGGCTCCAAGGTGATGCAGTTCGGCAAGTCCAAGGCCAAGCTGGTCAACAAGGACATGCCGCAGGTGACCTTCTCCGACGTCGCCGGTGCCGACGAAGCCGTGGAAGAGCTCCAGGAAATCAAGGAGTTCCTCCAGGAACCGGCCAAGTTCCAGGCCGTCGGTGCCAAGATTCCCAAGGGCGTGCTGCTCTACGGCCCTCCAGGTACCGGTAAGACGCTGCTTGCCCGTGCTGTTGCGGGCGAAGCCGGCGTACCCTTCTTCTCCATCTCCGGCTCGGACTTCGTTGAAATGTTCGTCGGTGTTGGTGCTTCCCGCGTCCGCGACCTCTTTGAGCAGGCCAAGGCGAGCTCACCGGCCATCATCTTCGTTGATGAAATCGACGCCGTGGGCCGTCATCGTGGCGCCGGTATCGGCGGCGGTAACGACGAGCGCGAACAGACCCTGAACCAACTCCTCGTGGAGATGGACGGCTTCGACGTCAAGACCAACGTCATCCTCATCGCGGCCACCAACCGCCCGGACGTCCTGGACCCCGCTCTGCTGCGCCCGGGCCGTTTCGACCGCCAGATCACCGTGGAAGCCCCGGACATGATCGGCCGCGAACAGATCCTCAACGTTCACGCCAAGGGCAAGCCCATGGCCCCCGGCATCGACCTCAGGGGTGTGGCCAAGAAGACCCCCGGTTACACTGGCGCTGACCTGGCCAACGTCCTGAATGAGGCCGCGCTGCTGACCGCGCGGTCCAACGCCAACCTTATTGACGACCGGGCGCTGGACGAGGCAATCGACCGTGTCATGGCCGGCCCGCAGAAGCGCAGCCGCGTCATGAAGGAACTTGAGCGCAAGATCACCGCGTACCACGAAGGTGGCCACGCACTGGTTGCCGCTGCCCTGCGTAACTCCGCACCGGTCACCAAGATCACCATCCTTCCCCGTGGCCGTGCGCTGGGCTACACCATGGTGATTCCCGAGGACGACAAGTACTCGGTGACCCGTAACGAACTGCTGGACCAGATGGCCTACGCCATGGGTGGTCGCGTCGCAGAGGAGATCGTGTTCCACGATCCCTCCACCGGTGCCTCCAACGATATCGAGAAGGCCACCTCCACGGCCCGGAAGATGGTCACCCAGTACGGTATGAGCGAACGCGTCGGTGCGGTGAAGTTGGGCCAGGGCGGCGGCGAGCCGTTCCTCGGCCGCGACGCCGCGCAGGAGCGCAACTTCTCGGACCAGATCGCCTACGTCGTGGACGAGGAAGTTCGTCGCCTGATCGACCAGGCGCACGACGAGGCCTACGCCATCCTCACGGAAAACCGCGACGTCCTGGACCGCCTGGCACTGGAATTGCTGGAACGCGAAACCTTGAACCAGGCCGAGATCGCCGAGATTTTCCACGACATCCGGAAGCGCGACTTCCGCGAGATCTGGCTGTCCAAGGAATCCCGTCCCGTGCAGTCGATTCCACCTGTGGAGAGCCGCGCCGAGAAGGCTGAGCGCGAAGCCCAGGAGGAAGCCAAGAAGGCCCGCTTGGACGAGCCCTTGGACGTGGTGGCTCCGCATGCACAGGGGGTCAGCAGCCAGGATTCCTTCCAGGCCCCGCATCCCGACGGCGGCAACGACCACCCGCATCACGGCTAAGCTTTCTGCTGTGACTCATTTCGACGACGACGACGACCTCGCCGCCGCCCACGGCTCCGCCGCGGGCTCCAAGCACGGCCACAAAGTGGATCGACCACGCATTGAAGCGGCTGTCCGCGAGATCCTCCTGGCAATAGGCGAAGATCCTGACCGTGGAGGCCTCCAGGACACGCCCAAGCGCGTGGCCAAGGCCTACGCAGAGGTCTTCGCGGGGCTGCACCAGCACCCTGCGGATGTCCTCTCCACCACGTTCGACCTCGACCACGAAGAGCTTGTCCTGGTGAAGGACATTCCCTTCTACTCGACGTGCGAGCACCACCTGGTGCCGTTCCACGGAGTCGCGCACGTCGGTTACATTCCGTCACATGACGGAAAGGTGACCGGCCTCAGCAAGCTGGCGCGACTGGTCGATATCTATGCCCGCCGACCCCAGGTGCAGGAGCGCCTCACCACGCAGATCGTGGAGGCGCTCGTGAAGCACCTCAACCCGCGCGGGGCGATTGTCGTCGTCGAATGTGAACACATGTGTATGTCCATGCGCGGCATCCGCAAGCCCGGCGCGAAGACCGTCACCAGCGCGGTGCGCGGTCAACTCCATGACCCGGCCACCCGCGCCGAGGCCATGAGCCTCATACTCGGAAGGTAAGCATTATGGACTCCCTCGCTGCAGCACCCGGAACCGGCCCGGCCACAAGCCCGCTGCCGGTTCTCCGCAAGCCGCGGCCCGCGGCAAGGTTCGAGGACCTGCCCACGGACCGCACGCTCGTCATGGGAATCCTCAACGTCACCCCGGATTCCTTCAGCGACGGCGGCACCCACCGCACCCCGGACACCGCTATCGCGCTGGGCCTGCGGATGTTCTACGCCGGCGCTGACATCATCGACGTCGGAGGCGAATCCACCCGCTCCGGCGCCGAGCCCGTTTCGCCGGAAGAAGAACAGCGCCGCGTCCTTCCGGTCATCCAGGCACTGGTCAAGGCCGGCGCGCTGGTCAGCATCGACACCATGCATACGTCCACTGCTGCTGCCGCTGTGGAGGCCGGTGCTGCCATCATCAACGATGTTTCCGGCCTCACGATTGAACCGGACATGCCTGAGCTCGTGGCGCGCACCAAGGTTCCGTACATCCTTACGCACCGCCGTGGCGACGCCCTGACCATGGATAGCCTCACGGATTACGAGAACGTCACCGAGGACGTCGTCGCAGAGCTCAGCGGCGTCCGTGACAAGCTGTACGCAGCGGGCGTTGCGCCGGAGCAGATCATCGTCGATCCCGGCGTCGGCTTCTCCAAGAACGAGGACCAGAACTGGGAAATCCTGAAGAACCTGGACCACCTCTTTGGCCTCGGCCACAAAGTGATGGTGGCTGCTTCCCGTAAGCGCTTCCTTGGTTCGCTCCTCACCGTGGCCGGTAAGTCGGCCGCGCCTTTGGAACGCGACGCCGCCACTGCCGCCATTACCGCTTTGAGCGCCGCCAAGGGTGCTTGGGCTGTTCGCGTTCACGACGTCGGTCCCAGCCTTGACGCCGTCAAGGTCGCCGCCCGTATCGCCCGCTGATAGGAAAACGCTGTGGACAGGATCACGCTGACCGGCGTCACCGCCGTCGGTTATCACGGAGTGTTCGATTTCGAACGCCGTGACGGCCAACCATTCGTGGTGGACGCAGTGCTGTACACGGATTTCACCAAGGCTGCCGAGACTGACGACCTCCAGTACACGGCGCACTATGGCGAAGTGGCTGAACTGATCACCAAACACATCGAGGGTGAGCCCCTGAACCTCATCGAGGCCTTGGCCGTCAGGATCGCCGAGGGCATCCTCGAGAACTACAGTGTTGCCGCCGTCGATGTCACCGTCCACAAGCCCAAGGCCCCCATCGAGGTGCCGTTTGGCGACGTCACCGTCAGCGTTCACAGGGAGCGGTCATGACGTCCGGCTACACCAAGGCCATCCTGGCGCTTGGCAGCAACCTGGGGGAGCGGAATGACACGCTGTCCACGGCTGTGGCCGACCTCGTCGACCCGCCGGAGGTACGTCTCCTGGGCGTCTCGCCGGTGGTGCAAACCAAGGCGGTCGGCGGGCCGGAAGGCCAGCCCGATTTCCTGAACATGGTCATGGCTGTCGAGACCACACTTACTCCGTTGGAGCTCCTGAAGCACTGCAACGACGTCGAAGCGAAGCACCACCGCACGCGGGAAGTCAGGTGGGGTCCCCGGACGCTTGATGTGGACATCGTGGTTTTCGGAGATGTCGTCAGCGACGATCCCATCCTCACCCTCCCGCACCCCAGGGCGGCAGAGCGTGCTTTCGTGCTGTACCCGTGGTCCCTGCTGGAGCCTCACGCGCACTTGAACGGCCAGAGCGTTACCGAACTGGCCGCCGTCGCCGCTGACATGCCGGACATTCGCCGTTTCGACGGCTACGGTGACGTCGCCGGTGTGCCGGCGACGGGAGCAGTGGAGTAGCCATGAAAGCAATGCGCCCCGTGGTTCTGGTGCTCATCGCCGTCATCGCTGCCGTGATCGGCTGGTTGGCCACGGCCACCACAAACCGCTTCAGCATGCCCACACCGGTCCTGCCGGTCTCCGCGCTGATCACCATGGGCGTCATCGTCGGGCTCACACTGGTCATGGGCATCCGTGTCCTTCGCTGGCGGAACGGCAAGAAGAAGAACATGCTGAACCCGATCCTGGCTGCACGGACGTTGATCCTGGCCCAGGCCTGCGCTTACGCCGGGACGCTTCTCCTTGGCTGGCATGCCGGGATTTCGTTGGACCTTCTCCGGATCGGCAGCTTGCGTGGCGGTGAAGGCATCTTGTGGAACGCCTTGTTGATGGGCGGCGGCGGTGTGGTGATGGTGGTCGTTGGATTGGTTGTGGAACGGTTCTGCCGGATCCCTCCGGAAGACTTTGAAGGCGGTACCGCCGGACCGGAACCCCGTCGCGGCGAAACCAAAGGTGAAGGCGAGTATGCATACCGAGGCGATTGACCCTCCCGGCGTTCAGTGGCTGCGGGTATCCCCCAAATACGTCACCGTTCGCTTGGTGGAGTGGGCCATCGGCAACGTCTTGATGGTGGCTGTCCTCAGCTTGCCGCTTATTTTCGTGTTGCTGGGCTGGTGGCGTTGGCCTCCCTTATGGCTCGCCATCACGGTTCCGGCGGTGATGCTGGTTCTGGCCCTGTGGCGGCTCGTGCTGATCCCGCGCCAAGTGCGCGCCATCGGGTACGCGGAACGCGACGACGACCTCCTCATCCGTCGTGGCATCTTCTTCCAGCGCACCATGGTGGTTCCGTACGGACGAATGCAGTACGTGGACGTTGCTGTTGGCCCCGTTGAGCGTGGCCTGGGACTTTGCACCCTCAAGCTCCACACAGCTTCGGCTGGAACCAACGCGCATCTCCCAGGACTTCCCGCCGAGGAAGGCGCACGCTTGCGCGAACAGCTTTCGGCTCGCGGAGAAGCCAGGCTGGCCGGGCTGTGAGCCCGCAGGACAGTGCGGCGGTGAGCCTCCCCGACAAAAAGGTCGACGGCGGCTGGAACCGCGTCCATCCCGCGTCACCGTTTGTCCGGGGCTGGGTGGCGCTGGCCGCCGTCGGGTTCTTCTTTGGCCGCGACGCCTTCGAGCGCATGCTGCAGGGACGCGACTTCCTGGACCCGAACCTGAACGGCCGGGTGCCGTGGCTTTTGGCCGGCGGAGCCGTGGTGCTGCTCCTGACGGTGGGCGGGTTCATCCTGAGCTGGTACTTCACGCGCTACCAAGTGGCCGAAGGGTACGTCCGCGTCAACACGGGCTTCCTGTTCAAGCAGCAGCGGCAGGCCCGCCTGGACCGTGTCCAGGCCATCGACATCGTGCAGCCTCTTCTGGCGCGGATCTTCGGACTGGCTGAACTCAAGTTTGAAGTGGCCGACGCCGGTGAGTCTGCGGTGCGGTTGGCTTACCTTCCGCTCGACCAAGCCAAGCAGTTGCGCGCCACCATCCTGGCGCGCGCGGCTGGCGTGGTCAGCGGTCCCGAAGCGACCGAGGAAGTCCCCGAAGCTCCGGAGCATGTTGTGTTGTCGGTGCCACCGGGTCGTCTCATCGGTTCGCTGCTCCTGAGCGAGCAAACCATCGGTATCCTGGTCGGCGCCGCGGTGGTGGTTGCGGTTTCGGTCTTTACGCAGAACCAGACTCTGTTCCTGGCTCTGATTCCCGGCATCCTTGGCATCGGCGCCGCGTACTGGACGTCCTTCAACAAGGGTTACAACTTCACAGCCGCTATCTCCCCGGACGGTATCCGCCTTCGATACGGTCTCCTGGATACCCAGGCACAGACCCTCCCGCCGGGACGTATTCAAGCACTCATGGTGACGCAGCCGCCCCTCTGGAGGATTTTCGGCTGGTACCGGATGCACGTCAATGTGGCGGGGTACGGCGTTTCGGCCAGCACTGAAGGTGCGGCCCGAACCATGTTGCTTCCTGTTGGCTTGAAACCCGATGTCATGCGGATGATGTCCTTGGTGCTGCCGGATCCGGGTGTGGAGGACCCGGAAAGGGTGTTCACCGCCGGGCTTGAGGGGTTGGCGCCGGTGGGCTCGTCCAACCCGGCCCCGGACGAACAGGTTCCGGATGTCCAAACTGATGGCTTCACCACCACCCCGCGTCGCGCCCGGTTGTTGGCCCCGCTTGGCTGGCGACGCAATGGGTTCCGCGCTACCCGAACTGCTCTGCTGATCCGGTCGGGACGCTGGTGGCGGGCGTTGGTGATGGTTCCGCATCAGCGGACACAGTCCATGGCCCTGCATCAAGGCCCATGGGCACGGCGCTTCGGGGTGGCCGATCTTGTCCTCCACACCACGGCAGGCCCTGTGTCTCCCCGCGTGTTCCAAGCCGGCGTCAGCCAGGCCGTGGAGCTCTTCGACCAGCAGGCAGCCCGTGCCCGCGAGGCGAGGAAACGGCAAACCAGCGAGCAGTGGCTGGCGCAGGTAGCGCCACAGGCTCCGGAAGTGGCGGCCGCAGCGGAGCTTGGGAAACCAGCGGAGCTTGGGAAACCAGTGCAGCCCGAACAACACCAGACTTCAACCCACCAGGAGGACCGCCACGATGGCTAGGCCAGGACGACTCGGAGTCGGCATCATCGGCGCAGGCAAGGTGGGTTCCGTCCTCGGTGCCGCTTTGCGCGGAGCCGAGCACGCCGTCGTCGGAGTTTCTGCGGTGTCCGAGGCGAGCCGTGAGCGGGCCGAGACGCTGCTGCCCGGTGTGCCGATCCTCGAAATCCAGGACATTGTTGAGCGTGCCGAGCTCGTTCTGCTGGCCGTCCCTGACGATTCCCTTGGCGAGCTGGTCGCAGGTCTGGCCAAGCTGGGAGCCTGGCAGCCCGGCCAACTGGTGGCACATACGTCAGGCCGGTTCGGCGTCGGGATCCTCAACCCGGTCCGCGCGGTTGGCGCGATTCCGTTGGCGCTGCACCCGGCCATGACCTTCACCGGCATGAGTCTGGACCTGACCCGCCTCATGGATTGCACCTTCGGAGTCACGGCGGATGCCGCCATGCTGCCCATCGCGCAGGCGCTGGTGGTTGAGATGGGTGCCGAGCCGGTAGTGATTGCCGAGGGTGACCGCACGCTTTACCACGCAGCCCTCGCGCACAGCTCAAACCACATGGTCACGCTGGTGGCGCAGGCGTCGCAGATGCTCCGGGAGATCGGCGTCGAAAACCCGGAAACCATGCTTGGTCCGCTGCTGCGTGCCACCCTGGAAAATGCCCTCGCGTCCGGCGAATCTGCGTTGACCGGTCCCGTGGCGCGCGGCGATGTGGGTACTGTTTCCGCTCACGCCCAGGCGTTGCAGGAATACGACGGCGGTGCAGGCGGCGATGTCCTCGCGGCCTACCAGGCCATGGCGCGGGCCACTGCACGCCGGGCAGGCAACCGAGGCCTGCTGCGCCCGGAACAACTGAATGAGATCGACGATGCCTTGGGGGCCCACCCCAAGTCGCCGGAAGGACACTGAACAGCATGGCCATCAAACTCGTGACCACTGCGGCGGAATTGCGCGCCGAGAGCGCCAGGCTCCTGGCAGCCAAGGGTGGAAGTTCGCAAGGTTTGGTACCCACCATGGGCGCCCTGCACTCGGGCCACGCGGCACTTGCGCGGACCGCCGTCGCTGAGAACGACGTCGTGGTAGCCACCATCTTCGTTAACCCGCTGCAGTTCGGCGACGCTGTGGACCTTGACCGCTACCCGCGCACGCTCGACGCCGACATGGCCCTGCTTGACGCCGAAGGCGTTGACCTCGTGTTCGCACCTTCCGTGGACGAGGTGTACCCGGGCGGCCAGCCCCTGGTGCGGGTGACCTCCGGGCCGCTGGGCGAGAAGTGGGAAGGCGCCTCACGCCCCGGACACTTCGACGGCGCGCTAACCGTGGTCGCCAAACTGCTGCACTATGGACTACCCGGAGGTGCTGCGGCGGATGGTACGACGGCGGCCTACCGGGCTTACTTCGGCCAGAAGGATGCGCAGCAATTGGCCTTGGTGAAGCGCATGGTCTCGGACCTGAATTTCCCTGTGGAGATCGTTCCTGTGCCGATCGTACGCAGCGATGACGGCTTGGCGCTTTCGAGCCGCAATCGGTTCCTGTCGGATGAGGAGCGCGAAGCGGCGTTGGTGTTGTCGCGGGCTTTGCGCCTTATTGAGTCCCGCGCCACAGCGCATGAACCGCTGGATCTGGATTCCGCCGTCGCGCTTGTTGAATCCCAACCGTTGGTGGAACTGGACTACTTCGACGTCGTGGATCCCACAACGCTGGAACCGCTCGCAGAGAACTGCAAGGAGACGCCCTTCCGCGGCGAAGGCCTGGCAATCGTTGCCGCTAAAGTAGGGCCGGTTCGGCTCATCGATAACGCTCCGTTGTTCTCCTAACGTTTGGAATTTTCCTGCTGACGGGAATTGGATGGGCGCTTAGACTGTTTTAGTCTTCACCGGCACAGCTCGCCGGACACCAAATCCAACCCTTGGGGAACCCTCATGTCTACCGACGTCACGTCCGACGCCAACGGCAAACCTGAATCCGGCGCGCCCACTTCCGGTGCCGTCACCGTAACCGAGGCAGGGCGCCCACAGGCCCCTGTGTCGGGGAAGATGTCCCGCGAATCCGTGACTGTCATCGTGACGTTGCTGGTGGCCACCTTCGTGGTCATCCTCAACGAAACCATCATGAACGTCGCGCTCCAGCGGCTCATGACGGACCTGCAGGTCAGCGCTTCCACCGTCCAATGGCTCGCCACCGGCTTCATGCTCACCATGGCAGTGGTTATTCCTACCACCGGGTTCATCCTGCAGAGGATGAGTACCCGCGGGGCCTTCATGCTCGCCATGGGACTTTTCAGCGGCGGAACCTTGTTGGCTGCCTTGGCGCCGGGATTCCTGGTGCTCCTGCTGGCACGCATCGTCCAGGCCGGCGGTACGGCCATCATGCTGCCGCTGCTGATGACCACCATCCTCACCCTGGTACCCATGTCCAAGCGTGGCGCCGTCATGGGCAACGTCAGCATTGCCATTTCCGTGGCGCCCGCCATGGGCCCAACCGTTTCCGGCATCATCCTGGACCACTTCTCGTGGCGTTTCATGTTCGTGTTCGTGCTGCCGGTGGCCCTTGCAGCCTTCGCCATTGGCGCCAAGTACCTCACCAACGTTGGTGAACGCGAAAAGACCACCCTTGACGTCGCATCCGTGATCCTGACGGTGCCGGCCTTCGGTGGCTTGGTCTACGGCTTGAGCCAGATCGGTGGCACGGACGCGGGCATCGTTCCAGTGATCGCTCTGGTGGTTGGAATCCTGTGCCTGGCACTGTTCGTCTTCCGGCAGCTCAAGCTCCAGAAGTCCGATGCCCCGTTGCTTGACCTCCGTGCCTTCAAGTTCCGCATGTTCACTGTGTCAACGCTGCTGATGGTGGTAGCCATGATGGCGTTGTTCGGTGGCGTGATCCTGCTGCCTCTGTACCTCCAGAACACCTTGCACCTTCAGCCGCTGGAGACCGGACTTGCTTTGCTGCCGGGCGGGTTGGCCATGGGCTTGCTGGGCCCGGTCATCGGCCGGATCTTCGACAAGGTTGGCCCCTTGCCGCTGACGGTATCCGGTTCCGTCCTCATGGTCCTGACGCTGTGGCAGTTCTCCCGGTTGGATGAGGGCAGTGCGCTCGGTTGGGTGATTGCACTCCACGTGACGTTGAGCCTTGGCTTGGCCCTGCTGTTTACGCCGGCGTTCACCACGGGGCTGAACCCGCTGCCCCCGCACCTCTACTCGCATGGTTCGGCCATCATCAGCACCGCGCAGCAGGTTTCGGGAGCAGCTGGAACTGCGCTGCTGGTCTCCATCTACGCTGTGGTCTCGGCTTCTTCTGGGCTCGTTGCCGGTATGCAGGCAGCGTTCCTCGCCGCCACCATCATTGCCGTCGCCGCAGTGGTGCTCGGTGCCATGATGCGCAAGACCGAGGGCGCCGGAGGCCACGGGGGTCACTGACGGCCGCTAGCCGCAGCCCCCTACCGACGCTCTCTCACCTAATCGCCGTTTTTGGCGGACGCTCTCTCACGTATTTGCCGTTTTCGGGCGACGCTCTCTCACTTTGGTGGGGGAGCGTTGCTGTTTTTTGGGGGTGGTGGGTGTTCGACGGCGGTGGTTTGGGTGGTGTGATGGGCTTCACTGCTGGTTGTTGGGGTGTTTTTGGGTT
>NZ_VNFK01000025.1 GCF_007786235.1 Paenarthrobacter nitroguajacolicus | reverse complement strand
TCCGTCGCGCGCTGCCCGGCAGCTGGAAGATGGGAATCACGACGGCGGCAGCCGCCGTCGTGATTGTCCTGAACCTGCTGCTCGCCCTGGTGGGTCAACTGCCCGGCCGGGCAGCGATCCTGCCCGCCACGTTGATTCTCGCCGCGGCAGGGGCAGTCCTGTTCCTGCGCATCGCCGCCAACTGGAGCGGCGGAGTCAAGTGGGAAGGCGACGCCGACCAGCAGTCCGCCGAGGCCCCCGGCCCCGAGCGCTGGGCCGCAGCGTACGCCAGCGCCAAGGCGGATTCACTGCGGGACTGGACTGGCTCGCTGTTGTTGCTTGCCGCCGTCTTCATGGCCGTCGTCTTCGTATGGATGCTGCAGGCCCTCTTCGTCATCGTCCCCGGGACCCTGGTTCTGGCCGCAGCCGCCATCAAAATCCGCGCCGGCAAATGGGCCGCGCACTAGACACGACTCTCCACAGTCGTTCGATTTAGGGTTCGGACCGGCCTGTACTGGTACTACGGACTCCAGGGTCGACGTGAACCCGCTGTTGAAACAACCGTATGGACAGTCTGTGTGGTTGAAACGATTCGTCCCCATGGGGAAGGCCGTTGTTCCCATGGAGAGAACCTCTCCCAGCTGACCCAGTCGAGAGCCAACCACTGCAATCTAACGCCCCGGCAAAACCAACCGCAAAGCAACGCAGCTTGAAGGAGAAACCTATGTCCCAGTCAATAGCCCGACGCACCGTTCTGGGCTTGATGGGCGCGACCGCCGCCGTGGCCGTTCTGCCCGTGTACGCTTCCACCCGGGCAGCGGCCTCAAGCGGGGCCGACGTCACGCTGGTTGACCACGGCTCCACAGTGACCCTAAGTAATGGAATCATTCAGTTCGACGTCGCCAAAGCATCTGCTGACATCAAGAACCTGTACCTCGTGGGCAGTACGCAGGGTAATGAGCGGCTCAACCTCTTGGGCGGTTCCCACGGGCACGGGTATACAACCTTTGACTATTCAGGTGCTGCGAGGTCAACCGGCATGAAGGCGGGTGTCTTCAGTGTGGTAAGTCAGAGCCCGGATCGTATTGAAGTATCGATTCTCTCCAACGACCCTACGAAGAATACGTTCTACATTGATATCCGGATCGCCCTCGAAAGGGGCTCCTCGGGTCTTTATCAGTACTGGATCACCAGGTACACGCCCAATATGCCTGATGGATTGACGTTCGGACAGCTTCGCTATGCCTTTGCTGCAGACGACCCCGCGTTCAAATGGTTCGTCGTCGACGACGCCCGCGGAATTCAGCAGCGACCCAGCATCGAGGACACCAAAAACTGGGTAGTGCTCCAAGACTCCACTGAAGTTCTGCCGGACGGTTCGATTTACTCCAAATACCAGAACGCTACGAACCTTGAAGGAGACAACCACGCCTTCATGATCTCAAACGGGAAAGTGGGGCTCTCCCTGGTTCAAGCAAGCAAGGAAGCATTTGGCGGCCCAACCCGCCCTGAGCTGACCTGCCACGACTACTACGACGGCATGATCTTGCTCTGGCACCCCCTCACAGGTCACTATGGCGAGCCGGACACCCAACCAGCTCGAGGATGGGAAAAGGTCTACGGTCCCTTCTATCTTCACGTCGGCGAGGCAGCTGTCGGGGATGAACGTTCGAACATCTCCGCGCTGTGGGAAGACGCTAAGCGTGTGGCTGAACGCGAGCAGGCTGCCTGGCCCTACACCTGGGTCACTGATCCTATCTACGCGGCCAACGAACGTTCCACTGTCACCGGCAAGCTCAACGTTGCCTCGCTCGGAGCGGTCGACAACGGCTGGGCCATCCTTTATCAACCGGGGCCAGATCGGGAGTTCCGGGGAGTCACTTTGGATGGCACGGATTGGCAATATCTCAGCCTTGACTACACTTACGCGGCAAAAATCGGGCCAGGAGGTAAGTTCAGTATCCCGGCCGTTCGACCCGGGAAGTACACCTTGGCTGCATTCACCAAGGGTGCGATGGGGGAGTATCGGCGCGAGAACATTGTTGTCCCGGCCGGTACAACAATCGACACCGGCACCCACGTATGGCATCCAACGAGTTACGGCCCAACCCTGTGGCAGATCGGAACTCCGGATCGCTCCTCGGAAGAGTTCTTCATCCACGGTGGGCCCAACGGCTACAGGGAGAACCTGACCTGGTTGGAATACCCCTACGACTTCCCCAACGGGGTCGATTTCAAAGTAGGCGTGGACGATCCCGCAAAGAAATGGAACTATTTCCATCCCGGCCTGAGAACGCCGGGAACCGCCACCCAGCTTCAATGGCGCGGTACAACGCCAGACAACTCCCTCGAAACCTGGAAAATCCGTTTCGACGCGCACCGATACCAACGAGGCACCGGCTACTTGGACATCGCACTGGCCGCGCAGGTATACGCAACGCTCGCTGTCACGCTCAACGGCACACGAATCGCCACGTTCGACCCGCTGCCCGGCGTCCCAGGCGACAATTCTTCGTACCGACTCACGGCGCGGTCAATGTACAGGAAGCTCAAAACCATTGAGTTCCCGGCAGCCTTGATCAAAGACGGTGAGAACGTGATCACGCTGGCGAACGTGCGTCCCCCGCAGGTCCCGATCGCTGACAACTGGATGGCGCCCATGGGCGGCATCATGTACGACTCCATTCGCCTCCAGGTCAACCAAGGATCCTAACAACCTGCCGAACTCCATTTTCCTGACTGCACATCATCACCCCTATAAGGATCAGAACACCCATGGACGAGCATCGCCGACCTCAGGATTTCTTCGGTCATCTGTACGTCGGAGCCAACTACCACCCGCACGATTCGAATCCCAAAGACTGGGAACGCGACATCGCGTTGATGGTCTCGGCCGGCATCAAGGTGGTCAGGCTCGGACATCTCGCCTGGGACAGCTACGAACCAGAGAATGGAAAGTTCAATTTCGAGTGGTTCGACCACGTGATGGACCTGATGCACAACGCTGGTATTGGAGTCATTCTCGACGTCGCCATCCGTCCTGCTCCGCTATGGCTCCATCGAAAACACCCGACAATTGACATTACGGACTCAAACGGCAGCCGGCTTTATCCGAATACGCGATACATGGTGGATGTCGGAGACCCGTCCTTCCGTGAGTACGCCCTTCGCTTTACCGACAAGCTGACTTTCCGCTACGCCAACCATCCTGCACTTATGGCTTTCGGCATCGACAACGAACCCGGGGATGGGCCGTACTCGTACAGCGAGTCGGTACGACTACGTTTTGCTGCATGGCTTCAGAAGAAGTACGGGACGCTTAAGGATCTCAATCGCGCCTGGGCCAGCCAACGATGGTCACGTCGTATCAGTGACTTCGATGAAATCGGTTTGCCAAGATCAGGGGCTTTAAGCGGTGCGCCCGAACGAATCATCGATTTCCGGCGATTTGTCTCGGACGAGATCAACGACCTCTTGTTCGCCGTCATGGCACAGGTCGAACAGAACGCTCCCGGAGTACTGCTCACCACAAACGCTTGGTACTACAAAGAAGATGGCCGCTACTTTGATTACGCGGAAATTGCCTATACAGGCAAGATGGGCCGTCCCGGTATGGGTTTCTACCCCGGCAATTCCCTTGCAGATAACGACGGACTTTACGAGGCCCTTCTGGGACTGGCACGCATACAGTTCGAAAGCCCAACCCCATTCTGGTGCACCGAGTTCACTACCATGACGGCGGTCCCTGGATCTGTTCGAAAGTCAGCTTATGCATCACTCATCTACGGCAACCAGCTGGTATGCGGCTGGACCTGGCAGTCGATGCACGGCGGCGAGGAACAGTATCTCCAAGGAATGCTGGACTGGGACGGCGAACCGAACCGAAAATATGACGAGTATCGACAAATCGCAACTGAATTTGCAGAGATAGAGCGATTCGGATTCCCATATACACCGCAAGCCCGCATTGCCCTGGCGTTCTCCTTCGACAGCCAACTCGCCAGCGCATCTTTTCCGGAAAAGCACGACCAGCAATTGCAAACCTGCTTCAGCACTGTGCTCGAGCGCAATCTGGACCAGCGTGTCGTGGACCTGAGTCGCAGCACTTTGTCCGACTACGAAATTCTTATCATTCCCGGGGCAGCCCTCATCGACGAAGTCTCCGCAGGCCGGATCCGCCGCTTTGTGGCAGACGGCGGAACCGCCATCATGACGTCCTATTCCGCAGTTGTGGACCCCAGCGGCCAGGTCTTCGATACACCGCGGCCCGGGCTCCTCGCCGACGTTTTCGGCGTGCGACTGGGTTCCTTCCAAGAGACGGAAGTACTGAACGAGTTGGCCACAGGGGGTACGCAAGGCCACGATTTGGATATCGTATTCGGTCACCTTTCGATCCGTACTGAAGCGCCCCGCTTTGATGAAGTCCGTCCACAGGGCGCCGCAGTTGTTGCATCGATCTCAGGACTGGACAGGGACTATCCTGTTGCGACCGTCAACGAATTTGGGAAGGGCCGCGCGGTCTACCTTGGAATTCCGGCCCGACGAGCTCTTTTTGACGCCATCCTTGACGTTGAGATCCTAAAAAAGGACATCCCACAAGGTCCTGAGGTGCCACCCGGCGTGCTCGCTCGAAGAATCGATGAAACGCATGTGCTGTACGTAAATCTAGAGGGAGTCAATAAGTCGGTCACCACCGACGCACCCTCATGGAGCATCCTGCACAACCGCGGCTACGCTGACGGGTTTGTTCTCGCTCCCTTCGACGTCGACTTCATAGAGCTCAACAAGACCAGCGACCTTGCCCCGGAAAAGCCATGACTCTCGAGACAGAAGCGCCCGGCGGCATCGCACATGACTCCTCCGCTCACCGCAACTTCGAGCAAGCAGACCGGAACTACGAAAGAAGAACATTGTCCAAGATCTTCCCCGGCCAGCCTTGGTTGGATACAAATGGCAACAGAATCCAAGCCCATTCGGGCTATATCTACGTCGAAGACGACGTCTTCTACTGGTACGGCGAAAACAAGGAGCGGACTGCCCCCGGGTCGGACATCTGGCACTGGGGGATCCGCTGCTATTCGTCCACCGACCTTGTCAACTGGGAAGACCGTGGTCTGATCATCCCCCCAACGCCGGATGACGTGGACTCACCACTTCACCCCACAAAACTGCTTGATCGCCCCCACATCATCAAGCACCAGGAGACCGGTAAGTATGTGTGTTGGGTAAAAATCATGGGTGACGGGTTCAACCAGCGAACCACCGTGCTGGTGGCAGACCGGCTTCTGGGACCGTACGAGATCGTCACAACGGGCCTCAAGCCCCTGGGAATGAACGCAGGGGATTTCGACCTGGTAGTCGACCCGACGGATGGCAAAGCCTATTACTACTTCGAGCGCGTCCACAGCGAAATGATCTGTGCCGATCTCACCGAGGATTACACCGGCGTCACCGGCTACTACTCAACACACTTTCCGCAGCCAGGACCGCCGGACGTCCGGGAGGCGCCGGCGTACTTCCGGAGGGGTTCGAAGCACTACCTCATCACCTCGGGCACGTCAGGATACTTCCCCAATGCATCCGAGATAGCAGTGGCCGATTCTTATCACGGACCGTGGACCGTTCTCGGTGATCCCCATCCGGACGACACCAGCAGGACCTCTTATCGATCACAGATCAGCTCCGTCTTCCGCCACCCTCTCAAGCAAGACCTCTATATTGCCCTTGCCGACCGTTGGCTTCCTGACCTCACCCCGGAAGAGTCCAACCAGACGGAACGGTACCGTCGGCTGTTCAGCGGCGAGGAAGCCCAAACTGAAAAAGCAGATGAGTCAGTCCAGCATCAGTCAGACCTTCGCGTTGCCGAGTACGTTTGGCTCCCCATCACCTTCGAAGGTGATGTGCCAAGGATTGATTGGCGGGACGCATGGTCGCCCGAAGACTTCGACTGACGTGAATGCTCCGGGAATCGCCATGTCCCGACCCTGCCGGGGGCCCTCGCCGTGCAGGCAATATCCGAAGAAAGGAAACTTCCAATGGGGAGACTGTTTGACGGCCCGTGGCCAATCGTCATCATCATAGTCGTGGCATTGGCTCTGTTCGCGGCCCCAAAACTACCGGCAATGGCAAGAAGCCTGGGTCAGTCGATGAGAATCATCAAGTCGGAAGTAAAGGAAATGCGGAGCGACTCCGAGGTCCAGAGCGGCGAGAGTTCCGTGCCTGCCGGGACGGGGGAATCTCCATTGGCGGCAGCGGCCCCAAGCGCCGATCCCTCAGCTCGCGATGCAGGTCGACCCGGGTGAATGGGTTATTGCGGGCCTTCCTTCTAGAAGATCGTCCATATAGTGGGTCATTTATGCCATGGGATGCTTCGTCCGCAGTTCGTAGCCTTGAGGGGTGAGCGATACTAATGAAGCCGTGAGCCGGATTTCCCTGCCAGATGCACCGTCTGACCAGCAGACAGTGCTTGATTCCGGGGGAGTGGCCTGCTGGAGCGAGCCGGTTTATATAGACACATACGAACCCGGGGAGCCGGACAGGTATCCACTGTTTTTGGACCG
The DNA here is from genome assembly GCF_007786235.1 of Paenarthrobacter nitroguajacolicus. Classification (GTDB taxonomy): domain Bacteria; phylum Actinomycetota; class Actinomycetes; order Actinomycetales; family Micrococcaceae; genus Arthrobacter; species Arthrobacter nitroguajacolicus_A. Next base: position 49,681 of record NZ_VNFK01000025.1, on the reverse strand, counting down.
GCGCGTGTATCAAGGGTCGAGCGGCAAGGTGTACCCCATGCCGTTTATTGACAGCATCGCGAGTTCGAAGGAGCCTCGGCTGTGGCAGGCCATCCATCTGGAGAACGAGTACGTGCGCCTGATGCTGCTGCCGGAGATCGGAGGCAGGATCCATATTGGCTTCGATAAGACGGCCGGCTATGACTTCTTCTACCGGAACAACGTGATTAAACCGGGCTTGGTGGGACTGGCCGGCCCGTGGATTTCAGGTGGGGTCGAGTTCAACTGGCCTCAACACCACCGGCCCGCTACTTTCCTGCCCGTGGAAACATCGATCGAACGTAGTGACGATGGCCAAGTCACGGTCTGGCACAGCGATCTTGATCCTCTACAGCGGATGCGCGGCACGCACGGTATACGGCTCCGTCCCGGAAGTTCCCTCCTTGAAGTGGAAGCACGGCTCTACAATCGGACTGATCTCCCGCAGACCTTCCTGTGGTGGGCGAACGTGGCGGCGCGGGTCCACGAGAAGTACCAGTCATTCTTCCCCACTGATGTTCGCTTTGTAGCCGATCATGCGCGGCGAGCCATCACGGCCTTTCCGCGATCCGACCGAAACTACTATGGCGTGAACTACCCGGTTTTGGCTGAAGCCCAGCCTGACGCGGACCGTATCGACTTCTACTCCAACATTCCCGTCCCCACCTCGTACATGATTACGGACACGCAGGACAGCTTCTTCGGCGGATACGACCATGAAGCCGACGCAGGATTCATCCATTGGGCGGACCGGTCCATTTCGCCAGGCAAGAAGCAATGGACCTGGGGCAATGGACCGGTGGGCAAAGCTTGGGACGCGCATCTCACCGACACTGACGGCCCGTACGTCGAACTGATGTCCGGTGTTTTCACCGATAATCAGCCCGATTTCAGCTATCTCGCCCCTGGTGAGACCCGAACCTTCAGCGAGTTCTGGTACCCGATCCGCAATATCGGCCCGGCGCAGCAAGCGAACCTGGATGTCGCTGTTTCACTCCAATTGGTCGATGAGCACTGCGGGGTCAGGGTCGGCGTTTCCAGTACGTCCCAGCGCGCCGCCGTGACAGTGCGCGTGAAAGTCCGCGGCGCAATTGTCCATGAATGGACTGCGCAGATTTCGCCGTCAGAACCGTTTACCGACGTCGTCAGGCTGAATGAACCAACGGACGATACCGACGTGACGGTGCAAGTGGTGGACGGCGCCACGGAACTGATCTCGTGGTCACCGCGCGCATCCTCCGACGACCAGGAGGAACCTTGGGCGGCGACGGAGCCTGCGATGCCGGAGGATATTGAAAGCCAGGACGAACTCTACGTCACGGGTATCCATCTGACCCAGAACCGGCACCCCACCCGATCAGCGATCCCGTATTTTGAGGAGATGCTCCGCCGGGATCCGCAGGACTCCAGGGCCTCCGTCGCGCTCGGATCGTCACACTACACCAAGGGCCAGTATGCCTTGGCGGAAGGTTTTCTGAAGAACGCGCTGGCAAGGGTTACCCGGAGAAATTTGAATCCTCCCAGCGGGGAGGCCAGCTACCGGCTGGGGCTCGTCCTGGAGCGCACCGGCAAGTTGGCAGAAGCCACGGAACGGTTCGGGAAAGCGGCCTGGGACAAAGGATGGGCACATCCAGCAAAGCTTGCGCTGGCACGCATTGCTCTGAGAACAGGGAGACCGTCCGCAGCGTTGGGGCACGCTGACGCAGCGCTTCGGCTGGATCCGGCAAGCCCTGAAGCGAAGCATCTGCTGGTCTTGGCCTTCGCAGCGCTGGGACGCCACGATGAAAGCGCCCGGCACCTGGCCTCGATTCTTGCTTCCGATTCTTTGGACCCTGTGGCGTTGGCGCTGGCTGGTTCCCTGAACACCGCAGACGCCAAAACCGGTCTGACCGTAGCATGCTGGCTCGCCCGTGCCGGTCAGTGGCAACTGGCACTGGACCTTACCGACGAGGGCGCACATCCGGGTGCCCACAAAGTGTTCGGCAACCCGGAGCCCATACGCCACTACCTCCGGGCTGCGTGGTTCGAGGAACTGGGGAATGCCGACGCCGCAACGACGGAACGCTCCGCAGCACGGACCAGTGACACCACGTACGCGTTCCCTTACGGACTGGATGATCTCGACGCGCTGGCCTTGGCTCTCGCAGCCGATGAAAACGACACGGTTGCCCATGGCCTGCTGGGCTGCTGGCTGCTTGACGCGGGACGAACCGTTGACGCCCTGGCCCATCTGGAGACGTCAAGCGCTCTGGGTTCGACGGACCCTGTCGTGTGGCGGAACGCGGCCATCGCTACGGTAAACACCGGCGCAGCTGCCGAACGGGCCGACGCATATTTCCAGCGTGCCTTGGCACTGAGCCCGCACGATCCCCGGCTGGTCTTTGAACGCGCCATCCTCGCCAGCCTCCGCGGAGTACCTGCTGAGGAGCAACTCGCCGCAATCGAACGCCACAACCGCTCAGTTTTCCGCCGTGACGATCTCACGATTCTCTACGTCAACCTTCTGATCGACGCCGGCAGGGCCGAGGAAGCTCTGGACATCATGTCCACACGCAACTTCCAGCCGTTCGAGGGCGGAGAAGGGCTGGCCTTGGAAGCGTACGATCGAGCTGCCGTGCAACATGCACGCACGATCATGAAGGACGATCCTGCAGGGGCCCTCGCACTTCTCACTGAAGGAATCGACGCTCCAAGGAACCTCGGCGAAGGCAGACATCCAGGGCATAGCATGGCCGAACGTTTGGTCGCTTTGGGTGATGCCTGGGAAAGGTCCGGGAACCCTGAGGCAGCTGCTGTGGCCTGGGGCCGTGCGTGTGAGCAAAGCACACCACTGACCGCAGACAGTGCCCCACCGGTCCCGGCCGACTACTGGAAAGGCATCGCACACACCCGACTCGGCAGGCACACGGAGGCCGAAAGCATATGGCAGGACTTGGAAGCCCGTGCAGATGAGCTGGAATCAGCTCCCGATGCTCCGGACTACTTCGCGACCTCGCTGCCTGAACTGTTGCTCTTCGAGACCGACACCGCGGCAGCCCGGTCCGGCAGGGTGAACCATCTACGCAGACTGGCTGCATACGGCCGCACGCACCAAAAGGAAATGGCAAACCTGTGACTGAAACCCCGAGGTACTTAGGCTCCGGAACGACAGAAAACGACACGTCCTCCCTCACCGGGGCACCCCCGGCGCATCTTCCGCAGCGTTTGACCATCACGCTCTGGGATTTCTCCTGGTACACCCGCGCCGAAGAGAGCGGCCCCTACGCAGATCTCGACGCGGCCTGCGCGCAAGCTGCAAAGCTGGGATACAACACCATAAGGATCTGCGCTGCCCCGCTACTGCTCTTCGGAGATCTGGGGCTGGAGAACCTGGCCGCGGACCTTGACATTGAAGGGTTGGGGTCATCCCCGGACGGCGGCTTCTACGGCAGGGGAACACGCTGGTACGACGTGCCAGGAGGCTACAGTGTCAACCTGCGCGCACGGCTTCATGAACTTTTTGATGCCGCTGCCCGGCATGGCTTGGTGGTCATCCTGGCGAGTTGGGAATATCAGCAATCAACCGTCTTCGCCCGTTCCGCACAGTGGTTCGATGCGATCGACGCCGTTCCGTTGAAAAACCGTTACCGCGTCCTTACCGATGCTTGGGACCGGCTCATCGACGCCCTCACTGCCGCCGGACACCGAGACCGCATTGCCATGGTGGAATTGCACAACGAGGTGGACTTCTCCATCCTGCCTGCCTTGGCCGACGGCGGCAGCGAAGAACTACGCCGCCTGCGCCAGCTACACCCGGATCTGCTCGTCACCGCGAGCTACGGCAAACCCCCGCACTTGGCGATGCACACCCTGCCGGACGGATTCGGAGCGGCACAGTTCCACGTCTACAGCTATGGCGTGCTGGACGCCCTCCAAAAGAAGATCGACATTCGATCCGAGGGGACCTCAGATTTCCCCAACGCTGCTCTGTCTGCACTTCTGCGGCCGAATGCGCCCACTGTGGTCGAATACGGTCGTTTGAGGGACTGGAAGTACCGCGCCACTGTCGTCACTGACCAGATGTTATACGGCTATGACTGGATTGATCCGGAGGCCTGGGACACCTGGCTTGCCAAGGAGTACGGGCCATACCGGGAAGTGATGCACCGCGAAATCGACTCACGAGTCATTGCCATCGCCGCCTGGGCCCGCTGGAAGAACATACCAGCGGTAGTGGGCGAGGGATGGATCGGGTACACACCGCTTAACGGCACCTTCGAAGAAGGCCCCATCGGGCGGGACCTCGCCGAAGGCGGCATCAAAACAGCGTTGGAACAAGGCGTGTGGGGAATGGTCTTGTGTTCCAATGCCGCCCCTCACCACCCGCTGTGGAGCGACGAAGCCTGGCAGCAACGCATGAACAGCTCCATCCTGGCCGCCCCTGCCGGACGGTGACGTCCAAACCGCACCAGCCCTGTCTGTCCTCGCGCCACCTTAAAGGAACTTCCCATGTCTCTTGAACAAAGAACTGAACAAAGCACCATCGAACTGCTCAGAGCCACCCACCGACCCCACGGTCAGAGACTGCAATACCCAGCCATGAGCAACACCGAAGATCTTCACTGCAAGTGGCGGCTAACCAGCCAGTACATCGAACGCGAAGGGCTTCCGGCTGTCCCGATCTCGGGCGAAATCCACTACAGTCGTCTGCCCCGGAGCCGCTGGGAAGAACGACTCCGCCTGATGAAGGCCGGCGGCATCACTGTCATCGCCTGCTACGTGTTCTGGATCCACCATGAACCCACCGAAGGCAAAGCTCGCTTCGACGGCAACCTGGATGTAGCAGCGTTCGTACGGCTATGCAGAACAGTTGGCCTGGAGGTGGTCCTCCGCATCGGGCCATGGGCACACGGTGAGGTCCGCAATGGCGGCTTCCCGGACTGGGTGCAGAGCGCCGACGTCGCACACCGCACCAACGACCCCGGCTACCTCGCTATGGTGCAGCGCTGGTTCAACCGCCTCGGGGCGGAACTACGAGGCCTGACCGGACCGGACAGTAACGTCATCGGCATCCAGATCGAAAACGAACTATACGATCAGCCCGATCACATCCTGGAACTCAAAGGTCTCGCCCGGGCAGCGGGGCTCAGCGCGCCAATCTGGACGGCCACCGCCTGGGGCGGCGCCGACATTCCCGAGGACGACGTCCTGCCCGTCTTCGGCGGATACGGTGACGGATTCTGGGTTGACGCGGAAACCCCGTGGGATCCAACATTCCGTCAGCACTACTTCTTCAGCCATCAGTGGGACGACGCCGGCATCGGAGCGGACCTGCGCGAGCACCTCTCCGGAAGCGAAGCTGCACCACCCCGGTCACCATCTGCCCTCTACCCACCGGCGACCTGCGAACTGACAGGCGGCATGGCAACGGCATATCAGCGCCGTCCCTGGCCCAAAGGCAAGGACGTAGCAGCGGTGGCCAACAACAAAATCGGCAGCGGATCCGCCTGGCAGGGGTACTACATGTTCGCCGGCGGGACGAATCCGCCGGGAAGCCTCCAGGAATCCCAAGCAACGGGCTACCCGAACGACCTGCCGGTGTTCGACTACGACTTCCATGCCCCCATCGGATCCTCCGGGAGACTGGCCGGAAGCTTCGCCGAGCTCCGCAAACAACACGCGTTCCTTGCCGCGTTCGGCCAAAGACTAGCCCCGATGCCCTCCACGCTCCCGGACCAAATGCCCAAGGGAATCGAGGACACCGAAACCCTCCGCTGGTCCCTGCGTTCCGACGGCGATACTGGCTTCGTCTTCATCACATGGCACCAACCCCACATCCCGCTGCCGGACCACCCGCACGCCCAATTCCACCTGGCGTTCGCTGAGGAAACAGTCACCTTCCCCCGCGAACCTGTCACTATCCCGGCTGGGACAATCGCCCGCTGGCCGGTCAACCTGGACCTTGGAACAGTACGCCTCCAGTGGGCCACAGCATCAGCCCTGACCCTGCTGGAAACGGACACGCACCCAGTGCTCGTGCTGGCAGCCGAAGCAGGCATCGAACCCCAGCTGTGCGTGCCCGAGGGAATCACCCTGAACGGGCCGGCCCGAGCACTAGGTGGCAATGTCTTCGCTGTTAATACAACGGAGCCTGTGACGTTGACCTTGGAGTCTCCGCAGGGTTCCGCCTCGGTGGTAATTCTCCCCGACTCACTCGCGGAAATGGCGTGGGTTCTGGACGCCCCGGATGGACTCGAATTGGTGCTTTCCGCAGACCCGGTATGGGTCGCTGCCGACGGCCGCCTGGCTGGCCGTTCCAAGGAATCACCATGGGTTCAGCGCTACTCGACTGCGTCGGGCCGCTTCGAAAACGTCAGCACAGAATTATCTGGCCCTCCCCGCCGCCGGCAATCTCTGGCCGCTGACCGGCTCCGTGCTGCCTCGACTGTTCCGTCCTCGTTCGGTTCCCTGGCCGGCAGGGCTGCGGCTCCCACCACCGAAACCATGAATAGCCTGGCCGAGGTCCATAAGATCCATTTTCCTGCGACAGCCTTGATTGGCGAAGAACCAACGGAGGTGGAGATCAACTGGGCCGGGGACGTGGCCCGGCTCATCGTCGATGGCCACGTTGTTGCCGACCGGTTCTGGGACGGTTCTCCCTGGGTGCTGGAGGCCCACGATGCAGGGCTTCGCGGAGCAAACGACGTCAGGCTCCAGATCCTGCCCCTGGCGAAAGCTGCCATTGTTGGGCTGCCTCAGGAAGCACAGCGCAGGCGTGACACCGTAGCCGGTGACCTGGCGGGCCTGGACAGCTTGGAATTATTCGCTTGGACGACCTGGAACGAAGACCGCTCCTAATTGCTCCCTTCTGGAATACTAGGGACCATTCGTGATGAAAGGGGCTTGGTTGGAGCGCGCTACGGGGTTCGTGAACCAGCGCCTCGTGGTGGTACCCCGGCCGCTTATCCGGGAAGCACTGACACGCCCTATTACACGGCGGTTGGTCGTCACCGATGCTGGTGCCTTTCCTGTCGCCAAAGAACATGGTCGCCATCGTCCTGAAGGGGCCAATGAAACCATCGTCATCTTGTGTGTGGCCGGGGCCGGATGGATTGAAAGCGGCGGTTTTCGAGTCGACGTCACCAAATCCACGGCCGTCGTTCTTCCAGGTGGAACGGGGTTGGCCCACTCCTACGGCGCGTCCATCGAGGACCCGTGGACCATTTGGTGGTGCCACGTGCTCGGCTCAGACGTGGCGGAACTCATCGGCGAATCCGGAGTAAGTCCTGAACGCCCACTGATACCGCTGGTCGCCATAGACCGGTTGACGGCGATGCTGGACGAGATCATCACGGCCTTGGAACGGGACCAGTCGCCAGCACGTCTGGTGGCTACAGCGGGGATGGCGTGGAAACTGCTGGCCACCCTGGCCGTCGAACGACGCCTTCCCGAACAGGGTAGCCCTCTGCAACGAGCCATGAAGTTTCTGGAGGATCGCGTTGATGGCTCGATTCGTCTCCCGGACCTGGCCAAAGTAGTGGGTGTCTCATCCTCACAGCTGAGCAAGCTGTTCAAGGAGGCCACAGGAGGAGGAGTGCTCGCCCACCACGCGGCATTGAAGATGGCCCGCGCCCGGCTGCTGCTGGACACAACCGACCTCACCATCGCCGAGGTGGGACGCGAAATCGGGCTAAACGACCAATTCTACTTTTCCCGACAGTTCACCCGTATGCATGGGGTCAGCCCCCGTGCATACCGCGCCGAAGGAAAGGGCTAGCAACGGACCAACCCGGTCAGGGCCGCCGCGGAAGGCGGCTGAGGGGATGACGTTGACACGGCATCAACAGCTAAGGGCCTGATCGCTATTAGCCCCATTACCCGGTAGTCTTGCATCGTCTGACAATCAGCGCACATATCAGTGGGGCGATACATAATGAACGATGCGACGAGCCTATCTCCAGTAGCTTCCATTTCGCGGCGCGACGCCGTCATGAAGGAGATTCGGCGCGCCATCGTTGCTGGGACCCTGAAGCCCGGCGACAAGCTCACCGAGGTCAAGTTGTCTTCCATGTTGAATGTCAGCCGGCCTACTATTCGCGAGGCGCTGACCCAGTTGGCCCAGGAGGGGCTGCTGATCCAGGAGCCCTACCGAGGTCTCCGTGTAGCAACTTTGGACACGGCCGATATCCTCGACATCGCCAGAACGCGAATGGCGTTGGACATGCTTGCCGCGGAGTCCATCCTGGAAGACACCACAGGGCGCCGGATGGCGATTGTGGATGCCGCATGGGAAGCGTTCGACAAGATTGCTTTCCATCCGGACCCTGTTGTCCTCCATGAGGCTCACATCGCTTTCCACAGAAGTTTCTGGGTTGCTTCTGAAAATGCTCTTCTGCTGCGCCTCTGGCCGGTCACGGAGGCCCATCTGACTATCGCGCTCGCGCAGGACCAAGCCACACGGGCAGACCCCGTTCGAGCCCACGAAGTGCACGAGCAGCTGGTTCGCAGCATGCGTTCCGGCGACATGGAAGCAATCGAGGCGGCATTTTCCGTCCACACCATCGGTAGCGCAGAGCAGCTGATCAAGCTGCTCGAACAGGACAAGGAAACAGCATGAAGGTATTGGTCATCGGCGCAACCGGACTACTGGGTACGGCGGCAGCGACCGCCCTGGACGCCCGACACGAGGTTATCCAGGCCTCGCGGAGCGGCGATGTGCAGGTGGACCTTGCAGACGCCGAATCCATCTCGGCCATGTTCGAAAGCGTCGGCAAGGTGGACGCCGTGGTCGCTTGCACCGGCGTCGTGCCCTTCAAGCCGCTGGCCGAGCTCACGGCGGGAGACTTTGAGGCAGGCGTGGCTGACAAGGTGCTGGGGCAAGTCAACCTCGTGCTGTTGGGGACTCCTTACGTCAACGACGGCGGTTCGTTCACCCTGACCACCGGGGTGCTGGCCCGAGAGCCCATCAACACCGGCGTTGCCGCGTCGCTTGCCAACGGCGCGTTGGAGTCGTTCGTCATGGCCGCGGCTGCTGAGCTTCCCCGGGGGATCCGCATCAACGCGGTCAGCCCATCGGTACTGGAAGATGCTACCGGTTACCACGATTTCTTCCCGGGTTTCGCGAAGATCTCCTCGGAGGACGTGGGCCGGGCCTATGTGAAGTCCGTGGACGGCATACAGAATGGTCGCGTGTTCCCACTCGGCTAAGTCTGGATGATTGTGGAGAAGGGCGGGGACTCTGGGGTCCCGCCCTTCTCCACGTTCCGGCTCTAAGCTGCGTCCCTGCCCGACTCCATTTCGGTCTGGAGGTGGCGGCCAGCGCAGCCGTCGTTCGTGAAGCCGCTGCCTCGGTGCCGAAGGCGCCGGAGTTGTTCAATTGCCATGGGCCGCGTCGGCAGTGGATTCCAGTTCCGCGTCGGGTCGGACGAGCATGCGTTTCGTTGCCCTGCTCAGGGGCCTGTACGCGTTTGCCGCTACGTGCAGCGGTTTCCTAAATAGCACCGGTAGATCTTCTCTGCGACTCATTTCGGTGCAACCCAAATTTGGGGGTAGACGTGCCGCGGCTCACAGTAGTAGCGTTGTCACATAGCCAAATTGCCTGACAATAAAACAACGAGGTTGAGTCGGGCTCCTCGCTACAAAGCCGTTTCTCAGAAGAGAGTGCACCATGACAAAGACAAGCAAAATCGTTCTTGCGGTACTCGCCGTGATCTTGGTTTCCATCGCTGGCGGTTACATCGGTTCCGGCTTCCGGGGGAGCTCTGCGAGCGCATCCACCGGTGCCGCCCAGGGCAACTTCATCGAAGAGATCAAGAAGCGCGGTGAGCTCCGGGTCGGCGTGGCCATCGCACCGCCCATGACGGTGCAGGAAGCGGACGGCACTCTGGGTGGCCCCAACCTGATTCCGCTCCAGGAACTGGCAAAACAGCTTGACGTAAAGCTGGTTCCCGTCGCGGCGGAGTGGAAGAACATCGTGGCCGGCCTCCAGGCCAACCGCTATGACTTCGCGGCCAACCTGGACTACACAGTGGAGCGCTCGCTCGCCATCGGATTCACTGATCCCGTGTACCAGTACCAAGGTGTCTTCGTCGTAAGGGCGGACTCGCCTTTCAAAACGGCAGAGGACATCATCGCAAACGGCGGTCAGATCGCCACCGCCCAAGGATCGGCTCCGGAGAAGGCACTCCAGGGACATACCTCCACCATCATGTCCGTGGACAGCTACTCAAATGCCATTTCGGGCGTGCAATCCGGGCGCGTCATCGCCGAGTTCACCGACCTTCCCACCGCAGAGTCCCAGGCCCAGGCTGACAGCTCGCTGAAGATCGTGGTTCCGTCTCCCGAGATTTACTCGGCTTCCGCCGCCTACGGTGTCCCTTCGACCATCGACCCGCGCTCACTCCAGATCGTGAACGTCGCTATCGAACGTGCCCAGAAGAGTGGAGAGCTCACGCAGGCCTACGCCAAGGTCAACTACGTCGAGATCGACAACCTGGGCGATCTTCTTAAGAAGTAGCCTCCACCTAGGAGTAATCAATGAACGGATACAACTTCGACTGGGATGTAGTGGCCCGAGCACTCCCCAGCATGATCCAAGGACTGGGGCTGACGCTCCAGATCACCATCATCACGATCGTGATCAGCATGATCCTCGCCATTCCGGTAGCAGTCGGGCGCATGTCCAAGATCGAGGTCATCCGCTGGACGGCCCAAGGTTACATTGAACTGTTCCGCTGCACCCCCTTGTTGGTCCAGCTCTTCTGGATCTTCTACGCCCTCCCTGCCCTGACCGGTGTCACCCTCCCTGGATACGTCTCCGCGCTGATCGCCCTCACTGCGAACCTGACGGCGTTCATGGCCGAAACCTACCGCAGCGGCTTCCAGTCCGTGCCGGTGGAGCAGGTTGAAGCTGGGCGCATGCTGCAGCTCAACCGTTTCCAGCAGTTGCGGTACATCATCGTTCCCCAGGCCATGCGGCAGCAGCTGCCCGTGATCCTGTCGCTGAACATCTCACTGTTCAAGGACACGGCGCTGGTCTCTACCATCGCAGTTTCAGATTTGATGTTCGTCTCGAACACCATTTCGGCGCAGAACTATCGGGCCTTGGAAATTTTCACGCTGGCGGCCTTGATCTACTTCGCCATCGCCTTTCCGGTTTCCCTCATTACCAGCGCCATCGAGCGGCGCATGCAGAGCACCGCCGGGCCCGGCTTCAAGCAAGGCCCCAACCTGCTGGCACGGATGATGCCCGGCACGAAAGTAGCTACATCATGACTCACATCAATCTCGAACCGCAGGGAGAAACGGTGGCCGTTCCGGTTCACTCCAGGATCCCTGTCGACACCGGCCAGGTTCTGGTGCAGGCACGGGGACTCCAAAAGAGCTTCTATCACCGGTCCATCCTGAAAAATGTCGACTTCGACATGCACCGGGGCGACATCACCGTCATCATCGGTAAGAGTGGCTCCGGCAAATCGACCCTGTTACGTGCCATTGCGGGCCTCACGGATCCCGATGCCGGAGAAATCAGCATCGACGGCAAGACGGTCTTCGAAGGAACAACCCGCACCAAGGATTGGGCCGAGGCCAGTGCGAATGTAGGGATGATTTTCCAGACCTACACGCTGTGGCCGCACATGAACGTTCTGGATAACCTCACCCTCGCTCCACGCAAGACCCGGGGCATCGCAGCATCCGAGGCTAAAGACCGTGCAGAGTCCGCTTTGGACGAGGTCGGCATGAAGCAGCACATCCTCAGCCGACCCACGCAGCTCTCCGGCGGTGAAAGGCAGCGCGTAGCTATCGCCAGGGCACTGATGATGAAGCCAAAATTGTTGTTGTGTGATGAGATCACGTCAGCACTGGATCCACCCGTCGCCGCGGAGGTCCTCGACGTCCTGCGGCGCCTGAAGGAAGAAGACGGAATCGCTGTAGCCCTGGTGACCCATGACATGGCCTTCGCCTCGAAAGCTGCTGACCGTCTGGTGTTCTTCCACAACGGTGAGATCGCCGTCAACGCAACCCCCGAGGAAGCCTTCGACAACTGCGATAACCCCGACCTGAAGAAGTTCGTTGACGCGGTCCGGTTCTAAGCCGCACGGCCTCGCAGAATCGGACGAGTCACCACGAAAGGAAACACAGTGCACACCGTAGTGATTGGGGGAGGCGTCATCGGCCTGACGCAGGCCTACCACCTGGCCCGCGAAGGCGAGACCGTCACCGTCATCGACGCCCGGGCCACGGGCTTAGGCGCTTCGAAGGTCAACGCAGGCTGGATCTGTCCGGCGGAATCAGCACCCGTGCCTGGCCCCGGCGTCGTCCTCAAGTCCATGAAGTGGATGCTGCGACCGGACAGTCCGCTCTACATCAAACCGTCACTCCAGCCGGACTTCCTGAAGTTCATGTTTGGCATGTGGCGCAAGTCCAACGCCCGCGACCAACGGGCCGGCTTTGAGGGTCATCTCCGCCTTGCGGCCGATACCCTCGGGATCTTTGATGAATACCGGGCCGATGGCATGGACTTCGAGTTGCACACCGACGGCCTGCTCATGGCATTCATGGAGAAGGATAACTTCGACCACCACATCGACAACCTGGACCTGGCTTCCCAGTACGGACGTCAGCCAAAGGTGCTGGACCGGGACGCAGTCCACGAGCAGGAGCCCCTGCTCACCGACGGAGTCCTCGGCGGGATCTATTTCCCGCAGGAGCGCCATCTTGATCCGGGAGCCATGGCGACCGCCTTGTACCATCGTCTGCTGGCGATGGGCGTGAAGATCGTCGAGAACTCGCCGATCGATACGGTTGAGCGAAACGGGGACCGGGTGACCGCCGTGCAAAGCGGCGGGAACCGGTACACCGCTGACAACTTCGTCCTTGCTGCCGGCGCCTGGAGCGGGAACCTGTCCAAGCAGTTCGGGGTGGCACTCCCTGTTCGTCCGGGCAAGGGCTACAGCGTCGAGGTTCCCGCACTGGGCCTGCGCAGCGCAGTTAATCTCTGGGACGCGAAGGTGGCTGTGACCCCCTTCAATGAGCGCCTGCGCCTGGCGGGCACCATGGAGTTCGGCGGACTCGACGAGAAGATCAACCAAGTCCGCGTCGATGCGATACTTCGGGCCCCTGCAAAGTACTTCCGCAATTGGGAACCGCCCTCAACAAAGCCGGCACCCATGGCCGGAATGCGGCCGATGACGCCGGACGGACTTCCGGTCATCGGCCACCTCGGACAGCTTCAGAACACCTTCGTGTCCACGGGCCACGGAATGATGGGCATCACTCTGGCACCCGGCACCGCTTCTGCCCTCACTGATCTGATCCTGAAAGGCCGCGCGGCGTCCACCCTTCAGCCCTTCAGGGCCGATCGGTTTCGGGGCGTCCAACGGCAACAACCCGTTTCGGCCCTGTAGCACCTCACCCACATTCACGCGCCGCATCCAGGCGGCCGAAATACTCAATCCCCAGAAAAGGACTTATAGAACATGTCTCACACCACCAAGGACCTCCGGGGCATCCTCGCAGCAGTCACGACCCCGTTTACGGAGGACGGCAGCGCTCTCGACGAACCGGCACTGCAGCGTCAGGTCGAGCGACTGATCTCAGCCGGCATTCACGGCATCGTGCCCACGGGAACCACTGGAGAATTCACCACACTCTCCGCCGACGAATACCGCCGCGTCATCGAGCTTTACGTCAAGGGCGCGGACGGCCGCATCCCCGTAGTAGCCGGCGTCGGTGCCCTGTCCACCCAGGGTGCCATCGACCTTGCACAGCACGCGGAAACGGTTGGCGCGGACGCCATCATGCTGGTCCCGCCGTTCTACGATCCCCTGGACCTGAACACCTTGAAGGTTTTCCTCAGCGCGGTGGCAGAATCAATCAGCATCCCGATCGTCTACTACAACGTTCCCGGTGCCACCGGCATCCAGCTCACCGCAGCTGAACTCGCCGAGTTGGGCAACATTGACGGCGTGGACTACATCAAGAACACCTCCGATGACGCCGTGGGCCTGGCCGAGCTCCTCGCGGCCCGCACCGACCGCATCAAGGCCTTCAACGGCTGGGACACCCTCACCTTCTTCGGCATCGCCTCCGGCGCCGAGGCCTCCGTCTGGGGCACCGCAGGCGTAGTTCCGGAACTCGCCGTCGAATTCTGGAACGCCCTTGCCGAGGAGAAGGACCTGGTCCGCGCCCGCGAACTGTGGAAGCACCTCTGGGCCATCAGCGATTTCCTTGAGTCTGTGAACTACGTGGCGGGCATTAAGGCCGGATTGGAACTCATTGGCGAACCCGTTGGTCCGGCCCGTCTGCCCATCCAGCCCCTGCCCGCCGAAGAGCGTGAACGCTTCGCCGGGATCCTGCGCGCCGCCGGCGTTCTCCCGGCAGTAGCAGCATGAGCGCCGCCCCGCTCGCCCTCGACGCCATCGAGGTGCACGCAGAGGGCGAGCCGGGGCGGATCCTGACCTCCGCCGCCGGCCTCGTCCACGGTGAGACCATGGCGGAGCGTCTGCAGTACTGCAAGGAAAACCTTGACTGGCTGCGTCGGCTCATGCTTCACGAGCCGCGCGGCTACCCTGGCCTGTGCTCGGTAATTCTCCTACCGCCGGTCAACGAGGGCTCCGATTTCGGCATCGTGGTCCTGGAGCAGGGCGGATTCACTCCGATGTCCGGCTCCAACACCATCTGCGCCGTCACGGCCGTATTGGAAGAGGGCATCGTCCCCGTGCGCGGCCCGGAAACGACGGTCACCATCGACACCGCAGTGGGTGTCGTAACGGCGGTGGCCCGCGTAGAAAACGGCAAGGTCCTCTCGGTGACCGTGGTGAACGTGCCGGCGTTCGTCGTCGAACTCGACTTCCCGCTGCAGGTACCGGAGCTAGGGACGGTTCCTGTCGACGTCGTGTTCGGCGGGCAGTTCTTCGCCCAAGCCAGGGTAGCGGACCTCGGCCTCGAGTTGAGCCCTGACAACGGCAAGGAACTCGCCCGCGCCGGAGCACTCATTAAGCTGGCTGCCCTGGAGCAAATCCACGTCACCCACCCGGACAACCCTGCGATCTCCGGCGTCAACCTGATCATGCTTCACTCTGGCGACCGTGTGCCAGGACGGCAAGACCGCAACACCGTTGTCCTCTCGAACGGCAAGCTGGTGGCGGACGATCCCAGCACCTGGACCGGCGCATTGGACCGCTCGCCCTGCGGAACCGGAACCAGCGCGCGGATGGCGGCACTGCACTCACGCGGCCAACTGGCCATTGGTGAGGACTTCTCCCACCACAGCATCATCGGCAGCGAATTCATCGGTCGCCTGACAGGGACGACGACGGTCGGCTCACGGGAAGCGGTCCTCCCGACCATCACCGGCCGTGGCTGGGTGACGGGCCGGAGTCAGTGGCTGCTCGATCCCACCGACCCCTTCCCGTCCGGCTACACAGTCGGGGACATCTGGGCGCCCGGCGCCTAACCTACCTCTCCGCGCGACGGCATTGCCATTATCTGCCATCTCGCGCACCCAAAAACCACAGAAAGCAGGAGTTGTGAGCCAGTTCATTAACGGCAAGCTCATCGAAGGCAGCACCGGTGAAACAGTTGATGTCATCGATCCATCCAACGGGACCATGGTGGACACCATCACCCTGGCAGGCAGCGACGACGTCAAGCTGGCCGTCCAGGCCGCCCGCGAAGCGTTCCCGGCGTGGTCCCGGGCCACTCCGGCCGAGCGCTCCGCAGTGCTGACCAAGTTCGCCGCGCTCATGGAAGAGCGCGCCGAGCAATTCGCGCAGCTCGAATCCCGCCAGGCAGGCAAACCCATCCGTCTGACCCGCGAATTCGACGTTCCCGGCACTATCGACAACATCGCGTTCTTCGCCGGCGCCGCCCGGAACCTTGAAGGCAAGGCAACGGGGGAGTACTCGGCAGACCACACCTCATCCATCCGCCGCGAAGCAATAGGCGTCATCGGCTCCATCTCACCGTGGAACTACCCGCTCCAGATGGCTGCCTGGAAAATCCTGCCCGCCATCGCTGCCGGCAACACGATCGTCCTCAAACCGGCGGAGATCACGCCGTTGACGTCGCTGCTATTCGCCGAGGTGGCGACCGAAGCGGGACTGCCGGCCGGCGTCGTGAACGTCATTACCGGCCGTGGTTCCACCGTGGGCGCCGAACTGCTCCGCCACCCTGACGTGGACATGCTTTCCTTCACCGGTTCCACCGGTGTGGGCCGCACGGTCCTCGACGCCGCCGCCACCACTGCCAAGCGCGTCCACTTGAAACTCGGCGGCAAGGCACCGTTCGTGGTGTTCGACGATGCCGACCTGCAAGCCGCGATTCACGGCGCCGTCGCCGGTTCGCTGATCAACACAGGACAGGACTGCACCGCCGCGACCCGCGCGATCGTGCACCGCTCGCTGTACGAGAAGTTCATCACCGACGTCGCGGACCTCTACGCCCAGGTAAAGCTTGGCCCCACCGACGATCCCACCACGGATCTGGGGCCCCTCGTCTCCGAAACCCACAGGGACAAGGTGGCGGAGATGGTGGAACGGGCCCGCGGCTACGCCCGTGTCATCGGCGGCGGCATACCTTCCAGTGAAGACGGCGATCTTGCCGCCGGCTCCTACTACCGCCCCACCTTGGTGGCCGACGCAACCCCGGACAGCGAAATCTTCCGCGACGAAGTCTTCGGCCCGGTACTCGCCGTCACCCCTTTCGACACCGACGACGAAGCGATCGAACTGGCCAACGACACCCCGTACGGCCTCGCTGCGTCCGCATGGACCAAGGACGTGTACCGCGCCCTCCGCGCCACCCGTGAAATTCGCTCCGGCTGCGTCTGGGTCAACGACCACATCCCGATCATCAGCGAAATGCCCCACGGTGGTTTCAAGGAGTCCGGCTTCGGCAAGGACATGTCCACCTACTCCTTCGACGAGTACACCGTGGTCAAGCACGTCATGTTTGATCTCACCGGTGTTGCCGCCAAGCCGTGGCACCGCACTATTTTTTCACGGGAGGCATAGCTACATGGCGACGACGGGACTTACCCGACGCTTCGAAGGCAAGTCTGCGCTGGTCACTGGAGCAGCTGGAGGTATCGGTTCGGCGATCAGCAGACGATTGGCCGCAGAGGGTGCGCACGTTTTTGTGGCAGATGCCAATGAAACGGCGGCGAAACAGGTTGCTGCGCACCTGATCGCCGAGGGTTTCAGCGCAGAAGCATTGGTGTTTGACCTCCTCGACTCTGCAGCGGCCGAAGCCGCCGTGGAACGCGTCATAGCGACTTACGGCCGCCTGGACGTGCTGGTCAACAATGCGGGCATCAATCGCCGTGGAGACCTGTTGTCGCTCAGTCAAGATGATTGGGACTTGTCCTTCGCGGTGAACGTGGACTCGTTGTTCCACCTGTGCCGAGCTGTCCTGCCGCACATGATCGAGGCAGGCGGCGGCGCGATCGTGAACACCGCTTCGCAATGGGGCATGTACCCGGCACCAGGTCATATCGCGTACAACGTGTCCAAGGCCGCTGTGGTCTCGTTTACGCAGAACCTGGCACGGGACTACGCGCCACACAGGGTCCGCGTCAATGCCGTGGCACCCGGCGAAGTCCACACGCCAATGCTGGAAGCAGGACTCGCCCGGAACGGGCGGACCGTGGCTGACCTGGACGCGCTGGTTCCGTTCGGGCGCATCGGCAAGCCCGAGGAGATCGCTGCGCTCGTTGCATTCCTGGCTTCCGATGAGGCGCCGTACATTTGCGGATCCGTTGTCGAGATTACTGGCGCCCAGGCAGTGGCATGAGCGCCGGAATGCTGGAGGGCAAGACAGTTTTAGTCACCGGCGGTTCCCGCGGAATCGGCCGGGCAACCGTTGAGACGATGCATCGTGAAGGAGCCCACGTTGTCCTGCACTACGCCAACAACAAAGACTCCGCGCAGGCAACCGCCGACCGACTCGGCCAACGCGTCAACCTCGTTCAGGGCAACCTGCTTGACCCTGCCGAGCGTGCCAGAATCTGGGCGGAAGCCGCTGACTGGCGTTCCGGCATCGACGTTCTCGTCAACAACGCCGGCGCCTGGCTGGCATCGGACATTGACGACTCGGACGCGTGGCAACTGGGCTGGGAGGCGAACTACGAACTTAACTTGCTGGCGCCGGCTGACCTCTGCCGGGAGGCAATCTTGGGGTTCCGACGGCGGGGCGGCGGCATCATCGTCAATGTCACCAGCCGCTCGGCGCACCGAGGGGACGACGCCGATCACCTCGCCTACGGTGCGGCGAAGGGCGGCCTGCTTGCGCTGACCAAGGGCATTGCCCGCGGCTTCGGCAAAGAGAACATCCTGGCCTACGCCATCGCACCGGGGTGGGTGGCCACGGACATCGCGGGGGACCTCGCCGAAGATCCTTCAGTGCTCGCAGGACTGCCGCTAGGGGAAGTCACACCGCCGCAGGACGTGGCCGAGGTGATCACTTTTCTGGCATCGGGCCGTTCCCGCCACGCCACCGGCGCCACGATAGATATCACCGGAGCGGACTACGTCCGCTAGTACCTATGAACTCGTGAGGGGCACCCATGGAACTTAGGCGTATCAGCGACTGGACCACTTTGGTGGGGGCTCGCATCGAACTACGTCAACAAGGGCGGCCGGTATGCTCTGGCCACGTGGATGCTGTCACCGATGACGGAGCCATCCTCTGGCTCGTTGCGCCGGCTGACAAGCGAAGAATTTACGAGAAGGCGGAGTTCTATGAAGCGTGGGCTCAGGAGGAGCAGACCGGCTTTCATTACCGGGCATCCTTGAGTCCTCTTAACGATCACTAGGGTCTCTGGGGCGGACTTCCCTCGTGAGTGAATTGTGTGTCCGCGCTCTCGGATTCCGAGACTTAGTGGGCGTACCCGGCGGCTGCTTCGGTGAGTGTTTTTCCCTTGGTTTCGGGGGCGAGCCATTGGGAGAGTGCAGCGCCTGCAAGGGCGACGGCGGAGGCGATCAGCATGGTGGGTCCTGCCCCCAGTGATTCCATGGACATGGGCAGGAGGAAGATCCCGATGCCTGCGCCAACGCGACTGACGGCAGCCGCGAACCCGGTTCCGATTCCCCGGATTTCTGTCGGGAGGACTTCGCCTGGGTAGACGTTCGTCAGCGTGTTGTATCCGGCGTTGAAAAAGGAGAAGACCAGGAACAGGATGAGCACGGCGATAGCGGGGGCGCCAGCCCAAAGCCCAATGATTGCGAGGACTGCAGTGCAGAGCCATTGGGGAGGGACGGTCAGCGTGCGGCGGCCTACTTTTTCGATGAGCAGGAAGGTGACGATGACTCCGGCGAGGGCGATCGCGGAGAGCCCGACGCCGCCAGCTAGACCGCCGGCCAGGCCGTACTGTTCCAGGACGCTGTCCGCGAAGGTGGCGATAGCGAAGTAGGGTGTCACGGCGCAGAACCAAAAACCCGAAATGAAAAGGGTAGAGCGCCAGTACTGCTTGGAGAACAGCATCCCGAATCTGCCTTTGCGAACGACCTCATGCTGGACGTCGTCAAGGGCATCGTCCGGCAGGTACTTTGCGGCAAGTGCGCGGGCCTCGTCCGCGCGGCCGACGCTCCACAACCAGCGGGGAGATTCCGGCATTCCAAGGCGGCCCAGGAAGATGGCGATCGCGATGAAGGTGCTGGTGCCAAGAATGAAGTGCCAGCTCAGGTCTGTGTACTCATTGAGGAGGTGCCCGATCAGGAACGCGATCATGAATCCGGCGTACCATGCGATGCCCATGGCGGCCATCAGCCTGCCCCGTAGGTGGGTGGGCGAGAATTCCGCCATCATCGGCCACCCGACCGCGTACTCTGTGCCAATGGCGATGCCCATCAATAATCGCACCACGATGAGCAGCGCGGCGGAGTCGACGAAGAACTGCATTCCCGAGGCGATCGCGAACAGCCCGATATCGAACATGAAGATGGGCTTTCGGCCCCACTTGTCGGAGGCAAAGCCACCGAGCGGAGAACCGATCAGGATGCCGATCAGCGCTGCCGCAGCTATCAGCCCCTGCCAGAACGCATCGAGCTGGAGGTCATCGGCCATCCGCCCGGACACCGGTCCAATGATGCCGAGGACGTAGCCGTCCAAGACCATGCCTCCGATAAGGACGGTGACCATTCTGACCATGAAGCGTTGCTTGCTTGCGGGCGAGACATCAATGTGATGGGCCGCTGGATTATCCATGGTTGACACTGGGAGCTCCTGACGACGGCGTACACAACCCATGGTCCGCTTCATGCCCAGCGTTATGAAGTCCTCTCCACGGACGAATTTTTTGGCAGTGCGTGCTGGGGCGCGCCGCGATACCTGTTACCAACGCCTCCTAAATATGTAAAGATTCAAGGAAATAGCGTATGGAGGTCCTTCGTGCGCGCAGGACTGATCACAGGAGGGTTTGCCATGGAGAGTACGGCACTCTCAACCCGCGCCTTGGATCTTCTGCTCTTGTTGCGGGGGAGTGAGCCCGAAGGCCTGGGCCGGGCGGACCAGGTCTCCTACCAGATCGAAACGGCCATCCTGATGGGCATTCTGACGGAAGGTGACAGGCTCCCCACTGAATCGGTCCTCGCGGCAGAGCTGGGCATTTCTCCCATCACCCTCCGCCAATCCCTCGCTGCATTGCGCACAAAAGGCCTGATCGAAACCAGCAGGGGCCGGAGCGGTGGCAGTGTCATTAGAGGCCAGATCGATCTGACGGACTCCCAGCTCCAGCGGAAATTGCGGGATGCCAGCACGGAATCACTGCGTGACTTGGGTGACCTGGGTGCTGCAATCTCCTCCATGTCCGCCCGGCTGGCGGCTGGTCGAGCGGACGCCCAGAACGTTGCCCACCTCGAAGACCTGGTTCAACGGCATCGGGACACGAAAGATGAGCGCGCCAGGAGACGGGTAGATAGCCGCTTTCATGTTGCGGTGAGTGTTGCCGCGCAGTCGAGCCGTCTTACGTCGGCCTCCTTGCAGCTTGAAGCCGAGTTGATGACGCTCTGGTGGAGCCATCCGGCGCAGGCCGACAGCCAAGATGTTCTCGAGGGGCAGCACACGGCTATTCTCGAGGCAATCCGGGCCCGTGACGCCGATGCCGCCTCGGCCGCAGCTGAGCTGCATTCCCGTACCGAGACCGAGTACCTGATAGCACAGCACCTCAGATTGACGATGGAGTCCGACGAAAATGCGTGACGTGGCAGCAACAGATAGGGCTCTCGAGCGAACAGCCGAAGCCATCTCCTCTAATGTCGGCGGTGTTTTTGACGATCTGGAGAAGATCGCGGCCACTGTTTCAGCCGTGGCGACGCAGGCCCAGGATGCGCCCCGGCGAAGTGCCTACGCTTTCCTGAAGAGGGACTTGGCCACCTTCATCAATCGGCACTCGGCACTGATTGTCGGGGCAGGCATAGCCTACGCACCCGGCAGTCTTCCCGAAGCACCTCTGTGGCTGGAATGGTGGAGGGGTGCGCAGACTGGGGGAGAGCCGCGCTGGGTCACGCACGACCTCAACCCCGAATCCCTGAATTACTACGACTACACAACCCGCGAATGGTTTGCGACGACTTCTGCCAAGGGAAGTCCTGTTGCCGTGGGACCTTACGTGGACATTGGCGGCATTAACGTCAATATCATCACGCTGTGTGTTCCTGCTCCTACACCGCAAGGAACCCACGTCCTTGGGTGTGATCTGACGCTCGCGAAGCTCGAGGGCGTGTTCCTTCGGGCCTTGCAACTCCAGGATCCTACCGTGGTCCTGCTTGGCCCTACGGGCCGGGTCATCGCGTCGAATAACGCCCGCATAGCATCGGGCACCCTCTTTGTGGAGGAGGACCTCAAGCAGGTGGACCGTTCCGTCGATGTCTCCTCGATGAGTCCCGCACGGTTACCTTGGAGGCTGGTCACGTTGAGGGCCTAACCTCGTCACGACATGCATCCCGTCCGGCAGATTCTGCCGGACGGGATTTTTTTACCCAAAAGACCTATTGCATTAATCATACAATGATGTATCTTTTAGTTGTGACCAGGCACACAAGCCCCTGGGGTGCACCTCATAAAACAGACGTGACATAAGCGTTCTCCAGCTGCCGACGAAGACAGCATGCGGGTCCGCGTACCGCGATCCTCGAAGAAGAAAGTTCAATCCCATGAAAGACGTAGTAATTGTCGGCGGTGGCCTCGCAGGACTCTCAGCAGCATGGCGCTTGCGGCATTGGGACACTCTGGTGCTCGAATCCGAACACCGTGTGGGTGGGCGAATCCGTTCGGAACGGCGCGGCAACTACTGGTTGAACTGGGGCGGACACGTCTTCGCGGGTGCCGGTTCCTCCACGGACTCTTTGCTGAGTGAGGTGGGTGTTAGCGCGGTCCAGATTCCGGGATCGCTGCAGGCACTGTCCATGAACGGGAAGTTCATTCGCGAGGGACACATCGCCACTTACCCCTTCCGTATTCCGATGTCCTTGTCCTCGCGGATTGACACCTTGAAAGCGGGAATCAAGGTTGTCAGCGGAGTGGCCAAATACACCGGCGTCGTTCGCAAGCGTGCAGGCGAATCAGGCGCCATGCGTCAGCAGCGCATCTACGATTTCGAGAACAGCAAGTCGTTTCAGGATTTCATTGGTGACCTTTCCGAAGACGCGGCCGCCCTCTTCAAGACGACGGTAACCCGTTCGGCGGGGGACATGGATGAGATCTCGGCCGGGGCCGGCATCGGCTACTTCAGCTTGGTGCTGGGGATCGGTCAGGGCTTGAGCCAAGGCATCGTTGGTGGACCGTCCACCCTGACGGAGTCCATTGCGGTTTCGTTGGGTGAGCGGGTCCAACTTGGCGCCACCGTCAACGAAGTGGTGCACAAGAAGGACTCGGTGTTGGTCCGTTACACCCAGGGCGGCAAGGAGCTGGAAGTGGAAGCCCGTACGGTGGTGCTCGCCACTACCGCGGATGTTTCCCACAAGGTGGGCGTGGATCTTCCCGAGGAACTCCGCGGCGCGCTCAGCCAGATCAAATATGGCCCGCACGTCAGTACAGCCTTCCTGACCAACGAAACCTCTGCACGTCCCTGGGATGACATCTACGCCATCGCAGCCCCCAAGCGTTCCTTCGCCATCGCGTTGAACCAGGCGAGCATTGTGCGCGGCACCGAATCCGTCCGCAAGCCCGGCGGCAGCTTCATGACGTTCTCCCCGGCCAGCCTAGGCAAGGCACTGCTGGACAAGAGCGATGAGGAAGTCATCCAGACCCATCTCGCCGACCTGGACCAGGTGCTCGGACATGGTTTTGCGGACAGTGTGGTGGAAGCCCAGACCGACCGCTGGAAGGTCGCTTCCCCGTACTGCTTCCCGGGCAGGGCCAAGCTCCAGTCCACGCTCATGCGCGGCACCAACCGTGTCTTCCTGGCGGGCGACTACCTGGGCACGCTCTACACCGAAAGCTCCATCACTACCGGCTTCTCAGCAGCCCAGGAAGCCGCCAGCGTCCTGGCCACGCACCGTCAGGCGCCTAAGTCCGGCCTGTCCGCCGTCGCCTGATCCCACAACTCTTAGCGCTACAGCTACCCCTACCGAAAGAGGAAAACCCCATGTCCAAGGAACTCCGCGGCGTACTCACCGCTCTCTCCACGCCCTTCAACCAGGACGAAACCATTGACGTCGCCACCTTGCGCAAAATTGTCGACCGCTCCATCGACGCCGGTGTCGATGGCGTCGTCGCCGCAGGCTCCACCGGCGAGGTTGGCGCGCTTTCTTCTGAAGAGCGCCTGCTGCTGATCAAGACCGTCATTGAGCACACGAACGGTCGAGTCCCGGTCATCGCGAACACCGGCGCCACCTCCACCGCAGAAGCCATCCGTCTCTCCAAGGCCGCCGAACAACTGGGCGCAGACGTGCTGATGCTCATCACGCCGTACTACGAGCCGCTGTCCTTGGAAGAAACCGTCACGTACATCAAGGACGTGGCCCGCTCGGTCACCATCCCCGTGATGCTCTACAACATCCCGCCCGTCACCGGCGTCAACCTGGACCCCGCAACCGTACGTGCCCTCGCCGAGGAAGTGGAGAACATCCTCTACATCAAGGACTCCAGCGCCAACTGGGAGCAGGCGCTTCAGCTCATCCACCACCACAGCGACGTCATCGGCACCTTCATCGGTTGGGATGCCTACCTCTACAGCGCACTCGCAGAGGGTGCAGCAGGTGTCATGGCCGGCACCGCGAACGTTGTTCCTGACGAGATCGTGGCTGTCACCAAGAGGATTGCCGAAGGCGACCTTGCAGGTGCCCGCGAACTCTGGAACGCCGTCTACCCTGTGATCGATGCGCTGCTGACCGTGCCATTCATTCCGGCGGTCAAGACCGGCCTCACGTTGACCGGCCTTCCGGCCGGGTTGCCACGGAGGCCAACTGCAGGGCTCGACGCCGATGATCTCGCCAAAGTTGAGCAGGCGCTGGGCAAGCTGTCATCGCTCAAACAGAACATCGGCTAATCCATGGGTGACTTCGATTTTGCGGAATTCCTGTCCAGCGTCTCGGACGCTGTCTGGGCGCCCATGGCCTACGTTGTCCTTGGACTGGGTATCGCCTATTCGGTAGCCACCAAGGGTATCCAGTTCCGGCGAATTCCGGACATGCTGCGCCAACTCAAGGAGACTCAGGACGGAGAAGGGGGCCTGTCCTCATTCCAGGCCTTGGTTCTGGCACTGGCTAGCCGCGTGGGCGTGGGCAGCATCGCCGGTGTTGCTACCGCCGTGAGCGCCGGTGGACCGGGAGCGTTGGTGTGGATGGCCGTCACCGGTCTGGTCGGATGCACTGTGGGGTACGCGGAAGCCACCCTGTCGCAGGCCTTCAAGCGCCAGGTCCTCGATGAGGACCGTAAGAAGGCCAATGAGGACATTGGTGGCATGCCGTACTACATCAAGTACGGGCTGAAGCTTCCCAAGGTGGGCGCTATCGTCGCTGTGCTGGGCGTGATTGGCTACGGGTTCGTTTTCCCTGGTCTGCAGGTGAACACGATCGCCGCCAGCGCGGAGAAGGCGTTCAGTCTGCCAAGCTGGGCCCCGGCCATCCTTGTCACCGTGTTGATCGGTTTGGTGATCATTGGCGGTACCACCCGCGTGGTCAAGGTCACGCAGGGACTCGTTCCCGTTCTGGCCATCGGTTACCTCCTGCTGGCCTTGGCCGTCATCGCCATCAACGTGGACAAAGTTCCCGAGGCCGTTGTCCTGATCTTCCAGTCGGCCGTAGGCATCCATCCTGTGCTGGGTGGCATCGCCGGTGCCGCCGTGGCTTGGGGTGTTCGACGCGCCGTCTTCGCTTCCTCCAACGGCCTGGGTGAAGCGACCTTCGCCGCAGCCGCCGCCCGCACGTCCCACCCCGGAAAGCAGGGCCTGGTCCAGACGTTCAGCATCTACATCGACGTGTTGCTCATCTGCATGGCCACCGGCCTCATGATGGTGGTCTCGGGCAAGTACAACGTCTCCGACGGCTCCGGCGGATTCCTCGTCAACAACATCCCGGGTGTTCCCGTTGGCGCCAACTGGGTCCAGGAAGCAATCGACACGATGCTCCCGGGCTGGGGTGCAGGCTTCGTCGCCGTCGCGGTTTTGCTCTTCGGCTTCACATGTCTTCTGGCGTACTTCTACGTGGCCAACTCCAACCTGCTGTACCTGCTGGATGGACGGACCGGAAACGGCTGGAAGAACGTCCTGAAGATCGGGACCCTGGCAATCGTGTTCGTCGGATCCATCGTCAACGCAAAACTCATGTGGGCCGCTGGTGATATCGGGCTGGGGCTCATCGCCTGGGTCAACCTCATCTGCCTGGTATTCCTGTTCCCGCTGGTCCGCAAGATCTACCTGGACTACGAACGGCAACGGAAGCTCGGCCTGGACCCCACCTTCGATCCAAAAGCGCTGGGCATCGAGGGCGCCGACTTCTGGGAACACCAGAACGAAAAGACCGCCGCCGCAGCAGCTGCCAAGTAGCCACCAAGCAAAGGAATTGAGCACGCCATGACCACCACAGAAACGTCCTTGCCGGAAACGTCCCGGTTCAGCGTCCGCAGGGAGGGCACCCTCCCGGCACCGGCCCTTCCGCCCTTCGGCCAGTTCATCGGCGGCGAATTCGTCGCCTCCACCTCGGACGCAACAGTCGACGTCGTCAATCCAGCTACCGAAGAAGTCATCACCCAGGTGCCGGCCGGCTCCCTTGAAGATGTCGACGCCGCCGTGGCAGCTGCCGTCGCGGCCAAGGCGGAGTGGGCGGTGAAGACGCCCAAGGATCGCTCCGCCGTCCTGCTGCGGATCGCGGACATCGTCGAGGCCAACCGTGAGATCCTGGAGAACCTGGAAGCGGCCAACACCGGCAAGCCGTCCGCCGTGGCCGAAGACGACATCTCCAGCGCCATCGACACCTTCCGGTTCTCGGCCGGTGCTGCCCGCGCCTTCACCGCACTCGGCGCAGGTGACTACGCGGACAACCACACCTCTGTTGTCTTCCGCGAGCCGGTAGGGGTGGTGGGTGTGATCACGCCGTGGAATTACCCGCTGCTGATGGCCGTATGGAAGATCGCGCCCATCCTGGCCGCCGGCAACACTCTGGTCCTGAAGCCCTCGGAGCAGACGCCGCTGACTACCTTGAAACTCGCCGAGCTCATCGCCGCCGAGGTTCCTGCCGGCGTCGTAAATATCGTTACCGGGCCCGGCAGGGTGGTGGGCAACCGCCTCTCCGAACACCCGGATGTGGACCTTGTTGCCATTACGGGAAGCGTCGGCAGCGGGCAGAAGGTTGCCGCCAATGCGGCATCCACCGTGAAGCGCGTACACCTGGAACTCGGCGGCAAGGCCCCTGTGGTGGTATTCGACGACGCCGACCTTGAAGAGGCCGCGAAGGGTGTCCGCTCCGCGGGCTTCTGGAACGGCGGACAGGAATGCGGCTCAGCGTGCCGGGTCCTCGTCCACGAATCCGTTGCAGAAAAGTTCATCGAAATCCTGGTCCGGGAAATCAGCGAGATTTCAGTCGGCGCCCCAGGCTCGGGAGACGACGTCGAAATCGGTTCCATGATCTCCAAAGCCCACTACGACCGGGTCCTGGAAGCACTGGAGGACGTCCGCAAGGAAGGCCACACCATTGCAGTCGGTGGCCATGCCTTGGAAGGACCGGGATACTTCATCGAACCGACCGTGGTGACTGATGTCCCGGCGGGTGCTCCGATCACGTACACCGAGATCTTCGGGCCTGTGGTGTCCGTGGAGACGTTCAGCACCGACGAGGAAGCCATTACCCGAGCCAATGAGACCGTTTACGGCTTGGCGGCTTCGGTGTGGACCAACAACGCGTCCCGCTCGCTGACCGTTCCGCGTCGCCTCGATTTCGGTACCGTGTGGGTCAACTCCCACCTGGTGATTGCCAATGAGGTTCCGTGGGGTGGTTTCAAGGGCTCCGGCTACGGCCGGGATCTGTCCATCTACGCCCTGGAGGACTTCTCCAGGACCAAGCACGTCATGTACAACCGGGGCTGAAAACAGCCTGTTCCCACGAAGCGGCCGTGCACCCTTGCCAGGGTGTGCGGCCGCTTTCTGCAATCGATCAGATAGGACGCCCACCATGGATCAGCGGCGCATCAGCGACTGGACCCTCCTCACCGGAACCAGCGTGGAACTAAGGCAACAGGGGCATTCGGTGTGCCGGGGATACGTCGATGCCGTCACGGACGACGGAACCATTCTGTGGCTCCAAACCTTGACCCAGGGCCGGAGGCTCTTCGAAAAGGCTGAGTTCTACGAGGTCTGGGCTTCCGAGGAGCGCACCGGATTCCACTACAAAGTAACCAACTCGGACTCGCAGTAGTCGCTGTCCCAACCAAGAGGAAACAATGGAATTGCTGTTCGAAGCAGCCGGCTGGGCAGGCGCGGCAGCGATACTTGGCGCCTTCCTGTCCGTGTCCATGGGCTGGCTGAAGGCCGGTAGGGCCTTTCAGACCGCAAACCTCCTAGGGGCTTGCGCATTCATCATCAACGGCGCCTTCCACGAGGCTTGGCCGTCCGTTGTCGCGAATATTGCGTGGTTTCTCATCTCGGCCGTCGCACTCATCCGCCTATGCACCGTGCGTCGAATGCCAGGTGTCCCTGATCCCACGGGACCACTGCCCATCGCCAAGGCTTTCGTTGAACCCGGAACGAGGGACAACTCAGACTATTAGGCTCGTGGGGGCGTGTTTTAGTGCCTTGTGGTTGGGCTGACGATGTCCTGGACAGGTGGCTGGGTCCACATTGGATAGCACCTTTGGCGGTGATCATCCTCTGCGCGCTCGAGCTCGGATTTCCTGCCAAGGTTGTTGCCATGGATGTGTCAGCCATTCGGCGGGGAGAAGCCGGCTAAGTCCAATTGGCCCTATTTCTTCATGGTGTAGGTGTTGGTCGTCAGGGCCGGCGCGTGGACGGGCGCGTAAGTCGAAACGCAGCCGTCGCCAACCCCATGACGGCCGACGCGGGCCCGGCCTAGGTTTGAGCAGACCGGGTCCGCCATGAATCTCCGGGACGGCCAGAAGGGCGACGCCGGTGATTACCTGACGCCGCCCAAGGTGCTGTGCGATGTAGTTAGAGTTCGCTGGGTGCGCCCGGCTCGCCTACGGAGGGGTCGATCCCGTACTTCTCAAGGATTGTTTTGATGGTCCCGTTTTCGCGGAGCTTCTTGATGTCCTCGTCCAGGGCCTTGCCAAGGGTGTCATTGTCGAGTGCCGAGGGCAACATAACTTGGCCCACCGAGGCGAACTGCGGGACATTCGCGTTGGGCTTCACGTCCACGACCGTTGCTCCCTCAATGGGGGCATCCTTGAAACGGTATTTTGCAGAGGCTGAAGATGCCACCAGGGCGTCGATGCGGCCGGCTTTGAGGTCTGAGTAGATGGACTCGTCATCCTGGTAGATCTTGAACTTATCTCCGAGCCATTTGGACATGCTGTCATTCCAGAGGTTGCCTGCGACGGAGCCGATCATCTTGCCCTCCAGGTCGTCGCTGGTGAGGCCTGTTTTGGAGACGATGGCCTGCGGATCGCTCCACAGTGGCGTGCTCATGTAGACGATCTTGGTCCGTTCCTTGGTCCGCAGCCAGTTTCCCGAGCCGATGTCGACGCGTTTGGATTGTACGGACGGGATGACAGCTCCGGCACCTCCTGAGGTGCTGACGGTGACCTTGAGGCATTCGAGTTTGGCGATCTCGGCGATCAGGTCACCTTCCATGCCGGTGACGTTTTCCCCGCTCAGGATTGTGGCGGGTGCGTAGTCGTAGCTGGCCACCGTGAGCTCACCTTGGGTGATGGTCTTGAGGTCCGCGTGGGCGGGGGTGCAGTCGGAGCTGCTTGCTGCCTCGCTGCCGCCGCAAGCGGCGAGGGACATGGCGAGCATGCCGGCGACGGTGCCGGCGGAAAGCGCGCGCACGAGGGGGCGGGGAATTCGTGACATTGGTTTCTCTTTCTATTCTGGGGTTGTCGGGGAGGTTCCCCAAGGATGTGGAACGGGGTTAGTTGCGTAGCAGGTGGCGTCCCAGGCGCAGTTCCAGTAGCCGGACCAGGCCCAGGAAGATCAGGGTCAAGGATCCGTAGACCACTGCGGTGATGGTGTAGACGCTGAGGTATTCAAACGTGATGGATCCGATTTCGAATGCTTTTGACATCAGTTCCGGCACCGCGATGACAAAGGCCAGTGCGCTGCCTTGGAAGACCAGGACGGCAAGGCCGGCCAAAGGGGGTGTGGAGATTCTGAGCGCCTGCGGAAGGATGACGATGCGGAACCCCGTCCAACCGCTGAGCCCGGAGGTTATTGCTGCTTCCTTCTGTCCTAGCGGGACAGCAGCGAGTCCGGCGCGGAAGTACTCCGAGGCGTAGGCCCCGGTATTCCAGCTTAGGGCGATGATCGCTGTTGTAAGGGATGTCAGGGTGATACCGGCGTCTGGAAGGCTGAAGTACAGCAGGTACAGCAGCACCAGAGCGGGTAATCCCCGTCCGATCTCAACGAAGGTGAAGGAGATCCATTGGAAGGGGAGGAACTTTGCTTCCGCCATCACGGCCAGGAGCAGGCCGAAAGGGAAGCCGATGAGCAGTGCGAGTCCGGTCAGTTGGAGGCTGATGACCAGTCCTGGTGCGAGGTTCGGCATCCAGCTGAGCCATTGCGTGAGCAAGTCCATCAGGCCACTCCGATCTTTCTGCGCAGTTTGAGATCTACGCGGCGTGCGACGAGGGCGACCACCAGGCTGATCACGATGTAGAGCGCTCCGGCGACGACGAACGAGAGCAAGCCTTCATGGGTTTGTTTCGCTCCTTGCTGGGCGTAGTAGGTGATCTCCCGGACGCCGATGGTGGAAGCGAGAGCCGAGTCCTTGAGGAGTCCAATGCCGTAGGTGGCGATGGCTGGAAGGGCTACCCGGAAGGCTTGCGGGGTGATGATATGTCCCACGGTGGTAAACGGGCTGAGCCCGAGGGCATGCGCGGCTTCGCGCTGGCCATCCGGGATGCTAAGCAGCCCGGAGCGGTAGATCTCTGCCATGAAGGCCGAGGCGATGATGGAGAAGCCGATGATGGCTGCCTGAAGGGTAGAGAGCCGCAGCGCGTACTGGGGCAAGCCGAAGTAGATCAGGAACAGCCAGGTGATCGGCGGGATGACCCGGACCACATTGATGTACAGCGTGGCTGCACCGCGGATGATGGCGATCGGTGATCGTGCGGCGCCCACCAGTACCAGGCCAATGAGGCCGCCGAACAGCAGTGAAGCGCCCGTTACATAGAGTGTGAGTCCGACGCCTTGGGCGATCGAAGCCAGGAGTTGCATGATCATGGCCGGGTCACCTGTCCAGTACAGCCTTGAGGAACTGCCGGGTCCGATCGTTCTGCGGTTCCGACATCACCTGCTGGCTGGGGCCGATCTCAAGGACGCCGCCGTTGCCCATGACCATGATGCGGTCCGACACATCCCGTGCGAAGTGCATTTCGTGTGTCACTACCAGCATGGTCATGCCCTCGTCGGCAAGGTCACGCATGACGGCGAGTACTTCAAGGCCGATCTCAGGATCGAGGGCTGAGGTGGGTTCGTCGAAGAGCATGACTTTGGGTGACAGGGCGAGTGCGCGTGCGATGGCGATGCGTTGCTGTTGCCCTCCCGAGAGCCGGGCAGGGTAGGCCTTCGCCTTTTCGGGAAGTCCAACGCGCTTGAGCAACTGGTTTGCGACTTCTTCGGCTTGTTCCTTGCTGGAACCCAACACCTTCCGCTGTGGAAGGGTGATGTTCTCCATCACGGTGAGGTGCGGGAACAAGTTGAAGCTCTGGAAGACCATTCCGGTGACTCGACGCAGGTGGTCCAGGCTTGCTTTGTCCGGTAGCTTTTCGCCCGCAACAACACGTGCTCCGCCTATGGCGATAGTGCCCGAGCTGGGCTTTTCCAGGTAGTTCAAGCACCGCAGGAAGGTGCTCTTACCGGCACCGGATGGTCCAATGACGGACACTACCTCGCCCTCCGCCATGGAGAGGTTAACGTCCTTCAACACCTCTATGACGCCATATTTCTTGCCAAGCCCGGAGACCTCAACCTCGCCGGAGAGGGCGGTTGGGGGAGCTTTGGTGCCAAAACTTAAGCCCATTTTCGTTTCCTTCAAATAGCTGACGCTTGAGAGACATCCCAGCCGCGCTCACTTTGGGGGGTGGTGTGACTTGGGCCGCAATAGGCTGTGGCCTCGATCACATCTAAAGAATACATCATTGAATGATTAATGCAATAGGTTCTTGATCGGTTTCTTATCCGTGCGTCGCGGTAGAAACTGCGTGCAGGATGTCCTGGCTGACGCGTTTGGCTTCTGAGTACGCTCCATGGGTACCGGCAGTCTCGGAGGAGTAGTCGCCGGCAAAGTGAAGGGTGCCATCGATCGGCGCCTGAAGTTGGGGGAGGGCTGTGGCGCGTGTAGGCGTTAGGAGCGAGAAGCAGTGTTGCCACGACTGGATGCTGGCCCCGAGGATGCGGCCCCGTAACTGCGGTGCCACCGTAAGGAACTCTTCGACCCAATGCTCCAGCACGCCCGAGGTGGGATCGTTGGCTTCCTCGATGTATCCGGCTGTATTGCCGTAGCAGACAAATTGGGCGGTACCGTCCTTGCGTCCCGGCCTCGGATTGATCATCACATCGAACGCGCGCCCTGCGGTGGCAATGAAGGACCAGTCGTCCACAGCCGCCAGCTCCGGTGCGCTGATGTCCACAACAACACCGAGCTCGGTAGAGCCGGGAGTCTGCACGGCGTCCAGTGCCGCGCTCTTCCATTCCGGCAACTGCACCATGCTGGAAATCCTGGGGGCAGGGACCGCCATGATGACGTGCCTCGCGGTCACCTTCCGTCCTGCGCCGCCGTCTGATTCGGTAGCGATTTGTAGGTTCCAATGTCCCTTACCGTTTTGGTGAAGGCTCTCCACGCGGTGATGCAACCGGACTTCGGTGGACTGCAGGGCCTTGGCCAAGGCTGCGGGGATCGCCTCCATGCCCTTGAGTGAGACCACGCGGTTCCTTTTTTCCTTCACCAGATAACTTGCGAAGTACCTCAGGGCGTAGGTTGCGCTGAGTTCGGCGGGGTGAGCGACGGAGCCTCCGCGAATGGCTGCAGTGAGTATTTCCTGGACGTCTTGGGGCAAGTCGCTCATTCGTGATTGGGCGGATTCTTCGCCAAACCCCGGCGTGGCCGGGCGAAGCTGCCCATCCACCGTGTTTGCGTAATATTCCGATGTTGCACGCCGGATGAATGCCCGGAGTCCGTTTCGTGAGTGTTCTGTGAGGGGGAGCCGTTCCACAAGGTCGTCGTTGTCCGGGGAGACCACGGTTTCCCCGTTGACGTGGATGCCGAAAGTTGTTGGTTCGAAGGGCTCCAGGGCAACGTCGAGTTCAACTGCCAGCTCGTGCGACGCGGTGCCGGCGTACACGAACATGGCCCCCATGTTGACCGGTTCCCCGTGGACGTCCACGGTTTTCGCACGACCGCCAAGTCGGCCGGTTTCTTCCAACAAGACCACTTTTTGGCCTGCGTGCTCAAGGTTGTAGGCCGCGGCCAGACCGGCCGGACCTCCGCCAATGATGGCGACATCGTACATTTGCTCTCCCTGGTAATCGCGTGAACGGTCCGGTTTCTCGAAGCGCCTGGTGGCTGGTCTCAATAATTGGCAGCACCAGGAAAGATGGGAATACCTGAGGAGCAAAACGGAACGGAAATGAGTCTTTGAGTCAAGCTTCCTTAGACTGGCCGCATGAGGAATGGAGATGATCGGGCAGAGCTCAAGCGCGCCGTTCTGACGGCGCCTCTCTGGATGCAGGCAAACAAGGGTTCCAGCCGCCAGGTTGCGGATGCTGTCGGCCTGAGCCAGTCGTTCGTGGCGCGGACCTGGAAGGAGTTCGTCGAGCCGGATCAGGAAATCGAGCCGATAAGGGCCTTGCTTACCGAGCGGCAGATGGTTTTGGTCGGATTCGCCGTTGGACCGACAGGGTCCTGTCTTGTCCTCAATCCCTCCCTTGCGTCGCGTGTCCGCTATCCTGCTAGTCTGTCCACGAGCAGCAAAAGACGGCTGCGGACGGTGCTGGCTGCCGACCTTCTTCGAGGTGTCGGGCAGGAACCGAGCTACACAGACGACCGACCGAACCTGTGGTCATCGCTGGATGCCGGCGGAATCGTCCTCGCTGAAGAATCCATGGTTCTGACCAGTGGCAACTATTCCGTGCCTGCCGGCGTCCGGCGGTCAGCTCACTTCGCCGATGCCTGGCAATGGCAGAAGCTTGTGGCTGCATTGGACCTCTTGCCGGAAGTGCCAACAGGTGAGTCATTGGCGGACCTGGAATGGCGCATACGTCGCTGGTACCAAAGCGGGCGGGATCCCTTTTCATGGACTGTTGACCGTAAAGAGTCTGGCGTCCTGGGTACAAGCGGAGATCACTTCCTGGGGGCCGGAAATGCACTGGCCGAAGATATTCTTTCAGCAATTCGCCAGGGGTTGGTCGACGGTACCTTTTCCGGCGACAGTGAAATTTCCCTTGGGACGCTGAATCGCCTGCTTGGTGCGCCAGTGCGGGACATTCGCGCGGCCGTTCGCGCTCTCACTGAGGATGGCTTGGTAACAGCAGCTAGATCAGATTCCGTGGTAGTGCGAATTCCCTCCCTGGATGATGTCTCGGAGACCTACATGGCTCGGCGCGCTTTGGGAGCGATCGTGGTCCGGGCGGCAAGCCGATGGAGCCCTGAAGGCCGATCCCGTGTCAAGCACCACCTTGATGAACTGGGGGATTGTGCTCGCCGCAACGATGTCGCCCGAGCCCACTACTTGGATATGGATTTCCAAATCGCATTGTTTGAGGGATCTGGCCTAAACCGAATACCGGCATTTCTAGAGACACTCACCAAGCAGGCGTTCATGCATTTTGCGGTCATGGGCGCACGCTATGCATTTTCGCCAAAGATTATTCTTGACCAAAACACGGAGATCTTTGAGACGATCGATGCCGGAGAACTCCGGGCCGCCACCTTGAGTTGGCAGACCAAGATGGATGTAGGACTCAACTACCTAGTGCAGCACATTTCCGCAATGAATGCCCTGAACGAAGGGCGAGGCATGAACCGTGGCTGATCACTGTCCTTGCGGACAGCTTGCCACTACGTCACGTACCAACTACGTGAAGCCAGAGCTGAAGCGCCGTGTCGGGGAGGCTATCGAAAAGCAGGTTATAGGCGGGGTCTCTGCTTAGTCAGCCGCGGCCTGTTGATTCACCTCGAAAGTCTGGCAGGACGGCCACGGCCCCTGTTCGCAAACTCAATAAGGTGCCTTAGGGCGAGTCGAGGTTGGTTTTGTAGGCGGTGGTCTTGTTGGTGTTCCAGCCTGCGATGATGCCGGCTCCGAGCATTTGGTCGGTGAGTCTGGCGAAGCGGTAACCGGGGTCGGTATCGAGTGCGAGTTGCATGTATTGGTGTGCTTTGGGTCCTCGGCCTTCCCACCAGTTGATGTAGCCGATGGTGGTGAGGATGGGTGCTGCGTGTTGCGGGCTGGTCCGCGTATAGGCGTGAATGAGGAGCTGTTGTGCCCATTCGACACGTGACCACCTGGGTGCTGTCTCGGTTTGTGCGAAGAGGATGTGTTGGGGTAGTTCGTCGATGCCGGGGATGTCGGCCATGAGCCGGTCGCGGATGTGAGGGAACTGGAAGTTTGCGATGAGCGCGGCGCAGTCCTCGTCGGTGGGGAAGTCACTTGACTCCAGCATGGTCGACCACAGTTGGCTGGCTTGTTCTGCCGCTACACCAGGAGGCAGCGCCCTGATGATGGCCATGTGATCCTCAACTGCGATTGCTTGTGCTGCTTCCTGGGAAGGCGCAGGGAGGACGATTCGGTTTGTGGGTTCTATGGTGCTGCCGCGGTAGATGAATTCGGCGTTGACGCGGCTGTACTCGGTGCTACTGAGGGGCAGGCTGATGTCTTGACCGGGTTCACTGTCGTAGGGGGAATAGGTTTCGTCGCTGACGAAGATCCCGTCGCGGATGGTGATGCCGTTCTCGGCAAGGACGCCGGTGAGCGCTGCGATAGTGGCCGCGTGTGGTTTGGGTTGCCCTGGTTCGCAGTGGGTTGAGGTGTAGAGGGCGAAGACGATGCTCGTCGCGCTGGTATCAGTGGTGAGGTAGCTGCTGACAGTTCTGGCGTAGGGGAGTTCTGTGCCCGCTTGGCGGGGGAGGTCGATGCGGAGGGTGGCGCCGACCTTGCCTTTGTCCAGGGTGATGCAGACCAGACTCTCTTGAGGCCAGAACCCCAGGGTATGCCCGATGAAGCTGAGCAGGTCTGCCGGGTCTTTGATGGTGAGCGCATTCATGGTCCTTTTCCTTTGCCCTTGTTTGTTTTGTTGCTGCTGCGGTGGTCTTTGGTCTTGTGGGCCGTTCTGATGGGGGACCTGTGCGCTGGGCTAGGGGGCTGGAGTGCAACTCTGGGGTTCGGGACTTTGTCGGTAGTTCGGAGGATAGGAGCACCGAGCGAAGTTTCCGGATCGGGGCCGGCGCCATTGGCGCCCCGGTTGCGCGGGACCGTCCAGCGATGATCGGTATCAGAATGACTAACAGCGTTGTTGCTTCTGGCTGTTCATGAGCAGGCGGAGACACAGCGTCATGACGTGCGCTGCTCGAGTCCTCGGCATGTGCCTTCGCTTGGCGGGGTCGCTGTGCCGAAAGCGGCCGGGGACGCATTCCGGTCCGACATATGCGCCGTTATCGGCGCTGGCTAGTCAAGGAGTTCGTTGTGCGACTGGCGTTTGCGCCGAATGGTCCGGATCGGTTGCCGCACGGCGCAATAACGCCGGAAATCGAGCGGCGCGGTGTACTTTTGAGAACCCAGAGGCTCGCTGTGATGAGCGGCCCGCCCATAGGTTGGTCGGCGTCCGGCGGCGATCCTTGGATGATCCTATGGAGTCGGCCGTGACCGTAACCGGAGCTTCAGCAGCAAACCGAGGAGCCCGTCATTTCACCGCCTGCTGACGCTCTGACTAGGTTGCTAGAGCCACAAAAGACGCGGAGTGCCTGCGCATGCGCAGGCACTCCGCGTGTGGTGTTGATTGCGAGCTCTCAAGTACCTAGCTGCTCACGCGACTCCTTCTCTTTGACCTGAAGAAAACGAACCAGAGAATCGCACCAAAGATCGGAAGGAATATGACAATCAAGGTCCAAACCAAACGCTCAGTAGCCGACAGCAGGCCACCACGATGGATGGTTACAAGGGCTGCGATGAGTAATGCGATGTATAGGAGACACACGCCCCAGGGGATTATTTCAAAGGCGGCGGGAAGCTGCGGTTCAGAGTTGGAGTCCATGGATTCCTCGTTACGAGTTGGTTTGCCAATAGGTGTTGTTGGCGACGTTCAACTGGACCCACACATTCCACGTTGTGAAACCGTGGGTAACGTCGGATTGCCAACGTGAATGTGCGGCACCTGGGCCTTCCTGGGCTTGGTAGAAGACCCTGGTTGGTGTGCTGCAGCCTGTGGGGAAAATGCACTTCTGAAACCCTGCCCCTCTATCGCTGATCGTATCAAGAGCCCCGTTGATGATCGTGAAGTCCATGCCGTAGGCACCTAAAAGTACAGTGCCCCACACACCGTCGACTTGGCAATTTCGGTAAGCGGCGTAGCCAGAGCCCGTAGTAACTGAACAGTTGAAAATCGACATAGGATTGGGCGCGCTAGGGTCAACTGTGACTGGACGTTCGACCCCTTGGGCTGCAACGGATCCGTCCGCGTACCGTTTGATGGTGTAGTTCATATCACCAATGACTTGGTCATGCTCCACGGCGACAGGAACCTTGTTTGAGTCGTAAACGTCCCAGGGAGTGCCGTGCCTAACTTTCTTGATCAGTTCCTTCTGCTGACCGGCCGGGACTTGGAACCTGCTGAGCAGGTCTTTGATCTCTTGAACGTTCGTGTCACTTAGCTTCGCGCTCTTCTGTTCGCCTACGGTCGGCGCGGCTGCGTGCGATGGCGCAGCCATTGCAAGTGTGCTCAGCGCCAAAGTACACCCGAGCGTTGCGGTCAGGATTTTGCTGGCCAATTTCATTTTCTTACGCATTTACTTCCCCCAAAAGACTCAGATGTCGATTCAAACAGAATTGCCTGCCGATGAGTCATCCAAACAGCGACGCGTAAATGCTGTCAAGTCATGTCATGCAGCTGTAAAAATCTGTCGAGAGAATGGTGGGGGTGGACTTGGCCGTAGCGGTTGGCGTCGTATCGACGCTAGGACATGCCTTCTGTCTGAGGCGACGCCATCCGGTAATCCCCGGGTTTAGGGCCCCGACATATCTCCCTGCGAAGGTTCGACAGGCGAAGGCTCACATCCCTTCCGTCGGACACGGATGCCCGTTTCTTGCGCGATTCGGCGGCAGTTTCAATATGCGATCGGGCTCCTGACCGGTCCCGCCCGCTGGGTAATGGACCAAGCGAAACAATCCCAGCTCCGATTTCCGGGAGCTAGACGGCGGGGAGTGCTCCGGCTGGCCGATCTGTGGCCATGATCAGCCTAGACGTAAGGCGACTTCCAATGAAAAGTCGGGTGGGAAAACGTTGTCGAAGGTGATGCAGGCGACGCTTTCGTATGGCTAGAAGCCGAGCGTTTGGCCGACAAAGGTGAGAAGGTCTGCCGGGTTTCTTAGGTGAGCGCGTTAATGAGCGTGACTCCTCGCCCCTTGTCGAGTGTCAGTGATTGTTGGGATTGGGAGTCGTTCTCCTATGTGCCGCGGCGCTGGGTGGGGGTTGTGCGCATCTTTGCGAGGTGACGCAGGAGCGCCGAACGAAGTCCCGACACCCGAAGGGGCTGTTGGATCTCAGTTAGTTGCCGTCAGTCGTTGCAACGTCACTGCCAGCCTTGGCGGGGTTATGCAGATGTCCGGCTGGCCGTGAACCTTTCGCCCACTTCCGTCCTCGGTTTGCTCTGTCCCCCTGGACCGGGAAGCCGTGGGCATGAGCAAAAAGGACCAGGGACAATGTCCACACCTTGCGCCCCGGATTGGCCCGTACGGGCCTCGAACTGCCCCGGATTCCGCATGTTTCCGGGACTTCCCAGCAATGACAGGGCTTGGAATCACATTCGAGTCCCACCTCGGGCACAGCATACCCCCTCGTCAGAGGGGGTTTTTGCTTTAACGTGTGTACATTCTGGTTGGTCAGGTCCATCTGACACTGGCTGCGGGGTGTGCCTGGCGTCGAGGGTCGCCTGTTTGGTTGTGGAAGACCGGGTTCAGGGTCGCGGTTGTCCTACACCTCTTCATGGATATGAGGGCTGAGTGCGGCATGATTTCGAGGAACTGCGTAGATGCCGCCTGGATCCGGCTCTCTTTTGGCGTGAGCAGACCGTCCGGGCTGCTTTGTCAGGTTAAAGCGGGTGGGACAAGGCTCGATAGGGGCCGGCTACGCAGTAGACCTGAAGGTCCCGTCTCATGGCCTTCATGTGCTGGCTCTCTGAGGAGCAGCTGTAGCTACTTCCCGCCCGGTTGGTGCGGGAAGACCAGCAGCGTGCTTGTGGCAGTGGCGAGGAGTTTTCCGTCGGTGGTGCTGAGGCGTCCTTCGGTGAAGATTGCCCGTGGGCCGGCTTTTACAACTGACCCCTCCGCGTGCAGCGCATCCTTTTGAAGCGTGATGGGTCGCAGGTACTTGACCGCCAGATCGATAGAGGTGTACCCGATCCCTGCATCCAAGGTGGTGTGTGCCGCGCAGCCGAGCACCGTGTCCAGG
Source organism: Paenarthrobacter nitroguajacolicus (assembly GCF_007786235.1). Lineage (GTDB taxonomy): Bacteria > Actinomycetota > Actinomycetes > Actinomycetales > Micrococcaceae > Arthrobacter > Arthrobacter nitroguajacolicus_A. Next base: position 10,419 of record NZ_VNFK01000025.1, on the reverse strand, counting down.
AGCGTGCATGCCAGGCCGCCGTGCACCATTCCGAGCGGGTTGTAATGCGCTTCGCCCGGCCAGCACTGGAATTCGACGTGTCCGAACCTCGCGTCGACGAGATCGAATTTCATGAGCGAAGCGATCGGCGGCGGCGCAATGCTGCCTTCGCGGAGGCCGGAAAAGTAGTCCATACCCGACAGCCGTGGCAGCTTTTCGAGCGCGATTGCCGGATCGATCCACGTGAATGTTTCAGAGCGTTGCGTTGAGGGGTCGGTTGTCACAGGTTTCTCCTTGGGGCTCTCATGACTTCCAGTTTTGCTGCGGTCATACCGGGGTGCTGGCTGCCAATGCGGGGTACAGATCCGAGATCGGCCCAGATAGGCCGAGCTTCACACCTGCGCTGATTTCGTCCACGATGACCTCGTAGTCACCCTGTTCGAGCCCATCGAAGGACTTCCGCGCGGCTTCCTCGGCCGAGGTCTTCGGGGCATTGACGCCCTTGGCCATGGCTGTGTCCATGTAGCCGACGTGAACACCCGTGACCTGCGTGCCTTGGGGCGCCAATTCCTGGCGGAAGGAGTTAGTCGCCGACCACAGCCCGGCCTTTGACGCACTGTAGGCGCCGGTGAGGGCGATCCAGCTGAGCACCGAGTGAATGTTGAGAACCGCTGAACTCCCGCTGGCGGCGAGGACCGGTGCGAATGCCCTGATCAAGGCCACCGGCCCGAAGAAGTTTGTCTCCATGATTTCGCGGAACTTCTCGTCGGAGAGAGTCAGGAACGTGTCCGATTCGACGCTGATGCCGGCGTTGTTGATCAGAACGGTGACGTCCTGGGCCTGAGTAACTGCGGTCCGGATCGAGTCAGGGTTGGTGACATCGAGGGCGAGGGGGACGACTCGGGAGTCGCTCCACTCCTGCGGTCGGCGGGCCGTTGCATAAACCTTCGCGGCACCCCGGGCGAGGGCCTGTTCCACGAGCTCGCGGCCCAAACCTCCATTCGCGCCGGTAACGAGGACGACGGCGCCAGCTAGCAATGACATGGATTCTCCTGAACTCAGATTGGAGGCGACGCGGTCGTCGCGACCTCAGAACATCAGAGTAACGGAGTAAGTTGGATTTTCCAACCTACTTGTATACTTGAGGAAAATAACGAAAGCAGGTGACAGGTGAACCGTTCGATCGACAAGGAACTTGATGGGCCCCGGGCGTGTTTTATCGCGGCGGGGCTCGACGTTCTGGGGGAGCGGTGGGCGCTGCTGGCGCTCCGCGAGATGTCCCTGGGCGTACACCGGTTCGATCAGATCGCGCGGAATACCGGGGCGTCCCGTGACATACTTACGGGCCGGCTGCGCACTCTCGAAAGCCGCGGCGTGATTGAGCGCGTCCAGTACTCCGAACACCCCCCGCGCTACGAATACCACCTCACAACTTCCGGGGCCGAAGTAGCCCCCATCCTCATTTCACTCGCAGCATGGAGCAGTGCGTGGATGCGCGACGAGACTCCCCGTGCTTCCTACCAGCACAGTTGCGGTGCCGACCTGCAACCAGTGGTGTCGTGTGCGGTGTGCGGTGAGGAATTCGCCCAAGGAAGTCTGATGCTCGGGCCGCTTGTGTCAGCGGCCGGTGCGGAGCCGGCGTCCGAGGATTAGGAACAGACAGGCAAGAGGACGACGGCGGTACCTCCCGCCGTCGTCCTCTTGCCCTACTGATCCTGAACCGACTGTCTAGCCCTGCTGCCTTTGCAGCGCCCGCCCCAGTCGTGCAGCCGCTTCCTCAAGCTTTGCGGCGGGAACGTCACCGTACGCCAGGCGCAGGTGCCGATCAGCGTCAGTGCCGGGTCCTGAGGGGAAAAACGAACCCCGTTGGTACTCCACACCCTCGGCGCTGGCATCGGCAGCAAGCTGGTCAGGGTTCACTGAAGAATCTGCCAGCTTCGGCCAGAGAAACAGCCCGCCATCGGGAAGCACGGTCTCGAAGGCCCCTGGCGCCTCGCGATGCAGCGCGCTGACAAGCGTTTCGGCCCGGTTCTTGTACAGGGCGCGGGCCTGGTCCAGAGTTACGTCGAAGATTCCGGGATCGGAGGTCACCAGCTCTGCGATGATGGCCTGGACCAACGTAGAGCTGTGTGAGTCCTGCCTGCTCCGCAAAGCCACAAGATCACGGGACAGCCGCTCGGGTGCCACGGTCCAGCCGAGGCGAAGCCCCGGCCCCAGGGTTTTGGTGAATGTGTTGATGTGGAGGACATGATCGGAGTTGTTGAATTCCTCTACGCTCTCCTGCTCACCGGCAAAGCGAAGTTCGCGGTAGGGGTTGTCGGCCAGGATCACGAAACCGTACTGTTCTGCCAGCCGGACCAGCTCCTTCCGGGCTTCCCCGGGCAGGGTTCCTTGGGAAGGGTTGTGGAAGTCCGGCACGGTATAGAGCGCGGATGGTCGGGCGCCTGCGCGTAGCTGGTCCGAGAGGTGATCGATGTCGAGGCCGTGGGGTCCCACGAAGATGGGGAGGGGCCGGGCGTCGGACAACTGAAGCCCTCGCAGGAACAACGGGAAGATCGGGTTGTCCACTGCCACCAGGTCCCCGCGTTCCACCACTGATTGGATCGCGAGGGCGAGTCCGTGGAAGCCCCCGTTGGTGATCAGGATCCGATCTACCGGAACACCTTCGCGTTCGGCGATCCATTCACGCAGCGGCGAGATGCCTTCCGTTCGCGAGTATTGCAGTGCCGGGACGCCTGGTTTGGCCAGCACGCGGCTGGTAGCGGCGGCCAATGCCTCGGTGGGGAGGACGCTGGGGTCCGGGATGCCGCCCAGCAATTCGATGGCATCTGCCCTGCGGTCCCGGAGCGTTTGGTCGCCGAATCCTTTCGGTGCGGTGAAGGCTTCGATCAGTGCGGGGCGTCGGGTGGTTGTTAGCGTTTGGGTGGTCATGCCGTGGCCTTTGCTAGTTGTTTGGCTTCCGTGGCAAGCCCGCCAAGCGCGGATGCGGGAGTGGCCAGGGGAATCGAGTCAAGGAGTGCGCGGGTATAGGGGTGCTGTGGTCGCGAGAAGATGTCCTCCACAGCTCCGTCTTCCACCACCTGTCCCTTTCGCAGGACGGAAACGGTGTCAGCCACCTGCCTCACCAGGGCCAAGTCGTGCGAGACGAACAGGTAGGTGAGGCCCAGTTCGCGTTGTAGTTTAGACAGAAGCTCCAGGATCCCTGCCTGGACGCTCACATCAAGCGCGGATGTTGGCTCATCCAGAACCACGACGTCGGGCCTCACCACCAGCGCACGGGCAATCGCCACCCGCTGACGCTGGCCACCGGACAAGTGCGCGGGCCGCCTGGAGGCGACGTCGGCCGGAAGCCCCACCGACTCCAGTGCCTCGCGCACCCGCTGGGCACGTTCCGGCTTGGTCCCTACCCCGAACTGGTCCAACGGTTCGCGGATGATTCTGCCTACCCGCCACGTTGGGTCCAAGGAGGTGAATGGGTTTTGGTACACGAGCTGAAGGTGCCTGCGGATGTCTCGCACTTCCGTGCGGGACCTGCCCGACGTCGATTGGCCGGCTACCGAGATCTGCCCACCGTCCGGCTGTTCAAGGCCAAGCAGCAGCCGCACCGCAGTGGTCTTGCCGGAACCGGATTCGCCAACGAGGGCGTGCGTCCGCCCGCGTTGCACGGAGAAGGACACTCCGTCGCAGGCAAGGACGTCTTGCCCGCCGGCTGAGAAGCGCTTGCTCACTTCCTGAACATCAATCTGGAGTCCCGGTGACGGTGAGGAAACATCCCCGATGCGGGAGCCGCCGTCGTGCGTGCTTTGAAAGGCAGTGCGCTGGTCCCGGTACCTGTCCGGATGGAGCGCGGGGACGTCAGCCTGAAGGCTGCGCGCGTAATCCGTTTGGGGTGAGGCGAAAACGACGCGCGAAGAGCCGCTTTCCTGCACCGCACCATCCTTCAGCACCACCAGGGAGTCGGCGCGTTCGGCCGCGATGGCGAGGTCGTGTGTGATCAGGAGCAGACTGATGTCCAGTTCCTGGCGGAGCTCGGTGAGCATGTCCAGGATGAGCTTTTGCACCGTCACGTCCAAGGCGGACGTGGGTTCGTCGGCGACGATCAGTGACGGTCGTGGCAGCACGGTCAGGGCGATCAGCACGCGTTGGAGCATGCCCCCCGAGAGTTGGTGGGGGTAAGAGTCGTACACGCGCATGGGATCGGGCAGGCCCACTTGCTCCAGCACGTCCAGTATCTTGGTGCGCCGGACTGAAGAATCAGTTTCGCCGAGCAACGCCGCTGCTTCATGTGCTTGGGCGCCGACGGTCCGGACCGGGTTCAGCGCCGAGGCGGGATCCTGCGGGATGAACCCGAGCGCCCGACCGCGCAGGGGACGGAACTGTTTTTCGGGCAAGGCCAGAATGTCCCGACCGTTTAGCGCCACCCGGCCCCTCGCCGTCGCTTCGCCGTGGTGGAGCAGGCGCAGCACGGCTTTGGCGATGGTGGACTTGCCCGAACCGGACTCGCCAATCAACGCCAGGCTCTCGCCTTTGGCAACGGAAAACGAGACGTCGTGGACGACGGTGGTGGGACCGTAGGCGATCGACAAACCTTCCACCGTTAGTAGGTCAGCTGACACGTCGGTGTCCTTTCGAATATTCACTTGGCGTTTCGCAGCCAGCGGCTGATGCGGTTCACCGACAGGACGGTGACCACGATGACCAAAGCGGGCGCGTACACGAGCCATGGAGCCGTGACGTAGGTCTTGCCCGAAGCGACCAGTAGCCCCCAATCCGAGGCGGGGGGCGGATCACCGTAGCCAAGGAATGCCAGGGAAGCGATGATCAGGATGGACGTGCCGAACTGCAGGACGGCCAGTACCAGCACCGAGCGGTACGCGTTGGGGAGGACATGTCCCAGCAGCGCGTGCAGCCGGTTTCCGCCCTCAAGGTAGGACGCTTCAACGTAGGTGGCGCTGCGGACCCGCATTACCTCTGCCCGCATCAGCCTCGCAAAGACCGCGACGGCGGACACTCCGGTGGCGATTGCAGCGTTGATGGTCTGGAAACCCAGGGAGCTGACGATGACCACCGCTAGGAGGAAGCCGGGGATGGCCAGCAGGACGTCGACGAAACGGCCCAGGACGGCGTCTACCCAGCCGCCGCGGAACCCGCTGGCCAGGCCGATGATGCTGCCGATCACCAAGCCGATCAGCACGGCCACCAGTGCACTTGTCACCGAGGATGCGGTTCCGTAGACCACCCGGGCGTATTGATCGCGGCCAAGGTAGTCGGTGCCGAACCAGTGGGCGGCGCTCGGTGCGGCCAACTTGCTGGCGGTGTCGCCAGTCACGGGGCTCAGGGACGTGAAGAGGCCCGGTACCAGTGACCATAGGATGACCACCAGAACCACGGCGAAGGACAACAGGACGGTTGCCGGCGGCAGGCCGGCGGTGTGTTTCCTGGGCGCCGATCCGAGGTCGCGGAGCTGGGTGTTACTGAGGATGGCAGTCATGCGCCCACCTTTTCCTTGAGTGTGGTCTCCCGGAGTTTGACGCGTGGATCCAACAGCGGCGAGGCAAGGTCCGCCACCAGGTTCACGGCAACAAAGACCACGGCTGACAGGGAAACGACCGCTTGAAGAACGGGTTGGTCCTCGCCGGTCACGGCCTTTTGGACCACTGTGCCGATCCCGTCCCGGCCAAAGATGGTCTCCGTAATCACTGAACCTCCCAGCAGTTCACCCACAATGAGAGCCACCATGGCAACCGAAGGCAGGGCCGAGGGCTTCACGAGGTGCTTGGCGAACAGCCTGGCCTCGGTCAGTCCGCGTGAACGGGCCACCAGAGCGTATTCCTGCCGGGATTCGTGGTCCAGGCTGGCTATAAGAACTTCGGCTAGGGGCGCTGAGACCGGGATGGCCAGGGTGATCGCGGCGAACAGAGTTGCTACCGGGCTGTTGGGATCGGTGGTGGTGAACGAGTGCAGCCGGAAAGCAAAGAACTCGATTAGCACCAAGCCGATCACGAAGTTGGGCACCGACAGGAAGAACGACGGTATGGACCGGACGACTGCCGCCCATTTTCCGGGTAGGTATTGAGCGCCGTAGGCAATAGCCACGGCGAAGATGATGGCGATGACCAACGCTGTTGTTGCCAGTGTCAGCGTCGAAGGCAGGGCATCACCCACCAGTTGGGACACCGGGAGGTTGGACTGCAAGGAGAATCCCAGTTCACCCGTCAGGAAGCGTCCCAAGGAGAGCAGCAGTTGGACGATCACGGGCTGGTCGAGGCCGTAGAAGGCGACAATCCGCTGGATGTCTTCCTCGCTCAAGCCGTGCTGCGGGTCCCTGAGCGTATTGGTGATGGCATCGCCCGGGAGGACGCTGATGATCAGGAACGTGAACACGTACGTGAGAAGCACGACGACGATCGCCTGGCCACCGCGCGTCAGGGCAAAACGCCGGTAGTCGCCCGTCACTGCGAAATCCAGGCCGTGTAGAAGTTCGCGTACGCCAGGCCGTTGTACTGAACGTCCTTGATCTTGGGGCTGATCAGGTACAGGCGCTGGACCAGCTGGTTAAGGGGAATGAAGTAGCCCTGTTCCAGGACATACTGCTGCAGTTCGTCGGCAACCTTTTCGCGGGATGCCCGGTCCGAGGCCGTGGCGATGGCGGTGGAAAGGTCGTTCAGCTTTTGGTCACTGGTACCCAGTCCGAACCAGTCTTCACCCTTGTTCTGGCTGGTCAGGACTCCGGCGACCGTTCCGACGTCGACGAAGCTGCGGGAAGTTTGGAACAGCGGCGGCTTGCTGGCCTGCACGGCCGCGTAACCGGCCACGTCCACTACCTTGAGGTTAACCTTGATGCCCACCTTCTTGAGCTGCTGGGCGATGAGCTCATCCTCGGCCTTGGTGGACGGCACATAAGGGTTGGGAGTGAGCGTGAACTCGAGGGTCTTGCCGTCCTTGGTGCGGTACTCGTCAGAACCCTTGGTCCAACCTGCGTCGTCGAGAATCTTGTTGGCTTTGTCGGCGTCAAACTTAAAGGAGTCGCTGAACTCGCCTGCTTCGGGTACGTTGCCTTGGATGAACGTGGTGGCGGCGTTCCAGTCGCTGGTGTAGACGGTCTTGAGGATTTCTTCGCGGTCAATGCCGTGCTGGATAGCCTTGCGTACGGCGGGATCGTTGGTGGGGAAGGCCTGTGTGTTGACCTGGAAGCCGTCCACGAAGCCCAAATAGCGTGGCGTGCCCACCGTGAAGCCCTGTGCCTTGAGCGACTCGATTTCCTGCGGCTCAACGTTGAAGGCAACATCGGCCTGTCCGGAGACCACTGTGGAGGTCCGGACCGAGGTGTCCTTGATGACTTTGTACGTGATGGTGTCCAGGCGGGCCGGACCGGTGTGGCCGAGCGCTGCCGGACCCCAGTTGTAGTCCTTGCGCTTCTCCAGGACGTAGGTGTCTCCCTGCTTCCAGGAGTTGACCACGAACGGTCCGCTGCCGATTTCCTGGCTGAGGTCGGCCTGGGCTTCCACCGGCAGGGCCAAGGTCTTCGGGGAGAGCAGAATGCAGCCGTGGTACGCGAGCGTCGCGATGAAGCCCAGGGCGGGAGATGAGAACGCTACTTTCACAGTTCCAGCATCGGTCGCCTCTGCTGACACGAAGTTGCTGGAGGGAAAGAGGCCCACCTTGCTGACGCCCCGGGTGGAATCGCCTTTGGCCCAGGCGTTGAGGTTGGCCACCACCGCCGCCGCATCCAGCGGTGTGCCGTCAGAGAAGGTCACTCCCTTCTTCAAATGAATGACGAAGTCCTTGGCGCCGTTGAGTTCCTCCCAGCTCTCCGCAACCCACGGGCTGAGCTCGCCCTTTTCGTTGACGTACACCAGCTTGTCCGTGATCTGGCCCCAGAGGTTGCCTTCATAGCTGGAGATGGAGGTCTTGCTGGAGACCCAGCCAGTGTCGTAGCCCTGGATCAGGAAGGTAATGTTGCCGCCGTCCACCGGGGTAGTGGAACTGGCGCCGGTGCTGGCCGAAGTGCCGCCGCAGGCGGTGACGAGGGCGGAAGTGGACAGCGCGCCGAGGCCGGCGAGGAAGGCCCGCCTGCGGAATTCGGGGGTGTTGAAGGTGCTCATGGGGTTTCTCCTGGATGCGTTGGGGATTGCGTTGGGGTGGTGCTGCAGGTAGGGCGCTTAGATGGCCTTGCCGGGATTGAGGGTCTGCTGGGGGTCGATTGCCGCTTTGATGGCGTGCTGTACCTCGCGGCTGCGTTCCGAGAGTTCGAGTGCTGCCCATTCGCGCTTGATGGTTCCTACGCCGTGTTCGCCGGTGACGGTCCCGCCGAGGGAAAGCGCCACTTTCACGAGTTCAGTGGCAGCTTCCAGAAGGGAGGCAGGTGGGTTCGTGCCGTCGTCGGGCGTTTTGTCCTTGGTGATCAGTGGGTGAAGGTTCCCGTCGCCTGCGTGCGATACCGCCGAGATGTCCACGCCGAAGCGCGCTTCCAAGGCGGGGAAGGCGGCATAGACCTTGGGCAGTTGGGACTTGGGCACGGCGATGTCCTCGCCGATATACCACTTGTCCTGCGGGAGGCCCCGGCCGCTGCGGCGCAGTTCCCAGAGCCGAAGGCCGTCGTCATCAGACTCCACCGTGACGCGACCTCCAGCCGCGCTGAGCGCGGTGGCTAGGTCTGCGGCTTGGTCGCCGATGCCGTAACCGTCGATCTCAATGAGAATCAGAGCGGCACCGCGGTCCCTCAAGTTGGTCCCGGAGTGGGCGTCGATGTTGGCAAGGCTTGGGGTGTCGAAAAATTCGATCGCTGCGGGCCTGACGGGCGACAGGGTTATGGCCGCCAGCCCGTCGGTGCCCTCCGCGGTGCTGTTGAAGAACGCGCTGACCGTCTTGCGGGCCACCGGGATAGGGCGGAGGCGGACCGTCGCCTTGATGACAATTCCGAGGATGCCCTCCGAACCAACAAAAAGCGACGTCAGATCCAGTCCCGTGACGCCCTTGATAGAGCGGTGACCAACGGTGATGAGGCTGCCATCTGCGAGGACGACGTCGAGAGACAGGATGGATTCGCGCGTCACCCCGTACTTGGCGCACCTTAGCCCGCCGGCATTCGTGGCGATATTGCCGCCGATGGAGGAAATATCGAAACTGGCGGGATCCGGTGCGTAAAAAAGCCCGAAGGGTTCAAGGTGCTTATTCAGGTCTGCATTGATGACGCCCGGTTCTACCACCGCTACTTCGTCCAGAGGGGAAACCTCGATGATGGCAGTCAGTTTTTCCGTGGAAATGACCACCTCGCTTGGTTGCGCCGTGGCGCCGCCCGACAGGCCCGTCCCGGCTCCGCGGGGGACCACTGTCACACCCAGTTCGGCCGCTACTTTTACGGCCTCCTGCACCTGGGCTGCTGTGGCCGGAAGTACGACGGCGGGGCCCAGGTTTCCGCTGTCTGCTGCGGTTTTAGCGGTGGCTGCGTCGTGGCTGTAGCGGGTGGTCCCGGTGCCGGGCTCGAGGATCTCGATGCCTTCAACCCGGCGCCTGAGGTCCTGGACGTACGTCCGGATTGAGGTGTGTTCATCGGTGAGCTGTGTTGTCATGCCGGTGTCTCTCTGTCCGGGTGCATGACAAGGCATTCCTGCGCGAAGCACCCAAAGGCTTTTGATGGAAATCCCGGTCACAAATGACTGGGTCCTCAAAAGCTAGCGGGATTTGGAATTTACGCGCGAGTTTCTTGAAATGTCGATCAATACTTCTCAATCCCGAGTAGTAAACAGGATTATTTAGTAAGACTTCTCAATTTAGCGACACCATTCTTTGTTGATGGTTCTGCCTAGCCTGCTTGCGCGCCCAAGATGACGGTAATGGTCTTTTTGTTGCGTCAACGCGTCGTCCCGAGAACCACAATGTCGCCGCATTACCGCTGGAGACGTACCTCTTTGTTGCGGGGGAGCGACCTACGTAATCTCGAGCATGCATCGGCTCTGAAGAAGAGCAAACTCCGCCGCATGAGGATCCCTCAGGACGATTCTGCTTTCCCACGTCCACCGGGTGTCGGCGGAACATCCCCAGCATCCTCACACCATCTCCGTTCTTGGCCTGGAGCTTCTGCAGGCCAGCCCTCTCCCAAAGGAATATGTCCGTGTCTTCACCCCAAGACAACTCGTCCACCCGCATCGTCGCCGGTGAGACCGCCCCCAAGCCCAAGCGCCGCCGCACAGTTGAGATCGCCTTGGCCGTCGGCCTGGTGCTGCTGATCGGTGCAGGCGCCGCAGTTGCTTCCGCTGTTTCGCAGAACAACCAGGCCGCGCCCGCTCCCACTACGTCGCCCGCCGCTGAGCTCAAGCTCGGCTACTTCAGCAACGTCACCCACGGCCCGGCGCTGGTGGGCACCAGCAAGGGCCTGATCGCCAAGGAACTCGGCGACACCAAACTCAGCACCCAGGTCTTCAACGCCGGCCCCGCCGC
>NZ_VNFK01000024.1 GCF_007786235.1 Paenarthrobacter nitroguajacolicus | reverse complement strand
AAGTCGTTCCAGCTCCAGATGAAGGAGAAGATCGAGGTGGAGATCAGGGCCGGTTTCATCAGCGGGAGCATGATGGATCCGAAGATGCGGACGTGTCCGGCGCCGTCGATGCGGGCGGCTTCGTCCAGTTCGGCCGGGAGGCCGCGCATGAACTGGACCATGAGGAAGACGAAGAACGCGTCGGCGGCGAGGAACTTGCCGATCAGCAGCGGGATGTAGGTGTCCACGAGGCCGAGCTGCTGGAACACGATGTATTGCGGGATGATCACCACGTGGAAGGGCAGCAGGAGTGTGGCGATCATCATGCCGAAGAACAGTCCACGGCCGGGGAAGTTGATCCGGGCGAACGCGTAGGCCGAAATGGACGCCGAGAGGACCGTGCCCACTACCGCGCCGACGGCCAGGATCAGCGAGTTGGTGAAGAACGTCAGGGTGGAGACCCCGCCGATGCCTTCCATGGCCGTGGCGAAGTTGTCGAAGCTGAAGTTGTTCGACCACAGCGAGGTGTTGGCGCCGCCGATTTCGGAGTTCGGTTTGAAGGACGAGGCGATCATCCATAGGGCCGGGTAGAGGACCATCGCCACCAGCGCCAAAGCGACAACGTGGAAGATGGTGCTCTTGATGCGTTTGGCCGTGCCGGACTCTGACTTCGGGTTGTACACCGGTGCCGTTGAGGTCTTGGTGGGTGCGGGTTGGGTGGGTGTTGCCATGGTTGTCACTTTGCATCACCGCTGTAGTGGACCCAGGACTTGGAGGTCTTGAAGAAGATCAGCGTGATGATGCCGACCACGATCACCAGGAGCCAGGCCATCGCCGAGGCGTAACCCATCCGAAAATCTGAGAAACCGCGCAAGTACAGGTAGAGGGTGTAGAAGAGGGTGGACCCTGCCGGGCCGCCTTCACCGTTGGAAATGATGTAGGCCGAGGCGAAGATCTGGAAGGCGTGGATGGTTTCCATCAGCAGGTTGAAGAAGATCACCGGGGAGAGCATGGGCCAGGTGATGTTCATGAACTTCCGCACCGGGCCGGCACCGTCCATCGAGGCAGCCTCGTACAGGTCGGCCGGGATTTGCTTCAGGCCGGCCAGGAAGATCACCATCGGGGCGCCGAACTGCCACACGGTCAACAGGATCATCATGCCCATGGTCATGTTCGGGTTGCCCACCCAGCCGCCAAGGTTGATTCCGAAGAAGGACAGGCCTTGGTCCACCGGGCCGGAATCGCCAAACATGGCCTTCCAGACGATCGCGATGGACACCGATGCGCCGATCAACGAGGGGGCGTAGAACGCGGACCGGTAGAAACCCTGGCCCTTGCGTTTGCTGTTGAGCAGCATCGCGATCGCCAACGCCGCGGCGAGCTTCAACGGCGTACCGAAGACCACGTACTGCATGGTCACCCCTACCGACTGCAGGAACCGTTCGTCCTGGAACAGCGAGACGTAGTTATCGAAACCGATCCACTTGGGGGCATCGAAGAGGTTGTAGTTGGTGAAGGAAAGGTACAGCGAGGAAATCATGGGCCCCACGGTCAGGGCGATGAATCCCAGCAGCCAGGGCAACAGGAACGTGTAGCCGGCGCGGGCGTCCGCCCCGCGCCGCCGCGATTTACGCGGCTGCGCGGGAGCGGACGCGGAACGCCTGCTCAGGGTTGGGCTTTGAGTCACAAGATCAGTCCGTCAGTAATGAAAGCCTGTGTCAGGCGTTCTGCTTGATGAGGTCTTCGGCTTCCTTGAACCACGTGTCAACAGCGCCGTCCACGGTGAGCTTGCCGTAGTTGACGTCCGAGGCCACCCTCTTGAAAGATGCTTCAAGGGTGCCGAAACCGACGATGGGCGGCTCCGGAGCGTCCTTGAGGTACTTTTCGACCGAGGCTCCGTAGTCCACCACAAGCTTGTCGGTGCCTTCGAACGTGGTGCCGTCGCGCTGGGTCTTCGAGGCCGGAAGGCCGCGGGAGGTCTTGAAGATTTGGCCGACCTCGGGATCGTTGACCATGAAGTCTATGAACCGGCCGGCTTGGTCTTTGTACTTGGTTTTGGCGCTGGCAGACATCAGCATGGTGGGTTTGAGGAACAGGCCCAGGTTATCCGGGTCATCCGACGGAACCGGCACCAGTTTGAGTTCCTTCGCGCCGCTATCGGAGAGATAGCCGGCCATGAAGTTATCCCAGTTCACCTCCGCCACAGTGGAGTTCGACGCGAAAGGCGATTTGGGGAGCAATTGGGTCACGCGTTCCTCGGAGATGATGGCTCCGGTGCCGCGCAGATCCGCGGTGAGGTTCCACCACTTCTTCAGGTCATCCTTGGAGAAGCCGAGCTTGCCGTCCTCGGTGAAGGCCTGGATATTGTTCTGGCGCAGCCAAATGTTGAACATCCACCAAACGCCGGTGTAATCGGAGCTGCCGAACAACGTGCCGTTGCCCTTGGCGCCAACCTCGGCCAGGAACGCGTTGAATTCCTTGTAGTTCCACGTGCCGTCGGGTTCCGCGATGCCCAGGGAAGCGAGTTTGGCGGGGTCGTAGTAGACCGCGAAAGTGTTGGTGCTGGTGGGGATGCCGTAGGTCTTGCCGCGGATCTGGCCCGAGGGAAGGAGGGACTTGTCGAATGCGTCCGTGTTGATCTTGACGGTGCCCAGGTCCAGGAGCTGGTTCCGCTGACCGTAATCGCGAAGATAGGAGAGATCGAATTGCATGACGTCCGGCAGGCCGCCGCCAGCTGCCTCCGTGGCCCGCTTCGGCCAGTAACCACCGAAATCTGTGAAGTTGCCGGCAACTTTGATGTCCGGGTTCTTGGACTCGAACAGGGCAATGGCCTTGCGGGTCCGCTCGGCGCGGTCGTCGTTGCCCCACCACGAGTAATTCAGAGTCACCGGTTTCTCCGCCGAGCCGGTCTGGGCCGGCGATGAGGACTGGCCACATGCGGCCAGGAACGCAGCGGATGCGGTGCCCAGAGCCACCGTGCCCAGGAATTTCCTTCTATCGATCATGAGAGCTTCCTTGCTCGAGGTGTGACGTGATCGGCTCCCGGCTGTCACTCGGGTCTTTCGGCGAAGCCGCGACCGAAGTTTTGGGAGCATTACCGCCGCACACTTTGTTTGGAGGATTGTCCGTGACCGGTCACGGACTGTTCACGACAGCGTAGATACGTACAGTCATTGATGTCAAGAGACTTGTGCAACGAAGCGCGATCGCACTCGCAACTCTCCCGATATAGTTTGGGCATGTGCTATTGCTGCGCGCCTGCATATCCGTGGGCCAATAACATCCGGGCTACTGACACCACGCCGAGAGGCGCCGCGTGACCACTGGCGCGCCGTCGACTCCTCCTACCCGAGTGACCATCAGAGACGTTGCCCGGGCCGCCGGTGTGTCCCGGCAGACGGTCACGCGCGCCATCAACGAGATGCCTGAGATCAGCGAAGAAACCCGTGCACGCGTGATGCGCACTGTCGAGGAACTCGGATACCGGCCCAACCGCTTCGCCATCGACCTGTCACGGCAAAGGACCCATGCCGTAGGGCTGATCGTGGGGACTTTTCGTAACCCGTACTACGCTCAACTTGCCGATGCGTTCGTTGCGGAACTGAGAAGCCGCGACTGGCAGGTGCTCGTCAGCATGGCTTCCCAGGGCGAGGCCGACGCGGTGCGTTCGATGGCATCCCAAACCGACGCCATCATTGGTTACTTTCTGGAGCCGCAGACTAACTTCGTCCCGGCGGCGCGCGGGGTACCCATCGTCCTGCTGGAAGATCAGGCTACGATGCCAGGGGTGCACTCTGTTGAGCTCGACTTCAGAACCGGGATCTCAGACATGGTGGCGGCGCTTCGGGCCAAGGGTTCCCGCCGTTTCGCCATGATCGACGCCTCCAGTGCAAATCCAAAAGGCACCGCCCCGGGGTCCCCACGTCGGCAGTTTTTTGAGGCAGCTGTCGGAGAAGAATGCATCGTGGTTACGGAACCCGAGTCGATTGCAGGCGGCGTTGACGGCTTCAGAAGGCTACTCGACCTCGACCCTGAGATCGATACGGTCCTGGCTTTCAATGACTTGATGGCGATGGGCGCTGTTCAAGGTGCCCACACCCTGGGCGTTGATGTGCCGGGCAGGGTGCGGATCGTCGGCATAGACGGCATTTCTCTTGGCGAAGCGATCAGCCCCACGCTCACCACCCTGTCGCTGGAGACGCAGACCGTCGCGGCCCAGGCTGCGTCCATCCTCGCGGAGCTTTTCGCCGGGGAGCCCATGCCGTCGAGATCACTGACCCGCACCGTCACGCCAGTCCCTCTGTGGCGGGAATCGGCCTAAAACAAATTTACTGCCAAACCATTGACATCCTTGCAGCCTGTTTTTAGGCTTACGTGACCGGTCACGGAGCATATCTGTGGCCGATGGTGGCCTCATTCAATGCCACTTCGGCAATCGCTATCCCCACGAAATCCCACAAGAAGGATTCGACGATGAATCGTGCCCGAAAACTTTTTCCTGCCATTATGACTGCGGGGGTGATGCTCGCCGCCTTGGTCCAACCCGCCGTGGCCGCTCCCCCTCCCGCCCCCGGAGTCGCTTCAGTAACAGGCTCGGGTGCCCGTGGCCCTGCAGCCACTGGCGCGCCCTTCCAGCTTGAACAGCTGGATCGCGGCCTGGTGGCTGTGAGCACCGACGAAGGCGTGTTCCTCAGCTGGCGACTGCTCGGTTCGGAAGCCACGGGAGCTACGGAGACCGGCCTCTCAGGTCCTGACTTCACCGTTTACCGGGACGGTAAGTCAATTGGAACCGTCACCGACAGCACTAACTTCGCTGATCCCACCGGTTCCCCCACTTCCAGCTACTCGGTGGCCCCGGTGGTGTCCGGCGTCGAGCTTGATGCGAGCGCTCCAGTCACTGCCTGGCAGGACGGCCACCACGACGTACCGCTGCAGAAACCCGCCGACGGAATTACTCCGCGAGGAGAAGCTTTCAGCTACGAGGCCTTCGACGCCTCAGCGGCTGACGTAGACGGCGACGGCGCCTACGAGCTCGTGGTCCTCTGGAACCCGACCAACCAAAAGGACGTCTCGCAGAAGGGCTACACCGGCACCGTTTACGTCGACACTTACGAACTGGACGGGACGCTGCTTAACCGCCTCGACCTCGGCCCGAACATCCGGGCCGGACAGCATTACACACAGTTCATGGTTTACGACTTCGACGGCGACGGCCGCTCCGAAACCATGTTGAAAACTGCCCCGGGCACGAAGTCCACCGGCTACAACGCCGACGGCACCGTAGCCAACCAGGGGTACGTTACGATGCCCAAGTCCGACATCGACGCTGGTTACGCACACACCGACGATTACCGACTCAGCGCAGAGGGATACCACGCCCACCTGGTGGCCATGCTCCAAGGCTGGAGCGAGCACCCGGAAGTGAAGGCCGGAAATTGGCCAGGCACCGTTGAGGAGGCACTCGGCATTCCGGTGACCCACGACTACCCGCTCTCCGAGCAGAGCGCCACCGAGCTGACCGACTACTTCATCGACGTCTACGCACCATCCCGCAGCCCGCGGAACCTATTGCGCCAATTCGAAGGCTTCATCCTCGACGGTCCCGAGTACCTGACGGTGTTCGACAGCGCCACAGGCAAGGAACTGCAGACCATCCCTTACAAGCCAGGGCGCGGTGACGATGGCCTGCTGTGGGGCGACTACGCCTACGGTGTCATCGAGCCCGGCAACCGTGTTGACCGCTTCATCGCCGGCGTCGCTTACCTGGACGGCAAACGCCCGTCGGCTGTCTTCGCCCGCGGTTACTACACTCGAATGACCATGGTGACGTACGACTGGGACGGCAAGTCGCTCAAGGAGCGCTGGTTCGTCGACAGTGGCCACGTGCCCTTGACGAATCCGTTCAATGACACACCCCACGGTCGGGAGGGAACCGATCCTCAGTGGGGCAGCATGTCCTCGCAGGGCTTCCATTCGCTGAGCGCGGCAGATGTCGACGGGGACGGCAAGCACGAGATCGTCTACGGCTCCGCCACCCTTGATGACGACGGGAGCGTTCTTTACAGCTCCTACGCCACATTGCCCGAAGGAAGCGCCGCACCGGGAACTACCGCCAAACTTGGCCACGGTGACGGCATGTACGTCACCGACATTGATCCTAGCCGCCCGGGACTGGAAATTTTCAGTGTCCATGAGAGCGCCCGCAACGCGCCCTACGGCACCGCGATGCGAGACGCTGCTACCGGTGAAGTGCTGTTCGGAGCCTACTCCGGCAAAGACACCGGCAACGGGTTGGTCGGAGATGTGCGGACGGACGTACCTGGCCTTGAGGTGTGGGCTTCCATGCCGGCTGGAACAACGGCCAGTGGCCTGCTCAGCGCAAAAGGTGAGATCCTCTCGACCAAAAAGCCAGATCTGGTGGATGCGACCATTCACTTCGCCGCTGAACCCACCACCCAGACAATCTCCGGAAATCGGGACGGTGCAAAACGCATCGTCGACTGGGAACGAGGAACGTTGCTGACCGAAGAGGATACCTCCGGCAACCCGCCCCTCGTCGCGGACATCCTCGGCGACTGGCGGGAAGAACTCCTCATCCACACCAAGGACTCGACGAAGATGCGCATCTACACGAGCACCGAGGTGACAACGCATAAGCTCACTACCCTTATGCATGACAAGCAATATCGCGCAGAGATCGCCCGCCAGAACACCGTTTACAACTACCCCAGCCAAGTGGGCTTCTACCTGGCGAGCGACACTGACTGGTCCAAGGTGCCTATCCTCACCAAACCGGTCACACCAAAGGGGCCGAAGTTCATCGACCCGAGCGGCCTCATCGTGATACCGCCGAGTGCCGACGTCGACTATTACATCAACGGCGAGAAAGTCGGAACGGGTGGGCATAAAGCACCCGGTTCGGACGTAACGGTCGCCGCAGTTCCCAAACCGTTCCTGGCAATCGCAGAAGGTGCGACTGCCATCTGGACGCACAACTTCGGCAAGTAAGAAACCTACCCAAGGACAAGCAAGACGACCGCCCCATCGCCGTGACTCCTCACGGCGATGGGGCGGTCCCGTATGTGCCACAGGGACCCCGGATACGGCTTGTAGACGAGCCCGTAAGGAGTCGGGGGTGGCGGTCTACTCCCCCACCGACTCAGCCGGAGAGATGGATCTTCCAGCTCAAGTCCTGATCTGCACTGACGCTAAGCACCAGGCCCTCTGCTGCAGCGGCGCTCAAGCTGTCGCCGAAGCCTGTGCTCGGTTCCACCGCCAATGCTGGCTGGGATGCGAACTCCCCGTTGTCCCAAAAGAGGCCGAGGTACGGCAACTCATCGGCTGACCATCCGATGCGCAGCCTCGAGCCCCCGCCTTGCGTGATGGTCGCGGCGCTGATGTGGACATCGGGCGGCACGAATGCCTTAAACGATGTGCCCTTTTTGAGCTCATTCAAGAGCGGGCGGAGCGGGAAGTGATGATGTCGCCCCTTCTCTGGGTACTCCTCAACCAAGCCCAGGGCCGCTAAGGGCTCTTCGGGATGGGCGCGAACAATGGTGCGCTTGTCGGCGAAGAATTGCGGATGAGCGCACCACAAAACAGGATGCAGCCCTGCTGCCCGTGTTGCTGCGGTGTATGAGAAAGTGAACCCCGTTTGGCTTCGTGAAATGGTTCGTTGAAGTTTGACCGGGACGCTGACGAGGTCTGTTTGTAGTGTGAGGTGATCAGAAGACCCGGCTTTAACATCCCACGGGATGTTCCAGACATCACCGTGATCGGGTACCAGCCGCCCGCCTTCCAGGACGTCTGCCGAAACAGAAGGGCACACCTCGTCCCATCCGCCCATGCCGGGCCGGAGGAAGGGGGCACCGTACCCGGGCCGGTCAGCATCGGTGGAGGGCAGGAGCCACTCGAAACCGTCACCGGTGGTCAGGCTGGTGATGCGCCCGCCCAATTCCGGGCGGACTTCCATCCGCATACCGTGCCCGCCGCGCAGGACGACACTCACGCTGTTCCGGACGCAGTGGCCAGACGTTGCCCGCAAGCGAGGACCGTTGTACAAGGAAGTCCAATAACGTTAGGCCCCACGGACCGGTCCCACCGACTCCCGAACAATGAGCTCCATCGGGTCAAGAATCAGCGCTTCGGGCGTTGCCTGCGTCCCGCGAATTCTTGCAACAAGTTCGCGCATGGCACGTGTACCCAACGCTTCAAGATCCATATGCACAGAAGAAAGCGACGGCACCAGGTACGACGATTCGGCCATGTCGTCCCAACCAAACACGCTGACGTCGCGCGGGACGGAGATTCCGTGCTCATGGAGGGCGCGGATGACACCGATGGCCATCTGGTCGTTTGCGGCAACCACCGCAGTGACCTCGCTGAGGGCAGCAATTTTCTTTCCGGCCGTATAGCCTGAGCCAGGAGACCAATCACCGGGGGCGATCCCCACCGAGTTCAGGCCTAGTTCGGCAATGGCTTCCTCATAGGCTGCTTTGCGGTTTCGGGCGGAGGGCCATGCAGACGGTCCGGCAACGTGGAAGAAGTTCCGGTGGCCCAGAGAGGCCAGATGTTCCACGATTTTCCCAGCGGCTGTGCCATCGGCCAGGCTGCCGCGGGCGCGCATCTTGTTGTCGTACTCGCCGGCCACCACCAGCGGAACACCGGAATCCAGGACCGCTGACTTGGGCCGTGGCACAAACGATAAAATGCCGGCAAGGTCCTCACCCGCGAGTAAGGTCTTCAGTTGAAGGGCACGGGCTTCGGCCGTGCCTTCCATGGCCACTACATCCACCCGGTAGCCCGCTGCGTGGGCGGCGCCGGCAGCACCGCTGAGCATCCGCGCCGGAAAGTACAACGATGCTTCCGGTACAACCACCACGACGCGGTAACGCTCGCGCGATCGCAGGGATCTGGCGGCGAGGTTCGGCGAGTAGTTGAGCTCGGCCAATGCTTTTTCCACGCGTTCCAAGGTGCTGGCTTTGAGGGCAGTCTTGTTCTTGAGGTAGCGCGACACCGTCTGATGTGAAACACCGGCCAGCTCAGCGACGTCATAGATCGTCGGGGCCTTGGTCTTGGCCCGGCCAGTTGCTTCCTGCACCATTTGGTGACTTCCCTTTCACGCGGTGATCCCGGCGTTGCGGGAGGGATCGGGCTCCAGCTTATTCCCTCCCGCCGCCGGCTTTGCCCGCTGGCAGACTTTCGATCAGAGTACGCGGCCGGTATCCCACTTTTGCAGCGTGCCGCACATCCCGAAGATCGCGCCTGGGCGGTTGGCATCCGACCGGGCGACCGTCGCGTCAGCGAAGTGGCTGAACTGCCCTTGGGCGAGTTCGTCCAACCATTCAGCTGTTCGCGTCGATTCCGGAGCTATCGTTTCCTCCCACAGTGACTTCCATTCCGGTACCCGTGATTGGATGAGCCGGACGGCATCTTGCTGGAACGTCGTCAGATACTCCACTTCGCCGGCAATGGCTGCTTCCTTCAACCGTTGGTAGCCGGCCAGCGCCGCGTCCCGCCTGGCGCGGGCGGCGTCTTGGAGGGAGTCCGACGGCGCTCCTCCAGTAAGCGAAGCGGTCCTTGCGTATCTGACGGGGTCGGCGACGATTTCGGCGTCGAAAGTAAGCACGGCATCGCCGGCTTCGGGCAGCCCTCCGTTCTGCATGATGGCCAGGATCTCGAGATCTCCGTCGTTCACCAGACGGTGGATGGTTCCGGGGCTGAACCAGAGAACATCGTTCGCCGACAATTCGAAGGAGTCGTAGCCGGAGGTCCGGATGGTTTCCACCCGGCCGGTTCCGGCCAGCACGAAGTAGCCCTCAGTGGAAGCTGTGTGCATATGAGGGGACCCGCCACACGCACCATCGGCTGCTTCCCAGTCGTAGACCTTCAAACGAGTCAATCCCACGCCGCCCGGGAACGGCGCCGAGAGCTTGGTCGTAGTCATGCGCCGGCCTTTACAGGCTCAGCCTGAAGTGTCTCAGCCGCCAACGACGCAAGGTTGGCCAAACGCTCTTGGTCCGAGTCGCCGTCGGCAATCACCACCGCGTAACGGTTCACCATGGTGCTGCCAGCAGTAAATGTCACCTCCTGGCTGAAAAACGGGGCGGGGCCAAAGCAAGCAAAAGGTTCCGACCTCGCGAACCACTCGGGCGGGTGTTGAGCGTTGGTCGTGGCGTCGGCGATCAACACTGTGGAGTGCCGGCAACTGTCATCGTGCTGCCCCACGAAGGCGAGCCACGGTCCGCGGGTTCCCCTCAGCGCTTCGCCGGTGGCACCGCCTGGACCTTCGATCCGGCCGCCGGCGAATTCGCGGGGCCCCCGCCAGAACAAACCACCGTAGCCCGCATTGTCCCGCCCCTCGGTGGTGGGCGAGCCGATCTGGACGTCGCGACCGGAAACGTTGGTCATGGCCGTCTCAAACACGAGGGTCCATGCATCACCCCCAGGCCCCGGTTCGATCCGGATGGTTCGGATTTCGTCCACAACGTGTTCGCCGGGCTGGGTCCACCAGCTCAGTTCATGCGAGAACCGGAAGCCGCTACCCGAAGCACCGGCTTCGAGAACGCGTTCGTGGCGCATGCGGCCATTGTTGGGCAGCCAGGTGTAATCGGTCTTTTTGCGGTAGCTTGGCCCACCCCAGAAGTTGTCGTCTCCAAAATGCGGGAGTGACCAGGCGAGGCCTTTATGCCATACGTGGTCCCAGGGACGGTACACGCTGACTGTCTCTCCCGCTGTGGTGCGCAGCGGATGAAAGAACGGCCGGGGCGATTCCCGCTGTTCGTCGGTGGCATCGTAGGTGTACGCAGCGATCTCCAGATCGCCGAGGGACACCGTCAGCGATTTTTCATCGTCGTGCCAGCTGATCGTGTTGCTCATGCGTTCAGTGCTTCCTCTTGTTTCCACGGTTCCAAGTGGCCGTCCATGCGGGTGAAGAACGGGCTGATTTCATTGATCTGCCCGCGGGCTATGGTTGTCCCGCTGACGCTCGAGGCATAGATCGCCGCGGCCAGTTCCATGGTGGCGTACGCATCCGAGATCGAAACCGGCGGGTGTACGCCATGCTGGATGCTTCGTATCAATGCTTGGTACTGCGCGGCATGGCCGCTGGCTAGGTCCTCACCTTGCTTCCAAAGTTCGACGGCGTCCTCCTGCCCGGGTGCCGGCGTAACCGTCCAGTTGTTGTCGCTGTAGCCGTACAGGTGCTCGAGTTCCACCGTGGCGTTCTCGAAGTCCAGGCGCATGTAGGAGGTCTCCCGTGGGGAGATGACGGAGTTGATGATGGTTGCGATGGCTCCGGATTCGAAGCGCACCACGGCAGCGGAGGCATCTTCAGTGTCTGTCCTCCTGGCAAGCTTTCCCGCGAAGGCGGTGACCTCAGCCCACGGTCCCCAAAGGTGCAGGAGCAAATCGAACTGGTGAATGCCGTGCCCCATGGTGGGGCCGCCACCTTCAACATCCCAGAGCCCGCGCCATGGAACGTCAAAGTAAGGCTGATCACGGAACCACAGGGTGTTGCAGGTGCCCACGAGCGGTTTGCCCAAGGCGCCCGATTCTTGGAGGGCGAGCAGCCGTTGCGCACCTGAACCGAACCGGTGCTGGAACACGCAACTGAGCTTCCCCTTTGAGGCAGCTTCTGCCTTCTCCAGCTCCCGCATCTGGCTCAGCGACAACGCCGGTGGCTTTTCGATGACGGCGTCCAGACCGTAGCTGAGAGCTTCTAGCGCCAGCGGAAAGTGGCTGGAAGGCGGAGTGCAGATGGCCACGAGATCCAGCCTGCCTCCGTCAATAGCTTCTGCGAGGCTGGCAGCCGTGCGGGTGATGCCCCACTTCGCGGCAAATGCTTCAGCCCTGGACGCATCGAGGTCTACCGCGACGGCTAGTTCTACGCCCGGCTGTTGCCGCAGCGCCTCGGCGTGAGCATTGGCGATGCCTCCGGTGCCAACAAATGCGACGCGGATTTTCCTGGAGTCAGTCATGGCTACTTTCGGAGGGAAGAGGATAGTTCGTCGATGAACGGCTGGGCGGCTTTCTCAGGTGTGGTGCGTTCGAAAAGAATGTCCGAGGTATAGCGGCTGAGGATGTCCACGATGGTGCTTCCACCTGCCGGGGTGATCGGCGGGGCGGGGCGGACATCCTTGGAGATGGAGTCAGTAAAATCAATCGCTGCTTTGTCCGTGACCGACAACTTGGGGGCGATGGCCTCCCGGATTTTGGTGTTGGCCGGAATACCACGTTCGGTCAACATGATGTCGCCGGCGGTCTGGCTGTTGGTCAGATAGTTGAGGAATTTCTCTGCCGCCTTCTGGTGCTTGGTCCGGGAAGTTACGGACCAGAACATGGAAGCCTTGTAATAACCGCCCCGTTCCTTCGCCTGGGACTCGCCGGGCAGCCGCAGCAACTTCAGCTCTTGCCCACTGGCGGCGGAGTAAGCGGTCAGCTGCGTGCTGAACGCCCCCGAGAAACCCATCTCGTTCTTAGCCATGGACGTCTGGTTCAAAGAGGCTGAAGTATTTTCGATGATGGCGGATGGTTTTGCGGCTGCACCGGACTTGGACAGTTCCTGGATGTTCTTCCAGAACGAGATCAGCGTCTCGGGCTTAATAACCACTTTCCCGGACTCGTCGTAGATTCTGTCGCCCTGCTGGCGGGCCCAAATGTAGAGATCACTATCGCCGTAGCCAACACCGACGCCCGTGGCACCGGTGCCGCTCTCGCTGATCTTTTGTCCAATCTCTTTGAAGTCATCCCAACTCCAGGTGGTGTCGTCCGGCATGGCGACGCCGGCCTTTTGAAGTACTGCAGGGTTGGCAAGGACGCAGAAGGAGGCCACGCCGGTGACCAGACCGACGAGTTTGCCGTCCACCTCGCCGTTCTTCAACGTGTCGCCGGCAATACCGGAGGTGTCCAGATCGAGCTTTTTCAAATCCAGCAACGCTCCGCGATCGCCGTACTCGCGGACGTATTTCTCGTCCATCTGAATGATGTCCGGAGCATCGTTGGCCGCGACTTGGGTGGCGAGCTTGTCCCAGTACCCGTTCCAGTCGCCGTACTCGCCTACCACCGTGATGTTTGGATTTTCGGCGTTGAATGCATCAATAACCTTTTGGGTGGCCTTTTGCCGTGCATCACCGCCCCACCAGGAAAAGCGGATCGTAACTGGTCCCGTTTCCTCTGCGGCGGGGGTGGCGCCGGTACCGCAGCCGGTCAGGACCAACGCGGATACGGCGATGGCAGCGGAAAACTGAATCAGGTTGCGACGTGATGGTTGAATGTTCATCATTGACCTTTCATTGTCAGGATTTGTGTCGTCTTCGACACGTTTGTGCTACTTGATACCTGTTGTGGCGATGCCCTTTACCAGGAATTTCTGGCCGAGGAGGAATGCGATGAATACGGGAAGCAGGGACACGATGGACATAGCGAACATGGCACCCCACGACGTTGAGGCAGTGGCGTCGATGAAAGCCCGGAGGGCAACAGGGACAGTGAACATGTCCGGATCCGTCAGGTAGATCAGCTGGCTGAAGAAGTCGTTCCAGGTCCAGATGAACGTGAAGATGGTGGTAGTGGCCAGCGCAGGGACCATGAGGGGCAAGATCACCTGCAGGAAGATCCGGGGATGGCCGGCACCGTCAATCCTTGCCGCCTCGTCCAGTTCTTTCGGGATGCCTCGGATGAATTGGACCATCAGGAACACGAAGAACGCGTCCGTGGCCAGGAGCTTGGGTACGATGATGGGCCAGAACGTGTTCACCCAGCCGATCTGCGAGAACAGGATGTACTGGGGCACGATCACCACATGGAACGGCAGCATGATGGTCAGCAGCATCGCCCCAAAGAGCCATTTCTTGCCTTTGAAGTTCAACCGGGCGAACGCATAGGCCGCCATGGAGCAGGAAACCAGATTCCCAATGATGCAGCCCAGGACCACGATGGCGGAGTTCAGCAGGTAGGTGGAGAAGGGGTTCGCCAGCGCGTTCCAACCGTCACTGAAGTTGCTCGCCTCGAACGTTGTGAGCCAAAGCCCTGGCTCCCTGAAAATGAGGTCGTTCGGCCGAAGGGATGACACCACCATCCACAACAGCGGATAGATCATCAGCAAAGCCGAGATGATCAAAATGACGTGCTTCAGCAGAGCCCGGATGCGCGTGGATGATTGGCTCTTTGGCCGCGACGACTTCCGGGGAGGAAGCTTGGCTTCCCTCCGTGCATCACGCGATGGGCTTGGAAGGGCTTGGAGTTTAGTCATCGTAGAACACCCAGAACTTTGAGGCGTAGAAGTTGATGGCGGTGAACGCGCCGATAATGAGGAGGAGTACCCATGCCATGGCCGAGGCGTACCCCATGTCGAACTGGCCAAAGCCCTTCTGGTAGAGGTACAGGGTGAAGAACATGGTGGAGTCGGAGGGACCTCCTGTGCCACCGGAGACGATGAACGCCTGAGTGAACGATTGGAACGCCCCAACAATCTGCAGAACGAGGTTGAAGAAGATGATGGGGCTCAGCAGCGGCAGCGTGATGCGGAAGAATTGACTTGCTTTGCTGGCGCCATCCACCTGCGCTGCTTCGTAGTACATATGGGGAATCTGCCGCAGGCCGGCCAGGAAGATGATCATAGGGCTGCCAAAAGTCCAAATATGCAACAGGATGATGGTGCTCAGCGCCGTGTTGGGGTCCGAGATCCATCCCGGGCCTTCAATACCGATCAGTGCCAGAAATTGGTTGACCAAGCCCGTGGTGCCGAAAATCTGCTTCCACAGAATGGCGACGGCTACTGAGCCGCCCAGGAGGGAGGGCAAGTAGAACACCGAACGATAGAAGGGCAAGCCCCTGATCCCCCGGTCGAGCACCATCGCGATGAGCAGTGCCACCGCCAACTGCAGGGGAACGCCCACCAGAACGTAGATGAAGGTAACCCGGAGCGAGTTCAACAACCGGGCGTCTTCGAACATTCGGACAAAGTTATCCAAGCCGACGAACGTCGGTTCCTGAAGCAGGTTGTAGTCGGTAAAGGACAAGTACAGGGATATCAGCATGGGGCCTAAGGTGATGGCGACCAGGCCCACCAGCCATGGTCCCAGGAAGACCAGCGCGGCCTTGGTGTCGCGCCCCTCTGACTTGGAGCCTTGGCCCTTAAGCTTCCCGAGCTCTGACAGTGCACTCATTGTGCAGCCTGCCCATTGGGTGCCGGACACGATCTTGTGGCCGGAGGTGAGGAGAAATCCATTGTTTCCTAACTGGGACGATCCATCGCATCTGTGCGGATCGAAGGTCCTTGAAGGCGGAGCCGGCCCCCCGAGCCCTCATGGATGGGCGGGTGAGTCGTGAGAGTTCGAATCACAGGAAAGTGATCGGTAACAAAAGTATTGGTGATCGTTCACTTTCCTGTCAATACTTTTGGATTCCCTTTTTTGGGACCGCTCTTAGCCGCTGATGGTCGGCGCCTCGCCGACGGAGTCCCGCCAGATAATTCGATTCAGTGATCGCGTCTTTAGCTCGGGTGTTTCTCCCGCGAGAAAGGCGATTACCTTGGCCATTGCGTTGCTGCCCAGCTGCTCAAGATCGTTGTTCACGGTGGACAAGGAGGGGATCAGAAACGGGCCCATTTGGGAGTCATCCCAGCCCGTGACGCTGACATCAGCCGGCACTCGCCAGCCGCGCTGGTGGGCACCTTTTATCACTCCGGAGGCAACAAGGTCATTGGCGGCGATAATGGCACTCGGACGCCCTGCTTCAGCCAGTGAAGCGACTGCCGCCATGCCCGACTCCCCCGACCAGTCGCCGTCGTAAACCCCCACGGAGGTTAGGCCCATCTCCTTCAGCGTTTGCAGATACGTCCGCTTGCGGGCGCGCGCCGACGCAAACTGGAGGTCTCCTGCGACGTGAAAAAAACGCCGATGGCCCAGCGCAGCCAGATGCTCGATGATCCCGCCGATGGCGGACCCGTCGGCGAGTTCACCGATACCGCGCATCTCATCGTCGAAGTCGCCGGACACGACAATCGTAGTGCCGGGCAAGATCTGCTCCTGGGCGGCAGGGAGGATCGGCGCGAAAGAGAGTACGGCCTCGAATTGTCCGGAGTTGACGATGTCCACCAAGCGATCAGTCCGTGATCGGGCGCCACCTTCGAAACTCAGGACATCAACGACGTAGCCCGCATCATGGGCTGCAGCACTGGCTCCCGAAAGCAGGCGCGAGGGGTCGAATGCCAGCGTGGGTACGAGAACAGCCAGGCGCCCGTTTTTTCTCGTCCTCATCGAGCGCGCAACCAAGTTGGGACGGTAGTGGAGCTCGCGTATTGCAGCCTCGACGCGACTACGTGTTTCAGCTTTGAGGCCACCGGGTTCACGCAGGAATCGGGACACTGTTTGATGAGAAACGCCCGCTAGGTGAGCTACATCCCTGATCGTAGGACGCTTGCTTAACCCGGATTCCGCCGCTGTTTCCATAGAAACATCTTGACAGAAAAGGTGATCGTTCACTAACTTGAGTCCATCTTGGCCTGCCCGCACGGTGTGAGCGTGCCACGAGTTCTGTCATTCGGGCATACTGCAGCGCCCGGAACCCCAGCCTGGCTTGACCACTACCGCCATACCCACCCTGGCGTCGATTCCACGGATGATTCCCAGCAACAGCCATTTTCTTTTGCAGCTGTAATTAGTGAACGTTCACCCAAAATAGAGGAACCGGAGAAGCAATGGAGCTTGAGAAGAGAAACCGCGCCCGATGGTGGGCGATAGCAGCCCTCGTAGCCGCGCTGATATGTGGGGTGATCCAGCCCGCCAAAGCGGCCGAAGCAGGTGTCTCCTACTATGTGGACGCCGTAGCCGGGAGTGACTCTGCCGACGGGCGGTCCGCGCAAACTGCCTGGCGCACCCTGTCCAAGATGAATTCGGTGGTTCTTCAACCTGGGGACGACGTACTCCTTCGCCGCGGGTCCGTATGGGCCGGTGAGCAACTTGCGCTGAAAGGTGCCGGCGCCGCCGGGGCGCCAGTGACCGTCGATGCTTACGGCAACGATGGAGCCAAACCGCGCATCAAGACCGACGGCGCTCACCCTGACGGCTTATTGCTATGGAACACCGACTACTGGGAAGTGCGGAACCTCGACGTCAGCAATGCCACCTTCGCCCCGGACCCGGTGGCGTACAACGCTGCCGGCAAGGCGGGCGACTTCCGCGGCATTCACATCGGCGGTGACGACGGACGCGAGCACCACCACTTCGTCCTTGACGCTGTGGATGTCCACGACGTCACGGGAGAAGTGCGTTGGATCGGCCAGCGCACTGGCTATACCCCGCCCAGTGGCATCACGTTTGGCAACGGATGGGACAGATCCAAGAACACTGGCGGCATTCTGGTGAGCGGCAGCGTGGCTGACGTTTCCAACCCAGGAGCCACCGCCACCACATTCCACGGCATTGTCATTGAAAACAGCACGGTTCAGAACACCTCGTTTGGCGCCATCACCATCAAGCAGTACACCGGCGACGCACCAGGCGCAGTGGCCACCGGATGGGGCGACCGAGCCGACGAAGCCGACCCACGCTTCAGCCCACACACCGACATCATCATTCGGAACAACTACATCACCCAAGCGGCAACCGCCTACGGCGCCAACGGTATCTACGTCACCGGCGCCAAGAACGCCCTGGTGGAACGAAACCTCGTCGACAGGGTCGGAACTTCAGGCATCGAGTCGTACAACACGCACAACGTGGTCATCCAACACAACGAAGTCAACTACACCACGGTTAAGGCCGGCGGCCAGGATTCCAATGCCATCGATACCGACATCGCTTCGACTGACCAGGTTGTCCAGTACAACTACGTTTACGGGAACGGAGAGGGTTTCCTGATCTACCAACAGCGGTTCGGGGACTCCATATACCGCTATAACGTCGTGGCGGAGAGTAAACGCTCCCAAATACACATTGCCAGTGAGAGCATCGCAACCGGCTCAATATACAACAACACCATCATTGACAGCGTCGGCTACATGATCAACGGCTCAAGTGGCAGATACACGCTGCAGAACAATATTTTTCACAGCACCTCCGGCTACGCAGTCTCAACGGGTGGCTCGAACATCTCATACGCCGGAAACCTGTACTCGGGAGTTGCTCCCCGACCACAGGAAAGCGCCCCCTTCACGGCCACGCCTGGATTCTCGGCCGCGCCACTGACACCGCCCGCGTCAGGAACACCCCGCGCTGCCGACCTGACGCAGGCGCTGCGCCTCATCCCCACAGCCGGCGCACGAAGCGTCAATGCCGCGGCCACAATTGCCGACAACGGTGGCGAGGATTTCCGTGGCGTCCCCTTGTATCAAGGCGCCCCGGACTTCGGCGCTTTCGAATACAAGACACCAGACGAGCAGCTCACCGAGACCGTCGTCGGAGTGGTCAAAAGCGCTGCCTCCGGCAGCCCGGTCCCGGGCGCGGTCGTCACGGCGGCCGGAACCACAGGATCCGCCACTACCGATCTCGATGGCTGGTACGCCCTGGCCGGGGTGCCCTTCGGCCCGGCGATTGAGATCTCCGTTGAACGCAACGGCTTCGCCAATGCCCGGCTCAGCGCTGCCGTAGCCTCGGGCACATCCACACGTGCGGATGTCGCCCTGGTCGCAACCGCCACCAAGGGCACCATCAGCGGTCAAGCGGTGGACGCCAACGCGCAACCAATCGCCGGCGCCCGTGCAGCCGTGCAGGATGCACAAGGCGTCGAGAAGGCCACCTCAGTCACTGGTGTCGACGGAACGTTCACGCTGGAAATACCCGCAGGCACCGAGTACACCGCACTGGTCACTGCGGATGGCTACCTGACGGCCGTGCGCACAGGCATTAGTGTTGAAGCCGGCCTTGATAAGCCACTCGGAAGCATGATGCTCTCTGGCCGCGACGTCTCGTACGAAGCAATCGTGGACTTTGAGGCCTTCCCGGTCGGATCCGCTTCAAATGTTGCCCCATTGACCGCGGCCCAACAGAACGGCACTGTGACCATCAACGAGGACGGGACCAACCAGTTCGCACGTCTCAACCGTGCCGGCGGCGCCGGAAGTGCAGCCCCGGCGACGAGCCTCAACTACGTCTCCCCTGCCCCGCTGACAGGAATCATCACCGTCGAGCAAAAGGTCCGCCGGCCGTCGGGCCAGCCGTCCACGCAGTTCTTCGGGGCGCCCTACATCCGAAATGCTGCTGGCCAAAACCTCATCAGCGTTGGTTTCTCAAATGGCAACATCAGTGCCTACAACGGCGGAACGTATCAAGCTCAGGTCGCGACATACCGCGCCGATCAGTGGGTACACGTGAAGGTCATCGCAGATACCAACACCCAAACGTACAGCCTCATCATCGATGACCGTACAGTCCTACAGAACGCTCGCCTAAGGAACCCCGTAGGCGCCGGCATCACTACCATCAGCAACTACGCGGACGGTCCCAACGCCGGCATCCTCGACGTCGACGACCTGCGCATAGCCCACGGCATCGGCTATACGCCCTCCGAAACATCGCTCGCCTCGCTGGTTATCGCACCGGGAGAACTCACACAAACCGGCCCCACACGATACCTGCTCACCTTGGCCCCAGGAACCCAAACCGCAGTGGTCAAAGCAGCGGCGCTCAGCCCGTTCGCGCAGAAAGTCACCGCGAATGGAAGCCCCATGCCGGCAGGCGGGGAGGGAGTCAGCGTCCAGACCGGCGCTCCCATCACAGTGGAAGTGACGGCGGAGGACGGCAGCGTCGTGGGATACGCAGTGGATGTACGACTTCCAACCCCGCTGACCGACGACACGGCAGAAGTGCTTGCAGGCCAATCCGTGACAATCGATGTCTTGGGTAATGATGGCGCAACACCTGCGCTCGACCCGGGCACTTTGGCCCTGTTGAATACCGAAGGCACCGCTGTCCCGGAACTGCGCACCGATCAAGGCACCTACATTGTCGAATCCGGCAAAGTAGTCTTCAGGGCTTCGACGGACGGATCCGGGCAGCTTGAAGGCGTGCGATATCAAGTAACCAACGCAACAGGCGCGACGTCGACCGCGAACTTGGTGGTCACTGTCAAGCCTGCTCCCATTACGGAACCTGCATGGTCAGGCGCCACTGCCTACGTGACCGGGGATCGCGTTTCATATCAAGGCCGCGTGTTTGTGGCGCAGTGGTGGACCAAGAACCAGGCGCCGGGTGCCACTGCGACTGGCCCTTGGGCGGAGGTCGGGGCTCCCGTTGCTTGCAGCAATGGTGGCCACGTCGCCTGGACAGCCTCGTGGATCTACAAGGGGGGCGAAATCGTCGCCCACGATGGCCAACTCTGGCAAGCCAAATGGTGGACACGCAATCAAGTGCCCGGGCAGCCCTCCGGCCCTTGGAAGGCCGTCGGAAGCTGCTAGCCCGATGAAACGATGGCGGCGGTCCTACCTGAAGGGGTGGGGCCGCCGCCTTCTTCGTTTATGGGAGCTGCGCCGTGGCAGGCCCGCCTCAAGTAATCGTTTGCCCGTGGAGGTCGGCGTCGTGGGCTGCGGCCTGACTTTATTTTGGCAGGTTTTTCCGAAATTCTTAGTCCACCCACATTTTCGTGATACTCTCCTCATATCAAACTCTTAGTCGAGTTGGATTTTGACGCGGACGAGGTTCCGCTCTGATCAAGGAGGATCAACAGATGTCTATATCTGGTTCCGGCTTCGGTGAAATTTCCCGGCCTGCTGACACTGCGTTCGTTGCAGCCGTGGTTGACGGTGAGCGGGTAACTGAACCCATGACGCCCACCATGCACGAGCCGCCCCAAAGGACGAGCCGTCGAGGCATCGCTGCGATCCTCATACTCACCTTCGGCAATGGATTTGCCACGTTAATGCCTCCCCTGGTGGCGTTGCCAGTGATCATCGGGCGAATAGACCCGGAAGGTAAAGCCAACTCGCTAGGCCTTGCCCTGGGCTTGTCGGCTCTTGCACTTCTGATTTTTGCCCCCATTTTTGGAGCCGTCAGCGACCGAACCACCAGCAGGCTGGGGATGCGCCGACCCGGCATCATCGGCGGCACCCTTGTGATCGTGGGCGGTCTGTTCACACAGGGAGTTGCGCAGAGCCTTCCTGTGCTCATCGGCGGTGTCGTCCTGATGGCATTTGGCGCGGCGATTCTTACCGGGTCCTACGCCGCGCTGATTCCTGATCAGGTGGCTCCCGCCAGTCGGGGACGCGTCCTCGGGTTCCAGAGCCTGATGCTCGTACTGGCCGGCGTTTCGGCCGCGTTTGTTGGAGCCGAACTTCTCGACAACCAAGTGGCGCTCTTCGGAGGCGGTGCGGTGCTCATGATTGTCACGTCAGCGATTGCTGTAGTCCTTCTGCGTGACCGCATCCTGGACAAGAACGAGGTGTCGCAACTTCCGGTCCTGCGCACGCTGGTGGAAGGCTTCCGTTACAACCCTAAATCTGCCCCGAACTACTCCTGGGTATGGGCAAGCCGGTTCATCATCACGTTGAGCACCACGTTCGGGGGATTCTCCCTTTACTTCATGACCGATCAGCTCGGCGTCACTGAAGAGCAACTGCCTGGCCTGATTACCCTCTCCACCTTGGTCAACCTCGCAGGTACGGTTGTCGGCACCTTGGTCGGTGGATTCATCTCGGGCAAGCTGGGCCGCCTCCCGAACCTCGTCATCATCGTCAGCGTCATTTTTGCAATTGGCGGTGTCCTGGCCGCGTTCTCAACGACTGTACCCATGTTCATGCTTGCCCTGGGCATTATCGCTTTGGCTATCGGCTCATTCCTTCCGGTTGACGGGGCCCTCGTGATGGCCGTGCTCCCGGGCGGCAAGGGCGAGACCGGGAAGTACATGTCAATCATCACCATTGCAGACCAGCTCCCCCGTTCCATCGGACCGTTGCTTGTGCCGGCGATCATCGCGTTGGGCGCCGTAGTTCCGCTGGGTGGATACTCCGTTCTGTATATCGTCATGGGCATTGTCGCCGTCGCTGGCGGCCTGATCGTTCGCCGCGTCAAGAATCTCGGTTAGGAGACGAAAATGGTTGACTTCACGACCCAGACCGCACGCTCTGGTGCAGTCGGGACATTACTTACTAACGTCCTTGCTGGCGGCGCAAGGAAACGCGAAGGTCAGAGCTTTGACCTGCAGGCGGCGCGCCGACAGTCCCTGAAGCAAAACAAGTACTTTGGAACGCCACGAGGTGTGCAGGTCACCGACGAGATCATCGCAGGGGTCCCCGTCGTCCGGTTCTCGTCGGGAAATGCGCACCGGGGAACCGTACTGACCTTCCACGGCGGCGCCTACGTCCTGGGCAGCGCCCGACTCTTCTCCATCCAGGCATGGAAGAACGGCGGCCCCGACGTCGTCAGTGTCGACTACCGCCTCGCTCCGGAGCACCCATTCCCGGCAGCTCAAAATGACGCACTAGCGGTGTACCGAGAGCTACTCAGCACCGTCGGTGCAGACCGAATCGTCGTCACGGGAGATTCCGCTGGTGGCGGTCTGGCACTCACCCTCCTGCAGGCTGTTGCCGCGGAACAACTGCCGATGCCTGCAGCGCTCATCGCTGTCTTTCCTTGGGCGGACCTGTCATTGAGCGGGGAGTCGTCGACGACCAATAACGGACGCGACATCCTTGTGCGCTCCGAAGTCGAGATCTCGGCCCGCTGGTACGCAGGGGACCGTGAACTTGATGATCCCGCAGTATCACCGTTATTCGGTTCCTTCCGCGGGTTCCCCCGAACCTATATACCGATCGGATCCAGGGATCTTATCCTCGATGATGCGCGCCGCGTCGCAGCGAAAATGGAATCCGAAGGCGTTGACGTTCAGCTCGACATCTTCGACGGCGCTCCGCACGGCTTCAACGCCGTACCCTTCAAGGGAAGCCGCCAGTGCAACGCCCGCGCCCGCGCCATCATCGACGAAAAGCTGCCGCCGAAACGGCCTTAGTCGCGGCCGCCAAGACAGCCCCCACCCCCAGAGAGAAGACTTTCGTGACGACAGCAACGGTACCGTCAAGAGATTCGGCCTGGCCCGATCACCCTAGTGAAGAGGCCCAATTTATCGCAACCGACGTCGTCTCCGACGCCGCACCCCTGTTCCGACGAACCGTGAGACTGGCAACGTCCCATGGTCCCGTCGAACGAGCAACTTTGAAGCTATCCGCGCTCGGAGTCTGCGAAGCCTTCCTCAACGGCCATGAGGTATCTGATGAGCTGCTCATACCGGGCTGGACAAGCTATGAATGGCGGCTGAGATACAGGGAGCTCGATGTCACCGACATGGTGACCGACACCTTGACGGTCGCCATCATCCTCGGAAACGGATGGTACCGGGGACGCCTTGGTTGGGGTGAAGGGGCGGCGCCATATGGAGATGAACTAGCAGCATATGCCGAGCTCAAGGTCTTGTACTCCGACGGATACGAGGAGGCTTTCGTAACCGATGCGTCCTGGAAGAGTCATGACGGCCCGGTAACTGCTAACGACTTGTACGACGGCCAAAGTATCGACGCCCGTCGGAACGCCACGGACTGGATGTATCCGGAATACGACGATCGGGAGTGGGCCGGAGTACACATCCTCGAGGTCGATCAGAGGATCCTCACTCCATACATAGGTCCGCCCATCAGGCGCCAGGAAGAGATAACCCCACGATCGGTTACCAGTAGTCCCAGCGGATCAACCATCGTCGACTTCGGGCAAAACCTCGTCGGGTGGGTGCGTGTCAAAGTCTCCGGACCCGAGGGGTCGATCGTCACCCTTCGACACAGTGAAGTCCTTGAAGCGGGAGAGGTTTGCGTCCGTCCATTGCGCACGGCTCATGCAACGGACCACTTCACGTTGAGCGGAGGTGACGACGTTTTCGAACCGACCTTTACGTTCCACGGGTTCCGCTACGTCGAAGTCACGGGGTTGCCCGAGAACGTCGATGTAGCTGCCGACGGCACGTTTACTGCCGTTGTTGTCGGCTCGGATCTGAGCCGAACAGGCACGTTCCGGTGCTCCAACCCGCTCCTGAACCGCCTTCACGACAACATTGTGTGGAGCATGCGCGGCAATTTTGTCGATGTGCCAACGGACTGCCCGCAGCGGGACGAACGCCTGGGCTGGACTGGGGACCTGTCCGTCTTTGCCCCCACCGCCGCTTACCTCTACGACGTAAAGGACTTCCTTCGCGATTGGCTTCAGGATCTAAGCATCGAGCAAGCCCACCAGGGAGGCATCGTTCCAGTCGTAATTCCCGATGTTTTGAAACGTATGACGACCGCCGGCCTGCCCCCGGTCGACTCAACAGCCATCTGGGGAGACGCTGCCGTCTGGGTGCCATGGGCGTTATGGAGTGCATACGGAGACCCCGTTGTGCTTGAAGAATCCTTCGACTCAATGGCCGCGCACGTGAGGCGCGTCCGATCCCTCCTTGCCCCCTCAGGACTCTGGGATGGAAGCCTGCAATTCGGCGATTGGCTGGACCCCGACTCCGACCCGGCACAGCCATGGGCAGCGAAAGCCGATCCCGGCGTAGTCGCCACCGCCAGCGCCTACAGAAGCGCCATCATCACCTCCCAAACCGCGCAAATCCTGCATCGCTCGAGTGAGTACGATGAATTTGCAGACATGGCATTGCGCCTCCGCGAAGCCTTTCGCGAAAACTATGTGCAGAATCAACGCATTCACAGTGACTGCACCACTGCCTACTCCCTCGCCATCATGTTCGGTATCCTCGAACCAGATGAACTCAGCTGGGCAGGTCAGCGACTCGCCGAGCTCGTCGATCAAAGCGGCTACAAGATTTCGACCGGATTTGCCGGGACCCCCTTCATCAACGACGCCCTGACACTCACAGGCCACACCAACACGGCATACCAGCTCCTCTTGCAACAGCACTGCCCCTCGTGGCTCTACCCGGTCACGATGGGCGCAACAACAGTCTGGGAGCGATGGGACTCCATGCTGCCTGATGGGTCCGTCAACCCTGGTGAGATGACGAGCTTCAATCACTATGCCCTCGGTGCAGTAGCTGATTGGATGCACCGGATCGTAGGGGGAATCACCCCCTTGGAACCCGGGTACCGCAGGATCCTTTTCTCGCCGCAACCGGGTGGCGAGCTGACGTGGGCAGAAAGCGAACTGACAACTCCCCACGGCAAGGCAAAGATACGCTGGGCGAAGACACCCGGCGGCTTCGAAGTTGACCTGACAGTGCCCACCGGGACCACAGCCATTCTGCGGCTACCCGGCCGATCCGACATTGAGCTCCAACCGGGCACCCACTCGATCAACTCCAAGACCGCAGAATCCCCTGCCCTTGAGATGGCGACAGGCTCGGTGCCGGGAGCTTCATCGTGACCTCTCAAGCCTGAGCGTGGAGACTCCCGTGATTGGTTTACATCGGAGAAGTCCAGAAAGGCAGAGTGCACGAATTTGTTACCAAACTCCGAAATTCGTGGTAGGGTCCTTTCAATGAAAGTCCAAGTATAGTTGGAATTTCATTGTTGTCCTCTGGGATAAGGGGTACCACGTTATATCGGGCTCAAGTTCAAGGTCGGAAGCATTCCTCCCAGCGGATGGGTTTCGGCCCCGTCGGCCAGTACCTCCACCGTTCCTGAGCTCTGGCCCTCACTAGCCCCGCTGTTGTTAGGCGTCTCAACGGCCCCGTTCCGCGGAATAGCCGGCACTACACCACCTACACCTCATCCCACTCGACGTGGACTGCAGACTTCTCCCGGCACAGCCCGCGACATCCTGCGTTGCCGTAGAAAAGGAAACATCATGACACCCAACTTGCTCGCTTCAGAAATCACGATCGAGGATCTTACGATCGAGGGCCCGCACGGGGCTATCCCGGTTCGTACGTACCTGCCTTCCACAGCCACGCGGGGACTCGTGTGGGTTCACGGCGGCGCTTTTGCCTTCGGCGACATAGACCAGCCCGAAAGTGATTGGGTGGCCCGCGAAATGGCTGCCCGTGGTGTCGCCGTCGTCACGGTCGACTACCGCCTGGCAGCCGTACCGGAATGGGCTTCCGCCGCTCTGGGGGCGCCGGTGCGTGAAGGGGTCCTGTTCCCGGTTGCGTCCGAGGAAGTCACCGCCGCTTTCACTTGGGCCAGCACACTACTACCCGGAGTGCAGCCGAGCGACTGGTCACTGGGTGGCGCAAGTGCGGGCGCCAACCTCTCTGCAGGAGCAGCTATGCGCTTGCGCGACGAAGGAGTTACGCTACCGCGTACCCTGTTACTGGCCTACGGGCTTTTCCATGCCGAACTTCCGCCCCTCCAAGCTGAGCTTGCCGCGAAGTATGCAGGGCTGCCGCTTGAGTACGCCGTCTTCACGCCTGAAGTGGTGCAGCTTATCAACCTCAATTACGTCGGCGATCCCGCGCAGCTCTCCAATGCCTACGCCTTCGCCGGCGGCCACACGCTCGAGGGCTTGCCGCCTACGTTCCTCCTCAACTCTGAGGCCGACAGTATCCGAGCCTCTGGAGATAAGTTTGGCGCCGAGCTTGTTGCCGCAGGTGTCGACGTTCTCATGATCTGCGAGAAAGGGACTCTGCATGGTCATCTGGACAATCCTGATTCGCCTGCCGCTGTCCGGAGTATCCGGCGCATGGCGACATGGCTGACTTCTGACCTGATCACGGAGCAGGGCTGATAAGCGCTCAGAGCCTGCAAACGGACTCTTGGCCACACACTCGGGACGTCCTTGGCGGTCCAGACCATAGCCTCGCAACAGATCCATACACCTCTAGAACAACGGAGTTTTGCGAATGATGGAAGCAGCACCAGCGCACATCACGACTGGCCGCCACAGATCTGGCGAACTTACCGATCCGTCTTCTCCCGAGGGGTTCACGTTGCGCCTGTCGGAGCAGGAGAAAGCGACGCTGGTTGTCGGGCAAAATGCCACTGAAACCCACGGTGTTGACCGCTTAGGCGTTCGACCGCTACGAATGGTCGACGGCCCACACGGAGTCCGGCGCCTTTTGGATCCCAGTCAGGGCTTCCTTGCGGCAGCGCACCCCGCGACCTGCTTCCCGACGGCCGCCGCGCTCGGGGCCACCTGGAATGTGCGGTTGCTCAAAGAAATTGGTCACGCCCTGGGACGGGAAGCCGCCGCACAGGACGTCGACATCCTTCTTGGCCCAGGAGCGAACCTCAAACGAACGCCCATCGGTGGCCGGAATTTCGAGTATTTCTCCGAAGACCCGTTGTTGTCCTCGTCTCTTTCAGCTGGATGGATCCTAGGCGTTCAGGCGGAGGGCGTTGGTGCGTCGTTGAAGCACTTCGCTGCCAACAACACGGAGCAGCGTCGCTACGGAATTGACGTTCTCGTCGATGTTCGTGCACTTCGCGAGCTCTATCTCGCCAGCTTTGAACGGGCCATCATTGATGCACGGCCCGCCACGGTGATGGCCGCCTACAACAAACTCAACGGCATCCATTGCACCGAAAACTCCTGGCTGCTTCGTGATGTCCTCCGCAATGAATGGGGCTACACGGGAGCTGTCATCTCCGACTGGGGGGCTGCCTTCGACGGCGTCGCCTCACTGGAAGGCGGCACGGACCTCGCCATGCCCGGCCCTCTGAATGCTCGGGCGATCGAGGAAGCCGTCGAACGCGGTGATATTTCGCATGAGCGCCTGGACGCTGCGGCTGGGCGCGTTCTGGCCCTGGGCGGGCATCTGCCCGCACGGAATGCAACCCTGGATCCAGATTTTGCGGCGCACCACGCCCTGGCACGCCGGGCGGCAGCTGAAGGCACCGTACTGCTCAAGAACGACACCGGGTTGCTTCCTCTCTCAGGCAAAGAAACCGTCGCCGTCATCGGAGCCTTCGCCTCCGAACCGCGCTATCAAGGCGGAGGCAGCTCGCAGGTGAACCCGACACGCCTTGAAAACCTGCTGGACTCAATGAGGCAAGCCCTCGGAGACCAGCACGTGACGTATGCACCAGGCTATGACAGGACCCTCGTCGATTCACCTTCAACACTGCACCTGGAAGCTGTCGTGACCGCTGAGTCAGCCGATGTCGCCATCGTCGTCATCGGGCTGCCCGAGGCTTTCGAGTCGGAAGGAACCGACCGGGTCCACATGGAGCTGCCGGCGGCACATAACCACCTGGTGACGGCCGTCGTCGCGGCCAACCCGAATACCGTCGTGGTCCTGATGAATGGTTCTCCTGTTGAGATGCCGTGGCGTGACCGTGTCCCTTCGATCGTTGAGGCTTATCTCGGCGGGCAGGCCGGCGGTTCGGCACTGGCTGACGTACTCGTCGGAGCGGCCGAACCCGGTGGACGCCTTGCCGAAAGCTTCCCGGAACGATATTCGGACCATCCGGTGTCCCGGCTCCCCGCCGGCCCCGCCCAGACCGAGTATTGGGAAAGCATTTACGTCGGATACAGATACTTTGATTCTGCCGGCCTGGATGTGGCCTTCCCCTTCGGCCATGGTCTGTCCTACACGGCGTTCGACTGGTCCCCCATCGGCCCGGGTGCCAGCA
The DNA here is from genome assembly GCF_007786235.1 of Paenarthrobacter nitroguajacolicus. GTDB lineage: Bacteria > Actinomycetota > Actinomycetes > Actinomycetales > Micrococcaceae > Arthrobacter > Arthrobacter nitroguajacolicus_A. The sequence continues at coordinate 29,382 of NZ_VNFK01000024.1, read as the reverse complement.
AATTTGACGGAACTGCAGAGACACCTGTGACTGTCACCCTCCGGCTGACGAACGTGGGAGCGCGCCGAGGATCCGAGGTTGTGCAGGTGTATGTCCGCGACGTCCAATCGTCGGTGTTCCGTCCCCGACAAGAGCTGGCAGCCTTCGCGAAGGTCGAGTTGGCCCCGGGCGAACACGAGGACGTTACTCTGTGCTTGGAGCGCCGCGCTTTCTCCTTCTGGGACACAGAACGAGCCGCCTGGGTGCTGGAACCGGGCGAGTTTGAGATTCTGGTGGGCTCATCGTCGCGGGAGGTGAAATTCTCACATGTCGTCACTGCTCAGGGGCAGCCGGAGGCAAGTGCCCGAGATGCCGCCCCCGCACCGTACCTCAATCCCGGTGTCGGCAAGACATTTACAAGGCCAGACTTCGAAGCACTGTACGGAAGCCCACTCCCGCCGAACGAGGTTTCCAGTCCCTTTAATATGGATACGGCACTGCGGGACATGAGACACACGGCCGGCGGCGGCCTCGTCTTCCGGTTGATGCGCAACGCGGTGGTGCGAACACTCGGCCTTACCAAAGATGATCCGCTCAGCGCGATAGCAGATGATGTCGTCGGGCAAATCAACTTCCGGATGATGCCCACACTGACCGAAGGGACCATCACCCCCAAACGCGCCACACGGATCCTGCGGTGGCTCAATTGGGTCAACCGGCAGAGCGGCTGGCCGTTTAGGCACACGACCCGACAATAGACCGTTCGTGGAGCCAATGAGCTCCGAGAACACAGTGCTCACGCGCGCTTTCGGGCCGTTGGCCCGGCCCGAAAGTGCACATGACTCGTTCACGTCAAGAGTTCATGCATGCTGCTCCTTGGCGCTCTCATATAACCGCCCACTGTGGCTGCAGTTCCCCCACCCATACGACCTCGACGATGAGGATTTCCATGACACCTGAACAGCCCTTATCCACCATGTTCAAAGCGCCCGAGCCTGAGCCGGTACACCACTCGACCCCCGAGGAACTTGCCAGGCAAAGGGTCGCGGCATCATCTCGCAACAACCGCGGGCCGCTTGTCGCAGGCGGATTGCTGCTTCTGCCGCTGGTTCTCGCAGGAGGATTCCTCCTCGTCAACGACCAAGTGGCCGCAGGAGCTCAAGCGCTCTCTGCAGGAACTCAACAACTGAAGGACGGCAGCAGCAAACTTGTCGAGGGGACGGGCAACCTGCAACAGGGTTCCAAAACGCTTGCCGAGGGTGCTGGCGCAGCTGCGAGCGGCGCGGAGCTCCTCGCAGCTGGCGGTGCAGGATTAGACCAAGGGGCCCAGGCGCTTGCCCTTGGCTCTTCGGCCGTCGCAACCGGTGCGGGCGCGGTGAGTAGCGGCGCGACCGCCCTGACCTTTGGGCTTCAAAAACTGTCCGAGGGGGCGGGTGCCGCATCTGCCGGAGCGTCGACTCTCGCGGACGGCGCAGGTTCCCTGTCGTCCGGCACCAACGCCCTTAGCAGCGGTGCCGACACGCTGGCAAGCGGCGCGGGGACACTTGCCGAAGGCGCTTCCGCCCTGGACACCGGCGCCAGCGCCTTGGCAAACGGCGGGCGGGAACTCGCCGCCGGCGCGTCTGGTGTTGCCGGAGGCGCAGGGACGCTCGCCGTCGGCGCGACAAACCTGGAAGCTGGTTTCCAAGAACTCCGGACGGGCACCGGAAGCCTTCAATCCGGCTCCGACGCGGTGAAGGGCGGCATTGAAGCAGTGTCGACAGGTATCAACGGGATAAGTTCGGCCTTGGTCGAAGCCTCCGTGGTCTCAAGTGATACGACCTCTGCTGCAACCGAGGTGGACAGGATCGCTACTGTTCTCAGCTCACTTTCCGCCGGCCACGTCCTTACCAACGAAGACGTCGCATCCTTGAAGACCATAGCTGCATTGTCACCGGCGGTTAAGGCCGGCGCAGCGGGAACGCAGCAGTACATCGCGGGGGCGAACCAAGGTCTGACTCAGATGCAGTCTCAGATCACCTCCCCGGCGGGGCTCCTAGCGGGCGCCGGCAGCGTTGCAACCGGGCTGTCGGACGTGAACACCGGGCTTGACACCGTCCTGCTTCCCGGCGCTTCTTCCCTGAAAAATGGTGCGGTCGTCCTCTCAGCGGGCGCAACCAGCCTGGCAGATGGTGCCTCGACCATGTCTACAGGATCGGCATCCTTGGCAGCAGGAGCCGCCTCCGTATCCGGTGGCGCCGGCTCGGTCGCCGCGGGCAGCGACGCACTTGCGGCAGGCAGCCGCGACGCTGCGGCGGGGGCCTCTGCCCTGGCCTCGGGCGCCAGCGCACTGGCAGATGGGAGCGGCGCCGTTGCGCTGGGTACTACGGCAACAGTGGAAGGTGCAGGGCAACTGAGTGCTGGAGCCTCAAGCCTGTCCGAGGGAACAGAAACGCTGGCCTCTGGCGCTTCGACCTTGGCGGACGGCACCATGTCCCTCGCCAGCGGAGCCGAGGCGCTGTCCTCGGGTACTGCAGCCCTGGCAAGCGGTTCAACAGAGCTCGACAAGGGGACTCAGGCCGTTCACTCCGGGACAACCGCCTTGGACGCCGGTGCCAAGGCCGTAACCGATGGATCAGCCCAGCTCGCCAGCGGGGCGACGACTGTCAGCTCATCCCAGCTCGGTCCCGTCCTTGCGGCGGCCTTCCTCCTCTTGGCTTTGGGCGTGATCGCGGCGCTGGTCCGGCGCCGCTTCCGAACGCGGAGCTGAGCCAGACAGCGGCGCCCAGGCAGATCGGGCGCCGCACAATCCCCAAGCACAGAACAAGTAACCCGGTGAACAAGCGAATGCACAGGAAACGGACTCTTCACGTTGACCGACAATCCTAGGGAAATCATGAACGAACATGTTGATGTGCTCATCGTCGGCGCTGGTATCTCCGGCATCGGCATGGCGTCTTCGCTTTCAGGCGAAGGACTGTCCATCTCCATTCTTGAATCGCGGCATGAACTCGGCGGCACTTGGAGCCTGTTTCAGTACCCTGGTATCCGCTCTGACTCTGACATGACAACCTTCGCGTTCCGTTCGCATCCGTGGGTCGACGAACGGACGATCGCGCCCGGCGAAACAATTCAGGAGTACCTTCGCTCCGTGGCCGAGCAAGCTGAGGTGGCGCGGCTCATCCGCTATCGGCGCCGGGTCATCCGGGCGGACTGGTCCTCCGAGGCACAGACCTGGCGGGTGGAATACGAGGAACTCGAAACCGGAGAGGTTCGGAGCCTTACGTGCTGGATGCTGTTCGGCGCGACCGGATACTACCGCTACGACGAGGGCTACAGGCCGTCCTGGCCCACGCTGCCGCGCTTCCAGGGCACCGTCGTGCATCCGCAGCAATGGCCGAGTGATCTGGACGTTCGAGATAAACGGGTCGTCGTCGTCGGAAGCGGTGCCACGGCTGTCACGCTGGTCCCCTCACTCGCGGATGCTGGAGCAAAGGTCACGATGCTTCAAAGGTCCCCCACCTACATCGCGGCGGTCCCCTCCCGGGATACTCTGGGCAACCGGATCCGCCGGTTCCTGCCCCTCCGTGTTGCCGCCGGCGCCAACAGATGGCGAGGAATCCTGAAGGGCATGTTCGTTTATGAGTTCAGCAGGAGGCGTCCCGCGCGCATGCGGGCACTTCTGCACGAGGGTGTGACCCGCCAGCTGGGACCGGACTATCCGGTGGACCGTCATTTCAAGCCCGACTATGACCCCTGGGACCAGCGGCTGTGCGCGACCCCCGACGGAGACCTCTTCGACTCGATCCGCAACGGTCAGGCGGATGTCATGACGGACCATATTTCCGCCTTCACCGAAGACGGCATCCAGCTCGCCTCCGGCGGCCACCTGCAAGCCGACATTATTGTGACCGCGACCGGATTGAACATCCTGATGTTCGGGGACATTGAATTCCGCATCGACGGGGAACTGATTGATCTTGCCTCCAGGGTCAGTTACCGGGGAATGATGCTCGATGGCGTGCCGAACTTCGCGTTCGCGTTTGGGTACACCAACTCGTCGTGGACCTTGAAAGTCGACCTGATAACGGACCACGTCCGACGACTTTTGCGCACCCTGCGCCGCACCGGGGCACTCACGGTTACCCCTCATTATGAAGGGCGGCGTGACAACCTTCCGCCCCTTATCGACATGGGCTCAGGCTATGTGAAGCGAGGCGTCCACCTGCTCCCCCGCCAAGGTGACGGAAGTGATTGGCGGAGAAACCAAAACTACCTCTCCGATCACCGGCTCTTCCGTCGAAAAATCCGGGACCAGTCAGCCCTTCGCTTTACGAACAGCTCAGTAAGGAGTGCGTAATGCACGACGACGAACGGCAGCTGCGGTTCCGGGTCACAGGGACCGGCGTTCCTGTCCTGCTCTTGCACGGTATCGGGCGCAGCCACGCCGATTGGAGGGACCAGCACGAGCGCCTAAGTGCTTCGCATCAGGTATGGAGCCTGGACCTGCCAGGCTTCGGCGACTCGCCGCCCCCGGAGGAGCGCCCACGCCTTCCGCTCCTGGCCTCCGCCGTCTCCGACTTCCTCGTCGCGAAGAACCTCGGGCCCGTGCACATCGCAGGCAACTCACTCGGCGGCGCGGTGGCCATGCAGATCGCGGCAGATCGCCCCGAGCAGGTGCGCAGCCTCCTGCTCGCAAACAGCGCCGGGTTTGGCCGATCAGTGGGCATGGCTCTTCGGCTCGCTACCGTGCCCGGCCTCGGCGAGATGCTCAGGCAGCCCAACCCCGTGGCGGCAAAAATACTGGAAAAGGCGCTCTACCACGACCACTCCTTTGCAACACCGGAACGGATCAAGCTCGCCTTCGACCTTGCCTCGCTTCCGGGCTCGAACCAGTACTTCCTTGACCTGCTGCGGTCCCTGGGAACCATCGGAGGCATCAAATCAGCCTGGCGGCGGCAGCTTCTTAAGCGTGTGGCGGCGACAGGACTGCCAGTTCTTGTCGTGTGGGGAACGAAGGACCGCATCCTCCCTGTCAGTCACGTGCTTGGAGCCTCGCGCATCGCCGATGCCCGAGTGCAACTCTTCGCCGACACCGGCCACCTCCCCCAGATCGAACGCGCCGACGATTTCGCCCGCGTTGCGCTCGAATTCTGGTCAGGGCAGGGCACACAGGACACTGAGCCATCACATGCACTGACAACGAAGGGAACTAAATCATGAACAACTACGTCTTCGAGGGCCGCACAGCTGTGTTGACCGGAGCGGCCAGCGGAATCGGTGCGGCCCTTGCCGTCGAACTGGCGCGACAGGGCAGCGATCTCGCACTTATCGACCGGGACGCGTCCGGTCTCGCACGAACCGAGGAGAACATTTCCCGCCTTGCCTCAACCCGGCGGATTTCAACACACGTGATCGACTTGTCAGACCACAGCGACTTCATCAGCCTCTCAACAGAGATCGCGAAGCAACATTCGCGAATAGGACTCCTCATAAACAACGCCGGTGTAGCGCTGGGCGGCAGGGTCGAACAAATCTCCATGGACGACTTCGACTGGCTCACGTCGATTAACCTTCGGGCACCAGTAGCACTGACTAAAGCTTTCCTGCCTTACCTCCGTGAGACACCAGGCGCACACATCACCAATGTGTCCAGCCTCTTCGGACTCGTCGGTCCAGCTGGTCAGGCAGCCTATTCCGCCAGCAAATTTGGGCTGCGCGGGTTCACCCTTTCACTTCAGGCAGAGCTTATCCCGCAAGGCATCGGTGTAACGGTCGTGCACCCCGGAGGCATCGCAACCAACATCGCCAACAGTGCCCGGGTGCCGCAGGATGCGGAAGATGCCGTGAAATCGATTGCCCGGATGAATGCCCTCCTGACTTTTTCCGCGGATCGCGCCGCCCGGCAGATCGTGAGTGCTATCCACAAACGGCGAGAGCGCCTTGTTATCACTCGCGGCGCCATCGTCGCTGACATCCTGGCGCGTACATTCCCGGCGCGGCACCGCGGCATGATATCCCGCGCCATGACTGACTAGTCCACTGCCCTTGAGGCGAAAAAGCTGGGCCGCAGCGAGGACTGAGCCATAGGTCTGCCGAACGCAGCAATCTACAAACGCGCGGCAGCAGTGTCGCCACCGCGAAACACATACCTTTCAACCTCAAGCGGGCAGTGGATGGCGCCCACCAGCCCAAGGGCGGTACCACGCGCCTGCGCCTGGGGTCCTGATAAGCGAAATTGCCCTCAGTATTGCCCCCCGGCGAGAGGACGAAAGCCCATTTCCTGTGCCGTCAAAAGTCCGCCGGCAGGGATTCACCCGGCGGCGAGGGTCAGCGGACGGCTGGAATGAAGGTGCGGATAAAGGTGCGAACGGCGGCCTCAACGTTGACGGCGTCGCGGTCCAAGAGCCATTGGAGTTGGAGACCGTCGACCAGGGCGATGACCATTGCTGCAAGCTGTTGTGGGTCGATGCCCGGAACGAGATCTCCTCGCGAGGCCATTTCCTCGAATCCGGAGACTGCCTGGTTACGTAGTGTTGAGTAGCGGCGCTGGAAGTATTCGTGCGCCGGATGATCGGCCGAGGTCGCTTCAGCAGAAAGGACACACTGAAGTTCCATCAGGCCCGGGTTCTTTTCGCTCTCACTGAGCATTCTCAAAAGACCTTCGAGCGTCTCCACACCGGGTCCTTCGGGGACCCCTGCACTCGCCCGGCGGTCACGCTCTTCAAGCACGGCGGCCAAGAGGCTGTCCTTGTCCGGGAAGTGATGCTGGAGCCCTGTCAGGCTCATGCCGACACGGTCCGCGACCTCCGTGAGTGTAGCCCCGTTGTAACCCGCTGTGCCAAACAGGTCGATCGCGGCCTCAATGGCACGTGCGCGCAGCTTCGCGGTCTTTGCATAAGGCCCCCGCGTACCCGTCACCGTAGACATAGTTCAACTCCTTACTGCAGCCGAGACTGCGCTTTTGAATATCTTACCTCACGCGGAATTTCGTGATATTGTCACTTCAATGAAACTCCAAGTGGAGTTAGAATTTCGCCGCGCATTCCCTGGCTGATCGAGGAGGATCACCCCATGACTCACATAGAATCAGCCCTCAGCGTCGTGGGCCGGGCAGGTGACACTGCGCTCGGCACCGCGGTGAGCCCGGGCATCCGCGGTCAAAGGGCTAATACATGTTGATCATGCTCATCTCCTGCCAACTCCCCCGCGCCATCGCCCCGGCCATCATTGCCCGCGGCGCCTTCACCCCACTCGACGACTAGCCCGTCTTCTACCTCTTTACGGGCATCTTCAGCATCCTCCGCCTCGTTGTCCGCGAGGTGAAAAATGCCCCATAGACCGCCCAGCATCCCCCGAGCCACTCCAGCGAAAAAGGAACGTCGTGCCTTTCGACCTCACCCACAACTGTCCGACAGCCCTCGACGCCGGCCAACAAACCAGCGCTCAGATCGTCCCATCCCCCCACCCTCACCTGTCATGGCGCCTGCCGGCAGGGATGACCGCGCAACACGGATACGAACTTGAAGCCAGGATTGGTTCGGAAATGGTCGTTTCTCAAAGTGAAACATCTCAACACCGAATGATCGCGTGGCCTTGGACGGACCTTCCAAGCCGGACCGGTGTGCAGTGGCGTGTCCGAGTACGTGGCGCGAACGGCAGGTCCGGATGGTCAGATTGGTCTGCTTTCGAGACGCCGTTGTTCGGTGCCGACGACTGGTTATCGGAATGGATCTCCCCAACTGAGGAAGCGGAGATCCCCGAGGACCGTCCGGCCTACACCCTGAGTCGCGAATTCACCCTGGACGTAGCTCCTGCCGCTGCCCGGCTGTACGCGACCGCGCTCGGGGTCTACGAAGTGTTCCTCAACGGGGAACGTGTCGGAGACCTCGAACTGGCGCCGGGATCGTCGAACTACGACGAAACCGTTTACGCGCAAGCCTATGACGTCACCATGGCGCTGAATGCCGGGAAGAACCGCATAGAGATCGTCCTCTCCGACGGATGGTTTCGCGGTCGCAACGGCGGTATGCAGCGCCAAGACGCGTGGGGCAAGCGCACCGCCGCACTGGCACAGCTCGAGATCACCACGGTGGATGATGCCATGCTGGTGATCTGCACTGATTCAACGTGGGCGAGCCATGCGGGGGTGATCACCCGTGCTGATTTGATGACTGGGCAGACCACTGACTTCTCCCGCGCCGACACCGCTTCCGCCCCGGTCGTCGTCGGCGCGGTTAGCCCCCCGGTTCCTACATGGTCTCCGGCTCCGGCTCCGAAACGAATCGAAGAACTCAAGCCCGTCTCTGTGACGGCCATCGCCCCTGACACCAGCGTGGTCGATTTCGGCCAAAACATTTCCGGTTGGGTCCGCCTGACGAACCTAGGGAAGGTCGGTTCCGAAACTATCTTGGAGTTCGGCGAGCACATCGATGCGGCCGGCGACCTGACCACTGCACACCTGGACATCCACACCCCGGAAGGAGCACATATCCCGTACCGGCAAGTCGACCGCGTCATCGCCGGTCCCGCAAGTTCAGTGTTCGAACCCCGTCACACGGTCCACGGGTTCCAGTACGCCCGAATCCAGCATCCCGGCCGGACCCTCGCGGCCGAGGACGTACGTGCCGTCGTCGTTCACAGCGATCTGACTCCGACGAGCTGGTTCAGCTGCAACAACGAGCAGCTTAATCAACTGCACGATGCGGCACGGTGGAGCTTCCGCGGCAACATCGTCGACGTACCCACCGACTGCCCGACGCGGGAGCGCTCCGGCTGGACCGGAGACTTCCAAGTCTTCGCTCCGGCGGCTGCGTATCTCTACGACATCGACGGTTTCACCAGGAAGTGGCTGCAGGCTGTCCGGGATGACCAATATGATGACGGGTCGCTCGCGATGTTTTCACCCGACTCTGAACGGATGAAGCACACCCCCGAGAACCCTGCGCGCACCGGGGGCGGCTCAGCGGGATGGGGTGACGCCGCAGTCTACGTTCCGTGGACTCTCTACGAGAACTATGGGGACAAAGCCATATTGACGGAGAGTTGGGACTCCATGCGGGCCTGGGTCGAATTCGCGCTGCGGACAGCCCGGGAACACCGGCATCCGTCGCGGACAAAGCGCTCATCGGAGCCGGCATCACACGAGCAATTCATCTGGGACGGCTCGTTCCACTTTGGTGAATGGCTGGAACCGAAAAAGCGCCGGGAAGACGGCACCCTGATCGATCCGATGGTGGACGCGCCGATGGTGTTCCTCACCGCGGATAAAGGCGAAGTCGCCACCGCTTACCTCTACCGGTCGACGCTCCTGCTGAGTCGGGCCGCGCTCATCCTCGGAAAAACCGTCGACGCAACCAGGTACGCAGAGCTTGCGGAGCGCATCCGCTTGGCGTGGCAGGCGGAATTTCTCACTGCTGAGACCCGCACGATCCAGGACACACAGGCAGCGTACGTGCGGGCCCTTGCGTTCGATCTCATCCCCCACGGACAGAGAGGTGCCGCCGGGCAACGCCTCATCGAGCTAATCGACGACGCTGACGGGCGGCTGACGACCGGATTCCTCTCCACTGGCATGCTCCTCCCCGTCCTCGCCGATGCCGGACACCTCGAGGCCGCCTTTGGGCTCCTCCTCCAGGAAGACTCACCCTCCTGGTTGGGGATGCTGGGCCGTGGGGCCACCACCGTGTGGGAGGACTGGGACGGGATCGACGAGAAGGGGCACGCGTCAGCGTCGCTGAACCATTACAGCAAAGGTGCGGTTATCCGCTTCCTCTACAGCCACGTTGCGGGCCTGCAGCAGGCGCAGGGGTCTACAGCGTGGAAGCACTTCGAGGTCCGCCCCATGCTCGGCGGTGGAATCACCACCGCCACCGCGCAGTTCCTTTCACCCCAAGGTCTCATCGAGGTCGGGTGGCGGCTGAACGGAAGCGCCTTTGCCATGGAGGTGACAGTCCCTGCCGGATCGACAGCGACGGCGGTTCTACCCGACGGCTCTTCAACCGCTATTGGTCCCGGGCAGCACCAGTTCGCCTGTGTGTACCGCCCGCAGGACATTTTCTCCGTCGCTCCATGACGGCAAAGCCGGTTGCAGCCAGCACTGCAGCCGAACACCCCACCCCGACACCGAAGGAATTCCTGACATGACAACTGCACCGCCGCTCCCCGAGGGCTTCCTCTGGGGCGCCTCAACCTCGCCCCATCAGACTGAAGGTGGCAACGTCCACTCGGACTGGTGGTTCCTGGAGAACGACCCGAACTCATTCGTCAGCGAACGCAGTGGCGACGCTACCGACAGCTACAACCGCTACCCTGAAGACATGCGTCTCCTCGCGGACGCCGGTTTGACCGCTTACCGCTTCGGCATCGAATGGGCACGCATCGAGCCGGCACCCGGCGAATTCATGCAGGTCGAACTGGACCACTACCGCCGGATGATCGAGACCGCGCAGGGCCTAGGATTGACCCCGGTGGTCACCCTCCACCACTTCACGTCCCCGGCGTGGTTCGCCCAACAAGGCGGATGGCTGCATCCTGACGCTGTCGATCTTTTTGCCCGCTACGTCGAACAGGCCGCCACTATCCTGCACGACGTCCAATGGGTCTGCACCATCAATGAACCAAACATCATTGCTGCCATGGCAGCGCTGATGCGGAATATGGCTGACAACAGCCAAAACACACAAACCGACACCGCGGTTACGAGCCTCAGCCTGCCGACTCCGGACAGTGAGATCGCTGAGATCCTCACCCGGGCGCACAAACGGGCCGTGGGGATCGTACACGCGAATACACCGGCGAAAGCCGGCTGGACAATCGCAGGTCAGCAGCTTGAACCTACGCCGGGCAACAAGGAGATCTTCGAAAGGACCCGCTGGGAGTGGGAGGACCGGTTCCTTGAAGTAGCACGGGGCGACGACTTCGTGGGCATCCAGGCTTACACAAGTCAGACCGTTGATGCGGACGGCATCGTCGCCCACCCCGCCCATCCTGACAACACCCTCTCGGGTTGGGCTTACCGGCCCGATGCCCTCGAGATGGCGCTACGGCACGCCTGGGACATCACGGGCGGAACGCCGCTGCTCGTCACGGAGAACGGAATCTCCACCGACGATGACGACGTACGAATTCGCTACACCGAAGCCGCCCTTGCCGGACTGGACAACGCCGTCAGCGACGGCCTCGACGTCCGCGGCTACCTGCACTGGAGCGCACTGGATAACTATGAATGGGGCCACTGGGGACCTACCTTCGGCCTGATCGCCGTGGACCGCACCACTTTCGAACGGCACCCCAAACCCAGCCTTGGCTGGCTCGGCCAGCACGCCCGTACCGGTATCGCCCAGGTGACCTCATGACCTTCGGGGAGGCGCCCAAACGCTCGGGGCTTCCCGGCCAGATGATTACGGCCATCTTGGCCAGGAGCGCCCGGCAGCGGGAAGGTAAGCCGTTCGACGTTGCCGCTGTCCGGGCCTCGAGCACCAAAATGGAGTCGAGGTTTCGGCCGCCGCGGGGCGTCCAGCAGACCGAAGAGCTCATCGCCGGAGTCCCCGTGGTCCGTTTCAGTTCGGGCAACAGCGCCCGGGGCACGGTCCTGGCCTTCCACGGCGGCGCCTACATGCTCGGAAGCCCCCGCGCCCTGTCGATTCCGATGGCCAAGGATGATGGACCGGATGTGATTAGCGTCGACTACCGGCTGAGCCCCGAACATCCCTATCCGGCGGCCCAGGACGATGCCCTTACGGTTTACCGGTCACTGCTGGAAACCATCGGCGCGGACCGGTTGGCCGTCATGGGTGACTCCGCCGGCGGTGGACTGGCGCTCACACTTCTACAGGGCGCTGCCGCGGAAGACCTTCCGATGCCCGCCGCGCTCATCGCTGTGCACCCATGGGCGGACCTTTCACTCAGCGGAGACTCGTCAAGAGCCAATAAGGGGCGGGACATCCTCGTATACTCGGAACTTGAGCAGGCAGCCGCTTGGTACGCAGGCGGACGGGACCTGCAGGATCCAGCAATCTCTCCGCTGTTCGGCTCATTCGAAGGTTTCCCGCGCACCTATATCTTCGCCGGCTCCCGGGACCTAATACTTGACGACACCCGTAGGGTGGCCGCCCGCATGCGGGCGGCCGATGTCGACGTGCACCTCGATGTCTTCCCAGGCGCACCCCACGGTTTCAACGCCGTGCCGTTTCCACAAGGACGGCAGAGCAACGCTCGTGCCCGCAGTGTCATCAATGAGACACTGCCGCCCGTCCCCAATGTCTCAAGCCACCTCTAGATTGGGAGAATCACTGATGAGGACTGCAATTTTCAACCCCCTGATTCCGGGCTTCAACCCCGATCCGAGCATCGTCCGGGTCGGTGAGGACTATTTCCTGATCACCTCGAGCTTCGAATATCTCCCGGGTCTGCCGATCTACCACAGCACCGACTTCGAGACGTGGGAGCAGATTGGCAACGTCGCCACGCGCGCGGACCAGCTGGGGATTTACAACGTGCCCACTCCGCTCGGCGTGTTCGCACCGACCATCCGGCACCATGACGGACTCTTCTACGTGATCGTGACCATTCTGGGCGGCCGGGGGTGCGTGATCTTCACTGCCACTGACCCGGCCGGGGATTGGAGTGACGGGACTGTGCTCGAAGGGCTTGACGGGATTGACCCGGATTTGGCCTGGGACGAAAACGGGACCGCTTACGTGACGTACTCCGGTACCGTTCTTGAGGAGAACGGACACAAACGCCCGTCCGTCCTGCAGGTGAAGGTCGACGTTGCTTCGGGAACCATTCTGGATGAGCCTAGGCTGCTGTGGTCGGGCACCGGGCTGAAATACCCGGAAGCCCCGCACCTCTATCAGCGCGGCGACACCTGGTACCTGCTCATCGCCGAAGGCGGAACCGAACGCGGCCATGCGGTCAGCATCGCCCGTGCCAACTCTCCGGAGGGTCCGTTCGAGGGGGCCCCTTCCAATCCGTTCCTCAGCGCCCGAAGCACCGACCGTCCCATTCAGAACACCGGCCACGGGGACCTCGTCGAACTCCCCGACGGCAGCACAGGAATGATCGTCCTCGGAATGCGCCCGCTCGGGCTGGCTAAGTCCTTCTCGCCGTTGGGCCGGGAAACCTTCGCCACTCGCCTTGAGTGGGTGGATGGATGGCCAGTCGCGGAGCCGGTGACGCTGAATCCGCGACCAGAGCCGATCACTTTCAAGGACACGTTCACTGCCGAGACACTCGACATGGGCTGGATGGCTGTGCGGCGCACGCCCGGGGAGGTCACTGCCGTCGAGAACGGCGCGCTTGTCCTCACCGCCGACGGCGAAACCCTGGACGGGCTTCATCCGACGTTCCTGGGCCGACGCCAATCCACTTTGAAGGCGTCGGCGTCCATCGAGGTTGACGTCTCGCGCGGCACCGGTGGCCTGACAATCCGGTACGACGAGAACAACCACTACGACCTGGAAGCAACCACCACGGACCAGGGCGTCCACCTCGTCGCCCGCGCACGCCTCGCGGGCCTTCAGCAGGAGTGGCACGCCGAGCTTCCCGCCGGTCCCATAATCATGAGCGTCGTGTTGGCCCCGAACCGCGACGGGTTCTCGCTGGGAGATCCGGTTGAACGCGTGACGTTCAGCGCCGCACCGGCCGGCGACGCAGCCGCCACCGTCGCCGAAATCGATGGCCGGTACCTCAGCGCCGAAGTGGTTCCCTCATTCACTGGACGAGTTATCGGCCCCTACTCAACCGAGGGCACCGTCACATTCCGTGACTTCGCGTACAACGGCACAAACGCCTGATTCTTCACTGTCCCCTGCGCACCCCCGGCTGGTACCCCAACAGGCTCATGAGCTGCATCGGCGCGGCGGTGGCGCCGGCGTCGTCGTGCTCTCCGGCGGCGGCCAAGGCGATGCCTTTACCTCAGCGCATAACCACTCAAGAAAACTACCCAAGGATCACCATGACAAAGGACAGCCCCGCCACAGGCGGATACGGCACGATCTCTGTGGCCGCGATTCTCTCTGAATCGGCCACCCGGCGCCCCGATTCAACTGCACTCATTATTGATGAAACCCGTATCACTTATGCCGACCTTTGGGCACAAACCAGGGCCTACGCCGGGGCGTTGCAAACCCGCGGAATCGGCCCTGGGGATCCAGTGGCCGTGCTCATTCCCAACGTCCCGGATTTTGTGCGGGTCTACTACGCCATCCTTGCCTTAGGCGCTGTCGTTGTCCCGGTTCATGCCCTTCTGAAGGCCCACGAAATCGAATTCGTACTGTCCGACAGCGGCGCGAAGGCTCTGATCTGCGCAGCGCCTCTGCTTGAACAGGGCGCTCCGGCGGCATCCAGGGCAGGAATTGATACCGTTACTGTCCTGGCTGCAGAAGGAACAGAGAGTCTTCCCAGGCTCGAAGACGAAGCGGCCGCCGCGGAACCCGTCATCACGTACCTGCCCCGCCAGCCGGAGGATACCGCCACAATCCTGTACACGTCCGGGACCACTGGAAGACCCAAGGGTGCGCTCGGCAGCCACTTCGCCCTTGTAGAACAGACAAACGTCCTTCTCACGGACACATTCGACATCACTGGCAGCGACGTGCTCTTCGGGGGGCTGCCGCTCTTTCACACGTTTGGCCAGACCGCGGTGCTCAATACCGGCCTACGGGCCGGCGCGGCCATCGTCCTGCTGCCCCGATTCACTGGCGCCGCTGCACTGAGCCTCATGTCTAAACACGCCGCGACTGTCTTTATGGGCGTTCCCAGCATGTATGCGGCACTTCTGGAATCAGCAAAAACCTCGGAGGATCGCCCTGATGCGCTGCGTTACGGCATCTCGGGAGGGGCATCCTTGCCCTTGGCGCTGCTCTCACGGTTCCGTGAAGTCTTCGGCACTGAAATTTACGAAGGGTATGGCCTCACCGAAACATCACCCGTGGCCGCCTTTAATCACGTCGGAGTACCGCCGAGGCCCGGAACCATCGGCACACCGATCTGGGGAGTAGACGTTGAAATCGCGCGCCCTGAAGTGACCGACCGGATCGAACTGATGCCCCACGGCGCACTCGGAGAGCTGGTTATAAGAGGACACCTGCTCATGAAGGGCTACCTCAACCGCCCTGAGGCAACAGCCGAAGCCATCGTGGACGGTTGGTTCCGGTCCGGTGACCTCGGTACCAAAGATGAAGACGGCTACCTGCGAATCCTTGACCGCAAGAAGGACATGATCATCCGCAACGGCAATAACGTCTACCCCAGGGAGGTGGAGGAAGTCATGGCCAGCCATCCGGACGTAGCCAGCGTCGCCGTCTTCGGAGTTTCGCACGAGGTCTATGGGCAGGAAGTCGTCGCTGCGGTCATCCTCAGCGACGGGGCGAACACCAGCAGCCAGGAAATCCTGGACTTCGGCAAAGACCGTCTGGCAGCCTACAAGTATCCCCGGATTGTTCAGATCTTGCCTGAGCTTCCACTGGGCCCTAGCGGGAAAATCCTCAAACGTGCACTCCAGTCCTCCTGGCAGTCGGATGCTTCCGCCCGCTCGGAGGCGGTCGTGATCGGAACTGACGCATGACCCCACAGCCTGGCATGGAGTGACTTTTCGCTGAGAAACAAGCAGAAGGAGTGCCCCCGCTAGACGTCGGCAAAGTGGGAGCGCGTCTAGCATCCGATATCGGCTTTTCGAGCAAGCGGTCCACTCGATCAGCCTGTCGCGCCGTCGTAGATCTCCACGAGACGATCCAGGAACGATTGCACTGCGGCCCGTTCCGGCGCGGACAGTCCGGCGACGAGTTCCTCAACCCCTTCGATCATCGGAAGGACCCGCTCGAAAGCCTGGTCGGCCGAGCTCTGGGCTGCCGTCACAACCAACTTCCGCCCGTCGGAGGGGTGCCGATCGCGCCTGATGTGGCCAGCGTCTTCCAGCCGGTTCAGCACCAACGTCGTGGCCGCCGTCGAAATCCCGAGACGCCTGGCGAGTTCGGTGGGCGTGGCAGGTCCTGTCGCAATCAGGTGGTCCATCGCCTCAAGCCCGGGTGCGTCTACTCCCAGCTCGGAGGCCAAATAGCGTTCGAAGCGCTGCTGCCGAACCGCCAATTGCTGCACACGCGCACGGATGTCATCTTCCGGAAGCTCCCGGCCGTCGCGACGCGCCGCTTCACGGTCTCGTCGGTCAGCCCTCCCCGAAGGGGGCATGGGAAGCTGTGCCGCGCTTTTGACATCCATACCCACCATAGTAATACTCAAAGTTGCCAATATTATTGATAATCAAGATTGGAAGCGACTTTGCCGGACCTGACTACTCCACCTCCATACCGCTGGCGGTGGCTGATCCTCGCGGTCATGCTCACCGCCGAGATCATGGATCTCCTCGACTCCACCATCGTCAACGTCGCAGGCCCAGACCTGGAACGTTCCCTGGGGGCGTCCGCACTCGGACTTCAGTGGGTCATCGGCGGCTACGCACTCACCCTTGGAGCCGGACTGATTCTGGGCGGTCGGCTCGGGGACCGGTTCGGCCGCCGCCCCATGTTCCTGGCCAGCCTTTTGGCCTTCACGCTCGTCTCAATGCTCTGCGCCCTGGCTCCAAATATTGAACTGCTCATCGCTGCCCGGCTGGTGCAGGGTGTCGCCGGCGCGATGCTGCTGCCGCAGGGTCTTGGCCTGCTGCGCGAGAACTTCTCCGGCAAGGAACTGGCTCAGGTATTTGGCATCTTCGGTCCGGTCCTTGGCTTGGGTGGCATACTTGGGCCCCTGATCGGTGGCGGCCTCATCGAAGCCAACCTGTTCGGGCTCGGTTGGCGCGCCGTGTTCC
This sequence comes from Paenarthrobacter nitroguajacolicus, assembly GCF_007786235.1. Lineage (GTDB taxonomy): Bacteria > Actinomycetota > Actinomycetes > Actinomycetales > Micrococcaceae > Arthrobacter > Arthrobacter nitroguajacolicus_A. Next base: position 12,614 of record NZ_VNFK01000024.1, on the reverse strand, counting down.
TGGTGAACGTACCGATTGGTCTGGCCGCCCTCATCGTCGCGTGGCGTATCCTGCCCCGACGGGCGGGCGACAAATCGGTGGGGGTGGACGCCGTTGGCGCATCCATCATCGTCGCCGCCTCAGCCTTGCTGGTCCTGCCGCTCAACTTCGGGCAAGAGCAGGATTGGCCACTATGGACGTGGCTCAGCATCGCCGCGGGCCTCATCGGTTTCCGGGTCTTCGCATGGCAACAACGGGCCGCTTCCCGGCGTGGGCGTACGCCATTGGTCATCCCCGGGATCTTCTCCCGCAGGGCCTACACGCTGGGTCTTGCCGGCATCGCCCTGTACTTCAGCGCCCTCATTGGCACACAGCTGGTCCTGACGCTGTTCCTACAGATCGGACAAGGCTTCAGCGCCGGCGAGGCAGGACTGGGGAACCTACCCGTCGCCCTGGGCACCGCGATTGGCGGGGCGCTCAGCGGAGCATTCCTCGCCGAACGGCTCGGCCGCGCTGTCCTGCAGATCGGCGCCGTCGTACAGCTCATCGGAGCTGCACTCCTGTGGATCGAACTCGGTGATGGATCCACGTTCGATATCTGGCAAATCGTGCCCGGAATTGCCATAGCAGGTGTCGGATCAGGCCTGGTCATTGCCGCACTGTTCAGCATCATCCTTGCCGCCGTCCGGGACGAAGAAATCGGATCGGCGTCCGGTGTCCTTACTGCGGTCCAGTCGATCGCAAGCTCGATTGGCGTGGCAGTCTTCGGGTCAACCTTCTTCTCCGCAATCGCAGACGGTTCACCGGCAGATGCCTTCCGCAGCACCCTGCTCATCCAAGCCGGACTGCTCCTGGGCTTCTTCGCACTGACCTTCCTCTTCCCCAAGAAGAGCCGAACCGACAGCCACGGCGTCGAAGCCAGCCAACTCGTCCAATCAACAACCGAGCACGACCTGATCGGAAAATAGGGCTAACGCGCGACGGCCTTGTGCTTGCTTGGAAGACGCACGCCAAGCGGACGCATTTCGACTGATGCCGGTTCTTGGATCTGGGCAATTTTAGCGTGACTGCCGTGATATCCGGCGGGCGGACCGATCATCGTTCTCGGTGGGTCTCGATCTCTCATCCTCCGAGCAGAGACATTCAACGGCTTGGCTACTTTCCCCCACCCTAAGTGACAAGGCAGGGGGTGTGGGAACGACCGTGGGGCCTTTAACACTTGGGCGAAATTGAGCGTGCTGCTGATGGTTGTGGCTGAAGCCAGTCAGACGGAGTGTTCGGGGTTTGTTCCCCCCCGCCGACGAAAAAAACGGTGCTCACGACGTTTCCTTTTGGTTGGTAGACGTGGCGCGGTGGAGTCGCTGACCGAAGTCGGTGAAGATGTTATGTGCCGATGTGTTCCCCCAATGGGCCCAATCCTGCACTGTGGGCTCTCGGGTTAACGCCGATGAGGGTTGCTTCGGTGCCAAGGGAAGCCGCCCAGCTACCGCTTTCGACGACGATCTGATCCATGTTAACTGGCCCCACGATGCGGCAGGGGCGGTTGTTGATCATGACCCGCGCCGCCGCGTCGAGGTGTTGGGGTAGCCCGCCCAAGGCCGGCTCCCTGAGCCATCTTGTGGGCGGTCTCGAAGGAGCCAAGCCGGGAATCGTTGGCAAGAGGCTTCGCGGAGTCCGCGTTGGGGAGCTGCCTTGACAGGGCTCCTGCTTGTAACGGTCTCCGTCGTCCTGGTCGTGGAGACAACGTCGAAACGACTGAGGCGCGAGGCAGCGAACCCGCCCGACATTGACGCGATGGTCGTGGCGTTCCTTGGTCCGGATGTGGAGCGAGTCATTCATCTTAGGACGATGCACCTTGCGCCGGAGGAGCTCCTTGTGGCCCTCATAATTGCCGTGTCGAGGTCGTCCAGCGGGGAAGAGATCGCTGCGATTATCGATGCCGCGGAGACGCGCGACCGGGCCGCCGTGCCGATAGCGACTCTGATGTACCTGGAGCCAAACATCTATTCGTCGGGCGGCACCCACGGCTGAGGGATAACCAGCCTCATGTATTGTCCCTTGTTCGATGCACAGTCCAGTCCAAACCGACGCAGTGACGCTGAGGACACTGGCTCTCTAGGAAACCACTTGTCAGTAATGGCATCGAAATCCGCCACGGGGTTGGCGCTACCTTCATCCCGTTAGATCCGACACCTCGGATGGGGTCGAAAGGTGTTTGTAGTCGGGCAGTTAGATCTTGTCAGCGGGTGGGGCAAAGAGCCTTCCTCCCAGTGTGCTGAATGCTCGGGTCAAGCCGATTCTTAGTGCAGCACTGTAGAGGGCCAGCCCGGTGCGGGATTTGGGGTTCGCTAACCGGGGGGCTCCTGGCGGTAATTGTTGGGCTTGGTGGACGTGCGGTCTCATGATGGTTTCGTATTTCCCGGTCGCTGCATCGATGGGACGGGATTCGAGTTCTCCTGCGTGGATGTGTGCGCCAACGAGGGCCAGGCTGGTTCCCATACCGCTGATGGGTGAAGCACAGTAGGCGGCGTCGCCAAGGAGAATCTTTCTTCCGCTCGTCCAAGTCGGTGCATGTACTTGTCCGATGTAGTCCAGATACATGTCTTTGGCCTAGTCAAGGCCGTTCAGCAGTCTGGGGATTTCCCAGTCGGCGCCAGCGAAACGACCACGCATGACTTCCTTTTGCTGATTAAGAGTCAGTTCTTCGTATCCTTCTGGGCGGGACAGAAATGACAGGGCTGCGCGGGTTGTTCCTTTGATATCAGGGCGCAATAGAGCAGCGCGACCTCCCGTGGTGTTGTACCAGCGGGCCCAGTCATCGTCGCCGTGGGCGCGGTCAATGGTGAAGTTTGCAGTGTACAAACCGAGGTGGCGGACCACTGGCTCGTCACCGAAGAGGAGCGCACGAGTGCTGGAATTTATGCCTTCGGCTATTACTATCACGTCGAAGGATCGATCCTGGCCTTTCCGGAAGGACACAACAGCCTCGTCCGGATTCTCTGTCACGGTGGTGATTGTGTCATCGAAGATGTACTCGATGTCCTTGGAGCCGGCATCGATAATGATGCGTGCAAGGTCGCCGCGGAGGATTTCCAGCTCTGCTGTTGCCCCGCTTGTATCAGAGGTTGATGCCGGAAACTCTGCGACCATTCTGCCGTTCAGGTCAATGAATCTGGTCCCCTTCTCATGCGTTGTCGCTTCCCGGATGGCTTCTTCCACACCCATTCGCCGGGCAACTTCGCGGCCGGCACCACGAATGTCAACGTTGTGTCCTCCGTCCCTCAGCTGTGGGGCGCGTTCAATCACGGTGACTTCCCACCCGTACCTGGCGAGCCAGTAGGCTGCCGCGGGACCAGCGATGCTGGCTCCGGAGATCAGTACACGTTTGCTGGTCATGGGTGTGAATCCTTTCATGGCGGTGCAGGGCGTTGGCGACGCCGGACACGCGGCAGTCACGGATGGACCACACACTTGGCGGTAGTGTGTGGTCCATCGATTCGGAACACAGCCCAAGGGCTCGACTCGTCGCAGCCGATGCTCGCGGCTGCGGTTAGCGGGCGTCGGTCAACACGACAGCGGAGGGCGTGTCCAGATTGTTCTTCTTGCTGGGAATGAGCAGGGTTGCGATGACGCCAAGAACGAGGAAGCCGGCCGCGAGGTAAGAGCCGAAGGCGATTGCTTGGGTCATGGCTTCGTGCGCCGCGTCGGCTACGAAAGCAGTTTCGGGACGGGAGGCAAGCGGGCCTATGGCGGCGCCGGCACTGTTGGTAACTGCGTCGCTGAGCTGGGTTGCGTCCCCATCGGGAAGGCCGGCATCAGTCAGCTTGCTGTGCAATGTGCTTCCCAGCGAGGAGAAGAACACTGTCGTCAACGCGGCAATACCCAGCGCTGAACCCAGCTGCCGGAACGTACTCTGGATGCCGGAACTCTGCCCCCCGTCGCCTTCCGGGACGTCCGCCAGAACCACGTTGGTCACCTGTGAAGTCGCGAACCCGACTCCAATCCCATAGAAGAACAAGACCATGGCGATAAACCACCAGTTCGCGTCCGTCAGGGCAGCAACCAAGCCGAGTCCTGCCAGTCCTACAACTTCGAGAATCAGACCGGTTCGGACCAACGCCAGCGGGGATACCCGCGCAGAGAGCGGGAAGCTGATACCACTGGCAACGAAACTGCCTACAGCGATGGGGACAAGCGTTGCCCCGGCTTCCAACGGTGTGTAATTGAGGGTGAACTGCAGCCAGAGCGGCAGCACGGCGATAATGCCGAACTCTCCGAGCCCGATAATCAGTGTGGCGATGTTGCCGTTGCGGAACGAAGCTATCGAGAAGAGTTTGACGTCCATCAGCGGCTGATGCTTGCTTCCCCCTCGGCTGATGACGACCTGACGCCGCACGAAGATGGTCAGCAGCACAACCGAGAGCAAGAGTGCTACGAAGGCTGGGGAGAGTCCGGAATCCCAGGTAGCACCGAAGATCGTGAACGCCTCCTCGCTCATCACCCATCCGTAGACGCGTCCCTCAACAAGGCCGAAAGCCAACAGACCAAGCCCAAGAACGGAGAGGACGGCACTGACACCATCCACGCTCCCGCGTGAACGCTTCGGCTGTCCCAGGAAAACGACAGCTATGACCAGGACGAGTATCGCGAGCGGGATGTTGATGCCAAAGGCCCACCGCCATGACGCGTTTTCGGAGAGCCAGCCGCCCAGAACCGGCCCAAGCGCGGTCGCCGCGCCGATGGTCGAACCCCACACGGCAAATGCCTGCCCACGGGCTGGGCCTGTGAACATGTGGTTCAGCAACGCCAAGGACGTGGGCAGCATCGCGGCAGCACCGATGCCTTGCAGGAAACGGGCGAGAATAAGAATCTCACCATTGGGGGCCAGGCCCGCGAGCAGACTGGTGACACCGAAGATAACAACACCCGCGACGAACACGGTACGGGCACCGCGAAGGTCCGCGATCCGTCCGGAAACAAGCAGAAGGGCCGCGAAAACGATCGCGTAGGACTCTTGAATCCACTGCGCTTGACTTGAATTTATGCCCAAATCATCGATCACCGAGGGAGTGATCACGTTAACGATGGTCGTATCGACCACGATCAGGGCCACGCCCAACGCCAGGGCTATCAGACCTATCCACCGCCGCGCGCTCTCAGACACACTCATAGCAAACCTCCTATAACTTTCATCAAAGAATATTTTTATCATCAAACTACTTCATGGTGATAAAGTCAAAGAGTAGGTATCAAAAGAACAGGTAGACACCAGCGGAAGGTGGTTCCATGGGCAAGTCCCTCCCGCGCAGCGATTTCCCTGCGCAGCTTGAACGAGTCAACGACGCCCTCCGCGCCTACGGAGCAACGTATGGTGAGCTCGCGCGACAGTTCGCAGCCAGCGAGGGGCTGCACTCCACTGATGCCGTCGCCCTGATTGAGATCCTGGCCGCGGAAGAACGCGGAACACCGTTGTCCCCAGCGAAACTTGGCGACAAGATCGGTCTCACAGCCGGGGCCACGTCAACGCTCCTCAACCGCTTGGAGCTGGCTGGCCACATCATTCGCAGCCGGGTTCACGCCGACCGGCGGGTCGTAACGCTTCACTCCACACCTGGTGTCCAAGTCATCGCAGATGCGTTCTTCCAGCCCTTGGGCGAACGGATCGCCAAAGTCATGGCCCATCACTCCACCGAGCGGTTGGTTAAGTTCGAGAACATGCTCGGCGAACTCACCGAAACCATGGAGAGCTACATAGCAGATACGGCTGCTGCCAGAGCCAAGAATCCTGACTAGCCGTCCTACTAACATGCGCGGAGAACGTAGTTCGACAGTCAACACTGCGGCCCAACATGCCGTCCCTATCCACGCCGCAAAATGGGACATCTGCAGCAGCAGGCACGTGGGGCGCCCCAGCCATGGCTGAAGGGGCATATCCGATCCTGCTCAGGCATATTGCATGTCCCTCGTCCTGGGTTGGAAGACGTAGGCTTCACGGCACCTAGCCCGCGTCGTGAACACACAATTGCCAATGCACCCACGAGCCGCTTAGCCGGGTACCGCACTGTCCGGGAGGCTCTGCTTCACGCGTCTCCAACTCTTCCCGCGCAGCGGCCTCGTGAGTGTGCTTGTATTCCGGCTACCGGCAGCCCGGCATATGGGTTTATCGGCGTTTTCCTCGTTCATTGAAGTTTCAGTCGGGTGGCGTCTGAAACGCTCCCGCCGAATTGAGGCAAGGCGACTGTTAAGTGATTGCGCAGCAGCCGGCTGCGCAATCACCACCTGGGAGGCTTCCCTTGTCTTTAGACGCCTGCCCCACCATCTGCGGGTGGGGCCGTCCAGACCAAGTCCCGATCCATCGAACCACCGAGCCCCTAGGCCGCAACTATCGACCCAGAGCCTCAGACTGCTTTCATAAAGTTGCAAATATGCCAATGCCTGCCGCACATTTGCTTGGTACCTGAGACTCTGCCAACGGCACCGTCGAAATAGAACGCGCCTACTCACAGTCTCTTTCCCGCCGCCTCGCAGGCCGCTTTGCAAACAGTCAAGCGTCGGCAGCGCCAAAAGGGTTGATGCCCTGTCCTGCCATGTCGATCTCCCCTAACGACGGGGCCGCCACTCCCTTCACACCTCTGGCATCCAAGGGCGAGTCCGCAGGAAATCATGCGGGTGGGGCGGGCCGAATTCATGAACTGGTGTGAACAAGCAGAGCTCCGGACAGCAAGCACATGGCAAACCTGAAGATGGCGCCAACCGCATGGACCGGCTCCTGACAGAGCTGCGATCGCAGTCCTCCGAACTCGAACGGCTCCACGCCATCTACGACGAACTGGAAACCCGGAACGGTCTCCTTCACAACGAAGTGCTTCGCCTAAAGCGCGCTCAGCGAACGAACGTCCAAGACCTTGCCCGAGTGGCGGCCGTTTTGCTCCAGGTTTCGCGCGCTAAAGGCATCGCCCTCGACTCAGTGACGCTAGACATCCTCCGTCGGCGAGGCTGGCTGCCCGCCAGGACCCGCACGGGAGCGCGGCCATGACGATGTCCATCGCCAGGCTCTCTGTCAAATCAGGACTCCGGTACCTGTACAAGTCCACGATGCTGGACGACGTCTCCCCTACTCCCCCAGAAACCATCAGCTACTACATGAAGACGGGAACACCTCAGGGCCGTTGGCTGGGCAACGGTCTCCAAGGGATCGCGAGGGAAGCCGGGGACAAAGTCACTGAATCCGATGCACGCTCCATCTTCCAGGACGCTACCCATCCCGACAGTGAGGAACCTCTAGGGAGGCCCCACGCGCAGCCGCCGATCAGCCAAGAGGTCAGCAATCCCAACGCAACGAAGCACGCCGTCGCCGGTTTCGACCTCACCTTCAGCGTCCCGAAATCCGTTTCGACGCTGTGGGCTCTCAGCCCCCGCCATCTCCAAGAACAGATACTAGGCACCCACCACGAAGCCATCGAAGCAACCCTGGCTTGGATGGAACAGCAGGTTATCAACACCAGATCCGGCCGAAACGGCGTTGCTCACGTCGGAACTCGAGGAGTCATCGCCGCCGCATTCGACCATTGGGAATCCCGCGCCGGCGACCCTCAACTCCACACCCACCTTGTCATAGCGAACCGGGTCCAGCGCATCACGGACAGCGCATGGGTCACCCTCGACTCCCGATCCCTGTACAAAGCCGTCGTCGCCGCCAGCGAGCACTACAACGGGCTCCTCTTTGATGCCCTGGAGACGAGCCTCGGAACAGAAACCGAAATCCGAGCCCCAGCACAAAACACCCATAACCCCAGCCAGCAACTCACTGGCATCGCCGAAGCCCTCATCCGCGAATTCTCCAACCGTTCAAGGCTCATCGACATCGAGACCGATCGCTTGATCAAACAGTGGACCACGAAACACGGAACTCCCCCGACGGCGACAACCACTGTAAGACTGCGCCAGCAAGCTACCCTCTCAACGCGAACCCCCAAGAATGCTTCGCCGTCACCTCTGCGACTGCTATCCGCACAATGGCGTGACAGAGCAAAGACCAAGGGGTTTGACCCTGAGTCCGTCATAGCTTCCACCATTCGGCGTTCCCGCTCACGTCCGTTCCACGTAGGCGACTTTGCTCCTGACTGGATTGCCGCCGTCGGGCTTCTCACCCGACAACGTGTGGCGGCCAAACGCTCAACCTGGAATCACTGGAATCTGATCGCCGAGGGTGAGCGCGTGTGCACCGAGATCCGCTGCGCCTCCCCCGCCGACCGCAATGCCCTGATCGATGCTGTGGCCACCGAGGCAGAGCGTCAATCCGTGCCACTCAACCGATATCGGTACGGCGTCCCCGCGGATACGGCTGATGATCTGCGATTCGCAGGGCGCAGCGTCTTCGATTTCCCCGGGTCACGACTCTACACCGGGGAGTCGACACTCGCCTTTGAGGATGAGATCCTAGCGGCGAAGAACGACGACGGCGGTCTGGCAGTGCCGGTGAATCTCACCTTCCAGACGCTCACCTCATACAGAAACGGTCAGGGATCGCCCCTGCACGATGACCAACTGGCGGCCGCGTCGGATGTCCTTTTGAGCCCCAACCGGCTCGATGCGATCGTCGGTCCCGCAGGGACCGGGAAGACAACCGCCCTTGGTGCGGTCAAAGCAGCATGGGAAGCAGCGCACGGAGTGGGCAGTGTTGTTGGCCTGGCGCCGGCGGCTGCGAGCGCCGAGGTTCTCGGTTCGGAGTTGCGCATGGTTACTGAGAACGTCGCCAAGTGGCTGCATGAATCTGTTGGGTCGGGTGCCGCCGAGCGCGCAGACCGATTCTTCCAGGCGGAGAATCGACTGCGTAGAGCATCCGTTCCCCACGTCCCAATCATTAGTCGACTTCAACAAGAGGTCGCTCGACTGGCCGCCGAGCAGAATCAATGGCAGTTCCGGCCCGACCAGCTGGTAATAGTCGATGAAGCCTCCATGGTCTCAACTCTTCAGCTCGCAACCTTGGTCCGCCAGGCCAAGGACGCCGGTGCCAAGATCCTCCTCGTAGGAGATCCCGCCCAGCTCGATTCCATCGATGCCGGCGGTGTGCTTGGTTGGCTTGATCGGCAAGGGAAGGCAGCACGGTTGAGCACGATCTGGCGTTTCAAGGATCCGTGGGAACGGTCAGCCTCCCTCGGGCTGCGTGAGGGTCGCCCGTCTGTGCTCGCAGAGTATGAGGACCACGGTCGCATCAGGCATGGCCACTACTCGGAAATGGTCGACCGTGCCTACTCCGCGTGGCACTCGGATGTCTTGGCTGGCTGCGTCTCGGTTTTGATAGCTCCTGATAACGAGACCGTCCAAATGCTCAATGAACGAGCCCAGGCCGACCGGGTCAGTCTGGGCGCCGTGGACGCGGAACGTACTGTGGTCCTTCGGGACGGGCTTCGAGCGGGTCGCGGCGACATCGTCATTGCCCGTCGAAATGACCGATCCATTCGCGATGATCGAGATGAGTTCCTTCGCAATGGGACGCTCCTCGAAGTCACGGGAGTCGATAGACTCCACGGCGGTTTGCGGGCGATACGGAAAGACACCGGAGCGGCCCTACTCTTGCCGAGCACTTATGTGGAGGCGTCCATGGAGCTGGGCTACGCCACCACAGCCCATCGCGGTCAAGGCCTCACTGTAGACACCGGCCACACTGTCGTGACTCCCGGTCGACTGACGCGCGAGCTGTTGTATGTCAGCATGACCCGAGGGCGGCACTCCAACAAGGCCTATGTGAGCGAGAACGACCCGGACGAGGACGAGATCCTGGACCCGAGTGCCCGTTCTAGCTGGCGGATGATCCTGGGCGAGGTCCTTGCTGCCGAAGGTGCGGAACGAACGGCTCACGAGATTCAGGACTTCGAACGGCAGCATGCCGATAGCTTGGAGCGGCTGAGCCGCGAATACGATTACCTGGCTCAAATCGCTGCGGGCTTGGAGCTCGTAAAGTCTATCGACGGTGTCATGCCCGGCCGCTCTGAGGAGATGCGCGAATCTCCAGCTTGGGGCGCCGCCATCGCTGCCTGGCGCCGTGCCAACAACCTAAGCCGTGCAGGAGCTCTACGGACCTTGAACGAAGCTATGGGCTCCGATGCCAAGGCACGGGACCTAGCCGCAGTAGTCCACACCCGACTACGCAAGTTCTGTTCGGCGATGCCCCAGTCGCCTGTTGCTCCGTTGACTGAGCGGATGACGGTAGACCGGCCAGACTTGGCGGCATTGCTGGACCAAGTACGACGGCGGATTGGGAAGCGTGCGGAACACGTCGCCACCGCGGCGCTACTTGACGAGCCTGAATGGGCCACGCACTTGCGCAAGGATATCGGGGAGGGTGCAGATCCGTTCGAGAGGACCGCGTTGATTCGCGATGTGGCCGTGTATCGGGATCGCTGGGGTGTCGGTACCGCGGCTCTCCCCTTCGGCCCGGTTCCCGCGGACTGGGAATGGGAACAACGTTCACAGTGGGACAACCTGCAGCGAGCAGTTAGCCAGGCCGCCACACCGTATCCCGAGGTTGAAGATGTCCGCAGCCTGTATGAGTTCGACTCCCCAACTAGCCTGACAAGTGCTGGATGGCAGCTTTAAACTGGAAGTTGGAGCAATCATGCCGATGAACCCAGTCCTCAAGCCGAGAGTAGCAACACCCGCTCTGATCGTTGCGAGCGCAGTGGCGCTGGTGCTTGCCGCGATCCTAACGGTGCTGAGCTTCACGCTTTCCGACACGGCCTGGTTGCTGGTTGCTCTCACGACTCCTTGTGTAGTCGTCCTGCTCTTCTGGGCTCAACGGCTCCAAAGCAAGCGGCAGTGGCAGACCGAAACAGCAGCTCAATGGAAACGCCTTGAAAGGCTAAAGGAGGCTAGCGGGACTACAAGCGAGGTCACTGTGCTGAGCGTAGACGCCGTGCAGCCAACTGGATCGTGGATCATGATTAGGTGGAATCGTTTCGACTACGTCCAGCCAGCGTGGCTCGAAGCGCTCCCCGAACCCATCTGGCCAGGTTCTATTCTGCTGATCCGGCCGGATCCCGCCCAGGTGCGACCAGGAGCTCCGTGGCCCGAGACTTACCGGATCAGCGGCGAAAATGTCTTGGCGTGGGCACCGCAAGTCTAAGCGTCCCATCCGCGATCAAGTCCCTAGGGGCTTGACAACGGGATCTGGCGAAGCCGGCTAAGACGCTGGTCACATAGACTCGATGAATGCCGGAACCGGATAAACGCCCGACGGACAAGAAAAGCCGTGCAAAACCGGGCAGGGGGCTGAAATCAGCCTATGAGAGCCTAGGTGGATTTACCAAGGGGATGATCACGTGGCTCGGTGCCGTGGCCTCGCTCGTGGCGGCACTGGTAGGGGCTACATATCTAGTCGCTCCCGATCTCAAGCCGCGAGACAAGCTCGGAGCCGCCGTTGACCGTATCGGAATTCAGCAAGATATTGCCTATTGCGAATACGAGGCAAAGCTTGCTTCAGAAAACTCTGAATGTCAGGAAGGTCCGGATGCCCGGAGAGGAGTCGAAGTTGTTGTCCATGCATCGCTCAACGGATTTAGTGATCGAATCTACTTCATGCGAGTAACTTTGCTGGACTCGGAAACTCTTAGGGCGATAGCCGTTGCCCACTCAGGTTGCGAAGGCAAAAGCCCGAAAGCCAATGAGGATGGAGTGACCTGGCGCTGCTGGTCGGGGTCACCGCCAGCTGGTACCTCCTACATAGTTCGGGCAGAGCTCTTCGACGACGGCAGCTACGCAGGTCAGAAGCGCGATGTTGCGCGCGGACACGTCCTCCTAGACTTTATTGATTCCCAAAAAATCACATCCGTGCCCCAGATTTTGGGATAACGTCGGCGACGTCAGCCTCCGACTTCCACCGATGAATATTCACAACTGCCGCCCCCTCCAAGACTCCTGGTCCACCCGCTTGACCTGCCCAGCCGGGAACCACTCCACGTGATAAACGCGTCGGTCATCCACCCACTCAACCAGCCCAAACGTCCGCGTGTACTTGATCGCTCGACCATAGATCTCCCCCACGCGAACCAGAGGCTGACTCGCAGGCTCCAGCTCGATGATCTTGCCGTCGTCAGGCTTGGGGTGGCTATCGTCGGCGTCTATCTGGGCCATCATGCGGGCGAAAGCGATGGAGTCTTGCTTTGGTCTCATACCAACAAGACTAGAACATATATTCTAATGGAGATCCTGCGTACAGGGGATCCTGTGTACAAAGGAGAGCCCACGCCTCCTTGGAGAGACGTGGGCTGAAACGGTGGAGACGGATCAAACCGTCATGTCATTCACCGGAGCTCCGCCTAAAGGGGACGTCACCACCGGACCCTTCGTGGTCACGTTGTACGCGGGCCAGCCAGTCGCCGTAGTCGCTTGTGGCCCTGCAGTCTCCACGGCGACCTCGGCCTCGGCAACTGCTCGCGCAGAGCGCTGATACGTCGCGGTGCCAAAGCGAAGGTCCGGTCCGATGGTGTCAGCAATAATCCGCCGAGCTTCACGTCGTTCCCCGTCCTTGTCGTAAGCACGGAACTCTAGCTGTACTATCCCGGTTGGTTGGTGACGCGGCTGATGGGTGAGGCGCCTTTGAGTGCGGTGTGTGGCCTGCGTTGATTGTAGTGCTC